>NZ_JBNPVZ010000003.1:0-1644591 GCF_050434085.1 Paraburkholderia sp. UCT70 | reverse complement strand
TCGCAAAGCAACGGATAGACCCGTTGGGCCCCGCCAGGCCGCTCGTTCAGCCGCGCAGCCGCGCGAAAATACTCATCAGCTCTTCGAGAACCACCGGCTTTTTCAGGTGCGCGTCGAAGCCCGCGTGTTCGGCCGCGCTGACGTCCGCCTGCTGGCCGAAGCCGCTGACCGCGATACAGATCACGGACTTCATCGTCGGCATGCCGCGCAGCTTGCCGATGAACTCCATACCGTCCATGCCCGGCATGCCGATGTCGGACAGGATGATATCGGGCGCGTTGCCGTTGATGATCGTCAACGCTTCCTCGCCGCTCGTCGCGGTCCGCACTTCGGCGCCCTCGCTTTCCAGCAGCAGCCTGAAGGTTTCGACGGTCGCGGCGTCGTCGTCGACCATCAGGATGCGCGTGCCTTTCAGCGGCTCGGCGACGACTTCGATACCCGCGCCCGTGCGGGTGGCGAGCCGATGGGTGGGCAGCGTCACCGTGAACGTCGCGCCGCGGCCGACGCCGTCCGACTCCGCGCGCACCGCGCCGCCGTGCAGGTTGACCAGATCACGCACCAGCGCGAGGCCGATGCCGAGGCCCCCGCGGCGCGAACTCGGATCGCGGCTCTGCTGGAACATCTCGAAGATATGCGGCAGCAGCGACGCCTCGATGCCGATGCCGGTATCGATGACGCGCAGCACGGCCTCGCCGTGATCATTGACCTGCAACGACACCTGGATCGAACCGCGCTGCGTGAATTTCAGCGCATTACTGATCAGATTCCACACGATCTGCTCGATACGCGTGAGGTCCGCGTGAATGATCACGGGCGCATCGGTCATCTCGACGCTGAGTGTGATGTCGCGTTGCGCGGCATCGTCTTGCACCGCGCTGCACACGCGCTGCACGATCTCGCGCATGTCCACTACGGTGCGCACGACAGACAGCTTGCCGGTGCGCACGCGCGAAATGTCGAGCAGATCGTCGATGATTTGCGCCTGGCCGATCACGGTGCGGCGGATCGTATCGGTCGCGCGCGACACGTTCAGGTTCTGCCGCGTTTCCGGCGCGCGCGCGATCAGTTCGGCGCTCGCCGAAATCAGGTTCAGCGGATGCTTGAGCTCGTGCGACACGACCGCGAGAAATTCGTCGCGGCGCCGCTGTGCGTCGCGCTCGCTCGCCGCGCGCAGCGATTCGACGCGGGTGCCGCGCCCCGAGATCGGGTCGGTGGCGAACTCGCCGAGATCGCGCGTGATCTGCGCAAAGCCGCTGATGCCCGGTTCGTCGAGACGGGACAGCACGCCGCTCGCGAAAAAGCGCGTGCCGTCCTTGCGCAAATGCCAGCGCTCCTCTTCGGCGCGGCCATTCAGACGCGCTTCGGCGAACTCGCGTTGCGCGACGTTGTCGGTGCGGTCCTCTTCGGTGTACAGGATGTCGGCGGACTGGCCGATCATATCGGCTTCCGTATAGCCGAAAATCCGTTCCGCGCCCGCGTTCCAGCTGTTGATCACGCCGTTGTCGTCGAACGTGATGATCGCGTAGTCGCGCGTGCTTTCCGCGACGATGCGCATGCACCGCTCGCCTTCGCGCAGCCGGTCTTCCGCCTGACGCCGCCCGGTGATGTCGATGAACGACAGCACCGCGCCGTCGATGCGGTCTTCGGTCGTGCGGTAAGGCACGAAGCGCGCGAGATACCAGCGCCCGTCGTTGCTCTTCAGCTCGCGTTCGATCAGGCGCAGCGAGTCGAATGCCTCGGCCGCGTCGTCGGCGAGCTTGTCGTATTCGAGGCGGTGCGTGATGTCGAGCAGCGAGCGGCCGATGTCCGACGGAATGATGCTGAAGACATCGGTTGCGCGCGGCGTATAGCGCTTGATGCAGATGTTGCGGTCGACGAAGATCGTGCCGATGTCGTTCGCGGCGATCAGGTTGTGCAAGTCGTCGTTGATCTTGCCGGTTTCCTCGACCTTCGACTTCAGCTCCGCGTTGACCGTGGTCAACTCCTCGTTGATCGATTGCAGCTCTTCCTTGCTGGTTTCGAGTTCCTCGGTCGCCGAGCGCAGTTCCTCGTTGATTGCCTGCAATTCCTCGTTCGATGCCTTCAACTCCTCGGTTGAGGTTTCCGACTGCTCGATCGTGGACTGCAACTGTTCCTTCGTGCGTTGCAGTTCCCGTTCGAGCTGACTGATGATCGGGTCTTTCTGCACGTCGGCCGGCGCCGTTTCGGCGTTCGCCACGCTGTCCTCGACCTCGTCGAACAGCACCAGCACGAAGTCCGCGTTCGCTTCCGGATCGTGCACGGGCCGCGCGGTCATGTTGACGAAGTACGACCGGCCATCGCGCTCGATGCGCACGCGGCGCGCTTCGACGCTGCGGTTCGTGTGCAAGGCCTGATAGATCGCGGTGCGCAGTTCCAGCCGCAGTTCCGGACGCACGACGGCCACGATGTTATGCGACGGCTCGCCGCCGGAATACTGCAGAAAACGCCCGGCGCGATCGGACAGATGAACGATTTCGGATTCGCGGCTCACCAGCACGCTGGGCGGCGCATATTGCTCGACGAGCCGCTGATGCAGATCGCCGAACGAAAAGCGGCGGCGCCCCGGCGGCTGCACCGTGGTCACCACAGGCCGCAAGCTCATCGTCCCGGAAATCGCGATCGGCACCGGCGTGTCACTGCGTACCGCCATGTTCGCGCGATAGATGCGGTTGCGCTTGTCGACCACGGTGAACATCGAGCTCACGCCGTCGGCCGACTCCGAGCTGCCGAGGAACAGCACGCCGCCGGGACGCAGCGCGAAGTGGAACATCTTCAGGATTTCGATCTGCGCTTCGCGGTCGAGGTAGATCAGCAGGTTGCGGCAGCAGATCATGTCGAGCCGCGAGAACGGCGGGTCGCTCAGCACGTTATGGTGGGCGAACAGCATGTGCTCGCGCAGCTCTTTCTTGATCCGGAAATGCGCGGCGTCCCTCGTGAAGAACTGGCGGATGCGCGCCGGCGTCAGGTCGGCGGAGATCGAGTCCGGGTACACACCGGTGCGCGCGAGGGAAATGGCGCGCTCGTCGATGTCGGTCGCGAATACCTGAAAAGACAGGCCCTCGGGCGACTTCAGCGAGCGTTCCTGCAGCAGCATCGCCAGCGAATAGGCTTCTTCGCCCGTCGCGCAGCCCACCGACCACACGCGGATGCGGTCCTGTTCGCCGCGGTTTTCGAACAGGGGCGGCAATACTTCACGTTCGAGCACGTCGAACGCTTCCTTGTCGCGGAAGAAATTGGTGACGCTGATCAGCATGTCCTGCAACAGCGCCTGGGTTTCTTCAGGGTGCAGATGCAGATAATCGCGATACGCCTGCAGTTCGGTAATGCCGTTGACCTGCAGCCGGCGTTCGATACGCCGCAGAACCGTAGCCCGTTTGTAATGTCGGAAATCGTGTGCGGTGCGGGTGCGCAGAATCACCATGATTTCGCGCAGCGCGCGCTCGGCCGACTCGTTGACCGTGTCTTCCTCGGGCTCGTCCGCCTCCGCGGCCGGCAGATGGATTTCCCGCGCGGTGGACCACAGATCGAGCAGCCGTTGCGGCATCTCGGCCGCGGTCATCACGAAGTCGGCCATGCCGGTCGCGATTGCGCTGCGCGGCATGCTGTCGTATTCGGCCTCGGAAGGGTCCTGCACGAGCGTGATGCCGCCCATTTCCTTGATGCGCGACAAGCCGACCGAGCCGTCCGAGCCCGCTCCCGACATCACGATGCCTATCGCGCGTTCGCGGTGCGCCTCGGCGAGCGTGCGGAAAAACAGATCGATGCTCGCGCGGCGTCCTTCCTCGGGCAGCTTCCGCGTGACGCGCAGGTAGCCGTCGACCATGATCATCTCGAACGAGGGCGCGACCAGATAGACGTGGTCCGATTCGATCGGCGTGGGGCCTGTGACCTGCTGCACGGACATGCTGGTGACTTTCTGCAGCAGTGAGGCCAGATTGCTTTCGTGATCCGGCAACAGGTGAACGACCACGACGAAGGCCATCGACGTGCGCGCGGGCAGCGCCTCGAAGAACTCCGTCAGCGCGTTAAGCCCCCCCGCCGATGCGCCGATACCGACGATCGGATACAGTGCCTGGCTAGGCAGAGTTTGCCCTCGCTTCTTTGACATGGCTGCGTGTCCCTTCTTGGAAAGGATAGTGTTCAGCGGTGGATTTTTATAGGGCGACGAGCCCATTTCTTGCTGGCTCGGACGGCTATTATCCCGCATGGCACTCATTTTTCCATCAGCATCGACTGCAGCAGTTCGGCCGCGTGCCTCGCGCGCAGCACATTATCCTCCTCGCGCTGTTGCGCGGCGGTATCTCCGGTTTTGGCGAAATGGTCGCGCAACTCGCGGCTAAACATTTCGCGCTCGCGCAGCGCACGCAGCGCTTTGCGCAATAAGTCCTCGGCATCCGTCATGCGGCCGTCGCCGAGCGACGCGGCCGAATACGCATGACCGGTATGACAGCGATAACGCATCACCCGCGATCCGGTGATGCGCCACAGCGTGCCGTTGCATTCGGGGCATGTGAAAGTCGAGGGCGTCGCGAGTCCCCTGATTGCTTCGAATGCCGTAGTGCCGGCCAGCCACGCGTCTTGTTCGAGAACGATGCGATCGGTCGCCTCGCGCCGCGCACGGCCGTTTTTTCCCGGCGCGCTGGCGTTGCCGCCGGTCAGTTTTACCAAACATTGCCCCATTTGATCGAGCGGCAGCACGTGGTCGGCAAACGGCGATGCATGTCGCGGCATCTCGCTCGCGAACGCGTCGGCCGGGTCCTGGACGAGCGTCGCGCCGCCGCACGCCTGGATTGCTTCGAGGCCCGCGGTGCCGTCGTCGAGCAGGCCGGTCAGGATCACGCCGATCGCGCGTGGCCCTATCTGGGCGGCCGCAGTGCGAAAGAGGGGGTCGATCGCCGGGCGCGCGAAGTTCTCTTTCGCGCCGTGCAGAAGCCGCAGTAGCCCATCCTCGACGACGAGGTGCCGATCGGGCGGCGCCACGTAAATTCTGCCGGGCGCGTAATGTTCGCCATCCTGTGCGTGCTTGGCGGGTAGCGGTCCGGCCTGGTTCAGAAGCGCGGGCAGCATGCTGCCATGCGCGCCGATATGCAGCACGACGGCGATGCTGGCGGGCATATCGACGGGAAGCTGCGAGGCAAGCGAACGCAGCGCATCGACCCCTCCCGAGGACGTGCCGATTACGATGAAGTCGCGGTGGGTCAAGTAGGCTCCGGGACGTGGAAGCGGGGCGTGAAAGCGGACCTTTCCTGTTAGTCAAACAAACGAGCAAGCCATATGCCGTCGCTGCATTTTTTGGGCGTTGCCGGTAAAAGCGTTCTTTTGGCGACGGCGGTTTTCAGCCTCCGCCACAATCCGGGCACGCGGGCCGAAAGCGCCGCGCGAAGCTCGCACAATGCATATGACGAATGTCGTGCAACATCAGCTGCCGGGCGAATCGACCCAGTTCGTGAATCTGGTCCGCAAGTGGACGTCGATGCTGGTGTGTGCCGCGAAGAACGGCGAGCGTCCCGAGCCGGCTCACGAAAGCGCCATGCACGATCTCATGGTGCGCTTCGCCGATGCGCTGCGCGGGCGGTCCGGTTAACGCGATTACTCCGGCGCGGGCTGACTGCCCGTTGCTCGCGCGCGGCCGCTCGTGTCGTGCGCGAGCAGCGTGTCGTAGATCGTCAGATAGTCGTCGGTCATGCGCGCGGCCGTGAAGCGGCGCTCGAACGCGCGGCGGCACGCGCCGCGCTCGATGCTGTCGATGCGCGCAACCGCTTGCACGGCCTCGTCCACGTTATCGACGATCAGGCCGCTCACGCCGTCTTCGATCAATTCGGGCACCGCGCCGCGGCGAAACGCGATCGCCGGCGTGCCGCATGCCATCGCCTCGATCATCACCATGCCGAATGGCTCGTCCCATTCGATCGGCAGCAGCAACGCGCGCGCGTTCTCGATCAATTGCCGGCGCGCGCGGCCCCCGACTTCGCCAAGGTATTCGGTGAACGCGCCCGAGCGGCGCAAGAGCGGATCGATGCGTTCGCGGAAATAGTCGCGTTCGCCGGGATGAATCTTCGCGGCGATCTTCAATGGCAAGCCGCTGCGCCGGGCGATTTCGATCGCGAGATCGGGACGTTTTTCCGGCATCATGCGGCCGAGAAAAAGCAGGTAGGAACCGGCCATCGGTTGAAATTCGAACTGGTCGAGCGGCAGTCCGTGATGGACCGTGCCCTGCCAGTTCGCCCACGACACGGGCCGGCGCTGACTCGCGGAAATTGACGCCACCGGCACGCGCGCGAATTCGCGAAACAGCGGGCCATGATCGTGCAGCAGCAGACGGCCGTGCAGCGTCGTCAGCGTACGGCATGGCAGGCGCTCGGCCCACGCGAAATGCAGCGGCTCGCCGTGAAAATGAACGACGTCGAAGCGGTCCGCGTCGCGAATCACGCGCGCGAGCTGCCTGATGTGATGGGTTTGCGTGTCCCACACGTTCGCGTCGCGCCAAAGTCCACGCGGGCAGATCGGTACGAGCCGCGCGGCGCTCTTTGAATCGGCGCTCGCATAGAGCGTCACGTCGTGGCCGCGCGCGACCAGCTCTTCGGTCAGATACGACACGACGCGTTCGGTGGCGCCGTACGCGAACGGCGGCACGCTTTCGTAAAGCGGAGCGATCTGGGCGATTCTCATCAGTCGTTGAAAAGAGGAAGGAGAGGTTAGCGCGCAACATGCCGCGCCGGACCACCAGCAGCAAGTGACGTACCGCCGCGGGACCGTTGGCGCGGTATGGCGTTTGCTCGATGCGGACACTTGACCGATTGAAGGAGCCGCCATGAACCGCGCAACGCGATCCGCTACCGACGACACGCAGGCCACCGCTCGACGCGAAACCGCGAGCACGCCCGATGCGCTCGCGCTGCTCGAGGCCGATCACCGCGCCGTGGAAAAACTGTTCGACGCCTTCGGCAAATCGCCCGGCGACGAGCGCGACACGCTCGAAGCCAAAGCCGCGCTGGCGCAGCGCGCGTGCGAAGAGCTGACGATGCATACGATCATCGAGGAAGATCTGTTGTATCCGGCCGCGCAACAGGCGCTGCCCGACGACGACAAGCTTGATGTCGAGGAAGCCTACGTCGAGCATTTTCTGGTGAAAACGCTAATCGCGAAGTTCGAGACGCTGAAGCCGGGCGACAAAGGCTTCGACGCGACGTTCAAGGTCATGTCCGAGCTCGTGCGGCATCACGTCGAGGAAGAGGAAGGCGAACTCTTTCCGGCCTTGCGGCGCACCGGGTGCGATCTCGCCGCGCTCGGTGAAAAGATCGCGGCGCGCAAGCAAACGCTGCAAGCCAGGCTGAATGAGGCGGGCAGTCGCGCGGTCGGCGACAAGACCTGATGGGAGTCTTGAATTTGCGCGCGGCGCTCGCACTGATTCGTTTAAAACGTCGCTGCGACAGTCATGTCCATAAGTCGACACTTACGGACGTGCGCACCCCCTTACAAGTCCATTAACATCGATTTCAGGAGGGTACAACAAGATCGCCTGATACAGCAGGGGAGAGCCATGTCAAGGAGAAAGTTGAAACTGACGCCGTATCTGGCGGCAGGGGTCGCCTCGCGCGACGACTTTTCCATCTACGTCACCGCGCGCCGCAGCGCCGATGGGCGATTCTATGCCGATCTGCTGGTGAGCCGTAAAGTGGATGGCCGCCGTCTGTTCCCGTTCGATGGCGCACCCGAGGTCGGTCCGTTCAACAGTATCGAGGAAGCGCGGCTCGCCGCCGAGGAGTATGGTGCGCGAATCGTCGCGGCCGACCTTGCCTGTCCCGAGGCGTGAGCGCGGCCCGCCGCGATATCGCCTGGCGACACCCTTCCCCTTCAAACGCTTGCCCTGGTTCTCGACTGGCACGCGGTGGACCTGTGCGCCCGCCGTTTTCGTTCTGACGTCGTCGATGTCGCCTTCCTCGAGCACCAGTCCGGCGGCGCGCTGATTTGATTGGCACGTCGAATAGCGGGGTGTCATCGAACGAAGGCGCGCCGCGCGGAACAACGCTTGCTCGCCTGTGGCTCGCCGTCATTCGGGCACGGTGCATGTGGCGCCGTACCGCGGCATCGCTCACGTTCACGGAGAAGCACTTATGGACAAGGAACTCGAAGCCCGCATTCGCACGCGGGCGTACCAGATCTGGGAAAACGATCCGTCGCCGGAAGGGAAAGCCGACGACCATTGGGAAGAAGCGCGCCGGCAGATCGAGGCGGAAGGCGCGGCCGACGACGCTGCCGTGCCGCAGGAGGCGACCGATCAGTCCGCGGAGCGCGAGCGCGGCTCGCGCCTCGCGCCCGAAGAGCAACTGCAGGAAATGTCGGGCGATGACATGGAACCGCCGAAGCGCGCCACGCGGCCGCGCGCCGGGTAAGCGAGCGCCGCCCCTTTACACCGACGCCGGCGATGGCGTCGGTGCCACCGCCAATGCGCGTTGGTGGCGCGTCGCGGTCTCTCATCAGTGGTCCCGCTCGACGCGCGGGAGTTGATCGAAGTAATGCTCGACGCGCGACAGCGCATACAGCGCGGCGGCCGACCGCACGTCGTTGCGGTCGCCCGAAAAGCGCCGCGTCTCGGCGAACGTGGTGAACTCATTGCCGCGCCGTCGGAACGACCACGCGAAGCATTGCGTGCCTGGTGGCGGATCGTCATCGGAGCCGCCATGCGCGCCGCTATCGGCGAGCCCCGTGTTCGATACCGCGATGTCCGCGCAGCAGCCTTCCTGGCGCAACGCGCCCTCGGCCATTTCGCGCGCGACCGCTTCGCTGGTAAGCCCGTATTGCTTCATCGTGCTTTGCCGCACGCCGAGAAAGCCTGCTTTGCCCGATGGCGAGTAGCTGACGAAGCCGACATCGAGACACGCGCCGCTACCCGGCACGCTCGCCAGATACGACGCGATCTGACCGCCGGTGCAAGATTCGGCGGTCGCGAGCTTCAGACCTCGCGAGCTGAGGAAGGACACGACCTGCATGGGAATGTTCATGATTTTCGCTTTTGTTGTGCGACGGATTCGGACCGGCATTTTGTTCGTGCAATCGCTCTCGAGAAGCGCGGAGCAAAGATCGGTCCGGGCGCGCTTCACGTTTCGCGCATCGCCACGAGCACCTGCCGGCTGTATGCTCATTGCTGAAGCGTGAAAGAGCAGCGGACTCGTGCGCGGCCCCGTCGCAATGCGTGGCGCGCGCAGCGCTGCGCATTCGCGAGGAGGCGGCGATGAGCGATTTCGACGAAGCGCGCGCATGGATGGTCGAACGGCAGATCGTGCAACGCGGCGTGCGCGACGACTGCGTGATCGAGGCGATGCGGCGCGTGCCGCGCGAGGCATTCGTGCCATCCGATCTGCGCGAATTCGCGTATGACGATACGCCGCTGCCGATCGGCGGCGAGCAGTCGATCTCGCAGCCGTACATCGTCGCGAAGATGCTCGCGGCCGCCGAGTTGCAGCCCGGCGATCGCGTGCTCGACATTGGCACGGGCTCCGGCTATGCGGCCGCGATCGCCGCGGAGATCGCGGGCCGGGTGGATTCCATAGAACGCGACGCGAGCCTCGCCGAGGGCGCGCGCGAGCGCTTGCAGCGGCTCGGCTACGAGAACGTCGAAGTGCATGTCGGCGACGGCACCGCGGGTTTTGCCGCGCATGCGCCCTATAACGCGATCATCGCGGCGGCGGGCGGACCGCGTGTGCCGCGAGCGCTGCGCATGCAACTCGCCGTGGGAGGACGGCTCGTGATGCCGGTCGGCAGCAGTCAGAGCCGTCAGCGGCTCGTGAAGATCGTGCGGCGCGACGAACACGACTACGACGAACATGCGTTCGGCGACGTGCGCTTCGTGCCGCTCGTCGGCGACGATGGCTGGCCGGAGCCAGGCGGCGCGGCGCGCGCGGATTTGCGGCCCGCATCCACGTCCACGCCCATCCCGCTCACGCCTACGCCGGCCGCACCTATGCCGGCCGCGCTCGAACTCGCGATTCGCGACGCGGCCGAACCGTTGCCCGACATCGATTCCGCGGAATTCGCGGCATTTTTCGACCGCTTCGCCGGGCATCGCGTCGTGCTGCTCGGCAGAGGCCAGTCACGGCACGTCGGAGTTCTACCGTGCGCGCGCGGCGATCACGCGGCGCCTCGTCGAGCAGCACGGCTTTTCGATGATCGCGGTCGAGGCCGACTGGCCCGACGCCGCGATCGTCGACCGGCATGTGCGCGATCGGCCGATGCCCGGCGGGCGGTCCCGACCGTTTCGCCGCTTTCCGACCTGGATGTGGCGCAACACCGACTTCATGGGCTTGGTCGCGTGGCTGCGCTCGCACAACGCCGCGCACCCCGAGCGCGAAACGCGCTTTTACGGGCTCGATATCTACAGCCTTTCCGAATCGATCGACGCGGTATTGCGCTATCTCGACAGCGTCGACCCTGCCGCGGCGTGCATCGCTCGCGAGCGTTATGGGTGCCTCAGTCCGTGGCAGAAAGATCCGGCCGTGTACGGACGCGCCGCGTTGAGCGGCGGCTACGCGCAGTGCGAAGAGCACGTGGTCGCGCAACTCGGCGATCTGCTGAAAAGCCGGCTCGACTATGCGCGCGAAGACGGCGAGCGCTTCCTCGACGCGGCGCAGAACGCGCGGCTCGTGGCGGTCGCCGAGCACTACTATCGCGCGATGTACTACGGCGGGCCGCAAAGCTGGAATTTGCGCGACACGCATATGTTCGACACGCTGCGTCATACGCTCGACAGCCGCGGGCCGCAGGCGCGTCTGGTCGTGTGGGCGCACAACTCGCATATCGGCGACGCGAGCGCCACGCAGATGGGCCGCATGCAGGACGAGATCAATCTCGGCCAGCTGTGCCGCGCGCAGTTCGGCGACGCGGCGGCGCTGATCGGGTTTGGCACGCACAGCGGCACGGTCGCCGCGGCGAGCGATTGGGGCGGACCGATGGAGGTCAAGACCGTGCAGCCATCGCTCGGGGGCAGCGTCGAATTCAGCATGCACGGCACGGGTCTCCCGCGCTTCCTGCTCGACCTGCGGCCCGGCATGCACGACACGCTGCGCGAACGGCTGCGCGCGCCGCTACTGGAGCGCTTCATCGGCGTCGTCTACCGTCCCGGGACTGAGCGGTATAGCCATTACGCGGAAGCGTCGCTGGCCGAGCAGTTCGATGCGTTCGTGTGGTTCGATCGCACGAGCGCGGTGAGCGCGCTGCCCGTTTCCGCCGACGAAAAGAACCACGCGGCGGAGACTTTTCCATTCGGTGTGTGAGGGCGGTCGGCACGCTCACGCCTCAGGCGAGGAACGCGGCTTGCAACGGAACGGACAGTGCATTCCAGCTGGTCCGAACCGAGGGGTCGCTCATGAACAAGGTTGTACAGCGCCTTGCCATCGCCGCGATGTCGGGTGTTGCCAATGGCGTCGTCTGCGCGCAAGGCGCCTGGCGAGTTGAGCCGCGACCAGGCGAACCGTGAACACGCGGGGCGCGCGAACCAGGCCGCGGTTCAGCACGGACAGCGCCGCCAGCATGGCGCGAGCAGCGCGCGCAAGCGGCGACGCGGCCCGGCTGCCGCCGTCGCCGCGCGTGCTCGCGATCCCGCCATGAAGGACGAACCGGTCTGGTTCCTGCTGATCGGCGCGCTGCTCACGTTCATGGCCGTCGCGCGCGGGCCGATCCGCCGCTTGCCGCTGACCGGCGCGATGATCTATCTGCTGGTCGGCGTGGCGGTCGGGCCGGCCGTGTCCGGGCTCGTCGGGGTCGATCTGCTCCGCAATACCGCGTTGCTCGCGACGCTGGCTGAAGTCGGGCTCGTCGTGTCGTTGTTTTCGATCGGCATGCATCTGCGCGTGCGGCTGCGCAATCCGCTGTGGTTGTTGCCGCTGCGGCTCGGCGGCCCGGCGATGCTCTTCACCGTCGCCTTGATGTTCGGCTTCAGCGCTTTGGTGACCGGCCTCGCGGACGGCGCGGCGTTGTTCCTCGCGGCCGCGCTCGCGCCGACCGACCCGGTGCTCGCCAACGAGCTGCGCGTGACGCAAGCTGGCGACGACGAGCCCGTGCGGTTCGCGTTGTCGGGTGAAGGCGGCCTGAACGACGGTGCCGCCTATCCGTTTGCGGTGCTGGGGCTGACGCTTGCCGGCGCGAGGCTGTTCGGCTCGGGCAGTGGCGTGCATTTCGTCGGCTCGGTGCTGTGGGGGATCGTCAGTGCGCTCGTGATCGGTTGCGTGTTTGCGATCGTGTTCGCGCGTGCGATCTTCTTTCTGCGCACCCGCTACGGCGAAGCGATCGGTCTCGACGGATTTCTCGCGCTAGGCCTGATGTCGACGTCGTACGGCGCGGCGCTGCTGCTGCACGCGTATGCGTTCGTCGCGGTGTTCGTGGCGGGCGTCGCCGTCCGTCACGAGGAACTGCGCGCGATGGGCGACAAGAATCCCTCGGAAGTGCTCGACGAGGTGCAGCACGGCGAACAGGTCGATGTCGCCCAGGATCCAGAAATGGCGCATGCGGTCCTCGCCGAATCGATGATGGGCTTCATGCGCGAAATGGAGCGACTCGCGGAGTTGTCGCTGATGCTGATCATCGGCTGCGTCGTGTCCGCGCACTGGCGCGAGATGTTCGATCTGCGCGCCGTGTTGCCCGCGGTGTTTCTGTTTTTCGTCGCGCGGCCGCTGTCCGTCGTCGTCGCGATGATGGGTGCGCGCATCGACAATAGCCAGCGGCATCTGATGGCGTGGATGGGGATTCGCGGCGTCGGCGCGTTTTACTACCTGATGTTCGGCCTCGAATACGTGCGTGGCGCGATGACGCCGCTGCTGCCCGCCGTGCTCGATGCGATCGTGTTGTCGGTGCTGCTGCATGGCTCGACCGCGAACTATCTGTTGCGGCGGTATTTCGACCGGCGTCGCTGAATGAAGAGACGGGCGCGATGGCGCGCGTTAGTTGTCGCGCCGCGCTCCGCGTGGCTCCCGTTTGCCGCTCCTTGTATCGCAATGTATCCGCGCGGCCCGGGGATACGTGCGCTTACCAAACCCGCTGATCCAGACACATGCGAGATACGTCGGCGCGTTCAAATACGTGCACCGCAAGTTCGAGCCCGGATTTGCAGACCTGAATATCACTGGATCAACAGGAGTAAGCCACCATGACCCGCATCGAAGAAGTGCTGTACACCGGCAAAACGCATACGACCGGCGGCCGCGAAGGCGCCGCGCGCAGCTCGGACGGCCGTCTCGACATCAAGCTGTCGCCGCCCGGCACCTCGGGGGGCGGAACGAATCCCGAGCAGTTGCTCGGCGCGGGCTGGTCGGCGTGTTTCATCGGCGCACTCGGGCTGGCGGCGCGCGCGTTGCACCTGCCGTTGCCGGCCGATACCAGCGTCGATGCGGAGATCGATCTCGGCACCACCGATGGCGCTTATTTCCTTCAGGCGCGTCTGTTCGTCAGTCTTCCTGGTGTCGAGCGTGACGTGGCGCACGGGTTGATCGAGCGCGCGCATCTGACCTGCCCGTATTCGAAGGCGTTGCGCGGTAATGTGGATGTGCAGACTACGCTCGTTTGAGCGTCGCTGAGGGTGGTGGCGGGGCCGCGCCGAAGCATCGCGTGGCCCCGCTACGCCGCAGGCGCAACCGACGCTCCCGCGATGTTGTGCCGCGCGAGCGATTGCGCGACAAAACCCGAGCCCTTCATCTCTTCGACAAACGATCGCAGCGCGTGAGCCGCCGCTTCGCCGCGGCTCTTCGGCACACCCATCGCCTGCCGGATCACCATGAAGCGCTCGTCTAGCAGCCGCAGACCGGGAGTTTGCTTCGCATCTGCCTCGAGTTGCTGCTTCACGCCTGCCGCCACTTCCAGATGCTGCTCGATAAACGTCGGCACGACGCTCGGCGAGCTCGGCGCGCGCACGATTTGCGCGGATTTCAGCTCGCGCGTCAGAAACAGATCGTATGCACTGCCTTTGCCGACGACGACCCGATTGTGCGCCCGATCCAGATCCTGATTCGAGCGCACCGGCGAGTCGTCGCGCACCAGGTAGAAGCCTTCGATCAGCACGTACGGCGCCGTGAATGCAATCGTCTCGCCGCGCGACGGATCGATCGCGAAGAAGCCGAAATCCGCGCGCTCGTCGCCGACGGCCTGCACCGATTTGCCGGCCGTATCGAAGACCACCAACTCCAGTTCGACGCCCAGCTTCGCGGCGAACGCGCGCGCGAGATCGATCGATACGCCGAACGGCTCGCCGGAGTCGGCGTGACGATTGGCGAGGATTGGATTGCCGAGATTGATCGACGCGCGCAACTTGCCCGTGGGCGTGAATGCGGTGACGACGGAGGGATCGATGGTCATAGAGGCTCTCGTGGCGACGGCGTTGGGGCGAGCGAAGTCTCAGGGTTCAGAGATTTCGCTGATGCGGGACAGCGCGTTAAGAGTATGCAACAGATGCTCGTGCATCGCTGCTGAAGCTTCTTCGTTGCGCTCGCGCTCCAAAAGCTCGGGCAGATGCTCGATCTCAAGCATGCTGCGCCTTCAGACTCTTCTGCAATGTCGGCGGGATGTCAAGACGCGTTTCGATGACCATGGTCGCGTCGAACGGTCGAATGGTCAGAAGCTGGTGAAGGTCAATTATTGATAAATCTATTTGATGCTCATGAACTGCGACCAATTTTCAGAGTTGGTCGATTGTGGCGCGCACAAATCTGATGAACGATCAAAGCGGATGCGGCGGAATCATTGCCACCATTCTCAATAGGCGCCTGACTTGCGTCACTGGCGCATTTTTCATTAAGGAGCACTGCAAAATGCCGGACACACGACAACGTAGTAGCAATGGCGATGCGTGGTATCCGAAATCGCGCTGCAAGTATCTCGCGGATCATCTAAACCGCGGTCAATACGACAGAATGCGCGATGTAATTCGCTCGTTCATCGCGCATAGAGTGGCGTCGACGCCTGGAAGCGCAACTGTTTGTAACGGGGGTTTATGATGCGCGCCACTAGCATATTGGCGTTGCTCTGCCTGGCTGCGCAGCCGACTCA
This sequence comes from Paraburkholderia sp. UCT70, assembly GCF_050434085.1. NCBI lineage: Bacteria > Pseudomonadati > Pseudomonadota > Betaproteobacteria > Burkholderiales > Burkholderiaceae > Paraburkholderia > Paraburkholderia sp. UCT70. The sequence continues at coordinate 1,629,540 of NZ_JBNPVZ010000003.1, read as the reverse complement.
TGCATCCACATCGATCTATGGATCGGCTTTCGACTATAAAAAGGCGCAGCCCGCAAGCGTATATTTCACTGGGAAAAGCTGCGCAGAGATTGCGTCGTATTGCCAGAAGGAGTATCTCGCGACGATGGATGTATCGGCTTGTTGCCCAATTCGATTACGAAGTGGCAGCCAAAGCCCTAAACGGGAAGATTGCCGAAATAGAAATGGTAACGAAAGGCTATGATCGCGAGCATCGAGCTAACGGAGAACCTGAGGCACTTCCTTTTTTTGAAAACGCGCAAGCGAACTGGCAACGTTACGGGGACAATAATTGTTACTCGGAGGTTTATCAGGTTGGGCAAGCATCATTGCACTTTGTATACTTTTGGGACTGCATGACCCGAATGACAAAGAACAGGCTTGATGAATTGACCAGGCCGGACGCCAAGGAATGAAGAAGCGGCCCCCCGTGTCTGCGGGGCCGTGCTTGCAACGGCGAGGAACGCCCCCTATCCATACCACGTCCCCCCGCGCTCTCACCCACCAGCGCCACTTCAATCCCGCAACTTTACCGCCGTCATCCGCGGCATCAACAGATGAATGATGCCCAGCGCAACCAGATACGCCGACGCGCCGACCGTAAAGAGCGCCCAATACTGCCCGGTGCGCTGCAAGGTCTGGCCGATCACGCCGGAAAAGAAGAACGAACCGACCATCCCCGCCACGCCGCCGATACCGACCACCGTGCCGACCAGCCGCTTCGGAAACACGTCGCCGACGGTCGTGACGAGGTTCGCCGACCAGCCCTGGTGCGCCGCTGCCGCGAGACCAACGGCGAAGACCGCCCACCACAGGCTCTGGAAATACGACAACGTTGCGATCGGCACCACGCACAACGCACAAATGAGCATCGTGAGCTTGCGCGCGAAATTCGGCCTGTTGGTGCGGGCCATCAAACGCGACGACAGCCAGCCACCCGCCACGCTGCCGACCGATGACATCGTATAGATAGCGATCAGCGGCAGGCCCATGTTGCCGATGTCGATATGGCGCGACTCATTGAGCCACTTGGGCAGCCAGAACAGATAGAACCACCACACCGGATCGGTCAGCAGCTTGCCGAAGACAAACGCCCACGTTTCGCGGTACTTGAGCACCGACAACCAGCTGACTTTCTGCTCGACGAGTTCCTCGCGATCCGCATTGATGTAGTCGAGTTCTTCCTTCGACACCGACGGATGCTCCGAAGGCTGCCGATAAACGAGTATCCACACCGCCAGCCAGATGAAACCGGTCGCGCCGCCCGCGATGAACGTCGCGCGCCAGCCCCACATCACGGCAGCGATCGGCACGAAGGCCGGCGCCACGATGCCGCCGATCGTCGCGCCCATGTTCCAGAAGCCCGTCGCTAGCGCGCGTTCCTTCTTCGGAAACCACGTGGCGGTAGTGCGGATCGCAACCGGAAAATTGGCCGCCTCGCCGAAGCCGAGCAGACCGCGCACGGCCGCGAAGCCCGGCACGGTCGATGCCACCGCGTGGAGCATCGCCGCGAGACTCCACAGCGCCATCGCGCTGCCGTAGACCTTCTTCGTGCTGACGCGATCCGCGATGCGGCCGAAGATCGCGAGACCCAGCGCATAGGCGACCGTAAACACCATCACGGTCTGTGCATACTGCACCTGGCTCCAGCCGATATCCTTTTGCAGCAGCGGCGCGAGCAGCCCGAGCATCTGACGATCCATGTAGTTGATCGTCGTCGCGGCGAAGATCATCGCGCAGATGGTCCATCGGTATCGTCCGACGGCCGTGCGTGCGGCGGCCGTCGTGGCTTCTATCGTTTTCATTGTGTCTCCTTAAGGTTTCTGGAAATGGTGTCTATACGGTTGTTCGATGCAGTTAATGCGCGGAGGCGGGCATTCCTTCGCGCGGGCTCATGCGGGCGAAGAACACGACCCCGGCGGCCACCACCGACATCAGCGCGAGTCCAGTGAGGCCGCCCTCGATCGAGCCGGTCTTCTGTTCGAGGAAGCCGAAGGCCGCTGGCGCGACGAAGCCGCCGAGGTTGCCGATCGAGTTGATCAGCGCCACCACCGCGGCGGAAATCCGCGCGTCGAGATAGCCCTGCGGGATCACCCAGAACAGTGACGAGGCGGCCTTGAAGCCGATCGCCGCAAAGCAGATCGCGACGAACGAAAACGCCGGGCCGCCCTGGCCGGCCGCATACATGCCGAGCGCGGCGATCAGCAGCACGCACGCGACCCACGCCTGCTGGAACTTGAAGCGCGCCGCGAGCATCGCGAACAGATACATCGCCGCGATCGAGATCAGCCACGGAATCGAGTTGTACAGGCCGACCTGGAAATCGTTGAAATGGCCCATCTTGCGGATGATGCTGGGCAGCCAGAAGGTCGCGCCGTAGATGGTCAGCGATACCGCGAAGTAGATCAGGCAAAAGATCAGGATTTGCGGATCGCGCAGCAGCGCTCCTATCGATGGCTTGACCGGGTGCGCGGCGGCGCGCTGGCGTTGCTCTTCGTCGACCGCATCGAGCAAGGCGTCCTGCTCGGCGCGGGTGAGCCACGCGGCGTCGCGCGGCTTCGAGTCGAGCCACAGCAGGATGAAGCCCGCGAGCACGACCGAGAACATGCCTTCGATGATGAACATCCACTGCCAGCCGCGCAGCCCCGCGCCTTCGATCAGCATGAGCCCGCCGGAGATCGGCCCGGACAGCACCGACGCGAGCGCCGAGCCGCTCAGGAAGATCGCCATCGCCTTGCCACGCTCGTTGCTCGGCAGCCATTGCGTGAAGTAGTAGATGACGCCGGGAAAGAAGCCCGCTTCAGCCGCGCCGAGCAGGAGCCGCATCGCGTAAAACGACGTCTCGCCGCGCACGAACGCCATGCCGGCCGCGGCCAGCCCCCACGTGAGCATGATGCGCGCGAGCCACAGCTTCGCGCCGTAGCGCTGCAGCAGGATGTTCGACGGCACTTCGAAGATCGCGTAGCTGATGAAGAAGAGCCCCGCGCCGAGCCCATAGGCCGCCGCCCCGATGCCCAGATCGGCGCTCAGATGCTGGCGCACGAAGCCGATGTTCACGCGGTCGATGTAGTTGACGATGAACATCACGACGAACAGCGGCAGCACGCGCCATTTGATCTTGCGCACCGCGCTCGCCAGCGCGCTGGCGCGCTCGGGCCGCGCCGGGTCGGCAATCGGGCTACTCATGGGGTTGTCTCCTTCGATGGCGACGCGCGTTGCGCGTCGCAGGGCTCGTAGGCGCGGATTGGAAGCGGGAGTTAAAAGCGCGGATTCTTGCCGGTGAAGCCCGGCTCGTACTTGCGCATCTGCGAGAGGTCATCGCGATTGCGCACGCCGCACGACATATACTGCGCATGCAGTTCGGCGAGCCGCTCGTGGTCGAGCTCGACGCCGAGGCCCGGCGTGGTGGGCACGCGCACCGCGCCGTTGTCGAACTTCACGCGGCCGCCCTTGATGACTTCTTCCTCCTGCCACGGGTAATGCGTGTCGCACGCATAGGTCAGGTTGGGGATGCTTGCCGCGACGTGCGTCATCGCCATCAGGCTGATCCCGAGGTGCGAGTTCGAATGCATCGACATGCCCAGATCCCACAGCTTGCACATGCGCGCGAGTGTTTGCGTCGCGCGCAGGCCGCCCCAGTAGTGGTGATCCGACAGCAGGACCTTGACCGAACCCATCTCGGCGCCGCGCCGGAAATCTTCCATCGTCGTGATGACCATGTTGGTCGCGAGCGGCAGGCGCGTGTGCTTCGCCAGTTCGGCCATTCCTTCGAGACCCGGGCACGGGTCTTCGTAGTACTCGAGCAGCTCGTCGAGTTCAGGGGCGGCGGCGATGCTCATTTCGAGCGTCCAGTTGGCGTTCGGGTCGAGACGCAGCGGCACGCCGGGGAACGCCTGATGCAGCGCGCGCATGCACGCGATTTCGTGTGCCGGCTCGAACACGCCGCCCTTCAGCTTGATGCTCTGGAAGCCATACAGCTCGATCATTCGCCGTGCCTGCGCGACGATCTGCTCGGGGCTCAGGCCTTCGCCCCAGGTGTCGGGCGCATAGGGCTTGTCGACGTGCTCGGCGTACTTGAAGAACAGATAGGCGCTGTAGGGCACGGAGTCGCGCACCTTGCCGCCGAGCAGATCGACGATCGGCGCGCCGACGATTTGCCCTTGCAAGTCGAGCATCGCGACTTCGAGCGTGCTGATGACTTTCGGCGCGTTCTTCGCCGAGTGCGAGCCCGGCGCGAGTTCGAATTCGACCGCGCCCGGCCTCGCCTTGATCGACGCTCGCACGCGCTCTTCCATGCGATTGAGGTCGAACGGCGACAGGCCAGTCACTAGCGACTTCGCCTGTTCGAGCACGCGCAGCATCGGTTCGTCGCCATAGGTCTCGGAGATGCCGACGCGGCCGTCGCTCGTCTCCAGCTCGACGATGGCGCGCAGCGCCCAAGGTTCGTGGATTCCGGCGGCGTTGAGCAGCGGGCCGTCGCGGAAGGCGATCGGGGTGATGCGCACCTGCGTGATGGTGATGTCGCGAGTCATGATGGCAATCGGCATAAGAGGAGTTTGATGGGACGGATGGTAAAGCACTAATGTATTAGTGCGTTACTGGGATAAATACCCATGTGCACTTTTGGCGGAATTCCGCTCGCAAGCCCGCTGGAAGGGGCGGGCGTCGGCTATAGTACTAGTGCCTCAGCGGACCGCCATGCCGGGTCACGCCTGCTTCCATGCTTCAGTTTCTGCCATGAAAAACCACGCTCATTCGTCGACGGTAACCCGGCTCGACCGCTCCCGCCACGCCGCGCCGCAAGTATTCGAACGACTGCGCGAAATGATCCTTTCCCTCGAACTCACGCCGGGTACGGTGCTGTCGCGCACCGAGCTGGCGAACCGCTACGGGCTCAGCCAGACGCCCGTGCGCGACGCGCTGATGAAGCTCGGCGAAGAAGGTCTCGTCGACATCTATCCCCAGCACGCGACGGTCGTCAGTCAGATCAACGTGACGTCCGCGCTGCAGGCGCATTTCCTGCGCCGCTCGATTGAACTCGAAGTGGTGCGCACGCTCGCGGAGCAGCGCGACGCCACGCTGATCGCTGAACTGCGCCTGACGATCGCGCGGCAAACGGAATTGCTCGACCTGAGGAACTACGAGCAGTTCTCGCTGCTCGATCAGGCGTTTCATCGGCAGATGTACGAGGCGGCCGGCGTGCCGCAGCTATGGGATCTGGTGCGTAGGTTGAGCGGCCATATCGACCGGCTGCGGCGCCTGAATCTGCCGGTGGAGGGCAAGACGATAGCGGTCGTGCGCGATCACACCGAGATCGTCGATGCGATCGACAAAGGCGATGTCGAGGCGGCGCAGGCAGCGCTACGCAAGCATCTGTCGGGGACGCTGAGTCAGATCGATCAGATCCGCACAAGTCATCCGAATTTTTTGGCGGACGAGTGAGCGTTCGCTGATTCGCTGGCTACGGCTGGTTCACGGTCATTCTGAATGGACCGCCGTTCGCGGCCGCGTGGGGTACCGCTTCGTTGAGCGGACCGCAGCATCCTCGTTTTCATGTTCATCGAACCGCAAGCGCGGCGGCTGTTCGGACCCGCCTGGGAAAACGAAGCGCGCCGCATGATCGCGTTCTTTCGCGCACGCATGATCTCTTTACCACCGACCCATCGTTCGTCGAGCTAGTGGAGCGCCTGCGTTCGTCCAGTGCGGAGTTCGCCGGCTGGTGGATCGCGCACGACGCGACGACCCTAAGACCTTGGTCCGATTGACGCGACAGCCACGCGTGGCACCCTTGTACAAAGCCGGCATACTCGTATTCAACCTGTCAGGGAGGTCGCCATGTTTTCATGGAGCCGGGAGTTCGCGGTCACGGTCATGGCTGTGTCCGTGATGGCTTGCGCGGGAAGCTCCTGGGCAACCGAACAGGCTCAGCAGCGTCGCGCCGGACGTGACGTTCGCCAGGAGACACGCCAGGGTTCCCGCCACACGAAGCAGGAGTGCCGGGCCACGGACCAGAAGAGCAATTCGCAATGCCGGCAGGACAAGCGGCAAACCAAGCAGAACGGCCGTGAGGCGGCCAGGAATATCAAGTATTGAGCGTTTGCGTTCGCGTGCGCCAGCTGGGCACCGAACCAGCGACAGCACGGGATGGCAGACACCACGTCCACCAGATCAAGCGGGGAAGCTGATGCGAGCCTGCCGATATGTAGCGCTTTGCACCTTGCCGTTCATGATCGTCGGCTGTAACACGCCTCCGATCGCGCCGGGCAAGCCGGTCGATATCCCGACTGCCCTCGAGCAGGTTCTCCAGGGCCTGTGCAATTTCCGCAAAGATCAGGCCGGCCGGAAGCAGGATCTGGGCGCTGCAATCGACTCTATTACCGTGGAACTCGACCTGACCGTCGACGGAGCGAGAAATCCCCCGGTGGCGGTCGCGCCGGATATTCAGTTCATTCCCACGGTTAGCTATGGTCAGATCATGACGGCAAACAGAGGTAGCAGACTCGTGCTTACGCTGAAAAACACCGGCAGCGGTGCCCACGGCGGCGACTGCGATGTCACCGCGCCGGCCAGGTAGAGACCACTTTCGCTCGCCATAGCCTATGGCTTTGCGAAAGCGGCCTTTGCGACCGGAGGCATCGCGAATCAGACGACTGGGCACTTGCCGCGCGTTGAACAGCGCGGATCGCGCAAGCGTTGCACGTCAACCTTGGGCGATGCTCTCCCACGCGCCCGATTGAGCCGAGCGGAACACGGCATCGATCACCTGCATATTCGCGCGCGCATCTTCTAGCGGAATCGCCTGCGGGCCTCCACTCAGGATCGCCTCCGCGAACGTGGCGGCGGCTACGCCATATTGATCACACACCGCAAGCTCCAGCCAGCGATCAGTCGCGACACCGTCGCTATTGTGCTCACTGATTAGCAGGCGAGTCGGTCGATCGTTTGGTGCATTGAACGGAATTTCGACTTCGATTCGCCCCTTGGTACCGTGAAATTGCATCCGCTGGTACGGATAGGTCTGAGTCGAGTAAAAGAAACTCGCCTGCACGCCATCGAAGTCCATCAGCACGGAGCCGAGCCGGTCCACTTTGAAGGTCGAATCCTGCTCCACCAGCGCAACTACGCGCCGTGGCTCACGCCCGATAGTGAAGCGCGACGTCGTGATCGGATAACAACCAATATCGAGCAGACCGCCGCCACCTAGCTCGCTCTTGTTGCGGATATTGTGTTCGTTCGTGTTGTGATAGGTGAAACCGCCGGTCACTGCCCGCAATTCGCCGATCGCGCCTTCGTCGATCAAGGTCCGCACCTTCAACCATTGCGGATGCGTGCGAACCATGAACGCTTCCTGGATGTATCGGCCGTTCTTGTCGCGCGCGGCGATCAGCCGTTCAACCTGTTGAGCGTCCAGGCTGATCGGCTTCTCACACAGGACGTGCTTGCCCGCCTCGACCGATTTGATCGTCCATTCCACGTGGAGATGATTGGGTAATGGAATATAGACCGCGTCGATTTCCGGGTCCGCGAGGAGCGCCTCGTAACTATCGTATGCGACAGCCAGACCATACCTGGCCGCGGCTTCCCGCGCCTTCTCCGGAGAGCGTGACGCGATGCCTTTCACCCGACACTTCGGCGCGTTGTGCATGGGCACGACCACCTTGTCGTTGATCTTTGCGGCGCCCAAAATTCCCCAGACTATTTCATCCTTTGCCATGACATCCCTTTATTCGATTGCGTATCCGATGAGTCGAGCAGGCTGAACATTCGCGTGAGTCGACAAGTCGCGTGAGTCCGCGAACGATCAGAAGCACGCGATCGTATCAGTTTAACCGTGTCGACCCGCGATACCCGATACCCGGTCCGACCGCAGGCACGACCGCGACTCGTCAGCTAGACTTCGGTCCGCCTGAGCAGATAGCCGAGGCCGCCCACCCGATACCATCGGTAGCCGAACGGCTCGAGCACCACCGCGTGGCGGCCGCCATCGTCGGACTCGCTGTGGTCGTCGGACAGAAGATTGATCAGCGACTGTCTACCCGGTTCGTCGGAGCTTAGGCGGAATTCGACGGTACACGCTTCGGCGCGGAAATTATGCAGAAACAGCACGGAGTTGTTACGCCACTGATAACTGAGCGCGAGCACATTGTTTCGCGAGGTAGGCAGCACTTCGAAGTCCCCCCAGCTGATTTCCGGCACTTCCTTGCGCATGCGAATCATCCGCTCCGTCCAGTTGAGAAACGAATCGGGATCGCGTCGCTGCTTCGCCACGTTGACCCGCTCGAAGCCATAAGCAGCGCCGCAGATCGTCGGGACGGGCGGGTTTGAATGACTGGTGAAGCCGCCTTGCGGCTCGCCCGACCATTGCATCGGCGTGCGCGCACATTGGCGCTCGGGCCGGCGCAGGTCGTCGCCCATGCCGATTTCATCGCCGTACCGGAACACGGGTGTGCCGGGCAAACTCAACATCAGGCTGTAGGCAAGTTCAAGGCGGCGTCTGTCGCCCGACAGCATCGGCGCAAGTCTGCGGCGGATGCCGCGCCCATAAAGCTGCATGTCGGGGTCCGGAGCGAACGCGGCGAACACTGCCGCGCGCTGAGCGGGCGTCAGCCGGCCCAGATCGAGTTCGTCGTGATTGCGCAGAAACACCCCCCATTGCGCGCTCGGCGGCCGTGGCTTCGTCGCAAGGAGCGCGTCCTTCAACGGTTTCGTGTTGCCCGTCGCGAGCGTGTAGAACGTGTTTTGATTGACCCGGAAGTTGAACATCATCGGCAGGCGCTCGCCCTCGTCGCCGAAGTAGTGGAGGTCCGTTTTGGGCGGCACGTTGGCTTCGGCCAGAATGATCGCGTCGCCCTCGCGCCACTGCAGAAACTCGCGAAACGTTCGCAACATGTCATATTGCTCGACGGGGCGGCGCACCTTCGGGCCCTTCGTCGCGATGACGAAGGGCACCGCGTCCATGCGGAATCCGGAAACCCCCAGCTGGATCCAGAAGCCCATGATCTTCAGCAATTCCGCCTGCACATGCGGATTTGATGTATTCAGGTCCGGTTGAAAATCATAGAAACGATGGAAGTACCAGCGTCTCGCCCGCTTGTCGAAACTCCAGGTGGACTTCTGCACGCCCGGAAACGCGACGCCACGTTGCGAATCGGGCGGTTTGTCGTCCGACCAGACATACCAGTCGCGATACTTCGAAGCGGGATCGCTGCGTGCTTGCAGGAACCACGGATGCTGGTCGGACGTGTGATTGACCACCAGATCGATGATGACGCGCAAGCCCCGCTCGGCGCACGCATGCGTAAACTCGGCGAAATCACCGAGCGTGCCGTACTTCGGGTCGACGTTGTAATAGTCGCAAACGTCGTAACCGTTATCGCGTCCGGGCGAAGGGTGGAAGGGCATCAGCCAGATCGTCGTCATGCCAAGCCCTTGCAGGTAATCGAGCCTGCGCATCAGGCCCTGGAAGTCGCCTACGCCGTCGCCATTCGCATCCATGAAGGTGCCTACCGAGAGGCAATAAATGATCGCGTTCTTGTACCAGAGGTCATTGAGCATAGGTTCCCCGCGTAGCGCCAAAACGATCGATCGCCAAGAGGAATTGCAATGTCGGAGCTTGCGTGGTGGCAACGCGGCGTGATCTATCAGATCTATCCGCGCTCGTTTCAGGACAGTAACGGCGATGGCATCGGCGATCTACCCGGCATCAGAGCGCGCCTTGAATATGTCGCGGCGCTAGGCGTCGATGCGGTGTGGATCTCCCCCATCTACCCGTCGCCCATGGCCGACTTTGGCTATGACGTCGCGGACTACTGCAACATCGATCCGATATTCGGCACTCTGGACGGGTTCCAGCAATTGATGGGCCACGCACATCGGCTTGGGCTCAAGGTGCTGCTCGATTTCGTGCCGAACCATTCGTCGAGCCGGCATCCGTGGTTCGAGGAAAGCCGCTCGTCACGGGACGATCCGAAACGGGACTGGTATCTGTGGCGCGATCCCGCGCCCGATGGCGGGCCGCCGAACAACTGGTTGAGCCGCATGGGAGGCTCGGCGTGGGAGTGGGAGGAGATGACGGGACAGTACTACCATCACGCGTTTCTGCGGGAGCAGCCTGATCTGAACTGGAGGAACCCGCAAGTACGCCGCGCGATGGATCAAGTACTGCGATTCTGGCTGGATCGCGGGGTGGACGGCTTCCGCGTGGACGCGCTGTGGCTGTTGATCAAGGACGCGCAGTTTCGCGACAATCCACCCAATCCCGGCTATCGGCCCGGCGAGCCTGAACATCATCGGCTCTTGCAAAGTTACACGGAGGATCAGCCGGAAGTGCATGAAATCGTCCGCTCGATGCGAGCCACACTGGACGAGTACGGCGAGCGCGTGCTGATCGGCGAAATCTACCTGACTGTCCCGCAACTGGTGAAGTATTACGGCGTGAACGGCGAAGGTGTGCAACTGCCGTTCAATTTCCAGCTGCTCAACGCGAGATGGGACGCGGAGAACATCGCCCGCATGATCCGGGATTACGACATCGCGTTGCCCGAATACGGGTGGCCGAACTGGGTGCTGGGAAACCACGACAATCCGCGCGTTGCATCGCGCGTCGGCGCGGCGCAGGCGCGGGTGGCCGCTGTGCTGCTGTTGACGCTCCGGGGGACGCCGACGCTCTACTACGGCGATGAGATCGGCATGCCGGATGGCTTTATCGCGTCAGATGCGATCCAGGATCCGGCGGAACTCCGGCAACCGGGCATTTGCCAGGGGCGCGATCCCGAGCGCACGCCTATGCAATGGGATGGCTCGCTGCCGAATGCGGGCTTTACCGACGGCAAACCGTGGTTGCCGATTGCGACGACGACCAGCGTGCGCGAACAGGACGGCGACATGTCGAGCATGTTGTCGCTCTATCGGCGCCTGCTGAGCCTGCGCCGCAACAACGCCGCGCTCGTGCGGGGCACGATAGAGAACGTCGTTGCTGACGGCGACGTGCTGACCTATGAGAGGCGATACGGCAATCAACGCCTTTTCATCGCGCTGAACATGGGCGTCGAGGATGCCACCGTGCAATCGCGACCGGGCACGGTGTTGCTATCGACGGTGAGTACGCGCATCGGCGAAACCTTCGTGCAGGGCGCCAATTTGCTTGCCGCCAGCGAGGCGGTCATCGTGATTCTTACGCGAAGCTTGTCCGATGCCGTGCGGCCAACTAACGGGCCGAACGATGCAGTTCGGTAGTCGTCCCCCAAGGTGCTTCAACCTCATTGGTTTCCACGAGCAATTGCGGAGTCGCCTGAGTGCGATCCGGCGGCCGCGCTCGCGCGCTCGAGCGTCAAAGCCGATCACGCAGCGGTCAAAGGCGCGGCGCTGGCGCTCTCATCGATCGATGAAACGGTACTGCGGATGCGCGCGGCGATTCGCGCGTCGAGCGGCGTGTACACGAGCATGCTCAGGTCTGGCCGACCATCGACGGCGAACAGCGAATACTCCATTTCGATGGTCCCGAACGCAGGATGCAGCAGGCGCTTAACGTGCTGTCCTTCGCTGTGGCCGAATACCTGGTTTTCGCGCCACATGCGTTCGAAGTCCGGGCTCGCGCGACACAGATCGTCGACCAGATCGCCCACCTCGGAAGCGAGCCCCGCGCGAGCAACGTCCGCTCGGAACGTCCCCACGACGAAGCGCGCGACACTCTCCCAGTCGTGCTGTTTTGCTCGGACGGCCGGATCGCCGAACAGGAAGCGCAGGATGTTGCGCTGGCCCGGCGGCAGCGCGCTGTAGTCGGTCAGCACGACGGCTGCGGCGCGATTCCACGCGACGACGTCCCACGTCGCGGTCTTGATGATCGACGGGCTGGCGTCGAGCGAATCGAGCACGCGCTGCAAGCGTGGGTCCACTGCGTCGGTGGACCGGTAGCGCACTTCCGGGGGGCGCCCGAGGCCCAGCATGAAAAGATGTTCGCGCTCGGTATTCGTCAGCATCAGCGCCGCGCAGATCCGCTCAAGCACCGCGGCGGATGGCGCGCCGCCGCGGCCCTGCTCGAGCCACGTGTACCACGTCGAGCTGATATTCGCGCGCTGCGCCACTTCTTCCCGGCGCAATCCGGGCGTACGCCTGCGGCCCGAGAAGCCGAAGCTGGCCGGATCGAGCCGCGTGCGGCGGCTGCGCAGAAAGTCCCCGAGGGTTTGGGCGGTGTTCACTGGGATGATTAACCTGTTAGTCGCTTTACCGGGATAAGCTCACTACTTCAATAGCATAGTGAATGATCGCATAGTGCGTCGGTGGCTATTCTGGAGACTTGACCATGCGAATCTTTCTGACGGGCGCAACCGGGTTTATCGGCTCGGCTCTGGTGCCCGAACTTATCCAAGCCGGGCATCAGGTTGTCGGCATGACCCGGTCCGATCAGGGCGCGCACGCGCTCAGCGCAGCCGGTGCGGAGGTGCATCGCGGCACGCTCGAAGACACCGACAGCCTGCGCAGCGGCGCCGCGAAGGCGGACGCCGTCGTTCACCTTGCTTTCGACCACGATTTCTCGCACTTCGTGGAGAACTGCGAGAAGGACAAGCGTGCTATCGCTGCACTGGGCTCGGTGCTGGCCGGCTCGGATCGGCCGCTTCTGATCACGTCGGGCACGGGCGTCGGCAGCCGCGATAACGGGCAGCCGGCCACCGAAGACGTGTTCAACACCAGTCACCCGAACCCGCGCATCGGCTCGGAGCTGGCCGGCAACGTGCAGCTGGAGGCGGGCGTCAACGTGTCGGTGATGCGCTTGCCGCAAGTGCATAACCCGTACCGGCAAGGCCTCATCACGCCGCTCATCCAGATCGCGCGGGAGAAAGGCGTGTGCGCATATGTGGAGGAGGGACACAACCGCTGGCCGGCGGGGCATCTGTCGGATGTCGTGCGGCTGTACCGGCTCGCGATCGAGAAGGGCGAACGCGGTGCGCGCTATCACGCGGTCGGCGAAGAAGGCGTTAGCGCCCGCGAGATCGCCGAGGCGCTCGGACGCGGCCTGAAGTTGCCGGTCGTCTCGATCGCGCGCGACGAGGCGCAGGCGTACTTCGGATGGATGGCGATGTTCGCCGCGCTCGATATGCCGGCATCGAGCGCGCAGACGCAGGCGCGTTTGGGCTGGCGACCGACAGGTCCGACGCTTCTCGCGGATCTGAACGAAGCGCGCTACGTTCAGGTGTCCGCGTAGCTCTTGCTGTCGCTGTCAGCCGCCGTCGCACGAGTCAACCGAAACGAATCGACGGCCCACATTTCGCCGGCACGCAGATGCTGCTGTCCAAGGGCGGGCAACCATCGCCGCCATCATAGGTGTTTCATTACGCCACTCGCCAGCTTGCGCAGTTCGTCGAACTGCGTGACGAGCTGGAGGCACAGAATAAAGGCGAGCGTCGCTGCGGGCGCCGGGTGGCGTTCGGTCCATCGCAGCACCGGCGTCGCGTAGCGTACGCGGATCGCATCCCGCGTCATCACCAATGTAATCACGATTCCCACCGCGGCGCCCACCAGCAAATCGGTCGGATAGTGAAAGCCGAGATAGGCGCGCGGAAGGCAAATGAACAGCGCAGTATAGAGAAGCGCCAGCACGCCGACGCGCCGCGACATGAGGAAGATGCCGGTGGCGACCGCCATCCATAGCATCGCGTGATCGCTCGGGAAGGAACTCCAGTTGGTCAGCACTGCGTCCTTGATTTCGCCGCTGGCAAAGCGCAGATGCAGTTCGGTGTTGTAGACGGGGCGCACCCTGAATGGCAACCAGTGGGTCAGCAGTCTTCCGACGAAGAGCGCCACGATGCCGCTGGCAAGCGTCGCGAGAACCATTTCTCGCCGCCATTCGCGGCACTCGTCTTGCTGAAACCACATCCACCACAGCACGGGAATGAGTACGAGGCCTTTGAAGGTGTACAGGTTGTCGATGGCCTGGATGGATAGAGTCGCGAAATTACCGAAGTGTATGTTGGACAGATATGTTTCGATGGACAGATCGAGGCTATTCATTATTTTCTACAGAAATTGAGCCGGTCGCGGATGTGGGTCAGCATAATTCATCGCACGCACGGCATTTTTTGGCGCTTACTTTCACTGACAATTTTTACTGCGCAATTTCATCGCTAACTCTTAGTGACCTCGTGGACGCTCATAACAACGGGAAGCGTGTGGTTGATATGCGCTCAGCATCGGAAGTTACTTCCGTGACAGCGCTAGCGAAGGACCTCGATCTTTCCAAGTCGTCCTGTCCAGCGCTGATTCACCGCGCAGGATGCGGCGATACACTGTAGCCGGATCTTTCAAGGAGGCCGTCATGAAACTGGTCGACTGGAACATTCAGTGGGGATGCGGCGTCGACGGCCGCGTCGACATCGGACGGATCGTGCGGGAAGCACGCGCGTTGTGCGACTTCGACGTCCTGTGTCTGCAGGAAGTCACGCGCGGCTTCAACGAAGAACCGGCGGCCGGCGGACTGAAAGGCGCGCCATCGTCCGATCAGTTCGCCGAACTTGCCGCTCTGCTGCCGGAGATGACCGTGCTCGATGCGATCGGCTCCGATCTGCCCTCGTTGGGCGCGAGCCGTCATCGGCGGCAGTTCGGCAATGCCATCGCGACCCGTTTGCCGGTTCGTCAGGTGCTGCGCCATTCTCTGCCGTGGCCCGCGGACCCCGCCAAGCCGTCGATGCTGCGCGTCGCGCTCGAAGCGGTGCTCGAAGCCGACGTCGGTCCGCTTCGTGTCATCACCACGCACCTCGAGTTCTATTCGGAGAAACAGCGGCTCGCACAAGTGGCGAGACTGCGCGAGTTGCATCAGGAGGCGTGCGCTCACGCGCGCGCTCCCGCGCGTGGCGAGAAGCCGGACAGCCCGTTTGCCGATACGGCGCGCCCGGTCAGCGCGATTTTGTGCGGAGACTTCAACAGCGCATTCGAAGACACCGCCTTTTGCCGGATGCTCGAACCGATCACCGAGGCTCCGGCGTTCGTCGATGCGTGGGCCCGCGCGCACCCCGGCGAGCCGCGTGCCGCGACGGTCGGCCTATACGATCACGAGCAATGGCCCGATGGACCATTCGCGTGCGATTTCGTTTTCGTCACGGAAGACCTGGGCGCACGCATTGCATCGTGCGATGTCGATGAGCACAGCCGCTCGTCCGATCATCAGCCGATGTGGCTGGAACTGCGTTGAAGGCCCTCGGAGTTACCGCCCCGTTATTGGCGCAGGAAAATCTGACCGCGTGATTCGGCGGGATGCTTAAGGTGCTGTTAAGAGTTGCTCTGCGATGGTTGAGCCTATGTTCAAGCCACGAGAATAGTGAGCACGTCACATGAATAGCAACCCGTCGCAAACTCGCGCGCATGCAGTCAGTAAAGTCCCGCAGATCACGCTGGGCTTCTGGATCATCAAAATCGCCGCCACGACGCTTGGCGAAACGGGCGGCGATTGGGTGACCATGTCGCTCAAATTGGGTTATCTGATCGGCACCGCGATTTTTGCGGTTATTTTTATTGGGCTGGTCGCAGGGCAGATCAGGGCGGAGCGGTTCAATGCCTCGCTCTATTGGGCGACCATCGTTGCAACGACCACGCTCGGTACCACGCTGGCCGACTTCTTCGATCGTTCGGTGGGAGTCGGCTATCCGGGCGGTGTAGTCATCGTCTTCGCGCTTCTGCTTGCGAGCCTGGGCGTCTGGTACAAATCGGAAGGTACGGTGGCGGTGCAGAGCGTGACCACGCCCAAAGCCGAGTGGTTCTATTGGGTGACGATCCTCTTTTCGCAGACACTGGGTACGGCCTTGGGCGATTGGGTGGCGGGATCGGACCGAGGCGGTCTGGGGCTTGGCTATGAGTACGGCGCTTTGATCTTCGGTGGGGGGCTGCTGATCGTTGGTGCGCTTTATTACTGGTCGCGGCTGTCACGGACCGCTATATTCTGGGCGGCGTTCATCCTGACGCGTCCGCTCGGCGCGACCTTGGGGGACCTGCTCGACAAACCCATTTCTCAAGGTGGGCTCGAGATCAGCCGACTCTATGCGTCGGTGATTCTGTGTTCGTTCATGGCGCTCTGCGTGATTTTCTTACCGCAACGTCCTGCTGGGCGAGCGATGCGGTAGATGGCGCGAAGAGGCTACGAATGTTCGGGAATAGCCATTGCTTGCCCGCTTTCGCCGCGACACCGACGCGCAGAACGAGCGCGTTGATCTATCGGTAGCTCGCCCGCTCGACGTCCGTTCAATCGAGGCCGACATGAAGAATCCGTGGACGAAGAAGAACCCGTTCCTGAGCATGTGGTTAAGCGGCGCCAATACCGTCGCCAACTCAGCGCGGGTAAGAACGACAGCGGCAGCCAAACGCGCGACCTCCGCATTCTGGAGCGCCGCACTCACCTCACCGAAGCCGCAGAAAAGCAGAAAGACACGCCGCTGAGCGGACTCGTCCGCTGTCAGGCGAATATGCCGGCTGGCGTGCGCGTCCGGACGCACGGCGTGTCAGGCTCGGGCGTTTCTCGACTCCCGGGTGGCGCCGCGTTGTTTGCCGTGTCTGCTCCTTCGATTACGGCAGCGACGAGTTTGACGCAACGCATTGGCACAGTGCCAGTTCATCCTCGCGAAGCTCGGCCTCGGGAATTTCGCTGCGCGCTCAAACTGGATGCGGTCCTGTCAACTCGGCCAAAACGGAAAAACGAAGGAGCGCGATAGTCGCGCTCCGTTCATTCATGGGTTACAGCAGGCAGGCTTACTTGATCGCAGTCAGGTAAGAGCCGGACAGGAAGCGTTGCGAACGCGGAATGGTCGCCGTGTAGGCCTGAATCGCGGCTGCCAGCTGCGGACGAATCAGGTTACGGTTGTAGTCGTAGATCGAATAGCCGTCGCCTTCGCCATTGCTCGGATCGCCGTTACGCACGACATACCAGAACGCCTTTGCCACCGAACCGTTGTTCATCAGAACCTTCAACTGGTTGAATGCGGCCGTTTGTCCGGCGTCCGTACCGTTGGTGCCATTGTTCGTCTCGGTCAGCCAGATCGGCTTCGCGCCACTGCTGACGAGGTTCGACACCGTGGTCATGAATGCCTGCACCAGCATGTCGTATTCGGCGCTGCCGAAGTAGGGGTGAACGTCGACGACATCGATCGTGGTGTTCAACGGGCTGGAAGCACTCTTCGTGTTGTTACCCATTGCCTTGATGTAGTCGGTCGCCTGGATCAGCTCGTTTCCTGCGGGCGGTTGCCAGCCGTTATTCGGGTACGCCGAGTTGTAGAAGTACGAGATGCCCTGAGTGTGCAGAACCGTTTTGTAGCCCGACTGGCTTTTCGTGTTCAGGATCTGCCTGGCTTCCGAATAGAGCGTCTTGCTGCGATTCAGAATGTATCCGGAGATACCGTTCGGATCGCCGTAAGACGGGTCCGAAGCGGAGAACGACCAGTTGGTCTCATTGAACAGTTCGATGTCAGCCGTGAAGGGCAGAACGACGTCCATGAGCGAGCCGAGATACTTGGTGAACGTCGCGTCGCAGAAGTCGAGTCGCGGTGACGATGCGGTCGGCGGATTCCTGGTGGCCGGGCATTGGTATGCGCTAGACGGCGCGTACATGCCCACCTGGAACAGAATCTTCATGCCGCGCGTGCGTGCGGCGTTCAAAAGCGACTTCAGAAAGGCCACTTTGTTGGGGTCCAGCGTGCTGCCGTCGGCCAGCGTCATGAAGTCCCACGAAACGCCGAGGCGAACCGTACCCACGCCCAATCCGGCAATCAGATCCAGGTCCTTTGAGCATTCGTTCAGCGCCGTCTGATTCGCACTCCAGAGATTGCAGTTCACGTCCATTGCAAAACGGTCGTTTCCGCTTCCGGTGGGCGGCGGCTGCAGCGCCGCGAGTTGCTTGGCGGTGGCGGCGGTCGAACTCGTCTGGGAGAACGCTGGCATCGATTGCCCGCACAACAGGGCTAAAACGGCGAATAGTGAGTAGAGTCTGAGTTTCATGGCTTAGCTATAAATTGCTACTGACCGGGGATGGGCCGAGAACGTTGGAATTACGTTTGCCGATGACCATCAGTTCCTGAAGCGATGGCATACGTAACGCAAACACGTCAAACGCGTGAGTCAACGGTCGCTGACATCACGATTGAAAATGCTCTTGCACGGGATATGCGGGTTTCGTATCGATCGTCGCGAAACGGTTCAATCGCCTTGTCCCGCCCGTTGCACCGGGGCGCGGTTGTAAGGCTGACCGTTCGCCTGAACCGGCGGAGAGCCATTGTCGGGGGGCACTACGCCGTTGCTGTACGGATCTGTAGCCGCGTTCGCGACTGTGTCGGCAGGGAGGGAGTTAGCGGTCACGGACGCGGTACTGCCATCATCGCTTGTTTCACCGCCACAACCCGCAAGGCTTAGTACTCCTGCGATAAATGCAAGCGCCGAAGCAGTTCTTGCGATCTGGGGAAGCCGACGAACTGACGGTTTTAGTCTTGGAGAGAGTGTGCTGGAGAAGGACATCTGTCTATCAAGGCCGATGGAACCTGGCCGCTAAAACGAACAACGTTCGCGTGATAAGGACGTCGCCACGAAAAAATACGCAACAACACGAAGTACAACTGAATAATGATCGGCTTTTGTCAAGAGCCGCCCGCTGCCGCACTCGCGTGGGGCACTAATCGCGTTTAATCTTCAGATTTAATGCGACCTAGAAAACCACTTTTATCACTTTCAATCGGAAGATTCGGTAATTCGTCGCAAATTGTGAAGTTTTTCCAATCGAATCAAAATCGACAAGGTTTTCCCTGAGTGATCTGATGAATACGAATGATACAGAATTGGAACAAATCTCGCGCCATCGGACGTAACTAAGCGTAACAACGAACTTTGTGGTACGTGAGCCTATCGGCAACGCGTCCCTCCTCCCTTCCCACGCGTATCCAGACGCGTTCTCACGCCCGAATTCGAGATTCACAAAACAACAAAAAAACCGTTACAAAATTGTTACTAGTCGCTTTTAGACAGTCGGGCACTTTAATTTCCGCCAATGTATGGTTCCTATCGGGAGGGCTTGGGACCTAATTAAATGCTAATTAAATGTTTCGGTATGGTTTTAGAAAGAAAATAATGCTGCCGAGGTATTTATATGGGCCGCACCGGTTGCATCAAATAAATCGCGGAATGCGAATTTTGCCACGGTTTGACTTTGTGCTTCGGAACAAGGAGACGGCCGGGAGCCAGGGGCGCGGAACCTGCATATCATCGCCAGCGAAACGCGCGCAATGGCTCGCCGTGGTCGCGGCGAAACTCGAAGCCACCGGAACACCGGCGCTGCTTGCTATTCGCCAGCGCGGACTTGCCATCGTGCCGATGCTGAGGGCTTGTTGGGCAACCCCTTCGTTATAGGAGCAGGGTTTGGCAGTTCGGTAACGGTCAGCCGAGTCTCTTCGGCCAGACCGACCTGGTCCGCCTGCCTAACGCGTGTTGCCGCCACGTTTGAGCGCGCAATCCATTTTCGAGACTTCGGCCATTTCCGCCGCCTCACGACGAGTCTCGTTGCCCATGTTTTTCTTGCTCGGCGAGAACTGCAGTTCTCTGATTTGCCCGATCACGGACTGCCGTCCTGATACTGCTTGCGCCAGTGAAGCACCTGGTTCGGATTGAAGCACTGCTGGTGTGCAACCATCGACACCGACTTGCCCGGCTCAAAACGCTCTCGCGCCATCGTTAGCTTTTCATTGGCTGACCATCGCCTCCGGCGCTCCGGCTCCGTCAGCGCCTTCATCGCTTATTGCCGCCTGTTAGTCCGAAACGCAGGTGTATGCCTGGCTGCTGTTTTAAGCGGGAGATCTTGGTCGGTGATTCAGTGGGCTGCTCCAGATTTGCAGGACGACATAGGGTTTTGCTCGGGCTTTCTAAAACACCCAGTTTTTGAAGTTTCATTGTTATGTGGCCGACCTCACAAAGCGGAGCAACTCGCGGGCCTGACGCTGTCATTTTCCGGAAGGTTCTCTGCTACGCTCCCGAATACCGTTGATTCGCAATTAGAAAGAGAACGTAGCCGTCGCGCGACTCGTGCGCATTATCGCGCGGGTAACACGCAATAAGAGATGGCGACGAATGGTTCTGCGAGCCATTACACGTTGCAGGAGATCATAGTCATGTTCCATCAACACGCGCCGACTCGCGCGGCGTTGCGTGCGTGCGCGCCGGTCCGAAGTCCGGGACGCCGCGCGCTGCTGCGTGGCATATCGGCCGCGGCGTTAGCCGGCGTTTCTTTTCCGCTATACGCGCAGCACGCAAGCATAGGACTCGTCACACCGCCCATTCGTCTCGACGACTTCTGGGTGGTCGATCAAAGCGGCCAGAAACAGTTGCTAACCGACCTGTTGCGTCAGAAAGTGACTGCGTTGCAGACGATTTACACAGGATGCAGTTCAGTTTGTCCTTTGCAGGGTGTGCTGTTCAGCACCGTTCAGCAACGGATATCGCAGTTACAGCACCGCTACCCCGTTCAGTTGGTGTCGATCGGAATCGATCCGCTTTCCGACTCGCCGCCCGCGCTGCACGCATGGCTCATGCGCTTCCAGGCCGGACCCGAATGGCGGGCGGCCACGCCGACGTTGCAGGACGTCGACCGGATGCGCAAAGCGCTTTCGGGCAGCACCCTGCCACTCGGCAACATTGCCGATCACTCGACCCAAATCTACTGCTTCGACGCGAACGCAATGTTGCGCTGGCGAAGTGATGACCTGCCTCGCGCGGATCAAGTTTGCGATGTACTGGGCGCATTAGGGCGTGTGTAACCTATTGGACTGAGGCTATGTCAAAAAACCGATCGTTTAGGATCCTTTCGCAATTGTTCGACAGGTGCGTGAAAGCGTTGCTGCCAATCTCATTCATGGCGGCGCTTTCGATGTTCTGCACAGTTGCCGACGCGCAGACATCGAGCACGCTCACCGTCAACGGCACGACCTTGTGCGCCGATGTGAACGCCGAATCGAAGACGCCTGGCGCCTCGGTTATCGAGTGGACGTGCAATGGCGGGTATAACCAGCACTGGACACTGACGCAGAACAACGGGCTTTATCAGTTCGTCAACGTCAACAGCAACCTTTGCCTCGACATCTACGGTGTCAGCACGGACGCCGGCGCTGGGGCGGACCAGTGGACCTGCAATGGCCAGGCGAATCAAAGCTTTCAGCTGATCCCGCAAGGTGGCGGCTTTGCAATCGTCGCGTCGCAGAGTCACCTGTGTCTGGCTGTTGCCAGCCTCACGGCGCAGGGCTCGCAGATAACGCAGCAGCCTTGCAGCGGAGCCGCTCCGCAGACGTGGCAGATCAGCGGCATGACCGCGAAAACATTGCCGGCGAAGTGGACTACACCCTATAACCTGTCGATCGTGCCGGCAGCTGCGGCGAATCTGCCCGATGGCACCGTGGTAGTGTGGTCCTCCGACAAGAAGCTGGACTTTACGTCTGGCGAAGTGACCCCCGGCAACACATACACCGCAATCTTTAACCCGACTACCGGCACGAGCAAACAGGTTCTCGTGACGAATACCGGCCACGATATGTTCTGCCCGGGCATCGTCAATCTTCCGGATGGCCGTATTTACGTCACTGGTGGCTCGAGCAGCGACGCGACGAGTTTCTACACGCCTTCGACCGGAAAATGGTCGTCGGGTCCTCTAATGACTATTCCGCGCGCCTACCACGGCAGCGTAACGTTGAGCAATGGCAACGTATTCCTGGTGGGCGGCTCGTGGAACGGAGGCGAGGGCGGCAAGACCGGCGAAACCTGGTCACCGAGTACGGGTTGGCAGGTCAATAGCGCCATTCTCGCCGACTACATCCTCACGAATGACGCGGCTGGCATTTTCCGCTCCGACAATCATGCATGGCTGTTTGCGGTGGCAAATGGGCGAGTCTTCCACGCCGGTCCGAGCGTTGCCATGCACTGGTTCGATACCGCCGGCGCGGGCAGCGTGACGCCTGCCGGCAACCGGGGCAGCGATACCGATGCGATGAACGGCAACGCCGTTATGTACGATATCGGCAAGATCCTGGCTGTAGGCGGTGCGCCGAGCTACGAGTATTCCAACGCGACTGCGGACGCCACGCTAATCGACATCAGCAGCGGCACCGCGGTGACGCAAACGCTTACGCCGATGAATTACCGCCGCGCCTTTAACACCAGCGTGGTCTTGCCGAACGGTCAGGTGGTAGTCCTGGGTGGAGAGGCGTTCCCGGTAACGTTTTCGGACGACACCGCCGTGCTGGCGCCAGAGTTGTGGGACCCTACCACCAAGACTTTCTCGGTGCTCCCGCCGCAAGCCGTGCCGCGTAACTATCACAGCATCGCACTTCTGTTGTCGGACGGTCGAGTACTGAGTGGTGGCGGTGGACTGTGCGGAAGCTGCTCGACAAATCATACGAACCTCGAAATACTGACGCCGCCGTACCTGCTCAACGCGGACGGCTCGGCGGCAACACGACCGACCCTCACAGCCGCGCCCACTACGGCACAGCTCGGTACATCGATCGCCGTAACGGGCAGCAGTGGCATCACGGCCTTTGCGTTGATGCGCATGTCTTCGTCGACCCACGCGGTCAACAACGAGCAGCGGCGGGTACCCGTAACTTTCACGGTAGGAACGGCGGGCGAATATCTGATCAATATTCCTTCCGATCCGGGTGTCGTCGTGCCTGGCTACTACATGCTGTTTGGCCTGAACGCGAAGGGCGTGCCGAGCGTTTCGCGCACGGTGCAGATCCAGTGATGGCGGTACGGTCACGGCAAACCGCGGCGCGTGCGCTGGCGCTGGCGCTGGCGAACATCACGTATGTCGCGCATGGCGCGCCGCTTTGTGAGTCGAACGATCTCGGGTGTTCGATCTTCAACGGGCAGCATTCGGTTGAGGCGCAATTGCGCGACGACGATCGTCTGTTGCCTGGTTCGACCACGCGTTGCGCGAACTGCCATTCGCAAACCGGCTCGGGCGACGCATTCGCGCCACCCTTGACCGCCGGCAACCTGTTTCCTGCGAAGAGTCGAAGGGCCGGTCCGGCGAGCAGTTACGATCAGGCAACGTTCTGCAGGGCGCTGAGGGAAGGCATCGACCCAGTCAACGTGATGTTGCGCAAAGCCATGCCTCACTACCGGATATCCGAGACCGAGTGTTCGGCGCTCTGGCATTTCGTGACGAAGCGCTAGCACCGTTGCGTGCGGTTGCGCGAATTCGGCGCCGTTTGCTCCACCAGCTTTGTCGGTGTTTTCACGCTATACGAGCGCTTGTTCGAAATGATCGAAATAGCGACATCGCAATTGCGCATGACCCCGTTGGGGCGAAAGACGCGAATGTGCGGCAGCGTACGGAGGTGCGGCAAGCCGTCAGATAGGCTGCGATGACGTCTGCTATGAATAACTCGATTTCTGTTTGCTGGCGCAATACATCGGATGCGGAAAAATTAGAAGTCTGCGCCAGACCCGGCGGAAGTCCCTTTTAAACGATAAGACGATTTATTTCGAGCACGCGGCGGGGTGTAGATCATAGGGATTTGCTCTCCGGGTGCGTTGCGAGCAGGACTGACGTACTCGGCCTGTGCGTCCGATTTCAGCCGTCCCGTGACGAAAAGCGAGATCTGGCAATGCCGCATCGCCTGCACATTAAATCGAGCTTCCACCCTTTTCGCACACCCGCCCTGGGGTTTCGATGAATCAGAACTCTCTGCTTACGAATGCTGCCGTGCTCCGGAATAACGATGTAAGTCTTTCGCGTTATTTCGACGTTCTATTGGCCAACCGTTGGCTGGTCGGTGGAATCGCCGGCAGTGTGCTCGCCCTGGGCGTGGCCTACGCGTTTATCGCGCCGTCGGTGTACCAGGCCGATATTCTCGTGCAGGTTGAAGACAGCATTCCGACCAACAATTCAAAAAGCCCGCTGGGCGACGTCTCCAGCATGTTCGACGTCAAAACAGAGGCGACGGCTGAAATGGAAATCCTGCAGTCGAGAATGGTGGTCGGAAAAGCCGTCGACGATCTGCACCTCGACGTCAGCGCAAAGCCCAGGCGCTTTCCATTGATCGGAGACTGGTTGGGCCGGCAAGCCAGGAGTCTTTCCGAGCCAGGTATCTTTGGATTTGGCGGATATGCATGGGGCGATGAAGCGATCAAGGTGTCCAGTTTCGACGTCCCGGAAGCATTCGAAGGCGAGAAGTTCGTTCTGACGGTTCTGGAGGGCGAACGCTACCGGCTGGAGCAGTCGGATCTCAGCGAGCCGATCGAGGGTCGCGTGGGCAAAAAGCTCGACACGAAACTGCCCGATGGCGCGATCACGCTGCAGGTCGATTCGCTGAACGCAAAGCCGGGCACGCAATTCATTCTGGAGAGACAGTCGCGCGAAAAGACGGTGGAAAGCCTGCAAAACCGGCTGACGGTCTCGCAGAAGGGTAAGGACAGCGGCATCATCGGCGCGTCGCTGATGGGCTCTGAGCGGTTGCTGACGGCCAGCACGCTCGCCGAAATCGGCAATGCGTATGTTGAGCAGAATCTGAAGCGCAAGGCGGCGGAAGCCGAGAAGTCGCTTGCGTTCCTGAGCGAGCAGCTGCCGCAACTCAAGAGCGACCTCGAGCGCGCCGAGGGACGCTATAACGACATGCGCAACCGCATGGGCGTGTTCAATCTGAGTGAGCAGGGCAAGGCCTATCTGGATCAAAGCGTAGCCACGCAGCGCAGCCTGCTCGAACTGAAGCAGAAGCGCGCGGAGATGGGCGCGATCTACGCGCCGGGTCACCCCGCGATCCAGGCGATCGATCAGCAGATCGGCATGCTGAGCAGCAAGATCGGCAGCTTGTCGCAGCAGGAACAGGCGTTGCCGGACCTGGAGCAGAATGCGGTGCGCCTGACCCGTGACATGAACGTGAACAACGAGCTTTACGTCGGCATGCTGAACAACATGCAACAGCTCAGACTGGTTCGCGCCGGCAAGGTTGGAACGGTGCGGTTGATCGATAACCCGGTGGTGCCGAAAGAGCCGATCAAGCCGAACAAGCTTCTGGTGATTATCTATGCTGCGTTGGGCGGCCTGATTCTGGGCGTGGGTGCGGCGTTCGGGCGTACGGCGCTGTATCGGGGCGTGACCGACGCGCAGGAGATCGAGGAGCAAACGGGCCTGAACGTCTATGCGAGCGTGCCGCTGTCGCAGGCGAAAGTCGCGCGAATCGGCAAGACGCCGAAGCTGCCCGCTGGCGAGAAGTTCCTGCTGGCGAGCGAGTTTCCGCGCGACCCGTCGATTGAAAGCCTGCGCCGACTCAGAACCGCGCTTCATTTTGCCATGCTGGAATCGGAATCGGGCGACAATCGCGTGCTGCTGACGGGGCCGACGGAACAGGTGGGCAAGTCGTTCCTTTCGGCGAATCTGGCGGCGGTCGTATCGGCGGCCGGCAAGCGGGTGTTGCTGATCGACGCGGACCTGCGCAAAGGTCATCTCGAGCAATACTTTGGTCTCGACTCGACCCCCGGTCTGGCTGACTATCTGACGTCGGAGGTGACGTCCGACCCGGTGATCATGCGTGACGTGCGCCCGGGCCTCGACTTCGTTGCGCGCGGAGCGATACCGGAGAACCCGGCCGAGCTTCTGGTGAGCGAACGCATGCAGCAATTCCTCGCGAAGACGAGCGAATACGATATCGTGCTGATCGACACGCCGCCGGTGCTCGCCGTATCCGACGCGACCGCGCTTGCGGATAGCTGCGGCACCGTGCTGCTGGTGACCCGCTTCGAGACCACTTCCATTGCGCAGGTGGTGGAGGCCACCAAGCAGCTCAAGCAGGCGAATGCCCGCGTGAAGGGCGTGATCTTCAACGCGATCGATACGGATGTCTATCGCTATAGTCTGGGCGCGCGCGCAGACCTCTATCGCAGTGCTTCCTATCTCGATGCACTGCCGGCCAGTGGAGAGACAAAGAAAGACTAGCCTTCACGGCGCGAGGGCCGTCGTCACGAATGGCGATGAAAGATCGGCCGACTTTCGCGTGGATGATTGGCGGATATCAAAGACTCATTCGTCAGTGTCGCTGGAATTGTACTGAGTCAGGTGCTCAATTTCGTTTCGATTCTATTGATCGGGAAGTTCTGCGGGCCGACGGCTCTCGGGTACTTTTTATCCGCTCGTTAATCGGCTTGCGTCTGGAGGTTGCGTGCATGGCGGCGGACAAGGCGCAAGCCGTGCGTGCAATGACGAGTTCCAGCGCCGTCGCCATACCGATCGGCCCGCGCCTGGTGGCCACGATCATTTCCGGCCCCTCCGATTCGATTCCGGTGATCGCCTTCGCATTCAGCGTGTTTCTGCAACAGACGCTGGGTGAAGCGCTGACCAGCGAAAGGGAATACACGAAGATCGCCACGGTCCGTTTCTTACCGATCACTGCGTTCGCCGGGCACTTGATCTGCCTGATGGCGCTTTGGAAAGCTGAGCGCACGGGCACCGGCGTCTTCATCTATGGCGGGATCTTTCCGACCTCTCTGTTTGTGCCGGCCGGCGGCTGCCATTTTGATGCTGATGGTATTCGTCCATCGCGACGCCGGCATCTTCGCGCTCTCCTACCGCGTCGGCTATTTACGTACGTCACGGGCTTCTGAACCCGCGCGCCCGCCGGCGATGCAATGCGGTTGCCATTCTGGAGTTTGGCGCCGAAAGCGTGGCTAAACCCGTGGTATAGTGAGTTCGATTATTAGGTCGGCATCCATCCGCAAGCGGGACACTGCGCCCTTGTCAATCTCTGCCGGACTTTGGATTGCCTTCATCACACTGTCCGGTGCCGCTAGGGAAGATCTCAAGCCATAGCTACGCCACCGATGACATCGTGCTGTTCAACTTCTCAAAAATTCGATGTGGTCGTAAAGGGAGTGGAAGATGGTAAATTTCTTGACGCATGCCGCCTGTCTGCTGATCGGCGTGGCGATTGGGGTCTTCGCGTGCGCGCTTTGCGTTGCGCGCGCGAGAGGATCAAAGGAGGATAATTAGTCTCATCGCTCTCTTATGATTCATCCGTCATTGCGGATGTCCGCTGCCTGCCTCCTCTTTGCAACACCATCAAGCACGTTGGAGCAGGGCAGAACAGCAAAATGACGCAAACGCCGGAGTCGGCGTTCGCGTTCATCTCGTCGATTGCAATTAGACGCCTTCACTTGACCGGGGTCAGGTAGGGACCCGATAGGAATCGCTGCGATCGCGGGATGCTCGCGGTGTAGGCCCGAATAGCGGCTGCAAGCTGCGGACAAATCAGGTTACGGTTGTAATCGTAGATTGAGTAGCCGTCGCCTTCCCCGTTGCTCGGATCGCCGTTTCGCACGACATACCAGAATGCCTTTGCCACCGAACCGTTGTCCATCAGCACCTTCAACTGATTGAATGCCGCGAGTTGTCCGGCGTCCGTACGGGTCGTCCCGTTGTTGGTTTCCGTGATCCAGATCGGCTTGGGACCGCTAGCAACCAGAGTCGAAACGGTCGTCTTGAACGACTGCATCAGCGTTTGGTAGTCGGCGCTGCTGAAGTAGGGGTGAACGTCGACGACATCGATCTCGACGTTCAACGGACTGGAAGCACTCTTTGTGTTGTTACCCATTGCCTTGATGTAGTCGGTCGCCTGGATCAGCTCGCTGCCCGCGGGCGGTTGCCAGCCGTTATTCGGGTACGCCGAGTTGTAGAAGTACGAGATGCCCTGAGTGTGCAGAACCGTTTTGTAGCCCGACTGGCTTTTCGTGTTCAGGATCTGCCTGGCTTCCGAATAGAGCGTCTTGCTGCGATTCAGAATGTAGCCATGGATACCGTTCGGATCGCCGTAAGACGGGTCCGAAGCGGAGAACGACCAGTTGGTCTCATTGAACAGTTCGATGTCAGCCGTAAAGGGCAGAACGACGTCCATGAGCGAGCCGAGATACTTCGTGAACGTCGCGTCGCAGAAGTCGAGTCGCGGTGACGATGCGGTCGGCGGATTCCTGGTGGCCGGGCATTGGTATGCGCTAGACGGCGCGTACATGCCCACCTGGAACAGAATCTTCATGCCACGCGTGCGTGCGGCGTTCAGAAGCGACTTCAGAAAGGCCACTTTGTTGGGGTCCAGCGTGCTGCCGTCGGCCAGCGTCATGAAGTCCCACGAAACGCCGAGGCGAACCGTACCCACGCCCAATCCGGCAATCAGATCCAGGTCCTTTGAGCATTCGCTCAGCGCCGTCTGATCCGCACTCCAGAGATTGCAGTTCACGTCCATTGCAAAACGGTCGTTTCCGCTTCCGGTGGGCGGCGGCTGCAGCGCCACGAGTTGCTGAGCAGTGGCGGTAGTCGCGTTCGTTGTCTTGGCGCGACCGTTCTTCGCGAAGGCCGACATCGGCTGCCCACACAAAAGTGTTAAGACGGCGAATAAAAAGAAAGGTGTGAGTTTCATTTCTCAACTATAAATGCTGTCGCCTGGAAGTGGTCCGAAAACGTCAAAGTTAAGTGTGCCGATGAACATCAATTGTTGAAGCGACCGCATTGACGGCACGGATATGTCGAACACTCGCATCGAATACCGTGTCGACGTCAGAGTCCGGCTGCTGAGCGGCAATGTCTGACTGTGAGACCGTTACGCGCATTTTCGCCATGCGCTCAGAGACGGCATCAGTCCCAGCTGAAGTTTGTTGTGTGACGCAATGTCTCACTATCAGATTTCCGACGCCGGTTGCGCCACGCTTGTCGGCATATCACGAAGTCTTCGCGTCGAACTCCGCAATGAGCGAATCGTCCGATCATGTACGGGAACGCACATCGATTCGTAGTGCCGAGCCGGGATACTTGCGACTTCGATGTGCAGCGCGAGTCATCACATAGACCTTGCCGCGGTCAGTCATTACACAAATTGTTCCTTCATCAAATTTTCTCTTTTTTCTTCATTGAACGCGCAAATAAGGTCTATGTGGAGATGAAAACTGTCGTCTCTTTTTAGACAAATTCGAAATCACGAGCTTTGGAAAGAACGGTTAAACATCTGATAAAAGTATGCGTCTGACGTGATCGCTTTGTCATGATATTTACGAGTGACACCTGGCGACAAGACCAATCAAAGAACGAAGCCATAATTCGAATTCTGCGTATTTGATTGGCAGAAGAGCTGTCGGTGCGCCTGATAAAGGCGACCTGTCGCGATCGAACTGTACGATGGCGGGACTTTATGCGCTATTGCTAACATTCGGTCTTTGAGTGAGATGTTACGCTCGTCGTGACTCATCAGTGAATCAATGAAATTAGCGTAACTAAACGATTCACTTCCACACCGGAATCTGTTTTGCAAGCGCAGGGTGCCTACGCCGGCATCGTTCCCCACGAGTTTCCGAACTGAGGAGATAGTATGTTCGAATCCAACGCCACCGCGGATCCGAAACTGGAAGAGGCGAGCCTTGAGGCGAATTCAAAACAGGTCGCCGTGGATGACTCGAACCCGCAAAGCGAGAACATCTTCGTCGCAAGGTGGGACGACGCAGTGAAGAGAACGATGGACGTTTGCGGGGCGTCGGTTCTACTCATCCTGCTCTTCCCGGTTCTTCTGATAATTGCGCTGGCAGTCATGAGCGATCACGGAAACGCGGTATACGGTCATCCGAGAATTGGCCGAGGAGGACGTACTTTCAAGTGTCTGAAGTTCCGCTCCATGGTCAAGAACTCGGATGAAGTTCTCGCCAAACTGCTCTCAACCGATCCGCAGGCTCGTGCGGAGTGGGACCGGGATTTCAAGCTTAAAAACGATATTCGCGTGACGCCGGTTGGCCGCATTCTGCGCAAGACGAGCCTCGATGAGTTGCCGCAACTATGGAACGTGCTGCGCGGCGATATGAGCCTGGTGGGACCCCGTCCTATCGTGCAGAAGGAGCTGGTGCGATATGGCCGCGATGTTCGTTACTACCTCGCGCTGAAGCCGGGAATGACAGGCTTATGGCAGGTCAGCGGCCGCAACGATGTGGACTATCCCACGCGGGTTTCGCTCGATGTTAAATACGCAATGAACCGCTCGCTGACATTCGATATGTCGATTCTTCTGAGAACCGTCAAAGTGGTGTTCGCGAAAGACGGCGCCTACTGAGCCGGCTGAGGTCCTTTTCCTGTCGTAGATTGCATGTCGTCCCGATCGCCGTGACCGATCGGGGATGTGTTCCGCTATTGCTGCGCAACTCACGAGAAACATGTTATGAGAGTGGTCCACGTAATCGAATCGACTGCTACAGGAACGCTTGCAGTTGTGAGCACGCTTGCGACGCGCCTCGCCAAGGAAGGTCACGAGGTGTATGTGATCTATTCAGAGCGCGAGGAAACACCGAAGAATTTGCGCGCGATGTTTCACTCTGACGTCGTCCTGCAGCATCTGCAGATGAAAGGGCCATCATTGGCACGGATCATGTCTGTCTTGCGCCAACAACTCATCGAATTGAACCCGGATATCGTCCATCTGCACTCGTCATTCGCAGGTTTCCTTGGACGAATGTCGACCTTGTTTGCGTTGCCGTCAACGGCGCTTCTTTATAGCCCGCACTGCATCTCTTTCGTACGGCGAGACATAGGCAGGTTGAAGCGATACTGTTTCGCCGCGTTGGAGTTGCTTGCGTGTGTGAAGAACTGCACATACGTTGGCTGCTCCGAGAGTGAATGCGCCGCTATTCGCCGCTATCTTCGGCGAGATGCAGTACTGGTCGAGAACGCGATCGATCGGGCTGTCAGTGTCCAGGGCACCAATCGTTTGGAAAGCGCCGAAAAAGTCGGATCGACGAAAAGGCGAAAAATTGTGACTGTCGGCGGCATTCGTGTGCAAAAGAATCCGCGGTTGTTCGCGGAGATTGCACGCTCGTTTGATCGGGACGGCGTCGAGTTCGTATGGATCGGCGACGGCGACGCAGATCTCAGGAGGGCGCTCGAGGACGTCGGCGTGCGCGTGACCGGTTGGCTTACGCGTGCTGAAGTAATCGCGGCTGTGGCGCAAGCGGATATTTATTTGTCGACAGCTTCCTGGGAGGGAATGCCGATTTCTCTGATTGAGGCAATGACGCTCGGCACACCCGTTGTGGCGTCAGATTGTCCCGGCAATATAGACACCATTCGTCACAATTCGACCGGCGTTCTTTATCGGACGGCTGCGGAAGCGACTTCGCTGATCGTGAAGTTGATAGCCGAGGATAAATTTCGTGAAGGTTTATTGCGGCGCGCGCAGGAGGAAGCGCGCAACAGATTCAGTGAAGATCGTTTCTTCAACAACATCGCGCTGCTTTATTCGGCCCAGTTGAGAAGCATTCGCCAGGGCCGTTCGGTGCTGAGCGAGTGACTACGTGAAGCTGCGCGGCGGGGCTTAGCGAGATTTTCCGGCGAAGAGGGGACGCGGCGCCGGTTTCAGTTGCTTGCGCAGACTGCGCGATTTGCAGCAAGCCGTCGTCTGGGACCGATCGCATACAGTGCTCTTGCCGAAGTGAAGAGTAGCGGACAAAAGCCTCTTCACGCGCGTGACCATCAACTCTTCATCGATTCGCGCAGTCGGGACGGGCGAAGAACTTGCCCGAACGTGCCGATGGGGCGCGGCAAGAATCGAAGCACCACTCCGTAACCAACGTTCACGGAACGCCGATCGCGACGAGACTGACTTGCGCCGATCGAAACGTCGTTACCGAGCTGGTTGCTCTGATTGGATGAAACCGCCTCCAGGCGCGTCTCGCGCGGTTCGCGCATTTTTTGATTCGATCAGGAGATTCGAAAAAAACAGCATCCGGTTATTTTCGTATTAGCGACGCAGCTTTCGTGGAAACGATTCGAGAATTCACTTTTTCAGAAATGGTTTGCGTGTGTCATCGCGCAAACCATTTTAATTTTTAGAGCCGCGCGAGATATCGATCCACGCCCGAGGCGGCGATTATATCTGTCCACCGCAAATGCAGCAGCGTGGAGGGGTCATTTTTCGGCACCATATCGCCGTGGAAATTGCAGATGCTAGAGAATACGTCTGGGCCCGTTACTTTACATAGAATTCCAAACTTGGCGGCGGCGTTCAGATTCGAAGGCGAGTCATTGCAGATGATTCTTTTGCCGAGCGCAGCATATTCCAGAAGCTTGGTCGGCGTCTGCAGGTCGTACGGACGCTTGTACGGGATGGTTGAAATAGCAATCTCGCAGTTGCGAACCACCGCGAGGGCATCGCGTTGCGCAAGGCGTCCCGTGAACAGGATGCCGGGCGATCGAAGATATGCGTCGGAGATTTCCTTTTCAACAGGCCCAATCAGAACGAGGGTATCCGAGTCGCGCTTGGCGGCCAGGAAGTCCCTGATGAAGCCGACAAAGCCGCGTTCCCGCGTTATCTCGCCCAGATAACAATACGTTCCCGACGGAAGCGCCTGGTTGCGGTCAGCATCCGTCGTGAAAATCCAATCGGGTACGCCCATCGGCAGGAAAACGGTATCGACGCCGTCGCGGAAGTCCATGACTGCACTCATTGAGTCGTTCTGAAATATTCGAAGATCGGGCCGTGGTTGAAACGTTTTCTTGATGCTGTCCTTTAGCGCACTGTTACGCCCGACCGACAGCGAGCGGTAATCGTGGATGACGTATTTTGCAGCAGGGATCCTGGGGTAAAAGCCCATGATGCACCAGAGAACGTACTCCTCCGGATTCTTGACTTTTTTGTAATCATCCAGTGTCCCTGACGTTACCTTACAGTCGTTTCTCACAAAATACCTGGTGTAGGCATCTATCTCAGGATAATTCGCCCTGCCGGGGTGAAGGATGAATATCTGCATGTCATTGCCACCGTTCAAGTGTCTCTTCGGCTGACTCAGCGCTACCAAGGGCAGTTCGGGTCGCCTTCGTTGAAATGTCGCACGTCAATGGATTGGTCAAGCGTTGGTTAGCTTGATATCCTTCGGCAGAAACGCCGCGACGTTGGATTGCTCTATCACCCGGTCCCAAATGAGGTCTGCGAAGTCCGTCCGACGATTCGCTGTCGCACCGCGCGCGGCGTCTTCATCGATTCCGTCAAAGATGTTCGCCGTGGTGATCACACTATGGATGCCCATCTCTTCACAGCATCTGATATTCGACGGCGAGTCGTTGCACACGATTTTCTTGCCGAGCGCAGCATACTCGAGCAGCTTGGTCGGCGTTTGATAGCAGTGCGGCCGGTGATAGGGGAAATAGCACACCGCAACATCGGATTCGACCACGTGCTTCAGCGCCTCACGCTGCGGCAACGGCCCAGTGAAAATGATATTTTTTGCATCCGAAAATCTTTCGTAGATGCGCGGGTCCGGTTTTCCCACCAGGAGGAGCGAGACGTCGCGCTTCTGAAAGTTGTTTATAAATGCTTCCAGCACGCGATCGAAGCCCCGCTCGACGCTCATTTCGCCGATATAACAGAAATCAGCTTTCTTTTCGGTCTGACCGCCATCCCGCACCTCGAAGATCCAGTTCGGCACGCCCATGGGCAGGATCACACTGGGTACGCCGTGACCGAAACCCATGATCTCCTGTTGCTGTTTGTTCTGGAAGATCCGCAGATTCGGCTGGCAATTGAAATACCGCTTCGCGACGTCTTTCATCGCCGGCCAGCCGCCCACGGAGAGAGAACGGTAGTCATGGATGACAAAGTCGGATTCAAACCGGTTCGGATAAAAACCCATGATTTCCCACAACACGAAATTTCGTTTGTTATCGAGGGCGCGGTAATCGCTGATTGTTCCGACCACCACATCCACGCCGCGCGCTTTAAAATAGTTTTGATAGGCAGTAATTTCCGGATAATTGGCGGTACCCGGAGACGTGATGAAGATTTTACGCATGCCGCCTTCCTTTTTAACCGTGGAGATAAGGAACAATAAGGCCGTTACGAATATTGCACTGGCGGTCCGGTTGCGCCTTTGATTGACAGGTGCTCGAACGTTGACCGCTTGTTCTGCTCGAAGCCGAGATCGCGCGCGATAGTATTTTTATTAGCGAATACCTTATCGTGACGATTCGCTGCCCTGGGTTGGATGCAGCGCGGTGCACGACGGTGTCATACGCCGCTGCGCGAGTTGTCGCGTCGGCGCTCGGTCGACATCTCCCGGCCTCGGCAGTTTCTGTCAGCGCGCTGTCGTCGGCGGCGCGGTGCTTTCTACGCCTGGTTCAATGCACGTGGCCTGCTAAAGATGCGCTGAGCCAGGCGCCTGACGCGCCCCAGTCGCAGATAGCGCGGCACCAACGTCAGGCCCGTGAGCTGCGCGGCGAACCACGACACGGAAGAGTCATCGTCAATGTCGAACGCCTTGAGTCGGAACGGGTCGCTTCCTTCGTCATTCCAGCCTACGTCGGTCGTGCGTGCGGTCTTGTAGCCGGCGGCCTTCAGCAGTTCGACTTCGCGCGGACCATAAATGCCATAGGGATACGCGAAATGCTCGCAAGGCTTACCTACAATCCGTTCTACCTCCGACTTTGATAGCGCAAGCTCTTCAAAGCATTCGTCATCGTCACAGAAGGTTAGTGTCGGGTGATAGCGTGTGTGAGACTGAAAGTCGACATAGGGGCGCATCTCTTCAATATGGGCGGCGCTGAGGCCACTAATCGTCGCCGATGAGTCTGGCAAGTCCTGACGAAAGCCTCGCGCGTCGAGTTCAGCCAGGCGCTCGTGATTTTTCATGCGAATCAGCCGCTTCACACCCGCATCCCTCGCGACAGGATGTAGGAACCAGTGAGTACGATCGTGCGCCACGACACTGCTGCAGATGTAAATGGTCGGGTACACGCCGTACTTGATGAATACGGGCAGCAGATTTGCATTGCCGATATGGCCGTCGTCAAACGTGACGGCCACGCGCGGGCGACCACTACCTCGCGAATTTGCCTGCGACAACGGCACGAACTCGACCTTGTCTTTCAGGTACTCAAAATGAGCTTCGAGCGTGGCGGGCGACGGATCGTGATAGAGCAGAATCGCGGTGCGATCGCGCCAGAGAAATGCTCGAATCGCCGCGGGGGTTCCACTGAAAAGCAGCGCGCGTGTGAATATCTCACGCATCAATTGTTTCATATGCATCCCAGGCTAACGGCGTTGAATGGGATTGTGCCGTCACGGCCACGAAAGCGATGTGCGTTAGCGTACAGAGGTGATGACCGTCTTCAGATAGTCTGGGATACATTGTTAATGTGAAATATGCGCTAATTTTCCACCGAGGAATCTACTGCGGGAAAACAGTGGTTAAGCAGAGAATTAGGCAGTCTTATGTTTGTACGGTAAGACGATTATTCTGAAGTTGGTGGCGCGCAAAGCAGAGGAATTGTTGACAGATTGCGTTGCACACCGAACTGACGCACGCAGCGCCAGCACCCAAAATGTTGCCATCTCGTGACAAAAAACGAGATCTGGTAATGCCGCATCGCCTGCACATTAAATCCGGCTTCCACCCTTTTCGCACACCCGCCCTGGGGTTTCGATGAATCAGAACTCTCTGCTTACGAATGCTGCCGTGCTCCGGAATAACGATGTAAGTCTTTCGCGTTATTTCGACGTTCTATTGGCCAACCGTTGGCTGGTCGGTGGAATCGCCGGCAGTGTGCTCGCCCTGGGCGTGGCCTACGCGTTTATCGCGCCGTCGGTGTACCAGGCCGATATTCTCGTGCAGGTTGAAGACAGCATTCCGACCAACAATTCAAAAAGCCCGCTGGGCGACGTCTCCAGCATGTTCGACGTCAAAACAGAGGCGACGGCTGAAATGGAAATCCTGCAGTCGAGAATGGTGGTCGGAAAAGCCGTCGACGATCTGCACCTCGACGTCAGCGCAAAGCCCAGGCGCTTTCCATTGATCGGAGACTGGTTGGGCCGGCAAGCCAGGAGTCTTTCCGAGCCAGGTATCTTTGGATTTGGCGGATATGCATGGGGCGATGAAGCGATCAAGGTGTCCAGTTTCGACGTCCCGGAAGCATTCGAAGGCGAGAAGTTCGTTCTGACGGTTCTGGAGGGCGAACGCTACCGGCTGGAGCAGTCGGATCTCAGCGAGCCGATCGAGGGTCGCGTGGGCAAAAAGCTCGACACGAAACTGCCCGATGGCGCGATCACGCTGCAGGTCGATTCGCTGAACGCAAAGCCGGGCACGCAATTCATTCTGGAGAGACAGTCGCGCGAAAAGACGGTGGAAAGCCTGCAAAACCGGCTGACGGTCTCGCAGAAGGGTAAGGACAGCGGCATCATCGGCGCGTCGCTGATGGGCTCTGAGCGGTTGCTGACGGCCAGCACGCTCGCCGAAATCGGCAATGCGTATGTTGAGCAGAATCTGAAGCGCAAGGCGGCGGAAGCCGAGAAGTCGCTTGCGTTCCTGAGCGAGCAGCTGCCGCAACTCAAGAGCGACCTCGAGCGCGCCGAGGGACGCTATAACGACATGCGCAACCGCATGGGCGTGTTCAATCTGAGTGAGCAGGGCAAGGCCTATCTGGATCAAAGCGTAGCCACGCAGCGCAGCCTGCTCGAACTGAAGCAGAAGCGCGCGGAGATGGGCGCGATCTACGCGCCGGGTCACCCCGCGATCCAGGCGATCGATCAGCAGATCGGCATGCTGAGCAGCAAGATCGGCAGCTTGTCGCAGCAGGAACAGGCGTTGCCGGACCTGGAGCAGAATGCGGTGCGCCTGACCCGTGACATGAACGTGAACAACGAGCTTTACGTCGGCATGCTGAACAACATGCAACAGCTCAGACTGGTTCGCGCCGGCAAGGTTGGAACGGTGCGGTTGATCGATAACCCGGTGGTGCCGAAAGAGCCGATCAAGCCGAACAAGCTTCTGGTGATTATCTATGCTGCGTTGGGCGGCCTGATTCTGGGCGTGGGTGCGGCGTTCGGGCGTACGGCGCTGTATCGGGGCGTGACCGACGCGCAGGAGATCGAGGAGCAAACGGGCCTGAACGTCTATGCGAGCGTGCCGCTGTCGCAGGCGAAAGTCGCGCGAATCGGCAAGACGCCGAAGCTGCCCGCTGGCGAGAAGTTCCTGCTGGCGAGCGAGTTTCCGCGCGACCCGTCGATTGAAAGCCTGCGCCGACTCAGAACCGCGCTTCATTTTGCCATGCTGGAATCGGAATCGGGCGACAATCGCGTGCTGCTGACGGGGCCGACGGAACAGGTGGGCAAGTCGTTCCTTTCGGCGAATCTGGCGGCGGTCGTATCGGCGGCCGGCAAGCGGGTGTTGCTGATCGACGCGGACCTGCGCAAAGGTCATCTCGAGCAATACTTTGGTCTCGACTCGACCCCCGGTCTGGCTGACTATCTGACGTCGGAGGTGACGTCCGACCCGGTGATCATGCGTGACGTGCGCCCGGGCCTCGACTTCGTTGCGCGCGGAGCGATACCGGAGAACCCGGCCGAGCTTCTGGTGAGCGAACGCATGCAGCAATTCCTCGCGAAGACGAGCGAATACGATATCGTGCTGATCGACACGCCGCCGGTGCTCGCCGTATCCGACGCGACCGCGCTTGCGGATAGCTGCGGCACCGTGCTGCTGGTGACCCGCTTCGAGACCACTTCCATTGCGCAGGTGGTGGAGGCCACCAAGCAGCTCAAGCAGGCGAATGCCCGCGTGAAGGGCGTGATCTTCAACGCGATCGATACGGATGTCTATCGCTATAGTCTGGGCGCGCGCGCAGGCCTCTATCGCAGTGCTTCCTATCTCGACGCATTGCCCGCCAGCGGAAAGACGCAGAAAGGCTAGCCTTCAGACGATAACCATCGTCGTGTAGAGCGATGAAAAATTCACCCGGACTTCGACGTAGATAAATTGTGAATATCAAACACTCGATCGTCAGTATCGCTGGAGTCGTACTGAGTCAGGCGCTCAATTTCGTTTCGATTCTATTGATCGGGAAGTTCTGCGGGCCGACGGCTCTCGGGTATTTCAGCCAGCTCATGGCCGGTGGTCTTTTTATCGGGTCGGTGATCGGCTTGCGTCTGGAGGTTGCGTGCATGGCGGCGGACAAGGCCCAAGCCGTGCGCGCAATGACGAGTTCCAGTGCGGTCGCCATAGGGATCGGCGCGACGCTCGTGGTGGCCACGGCAGCGGCCGGGCATACGGAATACCTACCTGTTATCGGGCTGGCACTTGGCGTGTTCCTGCAACAGGCGTTGTGCGGAGCACTCACCACCGAAAGAAAGTACGCGCAAATCGCGACGATCCGGTTCTTCCCTAATGCCGCGTTCGCCGTCTACTTCGTCTGCATGATGATGTTTTCGAAAGGGGAGTGCACAGGCACCACCGTATTCAACATCTATAGCTGGATTTTTCTGGCCTCGACCGTTGTGCCCGCCGCGATCTGCCTTTACTCGGCGCGCCGGATGATCCCG
This sequence comes from Paraburkholderia sp. UCT70, assembly GCF_050434085.1. Lineage (NCBI taxonomy): Bacteria > Pseudomonadati > Pseudomonadota > Betaproteobacteria > Burkholderiales > Burkholderiaceae > Paraburkholderia > Paraburkholderia sp. UCT70. The sequence continues at coordinate 1,591,192 of NZ_JBNPVZ010000003.1, read as the reverse complement.
TTGGCCTTCATCAGGTTCTCCGCGCTTCAGATCCAGTATGCAAAATTTGGTGTGCCGACCACTACGCTGAATTCATTCGTGATCTATGCGTCCGCCATTTTGATGCCGATGATCTTCGACCATCGTGAAGCCGGCATCTTTGCGCTGGCGTATCGTGTGGGGTACTTCCCTGCGTCCCTCTTGTCGCAAAGTTTGGGCGCTGTCTTCCGCCGCGATCTGATCGATTATTTCGACGGCCACAGAAAAGACAGAGTGAATCCCTCGAAACAGTTTTTTATTATGCTGACGTTTATCAGCATTTCTCTGGTGGCAGCGTGCTATGCAGGCCTTAGCCTCATTATCCACATGAAGATGGGCGACGAATGGGAACCGTCGATGTCTGTGTACCTGATCTTTATTCCCTATTTCATCACGATGGCGATCTATGGCTCGATGGCTCAGGTATTCATTGTCGCGAACCGGCTGAAGATCGACTTGATGATTCAGGCAGTCAATGCCGTATCGATCTTCCTGATCTTTGCGACGGCTCAATTCCTCGGCGTCGGGTTCATCCACTCGCTTCTTCTGCTCAGCGTCTGTGGAACGATCGTGGCAAGTGTGGGGACTTACCAGGCGCTCAAGATCGGCAAGGAGCCGGACGCTTATTTGAATCGCCAACCTAGTTATGAAGCGCCGTGATCTCTGCGCTCAAAAATCAGCGACGCTGCAAGTTTAGCTCCTCCACCGCGAGGCGAGTCGCTCACTTGTTCAGGGAAAGAGTATGCGCATTGTAAAACTCCCCGGCATCATCGGCAGGAATGCGAGTCCAGGCGTGTCGGCCGTGGTCTGGTTCATTCTGTTCATCGCACTTTATGCGATCTCCGCGTTTCACGACAGCACGTTGCCGGCGCGTTTTCTGTTCGATGAACTGGTGATCTTCGACCGGATGAAGACCGTCACGGCTTTCAAGGCGTTTGGCGACTCATTTGACAATCTCGCGTGGCTATTCAACTTTTTCGGTCTCCAGGGTTTCTCCATTTCTTTGATAGGATTTCTCGCCTCGACAATCGGCATGTTCTTCGCCATCTGGCGTTCCGGTGTCACTTCGCTAAAACCGGCCGAGTTCTTTCTGGTTGCCTTCTGGCTCGCCAATCAGACCGTCTACATCGGCGTTCCATCGAAAGAACTCATCATTTCGGTTCTGGTTCTTTTGTTGCTGTTTTACGACTCGTCGCGTGCGATATTGGCTTTGTTTGTCGTCCTGGCAGCGCTGGTAGCCATGTACTTCAGATCGTACTGGGGTATCACACTGGCCGCAACCGTGTTTCTTTATTTGGCGCCAAACGGCTTCAAAAGGCCGGTTTCATTGATCTTTTTCGCACTGGCCATGTTTGTGATGGTCGCCTTCGTGTTCCAGAAGGCCTATGGCGAATCACTGGATTTCGCAAGGCAGAACGCCAATGAGTGGCGGGACCCGGAGGAAGTGGGGTCGATGATCGTACAGTTCATTCCAGGCAGTGGTATGTTCATTGGCGTGGCGAACGTCGCCATCACGCTGGCGACCTTCGTTTTGCCGGTGCGGTTGATTACGTCGGGTTCTCCGCTGCAAATGGTGGGCGGCATTGGCGTGTTTTTCACTTTTGCGATTGTGTTTGTGCGTTATCGCTCCGCGGCGGCGCTATTTCCGGTGGGCCGATTCGAGACACTTTGTTTTTGTTTTCTGGTCAGTTTCCTGTCAACGCAAGCTATTTTCGAGCCGGACTACGGGTCATTTCTGCGGCATCTTTCGCCGGTGTCGCCGATGATCATGTTTCTCGTCCTGCGGCTCTCGTACGATGAACACATAACGGTATCGGCGCAGAGTGCGTCGCGAGTGAACGACGGCGCCCATCACCAGTCCACATTGTCGAAACATCGCAGCGCCTCCTGAATCGCAATGACGGTCCGCTGATTCAGTAGGCCGTCGATGAAGCGATTGTCGCCAGCATCACGGAAATGATCTTCGTGACGGGTCGAAGCAAGCGCGTCATTGAAAATCACGTCGACAAATCGAATGAGATCGGCGCGGAGCTCGAGGCGCGCGGCAAAAAGGCGCTTTGGGGCCCGCGCTCGGCGTCGAACCTGCTGATGTCGGCTGTTTTATGTCATCAGGCCGACGCGTTGGGTTTCGCACACGCCAAACGGGCGATACCGCGCAATGTCGTCAACACATCAGACCCGCTCTCTCAGAGCAAGATGTTGTCAGACAGAAACCCTCCTGCGCGTGGGGCCGTGTGGCCGGAGCTCCACAGTTCGTCGCCGCCGTGACCTACGACGTGCCTGCCTTGCCGGGCCTGCAGGTCGGCGCGGACGCGAAGTTCACGGGCAGCACGAGGGTGCGTCCGGCAGGCGACCTGGAGACGGGCGGCTACATGATCGTAAACATCGGGGCGAACTGTCTGACGCGCATCGGTGGGCACGACGTGACGCTGCGCGCGGCGATCGACAACATCACGAATCGCCGCTACTGGATCCAGTACTCGGACTACATCGCGCCGGGCGATCCGCGCATGGTCAGCGTGAACGCGAAGATCGATTTCTGATTTGAGTTGCGCGGTGTCGCGGGCCGTGGCGGGCTCACTGTGCGCCGCCGGCGCGCATGGCCCGGTATTCCCGCTGCACGATGTCCATCAGCTCCGCCACCGAAGTCAGCGCGCTCTGTTGCTCGTAGGTCACGCGGCCTCGCTGCATCAACATGATGCGATCCGCGATATCGAGCGTCTGCGCATAGTTGTGCATGATCATGATGATCGAGAGGCCGCCTTTTTCCTTCAAGCGCATCAGAAGGTCGATGATGAGTCCCGCCTCGCGCGCGCCCATCGCGGCGAGCGGTTCGTCGAGCAACAGGATCTTCGCGTTCGAATGCACGGCGCGCGCCACGGCGATCGCCTGGCGCTGGCCGCCCGAAAGACGCTCCACGGGCAAATCCACCGAAGGCACGTGCACGCCGATATCGTCGAGGCATTGCGCCGCGCGCTCGCGCATCCGTTTGTGGTCGAGCAGCCTGAACGGCCCGCGCCGCACGATTTCGCGGTTCAGGAACATGTTGTGATAAATACTCAGCGAATTCGCGAGCGCGAGATCCTGATACACGCATTCGATGCCGAGCGAACGCGCATGATCGACCGAGCGCAACAGCGTCTCCTCGCCGTCGATGTGGAGCGTGCCGCTCGTTTGCTGATGAAAGCCCGTGAGGATCTTCACGAGCGTGGACTTGCCCGCGCCGTTGTCACCGAGTATGCCGAGGATCTCGCCCTTGCCGAGCGTGAGCGAGACGCCATCGAGCGCCGTCACCGCGCCGAAGCGTTTGACGAGGCTGTCGCCGCGCAGCGCGAGCGGGGCGTTCGGCGCGCTGCGCGCAGCGGCCGTGGCATTGGCGCCCGCGGAGGAGGTTTGCGATTGGTCCATCATCGTCCACCCTTGCGGCGAATGCGCCCGACGTGGATGTTAAAGATCATCGCCGCCAGAATCGCGGCGCCAAGAATGATGTTGAACGTAAACGCGTTGATACCGATCAGGGTAAAGCCATCGTTCAGAATACCGAGCACCGCTGCGCCGATGAGGCCGCCCACGATGGTGCCCGAGCCGCCCGTGAGCGGCGTGCCGCCGATCACGGCGGCGGCCACGGCAAGGAACATGATCTGGTTGCCGCCCGCCTGCGGGTCGATCGAGGTAATGCGAAAGGCTTCGAGCATGCCGGTGAAGCCCGCCAGCACCGCGGCGAGGACGAAGTTGCCGAGGCGCAGTCGCTTCACATGTATGCCGGCCTCGCTCGCGCCGAGCGGATTCGCACCCGCGGCCTGCGTATGCAGGCCCCAGCGTGTATGTCGCAACAGCACGTGCATCGCGGCCGCGATCACCAGTGTCCAGATGATTTCGCTGTAGCCCCACGCGCCCATGAACGCGGCGAAGGTGGGCGATCCCGGCGTGGCGGCGGGCGTGCCGCGCGAGATCGTGAGCGTGATACCGTTGATCAGAAAGAGCGTGCCGAGCGTCGTAACGAACGAGGGCAGCCGCAGCCAAACCGACACCGCCCCGTTCACGAAGCCGACGATTCCCGCGGCCACGAGCCCCGCGATCACGGCGAGCCACATCGGCGCGCCCGCGTCATTCGCGAACACCATCATGAATGGCGCGAACGCGAACACCATGCCCGCCGACAGATCGATGTCGCCGCCGATCATCAACATGATTTCGCCGAACGCGATGATCGCCACCGGCGCGATGAACTGCGACAGGTTGACGAGGCTCGCGTTGGTGAGCAGGAAATCGTGGTTCGCGAATTCGAAGTAGGCGGCCAGCAGCACGGCCACGAGCAGGATGCGCAGCTCGGCCGCCCATTGAGACGCGAATGAAACACCCGCGCGCCGGGGCGCGCGGACCGCTTTGCTGGTTTCGTTCACTGTATTCATCAGGACTTGATTGGGCCGGATCTCGGAACGATTTGCTCCTTGTCGGTCTTGCCTTCAAAGCGCGTCGAGGTAGTCAGGTACGGCTCGACGTTATCCTTCGTCACGAATTTCAGGCCGGTGTTGATTTCGGCCGGGCCGACGAGGCCGCCGGAGCTGAGGAACACGAACGCCTGCATCACCGTATAGAAACCCTGGACGTAGGGCTGCTGATCGATGGTGAAGTCGAGGAAACCTTCGTGGATCAGCTGGATCGTGGTTGGCAGCAGGTCGAAGCCGCCGCCGTGCACGCCTTTGGACGGCAGGTTCGATTCCTTCATCACCTGCGCGACGCCCTGCGTGCTGCCCGCATCCACCGCGAACATGCCTTTCAGGTCCTGGTGGCCCAGGTAGAACGCCTTGATCTTCGAAAGCTCCTCGTTGACGGTCGCGCCCGTGGCCACGGTCTGGATGTCGATCTTCTTGCCGGACTTCTTGATGGCGTCGCTCGCACCGTCCAGACGCGGCTGGATGTTGAGCTGCCCCGGCGTGGCGATGAACAGCCCGACCATGCCGCTGTCGATCAGACTGACGATGCGCTCGCCCATCTGGTAGCCCGACAGATACAGGTCCTGGCCGATATACGCGAGGCGCGGATTCTTCTTGCCGCGCGGCGCGTCGGCGTTGTACGCGAACACCGGAATTCCGGCATCGAGCGCGGCCAGGATGGGCTTGTCGAAAGCGCTCGGATCGACGATCGGCACCGCGATGGCGTCGGCCTTCGCGGCAATCGCCGAGTTCACGGCGCGGACCATTTCGCCCGCGTCCGAAGTGGCCGAGCCGGTCCACTGATAATCCATGTTGAGCAGTGAGCAGGCATCCTGAATGCCGTACTGCGTGGGCACGAAGAACGGGTTGGTGGTGACGTGATTGACGAACACGATCCTCCACTTCTTGTGCGACGGAAAAGCCGTCTGCGCTGCCTGCGCGGTGCCGATCAGTCCGCCCGCGCCGCCTAGCGCGCCCATCAGCGAAAGCGCCGCGCCGAGTCCCGCGCCCTGCATCAGCCCCCGCCGCGCCGTGCTGAACCCGTTACCGTTGTGTTCCTGATCGTCATCCCGTTGCTGTGCCATCTCATCCTCCGGTTCTTGTCTTCGTTGATCGATGTGGTCGACGTTGCGTCGATTGTGCGCAGATGCTGGACGGCACCGGGAGTGCGCTGGGCAGCGCGAGAGTTTGGCGTGGCCACGTGCAACCCCGATTCGGAGGCGCTCGATACGCGCCGTGCGGTACCGCAAAAATGTTAGTGCAGTGCGGTTGCACCGCCTAATCCATGTATACCCGTAACCGTTCCGAAGATTGGGACGCCGGGTCAGGATGCGTGTTTACCACGAGCGGTTGATCGCGCGGATGGGTGCGCGGCGCTCAAAGCTCGCCGCCCGCCAACACGGTCGCCACGTGCTCGCGCAACGTCGGCAGCACCGCGCCCTCGAACCAGGCATTGCGCTTGAACCACGCGATATTGCGCGGCGACGGATGCGGCAGCGGCATCACATGCGGTCCAAACTCGGCCCACCTGACGAGCGTATCGGTCGAGGTCGGGCCAAACTTGTCGCCGAGGCCAAAGCGCTGCGCGTATTGTCCGATCAGCAGTGTCAATTTCACCGAACGCATTTGCGCGAGCAATTCGCGGTGCCAACGGCCGGCGCACTCGGGCCGAGGCGGCAGGTCGCCGCTCGCGCCGCGGCCCGGAAAACAGAAGCCGACGGGCACGATGGCGAATCTGGAAGCGTCGTAGAAGGTCGTGTCGTCGACGCCGAGCCATGTCCGCAGACGCGCGCCGCTCGCGTCGCTCCACGGCACTCCCGACGCATGCACGCGCGCGCCTGGCGCTTGCCCGATGATCAGAATACGCGCCCGCGTGGACGCCGCGAGCACCGGGCGGGGCGCGTGCGGCAGCATGGGTGCGCACAGCGTGCAGGCGCGGATGTCGTGAAGCAGCGTGTCGAGCGACGTGTCGAGTTTCGACGGACGTTTGGTGGTAACAGCCATAAAGCGGTGCGAGGTGACCGGTGCGCAGTCGTGTCGTGAGTCGGCTCAGTTCTGCGCCTGAGCCGGATAGATCAGCGTGCCGTCGGCCTGGGGCTCGGCGCCCGGTGTCATCGTGGCGGCGTTCGTGTGATGCGCGTCCATGATGTGCAGCACGGTTTCATCGTGCATCAGCGTCCGTAATGATACGCCGGTGGCAGCGCCACCAGACCGCTTCCGAGCACATGATCGCGCAGCGCTGCCGATGACCGAGCGTCAGAAGTTGCGCCAGTCCCTCGCGGAACGCGTCGCTCATTGCATAGTCGGCATAGTTGCGAAAGGCCGGATGCGTCCAGTACGCATTCGGCGACGGCGCGTCATCCTTGCGCCTGCTGCGGCGTCCGCCGAGCGCGGCGAGATGCACGTAGTCGATATGTTCCGGTGCGAGCGAGGCGGGCAGCGTGTCGCGATTGAACTGCGGGTTGGTCCGCGAGCGCGGGATGCTGCGCACGTCGACGAGCAAGGCGATCTGCTCGCCGTTCAGTAAGTCGACGAATTCCTGCAACGGACGCGTCGAGTGGCCGATCGTGAAAAAAGGGCGTTTCGTTTTCATGCGTGCTTCGCCGGCGCTGATAGCGGCGACGATCCCTACAGATTTAAAACGTGTGGCGCGGTAACGTCCACTGTGTCCCGATTCAGTTGTTGCACGTGTCATGCCTGACGAGCGCGCGTATGCACGCGCTCGCGAATCGCAAGACCCCGGGGAGACAAGCCGGGTAGCCATCATTCCGGTATCGAGTGCAACCTTGCTCCCGCGAGTCGGAGTTGCAACAATGCACCCGCGACGGCGCCCGCGCGGCACGTAGTCGCCCGCGCATTTTCTTTCAACCCGCTTGCACCATGACCGACGGCCTGCCCAATCCCCAACGTGCGTTTGCGTACATCGCGATCGCCATCGCGATGACGATGTCGGTGCTCGACACCTCGATCGTCAACGTCGCGCTGCCCACCATCAGCAACGACCTCGCGGTATCGCCCGCGAGCGCGATCTGGGTCGTCAACGCGTATCAGCTGGCGATCACGGTGTCCGTGCTGCCGCTCGCGGTGCTCGGGGACAGCCTCGGCTACAAACGGGTCTACTGCTACGGACTCGCACTTTTCACACTGGCGTCGTTCGCCTGCGCGAATGCGCACACGCTGCTGGTGCTTGCGGTCGCTCGCGTGTTTCAGGGCTTCGGCGCGGCCGGCATCATGAGCGTGAATATCGCGCTGGTGCGCTTCGTTTTCCCGAAGGCACGGCTTGGCGTCGGCGTCGGTTATTCGTCGCTGGTGGTGGCCGTTTCGTCGGCGGCGGGGCCGAGTATCGCGTCGGCGATTCTGTCGGTCGCGCACTGGCAGTGGCTGTTCCTCGTCAACGTGCCGCTCGGCGTGCTGGCGCTGTCGATCGGCGCGCGCACCTTGCCCGCGACGCCGACCTCGGGGGCTCGCCTGAGCGGCCTGAGCGTCCTGCTCAACGCGCTCACATTCGGCCTGCTGATCTCCGGTCTCGCGGCATTCAACCAGGCGGGCGCGACGCAGCGCGGCGCCATGATGGTCGCGATCGCCTTGGTGGCCGGCGTGCTGTTCGTGCGACGCGAAAGCCGGCTCGCGACACCGATGCTGCCCATCGACCTGCTGCGCATGCCGGTGTTTTCATTGTCGATGGCGACGTCGATCTGCTCGTTCGCGGCGCAGACGATGGCGTACATCGTGCTGCCGTTCTACTTCGAGCAGACGCTGAAGCTGTCGGAAACACAGACCGGCATTCTGATGACGCCGTGGCCGCTCGTGACCGCGTTGATCGCACCGGTCGCGGGCCGGCTGTCCGATCGGTGGGCGCCGGGACGCATCAGCAGCGTCGGGCTCGTCGTGTTCGGGTGCGGACTCGCGATGCTCTGCCAGCTCGGCGAGACGGCGACGCGTTTCGACATCGTGTGGCGGCTCGCGGTCTGCGGCCTCGGCTTCGGTATCTTTCAGTCGCCGAACAACCGCGTGATCATCGGCAGTGCGCCGCGGCATCGCAGCGGCGGCGCGGCCGGCTTGCAATCGATGGGTCGTCTGCTCGGCCAGTCGAGCGGCGCGGTGGCGGTGTCCATCGTGTTCGGACTCGTGCATGGCCGGCACCTCACGTTGATTGCCGGCATTGCCGCGGCGCTCGCGTTGATCGCGGCCGGCGTGAGTTCGGTGCGGCGTATGACCGAGCACAGCGACGCCCCGCAGGAACAACAGGCTACGCCAACGCGGCCGGTCTCCGAGCGTTGACGCGGGTGCGGCGTCGTTCCGCAGCCCATACGCCTACGCGAGATTCGAAGGCGCCGCCTTCAGCACGTCGACGTGCTTCGGAATCAGGCCGAGATCGAGGAACGTATCGGCGATCTGTTGCTGCTCGCCGAGAATCGCGCGGGTAATCGGCTGCGTGCCGAACTGCTGACGCTGCACCGCCACGTCCACGACCTGCTTCGGCAGACCCCATAGCTGCGCGAGTTCGCTGGCGAGCTGATCCTTGTTCTGCTTGCCCCACTGATCGACCTTGTCGAGTTCTTCGATCAGGATCCGGATCACGTCGGGATTGTTCGCCGCATAACTCTGCGACGAGAAGTAGAACGCCCGATTGCCGACTACGCCGCTTGCATCGGCAATCACGCGAGCGCCGAGCGATTGCTCCGCCGCGGCGAAGAAAGGATCCCAGATGACCCACGCGTCGATCGACGCCCGCTCGAACGCGGCGCGTGCATCGGCGGGCGCGAGGAACACGAGCTTTACGTCGGCGTATTGCAGGCCATGCTGACGCAGTAGTTTGACGAGAAAGTAGTGGACGTTGCTGCCTTTGTTGAGCGCGATCCGTTTGCCCTTCAGGTCCGCGACCGAGCGGATCGTCGATTGCGGCGGCACCAGCACCGCTTCCGACTGCGGCCGCTTGACGGTCGCCGCCACATAGGCCAACGGTGCGCCGGCGGCCTGAGCGAAGATCGGCGGTGCTTCGCCGACGTCGCCGAAATCGATCGAGCCGACGTTCAGTGCTTCCAGTTGCACGGGGCCCGCCGCGAACTCGGTCCATGTAACCGATACGTTCAGCGGCGCGAGCCGTTTTTCGAGCGTGCCGCGGCCCTTCAGCAGATTCAGGTAACCCTTCTGATTGCCGACGCGCAGCGTGCGCGCGTTGCCTTGCGCGAACGAAAGCGGTGCTGCCGCGGCCGCTGCGGCGCCGAGCGAAAGTGTCAGGAAGGTGCGGCGGTCGTGGAGCGTTCTGTTAATGGACATGACGGACGATACGATCAGGAGGGCAATGAAGAAGGCAGGATGCGCGACGGCCGAAGCGCCGCGGCTTGAGACGTGCGTTGTTCGTGCGTCAGGTTAGTGCTGGGGCGCGCCATCCCATGCCGGCAGCGTGGCGCCGTGATAAACGGTCAGGATCGCCGCGGCGACGTTGGTCTGCTGGTAGCTGTCGACGATCGTCTTCACCCACACAGCGTTCGCGTCTTTCGCGTTGACCGCGATGAAGTTGCGGTACGGGTTGCCCGGCACTTTCTCCTGCGCGATGCGTTCCTGCGGAATCTTGATGCCCGCTTTGATCGCCCAGTCGGTATTGACGACGGCAGCGTCGAGGTCGCCAATCGCGCGGCCGACGATGCCGGCGTCGAGTTCCTTGATCTGGATGTGCTTCGGATTCTCCGCGATGTCGCGCGCGGTCGGCAGCAGGCCGACGTCGGGGCGCAGCTTGATCAGTCCATTCGACTGCAGCAGAAGCAGCGCGCGGCCTTCATTGCTCGGATCGTTCGGCACGCCGATCGCCGCGTCCTGCGGCAGCACCGCGACCGATTTCACCTTGCGCGAGTAGAGACCGATCGGCTGCACGTAGGTATAGCCGACCGGCACGATCCGATAGTGGCGCGCCGCGATCTGCGCGTCGAGATACGGCTTGTGCTGGAACGAATTCGCATCGAGGTCGTGTTCCGCGAGCGCTTCGTTCGGCTGCGTATAGTCGGAGAAGGTCGTGATCTTGACGGTGACGCCCTGCTTGGCGGCATTGGCCGCGACCGCACGCCACACGTCTTCGTCCTCGCCGGACATGATGCCGACTCGCACCGTTTGTCCCGCCGCGAGCGCCGGTTGCGCGCTGACGATGCCGCATGTAACGAGAACCGGGAGGAGTGCGGCCTTGAGCGCTTTTGTCGTAGCCATGTTTTGAAAATAGATCGAAGTGTAGGTCCGGAGATCGTAGAGAGGCGCTCGTTAGTGCACAAATAATATCGAGCGCTATCGTTATCGCGCTTGAGCGTAAGCGGCGGTACGACGTGCATGGCGCTGCTGGGAATAAGCCAAGCGCGATCGCCGCGCTGGCATGAAGCGAGCCGCAGTGGGGTTGGCGGACGCCGGATCGTGCGAATGTTCGCTGGCGCGGTTTTCGTTTCAGGTTGCGTGCCGGAACAAATGTGCGGGCTCGCGTGCGTCGTCCGTCATTTGTTCTGGAAAGGCACCCGGTTCTAACCAGGCGGCGGCAACAGTGCCGAAAGCAGCCGGCGCAACTGCGCCAATTCGCTTGCCGTCAGCCTTTCAGTGAGAATGCGCTCGACCTGCTCGACGCGCGGACGCAAGGCCGAGAGCTGCTTCTTACCGGCAGTGGTGAGAAACAGCACATAACTGCGCTTGTCGACAGGATCGTCGGCGCGCTCGATCTGGCCATTGCGCACCATGCGTGCAACGAGATCGGCAATCGTTGAACGATCCACGTCGAGTTTGTCTCCGAGTTGCCGCTGACTGACGCCAGGCGTCTCGTGCAAGACCTCGAGCGCCGCGTACTGCACGCTCGTGATCTCTGCGGAAACCTCGCTCAGCCAGACCGCTGCATGGCGCTGTTGGGCACGGCGCACCAGGCTGCCAGTAAATTTGGGGAGCGCGCCAGCGTCTTCGGGTTTGATCGGCAATTTTGGAGGTTTGGGTTTCGTTGTGGTTTAACGCACGCGAAAGATGGGCCGAAAGAAGGCGTTCAACTCCGCATACGCATTCAATGGGAGAACATGGGCCACGTATTGATCGGGACGTACCACGACGAGTGCACCTTGTTCGCGATCGATGCCGCGCTCGTCGAAGATATCAGTCGTCGCGTCGCTCGTAAATGCCTTTTCGTAGTCGATGAGGCCGTGGCGACCCTTGCGCGGCAGCAGGAGGGCGGGGACGTCTCCGAGGCGGACTTCGCGATGCGGCTGTTGCAGCACCGCGCGCAGATCGAGAACGCTGTCCACGTCGGCGTCCTTCGGCGTGCAGAGCCTCAAAACGGAATCGGGCGACTTGTCGAGATGCTCGCACAGCGCATCCAGCGCACGACGCGACGCGTCCGCGAAAGCGTACAGGCGCCAGCGGCCGTCCGCTTGCGCGGCATGCCCTAGATGGAACGGTTTTGCATCAGCGAGGCGAACGACAGGCGACGAGTGAAAGCGCGTACCGATCGCAAAGCCTTTGGCGAGCGCCTGATGCGTCGCTTCACCGGTCAGGGTGGCCGGCCGGTAACGCGTTGCGACGCCAGCCGTGTAGCGGCCAGCGCGGACGAAGTACGCCTGAAGCTCCGCGGGATCGACGCTGCCCGCCTCGGGCCGGTTCGGATCCTGCGGCGGCGCGGCCATCATCGCCGACCATTCCTTGTCGAAATCGATCAGCTCCTGCGCAATAGGTTGGCGCTCGTCCGAATACGTGCGCAACAGAGCGGCGTCGCTGCGGCCCTCCAGCACCGCGCCGAGCTTCCAGCCGAGATTGAAGCCGTCCTGCATCGACACGTTCATGCCCTGACCCGCTTTGGCGCTATGCGTGTGGCAGGCGTCGCCCGCGATGAACACGCGAGGCTCGCGCGAAGTGCCGTCGGCGGCGATGGCATCGTCGAAGCGGTCGGTGAGGCGCTGCCCGACCTCATAGACCGAGAACCACGCCACTTCTTTTACGTCGAGCGTATAGGGATGGAGGATGCGCTGCGCCGTCTCGATGATGCGATCGACCGTGATCTGCTTGATGCTGTCGCGGTTCTCCGGGGTGACATCGCCGAGGTCGACGTAGAAGCGGACCAGATATCCGCCTTCACGCGGAATGATCAGCAGGTTGCCCCTACTCGCGGACTGAATCGCCGCTTTCAGCCGGATGTCCGGAAAGTCGCTGACCGCCAGCGCATCCATCACGCCCCACGCATGGTTGGCCGCGTCACCGCGCAGCGTTTGTCCGATGGCGGTGCGTACGCGGCTGCGAGCGCCGTCGCAACCGACGACATAGCGCGCACGCACGGACATCGTCTCGTCGAGCCGCGCGGGATCGGTATGGCGCAGCGTGACCAGCACCGGGTATTCGTGCGTATCGTCGCGCTGAACGTCGACCACTTCGAGGCCGTAGTCCGGTTCGATCCGTCGCGCGGAGCGGCGCATCACGTCGAGCAGATATTCCTGGATGCGGGCCTGATTGACGATGACGTGCGGAAATTCCGAAAGGCCTGTTTCGGTATCCTGAACTCGGCCGGTACGACTGATCGCGCCGCGGTCATTTGCATCGGGTCGCCAGAATACTGTTTCATTGACCCAATAGGCTTCTTGCAGAAGGCGGTCACTGAGGCCGAACGCATTGAACATCTCGACGGTACGGCACGCCACGCCATCGGCCTGTCCCATCTGCAACGGTCCGTCGCGACGCTCGACGACGCGCGTGCTGATCGACGGGAATTGCGACAGTTGCGCCGCCAGTACGAGGCCGGCAGGGCCGCTGCCGACGATCAGCACGTCGACCGTCTCGGGCATCTGCGCAGCATGCGTATTGCCGATGACTGGCTCGATCGTCGGATCGCCGGCCCGGAAACCGTTGAGATGAAATTGCATGACGTCCTCCTCCGTTCGTTAGATATCTGTTGAACGCGAATATACTCCGTACACCAACCATTTTGAAGTACTTCGTGGGAGGATGGATGTTTACCCTGGTTCGGAAGAGCTGGTGGATTGTCGGGAACGACGGTCGATGCGGGATCGACACCGCGTCATGGCCCTGGATGCGGCGCAACCGCATGCCGTCGTTTCCTTCGAGAACGTCTGATTCAATGGCCGTGCCAATGACCCCCATGGCCGCCCCAGTAGCCGCCAATGCCGATGCCGAGGCTCACGGACGGCGCGACGTAATACCCGGGGGCATAGCCATAGGCGGGCGCTGGCTCATAACCGTAGCCATAGCTGGGCGGCGGCGGGGCGACGACGCAGCCCGCCAGGCCGACTGCCACGATGATTGCAAAGAGTAGTCTGGTCATGATTGTTTTCCTCCAATCATTGAGGAGCCGCAAGATTCAGTCCAGCCGTCTTCTGGCGCCACGTCGACAGTACCCATTCGTCGGCGGCGAAGTGAAGCGACAGCTTCGCCGGATAGGCGAGACTGACATGGACCGTTACTGGCAGTCCAACGCGGCCACGGACCCGGCCGCCGTGCCTGCGGACAATCCGGGCGGCTTTCCGGCGAATGGCAAACCGGTTGCGGGCATCACCGGAACCGTGCCCGGTGAATGGTGGTTCCATTCGATCACCGAGGAACTGCGCAACGCAATTGTGGCGCTCGGCGGTACGCCGGACTTTGCCCGCGTCAACCAGCTTGCGGATGTCCTCGTTGAGTCGTTCGCAAAAACGGTCAGTACGATTACCGGCAGTCTTGCAACGGTTGCCACCACTGGCAGCCATCACGACCTGACGGACCAACCGCTTATTCCTGCGTCCTGCGGCGCAGGTCAATGCCGACTGGAACGCTGAGACCGGTGTTGCCGCGATACTCAACAGGCCGGACATTCCGGCTCCGCAGCGCGGCTCGACGCTGCTCGCGGTCACCGTCTATTCCGTCGTGGCGCAAAGCGTCACGTTTTCGGCTGGCTCGCCAGTCATCACATGCTCGCTCCATTCGCCTCTCACCGGATCACCGGTGACGTTCACCAGTACGGACTCGTTACCGGGCAGCATTGCGCAGGGCACGATCTATTTCGTGGTTCAGGTGTCCGCCGATCAGAGCACATTCCAGATCGGCACTGTTCAGGGCGGCGCCGTCATATCGATGACCGACGCGGGGACGGGTACGCAATCGATTGCGAATCCGCCGTGGCGCAAGTCGGATCACGGTCCGGCCGTTGTGGAGACCGCGATTCAGGCCGATGGCGGATCAGGCGGTATCGCGAGCCGGACGTCCAACGCGGATACGGCGACAGGGGGCGGCGCGGGCGGCTATCGGTGGCCGCGCGCCGCTTGGCTGCCAGTCTGCCCGACGAGCTTCCAATTATTATCGGCGCGGGCGGCATCGTACCGGCCTCGGGTACCTCGGGTAGCCAAGGCGCGAATACCTATCTGGGCGACCCACTATCACCCGTTGCCTACGCGACCGGTGGTGCGGGTGGCACCGGTTCGGCGACAAACGCCGGCCTCCTGGGTGCGCCCGGTGGGACCGGCGTCAACGGAGACCTGAACGCGCGCGGCGAAGGTTCCCTCCCGGTCGTCAGCACGACGATATCGAACTACACGCCGGGCGGAAAGTCGATGTATGGCATTGGCGGGATGGGCGGCGCCTATGGTCCGTCCGGGGCGACCCCGGTTCATGACGCTTCGGGTCGGGGAGCGGGCGGCGGGGGTGGAACCGCCCTGACAGGTTCGTACAAGGCTGGCAATGGCAGCGACGGGCTGCTGATCATGTGTGAGTACAGTTGATAAGGACCACAGCGCGGACGGTACACGCCTACCTGTCGCGCAGGAGAACTCCATCATGCGACGTGTTGCAATGACCCTGATCGTTCTCGCGGTCCCGATGCTGACGGCCTGCACCGTCATTCACATCGAAGGAAACGACAACACCGTGAGCGGCATTGAAGGTCATACGGGGACGGTGAAAGTCCCCTCGAGCCTTCGCGACAGCGCACAATCCCAATAATCGCGAATTCTCCAGCATCCGCTTATAATCGGAATGCCGTCGAAACAATGACGGCTCAGGCTTGGCAGTCTGGAAAGGTGAAAGCCCGCATACCTGCTTCGGCAGGTTTGCGTTTGCTTCTGCACGTCCATTGTCAATGGGCGGGCCGTGGCAAGGAGACCCTCGGGTCTGCCGGTTTTGGCTTTCACGCCGGTCTGCCAACCTTGTCATCGTGCCCGCTCACCACCTCCCTATGTGTCCGGGCGATCCTTCACGATAACCAGGACCGCGCATGACCAAACCCACCAGAAAGCAGCAGTCTCCCTCCCGTCCCCCTGTAGACGCTCTCCAGTATGAACGCCTCGCGCTTGCCGCCTTCCATCTTTGCGACCGGCAGGGGCAGCAACTCCGCCATCTGATTACACTTGCGACTTCGATGTTCAGGAGTCCTGCTGTGACTGTCGAGGAAAGACACGAACACCGCAACCTGCTGGAGCTGATGATCCAGATCGGCGAGAACTACCACGCGACCAACCGCTGCGATCAGGAACTGTTCACGGTGCTTGCACTCGACGCCAAGGGGCTTCCTAACCGCCAACTGACACCTGCGGACGCGGCAGCGCTTCTCGCTGACGCTGCGCAAGGCGTGAACGGGAAAGCTGCTGCTGCGAGCGCAGATGCGGCCTTTGTGAGCAGAGTCGCCTCGTAGTTACTCCCTGTTCAACCTCTGAATACTGTTCGCCCAAACGGTCTTTTTTCTATCCCAAAAAAACAGGAATCCTATAAATAGTCCGGCAGTGATTTACCTCTGCATTTCGCATAGCCAGGGGCCAGGTTCAGGAGGGCCATTTCAGGAATTGTCTGATCGCGCGGCCACGCAAAAAGTGAACAATCCGGTCAGGGCGGCACGACCATTCCGCGCCGCTCCCTCGCGCGGTGATTTTCTCCTTCCGGGACAACCAAAAAAGGTCGCAGTTTGGCCTGATTCTGGATTCCATTTTCCAGATCATGAATTGAGACAAACAAGAAAATGAGCAATAAAGACTACCCCGCAGTGCGCCAGTCGATTAGGCATGCGATGCATCTGGCGAGAGCGCCTTTTCCCCGGCGCGGCGCTGCGATCGCTGTGGCGCTGCTGATTTCCCCGCTTGCCAGTGCGCAGTCGCTCTGGGTTCAGAATGGTTCAACACAAACTGCTTCCGGGACCTACGCGACAACAGGTGCCTCGCAGCATGCATTGCTTGCGATGAGCGGCAGCGTCGTGAACGGATCACAGGTCACGGTGCTGACGAGCGGCAATTCTGCAAATGGCGTCTATGCATTGAATGGTGGGAACGTTTCGCTGACTAACAGTTTTATCACGACGACCGGTTCCCAGGCGAACGGCGCCATGGCTTTCGGAAGCAATGCAGTCCTGTCGCTTGACAACACCTCGGTCCAGACACAGGGTGACTGGGCTTCCGGCATTCAGGCCAATGGCGACAGCACCGTGACGGTTCAGGGCGGAAGCGTGACGACGAGCGGACAGGATGCCTATGGGCTTTACAACATCGGATCGGGTGCCAACCTGTCGGCAAGTGGCACCGTGATTGTGACCTCGGGAGCGGCAAGCGCGGGCGCCTTCAATCAGGCGGGCGGCCTGATGACCCTGGATGATGTGTCGATTAGCACGATCGGTGACAGTTCTTCTGGTGTGCAGATTGGTTCGCGGGGCGTCATTGGAGACGGCTCAACCTCCAATACGACGCTGATATCGAACAGTTCGGTGACGACGCTGGGCGACAGTTCGGCTGGTCTGCTTGCATCGGACAATGCGACGCTGAACGCGACCGATGTCACCGTCAGCACGACAGGCGCAGGTAGTTTCGGTGCCGAATCGATCTTCGGCGCACAGACCAGCATCCAGGGCGGCTCCATCAGAACAGCGGGGGATCAGGCTGCGGGCATGCTGGTAGCGGGTATGCCCGCAACGTCCGGCGATCCCGGCACGAATGCCCCGACCATTACGTCGAACGGACTGGAAGTCGGTACAAGTGGCTTGAATGCCCCGGCCGCCTATCTCGCCGGCGGCGCCAGCCTGGCGTTCTCGAACGGCACACTGTCGGCAAGCGGCGCAGGTTCGGATGCGCTCGATGCGACCTATTTCGACACAACCGCCCCGGCCATCGCGAACATCACCAATAGCACGCTGACTTCGACGCAGCGTGATGGGTTGCTCGTGAGCAATGTGACGCTGGATGCCACGCTGACCGGCTCGACCGTGACGGCTGGAACGAACGCCCTGGAAGCTGTGGATCGCGGTGTCCTGAATGTGGTCGCAGATGCCTCAACCCTGACC
This sequence comes from Paraburkholderia sp. UCT70, assembly GCF_050434085.1. NCBI lineage: Bacteria > Pseudomonadati > Pseudomonadota > Betaproteobacteria > Burkholderiales > Burkholderiaceae > Paraburkholderia > Paraburkholderia sp. UCT70. The sequence goes on along the minus strand of NZ_JBNPVZ010000003.1, from coordinate 1,573,486 downwards.
GGTACCACGAATGCCGATCCGACCTCGACGCTCAGTGCCACCCTCCAGAACGGATCGGTGTGGAACGCGACCGGCCCGTCGAACCTGACTTCCCTCGCCCTGGACGCCGGGACCGTCCGGTTCCTGTCGCCCGCGCAGATCAATGCCGGCAGTGCGGTACTGGCTACCGGTGGCGGCACGTTCGACACGAACGGCTTTGACGCGCAGTTCGATGCCCCCATGAGCGGCCCGGGTTCGCTGACCAAGGCAGGCAGCGGCACCCTGACCCTCACGGGCACTGGCAGCTACCTGGGCGCAACCAACGTCAGCGCAGGCATCTTGCGGGCGGGGGCGGCGGACGTTTTCAGTCCCGCATCGGGCTTTAAAGTCAGTGCCGGCGCGGTACTGGACCTGAACAGCTATGGCCAGACGGTTGCCGGACTGGCGAATGGCGGCACGATCCGGTTTGGCGAGACGGCTGGAACAACCTTGAATGTGACGGGCGACTACGTCGGTAATGGTGGCCTGCTGGCGATGAATACGGAGCTGGGCGATTCGTCGTCACTCACGGACCTGTTGCATGTCTCGGGTTCGACTTCCGGTAGTACCGGCGTGCAGGTGACCAACACGGGCGGCTTGGGCGCGCAGACCACGGGTGACGGCATCAAGCTCGTCCAGGTTGACGGCGCATCGAATAGCCAGTTCAGCCAGGTCGGGCAGGTCCAGGCGGGGGCCTACCAGTACACCCTGTACAAGGGCGGCGTGGGCGCAGATGCATCCAGCGGCGACTGGTACCTCCGTTCGACGCTTGAAAGCCCGCCGCGGTCGCAGGATGAGGAATCAGGCCCGGCTGCACCGGTTATGGAGGGGCCGTCGTCCTCCGGTGCACCCGTGGCATACCGTCCGGGAACGGTGGGGTACGTCATGACACCGCAGCTTGACGCGAATTACGGCTTCGCGATGCTTGGCCGCCTCGACCAGCGGGTTGGCGACGTACCGGACGCGGTGCGGCCGTCTGGTGCGAATGCCAACGGCGTGTGGGGACGTGTGCATGCATGGAGTGCAGACACGGACGCACTGAGCCGCTTTTCGGCTGATACACGAAGTGTATTCGCGCAGTTCGGCAAGGACTGGACACTGAGCGCCCCCTCAACAGACGGCAGCATGCATGCAGGTATCACGGCCACCTTCGGCAACGCATCGATGAACTTCTCTGACGAGTCGCGCAGCAGGGCGGATCTGGATACAGCGACGGGCTCCGCAGAGACGCAGGTTCAGGCGCTCGGTGGTTACTTCACCCGCTATCTGACGAATGGGGCCTATTCCGACAGCGTTGTACAGGTTGCTCACTTTCACAACCGGTACAACGACAACGGCGGCAATGCGCCTGGCCAAAACGGCTTTTCGCTCTCGGTCTCTGAGGAAGTCGGCAGGCCGTTCCAGATCGCCAGCCTGCCGGTGGCATTCGAACCGCAGGCGCAACTGATGTATCAATACATGCATCTCGGTGCGTTCAGCGATAACGTCTCCGCCATTTCCTCAACAGTGACGAACGCGCTGCGCGGCCGGCTCGGGTTTCGGATCATCACGGAAGACATGGTGGACGAGAGCGGCACGAGTAAGGCGAGACCGTATCTCACCGCCAACGTGCTGCATGATTTTCTCGCTCCGGGACAAACCACTGTAGGCGAGACTCCGTTCAACGTGAACTTCGCCCGCACCTGGATGGAGTTTGGTTTGGGGGTCACCGCGGCATTCGGCAAGCGGGGCGAATTCTATGCCGCCATTGACTACAACCATAGTCTCGGCGGACAGACTGCTCAAGGTGTAAGTGGCAATGCGGGCTACCGATATAGCTGGTGATCGTCAGGTGAGCTGTCGTATTGCGATGCTGGAGCAGGTCCGGCAGCGGCTGTGGCAGGAAAGTACGCTAATGGTTAGTGCATTGAGTGCTTTCTGGAAAATCAGAAGAGGTCTAATGGAACAACAGGTACAGGAAGGGACCGGGGGCAAGGAAGAGTGCCAGCTTTGCCGTATCACCTATTCAATCTACTCAAACTTCCCGCGAATGCAATCCGCAATGGCGCTCAACGCCGAAACCGGCGAATGGTTTCCGTTCGATAGGCTGAAGTCGTATTCAAACGGTTACGACATGGCTGAAGCCCTCGGTTACGCATGGGCGTGCGATTGTCGCGAGCGTGCCCCCAAGCGGTTCAATGAGCAGTTCGAGCTAAGAGACTCCACCGGCAAGCGACAGACGGGGGTGCGTTACCGGATACGCGTCGGTTCGAGGGTCATCGCGAAAGGTGTTACCGATTCTCAGGGGCGTACCCAGCGTGTTTCGACAGATAACGCAAAACAGGTTTCTATCGAAGTTCCCGGGCCATAGCTGTGGACAGCAGGTAAGTCTTTTATCACGGGAGAACAGATGACAAATGAATTTCTGAACAAAAATAGCCAATACCTCAAGACAGATGAGAATGAAGAATGGACCGAGATCGGCACAGCCATTACCAATACAACTCCTGGGTCAATATCCAATGTCGTAATCAATACGACGCCTATCTGTCCAAACATGAGCAACAAGGAATTCCGAAAGGAGGCCATGCGTGCCCGCGATATCGGTATGGAGTTGGTCAAGCGACGCATCGAGGGTCTGGCGCGTTGGGACAAGAAGGAGCAGGAGCGCGTGACAACTTTCTTTGCCCGCGCAGACGACGCTACAAAAAGGTACTGAGCGATGGGCTGCCGCGATTGCTCGCGGCCATGCAGCAGTTAGTGCCAGAAAAGATCGTACGATTTGACAGTGAAACGAATAGGATGCTGTCGTGTGCACCCAAGCCGGATTCGGGTAGGAATCACGCCGCAGTCTGCAAGCCAGATTCGGAAAAACGGGTTATTGCTATCTATTCCGCGTTTTGCAGCAGTCCATTTGGTCAATTGTGGAAACCATGCAAAATAAAAACAATAATCCACGAATGTACGCACTTCACGGATACGTTTAATTCGCGCGACGAGATCTATCTCGATACGGAATCCGGGGCGCGAATATGGGCGGAGAATCATCGAGAAGAGGCGATTAGAAACGCAGATAGCATAACCGGATATATAGCAACTTTCGATAAAGACGTAGAGGAAAGGAAATGAGTTTTCGGTACCGCACACCTGTCGCTGTGCTTAGCTTATGCGCTGGTCTTTGCGGACCAGCTTTCGCAGAGCAATCAATTGAGGCCGTGGCGAAGCATAGGCCATCCAGCACTGGATGTCGCTTCTTGGAGCATGTTGAACTGCAATTGCCGTTCAACACCATCGCGCTCTCGAAGGATAACCGGCTGTCAATTGAAAAGGCTGTGAAAGAGGCGCAGAAATGGCCAGATGTGAGGATTCAGGCAATTGTAATCGCTGGCGCATATATCGGTGAGCGTGATCTGGATATCTTGCAGGATCGCCGTGGCGACGTAGTGAAAGGATATTTGAGGAAACTTGGAATCCCGAGTGCAGACATATATGTAGAGCCTAAAACTCTGACCGACGTGTTTGCGCAAAAACTTCCCGATGGTAGCACTCGTGTTAATCAAATAGAAATCGAATTAAGTCCGATTTGCAAGGGTAGCTGCGAATGGATGTGCGACGATCCAAGGCTTTGGCCACCTAGCACGCCTACCAACCCGTAAGCACACGAACAGGGCCTCGCTTCGGCGGGGCCATTTGAAGGTAGATCACGCAGGCAAGCGGCACCACCACGACTGGGCATAGGCGACATCACCGATGAACTCGATGCCGGTGAGCACAAAGCCGTTTGGCCCCATCCAGCTTAATTCAACATCGTGCAACGGCGGAAGGGGCTGTGCGTCTGCCGCGCCGGATTGCTGGAAGCTCGCCACCTTGCTGGTGCGCTTGTATTGCGCGGACTGTTCATGATTGATGGTTACGTCGCCGCTCACCGGCTCGGCAGCTTCGATATCGCGTTTGCGCCGGTCTTTGCCGCGCTGGCGCACCGGTGTGGCAAGTACTCTCATGGGCTTCGTAATGGCTATTTGCGATGCTCATAGCGTAACAGCAGGCATTGTGACGCGGAGAAAAGTGACCCGGATTAAGGTGGCCCGATTCGACGGGTCAGGAATTCGCGCCGAGAGGAAAGCGCGAGCAATTCCAGCGCCGTTACTGCGTGACTCGCAGAACCCCCATCATTGTCACGGCGTTTCGCTGTGCGATATCGCGATAGCAGTTGTTAAACAGGACGTGCGTGCGCGCCGTGCGTCCCGCAACGTCCTCAATCAGTGGCGCGAGTTCGCGAAGCTCGTTGTCTCTATAGTCATAGTTGAACCGTTCCGCCGCCGACTCGGCCCCGCTCCATGTCGATGCATTGCGACCATGCAGCCGTACGATCGCGAGCCCGGGCGACGTCGTTTCCCAAACTGAGTTCGCGCGCTTCGTCACGCCTTCCGGCGCATCGACAATCACGCGAACGATCCCGCGTTCGCGCTCCATCGCAAGCGTTGACTCGCGGTGCTTCTCGCTGAACCATCTCTCGTGCCGAAATTCGAACGCGGTCACAAACGGGTGCATGCGCTCCGCGCAGTGCTCGACGTGCCCCATCGCTTTCGGTACTGCGGTTATCCAGTGCGGAAACTGGAATAGCACCGCGCCGAGTTTGCCGCTCACGTGCAGTGGCTGCATGGCCGCAAAGAAGCGCGCCCACAGTTCGTCGATGACTGGCGGCGGTACATCCTTGTAATAGAGATTCTTCTTGCCGGTGTTCGGCAATTCGGCCTGCAGATCCTTCGGGAAGAACTTGGGCTCGGTCTGGTGGCCGGTGAAGAGCCGGAACGCCTTTATGTCGAAAACGAACACCGGCGGAGTGCGCTCAACCCATAGCGCGCTGTTGCTCGCGTTGGGCATCGCATAGTAGGAGGAAGCGACTTCGACAATGGGGAACACGCTGGAGTAGTACCGTAGGCGTGCCTCGGCACTGGTGCAGCCAGGCGGATAGAACGCACCCGACTCGATCAGTGTCTTGTCGGTCCACGACGCAGTGCCGACCAGAATCGCCATGCGCGCCTCCACTGAGACCGCCGAAAAGGGCCATTCGGCCATGGGTCATGCTGTATATCCATACAGCCTTTTGAACTCTAGACCATGCTGCCCCCGTTCCGGCTGCAGGAAAAAAGGAATTCGCTGGATGAGTGCCAGGGTTTGCTGGACTCGAAGGCGTGGCATTCATTGGACTACTGGGGCATGCCCATCGTACCCGCATGAGGTCGCGCGGGTAACGATCGAGGTCGGTTCACGACCCACTGCCGTCGTTCGAAGCTCCGTCACCTCAACGGCAGCTTACTCTGGAACAGCGATCATCCGACATCCCGCGCTGAGCGACATGAACGGCCATCGCGGTCATTGGTTGCACGGCCGTAACAACCCATGTCGAGCGTCCGCTCTGGCGGTGCGACGAAAATGAGTCGCGCGACAAGCAAGTCCGGATTTCACCGCGCGCGCAAATGCGCTATTGGACGACATCCGCCTTCCGAGGGCGGCGTGGCGCGATCAAACGACGGCGATGCCGTTACGCCTGCAACTTGACGCAACTTTGCTGCTGCGGCAACGACGAACGGCGACTCCTTCAGCCTGCCTTAAGGTAGTGCGCGAATACAGCCGGATGTTCCGGCTAGTACGCGCGCAATGGATCCGACAGGCATGACTGCCGCTGCATTCTTTAGCTGCGTCCGGAATATCTCTTCCTCCAACCCGTTTACTCGACACTTCTCTCGCGGCATCCGATTTGCCGATTTCACCCAGTCACATCGCCTCGCGGGTTGCCCACCGCGAGGCAGCGTCATGGTCGAGACAGGCGACCCGCTGCCCGGCCATGGACAAGCCGCGACTCAACTTTCAAAGGAGGTTAAGCCACACATCAATACCTAACTGCAGATCTGTCCGTCGAAGCGGGTCAACCTCAGGAGCAATCATGAAATCGCTATTCAAGCCCCGCAGCTTCAGACCACTGGCTTCTCGAGCTGCCAGTCTGTCCGCTGCCGCCTTCATCAGCGCGTTGGCCGCAGGCCAGGCATGCGCGGAACAGCCGCCACCACCTTGCCATCCGAATCCGAACGGTGCCGCTGACGGCGCGCTGGTGCGTCAGCGCGGCGACATCGCGCATCTGCCGGATCCGCTGCAGGATCTCCTCCAAAGGATAGCCGAGCGGCCCCATACCTATTTGCCGATTCAGGCCTATGCCGAGGCCGACAAACCGAGCCAGTTGTTCCAGTATTACCTGCTGTCCACAGCAGGATTCGAACCCAATCCGTTCACGGCACGATTCCCCGGCATCAACGACAAGGCGATGCTGACGGCAAGTGGCGCCGACTGCGGCTTGCCAACCATCGGTGCCGTGCGCGTTGTGGTCGAACCGAAGCCTGGGCTGCCCACTGATCCGAACAACGTTCGCGCCTTCATCGATGTATTTACCGACCTCTCATATCTGTTTGTGATTAACAACGAAAGCGGTTGGTACGAGGGCTGGATGATCCACGATTTACACGTGCCGGATATCGCACCACCCCGACCCGACGGGCACGCCGAGTTCGGCACAATGACAACCGCGGACGCGGCCGCCTTGCATGCGATGGGCACACACAACAACGTGCCAGGCCGGCTATTCACAATGGACGGCAGGGCACCGCATTTCCCCGACGCTTCTGATCACTTCCCCGACCGCCAGACCAATATCGTGCCGATCCAGCTAAGCATGGGGGCGATTAACTGCATGCAGCAGTCTGATTGTCACGGCTACTGGGAATTCAATTACACGACCAACTGGATCCATCCACTCTACGAGTTGCCTTTTACCGGCGGTATCCCCGGTACCTTTGAGGCGGGCAAACTTGGCGCGCTCTCGTCACTGATTCCGGGCTCTGGACCGGCAGGCGTGAAGAACAGTCCGATCGACTATGGTGACGATCCGAACAATGCGGCTCCGCTGGGTGGTGCGGGTCCGCGCGACCCCGACCGGTTCGACGCGGACGTCGATAACCAGCGGGAATATCGTCAGCGCTTCATCCCGAGCGGGCTGGCCCACGAAATTTACCTGGACACCTATGTGCGAGTGGCATCGTTCGAGCCGGGCACGCCCTTCCCGCAGCGCTTGTACGACGCCTACGTGGCCGAAGTCAGACGGGTCGATACCAATGGCGACGGCGTCATATCGGCACGCGAGGGAGACGTGGATACTGCCAGCGATGGGTTCCCGGACAATTCCCGCCTGTTCTTACCGGTGACTTCGTTCCGTCGCTTTGCCGTGACGCGCGAAATCAATGACGGTTTGCTGGCACCGCGGTTCGCACCCAGCCAGCGGGCCTGGGTACTGACTGGTGACGCCATGACCGTCAACCCGCCTCGGCCGGCGTCTGCGGGTCGCGATAGCGACGACCGTTGAAGCAACTCGTCGACCTGACGGGCTGTCTGCTGAGTTGCAAGAGGCGTTCAAACCGTATCGTGCGCTCTTCAGGTAGAGAATAGGGCTGCCCAAAAGGCGGCCCTATTGTTGTCGCGTTCCGTTGATGCTCATCATTCAACGGAAAATAGCGAAGACAAGACAGTCCTTGTTCCCCTGTGGAACCTTCGTGGGCTGGCAGCACCGGAAGGCAAAGATTGAGTTTCTCCGCAGGCTTCACGCTGAACAGTCGAGCGCATTCCGTATCTTGATAGCGGACACTCCATGATGTCGCACCGCTCGGCCCCCAATGTCGGCTTCGGCCGACGACACAACCGACGCAATTGGCACGCTAACGTCCGTTGCCTGGGGCGAAGCCGACGCTCGAACGTCCGTGTACAAGCGTGGGCGAAGGTCCGTTGTTGGCCGAACGCCGCCCCATGACTAACTTCCGTAGCCGGGCCATCTCCGGCCGCTAGTCCGCGCCTTCTCACGGACATTCGGACGTCGGCTCCGCTCAGACAACAGACCTTCGCGCGTCGATCATGCCTGTCGCGTAGGCCGCCATCCCAAACTAATTGTTTCGGCAGAATGCACTTTAGTACATCGACACGCGCCCTTAAGTATGTCGTCCTGCTGTCGTTATATAGGACGATCCGATACTAATCGTCGGCCAGCGCAGCAGGTGCCGCATCGCCGCCCGCTATCGCACAGTACGCGGTGCAGCAACCCCTGGACAACCATGTTTTCGACGATAAAGGGCAGCCTGGCGCTGGCCATGGCGTTTTTGAGCGCACTTCTCGTGGCAATCGGCACGATCGGTCTGATCGGCATGAGCCGCTCGAATACCACGACCTACGATCTTTTCACCAACCAGATGCCGAGCGCCGTTTCAGTCGGAAGCGCCGAAATGTACATGGCGCGCGAACGCCTGAGCTTCGATCGCGCCGCGATTAATGCCGGTACGCCGCCCTCCGCCGAAGATGCAATCGGCCACGGCGCTCTTATGCGCAAGGCATCGGATGAGGCGTGGGCAACGTATGCTGCTTTGCCGCAGGGCCCGGGCGAGAAGCAACTCGCCGATACCTTCAACAGCCAGCGGCTCGCACTCCAGAAGCTGCTGGACGCGAGCTACGCTGACGTCCGTTCCAACGACCACGACAGAATCACGAAGGCCGCAAGTGCTATGTCGGTCGCGTTCAACGAATTCGCCAAGTCGGGCGTCGAGTTGCGCAAGTTCCAGTTCGAAGCCGCCAAAGCCGCGTACGACGAGGACCAGGCGACCTTCAACGCATTCCGCATGCTCAGCATCATCGCCATTTTTCTGGGCGTGGCCGCAGCCGGCTACTCGTGGCTCTCGCTGCGCCGGAAGATCGCACGTCCGCTCGATGCGGCGCTCGCACAATTCGACGCCATCGCGTCGGGCGACCTTCGCCGCGACGTCATCGTGACGTCGAACGATGAAATGGGTCAATTGCTTCGCGGCCTCTCGAAGATGCAGGCGAGCCTCATCGATACTGTGCGCACGGTGCGCACAGGCAGCGAATCGATCGCCTCGGCCACCAAGCAGGTCGCAGCGGGCAATATCGATCTGTCGTCGCGCACGGAAGAACAGGCGTCGGCGCTGCAGGAAACGGCGTCGAGCATGGACGAACTGACGGGCACCGTGAAGCAGAATGCCGACAACGCGCGACAGGCCAGCTCCCTCGCGGCCAACGCGTCTGAAATCGCGGACAAGGGCAGCCGCGTGGTGTCGCAGGTCGTCGACACAATGGGCGAAATCAATCAAAGCTCTGCCAAGATCGCGGACATCATCACGATCATCGAAGGCATCGCGTTCCAGACCAACATCCTTGCGCTCAATGCAGCCGTGGAAGCGGCGCGGGCCGGCGAAGAAGGCCGCGGCTTTGCGGTCGTGGCGGGCGAAGTGCGCTCACTCGCCCAGCGCTCGTCGGCGGCGGCGAAGGAAATCAAGCAACTCATCGGCACCTCGGTTGAGCGCGTTCAGTCGGGTACCTCGCTCGTCGATCAAGCCGGCCGCACGATGACTGAGATTATTGGCGCAGTGCAGCGCGTGACCGACATCATGGGTGAGATCGCGGCGGCATCGGAAGAGCAGAGCAGCGGTATCGAACAGGTGGCGCGCGCCGTGACGCAGATGGACGAAGTCACACAGCAGAACGCGGCGCTGGTGGAAGAAGCAGCGGCAGCGGCGCAGTCGCTTGAAGATCAGGCCGGTGCATTGAGAACGGCTGTCGCGACCTTCCGCCTTCACGATGAAGCGCCGCTCGGCATCGCCCCCATGTGAAGCCGAAGGCGAACGCGCCTGAAGTGGCTGCGTGCCGTGCGGCGCCGGGAATGCCCCACACGCCTGCCAATCCCGCAGCCGATGGACTTAAGCCGGCGGCGGTACGCAGCGAATGGGAAACGTTCTGAACTCAGCATGGCAAGACTGGCACACCGGCCCGCGCGCTTGCTGAACAATGAAATCGATATCGATTTGTAGATGCGCGGACGGGTAACACGGGAGGCCAATATGCGCCAGACCAAACACCCCACCACCGGATGTAATCAAGTGAATGTCGGGTTGTAACTTCAAAGTGGCCGTCGGAGCGGCGCTGCGTCGAGCGGCGGTAGTGGTTCGATACGCGCCATTCGAACCGGCAGGTCGCTATCCCTCGATCGCCGCGCGCGGCTACGGTCCGGGTTTATCGCCGCGCTTTGCGGCGCCCCAACTTGCATCTCGCCTCTGATCCCGACAGCCAGGATACATAGCCAGATAGGCGCTAGCCAATTAACATCGGATCTCGGCGTTATTGGCTATCTGGTTTCAGGCTAGCCAATTGACGTGTACCCATCTTGGCCGCTTCATAGAAGGGTCCGGCATCTACTTGCCGAGGCTTCCATGTAGGGGCCGTCTCAAGATCCGGAAATTTGCGCACGTTAAGCGCTTGTGAGCTGTACGGTTCGAATGGCGCTAGTCGACCGGCCCGGAGCAGACCGATACTCGCTCCAATTGGCAGCCCGAAACGGGACGTTACCGGAACCTGCGACGGCTCGCGGGCGAATGCCCGCGCAGATCTAGGACGCTCGCTCTGTTCGTTGCCACACCTGCGCGATGCTCCAGACCACCGACTGTTGATTGATCGCAGCATGTACGGGTGAGTGCCCCATCTCGTTCATGATCCGCTCTGCGGCGTCAGTGCCATTCACGACTGAATCCCATATCAACATGTCGACGATCGAGCCGTCGGCCGCCTCGGCGATGCGCCGCGACTGGAAGCCGGGCTGGCGACCTAGCCATTCATCGATGTCGGCGTTGGCCGCGATGAAAGCTTCGACAGTAAGACCCCTGGCAAGTTTGAAGGTCGTGATTTCCACCGCATCGCGTTGTTGATGGTTAGCCATGTCGATCATCTCTGCGCCGTAGGGCGAACAATTATTTCGTTGACGTCGACGCTCGCGGGCTGGCCGATTGCATAGCCAATGGCCTCCGCAATCGCCGACGCGGACATAGACGCCTGATCCATCATCGCGCGCACACCGGCCTTCACTTGTGCATCGCAGATTCCATCCACCAGTTCGCTGCGTGTGAGGCCAGGGCTGACAACCGTCACCCGCACTTCCCTGCTTTCTTGCCGAAGCCCCTCTGAGAGTGCCCGCACCGCGAACTTCGTCGCGCAATAGACCGCAGCGGTGGGATCTACGCGATGAGCAGACACCGAGGCCACGTTGATGATGTGCCCAGCGCCTTGTTTGCGCATAACCGGCATGACCGCAGCGATGCCATGCAGGACCCCGCGGAGGTTGACGTCGATCATCTGATTCCATTCCTCGATCTGCAGTTCTTCCATCAGGGAGAGGGGCATCACGCCAGCGTTGTTGACCAGCACGTCGACACGTCCGTAGTGCTCGTGAGCGAATGCGACGAACGACCGGACGCTATTCATATCCGTTACGTCTAGTTGCTGATAGAGCGCCTCGCCGCCGGCTTCGCGGACCTCCCGTGCAAGTGTGGCGATCCGATCCGTCCGTCGGGCGCCCACCACTACGGGATGGCCGTTTGCCGCCAGATGGCGGGCTGTGGCTTCGCCGATGCCGCTGCTGGCACCGGTGATCAGGACGACTTTGTTCGATATTGGGGCGGCAGGATTCGTCATTGAATGCTCATGTTGAAGTTGACTTTGGGGAGATTCTCTCCAGACCTAACTATGCGCCGAGACACGCCTTGTCCGTTATCCCGATTCTGCAAAATTTATATACGATCCTGCAAATCTCTCCGAAATACCCTGCATCGAATTGTAGAAGTGGATATGATTTCTGTACCGCAAACACAGGCAGATCACCATCTCAATGGCAATCATCCAGAATCCCCATAGCCTTGAAATGGCATCGATCATTGCCCGATATGCCAACACCGATGGCGAGCATACGACCGCTATCGCGGGACTTTTCTTCGCCAGACGCTCGTCGCCGACGCAGCCTCTTTATGTCGCGCAATGGCCTTGCTTTGCACTTGTCGTCCAGGGGGCAAAGAGCTTGGGGCTCGGAGATGAATTATTCAGTTACGGCGTCGGCGATTACCTGGTGACCTCGATCGACCTTCCTGTCGCATCGCGCGTGACTGAGGCAAGCGGGGGGACACCGCATCTGGGCTTGGGCATGGCCATCAATCCAGATCGCCTGAAACAGCTCATTGACCGGGCCGGCCTGACCCGACGGACGCTTGACGTACGCGAAATGCGAGGCGTGGCCGTCAACAAGGCTCAACCGGATCTCCTCGATGCGTCGGTCAGAATGTTGCGTCTTTTAGACCGTGCCGACGACATTCCAGCCATGGCGCCGTTGATCGAGCAGGAAATTCTCTACCGTCTGCTGACCGGCCCATTTGGCCCCCGCCTGATGCAGATAGCCATGAGCGAGACCCCAAGTAACAAGATTGCCCAGGCTATCGGCTGGCTTCGAGGGAATTTCACGCAGCCGCTGTCTGTCGGTGAACTGGCCGCGCGCGTTGCGATGAGCGTTTCCTCACTCCATCATCATTTCAAGGCGGTGACCGCGATGACGCCTATGCAATATCAGAAGCAGCTTCGTCTCCATGAGGCTCGCCGTCTGATGCTGATGGAGTTCGTGGATGTCGGAACAGCGGGCTACCGGGTGGGATACCAAAGTCCATCACAGTTCAGCCGGGAGTACAGCCGGATGTACGGGCTGTCACCACTGCGTGATGTTGGGGCAATGCAGAGGGCGATGGCAGCTCAATGAGCTGCAAATCCCTCAGCGAGGAACCGCCTCGTGGCTTGGTGCGAATCACACGACCGAAGCTTCCGACATCGGCACGAACGGGAGTTCGCCGCTGCTGGCAAAGCGATCAATGACAAGGTCAGACTCTACGCGCGCATCGGCGGCGCATTGGTCGACGCAAAAACATCGGGTATCGATCCGTTCGTCGCGATCGAAGCCATCATGCCATGGGACCAATTTGCTGAGACCGTGAAGGACGCGGAAAAGTTGGCGCGTACCGAGGACTTCGATCATCTCGTACTGGTTGGCGCTCACTATCAGCAACTGCGCCGTTATGCACCGGTGTTTCTCGACACCTTCGAGTTCAGCGGGGCACCTGCCGCACAGGGCGTACCTGATGCTATCCAGACGCTGCGAACAATGAACAGCACGTCGTCCCGTAAGATGCCGGCAGACGCACCGATTAGCTTTGTTCGGAAGCGCTGGCAACCACTTGTTTTCGTCGACGGCGGGATCGACCGCAAATTCTACGAGTTTATGCGCGGTGGCAGAACTGAAGAACAGCTTACGCGCAGGTGACGTGTCGGTTGCCGGCAGTCGTCAGTTCAAGGACTTCGATGCTTACCTCATGCCACGTCCGACGTTTGATGGACAGCGCGAGGCGGGCAGGATCCTCGTCAAAGGCGAGCGCTTCGATCCCTCCTATACCCCAATACGTCCATCGTGACTCGTGAGCAGCACCACGATCCCTGAAACGCAGGACACCACCGTACAGCACCTCAAAGGAGCCACGCCCAACACAAGGACGCAATAGGTATGGATAGCGACAGGTCAGACCGGCAGCAGGCGAACTCGCGGAAGCTCCAGGCGACGCATCTCATGCGTGGCGCCGCGCTCCGGATGGAGTCCTGCTGCGCGGTTACTATCCGGGCCCGGGCACAGAAGCGACAGTGCCCAACAAGGCCGTTTGTAGGCGTGCAGTCTGCCCCGCCGCCGATCCGTCATCGCGTCCGCCACAACGTCGGAATCAATCAATGACCGAATGAACACCAAGCTTGCAAAAAGGGAAAGTCCTTATAGGTTGCTTCCGGCTGGAGCTGTTGCCGGACGGGGCTTACACCCGCTGGAAAGCGCCATCTTTTCACGGCGCACACGCGTTTCTGTCCTTCACGCCGTCAACACTTGAAGGGCCGCTTGCGAAGTAAAAACAGGCATCAATAAGTCCAGCGCAGTCGCTGAGCCGTGACCTCACGTATCGGCGCTCGCGCACGCGCATGTTTCTTGATGCGATGGAGCGCGGGGTGAATTCCTACCGCTGATTGCACTGCACGATAGACGATCAGTCGGCACGGCGGATCAATGCCGAGCCGCCATCGACGTGGCGAAGCTGTCTTCGAGCATCAGAAAGCTGGCGATCTTTGCGTCCGTGAAAGTCAGGATGATTGCGAACGCGCTATCGATCAGCTTTCCGGTGGCGTTGATCCGGGTTTGGAGATGGCCAAGGATGACGGTCCGCTCGTCGCTTGCCAGAACATCCTTTATATCAAGGCGCACGCGCTCAATCGTGGTTTGGGTGTCCCTGACGAAGTCGGACATGGCCTCGCGCCCGGTTTTGTGCCCGACCCAAGGCAACACACCTGAGTCGCCCGGAATGTTCCAATCGAGATCCGGTGTGCATAACGCGGCAATCTCGACGCCGCTCGCGCCGGACCCGATCTTTTCGAGGAACTGCTGCGCGAGGCGAATGTTTTCTTGCATATTCATCGTGTTTTTCCGGTTTGTGCTGCTCTGCGGGAGGATGGAAGCGGGGTGCTGAAGCGTTCAGACCTGCGCGCGTCCACCGTCGACGAACAGCTCGATGCCAGTGATGTAGCTGGCATCGTCCGAAGCGAGGAAGGACACCGCTTTGGCGATCTCGGCGGCGGTACCCACTCGCCCGAGCGGGGTCGTTTCCGCGACTTCCTTGCTGTACGCGTCGATCTGCTCGTCAGTCAGTCTGAGTTCGGACTTGTAGGCAGGCGTAACCACGACGCCGGGCGCAACCACGTTCACGCGAATGTCACGGCCTTTGAGGTCGGAGGCCCAGGTGCGCGCGAACGAACGCAACGCTGCCTTGGTTGCGGCATAGACACCGAACGCGGGGGTGCCCTGGATTGCCGCGATCGATCCGGTTATCACGATTGCGCTGCCTGGCGGCATCAATGGCAGTGCGGCTTGCACGGTGAACAACGTGCCTTTCATGTTGATGCCGACGTATTTTTCGAATTGCGCTTCGGTAATGTTGCCGAGCGGCGCAAACTCGCCGCCGCCCGCGTTCGCGAAAAGAATATCAATCTTCTGGTGCGCCGCCGACACGGTACCGATAATGCTTTGAAGGTCGACCGTCGAAGAGATATCGCCCCGGATCGCACGTGCGCCGTGCCCGATCTCCACCACCGCTGCGTCCAGTTCCGGCTGGCGTCGTCCGGTGATGAACACCGTTGCGCCTTCGCGAGCAAGGCGTTTTGCGGCGGCAAAGCCGATCCCGGTGCTGCCGCCGGTGATAAGCGCAACCTTGCCGGCGTGTTTGGTGACGTGAATGTTGGCGTGAAGAGGAATAGTCATCTGGGGCTCCTTGTCGAGCGGCGTTGATCGATGACTCAAGCGTATATAGATTCCAGATGGAGATAAATACAGAATCGGTAGTTTATTTATCCATGGTTGTGGATAATGGAAACCGTATCGGGCGCAATTGAGATGCCAGGCAAGACCGTTTCCAAACCCTATGCACCGCGGTGAATAATTTGCGAGGTGAATCCAATGGATCATCTGCAGGCCATCCGCATCTTTGCCCGGGTTGTCGAGACAGGCGGCTTCGGACGAGCCGCGCTTTCCTTGAACATGCCGAATGCCACGGTGAGCAAGTGGATCAAATCGCTCGAAGAACATCTCGGCGTGAAGCTGCTGGAACGCAGCACGAGGAGCGTCAGCGTAACGACCGATGGGGCTGCCTACTATGAACGTACGCGTCACCTGCTCAGCGAACTCGATGACATCGAAGCTACGCTTGGCCGGGATCAGGCAAGCCCGCGCGGCGCTTTGAGGGTCGACGCTGGCGGATCGACCGCCAGCGGCATCATCATCCCCGCATTGCCGGCCTTTTGCGCGCGATATCCTGAAATACAGATGCAACTGAGCGTCACCGACCGCACTGCCGATCTCATCGCTGAGAACATCGACTGCGCGATTCGAAGCACGGCCAATGATCCCGCTCTGGTGACGCATTCGATCGGCACGCTCTCATGGACCACATGCGCGAGTCCCGCGTACCTGGCGAAGCACGGCACGCCGAAACATCCGCGCGAGATCGTTGATAGGAACATGCCAGTGGTTGGATACTTTTCCGCGAGTACCGGGCTTACGCAGCCGCTTCAATTCTGTCGGGGTGCGGAGACTTGTTACGCTGGATCGTCCACGCAACGACGTGCTCGTTAGCGAAAGCAACGCGCATCTCGCGACTGCGCTTAGCGGTCTCGGGATAGTTCACACGCTGGACTTCATGGTGCGCCCTTTTATCAAGCAGAAAAAGCTTGTGCCTGTTCTCGCGGAATGGCGGCCCGCGCCCATCGACGTCTACATCGCTTATCCGCCGAGCCGCCGGTACAGCACGAAGGTCAGGGTGTTTGTCGACTGGGTAACCACGCTGTTCGCGTCGGTCTGAGTGACGGCGATCGGCGACGACCACAAACGCAAAGTCATCGAACTCGGCCGCCTCATTACGGTGACGGGCTGCGCTGATCAGCATGGGCTTCTGCCATTCTGACCCGGACCGCTAAAGAAGCCCACACGATGGGCATTGGACATCTTTCTACCGGGACCCGCGATATACAACTCCCAAAGAGTGATTGGCCGTTGTCTCAGGAGAAGCGGCCGGTTGAATGTCCGGTTGAGCGAACGGGTGAACGACTGAAAGTGGCCGACTCCTGTCCGATGCGGCCGGCCTGTGATCACCATCAGCAATCATTGCGGTGTTCGCCCAACACACCGGAAGGCCAAGCGTGACAAGGCTCCGGACCGTGTTTTAGAAGTTTATTTTCGGTGTCGTACGGCACCTCGCACAGCACGTAGCCGACGTAGAACACAGCTGCGCCGAGTCCGTACATCGCGTCGCTGAAGCCGAGATCATGCTTCAACTGCAATTGCGCGAAGCCGATGTTGATCCGGTCCAGAAACGACACGACATAGCAAAGAAACAGCAACGGCACGATGCGCCACGCGACCTTCCTGAACATCGAATCGTCGCTCGCGACGGGCGCGGCGTGGCCAATGGCGTTGCCATCGAGGGAATGCTGCATGTCTCGCTCCAGGTGCGGATCGCGCCTGTGCGAAGACGAGCGCGCCCGAGGCGTCTAGCGCGCCTTCATGGTTTGAACGGAAAAGGGGAAAGACCGAACGGCCTTTCCCGAGTGCGCGGCGCGATCAGTTCTGCAGCGCGTCCCACATTTCCTTGTCGCGCTGCGCGGTCCAGATGCGCGGATGGCTGATGCCGCTTGCTTCGTCGTAGGCTCGCGACACGTCGAACGGCAGGCAATGCTCGTAGATGAAGACGTTGCCGAACTTCGGGTCCATGGACTTGCGCGTGAGCGCCATCGCTCCCTTCAGATCGAGCTTGTCCCTGAATGCGTCACGGCCCGCCTGCAATAGCGTGGTGACGAAGTCTTTCGTGTAGTCGAGGCCCTTGTTCACTTCCGCCGGCGACAGCAGCGCGGGGCCGCGACCCGGCACCAGCTTCTCCGCGTTCAGGGCGCGCAATGCTTCGAGCGTTGCCGGCCATTGTTCAAGTTGCGCGTCGCCGCAATAGCAGGCCGCGTCGTACTCGACCAGGTCGCCGGAGAACAACACCTTCTGCGACGGCAGCCAGACGACCGTGTCGCCCTTCGTGTGGCCCGAGCCGAGATGCGCGATGCGCACTTCGAGCTTGCCGAGAAAGAGCGTCATTTCCTTTTCGAACACCAGCGTCGGCCACGTCAGGCCGGGCACCGTTTCGACGCCTGCAAAAAGGCGCGGGAAGCGTTCGATCTCCGATTTCATATCGGCTTCGCCGCGCTCGACGATCATTTCGTAGGTGCCGCGGCTGGCGATCACCTGCTGCGCGCCTTCCTTGAAGTACGCCGACGCGCCCAGCACGCGCACCGCGTGATAGTGCGAGAGCACGACGTATTTGATCGGTTTGTCGGTGACGCTGCGGATCTTCGCGATCAGGTCTTGCGCCATGGCCGGCGTGGCGGTGGTGTCGACGATCAGCACGCCGTCGTCGCCGATGATCACGCCCGAGTTAGGGTCGCCTTCGGCCGTGTAGGCATACGCGTTTTCCGACAATTGGGTCCACGTGATCTTCTTCTCTTCCAGGTCGGCCTGGGATGCGAAAGCCTTCGCCATGTCTGTCTCCGTCTCACGACTCGTTGGGGGATGACTAATAGTCGTCGTCACGCTTATATTTGTCAATGACAAAATACCTTGTCATTCACTAAGTTAGGGTAAACTCCATTGGTTGGTCGGCACGGTCCGATCGGATACCATCTAGGCCTTCCACGGGCGACACCGGACGGGCCGAATCTCCTTCGGGTCAAGGGCGGACAACACGATGGCTGATACGACAAGCGAAAAGAAACAGCGGGGGATTCAGAGCGTCGAGGTCGGCGGACGTCTGCTGCAGGCGCTGGCGCGACAGCGCGAACCGCTCGGGCTGACCGAACTGGCCGGCGAGGCGCAACTGTCGTCGGCGCAGGCGCATACCTATCTCGTGAGCCTGACGCGCCTCGGCCTCGTCAAGCGCGATGCCCTAACCGGCAACTACGAGCCGGGGCCGCTGTCGTTGCGGCTTGGCCTCATGCATATCGAACAGCAGCCGATCTATCGCATCGCGGCTGCCCACGCGGCTTCGCTCGCGGAGCGGATCGGTCTTAGCGTGGCGATCTGCGTGGCGGGCGTGCAGGGCCCGACCATCGTCCGATACGAGCGCAGCGGTGCGCCGCTGCATGTCAATCTGCACATCGGCACGGTGATGTCGCTCGAAGCGACATCGACGGGCCGCGTATTCTGCGCGTTCTGCGCGCCCGAGCAGGTCGCGCAAATGGCGCGAAGCCAGGCGCATTCGGCGGACCCGACGCCGGCGCGCGGCCGCGCCGCCAAAGGGCCGACTAGCACGGAGTGGCGCAAACGCTTCGATGAGATCCGCGCGCGCGGCATCGAGCGAGGAATCGATGCGCCGAGTCCGGGTATCAGCAGTCTGAGCGTGCCGGTATTCGATGGCGATCAACGGATGCAACTCGCGTTGACGGCGATCGGCTCGTCGGGCTCGATCGAAGTCGCGTGGGATGGTGTGGTCGCGCGTCAGTTGCTCGAAACTTCCCGACGTATCACCGAAGCGCTGGTCACACCCAGCTGAGAATCATGCAGATCGAAACCCCGGACGCGTCCGACGCGAACACGCCCCAACTCAACGACACGAAAGCTCAGCGCGGAATCAGCGCGCTCGACAACACAGGCGAACTCCTGCTGGCACTCGTTGCCGCCGGTCGTCCGCTGTCGTTGCGCGATCTGGCCGCGGCCGCCGATATGCCCGCCGCCAAGGCGTTTCCGCATCTGGTGAGTCTGCTCAAGGTCGGCTTGCTGAGCCGCGACGACGCCGGTCTTTTCAGTGCGGGACCGCTCGGCATGGAGCTCGGCCTGATCGCATTGCAGCGCATGTCGCCGATTCGCGATGCCGAACCGGAGATCGTCACGCTTGCGGCGGAGTCCGGCATGAGCGTCGCGGTGGCGATTCTTGGACCTTTGGGCC
Source organism: Paraburkholderia sp. UCT70 (assembly GCF_050434085.1). Lineage (NCBI taxonomy): Bacteria > Pseudomonadati > Pseudomonadota > Betaproteobacteria > Burkholderiales > Burkholderiaceae > Paraburkholderia > Paraburkholderia sp. UCT70. Next base: position 1,554,014 of record NZ_JBNPVZ010000003.1, on the reverse strand, counting down.
CCACGGTAATCCGCTTCGAAGAATCGGCGAGACCACAACACGTGAGCCTGCGCGTGGGCACCGTGATGTCGCTCGTCAACACGGCGATAGGGCGCGTGTTCGCCGCGCATCTTGCGGACGACGTATTGGTCGGGCTGTTGTCGCAGGAATCGATCAGACTCGCGGGCGCGCCGGTTGCGGAGGTGCTCTTGGCGCCGAAAAAGGGCCCGCCGTCGTTGGCCCCGGCCTATCTGGCACGTCGTGCGAAGATTGTGAGCGACGGCATCGATGACGCACTCGATGCGCCGGTGCCGGGCATCGGCGCGTTGGCCGCGCCCGTGTTCGATCACACGGGCAGCGTCAGTCTGGTGGTCGCGGTGATCGGTCCGTCGGGCGGCTTTGATTTCAGCACGCACGGCACGACCGCGCAGAGGCTGCTCGCCACGACACGACGGCTGTCGTGGCGGTTCGGCTGGGTCGGGCGCTGAGCCTGGGTCGTCAATCGGCGCGCGCCAGCGCCAGCGCTTCGAGCAGCACGTCGGCATCTCCGATGTGGTTCGCGAGCAGCAGCACGAGCTTTGCGTTCATGAAATGGCTTTGCTCGTCGGTCAGTCCATTGTGCGCGTCGATGAGCTTTTCATAGAACGCATCGGGATCGGCCATATTCGTTTCGATGTTCAGCTTGGTCATGATGGTTATCCGTTGCAGGTTGCGCGATCCACGGCCTTGGCGACCGATGCGGTGTCGAGGGCGCGCCAGCGCGCGCAGACGTGCTGGTCCGGACGCAGCAGATAAAAGGTGCCGGGCCGCGCATCGAAGCGATGCGTGACGATGCCTTCGACGTCCTCGATCACCGTGACGTGAGGCATCTCCGGAAGAGCGGTCACGGCCGCGCCACGCGGCACGACGATCAACGAGTGAACCGGCACCGCGAGGCATGCGAGCGCGCGAAGCTGTTCGGCGCATTTCGTCAGGTCGTCTCCCGGGCCGCAGAAGTGCACACCCGTGAAGCCGCCATGTCCGGTTTGATTCAGGAACCAGGCGTCTTCGCCAGCGAGCTTGACCGGCGCGTCGGTGCTGGCCGCGCCGGGCACCATCGCACCGGTGAACGCGTCGGCGTCGGGCGTGTTCAGGGGCGAGTCGCGCAGAACCGCCGGCACCGACAGACGGCCGCTGTTGACGATGCGCCGCGCGAACGGACACTCTTTCGCGAGCTTAAGCGTGGCATCGCGGAACATCCGCGAAACCGCGCTTTTCGGCGTGATGAAGTCGGTGGCGCGCGATGAATTCAGGATGTTTTCGTCCGCCGCATACTCGCGCTCGGATGCATAGGTATCGAGCAGCGCCGGCGGCGCGTCGCCGTTGACGACGAGCCGCAGCTTCCAGGCGAGATTGTCGGCATCCTGCACGCCGCTATTCGCGCCGCGCGCGCCGAACGGCGACACGCCATGCGCCGAATCGCCCGCGAACAGCACGCGGCCATGCCGGAAACTGTCCATCCGCAAACACGAAAACGTGTAGACGCTGACCCATTCGAGCTCGAACCCGGCATCGTCGCCGAGCAGCGCTTTCACGCGCGGAATCACTTTTTCAGGCTGTTTTTCGGCGACCGGATCGGCGTCCCAGCCGAGCTGGAAATCGATGCGCCAGACGTTGTCGGGCTGCCTGTGCAGCAGTACGGATTGATTGCGATGGAAGGGCGGATCGAACCAGAACCAGCGTTCGGTCGGAAACGGCGCTTTCATTTTCACATCCGCGATCAGGAAGCGATCCTTGAAGGTGCGACCATGACTGTCGAGACCGAGCGCTTTGCGCACCGCGCTGCGCGCGCCGTCGGCAGCGACCACGTATTGCGCGCGCATCGGATAAATGCCGTCGGGCGTTTCGACCCGCAACTCGACATGGTCGTCTTGCTGGGTCACACCGATCACATTGCTTTTCCAGCGCATCTGCAGATTCGCGGTTCGTTTCGCCTCGTCTACCAGATAGCCCTCGACGTAGTACTGCTGCAGATTGATGAATGCTGGGCGCGCGTGGTCTGTCTCGGGCAGCAGGTTGAACGTATAGATCAGTTCATCCTGCAGGAACACCTTGCCGACGTTCCAGCTCACGCCTTTGTCGACCATCTGCTTGCCGCAGCCGAGCCGATCGAAAATTTCCAGCGTCCGCTTCGCAAAACAGATTGCGCGTGAACCGCTCGACAGCGTGTCGTCATTGTCGAGCAGCACGGTGCGAACGCCCTGCTGGGCCAGATCGATGGCCGCTGACAACCCGACCGGGCCAGCGCCGATCACCACGACCGGATAGGTGAGCGGTGCACCGGCATCGTGGTCGGCGGCTCGCTCGTAGTCGAACCGCATCGTTTGGTAGTCGATCTGCATGGCGTCTCCGGGTTTTGCGGGATATCTTTTATTAATGTATAGCAAGCAGTATTGCTCCTTGCTAATAATAGCCATTCTATAAAGCTTTTTGAGCGATCGAATCTGTATTTACCCTGGTGCGGTTCCATTGCCCGCAAACCCGGCAACGAATATCCCAGTGAATCGCACTTTCGTCCAAAGCCAGGCGCGCAACGGGCAACGCGGATCTGAGTCAGCGTACCGAGGAGCAGGCGAGCGCACTGCAGGAAACCGCCGCGTCGATGAAGCAACTAAGCGGGACCGTGAAGCAGAATGCCGCCAATGCGTTGGAAGCCAGCGAGCTCACGACTGGCGCTTCGTCGATCGCGGTGCAGGGCGGGAACGTTGTCGGCGCGGTCGTCGAGACGATGAGGGGGATCAACGAGAGCTCGCGCAAGATTGGCGAGATCATCGGCATCATCAATGACATCGCGGCGCAGACCAACATTCTCGCGTTGAACGCGGCAATCGAGGCAGCGCGTGCCGGGGAACAGGGCAGAGGATTCGCTGTCGTCGCGGCCGAGGTGCGCTCGCTCGCGAAACGCAGCGCGCAAGCCGCTCAGGAAATTCGGGAGTTGATTTCCGCAAGCGTGGAGCGCGTCGATCATGGCAGCGCGCTCGTCGACCACGCGGGCGCAACGATGGTGCAGGTCGTGGATGCGATTCAGCGCCTGAGTATTCTCGTGGCGGAAATCAGCAACTCGGGTGCGCAGCAGAGCGTCGGCGTGGGGCAAGTCGGGGAAGCGGTCAGGCGGATCGCCTTCGAGTTGGCGGGGTCGTGTTAGAAGTGAAGCTGACCCAGCCTGTGGCAGGACGCCTGATTCGGACGACGACGTGCTGACTATGCTCACGTTGCTACAAACCGGATATAAAAAAATGCGGAGCCACTCGCACATGCGAGGGCTCCGCTGGTAGGAAGGGCCGGGTGCCGACTGACCATCGATGATTGGATTCTTCTCCGCTGAGGACCAGCACCCGCTCTTCCTGAACAAACCCCGTAGCGTCGATAACTCATTGGGTGGTATGCGCCGCGCCGGCCTGAGTCGTGCCAGGTTGTGCCGATTCAGCCAAAGCGGCGCGTGCGCGGTCGCGGGACTCGCTTACCGACTGGTTGCGTTCTTGCCGGGATTCGCGAGCTTCGGCCCTGAACGCCTTTCTGGCTTCCGCGGTCCGGGCACGTTGTTCACGGTTGGCCTCGCGAATCTCGTTTCGCTTCTGAACGATTGGATCACTGTGGGTAGTCGCCGGTACAGAAGCAGCCTGTGCGACTTGGGGTGCCGCCGTGGCCGGCTGCTGGGCAATAGCAGCGCCGGAAGTCATCAGGCCGAGCACGACGAGCGTTGTGGCGATTCGGTTGGTAAGGCGGCTCATGATTTACTCTCCGTTTAATTGAGGTCTACTGAATAGTGGCGACAGCCTGCAAAAGCGATGTGAGGTTGTCAGCCGAGTGCGGTTGCCTCCGGTGCAGCGAGGCGCTGATGGTTTCTTTCGGACTAGTCTCAGCACAGGAGCCATTCTAACGAATGCCCGATTTATTTCAAATAGCTTTCAGTCAGATTTCCCAGGGTAAACCCTCTATTTAGGGAAACTGAATTCAGTGCCTGGCTCGACAACGTCGAGGAAGCGCACGCCGCGCTAGAGGAGCGTCGGCAGGAAGGGAAGACGGGGGTCGAGATCGGCTGAAGGCAGACGCGTAGCGCGCCGCCAAGCATTGAAACGTCGGGTCGACCTTGGCAAGTGGCATTCGTGATACGTTAGCTGGCACAAGCAGCGATGGAGACCGCCCATGCTGATTTCTCTGCTGTTACTTGTGGGGCTTCTTTGGTGGATGTTCGCGATCCATCCGGGGCATGCGGCGCTCGAGCGACTTCGTGCGATGATGGAATTTGCCCGCTTGGACTTCAAACATTTTCCGAAGCTTGCCCCGCATTCGACTGCCCGGTCTGCGATTGCCCTGGCTCTTTACGCCATCACTTGCGCGATCAGCACAGACAACCTTGGCCTCGCGCAGGCTCAAGCACAGCCGCCGTCGTTCGAGAGCTTCGCCGTCCCGGCCGGCAGCGCACCGCATGACGTCGCACCGGCGCATGACGGCGCCGTGTGGTACACCGCGCAGGCGCGGGGAGCGGTCGGGCGGCTGGACCCGCGCAGCGGCAAAACCGACACGATCGCGCTCGGCGCCGGATCGGCGCCACATGGCGTGATCGTCGGCCCCGATCGTGCGGCGTGGGTCACTGACGGCGGCCAGAACGCAATCGTGCGTATCGATCCGAAGACGCTCGCCGTTACGCGTTTTCCGCTACCCAAGGACCGGCCGGACGCCAATCTGAATACCGCCGTGTTCGACAAACAGGGGCATCTGTGGTTTACGGGGCAAAGTGGTATCTATGGCGAACTCGATCCGCAGCGATCGCGCATGCGCGTCTTTGATGCCCCACGCGGCGCCGGGCCCTACGGTATCTGTGTGACCCGCTCCGGGGATCTGTATTTCGCTTCGCTGGCGGGAAATTACGTAGGTCGCATCGACCCGACCACGGGCGCGGCACAGGTCATAGAACCACCAACGTCGAATCAGGGCGCGCGCCGCGTCTGGGCCGATTCCAGGGGGCGCATCTGGGTCAGCGAGTGGAACGCCGGAAAAGTCGGCGTGTACGATCCTGGCACGCATCACTGGCGCGAATGGCGACTGCCCGGCAACGATCCGCACGCGTATGCAATATTCGTCGACGATCAGGACATCGTCTGGCTCAGCGAATGGAGCGCTAATGCGCTAGTGCGCTTCGATCCGCGTGCCGAGCGGTTCGACGTGTTGCCGCTGCCGCGTGACCACGCGAACGTGCGTCAGATGATGGGTCGTCCGGGCGAGGTCTGGCTGTCCGAATCCGGCACGGATCACCTGCTGCTCTTTCGATCCCGTGCAGCCGATGTGAACGGCCAGTGACCACGCACTGCACCGGGAGCGGAATTGCGCAGTCCGCTGCGCCCCGCGTGCGCGGGCCCGCTACCAAAATGGTCTAGAGGAGCTGGAGGGTCCGCGGATCGGCTTCTCCGCCGAAATACTTGCGCAAAGCTTCGATAAATACGTCGTTGTCGTTCGTGGCGTGCGCGAACAAGGTGACCGACGAGCGAAACTTCAGGTCATCCGGATACCCGAAAATTTCCTCGATGGACCGGTCGCTGACGAGGTTGACCAGGTGCGTCGTTTCGCGCAGCCGTGGGCCGAGTATCGGGTGGCGCAGATAGGCTTGCGCTTCGGCCAGCGAGGAAAGCGCGAATCGCTGAGCCATTGCGCTGGTTCCGAGCCCCTCGATTTGAGGAAACACGAACCACATCCAGTGGCTTCGCTTGCGTCCGTGCCTCAGTTCATCGCATACCTGGTCGTAGACCCGCTCTTGTGCATCGAGGAAGCGCTGAAGATCATAGGGATCGTCCATTTCGTACTCCGTTGCAGGCGTGGAAACCCATCGTTAAACCACGATTCTCGCGCGCATTGCAGGCACGGGTCTACGATGGATCTTCGCGCCGAACCGATGATCTGATTCGGTCCTGATGGTCCGCTTCATGACTGCTCCAAACGGCAACTAGCTGTTGATTTATCTTATACGGAGGCCCTTTTCGCCGCATCCGACGAATGTTCGCGATAGGGGAAACGGCTGGATTCCGATCGCGCGCAGACTATTTCCGATCGAACGTTGATTCGCTCCGTCATTAGCGATACCTTTACGTCTATCCAGGTCGTCGGGTGCTGGTCAACGAAGGGAGAACCGTTTCGTGAAGAGAGCGTGGGCTGTCTCCTGCATCGTCGCATTGAGCGCGATCTTCGGCGGATGCGGCAAGCAGGGACCGCAAAGCGCCACTGAGGCATCGGGCGCATCCGCGAGCTCGGCGCCGGTTCAGCCAGCACAGGGTGCGAGCGATGCAACCGCTGCATCAGGCGCCCAAGGAACGGGCGCGCTGGTCACCGTCACGAAGGCGCAGTTGCCGGCGGAAGCGGCCGAAACACTGCGACTGATCAAAGCGGGCGGCCCCTTCCCGTTTAGCGATGACGGCGTCTTGTTTCGTAACAGTGCGGCTTTGCTGCCGAAGCATCCGCGCGGTTACTACCACACCTATACGGTTCGCACACCAGGCGCGACGGATCGCGGGCAGCGTCGGATCGTATGTGGTGGGCCGCGCAAGCAAACCGGCGAGTGCTATTACACCGACGATTACTACGCCAGCTTTAAGCGCATTGGAGAATAAAGACGGAATGAACTGCATCAGCGACGCTATCTGCGAACTGGCGGCGGCGTCGCAAGGCATCTTTTCGCTAGCTGCGATGGCGCCTGTTTCAGCGAGTTCGGCGACGCAGTCATCGTGCCATTGAGGCCCACAACGATGAGATACCTGCCGACAGCATCAATCCATCGGCCGAAAGTCTGAACGTTGATGGCTTCATCCTGATCACCACAGATCTGGCGAAGAACGACCCCCAGCCATCAGCGCGGCACCTACGATCATCCCTTTGACGACCACGCCGAGTGGAAGGGCGCCGAACTGCGTTCAGCAGTACGTTCGAGCGCCTGGCCATCGCGGCGAGCCGACTGCGCCGAAGTGAAGTCGCGCGTCGGGTCTGGGGCATCGTGCGTGTGAACCTGGAGGGGTTTCCAGACAGTGCGAGTACGCCGTTGACGGCGAGGTCAGTAGGAGATCTCACAATCAGAAAACCTGAAGGCAGCCATCAGAACTATGAGATTTTCCTGCCGTCGGGCTCCTGCGATAGTTGTTCTCAACCGTTGTGTTGGATTTCCGTACCGCGCGTCGTCGTCCAGGGAGAATCTGCATGCATCGTTTTGTGATCGTGGGAGGAGGGGCGGGTGGCATCGAACTCGCAACGAGGCTAGGCGATCGTTATGGTGGTCGGCGAAGAAGCGGGACGCAACGTGCCTCCATTACGTTGATCGACCGCAACCCGACGCATATCTGGAAGCCGCTGTTGCACGAGGTCGCAGCAGGAAGTCTGGACCCATTCGCACAGGAACTGGCGTACGCCGCGCAAGCCCAGTGGCACGGCTTCCAGTTCATCCATGGCGAACTTGTCGGACTGGATCGTGGCTCGAGGCAGGTCCTGCTTTCGCCACTGCTCGATGACGACGGAACCGAAGTGGTACCGCCGCGCCGAATCGGGTACGACTCGTTGATTCTTGCCATCGGTAGTACAACGCACTACTTCGGCGTGCCGGGCGCGGCGCGTATGCTTTGTCTGCACGGGCTCGATCAGCACGATCCAGCATTCGTCGTCTGCGACTGGATTGTGCAGCGTGCCGCGCGGCACTACGTGCATCGAACCCGCGGGCAAATCGACGACGTGTCCGCCCTCATATTCGATCTTCAGATGTCCGCACACGACGAAGAACAGTACGTCCTCGTGCTCGTGGTCGTGCCACACGAGTTGCCCGCGCACTTTCGCGACCTTCACGTACTGATCGTTGACCTGTGCGACAACTTTCGGCGACCAATGATCCGACACATCGGCGAACGCGGCTTCAAGGTCGAACGATTCGGCGAACGGATGGGAAGACATGCTTATCTCCAGGTCGGAATGAGGGATGCGGCGAGCAGCACACCCATCGCGAGATTGAGAATGCGCCAGTGGCGCGGCGTCCGAAACAGCCGCGCGAATAGCACGCCGAGCGCACACCACAGCGCGAGCGACGCGCACGCAGTCACCCCGAACGCTGCACCGAGCAGCATCGCGAGGCGGTTCGGATTGTTTGCGAGCAGGGCGAAAGACGCCGCCGCGCCAACCGTCATCGCCCAGCCTTTCGGGTTGAGCCAGAGCAGCAGGAAACCGTTGACGAGCGAAACGGGCCGCACGGGGCCATTGCTCGCGTTTGGCGGCCCGCTGCGCGCGATGCGCCACGCGAGCCACAGCAGATACGCGGAGCCGAGTGTCCTCACCGCCGTTTGCAGCGACGGCAGCGTGAGAAGCAGACCGCCAAGCCCGAGTGCGGCGACCGCAGCGAGCAAGGCGAGGCCCATAGCGATGCCGAGCATCAGCGGTATCGAGCGTACGAAGCCGAAGCGTGCGCCTGAGGCGGCGGCGAGCGTGGTCGCGCCGCCGGGCGTCACGGTCGCGACGGCGACGAAGAGCAGAAGCGGCAGAATCGAGGTCATCGGTGCACATTCGGATCAGTGAATTCGCACTGTACGGATCGTCAAGGCATCGTGAAAGCTAATAATATTGATGCGGTACATTACGCCGCATAATGTATAGATGAGCCGAAATCTCGACCTCGATCTGATCCGCACCTTCGTTGCCGTCGCCGATAGCGGCAGCATGACGGTCGCCGCGAATCTGCTGCACATGACGCAAGGCGCCGTGAGCCAACAGGTGAAGCGCCTCGAAGATGTGCTGGATTGCCTTCTATTCGTTCGCAAGACGCGCCGGCTGGAACTGTCGCACCAAGGCGAGCAGTTTCTCGTGAAGGCGCGCAAGCTGCTGCGGCTGAATGATGAAATCTGGGCCGACATGACCGGCCAGCCGTTGCGCGGCGCCTTGCGTGTGGGCGTGCCTTACGATCTCGTGACGCGGCTCGCGCCCGCGATGAAGGCATTCGCCGAGGCCCATCCGCACGTCGAAATTTCGTTGGTGTGCGCGGCGTCGCCAGAGCTGAGCGAAGCGGTGAGTAGCGGTCGCGTTGACGTGTCGTTGATCGAATATGTCGCAAGCGAAGCCGAAGGTGAAGTGGTCTGCATCGAGCCGTTGGTGTGGGTCAAGGGGCGCGGCAGTGATGCATGGCAGAAGCGGCCGTTACCGCTGTCGATGGTAGACGAGCGTTGTGCTTTCCGCCCGGTGGTGCTCGGCGCGCTCGCGGACGAGGGCATTGCGTGGCGCACGGTGTTCGAGAGCGGAAACATCGAGGCGACCGCCGCAACGGTGCGCGCGGGCCTCGCGATCACGACCTGGCTCGCCTCCACGGTGCCGGCCGATCTGGAGACGCTCACGTTTCGAGTCAGCGGCTTGCCTGCACTGCCTCCGTTCGCGATCTGTCTGCGATTGCCCGCGACGGTTCAGCCAGCGGCACAGGAATTCGCGCGCCATGTGCGGGATTCGATGTCGAGCGACGCTGGCACTCGACGCGCGCCGCTCGCGAACATTGCGTGACGGACGGCGTTTGAAGTGCGCGCCGGAATCGAGTGATTCAGACGCACGCAGTGCCGCCAGCCATCTTTTAGTTCACGGACGTCGCGATCCTACAAGCGCTGCGGCAGCGCAGCCGCAAAATAGTCAGTCACCCGGCGCACGCGCGCAGGCACGAAACGATGCCTCGGCCAGATGATGCTCACATCACGGGCGTCGCGAATGAAGTCGTCTAGCACGGTCACAATGTCGGGATGCTTGAGTTCGTCGGCGAGCGAGAGCTTCGCGAAGAGGCCGATTCCCACGCCCGCGAGCACGGCCGATCGTATTGTCTCGACGCTATTCGACGACAGGTTGCCTCGCACCGGTACGCTGAATCGGCCTCGTGGCCCATGAAACGGCCAGTTTGCCGACTCCATCAGACCGCCGTAGAGCAGGCAATTGTGATTGGCGAGTTCGGTAGGATCCTTCGGTACACCGTATTGCTCGAAATAGCGACGCGATCCGACGCAGACCAGCGGGGTGCTGGCAATCCGCTTCACGACCGAATCCGGATCGTTGACGGAGCCCACTCGAATCGCGAGATCGATTCGATCCTCGACCATATCGCGTACGAAATCCGACAACACGAGATCGACCCGAAGACCAGGATAGCGCGACAGCAGCTCGGGAATGAGCGGAAGAACGTGCAGGCGACCGAACGTAGAGGCAGAGGCGATCCGGACAAGCCCCGAGACATCCAGCGTGCTGCTGGTCAGCTCGCTGTCGGCCACCTCCATCTCGTCCAGCAACGGCTTGGTGCGTTCGTAGTATTTCTGCCCCTGATCCGTCAGGGTCACGCTGCGTGTGCTTCGGTTGAATAGCAGCACGCCCAGGCGCTTTTCCAGCGCGCCGATCGACTTACTGATCGCGGACTGTGACTCGCCGGTTCTGCGCGCCGCGGCGGAAAAGCCACCTGCTTCAACGACGGCGAAAAAGGCGTTCAATTCGTGAAACCGATCCATTGTATTTCTCTCGTGCGATCTATTCTCTCGGTGAATGGATCTTATGATAAATCCGCCGATTATCATTCGCAGGGGCCGCAATTACGATGTCACTTCCATTCACGAACAGGCAGAAGCTTCAATGTCTACTCTCACAGGGAAGATCGCCGTGATTAGCGGCGGAACGACGGGTATCGGCCTGGCGATCGCCAGGCGATTCGTCGCCGAAGGCGCTCACGTCTTTATCTTCGGTCGGCGCCAAGGCCAGCTCGACGAGGCCGTCAAACTGCTCGGACGCAACGTTACCGCGATTCAGGCCGACGCCGCGAATCTCGATGACCTCGACCGGGTCGCTGCGGCAGTCAGGGACGAAAAAGGTGTCGTCGACATCATCGTGTCGAACGCGGGCTTTACCGAGCAGGCTTCGATCGACACCATCACGCCTGAGCATTTCGACAAGGCATTCAACCTCATGGCGCGCGGCCCGGTATTTCTGGTGCAGAAGCTGCTGCCGATGATGACAGGTGGCGGGTCGATCATCCTGGTTTCGTCGGCCATGCACGTCATGGGCATCCCTGGTCATACCGCCTACGCGGCGACCAAGGCCGCGTTGCGTTCCTATGCCCGCACCTGGGCCGCCGAATTCAAGGATCGCGGCATTCGCGTCAACATGCTTAGCCCCGGTGTCACCGACACCCCGATTCTCGACTCCCAGTCGGCGACACGCGAGGATCTGGTGAGCATGTACAAGAGCATGGTCCCGATCGGTCGACTCGCCCGCGCCGAGGAGATGGCGAGCGCGGCGCTCTTTCTCGCCTCCGAACAGAGTTCCTATATGACGGGCGCGGATTTGATGAATGACGGCGGCATCGGCCAGGTCTGAGTCCGCCATTAAAAGGAGTGCACCATGACCTATTCAACTATCGACCCTGGAAAACTCGCAGCGGAGGCTGGCCGCCGGCTCGCCGGCAGCGGCATGGCTATTGGCGTTGCCAACGCGCATAGCCGCGAGTCGATCGAGGCAATGGCGCAGCAACTCGGTGCGCAGGTCACGGCCATGAGTTTGCAAGATGCGCCCAGCGCGGAGGTCATGATCCTCGCCCTGCCGATTCATGCCCACGCCACCATTGGCGATCAGCTATCTGATTGGGACCGGATGGTCGTTGTCGATGCGAACGACCATGACAGCATCTCGCCGGATGAGCTTATGGGTCTTCTGAATGCCGCGAGGTCATGACCTCCGCGATTTTTACTCGTGCTATTTAGCGGTCGCGTTGTACCACTCGACAGCGTCCTCGCCGGCGGGGACGTTGAACGGGCTCGATGAATCGGTCGCTGCGAGCCAAACTGCTTCGGCGACATCCGATGCGTGCGTGACGGCCGTTTCTTTCTGCCAGTTTGCGAAAATCTGCTCCACGAGCGCGCCGTACGGCTCGGCGAATCCGTCTTTCATCCGTGCCTGCGCGTTCTCGCCGAAGCGGGTGGAAGGCGCGCGTCCCGGCAGCACGACACGCACGCGCACATTGAACTGCTCCAGTTCGAGCGCGAGCGATTCGCTGAATGCGTTGACCGCGGACTTGCTCGCGGTGTAGACCGACAGCAAATGCAGCGGTCGGCAGGTGACGCTCGACGTCACATTGATGATCACACCTTCGCGGCGCTCGCGGAACTGCGGCAACACGGCCTGCGCCATCGCGATGGTCCCGAGCGTATTGGTCTCGAAGATATCGCGCACGGTGTCCATCGGCGTTCCTTCGAGCGCGTTCAGAAAACCGATACCCGCATTGTTGACGAGCACGTCGATCCGACCGGCGGCATCGATGACGGCGCGAATGCTTTGCGGGTCCTTCACGTCGAGGGCGAGAATCGAAAGACGATCGGAGCGCGGCAAGACGTCTTCGCGTGGCGCGCGCATCGTGGCGATAACGCGCCAGTCGCGATCCAGAAAATAACGCGCGATTTCGAGGCCAAAGCCGGACGAGCAACCGGTAATCAAGACGGTCTTCATGTCGAATCCTGTGGTTGGTGACAGTACCAACACAATAAGTCCTGACCGCCCGGACTCGCTACAATTGAGCGTCCAGGTTTCATTCGAAATCGTCCGATCATGATCGACCCGCTCGCCGAAATCGTCACATTGCTGAAGCCGACGCCCACGTTCTCGAAAGTGCTGAGCGGCGCCGGCCGCTGGCGCGCGAGCCGCACGGAAGTCGGCCAGCCGTTCTATTGCGTGGTGCTCGAAGGTTCCTTCCGTCTATCCGTCAATGGTTGCGAGCCGCTCATTCTTCAGGCCGATGACTTCGTGCTCGTGCCCGCAGTTTTTAGCTTCACGATGACGAGCATCAATCCGCCCGACGATGACGACGTCTCCGATATCGCGCCCGCGGCACTGCCCGACGGCAGCTTTCGTTTCGGCGATGCATCGGTCGCGCCAGAAGCCCAATGGCTTGCGGGCCTCTGCGCGTTCGGTTCGCCGGATGCGGCCTTGCTTGTCTCGCTCTTGCCCAAGCTCGCGCACGTGCGCGGTGAACCCAGGCTGGCGACGCTCGTGAAGCTCGTGAGGGAAGAATCGCGCGCGCAGCGGCCCGCGCGCGAGGTCGTGCTGGCGCGACTGCTCGAGGTGCTCTTCATTGAAGCGTTGCGAGCCACGGGGACGGGGGGGCATCGCCCGGACTCGTCCGCGGCCTCGCCGACGCCCGTCTCGCGCTTGCCATCCGTCATGTGCACGAGAGTCCGCACAAGCCCTGGACGATCGCAGAACTTGCAAAAACCGCCGCGCTTTCCCGGTCCTCTTTCTTCGATCGATTCAGCCGCGCAGTCGGCGTGGCACCGATGGAGTATCTGTTGTCGTGGCGCATGGCCGTCGCCAGGAGCCTGCTGCGCCGGAACGAAGTCAGCATCGCGGTGATCGCGGAACGTGTCGGCTACGGCTCGGCGAGCGCATTCAGCGTCGCGTTCACGCGTCATGTCGGATTGCCGCCCACGCAGTATGCTCGAGACGCAGCGAATGTCGTCGCTCGATAGCGTCGTAAAAAGGCTATCGGGCCTAGGGCCGCGAGCTTTCGCCGGATTGCAATCCGTTCGAGGCAGGCCTGGCGTTCGCCTGCAAGCTCGACCGAGACATCGCCTTCCGCGGTCGCGACGCCTTTCTGCGTCTGCGCAAGGCGCCGCTGCGCCGGCGTCTCGCGATCCTGACGGTCGACGGCGCCGAAAATCTGATGCTGTGGGGTGGCGAAGCTATCTTGCGCGAAGGCGAGCCGGTAGGGGCGGTAACCTCAGCCGCGTTTGGGCATACATTGCGATGCCCGGTCGCAATGGGTTTCGTGAACCGTGCCGATGGTGCCGCCGATGCCGCGTGGCTCACGCAAGGCCGCTATACGATCGACGTGGCGGGCGAACAGGTGAGGGCAGCCGTGCATCTTAGGGCGCCGTACGATCCGCGATCGGAACGCGTGAAGGGCTAGATGCAGCGAGCTGAGGCGAGAACGACCCCGAAATCAGGTTTTCGCGCAACAGTCGCGCGTTGCGCCTTCGTGGAGCTTCAGGTCGATCCGGAAATTTTCACTAGAGCATCGTCTACGCCGAAGTGATGAAAATTACATCGAACCTATCCGGCCGATGCCGCGAGACATCGCTCAATGCTTGCTGCATCGCTCTTTCGCACTGTCAATCTGTTCGTCACCGACTTGACTCCGAGCACTGATCTTGCTGCATTGCCAGCGCGCGAGATCTGCCAGCTTTCCGGCACCGACCCGGTGAGCGTGACGACGCCGTGGCTCGCCCTGATGTGAATCTCTGAATCATCCATATCCGGTACACGCCTGAGGGCGCGGCGAACGTCACGAACTATCGAAGTATCCGGCCTGGGTCGAGGCGGCGAGCCCGAGGCCGCCACCCTTTGTGCGACCGCGCCGGCCGTCGCGCTCATACCTTGTTGCGCGTTCGCATAGGCCACGCCACTCGCGATGGCCGCAATTAACATTGCGCCGATTATTCTGCTGGCATTGCTTATGTTCATGCTGGCTCCTTTGGGTCCTGTGAACCTTGCAAAATCCGCTGTCCGTGTCGAACGATTTCTTTGACCAGCAGATCCAGGTCGCGAGCGTTTTCTCGGAACGCGGCTGAACGCCGTGCATAGGGAGCAAACCGGCTGCGTCGTTCTTCTCCATCTCGGCACCTGTCGGGTTCGACGTTGAGCAAACAAGAATCGCCCCAACAGGAGGCAGGATCGGCGCCGTAAGCCGTCACCACTCGGACACGATGCGATACACGCTTGCCCTGCCCTGGAGGCCGCGAAGCGGAGCCTCAAATTCGACGACAGTGCGGCCACCAAGGAGGTCGCGGACTCCAGGCGCACTATAGAGCGCTTCCGAAATGCAAATCTCCCCGGCGTCGGCGAGAGACTGCACGCGCGCGGCGACGTTGACGGCCTGGCCGAAATAATCGAGATTGTCGTTCAGTGTCACCGCAATGGACGGCCCGCAATGTGCCCCGATCTTCAGGATGATCGCCGGTTCTCCACGTTCGCGATTGAAGCGCCCGATTTCCTCCACGATACTCAACGACGCGGAGACTGCGTCCGTTGGTCGACAAAAGACGGCCATCACAGCGTCGCCAATCGTCTTTACGATAGCGCCGGAGTACCGTTGTGCGATCATCTCAAGCAAGGCGAAATGCTGTCTGACGAGGCCGTACGCATTCAGATCACCGATGCGTTCATACATGGCCGTCGAACCCTTGAGATCCGTGAAAACGAACGTCACTTGCCGAATCCCAAGGCCTTCCTTCTCGTCAACGTTCTCCGAGCGGAACAGGCGCCGGAAGGTTTGTCGCGCCACCAGCGCCCCTCCGGAGAGATACGGTTCGAATTCGAGCGGCGGCTTGATGGCCTGAGCGACGACCTCTGGAGGCCAATTGATCAAGAGCAGCGACCCGCGCGTGCTCCCGGTATTCCTTACCTGGATGAGGACAGGACCAGGCGGCACAACGGAGAGCGCCGGGGCAAACCGTTGACCGTCATAACCGACCTGCAACAGTGTCGGCGAGGTGGCGGGCTCACCAGCGATCGGAACAATGAGAGCGGCTTGTGTCTCGACATTCACACCCGTCAAGGCACCGGGGCCAAGAACAGCCTGCAGGGTCGTCGTCGAACCTGGCGGCAGGAACGTGAGGCCGCGCACGAGCCCCCGCAAGAAGTCGAGAAACCGGACTTGCTGGCCGGCGAACCGACCGTCACCGTTAAATCGCAGTTTCCAGTGGAAATCTTCAACGGAAAGCGACTCGGGATCGTGGAACGTCAGCCTCCGAAGTTCGGGCGATATTGAAAACGTGACCTGGATGAAATCGTCGAGGTCGGTTTCGCCCGTAACGTCGCATAGCCCACAGACGTAATGGGTCTTGAGAGTGCGCAATGATCCGAAGCTGTGGAGGACCATTCCCGACTGCGGACAAAGAACGTCCCAGTTCATCTCGAACAATCCGTATCGCGCCGCATGAAGAAAGAGGTCAATGCAATCAGCCTCGCTTATGCCGCGATCTCGCGCAAACGCCAGCGGATTGACCCGGTAGACGGACAGCTCGTCGCCGCTCCTGATCAGAGTCTCGAGCTTGGAAATGACGCGCGGACTCCATGACCTCGCCTGCTCGATCGCGATCATTTTGCTCTCGAGAAGCCGATCGTCAATGTTCATCGTCGTGGCCAGGTCAACGGAAAACAGTCAGACACAACTGCCGTGTCATGTCGCTCTACCTCGGATTGCAAGATACGGTGACGGTTGAACGGCGTCAACAGGAGTGAGCGCGGCGACCCTATCCTCCTCTATCGGCCTCGCCCGAAAGCGCGGCCTCGATCGCCTGGAGCGCATAAAGGAAACCCAGGCTGCTGCCCTCCTGCCGTAGCCGCTGGAGTTCCTTCAGCGATGCCGGATCGCGATTGCCGGTTCCATACGAGACAAGCGCCCGTGCGCGCGCCACGAAAAATCCGGAAAAGGGCGATGGCTCGCGGCGTGCGTAGTCTTCAAGAGCCGCGGCATGATGCGCGGCCGCATCCCAGCGTTTGCGGTCGATGCATGCATCTATCGCATCACGTCGAAACAGAAAGTGGTTGTGGCTCACCGCTCCGGCCGCGAGCAAAGCTTCGCCTTCCGCGAGCGCCTGTGCGAAGACAACGGGGTCGTCCGTCGTGCGCGCGAGCACGCCGAGATAAGCGGGGCCCAGGTAGTTCATGCCGGTCTCCCGGCTGATCGACAGCGCCGCTTCGATATCGGCGCGCGCTTCGCGCGAACGGCCGGCGACCCGATGCAATTCCGCGCGAAACGCGAGCGCTTCACCTTCGAAGCGCCTTGATTTCAGCTCGCGCGCGCACTGTAGCGCAGGAGCGACGTGCTCCCACGCACGATCCCACTCCGCGCGATCGTGCAGGCAGTGCCAGGCAGCGTGATGGGCGACGGCAAGTGCGCGGGGATGCCCCACTTTCTGCGCTGCGGCGACGCTGGCAAGCGCGGCGTCGAGTGCGCTCGCGGCTTCGCCGGTAAACCACGTCGTGATCGCCCGCATCGGAAGGTTGGCCACCTCGATCCGTCCGAAGCCATGGCATTTGCAGAGTTCGATGCAGCGGCTGAAGGCCGCGTGGGCGCTGATCATCCGGCCGCGCATGTACTCGCCATCGCCAAGGCCGCCGAGTGCGGCCGCCTCCTGTTCGGGATCACACGCGTCGCGCGCGAGGGCAAGGCTGCGCCCGTGCTCACGCACGCAGCCGTCGATATCGCCGCGGGGAAAACACAGATTGCCGCGCAGGAAGTGAATGCGCGCCTTTTCGCGCAACAGGCCTTGGGAGGCTTCAGCGGCGTAGTCGAGGTCGGCCCATGCACCGTCGAGATCGTCGATGATCCGCTTCACCGTGGCCCGCCCGATCCATGCGCGGCAACGCTCCGCGTCCGTCGTCGCATATTCGAGGGCGATTTCGAATGCATGAAGTGCCGACTTCATGTCGCCCAGGTCATGCAGGACGCTGCCATGTAGACACTCGAGTGCGGCGCGGTCGCTGCGTTGATCCGCGAGATCGAGCCCTCGTTCGACAAGCCGGAGCGCGGCTTCATGGCGGTGCCCCGACGCCTGCGAGCGCGCTGCTTCGCAATAGGCGAGCGCTGCCCCGGGTTCTCCCGCGCGATCGAGATGTTCGGCTCGCAGGACGAGGTCGCGCTCGCCGTACCACTGTGCGGCGCGACGATGCAAATCGCGGCGCCGGCTTTTCAGCAGCCCGTCATAAATGGCGTCGCGAATCAGTGCGTGATGGAAGATGAATCCGGTGCCCTGACGTCGTAACAGCAGACCGATCACAAGCGGTTCCAGCGCAACGCCGGCATCCGCATCGGCGCCGGCGCCATCGACGAGAAAATCGACCGCCTCCTTCTCGAACAACTGGCCGAGCACCGAGGCAGCCTGCAGCACTGTCTTATCGGCGGGATCAAGCCGATCCAGCCGCGCCTGTACGAGGCTTCGCACCGACCCCGGCACGCCGGTCCCTTCGCCGTCCTGCGCATCGTTCAGCAACTGCTCGAGAAACAGCGGATTGCCCGCCGCCCGTTCGATGCAGCGTCCCGCCAGACCTGCCTGCGCCCCGGGAAACGATCTGGCCATCGCCTGCGCGTCGCTGGCGCTCAGCGGACCCAGATCGATCAGCGAATACGGTCCGCCGGTCGCCACGCGCCACGGCTCTTCACTCGAATCGCCGTGCGTCCGCACTGTCAGCACGAGTACGGCCGGACATCCCGCCATGGTTTCCGAAAGTCCGGCGAGGTCGCGAAGCGTCGATTCGTCCGACCAGTGAATATCCTCGACGACCAGTACCCGAGATTGCTGGCGGCTCGCGCGTTGGACGAGCCGGGTCAGGGCGTTGCGTCGGCCGCGAACGCGCATTTCATTGTCCATGGCCTCGTAGACTGCCCGGTCCTCGAACCCCATCGGCAAATCGACCAGATCTTCGAGGAAGAGTGCGTCGCCAGCGTCGATCAAACCGCTGGCGAGCGCGTGCTCGACGCCAGTGGCACTCGCAGCTCCGTCAGTTGAGCCGTCGGCTGCCAACAGGCCGCGCACGAGAGACTGGATTGCGCCACGTCCGGTTGACGCACCGAAGTCGAGCACGAGGCCAGTATGAGAAAGGAATCCTGACTCCCGCGCCTCGCGTTCGAATTCCTCGACCAGGCGTGTTTTGCCGATCCCGGCCTCACCGCGCAGCAGAACGGTGCGTCCGCCTCCGGTGTCGCGGCAGGAATGGAGCACGGATCGAAACTGCCGCATCTCATGATGCCGGCCGACGAACGGCCGGCCCGGGCGTGAGCGCCGAAGGCCGGCAATACACCACGCCGTGACCGCTTCTGCGAAGCCTTTGACCGACAGCGCGCCGCGTTCGACACAGTCCATGCGGTCAGCCAGCGGGCGTCGCACGCTTTCCGAGATCAGGATCTTCCCCGGCTCAGCCGCATCGGTGAGACGCGAGGCGAGGTTGACCGTGTCGCCGGTGACGGTGTATTCCCTGTGAGTCGCGCTACCGGTGCCGCTTGCGACGACTTCGCCGCCGGCTATGCCGATATGCACGGAGACCGGGCGGCCGAGAGCACGCGACAGGTCGGGCATCCCATCCCTGATCGCGAGCGCCGCCCGCACGGCGCGTTCGACATCATTGCCATGCGAGACCGGCGCGCCGAATACTGCCATGACGCAGTCGCCGACGTGCTTGTCGACGTGCCCGCCATGTTGCTCGATGGTGCGGTCAACCTGCTCGAAGTAGCGATCGAGCACGGCGAGTACTTCCTCCGCGTCGACTTCACGGCTCATCCGCGTGAAGCCACACAGATCGGCGAACAGGACGGCGACCTGCCGTCGTTCGCCTTTCGCCTCGCCTGGGCTCGCGGCGCTATGCCGGGGCCCGGTTCGCGCCCGCAATTCAGTCAAGGCATCGAGCAGTTTGCGGCGATGACCAACCGACGCAATACCCAGTTCTTTCAGATCGTCCGCGGTGAGATCGCGAAGCACGTCGGCGTCGATGGCGTTCTCGCGAAACACCGGTTCATACCGCTCCATTCCGAGGCTGTGCAGCCACACGGCGACGTCCACGAGCCCTCCTGAGAGGAAGGTGTCGAATCCGTCAAAAATAGCACGGGGCTGGCTTCGTGGAGCTCTGCGCCCCGGGCGGCGGCCGACGCATCGCTGCCGCCCATGGGCGCGGTTGTCGACCGGCGGAAAGCAGCGGAGAAGGTGCGTCTCGCGCGTTGCCGACTGGACACCTGGGACTTCAGCGAGGCAGATATCGACGAGCCAGCGCCTCATATAGCGGCCGGGCGACCAGCTTTGGCACTGGCTCGAAATCAGCGCGGTGGCCGTCAAGGAAATCACCAGCCGCGCGAAACGGCAGTGAGGCTACACCGCGCCTGTCCTCGGCTTTGAGCGTGCCAACGCTAGCGCCAGCCTTGCGCCGACCTCGGCGTTGTGTTTCACGAGCGCGATGTTTGTCGCCAGGCTGCGCCCGTCTGTCAACGCCTTGATGCGCGCCAGCAGGAAGGGGGTGACGGCCTTGCCAGTGATTCCTTGTGCAGCGGCCTCGTCGAGCGCCTGCTGGGTCAGCGCGTCGATCTCTTCGAACGACATCGCCGCGGCTTCCGGCACCGGAGTGCTCAACACCACACCGCCGTCGAGGCCCAGGTCCCACTTGGTGCGAATGAACCGTGCCTGTTCCTCCGCGTCGTCCAGCCTGAAGTCCGCGCGAAAGCCGCTGTCACGCGTGTAGAACGCCGCAAAATTGTCCTGTTCGCAACTGAGCACCGGCACGCCGTGGGTTTCCAGGTATTCCAATGTGAGCCCGATGTCCAGGATGGACTTCGCACCGGCACAGATCACCGCCACCGAGGTCTTCGCCAGTTCCTGCAGGTCGGCCGAGATGTCAAAGGTTTCATGCGCGCCTCGGTGTACGCCGCCAATGCCTCCGGTGACGAAGACCTCGATGCCGGCCAACGCCGCACATATCATCGTGCCAGCCACGGTCGTGGCGCCCAGCCCGCCGCCGGCCAGCACGGCCGGCAGGTCGCGGCGGCTGACCTTATGCACGTGGTCCGATCGGCCGATCGTTTCCAGCTCGTCATCCGAAAGGCCGATGTGGATTCGCCCATCGATCAGCGCAATAGTCGCCGGCTCGGCACCCGCGTCACGGATCAAGGCCTCCACTTCGCGCGCAGTGCGAACGTTCCCCGGGTAGGGCATGCCGTGGGCGATGATGGTCGATTCCAGCGCCACGAGCGGGCGACCGGAGGCCTGTGCAGCGGCTGCAGGCGCGCTCCAGGTCAACCAGGAGCGTGCAAGGTCAGCAACCATGTCGATCCTTTCGGTGGTGTGATTCACTGAAGTATGCTGTACAAGACCGGTCCACGGTTTGCTGTGGCCGGCGCAGATGGCATAAGGCAAACGGATTCATCCCGGCGATGGCCGGGAGGATGAGCGTAAATGACCGCGCCCGAAACCGGCTAAGGCCGCGGCCCGTCAGGGGCGTCGGCCTTCAGCGAGTGGTTAGGCGTCCGTGTGCCCTTGGCGCCTTAGGACGACATGCGTGGCCTTCTCCGACGCTACGAATTCAACGCATTCGTATCCCAGAGCCCGCAAGTCGACCCCTTCGAACAGCGATTCTCCCCGGCCGAGCAGGACCGGCGCGACGGCAATGTGCAGATCATCGATGAGGCCCTCGCGAAGATACTGCCGAATTGTGTCCGGCCCACCGCCAATCCGCACGTCCATTCCGGCAGCGGCCTCGCGTGCACGGTCGAGCGCCTCGCGAATGCCTCCTGTTATGAAGTGGAACGTCGTGCCGCCTGCCATCTCGATGGGGGGACGAGCGTGATGGGTCAAGATGAAGACTGGAACGTGATACGGTGGATTGTCTCCCCACCAGCCTTTCCAGTTTGTGTCCGGCCAGTCCCCACGAATGGGTCCGAACATGTTCCGCCCAAGAATCCAGGCCCCGACATTCTGAAAGCCACGGGCGGCGAAATCATCGTCAACCCCGGTCGTACCGCCGTCCTTGCCGAACAAGGCTTGCTGGAACGTGTGTGTTGGGACTAGCCACTGATGCAGTTCCGTCCCGCCAACGCCGAGCGGATTGTTGATGTCTTGATTCGGGCCTGCACCGTATCCGTCGAGCGAAATGGTGAAGCCCGCAACGCGAACGCGTGTCATCGTTTGCCTCCGTTTAGACGCCTAACGTAATGTGGACCGCAAAGCTGCATGGTTTGCCGGAACTACGCGAAATAGTCTGGCAGCAGATTTTTGCTCAAGCATATGTCTCCAGGAGAAGTTTTCCGAATTTGTAAGCTGGCATACAGCGGCGACCAGCCATCCAAACATGGCACGCACCTGCCCAGAGCCAACTTTTGCCTGCCGCAGGCGTACGATGAACGGCATCGTCCCGTTTGAGGACGGCTTGATTGATGGAGGGTCGAGATGAGACGTCTTTATTTCCTCGCATCTGACACGACGATGGCCAAGGCGATCGTAGACGACTTGCTGCGGGCGCGGATCACATGGCGACATCTCCATGTTCTCGCGAATCACAGCGTCGCACTCGAACAGTTACCCGAGGCAACTTTGCTGCAGAGCAGCGACGTCGTGCACTCGCTCGAACGAGGCGTGGCGCTCGGCGGTGCGACCGGAGCGCTTGTCGGCCTCGTGGCGCTGGCGTTTCCTCCCGCGGAGCTCGCTATTGCGGGCGGAGCCGTCATCGCATTGACGTTGGCGGGGGCCGGCTTCGGGGCCTGGACGGCCGCGATGATCGGCGTCGCCGAACCGAATGCACGACTCGAGCGCTTTCGGGACGCCATCCGTAACGGCCAGCTCCTGATCATGGCCGACGTGCCTGGATCGCGCGAACAGGACATCGAGCAGATGGTCGCGCAGCATTTTCCGAAGGCCGATATCGAGGGCGCGGAGTCCACGACACCGATCTTCCCCTGAGAAGC
Source organism: Paraburkholderia sp. UCT70 (assembly GCF_050434085.1). Taxonomy (NCBI): domain Bacteria; kingdom Pseudomonadati; phylum Pseudomonadota; class Betaproteobacteria; order Burkholderiales; family Burkholderiaceae; genus Paraburkholderia; species Paraburkholderia sp. UCT70. The sequence goes on along the minus strand of NZ_JBNPVZ010000003.1, from coordinate 1,531,531 downwards.
AGTCGGGAGGAGGCGAGCGGCGCCACCTTTGGGGCGACTGCGATCGAAGAAGGGCGGGGGCGTCTCGGCCGATGCCGTTGCAGGCGGCTTTCGTTAGAATCTGTTTTCGATTCTTTTACTCGTCAATTACCGGAGGCGAACGTGCCAGGTTTACTTCCCGATGTCGACCGCGATGGACTCCTCGAATATTCGGTCGTCTACACCGACCGATCGATCAATCACATGTCGCAGCTCTTTCAAGGAGTCGTACGCGATATTTCCGGCGCCCTGAAAAAAGTCTACAACGCGAAGTCGGCCGTTATCGTCCCGGGCAGCGGGACTTTCGGCATGGAAGCCGTCGCCCGGCAGTTCGCGACGAACAGGAAGTGTCTGGTCATCCGCAATGGCTGGTTCAGTTTCCGCTGGTCACAGATTTTCGACATGGGCGACATTCCGTCTGAATCGGTGGTGTTGAAGGCGCGTCCGGTCGAACTAGGTAGGCAGGCCGCATATGCACCGGCTCCGATCGAAGAAGTCGTCGCTGCGATCAAGGAAAACAAGCCAGACCTGGTCTTTGCGCCGCATGTCGAAACCGCATCCGGGATGATGCTGCCTGATGCCTACTTGCGCGCGGTGTCCGACGCGGTGCATGCCGTCGGCGGCATGTTTGTACTGGATTGCATCGCCTCCGGTACGATCTGGGTGGACATGCAGGCCAGTGGCATCGATGTCCTGATCAGCGCACCGCAAAAAGGATGGAGTGCGTCACCCTGCTGCGCAATGGTCATGCTCAGCCCTCTCGCCCGCGAAAAAATCGACGCAACGACCAGCACCAGTTTCGCTTGTGATCTTGGGAAATGGCTGCAGATCATGGAAGCCTACGAGAACGGCGGGTTCGCCTATCACGCCACGATGCCGACGGACAGTCTCGCGACGCTGCGCGACGTCATGAAGGAAACCGAGGCATATGGTTTCGAGAAAGTCAGAGCTGAGCAGCTTGAACTCGGCAAGCGCATTCGCTCACTCCTGAGTGACAAAGGTTTCAAAAGCGTGGCGGCTGAAGGTTTTCAGGCTCCTGGCGTCGTGGTCTGCTATACGGACGATGACGGCATACGGTCCGGCAAGAAATTCGCCGATGCCGGCTTGCAGATCGCGGCCGGTGTTCCCCTTCAATGCGACGAGCCAGAAGACTTCAAAACCTTCCGCGTCGGATTATTTGGCCTGGACAAACTGCATGACGTCGAAGGTGTGGTCGCCAGGCTCGCCAAGGCGTTGGACAGTATTCTTTAGAGCGTTTTTCCAAAGCACGTGCGCGTGGCTCGCTCTCGCGACTGGCCGCCGCACGGCGCCGCGGATGGTGCGACTGGCTGCGCACCATCCGGTTGCAAGTGGCTGTGCGACTGGTCTCCCGCGCGATACAGAAACCGTTTCAAAGAAGAATGATGGGCTGCGTGCAGGCGATACGGCAGCAGCGGGAAAAGGCTTCCCGCTCAGCCGCCGTGCGCGCGCGGAAACCGGCCAACGCGGACATGCTAAGGTCGCTCTACCGCGACACCCCACGCGTGCCGCAGAACCCTCGACGGGATCATCGGGGGTGACGAATGCCTCAGGAAGTCAACCGAATGTTAGGTTCACTGAACAGTAGCCGACCCGATCCCGTCGACCGCTCGCGCCGCCTCGACGGCAATTTTCAAGTCGAAGCGGGTACCGCTTCGAAAATAGGCCGGTGTATAGCGTGTTCGAGGTTTTGTGAGTGCTACTGAGTCACGAGATCGTGACAACAAACGCAAATCCTGTTTCCCTCCGGGTCGCGGAAGTACGCCCCGTAATAGTCCCGGTGATAGTGTGCTCGCAAGCCGGGAGGACCTTCGCAAGAACCTGAGTTTGCCAGCGCGCTAGCGTATGCGTTGTCCACTGAACGACGATCAGGCGCGAGCAATGCCACCATTTGACCGTTTCCGTGTTCTGCTAAGTTGCCATCATATGGCCTGCCGATAAGGAAAAGCGGACGCGGCATACCCTCAGCCATCCAACCAGCCCACGGTTTATCTGGCTCGCAAAACTTCAGTCGATGTCCCAACTCGCTCATGACGGCCGAATAGAATTTCAAGGCTCGGTCAAAGTCATTAACCCCAACGAAAACATGCGAAATCATCCTGATCTGTTCCTGTTCGAATCGCGATGTCTTTGCACGGTATCACGGCGGAGTTGCGCTCGACCTCTTGAACGCTCGCGAGCGTCGGGCCTGCGAGTGGAAACCTGGAAGCTTCGATTAATGAATATGTAATGACAAGCGGCAGAATCGTGCACGCATGCCCCCGATTGGACGGACGACAGGAAAACGCTCGCACATGGTGCCTGGGTACATTCCATCTGTACACCGCATTCCGCCAGGAAGCCTTCTGACAGTGCTGCCGCCCAATCCCGCTTCGTTCCTCACAACATCCATCTGACCGCTGAAGGACTCGAAGTTCGGCTCCTCCAATAATTCCCCGCTTCAACACCTGTCGTGCGAATGGCATGACAGTTGCTTTGAACGTCTCCGCGCGCTGAGACGCGGTCATTCGCGGCCAACATCGGGATCGACGATCAACGGAGGGGCAAATTGAAACTAATCAGTGCGGTCATCAAGCCATTCAAGCTTGATGAGGCTCGAGAAGCCTTGTCATCGCTTGGCGTCTCTGGAATCACAGTTACGGAGGTCAAGGGTTTTGGGCGTCAGAAAGGGCACACCGAACTGTATCGGGGCGCGGAGTACGTCGTCGATTTCCTGCCGAAAGTGAAGATCGAGGTCGCCGTCCCGGATGACATCGTCGATCAGGCTATCGAGGCGATCGAGCGTGCGGCGCGTACCGGAAAGATTGGTGACGGGAAGATCTTCGTGACGCCGATCGAACAGGTGATCCGGATTCGCACCGGCGAGACCGGCGCCGACGCCCTATAAAAACACTGGGATAAGAGGAAAGAGAGATGCGCAAACTGTTGATGACTTTATTGATGGCGGGCTCGCTGCTCGCGGGCGGCCTGGGCTCCGCATTCGCGCAAGACGCATCGGCGCCCGCGGCCGCCTCCGTACCGGTCGCGCAAGCGTCCGCGGCTCCAGCGGCACCGGCCGCGGCGGATGCCGCTGCATCGGCACCGGCCGCCCCAACCGCACCGTTCTCGGTCGATTCATCGAAGATCAACTCCGGCGACACCGCATGGATGCTGACCTCCACCGCGCTCGTGCTGTTCATGACGATCCCGGGTCTCGCGCTGTTCTACGGCGGCATGGTCCGCAAGAAGAACGTGCTCGCGACGCTGATGCAAAGCTTCGCGATCACCTGTGTCGTGACGATCGTCTGGACCGTGGTCGGCTACAGCCTCGCGTTCACGCCGGGCGGCTCGTTCATCGGCGGCTTCTCGCGCGTGTTCATGACGGGCATGAACTACATCAAGGGCGACAAGGCCACGACGCTGACCGTCAGCCATCTCGCGCCGACGATCCCCGAGACGGTCTACTTCGTCTACCAGATGACCTTCGCGATCATCACGCCGGCGCTGATCACCGGTGCGTTCGCGGACCGCATGAAGTTCTCGGCGATGCTGGTGTTCATGACGCTGTGGTCGATCATCGTCTACTCGCCGATCGCGCACATGGTGTGGGAGCCGAGCGGCTGGCTGGCTAGCGCGGGCATCCTCGACTTCGCGGGCGGCACGGTGGTGCACATCAACGCCGGTATCGCGGGTCTGGTCTGCTGTCTGGTGCTCGGCAAGCGCGTCGGCTATGGCAAGGAAGCGATGGCGCCGCACAACCTGACGCTCACGCTGATCGGTGGCGCGATGCTGTGGGTCGGCTGGTTCGGCTTCAACGCGGGTTCGGCCGTGGCAGCGGACGGCCGTGCCGGCTTCGCGATGTTCGCGACGCAGGTGGCGACCGCCGCGGCGGCGCTTGCGTGGATGTTCGCCGAATGGGCGGCCAAGGGTAAGCCGTCGGTGCTCGGTATCGTGTCGGGCGCGGTCGCGGGTCTGGTGGCGATTACGCCGGCGTCGGGCTTCGTCGGCACGGTCGGCGCGCTCGTGATCGGTATCGTCGCGGGTGTGGTCTGCTTCTGGGCGGCCACGTGGCTCAAGCACAAGCTCGGTTACGACGATTCGCTCGACGCGTTCGGCGTGCACTGCGTGGGCGGGATCGTCGGTGCGCTGCTGACCGGCGTGTTCGCGGTCAAGGACATCGGCGGCGCGGACGGTGACGTGATGCTGCAACTCAAGGGTGTCGCGACGACGCTGATCTACAGCGGGGTGGTCTCGTTTGTTCTGCTCAAGGCAATCGACGCAGTGATGGGGTTGCGTGTCGCCGAGGAAGAAGAGCGCGAAGGACTGGACCTGGTGCTGCATGGCGAGGCGGTCGAATAACGGTTGCGCCGCGGATGGAGCGGGTACGACGGTCACTTTCCGTTCGCTGGGGTGGCCGCCGGTACTGCCGAAGCTCGCCCGGACGAGCGAGGAGGTCGTGCCGGGTTCGAGCAACCGGATTTCCGCCAGCCGATGAAAAAGAATAATCAGCAGCATGTTGTCGTACTGGTTGTTCTCATATCGCAAATCGCCTTTTTGGCAATGTTCGCATTCGCCGAACATGTCGTCAGGCATAACAGATGGCTCGCCGCAGGATTCGGATTCGACTTTTTATTCGGCCTGATTCTGTCGGTCGGCTTTCTCGGGATGTGGCGCACGCGCGCCGTCGATTCAGATTTTCTCGGATTTCTTCTGGCCAATCCGGTTGATCTGGCGATCGTGATTGCGACCGCCGGTCAGCTTGTGGCCATTCTGCTTGTTTGATGCGCTTGGAAAGCGCATTTCGATTTAGAAGCAGATCGGCGCGAGCTGACCATCCCAGGTGGAATGTCCCGGGATGGAACTCCAATTAAGAAAAAGCTGTTCTATTTTTCTGTAATCGCAAATGGGGCATAAAGACATGAAAAAAACCTTGTTGGCAATCGGGGTCCTCGGCGCATTTTCGGTTTCCGCGTATGCGCAAAACAGCGTGACCCTGTACGGTCTTATCGACACGGGACTCATCTATTACCAACAACCAGGCCGGTCATAGCAATTGGCAAATGGCGACCAGCTCCACGCAGAATACGGTGTTCGGCCTCAAGGGTACTGAAGATCTGGGAGGTGGTGTTCGTACGACCTTCAAACTCGAGCAGGGCTTCAATCTGAACAACGGTAGCCAGGCCTTTCCGGGTGACGCCTTCGGTTCTCAGGCCTGGGTCGGGTTGCAAAGCGACAACCTCGGCACCGTGACGTTGGGCCGCCAGTTCGATGTGCTGAACGACCAGCTCGGACCGATCTCCGCGGGGAGCAACACGTGGGGTGGCAACCTCGCCGCACACCCGTTCGAGAACGACAACCTGGCGGCTGATTCGGTGGTCGTCAACAACTCGGTCAAGTATGTAAGCCCGACCTATGCCGGCGTGACGTTCGAAGGCATGTATTCGTTCAGCAACAAGGCGGGAGGATTCGCTGACAATCGCGCGTACGGCTTTAGCATAGGTTATGCGCAGGGCCCAGTGAATCTTGCTGGCGGATACCTGCAGTTCAATAACGCAGGCGGCGGCGTATCGGGCACGAATCCGAATGGGGCAATCGCGCAGGGCGACGGAAGCGCGAACTTCATCGCGGAGCGCCAGCGCATCTGGGGCGCCGGCGGCAATTACACGTTCGGCCCCGCAACTGTCGGATTCGTGTGGAGCCATACTCAGATCGACAACATGGCGGGCGTCATCTCGCTGGGCCTCGGCAGCTATCTGCCGCTTGGCGGTAATCTGCGATTGGACAATTACGAGGTGAACGCACACTACTCGGTGACGTCTGCGTGGAGCGTATCCGGTGCCTATACGTTCACTGACGGTGCTTACAACCAGGGGGCCACGAAGGCCTCTCCAAAATGGAATTCGGTCATGCTGCAGACCGACTATTCGTTGAGCAAGCGTACCGACGTGTACCTGGAAGGCGTCTATCAGCATGTTCATGGCGCGCCGGCGGATTCCGTGCTCGCAGATGCGATGATCAATACCCTCTCGCCATCGTCGACGGGCACGCAGGTCGCGGTCACCGTGGGACTGCGACACCAGTTCTGATCTTCTGATTGCACGAATCGTGCGCTGTAGCGATGCGGCTGTGGGCGTAACGTGATGCACGGATACAGCCGCGTTGCAACAGAGGTCGCCTGACTCGCAACTCGTCGCCCCGGGCTACGAGACCTATCGCGGTCTCGGCCGGGACGGGTTATTCGTCAACGTCTCACGCAGGTCGAATCGACCGTAGGCAGCGCGCGGACTCAGCGAGTGCGGACGATCAGCTATCGGGATGGCTCGCGACAAAACTCGCGAACGCATTGTACGGAAGCGCAAGCGCCGTGCCGTTGATCACCAGACCGTAAGTTGCGTCCCCGCTATCGAGCTCGTAATACATCGCCGATTGAATGTTCTTCGTCTTTCTCGCCTGATAGTAAGTGAGCAGGCGCGACGTGATGTAGTTGGCCCGGTACGCCTCGGTCTTCTCCGGTCCTGTGTTCCATTCCGAGATCACGAAGGGGACGCCATATCGGGCCTTGCAATAGGTGGGCAAATCGAAGCCCGGGCCGGACCCGTCGGAGCCGATATCGAAGATGTCGCCGTACACCTCGTAGTTGTGCCACGTAGTCAAGTCCCACCTGACGGTCGGATGGCCGCTCGTGCCATCGGGCTGCTTGCCATCCCACAGAGCGTCGGATGCACCGGTGTCCGCGACGCAAAAGTTGACGCCGCATTTAGCATCCGCCTGCACCGACTTGACCCCGTCGATCATGCCGCGCATCACGCCGCGCATCAGCGGCCAGTTCGCATTGTTGAAGTCGACGACACTCGTTCCTGCGTTGGTGGAGTCGAGAATGATCCCGTTCGCGCGCGTCAGTTCGTTGCCGCATTCATACAGGGTCACGCCGTGGGGTTGCAACGCCGTCGCGACAGCGACCGCGCAATTGAAACCCCGCGTATAGGCCGCCGATTCGCTCGTGAACAGGTTGCCGTTACCGTCGTAGATGCCGACATCGATCAGCACGAAAAGGGTCAAGCCCGCTGGCTGGAATGCCTGTGCCAACGCCACGACCGCGGCGAGTTGCGGTGCGTAGTCGGTACAGCTGAGCCGGTACGTCGAGCAGCCCAGGGTTTGCATGATCGACACGAGCTGCGCCGTCGAATACAAATAATCGTAATGCCCGTTGATGCCGTGAAACGAGCCGGCCGGCGCCGCGGTCGCGATGCGCGGATCGTTGCACGGCAACCATTCATCCGCATCGGCGCACACGTAGAACTGACCGCCGGTCGATTGTGCCCAGAACTTGCCGCCGTACCACAGCAGAAGCGCAGCATTCGACATTGTGCCGACGGCACTTCGATTGCGGTACACGACACCGTTCACGACGGTCCATATTGCGCCGACCTTGTCGATCAGATACGACGCGGGCGGGATCATGGTGCCGTCGGCGGAGGTGCCGCCCAAACGTGGGTCATTGCACGACTGCCATCCCGAACCATTCCATCCGTAAAATTGGCCGCCGGTTCCCTCATGATAGATCGTACCCCCGTACCAGAGTATCAACGAGACGTTGTAGGTGTTGCCCGCCGCGACACCGTTCCTGTAGACAGATCCGCCGACCAGGGTCCATGACGCGTTCTGACTGTCGATAATCACCATCGCCGGCGGGATGGTCGTGTTCTGTGGCGAAGCGTTCGATGCGTTGCCGGGTGACCCCGAGTTCGGGTCCGATGGAGCGCCAGAACTGTCGCCCGAGGTCGAGCCCGACGTACCGGTGGACGCCGTTCCAGTCGAGGCGGTCGGCGACGAGCCGTTCGCCACCGTCGTCGTGCCGCTAGTCGAAGTCGTAATACCGGAGCTGGTCGTGCCCGTCGAGGTCGCGATACCGGAGGTTGCCGTGCCCGTAGAGGGTGCCGCCGTCGTGCTCGACGGGTTCGTGGAATTGCCCGTGGAAGAGCCGCCGGCATCCGCAGTACCGGCATCGCCACCACCACCACCACCACCACCACCACCACCACCACCACCACCACCACCACCGCCGCACGCGCTCAATACGACGCTTCCGCCGAGCGCAGTGAGACAACCAAGAAATTGACGTCGCGCAATCATGACAATAGCGCGAGCTGCCGCGAGGCGGCCCGCAAGGAATCCGGAGAGAAGTTGGGGAGTCCTTCGGGTCGCGAGTGCGTCGCGTGAGCCGTTCAGGACATTCGATGCGCGGTCGTGGGTGGTCTCTCGTTGCGACCGATCACTGAGTCCGGCAAGTCATGCCTGTCTGTCGGCACAAACTGCGCATGGGAGCAGGGTTGTGCCGAAATAAAATCTTTTCGCTCGCAATGGACGAACTGCGAAAAGATTTCACTCTGCGGGTGAGGGCGAGGGAATCGGACGCTGTCTGCACGGCGGCAGACTCAGACGGGCGATCGCAATGCCGCTTATGTGCGATGCGGCCCGACGATGCCCAGCCGCGCGATGCGCCGGTACAGCGTCGCGCGCGATATGCCTAATGCCAGCGCGGCGACGTTAGGCCGCCACTGGCAACGCGTGAGTGCCGCGACGATCCGTGCCCGCTCGTCGTCGGCGCTGGCCGGCGACGTGGAGTTCGCCGCGAGCGCCGGCGTGACGGCGGGCGCGAGTTGCGCCGCGAAGTCCGGCGACACGTGCCGCAACTCGACGCGAGCCGAATCGCAGACCGCGCACGCATAGCGCAGCACGTTGCGCAGTTGCCGGATGTTGCCGGGCCACGAAAAGGCGGCAAGACGCCCGGCGAATTGCGGATCGAGCATCAGCACATGCGTGGCCGCCTGTGCTTCTTCGTTGAACACCGTATCGATCACCTCGCGGATGTCGGCGCGCTCGCGCAGCGGCGGCATCCGCAGCGTCGCGCCGCTCAGGCGATAGTAGAGATCTTCGCGGAACGATCCAGCTTCGACCATCTGCATCAGATCGCGGTGCGTCGCGCAGATCACGTCGATATCGACGCGCACCGGTGTATCGCCGTCAAGCGGCACCACTTCGCCCCCGGCGAGTACACGCAGCAGGCGTGTTTGCAGGCCGAGCGGCATGTCGCCGATTTCGTCGCGAAACAGCGTGCCGCCATGCGCGAGGGCGATCTTGCCGCGCGCGCCGCGACTGCGCGCGCCGGTGAACGCGCCAGGCGCATAACCGAACAGCTCGCTCTCGATCAGCGGCTCCGGAATCGCGCCGCAATTCACGGCGACGAACGGCCGCGTGCGCCGCGAACCCGAGTCGTGCACCGCGCGCGCGAAGACCTCCTTGCCGACACCGGTTTCGCCGAGCAGCAGAACCGGGAGCCGCTTGCCGGCGATCCGCAATGCGACTTGCGCGTTGCGCGCGATCCATTCGTCCGAGCTGTGCAAAAAGCGGCTCATCGCGCCGATGCTGCCGTCCGCATGCGGATCGGCCGGCCGTGTCGCGAGGAGCAGGCGAGCCGCGCGTCTCATCGGCGCGCGAATGCGTGCATACAGCATCGCGCCGGTCGCGCGCAGCCGCAGCGCCACGATCATGTCGGTGCGCGCGACGTCGTGCAGACGGACCTCGGACGTGTCGAATATCACGTCGATGTGACGCGGCCCGTCGAGCCCCGCGATGCTCTCGTGCGCCTTGCGGTTCGCGGTGGCGATGTTGCCGCATTCGTCGAATGCGATCAGTGCTTCGGGCTGTGCTTCGACGAAATGGCGGCTTTGATGGCCGAACAGGATCCAGTGCTGCGCGGTCTGATTCAGAAAGTAGCCATCCTCGATCAAACTCGCGCTTTGCCGCACCAGCTGAAAAACCAGCCCCTGGCTGTCGCGGTTGTCGGGCGATCGAATCGCCGATGCATCGAGCACGCCGATCAATTCACCGGTCGGCGACGCGGGGAAGCCTGCCTGAGCGGCTTGCCCCGCGGCCGACGCGGAATCCGATCACGCCACGAAGCGGCACTGAGAGGCTGGCGTGCGCGTATCCATGTTGCGACCGCGGTTGAGGTGATCGTCGATTTCCGCCGCGCAGCCGAGCATGCGCGGATAAAGGAAGATCGTGAACGCGGCAGTCTCCAGATCGGACTCGCTGAATTCACCGCGTCGCAGCGGCTGCCACAGCATCTTCAGCAGCAATGCGGCGATCACCGCATCGACATTGACGCAATAGACGTTGCGCGAGACGCCTGCGTCGAACAACGCCTGCACCAGCTCGCGGTAGTACGCATGGAACACGTTGTATTCACCGCGCTTCTCGCTCAAGTCGGCGATGAACACTTCGCGCGGGTCGTGGTTGACCGGTCTGTCCTTGAACACCGGATGATTCACGCCCGGCAGCTTCGCGATGTCGAGGCTACCCGCATGCTTCTGCCGCGCCTTGTACTGCGCGTATCGCTCGACGGAGCGCTCGGCGAGCGAGCGCAGGTCCACGCCGTGGCCGGGCTTCGACGGATCGTCCAGCGCGGTTTCCCTGAAAGCATCAATCAGGAACGCGATGCCCTCGTACCCGTTCCCGCCGTGCGTGTAGCCGGTATGCGAGAGAAAGCCGACCAGCGCCTTGTTGAGCTGCACGCGCTCGGGGCCTTCCGGACCGTCGGCGGATACCGCGCCCTTCGCCCCCTGCGCCGAGATCGCACCCGGACCGTTGGTGAGCAGCAGGCCGACGAGCGTTTTGAAGGCGAACAGGTCGTCGGGGCCGGGCTTCAGGTTGAGCAGCGCGGCGAAGCCGATTTCGGTGAGACTGCGCTCGTTCAGCAATTCGTCGGTGGAGAAGCCGCAGAAACCGTCCGGGCCATGCCGCGACGCATCGGCCGATGCACCGATGAGCGTCCCAAATAGCATGCTCCACCAGGGCAGGCTTTCGGCGGTCACGCGCGAGATACGCTTGCGCATGAGCGGGCCCCACGCCAGCGTCGTCGTGATCGCGGCCAGCACCGCGTCGCCGGTCGGGTGAGCGGGCTGCGACGTCAGCCAGCGGACGAACGCCGATTTCGCGCCGCGCGCGGCGAGTCCCGCGAGCATTGCTTCGGCGAGCGGATCGTGAGAGTCGGCGAAGAACTGTTCACAGCCGCTTGCGTCGATGCGTGCGACGTCGAAGGTTTCATTCAGCGCGTCGGCAAGACCAGCGGCCGCAAAACGATCGATCAGCCACCTGGTGACGTCCCGCGCCGCGCGCTGACGTTTCGGCCCGACGATCGACGCCGCAGCCGCGAGAATTGCATTCGGGGCGTTGTCCGCTTCGCGTGCTGCCTGCGCCGCCGCGAGTTCCGGCCTGCCGTGCAGATTGACGAATGCGGCGATCGCCACATCGATGAGTTGTTCGTCATTCTCGCCGCCGAATTCGTGCAGCAGGGCAAGGCCGACGTTCGCTTCGAGCGAACGCGTCGCGGCCTCCAGCATCGACGCGCCGTGCAGGCTGCTCACCTGCGTCTTCGCGTCCATCTGCGACGCGCCCGATGCGTCCTTGAGCGCCTGGCGCGGAGCGATCACGCCGATCTGTCGATTGACCTGATGGACCTGCTCGTTATATGGCGCAACAGCTTCCACGACCGGAATCCCGAGGCCGTCCGGCAGCGCGATGCCCTGATCGGAGCCAAACCACGGCTTGAGTGCGAGACTGCCCTCCGACTCGAAATCGGGCATCGTCGCGTTGGCGCGCATCACGGCGCTCAGCGCGGCCGGGATGTGCGCGATGTTCGTCACCACGGCACCCTTCGTCGAGCAGCATGGATCATCCGGCGTGAAGAGGCGCTCGACGCCGAACTTCTGCATGAACCAGCGTTCCTTGGCTTGCGCATCGTCGTTGCCGCCGGCCATCGCGCCGGCGTGGCCGACTGCCCGCGTGAGGCGGCTCTTCCACCGTCCCACGACGCACGCGACGACTGGCTTCGTGAAGACCGCATCGGCCTCGTAGTAGCCACCCGGTTCGCAGTAAAGCACCGCAGCCTTGCTGCGCGCATCGTTGGCGAGCGCGAACGCGAATTCCGGCGCGGCATAGTGGATATAGACGTCCTTGCCGCTCGAGATGACCGTCGACGTGCCCCAGCCACCCATGCGCAGGTACTGTGCGATCGTCGTGCTGAAGCCACCGGAGTTGGAGAAGATCGCGATCGAGCCCTTGCGCAACGAATCGTCAGGATTGTCGCCGCCGAGCGCTCCGCCGATCCTCACGCGATTCCACGAATCGGCGACGCCGAGGCCGTTCGCGCCGAAGATGTCGATGCCCGCCTGCTGGCCCATTGCGCGGATTTCGCGGGCGTCGTGGACCGCGATCTTCTCGGTGATGATGAAAATCTTCCGCAACTCGGGATTCACGCGGATCAGTTCAGCGACGCCGTCGCGGGCCGCGGACGGCGGCAGGTAAACGACGCCGCAGTTGAACCGGTGTCCCGCCTGCAGCCCCTCACGGACGTTGTTGTACACGGGGATATCGCCGGCCGGCGTCGCGAGCACTTGCCCGCCCTTGCCCGGCGCCGTGCCGAATACGACGTTACCGCCCGAGAATGCGTGACTCACGGGCGTCACGTCCGACGATTCACCGCCCAGGATGTTGAGCACGCACACGCGATCCTCGCGCGTGGCGATCTGTGCGAGTGAGTTGACGCCAACGAAATACTTGAACGTATTGCTGCCTTGCTTGTACATGTCGATCTCCTCAGGCACGAGCCGTTTCGGTTTGCCTCGGTGACGCGCCAATCCTTGCTGCGATCTCGGTGCGGCCGCCGGCGCGCATCCAGGCGTCCGCCTGGCGTGCGTACTGGATCACTTCGCTGATGTCAGAGTCGAAGCCGAACAGCCGATAAGGCAGGCCCAGCGAGTCGCATGTGTCCCTCAGCGCCGACATGCCCCGCACGAGGTTCGGACCTCCACGGCCCAGCACGACATAGAGCGGCGTCGGTCCGTGCTCGCTGAAGTGCTCGCGCAGGGCGTCGGCCATGGCGCGCAGCGTCTCGTAGATGTCCGTGTTATTGGACTTGCCGCCAATGATGAAGAGCACGTTCGCCTGTTCGAGCCAGTGCCTGAAACAGATGCGCGCCACTTCCTTCATCTTCGCGTAAGGCGGATTGCCGCCGAAATCCGACGAGATGATCGCGGCGTCGCCGAGCATTTCGGTGACGAGCGAGTTGGCGCCGCCGCCGAAGGTCGGGGCGAGGATCGTCCCCTTCTCGTTGATGACATACACGTCGCTCTGGCCCTGATGGGTGCGAAGCTGGTTGATCTCCTGCTCAAAATCGGAGTAATCGGCGGCGAACAGATGAGGCGGCAGGCCAAGGCGCGCCCAGCGCGGATCGTCGCGATCGAAGCCGCACTTGAAGTCGCACGCAACCGGCGTAAGGCGACCGTGCCTGTCCTCGCGCATGCGGATCGGGTTCAACTCGAGCGTCGTCATGCCGAAGTCGTGAAAGAGTTCCCAGAGTTTCGGCAACTGCTGCACGAGCGGCGAAATGATCTCCTTCGGCGCGCCGATCTCGCTCAGTGCATTCGCTACGACGAACGCCTTCAACCCGGTCAGCGCATCGAACGGCACCATCGCCACCTGCTTCGGGTCGACTTCCTCGATGTCCATGCCGCCCACGTGCGAAAGCGTCATGGTCGGCGCACGAAAGCGGGTGGAATCCGTGATCGAGAAGTAGACTTCGTGCGTGGCCGGCACACCGGCTTCGAAGGTGACGCCATTCGCCTTCGCCTTGATGTGGCCGACGGTATGCTCGGCGAAGTAGAGCCGCTCCTTTTCCGCGAGCGCGGTCTTCAGGTCGGTCGCGCGGCCAAGCAAACCTGCCTTGCCTTTCTTGCCGACCCCGCCCTTGAAGACGGGCTTGATGAAGATCTGGCGATGACGGTCAATCAGCGCCTTGACTTCCTCTTCGCTGGCGCTCGGACCCAAAATTTCGCTGGCCGGAAATCCGACGAATTGCAGCAGGCGCGCGCCGTGCAACATACCGGTAATTTGCATCGAAATGTCTCCTGAAATTCATTGCGGTATAAAAAGGCAAACGGCTCGTGTGACGCCGGTATTGGCAAACCGCCGGCCGAGCCATTGATCGGGCGCCGTATGCGCAGAGCAGATGCGCGGTCGTTGGCGAACGTTCTATGCGGCGCTCGGGTGCGCTCTATGAAATCCGATGCATGAAGACCGACTGGATCGCGAAACTGCACTGCCCGTGGGCTGCTTTGTAGGCTGCTATCTGTGGAAAGGGCGTGATCCGCAACAGGTCGATTCATGATCGATCGCTCAATGCACGACATAGTTGTGACCTCTGTTGCCGTATTGGTGGGATCGTTCACGTGTTCAATTGGTGCGTGGTAGCAGATCACCCTGTCATGCGCGGCGCGACGTTGTGCCCGAACGGAACGGCCTTTGCCAGCACTACAGTCTCGCCCTCGATGTAGTGCGAAGTGTGAGCTTCGATCGGTGCGGCAGCGATCAGGCGGTTGCCCGCTAGTAGTGAGTTAAAAATCCAATACATAACCCAAGGATTGTTGCTTGCCTTTCGCCAACAGGTACCGCTATCAGGCTGCAAGCCGTAAAACGCTCATTGCCGGACGTTCCACCGCAGGCGGAAATACACACCATGTACAGTCATCGTGGAGGAAGAAATAAATTGCCAACGCGCCTGCCGGCAGCAATGCCTCGACATAGCATAGCGTCGCCGACTCGAGGTATGCGACCGAACCGGCTTACCCCAACCGGCGTCGCCGGAGTCGGTCCAACCCGTTTTTCGATCAGCAAACGCAAGGAAGACCTGTCCACCGAATCCATCGCCGTCTCCTTCAACCTCTCTCTCGTTGATGTAGACATTTACGTAGAACTACAAACAGTAGGCCGTGAGGACATCACTTTTTTGCACGGCTCATAGGGTGTCGTTGCGACACTGTATCGATCGCGACCATGGAGAGAGGTTTGTATGCGAATTTCTACCTCATGACACTCGCGATAGCAGAAATTTGGCGCGCATCGGTTGTGGCAGCGCTCTGCCGCCACTTCCGTATCGACGCTACGATCTTAGTGTGCTGAATCCTTCTGTTAGCTTTCACAAAGGCAGGTTTTCTTTAAGGTCTATCCCTACGTAGCTCGGGCGCCATCAATCTGTACTCGCCGCTTTGGGGCAACATGATCGTCGATCGCGATTACCATACGGGCGCAAGGAAGATTGAGGCGGAGGCTTCGAATCCCGCCAGTTGACTCTCATGTGATCGCTTTCGGACAATCGCCCATGCGCGGCGACTGACTCTTGTGCGTCGCCTGCGGAAGTTCGCCGTACGACTGGGGCCGGCCAGGTGCGCTCATTTGACATCGACGAAGAACCAGCGTCCGGCCGCGGGTGGCGCAACGCGCCGGCCAACCGGTCCGACGGCTTTGGCAGACTTTTCCCTAAAGTTGCATGCGAACCAGGTCGTTATACGTGACGAGCTGGCACTTCTTTCATGGACGGTGTCGTGCGAAGGCGAATCGGAAGGAATCCCAGGCAAATCGGATCAACCTCTACGGGGGATATCCGATGTTTGCCAGCACCTGCAACAGCCTGCTCGTCCTGTTCTCGCTGCTTGTCGCGATTCTGGCCTCGTATACCGCGCTGATCGGGATCTCGTGATCGGTGTCCTTCGCTCCAACTGGTTGCTAGTTTCGGTTGAAGCCGTCGGGCGGCGTTGAACCGGATCGGCAAGCCGGCGAAAACCGGCGCGCCGAGGTGGGTGGCGAGGCTGTTTTACGTCGTCACCGATGTGTTTCGCGAGGGTGAGGACGAACGGGATCACGGCGCGCTGCGCCGGACATGAAGTGTGGACCTCAATTGCCGGATCAGTGACCGCAATAGTGCCGTAGATTGAGCATCGCGTAGGCCATGGTCTCGAATGCGTAGTGGAGCTGACTGATTCGATCGAAGCGAAGCAGCACGCGGCGGAACTTATCTTCTCATGCGAACACGCGCTCGGCAGAAGTTATGCCCACAAAGGTGCTCAGACAAATTCAGATCCCCAGACACAACGATATCCGTGGTTTTTTCGATGAAGTGGCTGAGGCCAGCCCGTACGACTGGATGGTCGTCGGCAATCAGAACATGAATCACGACAACGTACCGAAAGTCCGGAAGGCGATTGTTCGAGGGCCGGCAGTCGACGCTGACCGTACTTCTCCACACGTGACCAGGACCTCCCGTAACCGATGCTGCTGGACTTGGCTCGTGGCCGCCCCTCAGGTCTTTGCTGCTCCGGCTCTCTACGGCCGCCGCCGCTTTTCCCAGATCTGTTGAGTCATCACCGCTCAGCCATACCTGTCCGTCGCACCGCGCGCAGATGGCCAGCGCTCCCGCATGCGACGCGTCCGCCCGCCATACGGTGGCGCGGTGCCCACACGCCACGCACGCATATGTGTAACGCATTTCAGTGAGTATTTCCATCAACGGTCTCCCAGCCATCGCGTCCCGCACTTAACCCTTGAGCGCCGGTAGAAACCAGTTGAAATCGCCGACGCGTTCACCTCGTGCGTTGCTCTCTTTATTGAAGCATCCGGCTCACTCTTCGGAACGCGCCCTGTTTGTTCACTGAGAACACGGCAGATGTCGACTGCCAGGTCGTTGTCCCTGGCGAACCGCATGACAAAATCAAATGCGTCGGGACAGACGCGCCGCAATTCGTGCGCGATGCGCAGGCATTTAAGATCCTGCTCCACAACCGGCATCGCAAGTCGCGTGCAGGCGAGATGAATGCCGGGGCCGCGCTCCCCAACGAACAGCGTGATGATCCCGGTCAGGCGTTCGGCCCAGTCGCCCGGCGGGAACAGCTTGCGTTGCGACGTCACGCCGCGGATCAGGTGACAGTCAATACCATCGTCAGTCATGTTGTGCTGGAATCGCCGGCGTGTGCGCCGTCAGGTAGCGGGCGGGCTGTCTGCGTTCGGGCAGTTTGTCCGACGCTGCGTTCGACGTGAGAATGCCGGTCTGGAAGCTCATTTTTCCGATCGCACCGGTCGTCAGGGTTGTTTTCAGGAAGGGCTCTTCCATGTCAATGATGCGTTGTTAGAGGGTGAAACCTTCTCGGCTTTCACCGCGATGACTTCTGATGGGGTTTCCCATGACTGGAATCCGTCTTTCCTGAATCAGGTGGCGAAAGATCGACGCAGACCGTAACGGGGCCGTGCTTTCGCATCCGGCGACGGCCGTCTCATGGAAACCCCCTAATTGAAAGGCTTTGTCGTGAAAGCCGGGAGAAGGGTTCATGCGCCCATAATCGCGCCATCGATGCAGACAGGCAGCACTTCGCGGCCGACAATAACGGAGACTATCGATGCAACCGAACCTCAGTGCGTTTCGCCATATTGCTCTTGCTTCCAGCCTGCTGTTCAGCCTTGCCTCGCAGCACGCGACGGCTGCCGATAGCGGGAAGATCACGATCATGGTCGGCGGCATCACGAAACTGATCTATCTGCCGGCGCGGCTGACCGAGCAGCTCGGCTACTTCAAGGACGAGGGGCTTGACGTTGAACTGCTGTCGCAGCCAGCCGGTGTCGATGCAGAGAACGAACTGCTGGCCGGTGCCGTCCAGGGTGTCGTGGGCTTCTACGACCACACGATCGATCTGCAGACGAAGGGCAAGGAAGTCAAAGCGATTGTCGTCTTTGGTCAGGTGCCAGGCGAAGTCGAAATGGTGTCGACCAAAGCTGCCGATACGGTCAAATCGATGGCCGACGTCAAGGGCAAGACGCTCGGCGTGACGGGCCTGGGTTCGTCAACCAGCTTCCTCACGCAATACCTCGCCGGACAGCACGGTATCCAGTCGACGGAATACACGATGCTACCGGTGGGTGCTGATGCCAGCTTCATTGCTGCGATCAAACAAGGCCGTATCGACGCTGGCATGACCACGGAGCCCACGGTGTCGGCATTGCTGAAATCGGGCGAGGCGAAGGTGCTCGTCGACATGCGCTCGGTCGAGGGCACGAAGGCGGCGCTGGGCGGCACCTATCCTGCGTCAAGTCTCTACGTGCAGGCCGCATGGGCCGATTCGCACAAGGCGGAAGCGGCCAAGCTCGCGCATGCCTTCGTTCGCACGATGCAATTCATCCACTCGCATAGCGCGGAAGATATCGCGGCGAAGATGCCCGACGACTATCAGAAAGACAAGCCGCTTTACGTGAGCGCCCTGAAGGCGTCATTGCCGATGTACACCGTCGACGGCAGGATGCCGGCTGATGGTCCGGCGACCGTGCTCAAGGTGCTCTCGGCGTTCAATCCGTCGGTCAAAGGCAAGCATGTCGAATTGGACAAAACCTACACCAACGAGTTTGTCAGCTCGAAATAGGTCGCTGGCGCGCTCAGAGCGCTTGTGCAACCGGCTCCGTTGCGCTCGCGGTGCCGCCCTTGTGGCTTCGCTTATTCCCATGGATGGTACTGAATGAACCACGTTGTTTCCAAGGACGCGCCGGTCATCGAGTTTCGCTCGGTGTCATGTCGCTTCATCAGTCCCGATGGCAAGGCGACAGTCGCGTTGCGCAACTTCAGCATGTCCGTAGCCAAAGGCGAGTTCGTCGCGGTGGTGGGACCGACCGGTTGTGGCAAATCGACGACGCTCAGCATGATCACCGGACTGCTCAAGCCGACCACCGGCGAAGTGAGTGTGATGGGCGCACCGGTTGATGGCATCGATCCGCGCATCGGCTTTGTATTTCAGGCAGACGCGGTGTTCCCTTGGCGCTCGGTGCTCGATAACGTCGCAGCCGGCCCGCTGTATCGCGGCCGCTCGAAGTCCGCCGCGCACGACGAGGCGAACGAATGGCTGCGCCGCGTCGGGCTCGAAAAGTTCGGCAAGCACTTTCCGCATCAACTGTCGGGCGGCATGCGCAAGCGCGTCGCGCTCGCGCAGACTTTCATCAACAAGCCGGAAATCCTGCTGATGGATGAGCCGTTCTCCGCGCTCGACATGCAGACCCGCACGCTGATGCAGGATGAGCTGCTGCAGTTGTGGTCGGCCAACGCGGGCTCGGTGGTATTCGTCACGCACGATCTCGAAGAAGCAATTGCGCTGGCCGACCGGGTGTTCGTGTTGAGCGCGCGGCCCGCGACGTTGAAAAAAGTCTATGAGATCGATCTGCCGAGGCCGCGCGTGACGTCGGAGGTTCGCTACGATCCGCGCTTTATCGAGATTTCGCGCGATATCTGGCGCGACCTGCGTGAAGAAGTGCAGATCGCATGACTCAAACCCAGATCCGGAAAACACTCATGGCAACCTCTGAATACATGGCGGAAGCAGGCATCGACGCTACCTCGCTCGCCGCAGTTGAGCGAATTGCACAGCGACGGCTGCGCCAACGGCACGCACTGATCATCGGCTTGCGTGTCCTGGTACTGGTGGTTGTGCTCGGCGGATGGGAGATCGGCGGACGGACCAAATGGATCGATCCATTCTTCTTCTCGATGCCGTCGCTGATCTTCCAGCAGATCGTGGACTGGTTCGTAAACGGCACGTCACAAGGACCGCTGCTGGTGCAGGTCTGGGTCACGCTTGAGGAAACATTCCTTGGGTTTCTGATCGGTTCGGTTGGCGGCATTGTCTGCGGCGTTGTGCTGGGCCGCAACAAGCTGCTCTCCGATGTGTTCAGCCTCTACATCCAGATCGCGAATTCAATTCCCCGCGTTGTGCTCGGCTCAGTGTTCGTGATCGCGCTGGGCCTTGGGATGGCATCGAAAGTGGCGCTGGCCGTCGTGATGGTCTTTTTCGTCGTGTTCGGCAACGCCTTCCAGGGCGTACGGGAAGCTGACCGCTACATGATTGCGAATGCGCAGATCCTGGGCGCATCCAGGCGTCAGCTGACCACTTCAGTCGTGATTCCTTCCGCACTGTCGTGGATTCTCGCCAGCCTGCATGTGAGCTTCGGCTTCGCCCTCGTTGGCGCGGTGGTTGGCGAGTTTCTCGGCTCCAAACAGGGCATTGGCCTGCTGATCTCGACCGCTCAGGGTGCATTCAACGCCAGTGGGGTTTTTGCAGCGATGATCGTGCTCGCGGTGGTCGCGCTTACTGCGGACTATCTGCTTACCACGCTGGAAAAGCGCCTGCTGAAATGGAGACCTGCCGCGTTCTGAGCGTCAGGAGGCGCAAGGTTGCGCTTGCGATCAGCCAGGGGAAGGAAACGGCCAGTGCTGATCGCAGTCGCAGCCGCCGCGGAACATGCCGGGAGTCAACGATGATGCATAGCCTGCGTGCACGCCTGCTCGGGTGGCTGCTGGTGCCGGTCGGCATGTTTGTACTCATCACCGGCCTGATGTCATATGACGCGGCTCGCGAGACTGCCGGCCTCCTGCAGGACAACGCATTGCTCGCCTCTGCGCGCATCATCGGCGAGGAAGTTAATTGGGAAAATGGCGTGCTGATTGCCAGGATTCCGCCCGCAGCGCTCGAGATGTTCGAGTCGCCCTACCAGGATCAGGTGTTCTACAGGATAGTCAAGGGTCGCGCGGACCTGCTCGGCGGCAATCCCAACCTGGCCGTCCCTGCGCATGCAATGCCGCGCCCCGTGTTTTACGACACGGCGCTTGATGGACAGCCCGTTCGCGCGGTCGCCTATGAGCGGGAGCTATACGACTCCGGCGCAACCGAGCCGGTCACAGTTATTGTGGCCAAGACGCAGGCATCGTACCGGGCCATGCTGCAGACCCTGTGGCGTCCCCAGTTGGTCCGGCAGGGGCTGATGCTGGCGCTCGCGGTAGCACTTGCCCTGCGCGGGCTGGCCCTTGAGTTGCGACCGCTCATCAGACTGAAGGAGGACGTGGCCGACCGCGACGCGTTGCAACTCGAGCCTATCTGGATCGAGCGCCTGCCTTCCGAGTTGCGCCCTGTCGTCGACGCGATCAATCAGTGTATCGCGCGCCTGAAACTGCATGCGACCACACAGCGAAAATTCATTGCGGACGCCGCGCACCAGTTGCGTACTCCCCTTGCGCTGCTGGGGGCGCAGATCCAGTGCGCCCGCCCGTGCGGGCATTGGGGACCGCTGCTGACAGATGCGCTGGCGGGTGTACGTCGCACCAGTGGGAAGATGACCGAGATGACCAATCAACTCCTGCTACTGGCCCAGGCCGAGTCGTCACCGCCTGATCGCACACCCGTCAGGGTCGACCTGGCCGCTGTCGTGTCGTGCGTACTGGAAGGACTCGTGGTGGCCGCACAGCGGCGCCAGATCGATCTCGGGGCCGAACTCACCGGACCGGCGTACGTGTCCGGTAGCGTGACCCTGTTGACGGCACTCGTGACGAATCTGGTCGATAACGCCATCCGCTACACGCAGGAGGGCGGAAGGGTTACTGCAACGTGCCGGGAGGAGGGCGATGCAGTTTTACTGCAGGTTATCGATAATGGTCCCGGCATTCCGGCCGAGGCGCGCGCCCACGTGTTCGAACGTTTCTACCGCGGGGCGACTTACGCCGAGGGAACGGGTCTGGGCCTGTCGATCGTGCGCGAAATCGCGCACTCGCATGGCGGAACGGTCGCATTGAAACCCGACGTCGAGCATGTCGGCCTCGTGGTCAGGGTCCGCTTGCCGAGATGGCGTGATTGAGGGCAACGCGATGAAGCTACTACTGGTGGAAGACAACATTGAGCTTGCGCACTGGATTGTCAATCTGTTGCACCAGGAGAACTTCGCGGTCGACTGTGTCCCTGACGGTGAACGCGCGGATGGGGTGCTAACGACGCAACGCTATGACGTAGTGCTGCTTGATCTTCGGTTGCCACGAATGGACGGCAGGGAGGTACTGGCGCGACTACGCCGCCGCGGCGACACCGTGCCGGTGTTGATGCTGACGGCTCATGGTTCGACCGAGGACAAGATTGATTGTTTCAGTGCGGGCGCCGACGACTATGTTGTCAAGCCGTTCGACGCACGCGAGCTGGTCGTCCGTATCAAGGCGCTGATCCGACGGCAGTCAGGTGGCATGTCGTCATGCCTGACCTGTGGCGATCTCCAGTACATATCCGAGACGCGGGAGTTCCTTCACCATGACGCACCCCTGGCGTTGCGGCGTCGCGAGCACACTGTCCTCGAAACGCTGATGTTGCGACAGGGCAAAACGGTCTCGAAGACCATCCTGATGGAGAGTGTGTTCAGTCTGGACGACGAGCCGAGTGCGGACGCCATCGACATCTATATTCACCGCTTGCGCAAACATCTCGCGAGGTCCAGCGCGCAGATCATGACGTTGCGGGGCCTAGGTTACATCCTGCGGCAAAAGGATCCCGGATAATGGGCATAGGGCGTCATTACGTATATCAGTGAATGTACTTAGTTGTACGAGTGACACGGGAAAGGGGCGTGAAGGATTGGGGTAACTAGGATTGCGTCCATCGCATACCAGATTCACATACCCAGAACGGACGGGCTGCAGCGGCCGCGAGCAGAAAACCAGATTTTCAACGCAGCAATCAGAGGAGACGATCTTGAAAAAAAAGTATCTTACGCTGGCTATCGCGGCCAGTGCGCTCGGCGCGACCGCCGCCCACGCGCAGTCGAGCGTGCAGCTTTATGGCCTGATGGACCTGAGCGTGCCGACCTATCAGACGCATGCCGACGCGAACGGCAATCACGTCATCGGCATGGGTATCGGCGGCCTGCCGTGGTTCAGCGGTAGCCGTTGGGGCCTGAAGGGTGCAGAAGATATCGGGGGGGGCTCGAAAATCATTTTCCGCCTGGAAAGCGAATTCGTCGTCGCCAACGGGCAGATGGCGGACCCCGGCCAGATCTTCGACCGCGATGCGTGGGTTGGTATTGAAAATGACACGTTCGGCAAGTTCACGGCCGGCTTCCAGAACACGATCGCACGCGACGCAGCGGCGATCTACGGCGACCCGTACGGTAGCGCGAAGCTGTCCACCGAAGAAGGCGGCTGGACCAATACGAACAACTTCAAGCAGATGATTTTCTACGCGGCCAGCGCGACCGGTACGCGTTATAGCAATGGCGTGGCGTGGAAGAAACTGTTCAGCAACGGCATCTTCGCCAGCGCCGGCTACGCATTCGGCAACTCGACGAGCTTCGGGCACCAACGCCAACTACCAGGCAGCGCTTGGCTACAACGGCGGCCCGTTCAACGTGTCGGGCTTCTATAGTCACGTGAATCGCGTTGGCTTTACAAACCAGACGTTCTCAGTAGGCGGCAACTATACGTTCGGCATCCTGCGTGCCAACGCCGGTTACTTCCGTTACCTGGGCAATCAGGGCGCGCTCGGCCAGCGCCAGGATAACGCATGGACGGTATCGCTCAAGCTGTCGCCAAAGGGACCGTTCGACTACCAACTCGGTTACCAGCAGATGCGCGTGCACAATGCCGCGTACAACAGCGACGGCGACATCCCGAACGCGAACATCGGTGCTTTCGATCCGACGTCGGGTCTCCACAACGGCTACAAGGAAACGTTGTACTGGTCGGCTTTCTATCACCTGTCGAAGCGTACCGAAGTATATCTGGCCGGCGACTACATGAGGCTTCACGGCGGCTATACGGTCGGAACCACGTTTGGTGCGACCAACCAGCTTGAACTCACGACGGGTGTTCGCACCCGGTTCTGATCCTGGAAGCCTCCTGGCTGATTCATCGACGAAAAGTGCTCCTATTTGCGGCGACGGATAAATCCGTTCGCCGCTTTTTTCTGTACCGCGGGTCGAGGACGACTACCATGTTCAGAAATGCCACTATCCGCACCGCCCTGACAGTCACGATCGCCGGCTATGAGGCCGCATTGGTGTTCGTGATTGCCACATCTGTCGCTGGTCTTAAGACGGCCAACGCGGCGCTCGAAAAGATGTACGCCGAAGAGACGGTCGCCGCGCGCCACCTCGCCGCGAGTGGCGAAGCGATTTTGCAGGTGCGGGTCGATCTCGGCGCCTACGAAACGTTCGTCGCGCAGGGAAAACCCACCGACGCGGTGCTCGCCGGCGTGCACGCCGGGCTGGCGGACAGTGGTCGTGAACTGGCGGCGTATCTCACGCAGCCGCCGTCGGACGACGTGGAGAAGGGCCTGGCTGACACCCTGCGCGCGAGGCGTGAGAAGTTGATGAAACAGGTGCTGGCCCCAGAAATCGCGGCGCTCGACCAGAACGATTTCATTACGTTCCGGACCACGGAGCGTCAGGCGCCTGAGGCGGTGTTCAGCGACTATAAAAGCGCCCAGCTTGCGCTGGAGAATGTCCAGATGCAGCAGTAGAAGGCACGCTTCAATCTGGCCCAGGCGCATTTTCATCTGCTGTGCTGGGTGTTTGGGGCCATAGGCGTTGTCGCGCTCGCGTTCGGCCTCTTCGCGCGCTTCATGGTGACCGCGTCGATCGTACGGCCGATCAACGCGGCTATCCAGCACTTCGAGCGGATCGCCGCCGGTGACCTCACAGGGCAGATCGCCACTATGCGTCAACGAAATGGGCTGGCTGATGGGGGCGCTTGCCCGCATGCAGGAGGGCGCTCGTTGCTGCCGTCAGCCAGGTTCGCCACGAAACCGCGGCTATCGCGCACGGCGTGCGTGAGATCGCGAGCGGCAATGCCGACCTGTCGACGCGTACCGAACAGCAGGCGGCGACACTGGAGGAAACCGCATCGAGCATGGAAGAGTTGACCTCGACGATCAGGCAGAATGCCGACAACGCACGGCAGGCCAGTGCGCTCGCCGAAAACGCGTCGGAGATCTCGGCGCGCGCGGCGGCGACGTTGTCGAGCAGGTCATCGACCTGATCGCGGACATGGCGTCGGGATCGGACAGGATCGTCGACATTATTGGCGCAATCGAGGGTATCGCATTCCAGACCAACATACTCGCGCTGAATGCCGCCGTCGAAGCTGCGCGTGCTGGCGACGAAGGGCGTGGATTCGCGGTGCTGGCAGGCGAAGTACGTGCACTGGCACAACGCTCGGCGGCAGCGGCGAAAGAGATCAGGGAGCCGACCAGTGGGTCGGTCGCAAAGGTTCAGAATGGAGCCGAACTCGCGACCCGCGCTGGCGCCACGATGACGGAAATCGTCGGCGCTGCGCGCAATGTAACCCGTATCGTGAGCGAAATCAGCGTGGCTTCGGAAGAACAGTCGCGCGGCATCGAGCAGTTCAACCGCGCGGTCACGCAGATGCACAACGCGACCCAGCAGAATGCCGCGCTGGTTGAGCAGGCCGCGGTAGCGGCGGCGCTCGAAGATCAGGCGGGCGCCCTTGACGATGCGGTGCCGTGTTCCGACTGCATGAATCTCGCCAACCGCTTGGCGAGGAACCCCGCTGGCAGGACTGGACGCCGTCAGAACTATCGACCGCCCAGGCATGAGCCATCGAACCCTTTGTGCCCATGCGATCGTCAAAGCCATCGCAGCGCAACCCTTGTCCCAATTGCCGGTCCAATCAGTAAGGCAGCGCGGTGTGTCAGGAGGCGCGAGATGGATGCTCGAACGACTTTGGGCCGGCTTGGGGCCGGTTTGCTCGCATGCATGCTCCTGGCCAGCTTTGCGGGATGCGACGCGTTCACCGGACCGCCCGCACCGGAATGGCCGGGCCCCCACGCGCCGTATCCTTTCCCCAACGACGTTCCGCATCGGACCGAATGACGTGACATGGGCGCGGTAAATTCTCGCGTTCATTGTGCGTCGCGGACCTGCCATAACCGAACGTCGGCCGGAACAGGCTTTGCAGATCTGCGAAAAAAACGGTTCTGTCGCGGTAAGGCGATGTGAGCAAACGACAGAGATTTGACTAGGAACACTTACATAGACGGAGAGTAGAATTGACGGGCGCCCGGTGGCTTGAGTTTGCCTGCGTCTTTCATCTGCCCCTTGGCGATCATATGCATGAGTTCAATGCCGCTCAGCAAGATGCGGGCACAGCGAAAATCCTTGAATCCCAACATGGGTCGGGTACGTCGCTTGATCGCCCGATGGTCTTGTTCCACGATATTGTTGAGATACTTGGCCTGGCGGATCTGGATGGGCGTCTGACGCTCGGCGTTCACGGCGTGCAGCCCGGCCAGATTGGCACCGCTCTTGTCGATGGTTACGGTCTCGGGCGCGCCATTCTGATCGATGGCCTTCTCGAAGTACCGTCGGGCCGCTTCCTTGTCCCGCCTGGCTCGCAGCAGGAAGTCGACCGTGTTGCCGACCTTGTCGACGGCGCGGTAGAGATACTTCCATGTGCCCCGGACCTTCACATAGGTTTCGTCCATCTGCCAACTCTTGCCGACCGGGCGCTTGCAGCGGCGGAACGCCTTTTCAAGCACCGGCAGGAGCTTGATGGCCCACCGGTGCACGGTCGAATGATCGACCGCGATCCCCCGTTCGGCCATCATCTCCTCGAGATTGCGCAAGCTCAGCGGGTAGGCGACGTACCAACGCACGCAAACCAACATTATCTCAAGCGGATAGTGCAACCGCTTCAGCACTTTGGCTACCGCCGGACTCAGTGCTTTCATTGTCGTTCACACCATTCTGTAAGGTCGCCCAGCATACCAGCCTCCGCTATTGCAACAGAACCAAAGTAGGGGCGTGCGGACGATGTTCTTCCCGAGCGCGCGCGATGTTTGCTGGATATCCTCGCGAGTTACACCTGACAGAAAAAATCCGCTTCGGTTCCGCAGTGGGCTATGGGTGCCCGACGATTGTGCAAGATGTCGGGAAGCTCCATTTTTCGTTCCTCCTTTCATTATCGGTCAGTGCGGCAGTGATCAGTGGCGTACGCTGAAATCGACACGCAAATTGCGGGGCATCATCGAGAATGCAAACACCTCTTCCACCGGAGCCATACCTTCGGATGCTGACAAACGGAAGTTGCGGGACATCATTGCGATGGCGGATCGTATTTCGAGCAAGGCGAGACTCCGCCCCGGGCAAAGGCGGGGCCCGGACCCAAAGGGCACGAAACCAGCGCGATGACGGCTGGCGGCATCGGCGCCAGAGAGCCAGCGGTCGGGGGCGAATGCGTCAGCCTCTGAAGCACTTCTGTCCTCTAAGCCCTGGTAACGTGTTAGCAGCGCGATGACGGTTCCCTTCGGGATGTCAACGTCACCTATCAGGACGTCGCGATTGGCTTCGAGGCCTAGAACGGGTGCGACCGGTTTGAGTCGCATGGTCTCGTTGGCCACAGCATCGAGAAACGCAAGCCGATCAGTATCGCCAAGGTCTTCGAGTATGACCGCCTGTCCAACGACGGAGTCGACTTCCTCTTGCATCCTGCGCTGAACGTCGGGGTGACGACACATGAAATGGGTCATCCAGGCGATCGTGTTTGCCGTGGTATCTTCGCCGGCCAAAAGTATCGTAAATACATTCGCAAACACCTCGTCATCTGTTAATGGAGCCAAGCCGTCTTCTTGAGCAACTACCAATGCCTCCAAGAAGTTTGTCGGATGTGACGCAAAATCATGTGACTGCGCAAGGCGTGCGCGACTGTCGCTGATAAATTCACTGACGATCTCGCGAAGCGCCTTTACAGCACGATCTAGCGCTCTGTCGTCGGGCAGTTTGAGGTAGTGCCAATAGGGGAACGGGGTGTTGATCCGATGATTGAGCATCGGAAATATCCGCTCGAGATGTTGCTGGATGACGTCACCCTCGCACTCAAGGGTGTTCATGTCGTACCCAAGCGTGAGGTTCGTCGTCACGTCTACCGTATAGCGCATCAGGTCCTTCTGAATATCAACAGATCGCTGTTCGCGAGCCGCTTTGTCCAGGCGGCGCCTCAGACGCTCGGTCACTTTGCACAGCGTCGGGAAAAACGTTCGCAGATGCGCTGGGTCCAACGCTTGCGCGACCAACTGGCGTTGCCTTCTCCATGCCTCTCCTTCAGCGGAGAACACGCCGTTCATCCCAAGCTCCCTGGAGACGTTTTCAATTGCATCCCAGCGGCGATAGGTTCTCGGCCGATCGCGCAGGATCTGATTGATCAGGTTAGGATCCGCAATAGCGACGAACGGTCGATGCATCAGCCTGTACGTATAGATGGGCCCAAAGTCGCGGCACCACTCCTCCAAGGTGAGATGCAGCCTCGTGGGATGTAACTGGAGTAAGTTACCCAAAATGGGGAGCCCCTTGGGGCCTGGAAGTTGTGCTAGCGAGCGGACTGGGCGCGGAGAGGCCGGCGACGATGGCTGACCAGCATTTACGTGCAATGCTTTCCACTTCTGCACCTCATCCCTATAAACGAGCACGTGAGCGCCATCGACCAGCGCGCTAAACTGCTTCAGACGGACACCCACCTGGCTGAGGGCGCAACCCGATGCACATTCAAACTGCCAGCCATGTCCTCGACAGGTCAGAACGCCGTCCTTTACCGAGCCTTCCGACAGCAGCGTGCCTTGGTGTGGACACCGGCCTTCGAAAATCGTAATCGCATCCGAATGCTTAATCACGACGAGTTCGACGCCTTCGACTTGTGCCGCGGTGACGCTATCCTCGACAAGTTCAGGCTTCTGCGCCACGACAATTCTTTCCTGGTGACGCGGTTGACCTATACCAGTGCTTATATCCATTGCCCGCTCCTTCGCGCGAGCGCCTCAAACTGCAGACGTTAGGCCAAAAAAAGTCGGTTCAGGAACTGCAGTACGGCCAGACACAATTGCGCGCAGCATCCGCTTATTAACTGAGAGCGATCTCTCGTGGAAGAGAGTTGTCGCGAACATACCGATGGGGGATGGCACGGAAAGACGCAACCGTCACCCGGGTGCGTACGAACAGTAGGTCCGGCCCTGCGTAGAGCCTCGCAGCGTGGACGCCGTACGTTCCGCGTGGTGTGTCACTGCGCGACGAGATCTAATCAAGAATGATAGATGCTATAGCGTGGCCGACAAGCCCCTTTTTCAGAGGCGTCGTTCGTATCGATCGAGAAGTCCGGTCTGATGGCAATGCAACTGGACACTATGATCAGGTGATAGATGTGGCGGTGTTGCTTTCTCATTTGGCCGCGCTAGCGACTCATCAGGCGGCGTAGAAAAAGAATGTGGGCAAGGAAAGGCAAAGGCGCGGGTCAGCGCTGCATCGTGTCGGGAGTTTGCTCTGCATGACTCTACGGGTCGCGCGCTTCCCAGCGACACGGTTGACGGACCGGTTCAGAACGTCGGGCGCTGTCCGACCCGTTGCCGTCATTCGTGTAGTCGCGCCGGCAACGGCCGCTCTCAAAGTCCAACGGCCATTCGTTCTCTTGAGGTCGCCTGCCGCTTGTCGGCCAATGCCGACCTTGGGGCAGGCTGAATTCTACGTCGGCAATGTGATGGATTGCCGACGGTAGCGGCGTCGAGCAGGCGGGCGATAGCTTCCGACATCGCGAACTCACACTCCCGACCCGTTGCAGCCGGTGGGTATTCGCTCGCCGAATGACTGATCATCGTCGAACTCCGGCTGTTGGAATCAAGGGGCTGATCCGCTCGACCAGAGCCTTTCCCACGGGCGTTGCAAAGTAGCGCGTCGCTATCGATGTGCTGCAACGACGGGACAATTGTGCTTCGCCTCAGCGCGCAACGACGAACGATGTGTGCATGCCCATCTCATAGTGCCCCGGCCGGTTGCAAATCAGCACGTAGCGTCCTGGCGCAAGCTTCAATGACAGGCGCTTGGTCGAACCCTGCGCCAAGTCTTCCACCTCGCCCATTTTCTTGAACCGGCTTTCCGTAACCAGGCCTTTGTGGACGGGCAGATGCGCGTCGTCCACGTCTGTCCTCAGCACCACGAACTCATGTTCGGTATTGCCGTTCGCTGCGTTGTTCACCTCGAACGTGACGGTTCCGGCCTTCGCTGTGCCGGGATCGAGTTGAATGGTGTTGTCCGTTAGCTTTACATGGATCGTTTCGTCCGCATGACCGCTCAGCGGCACAACGCCGAGCGCAACCGCCGCCAGAACGAACGCAGTATGGTTTCTGTCGATCATGATATTTCTCCTCGAAAGGGCCGCGTTGCCGCAAGACGCGTTGAACCACGGTGCCGGGTTCGCCGGCTCCGAAGGCTAGTGGAGCAACTGTTCTCTCGATGACCGTCGCGCGTCAGTAGGCACGTTCGCCAATATGCATGGTTAGGAACCCTCGTCATCGTCGTGGCCGCTGGAGACCACTGTTCGCGGCGCACATCGCTTCGCCTTCACGCAACGGTGCAAGCAGGCTTGCACGCATCGCGCGCGTGAATTCATCGCGGATGAAGGACCGTGCTCGCCAGTGCAGGCGAACCTCGGTAATAGAACGTGAGTGGGCTTCGGAATATTCCGCCCGATGTCGCGTGGGAAGCCGCTTTCCGGCGCGCGCCGTGGCGGAGAACACAAAAGATTCGAACGATCCGAGTGGCTTCCCGGTTCACCGACGTGCTGCCTGGTTCGCCAACGCGCTACTTTCCAGTCGCGCCCCGCGGTTATCATTCGACGTGACGAAGCTCGCGGCGAAGAATCTCTCCGACGCTTGACGTCAGCCCGAGATCTCGCGTCTGGAACCCGTAAGGGTGGCTACCAGGAGCCTGTCGGACTTCAGCGCCCGCCAAGCAACGGCCTGAACGTCGGGCATATTTCGCGAGCTACAGGACAATCAAAGAGTTGCGCATCCCGTTTTTAAATCGTCTCGGGCGATTGTCGTTGCATCGACCGCGACCTTTTGAAGGTAACGCGTTCGATATCCAGAAACCTTGTCCCGGAAGCAACTGGCCTTAGCGATATCCATTGGGTTGTCATGTACCTCTGTCAACGGTCACGAACAGTTGCGTTATGGCATGCTCCTCTATGTCGCACTCTTCACATGGTGCAAGGACGATGCGCATACCTCGATGCACAGCCAAGCGAGCAGTCAGGGCACGGCTGTCTACATTGCTCCGTCCCGAAGGCGTCGACCCCGACGCCTCGATCCTGCTTGTTGCCCGTGGACTGCGCGGCATCTGCGATGGTTTTATCGCGGTGCTGCTACCCGGATATCTGCTGTCGCTCGGCTTTGGGCAACTGGCTGTCGGGCTCATCAGCACGACCACGTTGTTCGGATCGGCCGTTGCGACGGCCCTGGTGGGTCTCGCAGGCAATCGCTTTGCACAGCGGGGCCTGCTGCTCTTCGCGGCGGTGTTGATGACGGCTACAGGTCTTTGTTTCGCAGGCCTGTCTTCGCTGTGGCCGCTACTCGTCGTCGCGTTCATCGGCACGCTGAACCCGGGTTCCGGCGATGTCAGCCTGTTTCTTCCGCTCGAGCATGCAAGGCTCGCCGAATCCGCAACGCGTGACGCACGAACCGCCCTGTTTGCACGATATAGCCTCATCGGCGGACTGTGCGCCGCAGTCGGCTCCCTCGCGGCTGGCCTGCCCGATTCGATCAGCGTCCACTCGGGCGTTTCGCCACTCACGGCGATACGCGCGATGTTCACCGTCTACGCGACGGCAGGATTCGTGATCCTGCTCCTTTACCGGCGTCTGCCGGCACGCGAGTCCAGGACCGACACGCCGCGCGTGCCGCTTGGGGGTTCACGCGGAATCGTCACGTGCCTTGCGCTGCTCTTCAGCGTTGACGCCTTTGCGGGCGGACTTCTCGTCAACTCGCTGCTGACCTTGTGGTTGGTCCAGCGGTTCGGCCTTTCGCTCGGCGCAGCCGGCCAGTTCTTTTTCTGGGCAGGGCTGCTTGGCGCCGGCTCTCAACTGGCCGCGCCGCCGTTGTCGCGCCGGATCGGCCTGCTCAACACGATGGTGTTTACGCATATCCCCTCGAGCGTATGCCTGATTGTCGCAGCGTTTTCGCCCTCCCTCACGCTGACCCTCGCGCTCCTCCTCGCACGCAGTGCTCTTTCACAGATGGACGTGCCCACGCGCAGCGCCTACGTGATGTCGGTCGTCACGCCCGGGGAGCGTCCCGCAGCGGCGAGCTTTACCGCGGTTCCGCGAAGCCTGGCTGCAGCGCTCGCGCCCACCCTTTCAGGAGTATTGCTGGGCCTGGGGTGGCTCAGTGCTCCGCTAGTCGCGTGCGGCGCGCTGAAGATTGCCTACGATCTTTCGCTGCTCGCCGCATTTCGTCACGTCAGGCCCGACGGAGATTCGTCATGAAAGAACGTATCGGCACGAACCGTCGCCGGGCTGCGATGTTGCTCGTCATTCTTTTGACGGTCGAAGTTGCGGCACTGGTCGTCCATCACAGCGCGACCGCTGCCAGCACTCCACCCACGGTCGAACTACCGTTGACGCACGTCGCCGACATCCCGCTGCCGGGTCGCGCTACCCGGCTCGATTACGAAAGCTATGACCCTGACCGGCATCTGCTGTTCATCGCACACCTCGGCGACAGCGAAGTAATCGTCTTCGACACGCAGAACTCAGGTGTTGTCGCCCGCATTGGAAACATCGCCGCCGTTCATGGCGTCCTGGTGGTACCGGCACAGTCCCGCGTGTACGCGTCGGCGACCGGCACGAACGAAGTTGTTGCCATCGACGAGGCCACCCTGAAAATCACCGCACGTATGCAGGGTGGCGTTTATCCGGACGGAATGGCATATGCACCGGACACCCGGAAACTCTATGTATCGGACGAGACAGGTGGGACTGAAACTGTGATCGATACCCAATCCAATCGCCGCACCAATACGATCCCTTTGGGAGGGGAAGTCGGCAACACCCAGTACGATGCGACATCCCGTCACATCTTCGTCAATGTCCAGTCGCGAGCACAACTGGTCGAAATCGATCCATCGACCGACGCAATCGTCGCCCGGATCGACCTGCCGGGCGCACGCGGCAAC
Organism: Paraburkholderia sp. UCT70; assembly: GCF_050434085.1. NCBI lineage: Bacteria > Pseudomonadati > Pseudomonadota > Betaproteobacteria > Burkholderiales > Burkholderiaceae > Paraburkholderia > Paraburkholderia sp. UCT70. Next base: position 1,498,831 of record NZ_JBNPVZ010000003.1, on the reverse strand, counting down.
CACGGCCTCTATATTGTTGCGCAACGACACCTCGCGTTCGTCGCGTGCGAAGGCAACCACCGACTGCTGACGCTGAACCTGCTTACCAGGCATGTCGTCCAGTCATTCGACGTTGGCGGTGATCCCGATGTGCTCGCCTTCGATCCAGGTCCGGGCACGCTCTATGTTGCTGGCGAAGCAGGCATCGTGTCGATGTTTACAGTGGGTCTCTCAACCGTGTCGAAAATCGGCGAAGGTCGCATCGGGCCCAACGCGCATGTGGTTGGTGTCGATCCATCAACGCATCGCGCCTATTTCCCGCTGAAGAACGTCGACGGACGTCCGGTGCTGCGCGTCATGGCGCCCCGGCGGGTTGTGCCGTCGCTGTGAAACGATGACGGACATAGGAGCATCGACACAAAAATGCGCTCAATCCTCGCGGGACTTTTGCTGCTACCTCAGCCCTCGCTGCCGCTCCGACGTAAGCGATCGCATGCTGGCCGACACGACAGGATGACTTTGTATGCGTCCGACTGATACGGGATGCCCGACGCGAAATCTTACGAAGGCGATTGCGAGAAAAACGTACCATCGTCGCTCGCGACACCTGGTGACAAGCCTTCTGTTGCTCCGACCATGCTGCGGACGCCGCATGGTGGATCGCAGTAGGACTTCAAGAGAAATCCCCTGTTTCTTGGGTCAGTAGCACTACGACTGGCCGTTTCCTACAAAGCGGCCATTCAGGTTGAAACGTTTTGATCGAGCAGATCGCTAGGCGACTGTCTTGAACCGTTCCGGACGAAGGTAAGCGAGGGCAACAGAGATGCGCTGCAGGCAATCGGGCTTAATTCGGTCGGACGGTTTTGTCTATAAGAGTCCGCGGCTTCAAGTCGGCACGTCAACTGCAACGATTCGCTTCGGTCCACGACCAGGTGGCAAACCTGTTCATGCATTGCCGCTACAACACGAACGCGCAACGGAAGCGAGACGCCCGTGACCAGGCCTTTAAGGCGTGGGAAAGGGTGACGTGCGCTGCCGGAACGCATCGCCGCCTGAGTTCGCCAGCGTTCACGCGCCGCGTTTCCGTTCGGCCTCGCTACAACAAGTTGACCGTACCGCTAGGAGCGAGGTACGCGACGGATCTCATCCGACTTGCGGCACGAGATAGCGGCAGGCTCATTGAGCGGACCTCGCGGTGCAAGAAGTTGAGGTGAGCAAAACGTAATACAAATCGAAAAGAACTGTCATTCTCAGGAAATCAATGAAGGTTAACATCAGGTGCCTGCTCATCGGCAAGACACTGCCGCTTTCGGCACGTAAGGTTCAGTTGGCAGGCCGCGACGGTAGTGATTTTCAGTGCATGAGGCCGCTTTCTAATTGATTCTTTGACAGCCCTTTTAATATAGGAGTGCTTGATGCGTTTAGCCTTGATTTCACTTGCGGTTGCCTCGAGTTTGTCCCTGACTGCTTGTGGTGGAAGCGTCTCTCCTACCAGCGGCCGCGTCCAGCCCTCTACGGCCATAGCGCTCCCGGCGGGAGTCAAGTCACTGGACCCGAACTATAATATCTCGGTGTTTGCGCATGGCCCGTCAACGTCATCACTCCCTGACGATATGACGGTCTCAGTTGACGGGCAAAGTGTCTTCGTCGGCTATCAGGACGATCAGGATTCTGCCGGCAAACCAGTGGCATCCGGCAAGACGACCGGGGAAGTCATCCAATATGACCTGAATGGAAACCTATTGAAGACGTTCGCCGTGAAAGGGCATGTCGATGGTCTAGTGACGGTCGACTCCAATACCATCTGGGCGAGCTCAAACGAAGACGGCAACCCCGTGGTGTCCGTGATCAAGGTGAGCGCGGGCACGGTCTCTTCCTACACGTACAACAAGACGCTCATGCCGCAATCGGGAGGGAGCGACGGTACCGGCGGTCTGGACGATATGGTCATGGTGAACGGCAGCGTGTATGTGACGCTGTCGGGCGAATTCAAGACCGCTGCGCACAATGCCACGCCGCCCGGACCGAATGCCAACCCGTTCCCGGTTATCGCACGGCTTACGATCGATCCCGATGGACAACACTTTGATCTCGACGGCGACTCTGCAACGACGACCGCTGCCGCTTACACGCTGCTCGGCAATGGAGCAGCTGTGGATAAGTTGACAGGCGCGCCGCGCACGTTGAACGTGCTCGATCCTGATTCGCTCGGGCTGGACCCGGCAGGCAATGTCATCCTGGACGATCAGGAAGGCCACTCGCTCATCACGATCGGTAACATTGGAACGCCGCAACAGAGCGTGTCGGTACTTGACCGTACCTTGAATGGAACGCCATTCAAAGTCGACGATACGCGTTTCGCTCCGCCGACGGGAAGGTCGTTCATTCTTTTCACCGACAACGATGTGTCGAACAACATCTACCGCGTCGATTACAAGGGTGGCGCGTTCCCCGCAAACCAGGGCTACAGCACCTCAGGTAGCGTCACTGATTCGCTTCTCGCGATGGATTACTCGACCGGCAAGTTCACGACCATCGTTGCTGGTGTGCCGGGCGCGCATGGGATGCGCTTCATAAGCAACTGACACAGCCCTCCCGAGCAAAGCCACTCCGTTCACGGACTGGACGATGTCCGGATCTCCGGATGATTCGAGGCCGGTTTTTCCGGATATCCGCAGCACTTCTGCGGGCTCTGATAATCATATAGCCGTACATGGACTCCCGCCTATGAGCTAGATCGGTGTGCATTTTGAAGGTCTCGACTGCGTCCGTACATTCGGCTTTTGATGTGCCTGCCATCAGCACGAGCCATCATGGAAGTTTGCGCGCTTGCTCCTCATCGGCCTCTTGGCTTCGTAACGCAGCCGCTGGATATATCAGGATTTGCAAGCGCCGGTCCGACCGGTTCACCATGCTTTGCCGCTTCTTGCGCAATCGTGGATGGAGTGAAGGTGTCTCGCTGCGTTACAGGACGGCTATGCCAACTTGAAGCTGTCACAATGGTCAATATTGCCCACGCTATCCGCGCCGTCTTGTTCGCGAGAGCGATTGCAGCGACGCTCACGTGGCGGCGTTGCATCACGGCTTTGATCCAGCAACTGTGCCGGGCGGATTCAACCGGTCGATGCAATAGTTCGATGGAATCGTTCAGCCGGTGTTTCGGGCGGATTCAACCGGTCGTTGCAACATCTCCTAACGGAGGTGTCACATGGGACGACCACAGGGTTGGGGTTCGGAACAGACGGGAAGACCAATAATGCGATCGCCTGGCAGGCCAAGTGTCAATCAACTAGAGACCAAGCGAGCCTTCTGGAACTGTATCGCGCAGGGCATGGAGACTGAAGCTGCCGCACTGGCATGTGGCGTGTCACAACCTTTGGGACCAAGATGGTTCCGTGAGGCGGGTGGAATGCGGCCGATCGAACTGGCGCCGGGCGCGGGGCCCTATCTGTCTTTTTCTGAAGGCGAAGAAATCGCGCTGCTGCGGGCACAGGATTGCGGGGTTCGTGAGATCGCGCGAAGACTGCAGCGCTCGCCTTCGACGATCTCACGCGAGTTGCGCCGTAACGCTGCGACCCGTGGCGGTACTTTGATATACAGGGCGACAGTTGCTCAGTGGAAAGCTGAGCGTGCAGCGGAACGTCCGAAAGCTTCCAGGCTGGCAGAGAACGAGAGATTAAAGAAATATGTGCAGAGTCGATTGGCGGGAGCAGTCACCGACTCAGAAGGCAGGCCAATTGCCGGACCTGTACCGCCCTTCGGTGGAATGGATCCCGTCTCCCTCGCGAACCAGGCTGCCGCGTAAGAGAGGATGTCGCGCTCCATTTTCAGTTGCCGGACTTCACGACGCAACCGTGTGAACTCCTGCCGTTCGGCTGTGGTCAGACCGTCATACCGCACACCTGTGTCGCGATCAGCCTGCGCCACCCAGTTGTAGATGGTCTGTGCAGTCGGCTCGAACTCCTTTTCCAGTTCCTCCGGGGCCTGCGTCCGGCCTTAACCAACTCGACCATGTGAGCCCGGAATTCCATAGGGTATGGGGTACGATGCCTGCCCATTTTCGACACCTCCTGATCAAAAGCATAGGTGTCCGTTTTTGCGGGTCAACTTCAATCAATCAGGGCGGCGGCCTTCGGCTACAACACCGGTACGATTAGCCAGTCTTATGCAACTGGCCCGACAACGCTTCAGGGCTATTGCCGAGGCGCTGCCGATACGCCGTGCGGCGGCGCCGGACTCGTCGTCATTTACGACGGAACGATCAACCAGTCGTTCGCAACCGGTCTCGTGACACAGCCGACCTACGGGCCGATCGGCATTGCGCGGACCAATACAGGCACGATCGCGAACGATGTGTATTGGGATACCCATACCACGGCCGCCACGATCCGCGTCAAGTACGGCACACCGATTCCCACGGCGAACGGGCTGACCACCGCGCAGATGAGTAATCCGGCATCGTTCGTGTCGTATGACTTCGGTCCGACGGGAGTGTAGGCGATGCCTGCCGGCGCGACGCATCCGGTGCTGCGCTGGCAAGTGGCGCAATGACCCACGCGGATGACGGCGGCAAGCCTCGCGGCGTTCACCGCATCACTGCTGATCCCCTTCGTCGTCCGACTAGTCACGCCCAAGGTACTGCCGCTCGGTTGCGTTCACGACTGCCGTGCTGGCGGTGGGGAGTGTCAGTTATGTTTTTCAGTCCGCCACTTCGCACTTCGGAGCCTTAAGCAGCGATGCCTCGCTACGGTGCTCCGCGCCAGTGTTGAACAAAGGCCTTTCCTTATCTCTCTAACAGGTTGGAGGTGAAACTCATGGTCAGACGATTGGCGATATTCGCTCTCGGGGCGGACATCGCAGGTAACTTTAGATAGCCCCACGGTAGACATTCGCCCACGGACCGGCCCGCTTTATTGCTGCGTCTGCAGCATCGAGGCAGGAAGAGGCATCGAACCACACGTATTGTGCGCCTCCAGTATTGGACCGATGGAGAGGACAATGACTCTGATCAGATGGACGCTGACGATTGGCCTGGTATGCGGATGCGGCCTGGCCGGTACGGGCAATGCAGCAACAAACGACCGGCTTTTAAAGCTACTGCAATTGCAAACCCTGAATCGTCTAGCATCGGAGAGCGCGCCGACGAAGAAGAACGCTTCGGGCGACAACAGTGCGCGCCAGGATCGTGGGGCAAACCGTCCGGGAGCCCAGTCACAGCCAGACAATCGAGGCGCGCCCGGCAACGTGCCGACGCGAACGCCATAACTTGCGATTAAACGTCAGACCCGGGACGGCTGGTCGCGACGCGCAGTTGTGGCTTGCAGGGTGATCCGCGATCGCCGTGGGGCGCCGTGGTGCCGGTTCGGGAATGGATCGGCCGGGTACACGGCTTGCTGTTTGTGCAAGGAGCTATCCCCGTCCCATCGCGAATGTTCATACAGTGCGGCCTGGCGTGAACGGCGGAAGCCTGAGGCTGTCGCGTTGCAATTCGTTCGCGTTACTGTGAATTTCCAAAAGGCAGCGGTTGGCTGCCAAGAATGTACGTTAGAGATGCTGTGCGTTTCCCCGTAGATCACGGATGCTTCCACGGTCGAATCTTATGGAAATCTGAAGAACGACAAATACTACCTGGGAAAACGATAAGGATCACTGTTTAACGAAATACCTAAGCTATAGCGGCGTCCATTATTTCTTTCGGCACGCGCTCGAGGTAGGTCTATTCCGACGACGATGAGGGGAGGTGTACGATGCCGAGACACATGTGGACGAATGCATTGGCGACATCTGCGGCTATCGCGATTGCAGGTTGTGGTGGTGGAGATCATCTCGACGTTAGCGGGCCGCATCATGTAGCGGACATCGCCGTCCCAAACATCACGGCAGGCGTCAACTTCTCATTCGATATCGGTATCGTTTCGGGTAGCCGATACTTTTTCACCGACAGGAATAACGCATCTCTGGATGAAATCGACATAGCGTCGAAGAGCTTCGTCAAGACCATCCAGGGAAGCGGTCCTCTCGCGTTCACGGGGCTTGGCCCCGGGCCGAATTCGCAGGCCGGTCCGGACGGCGCGACCCCTGTCGGCAACCTCATCTACGTGGGCGACGTGAACTCGGTGAAGGTGGTCGATCCCGCTGCTGGCGTCGTGACAAGCAAAATCACGGTCAGCACGACGGGCGTGCGCGCAGACGAAGGGTGTCTGGATCCCACACACGGCATCTTTATGATCTCGAGCCCCGAAGAGACGCCCCCGTTCGCCACATTCATCAACACGGCCACGCAGACCGTCGTCGCCAAAGTGACGTTCACCGACAGCGCAGGCAAGCCCACCGCGGGCCTCGAAGCCTGCCGGTACGATGCCGCCAGCGACAACTTCTATGTGAACGTCGACGGAAGCACGGCGAATCCTCATGGCGAACTAGTGAAATTGCCAGGGGCGTCCATTCGCGCGATACCGAACGCCGGCACGCAGAACTACACGACCCTTGCGGGCGTCGCGATGTACCCCGAAGGCAATTGCGATCCTACTGGGCTGGCACTCGGACCGGGAAACGATATCGCGGTTGGTTGCAGGGAAGGGACGACTGGCGCGCCCTTGCTCATACAGATTCTTGACCGTTCGAACGGCGCGCTTCTGGCGTCCCTGAACGCGGGCGGCGGCGATCAACTCGAATATGATCCGTCCACCAATCGCTATTACAACGCGGCGAGCCGTTGGACGTCTTCTGGCAATGCGTCGACGAACGGCGCCTGCTCGACGGCATCGCCATGCACACCCGTGTTGACTATCGTCGACGCCAGCAACCGCAGTGTCGTTACCCGCCTGAACACGGGGAATAACGCACATTCGGTTGCGATCGACCCCGGCGACCGGGCTCATCTTCGTTCCATACTCTTCGGCGACATCGCCGGCGGGGTGTCCGATTTGCGCGGCAAACGGGTTCGTCAACGGCGGGGTGTCGGTATTCGCCGCTAAGTGATCCGCAGATCCGCGTCGACCAGGACGCCACCGCGCGAAGCGTAACGACGCGAGGAATCAGGCGGGTTCGCTTGCCCTGAGAAGTTCGATTGCCCACTCGACGAATACGGACGATCGTATGACCTTGCACGAGGTCGGCGGGCTCGCGCGGCAGGCCGTGGCGCTGGATGTAGGCGGGCGACGCGCAGGTCAAGCGCGGCAGCGTACCGGCCGAGCGCGTGATCAGCGAGTCGCTGAGTAACGGCTCGAGACGCAGCACACAGTCGAGGTTCTCGGCAATCAAATCGACCGACCGGTTACCGACGCTCAACTCGACCTGGATGTCGGGATAACGCGCAAAAAAGTCTGGCATGGCCGGGACGAAAAATTAGGGTGAAGCTGCCCGGCTCCTCGCCGCGCCCGAATCCTCGAAGACCTCGAAGAGACCGAGACGGCAATTGCTGCGCGAAGCGCGACGCCGACTGGGACGCTGCGAATCAGCGTTCCCATTGCGCTCGGACGCCGGGCAGGTGCGGCCGCTTATCGAATCCTTTTTGGCCAGAGACGCCCCTCCTAGAAACTGATTGTCTCCTTCTCCGAGGACACGACCGAACAATGGCGTCTACGCCGAGCTCCTGGTTCGAAAGCACGCGGCATAGCCGAAGAAAGACTTTCCATATTCGTTTCTCTTGGTTCCGCCGCTTTTCAACGCCCTATAGATTGTGCGCTCAAGCATTCCAATAACTTACACACGCTCAACATGTTCAACCGACGTTTGATAGCCTTGGCCGCACTCCCATTCGTCCTGGATGCCTGCGGAGGAAGCAGTATTGCGGATAGCCCAAACCCTTTGGCGAGCACGGATCAGTTGGCAGCCGAAAAACTTGCAATCACTGTTGTTCAGTCGCCCGCTGTGATTGCGGCGAAAGCCACGCTTTAAGCAAAGTGGCTAGCGGCTGCGCAAACAACCGGTGGCGTACCGGATGAGGCGTTGGCAAATCTCGATGAGGCTGTAGATGAGAGTGTGTTCGCCTTCGCGCTATCGCTTGCTTCGGGCAATGCCAACGACCCGAAGGTGGTTTCGTTTCTAGCAGCCCCGCACAACTGGTACGGAATGAGCGTGCCCGGATCGCGGACAACATTTGATAACCCGGACACCCTATACCGCAGCATCCCGGTTGACCCTGCGTCGAGCTACGTCATCACCGGAAAAGTGCACGGGCAAAAGCCTGTCGATTTCAATTTCAGCCTCTATAGCAGCACCAACGCAACGCTCTCCAACCTCGCCGGCGATCAGCTCGGCACCAACGCGGACGGCAGTTTCTTCATTAACGCTAACTCGTCGCCAACCGGAGGCGGCAACCAGATCCAGCTCGTCTCGGGAGCCGCGTCTATCTTCGTGCGCGATACGATCAACGAATGGGGAGTCCAACAGTTCAACAGTCTGGCGATAAAGCGGACCCCGTCCGCCTCGACGCAATCCCAAACTGCTGACGCGCTCGCCACGACCCTGGCAGCGACACTACAAACTTCGGCTGCGGCTGCGCCCTTTATTGCCTACAACACCCTTGCGTACGCTCAGCCTGCCAATACGCTCCCCGCGCCATCGCTTGGCGGCACCGGGGGGCGCCTCGCCAACCAGGCGGCGTCATATGCTGCATTCCAGCTTGCCGATGACGAAGCGCTTGTTCTCAACGTCAACCTCGGCGGGGCAAAATACTTCATCGCGCCGGCCTATGGACGGTGGACGATCACGACCGACTACATCAACCACACTCAGACGTTGAACAACACCCAAGCGGTACCCAATCCGGATGGCACGTACAAGTTCGTGATATCCCCCAAAGACCCTGGCGTCTACAACTGGGTCGACACTGCAGGTCTGCACCAGGGCTTCCTCAACCCGCGCTGGCAGGGACTACCCGCGACACCCGCTTCGCAGGGACCATCGGCATCAGCCCAGCTTGTGAAGCTCAGTGACGTTCGGACTATTCTCCCCGCGACGACAAAGTACGTTACTGCGGCGGAACGACAAGCACAGTTGGCTGCGCGTGCTGCGAGCTACGCGTCGCGATACGCACCCTGAGCTTTTCTCGTCGACGTAAATGAATGCCTGACGGCGATGCTGGAACTCGCCGTCGGTTACATATCGCGTGCTGCCGATGGCAGCCTGGCGAGGTTGAAGCTGCGCACCGAAGCGCATGAGTCGGTTGCCGGCCAGAACCGTCGATCGGCTGACGGGCCTGGCGGATTCAACCGGTCGATGCAACACAATGAACGTCGCATGAGCGGCGGGACTGTTGCAAATGAAACAGAGGCGCCGGATCTATTACAGCGAAAGCCAGAAGGCATTGATGTGGGAACGCTGGCGCAAAGGCGAGTCGTTGCAGCACATCGCCCAGCTATTTGACCGCAATCACTCGTCAGTACAGGGAATTCTGGCGCAAACTGGAGGAATCCAGCCTGCACCCCGCCAGCGATCCAGGCTGGCGCTGACGCTTGCCGAACGCGAGGAGATTTCGCGAGGCCTCGTCGCGGGTGATTCGATTCAGTCAGTCGCCCGGCGACTGTCGCGATCACCGTCCACGGTCTGTCGCGAGATCAAGCGCAACAGTGGGCAGGGCGGCTATCGGGCCAGCCACGCCGACCAGCTGGCATGGGATCGGTCGCTGCGCCCGAAAGTCTGCAAACTGGTCGAGCACCGGACGCTGGCCCATATCGTGGCCAACAAGCTCCAGTTGCAGTGGTCGCCCCAGCAGATTGCTGGATGGCTCAAACGAGCCTGGCGGGGCAACGAGGACTACCGCGTGTCACACGAGACCATCTACCGCAGTCTTTTCATTCAGGCACGGGGTGCACTGAAGAAAGAACTGCTGGAGCATCTACGGCGCACCCGGGCCATGCGTCGCTCGCGCCATCACACGCAGAAAACGGACGACCACGGCAGAATCCGCGAAGCGGTATCAATCAGTGAACGCCTCGCCACCGTGGAAGATCGCGCGGTGCCGGGACACTGGGAAGGCGATCTCCTGTGTGGCAGTGGCGGTAGCCAGATTGCAACGCTTGTCGAGCGTCAGACGCGCTATGTGATGCTGGTGAAGATCGCCAGCAAGGACAGCGAAACAGTAGTCAATGCGCTCATCAGACATGCTGGAAAGCTGCCGAAGGAACTGTATAAATCGCTTACGTAGGATCGGGGATCAGAGATGGCGAACCATAAACGGTTCACCATTGCCACCGACATTGCCGTGTACTTCTGCGATCCGAAACACCCCTGGCACCGGGGCTCGAATGAAAACACCAATGGCCTGTTAAGACAATACTTCCCGAAAGGCATCGATCTGTCGGTCTACTCACAGGCCAAACTCAACGCCGTGGCTCGAAGGCTGAACGAGCGTCCACGAAAGACCCTGGATTACGAAACGCCGGCTGAACGGTTCCATCGAACTATTGCATCGACCGGTTGAATCCGCCGGGTGAATCGGACGTCTGAACGGCCGAACGATCATGTGGGCGAGTGACGCTTCCTGGCCGGGTACGGACGAACCCAATCGCCCCCGTCGGCGATCAAGTGACGCCAGTGCACCGTTGCCGAGCGGCCCGGTCAACGTAATTGTGCGGCGCGCTGACCGTGCCTTCGCAACCTATACGGAAGGGCGTAACCTCGTATGAACGGAGGAAGCCGCGCTATGCCGAGCGACGAGCGCAGATCTTCGTCGCTACGTAGCAACCTTCCCTTAAGGCTTAAAATGCGGAAGAGGTCGTCATGCCTGATACCGAGGTGTACAGATTTCAATACGCGCGTCGACAGGGACTGCAGCGTACCTATGATGTAGTTCTGAATATTTGTCGGCTCGAATCCGGCGTATGTTCTTACGCGGCATGGGTCCATTTCGCCGGCGCATTCAAAGGGAACGGACTGGTTTTCCCACTGATCGCAAAAACTACGGAGGAAGCGGCGGTTGAAGCGCGAGGACGGATTGAAAACGACATCGAAGACCTCGCCGGCATCGCTGAATAACATCGCATTTGTTGTCTGGAGTTGGCCATGGAAGAGCAACAGGTGCACCGAGGCTACATCATCACGGTCAGCGCGCGAGAGGACTGCGACGGCGGGTCGACCGTTACGTTGCCGATCGACGCGCAGCTACTCATCATTACCGTCAAACTCGCCACAACGCCGGCCGCAAGCATCGCATCAAGGCGGCGCTTCATTGCAGCGCACCCCAGCGTGCCGTGGCCGGTTCCGCCGAGGCCCATTTCCAGTCATCGCCATCACGGCACACCGCAGCGATGTAGAACGAACTGGTCGCGGGCTGATCCTTCTTCGCATCGGTATCGACGGAAAAGACAATCTCCTTGCAGTCGAGCATACCGGTACTAATCTCCCGGCTCACAGTCACGCGGCCTTTTTCGTCTGGCTCGATCGGTACGCTGTGCCTGGTGAACCAGGGTGCCACGGCGCCGACCGCGAGCGGTCCCGCCGCGGCCGCAATCTGCGCCTGCGTATACGCGTGCATCACGCGTTCCGAGTACTGCACGCCGGCTCGGGCAGCGGCCACTGCGCCGAGGCCGATGCCGGTGGCAACGGCCGCGTTGTTGGTCACCGTGCCGGCGATGGCCGCCCCGGCGATACCGGCACCCGCAGTGGCGCCTTCACTGTAAAGTGAACTGCAGCCAGTCAGACTCGTACTGACGGCTGCCAACGCGAGATAGGTCGCCAGCGCGACAACGTTCAGGCAATGCCGCCGAATCGCGCTCTGCATGATCCTTTTCCTCGCTCCGGATGGCTTGTCTCGATCGATGCAGTAGCCGATTGCGCGAAAGCTGGCAGACGCATCGCGAGAGCGGCGCATTCCACATTTTGACGCGAGTGGATTGGTGAAACCAGCGAAATTCGCAGGAGCGGCGCGCAGCGGTGATTTGCGGGATGGCGCGCGATGCCTGCTGGCTCACACCGCCTGACTGACCAAGCTCGATGTCCCTTTCCAGGGCGACAATCAAGATTGTCGAGTCCTCAGGCACAGCCGGTGCGTGCTGTCTGTCGAATCTCATTGAGGGTGCGCCACTTGATGAACACCATCCGGTATTTGCTGCCCCTCCCCTTGCGCGAAACAACGCCACCGGGAACTGGATCACTGCGACGCGTTCTTTTATTTGCGCCGACTGACTTTCAAGCAAGGCAACGCGCGCCTGGTCGATACGTTCCATAAGGTCGAGTTCCGGCCGGTTGACCGAAAGGGTGGACCGAAGATCGCGTATGTCGCGGCATCATCGCCGTGATCGATTCGATCGCTAAAACCACGTTGACACCCTGTCAGCGACGTCCCGGCCGTTGTATGCTTAGCCCGAATAGGAGGGGCCATGACTCAAAAGGCGCGAGAGCTTTACAGGAGCGCGAACGGAGACCGTTGGTCGCTCGTCCACGAATACGACTCTGGCCGGGTTTTCGTCCGACATGAGCCCAACTTCTCGTCAGGTGGCCGGCCGTCCGACATCTCAATTGGCGACTTCCTTGTTCGAGATGGCAAAGGGCCGGAGCATGCCGAACTGCTGCGCCTGATCGGGACATTGGTGGAGACGCCAGCCGATAACTAGCGCTTACCGAGGACGAGGCGCTCTCGAATGGCGATTCGCGGCGCATGCGTCAAGAAGTCGTCCATTAGGCAGTCTTCAGATCATGAGATAACCTCTGTGCGGAAGCTAACGCCGAATCTATGAACGTGGTTGCACGCCTCCCGCCATAGTCCAGCGCTTCACGCAGACATGAACGCCACCGGCTCCTGGAAGCTTGCGATGGTGTCTGCCCGCAGCGCCTCCGTTTGAATGGACCATCCCACTGTGCAACGGCGTTCTGCTCCGTTAAACGACGCACTCTCGACTTCGGCCACCGTGAGCAAAATGCCGAATCCGCATACGGCAAACAGAAGCAAAGCGGGTCAGCATAGTCTTCCTCTCTTGTGCACCAGTTGTAGAAACGCTGCCGAAACGGCCATTCCCGAAGCGCACATTGGCGCAGCGAGGAGCCCTCGCGCCTCACCTCCTTGGCGTCCCTGTCGTAGCGCATGCCCTGAAAGGTGGCCTGCCTTAGCTCACTCGCGCGCGCCCACTCGGGAAACGCCACCTCCGCGACCACCATATGGGCCGTCTGCGGGCTCGCGCGACGGCGGACGCGTCTCGGAAAGTCCGGGCGCCGGTGATCAGCAGCCTTTAACTGCATGAGTGAGGCGACAACTAGCTTGACGCTTGACGCGCCGCAACGCGACGAACACGATTGGCGCTCGAATGTCCGTTGCCAAGACGCAGCCGTTCGCGCAGCCGACGTTCGAATGTCCGCTGGAATGCGAGGACCAATGACTGGGCGGCCTCAAATCTGAAGTGCAACACCTGTTTCGTATAAGGTGTTGCGATGCACGAAAGAACTCAGTATCAACAACTTCAGCCTGAAGAGCGCCTGATCATTGCAAGTCTGCATCTGCAGGGTTCGAGTATCCGGGCCATGGCCCGGATACTCGGTCGCTCGCCAGCCACCGTTAGCCGTGAACTGGCGCGAAACAGCTTGCCTGCTGGCTACGCGTCCGTGTCGGCTGAAGCGCTCAGTGCCGCACGCCGCAGCGCGGGTCGCCGCCCCCCAAAGCTTTGCCTGCAAAGCGTCTGCTGGCGCATCGTTCTCACTCTGCTCGAGTGGAAATGGTCACCTCAGCAGATATCGGGCACACTGAAGCGTATGTATCCGACCGACCCGACCCAGCAGGTTTCGCACGAAACCATCTACACGGCTATCTACGCCCAGCCGCGCGGCGAACTGCGCCGTCAGCTCATTGCGTGCTTGCGCCATGGCCACAGCACGCGCATGCCGCGTACACGGGGCACAGACCGGCGCGGACAGATTCCCGACATGGTCAGTATTCATGTGCGGCCGCCCGAAATCGAAGACCGACTGCTGCCTGGGCACTGGGAAGGCGACTTCATCAAGGGTGCCGGCAACCAGTCCTCGGTAGGCGTGCTGGTCGAACGGACCAGCCGTCTGGTGCTGCTTGCCAGGATGGAAGATGCCACCGCCGCTTCAGCGCTGGCCGGCTTCTCCGCCAAACTCAATTCGATTGTCGCGCCATTACGGCAGAGCTTCACCTACGACCAGGGCAAAGAAATGTCGCGGCATCAAGAACTCACCGCCGCAACCGGCGTGAAGGTGTACTTCTGCGACCCGCACAGTCCCTGGCAACGCGGCACTTGCGAAAACACCAACGGGCTGCTGCGCCAGTATCTGCCCAAAGGCACGGACCTTTCGGTCTACAGTCAGGACGAACTTGACGCTATCGCCGACAGTCTGAACAGCCGACCTCGTGCAACTCATGCCTTCCATTCGCCGTTCGAGGTCTTCGCCGCGACCCTTGCTTCAGCAAGTCAACCTCAAGGCTCTAAACATTAAACCCGCTGTTGCGCTTCACTCTTGAAACCGCCCTGCATATGTCCGACAGTATGGGTTCAGTATCCAACCGCGTAAGCCGACGGTCGGATGCACTCGGTCGGGCAGTGGCTGCTTTGCGGCCTCGTAGCCCACCGAGTGCATCCGGCCATGTTGCGTCATTCGCGCGCACCGTTTCCGAGCGGCGAATCTCAAAGATTTAGCCAGCGAAATGGCGCTCTAAAAAGTCTGTAGTTGCTAGACCACTTTCTATAGGCCGGAATACCGGGTAGCAATTACCGCGATGAGAAGAAAACTTATCTTAGGAAACCGATCTTCTGGCATGTTTTCACATACCACAAAGGCTATGCATCCCGTTGAAAATGTCGGCGCAGCGCCGCCAGGGTTCTGTCGCGCTAAGCGGGTGGGATAGAATTGGGAGGCCAGAAATTAGCGAATGTATAGAGATGACGAGTCCAACGAGACGCCGCGCAAGACACTGCCTTCGGGCCTGGCCAGGGTGCTCAAGCGCCTGCATTATCCACTGGACGTGATTTTGCTGTGCGTACGGTGGTACGTGGTGTATTCGCTGAGCCTGCGTGATCTCGAAGAAATGATGGCGGAACGCGGTTTTGAGGTGGATCGTTCGACGGTGCACCGATGGGTGATCAAGCTCGTTCCCGTGTTCGAGAAGGCGTTTCACAAGCACAAGCGGCCGGTAGGCATGAGCTGGTGCGTTGATGAGACCTATGTCAAGGTCAGGGGCGACGCTTGAGGCGATCAACGCCGAACGCGAGAGCCCGATCAAGATCCGCCAGCCAAAGTATCTGAACAACATTGTCGAGCAGGACCACAGGGCCATCAAACGCATCATCAGGCCGATGCTGGGTTTCAAGGATTTCCGGTGTGCCCGCATCATCCTGTCCGGCATCGACGTGGTCCACATGATCAGGAAAGGGCAGGTGATAACGGCGGAAGGAACCCATCCGGGCGTCGCCGAGCAATTCTATTCCCTGGTTATCTAAGGTGTCCTTGTCATATCACCTTCCATCGTCATTCCCTCCGCAATGCGCCACGGGCGACCTTGTTGCGAATATCCCCATCCAGACGGGCACGCAGGATATGCAGTTCGGCCTCGCTCATGGTGCCCTTCAATCCGAGCAACAGCCGGTCGTTAAAGAGCCGTTGTATGTCCAGACGATGCTGACCACCGGGATATCGATGTTTGGGAAGATATCGGTCGGCGTGCGCAGTATCGCAAGCGGGCCGACGATAAGGATCAGTACGGCGAGGACCACGAAGGTATATGGGCGGCGCAGCGCGAGCCGGACAATCCACATGACGGGTTCCTGAAATGAGGCCATGAAGTCACGGCGTTGCTGCGCTGTCAGAGCGCGTGACGCGGGCTTCTCGACTCAGGAGTGTGATGTTGGAGCCCTTACGGGGCGCGGTCGGGCTGGATTACCGTTCCGTTACCTGGGCGTTGATGCGAACGTGCGGTGACGTGACGTTTCACGAGGCAATGCCTGGATAACAAAAAGGTAATCTGCGGGTCAGTGCTCCGAAAGGTGAAATGACGAGAATGGGAAGCGTGGTTCAGGCCACTCACTTCTTGCCACTACCCGGAGAGACATCATGAAACTGCTTACCGCGATTGCCGTTGCTGCACTTAGCTTGCCGTTCGGCGCAAACGCTTTTGCTCAAACCACGTCGTCGGGATTGACACGCGCCGAAGTCATTGCGCAGTTGAAGCAGGCACAGGCCGAAGGGCTGGTGCCGACGTCCAAAAGCGACTATCCGCCGACGGCCGCAGAGATCGCGCGCAATCGGGAGATCTATGCGATCCAGCATGGCACACACGGTACTGAGGCAATTCGCACGGCGGGCATGCCGGCGGCGCACCCGGCGTCGGAATAAAGTTGAGAATGGGGTCGCCGGGTGCGAGCCCTCTTGATGCGCGAAAACCTCATGTGACCTCTTGCGGCTGCTTCGGCAATTGCCTCTGTGTCACTAAAGTCGGTCTTGTTCGATTTGCGAAATGGTGCGGCAAACTGCGCCGGAGCGAGCCGTACTTCGTGACCGAGCATTTGCGGTTTGGTCGCCAGAAACTGCGTCCCGGCGCACGATTCCATCGCGATCAGGCAGTGCTCCTGCTGCACGACATAATCCAGAATTGCCTCGCGGTAGTCATCACGGCGGCAGTAGTAACGAGAGGAATGACGACAGCCCTATAGTAGAAGCCTGGTCAATGACCGAGGTGCTTGTTGAAGAACTCGGTAATTTCACCAAACGCTTCTTTTGTCTCGGGTATGCGGTCATCCATTTGGTACTGCGCGTGCGACATGCCGTCAAAGACCTCGAGTTGTGCATCGATACCCGCCTCCCGAAGCTTCCGATGCACGCGAATGGTGTTGCTGAGCAGCAGGTCCCGGGTTCCCGTGGTCAGGATAGCCGGCGGAAAACCGTGCATGTCTCCGTAGACTGGTGAGAGCAGTGGGTCTTTGAGATCATGGCCGTGCGCATAGACTACGGCCGCGGCATCGCAGAATCCATCGCGTGACACCAGGACGTTGTCGACCTTTTCATTGGTGTAGAACGAATCGCCAGTCTTCGTGAGGTCCGACATCGGCGTACCTGGCGCGATCGCGCCGGGCATTTGCAGGCCTTCCTGTTTCGCGCGCAGCATCAGCTCCAGCACCAAAGCACCACCCGCCGAGGTCCCAAAAACGCCCACGTTCTTCGCATCGTTCGCCCGCAGTACCGCCTTGTAGACCGTCTCGACATCGTCAAGCGCAGCGGGGAAGTAACCCTCAGGCGGCATTCGGTAGTCGACAGAAATCACCTTGTAATGCCCCAGGCCCGCCATGATGACGGCTTCGTTCGTGCCCGCCTCGCCCGGGTAAAGCTCATAGCAGCCGCCATGAATGTGAATTAGCACCTTGTCGTGGTGATCGGGCGGAATAACATCGGGCGTGACGACGTACACCCTCACACCGTTGATTGTATTGGGCAGCACCGTCACACCGAGGCGTTCGCGCATGGCCGGTTGGGTTTGCATGACCTTGGCAGCCTGCGCGTTGGCAGCCACTCTCCATTGCTCGCCCGTGGTCCACAATACATTCCATGCTGGGTTATAGGGCGCCGCGATGAGCTTTTGCAATTCGGGGCTAACATCTGCCGGCATTGGCAGGACCGTTGCGGGCACCTGCCGCGGGGCAAGCGCGTCGTCTCCGGCGAGCGCAACGCCCGAAACACCCACGAATGCAGCGCACGCGAGTACAAACAACTTCGTGAATTTCATGGATGACTTCCGTTTGCTTGCTTAAAGCGCGAGTTCATAAACGATCTCGAATGGTTTCAGGGCGCGAATCCGTCCGAATTCCTGATCGTCACCGACGCTCATGGTGTGATCTTTTTGTGCTCGATGTCCGCGTGGAAATATCACACCGTCAAGCCGCTTTCGTCAGCGTTGTGTTCGGCTCGGCGCGATCGGCACGGTCACCCCCAAAAAAAGCCCGCCAGAATGGGCGGGCCAACTGATTCTCGGAGAACGCTTCTCGGTGACAGGGACTACCGGCAACGTTATCAAGCGTCTCGCGCTCGAATAACGCAGTTGAGGTAGCTTGTCACCCCTTCAATACTCGGCTCTCTCCCGGGGAAGCGAATGTTCCGCTCCCACGAATCGGGCCTCAACGATACAAATATCAGTCACCGCCGGTTGAGAAACACGCCTGCCTGCCGCACGCGAATCGCCGCAAGCCCGGCGTTCCTCAACCGTTCGATCAGGCCTTAGAAGCGGGTGCGCAGACCAGCGCCCACGACCACCTGGTTCTTCGTTGCCGCAATCCCGCCGACATAGGAGCTTGCGCCTTCAAATGCAGTCAAGCTCGAATTACCCGGTGCCGCCGAGTTCAGACCGCCGCTCAGGTGTGACCAGTTGGCGACTGCGTACACGTCCGTGCGGTTCGACAGGGCGTAATCCGACAACAGGCTGAGCTGGTTCCACTTCGGCGATGCCGCGTTCCCAGCATTGTCGAACTTGCCATCGGTGAAAGTGTAAGCTGCGCCCAGGGTCAATGCCGAGGTCAGGCTGTAATGCGCGTTCACTTCATAGTTCGTGAAATGAACATAAGCGGCGTTTGCAGCCGTCAACGTACCGCCGCCGGGGAAAGCGGTTGCGTTGTTCAGCTTGGTGTCCGTAATCACAAAACCAACTTTGGCCGGGCCGAACGCGTAGTTCAAGCCGCCACCGAAGGTACGCTGACGCCCTGCGGTGAAGTTCTGGTCACCGGTGCCGCTGCCGTTGGCGCTGTTATCAACTGCGCCACTGTTGTTGAGGCTGCTGATGTTGTTGTTGATCTGCGTGTAACCCAACGTCGCAAGAATCGGCCCGTTGTTGTACATGGCACCAAAACTGTACGCACGGTTGTTCGCGAAGCCGCCGGCCTGGTTCGAGAGGCCATACAAGGCGCCGACGGTCAGGCCATAGTAATTCGGGCTCTGGTATTTCACCGCGTTGTTGACGCGGAACGTTCCGAGCATGTTGTCGTTGTCCATCACGTGCGCGAAGGTATTGCCACCTGCGCCGTTGAAGTTTTCCATCGATACATGGCTGACCCAGTCGTACATGAATTCGTTCTGACGACCCATGGTCAGGGTGCCGAACTGGCTGCTCGACAGGCCGACATAGGCGCTTCGGCCGAATTCGCGGCCACCCTGGCCAAGCTTGCCGTTGCTCAGCGTGAAGCCGTTTTCCAGCACGAACAGTGCCTTCAGGCCACCACCCAGATCTTCGGCGCCTCTCAGGCCCCAACGATTGCTTTGCATCATGGCGTCGGTCAACTTGACATTGCTGTGACCGCCGGTGTTGTTGCTATAACTAATGCCTTCATCCAGCAGGCCGTACAGGGTCACGCTGCTTTGCGCATATGCTGCGGTCGTGCCGAGTGCAGCAAGCAGCGTGGCGGACAATGCTTTGTACTTCATCAAGACTCTCCATAACTGAGTACTCCTCGCAAACAGGGCAGCGTTTGCGGGAGACGAAAGTCTAGCCTTGTATACATGGTGAATTTCTTGAAATATGGACACTGTGTGTTTTATACAAATATGTCAAACATGTAATTTTCACGTCACGGAGCTAACACCAGGAGTGGTGTGTGTACGGCTTGATAAGTAGGATCTTCACGCGGCGAATTTGACGAGCCCCGTGATCGTCCTTAACCGGCTCGCCGTCCCTGAAGGCAATGCCTTTCAGCAACCGCTTGAACTTTCTGGTGAGCGCGCACCGTGAATTGAAAGATCGCGCCGCGAGGCTCGTTCGCGTTCGCCCACAATTGGCCGCCGTGTGCCTCGACGATCGAACGGCAGATCGACAGCCCCATGCCCAAACCGGTGGGCTTCGTTGTGTAGAACGAGGCGAAAACATGCTCGGGGGTGCTGTCCGGGGCAAAGCCCGGCCCCGAATCGCGCACGGTCACAAGTACGCAGTCAGCGTGGGCGTTTCCCGTGCTGATCAGTACTTCCCGCGCGCCATCGCTGACGTCGCTCATGGCCTCGATTGCGTTGATGACCAGGTTCAGGAGGACCTGTTGCAATTCGACACGGTCTCCTTCGATGAAGGGCAAGCCGTCTGCAAGTCGCGTCTTCACCGAGGCGCCGTGCTTCACGATTTCGCCACGGGTGAGCTCGATCACCTCGCGAATCGCCTCGTTGATATCCACCGTTTCCTTGCGTGGTGGCGCCTTCCTGATCAGTTGACGGATCCGTCCGATCACGTCCCCCGCGCGATTACCGTCGTTGACGATACGGCGGAGCGCCTGCCGCACCTCCTCGACGTCAGGCGGCTGGGCGTCCAGCCAGCGCAGCGCGGCTGCGGCGTTGGTGACCGTCGCGGCGATCGGCTGGTTGACCTCATGCGCGATTGAGGACGCGAGCTGGCCCATGGTGGCTACGCGGTTCGCATGCGCCAGTTCCATCTGCACTTCACGATAGCGCCGCTCGCTCTCGCGGACTTTTCCCTCCGCCTGCTTGAGCTCGGTCAGATCGAGCACGAAAGCGACACCCGCGCTCCCGCCTTCCTCGAAGACCGCTGCCCCGGTCAGCACAGGCACACGCCTGCCGTCCTTGCGGAAATACTCTTTCTCGAACGGTTTTAGGGTCCCGGTATTCTTAAGTTCGGCCAGGGCATGTGCGGAGCGGTCGCGTGATTCCGGAGTTGTCAGCTCCGTCCACCGCACGCGACCCGCGACGAGATCTTCACGGTCGTATCCCACGATTCGTAGAAACGCGTCATTGGCCTCGAGAATTGCACCTTCATTGTTCCGGATCACGATCCCGATGATGTTGGCGTCGACCAAACGCCGGATCTGAGCCTCGCGCTCCGCGAGGTCGCGGTATAAGCGGGCATTTTCCAGCGCGATCGCCGCCTGCGAGGCGAGCAGCTTCAACACGGCGATGCGGGCCGGTGCGAAGACGTGGGTCATCAGATTGTTTTCGAGGTAAAGCGCGCCGGTTAGCCTGGCCTGATTCATCAGCGGCAGGCAGAGAATCGAACGGGCACGATGCTGATGGACGTAGGGGTCCGTCGCAAACGGGGGCTGGGCCGCAGCATCGTTGAGAATGACGCTCTCCCGGGTGCGTAGCACATGGTAGAGGACCGACTCCGGCAGCACCGCCGCAGTCACCGGCTTCTCGCGCAGCTGCACCTGGGTCGTGTCGCCGCCGGTCGTCGCCTCTGCTGCTATCCGTTGTTCGCCGCCGTCTGGAAGAATCAACAGACCCCGCTCGGCACCGGCCTGTTCAATCGCCGTGCGCATGAGCGTATCGATCAGCTTGTCGAGGACGATGTCGCCCGAGACGGCCTGCGATACCTTGATCACGGTCGCGAGATCGAGATGTTCGACCGGCGCGCCGATTGTGCTCGTCAGGCGGGGCGAGGGCTCTTCCACGCCAAGGTGCGGATACTTCTCCTCAAGTTGCCGCGCCTTCCCGTTGGCTCCCCAACGCAGGTAGCAGGAGTGAGCCTGCCGCAAATACAGGCGCCGAAACTGTTCGAAGCCGCGCGCGGCGTAAAAGCGTGCGGCCACTTCGTACGCGATCGCCTCGTTCTGGACGAAGCCATTGTCGCGCGCCGCGCGGATCGCCTGTTCGTAGAGGCGCATCGCGTCGGCATCGCGGCCTTCAAGGCGAGCGATCTCCGCACCGACCAGCGCCGCGCGGTCCTCGAAATTCTCCGGACAGTTGTCCGCCCAGGCCCGGAGCTGGTGATGGTGCGCAACGACAACGTCCAGGTGCTGCTGTCGCGCGCCGGCCGGTTCGCGCTCGCAACAGGCGGCATGGGCCAGCGCACAGTAAAAGCGATGATCCGCGGCTGTGAACAGCAATCGCAAGATGCCCGGATGGACCTGTTCCGCTCTGGACGCCGCCTGGATGGCAGCGGCAAAGTTGCCAGCATGGAAGTGGGCCTGCAGCTTTCGGGTATGGTAAAGGCAATCGATCCACGCGAACTGCGGGTCACTAGCCAGACGCGTCTCGATCTGGACTTCGTCGAACTGTTCGTCATTGAAAGAGCCGAATGTCGACGTCAAGCCGCGCAGCATCCGGACCAGCCCGAGGTACGATGCGATGAGCTCGACGTGGTGCCCCAATTGCATCTTTTGTGCAAATGCGAGACCGCCCTCGGCTTCGAGTTGGACCTCGATGAGAGGGGTGCCCGCTGCGAGTAGATTGTCGATCAGGTAGAGACCCCTGTACCACCCCATGAACAGCAGATCGCCGC
Organism: Paraburkholderia sp. UCT70; assembly: GCF_050434085.1. Lineage (NCBI taxonomy): Bacteria > Pseudomonadati > Pseudomonadota > Betaproteobacteria > Burkholderiales > Burkholderiaceae > Paraburkholderia > Paraburkholderia sp. UCT70. The sequence goes on along the minus strand of NZ_JBNPVZ010000003.1, from coordinate 1,476,708 downwards.
TCCTGCTCGCGATCTCGAACCCACGGCGCAGCAGATCGCGTGCAGTCCCGACCTGCCTTGCGAATGGAATCAGGTGACTTCCCGCGGCCATATAGGTCCGGGCCTGAAAGCGCGTGAATCCGCGTCGCTCTGCCAGTTCGCAGCCGAGTTGCCCTAAGCGATAGGCCGACTCGTGGTCGCCGAAGTGCGCGCTGGCGACGCAGCCAAACCATGCGTAGGTCGCGCACGAAGCGTCGCTGTTGCCCCGCTCCAGGCTGAGATTGACCGCCCAGCACATGGCGAGGGGATAGAGATTCTTTTCCGTATGGAATGCAGGCGACACGAGCTTGGTCAGGACCTCCATCGTTGCCAGAGATGCTGGATCGGCCATCAACGGCAGTTCGATCAGATCCTCGATGCTGCGGCGCCCGAGCTGGGACCAGAACCGCTCGTATTCGCGTCGCACGTCCTCCTCTGTCGGCTGCGGCGACCAGTCGACCCCCAAATGCCGGAGATAGTCGAGGCCAACGGCAACGGCGCGGCCGCTCTGACCAAGCGCCGTGTAGAGGTCCAGAAGCAGGCAGGCAACCGACGCACGCTCGATGGTCGTTGCAGCCCGAGGCGAAAGCGCGTTCAACCGGTCTTCTGCGACTGTCCGGGCACCGCTGAGGAACTCGCATTCGGCCCGGTTCAGCTCCAGCGCAAACATCAGCTCGTGCCGGCGCTCCCAGCTATCCGTCAACCAACAGCGCCGCACCGGCATTGAGATAGGTGAGCGCCGAGGCGTAGGCGGTGGCCCCCTTGGCGCGCTTGCCCGCGATCAGGTTGAGCTCGGCGAGCTGGTCCCGCTCCTCTTGTTCGGTGATCAGCGCGGCGCCGCGGTTGAGCTGATTGACTATCTCGAAGATCGCCTCTTCCCGTTTCTCGGTGGGCGTCTGCGTCACCAGCAGCCTTCCGATCCGGAGATGGGCTTCAGCCCGCAACGTTTGCGGGATCAGTGAATAGGCGGCCTCCTGCACCCGGTCGTGGATGAATCTGTAAGAGCCTTCCAGACGCTCGACCAGTTCCTGCTGCACCGCCGGCCATAGCGCCGCGTTGACCTGCATCTTCGAGGCGCCGAGAACGATTGAAAGCATCGCGCTCGCGGCCACGTTGCCAAGGCAGGCGAGCTGCTGCAACGCCTGCTGCGCTCCGACCGGCAGGCGGATCAACCTGCCGGCCATGAGGTCCACCACATTCTCGGTATAACCCTTGGCGTGGATGCGATCGAAATCCCAGCACCAGCACGCCGCGTCATAGTCGAAGGCGAGTAGTGCCTCTTCGGCAAGCAAGTAAAGAAACTGAATCACGAAGAACGGATTGCCAGCGGTCTTCTCATGCACCAGCTGCGCGAGCGCCGCGGCATGCTTCGACTTGCAGTGAAGGGCATCCGCAATCAATTTCTCTATGTGCTCGTGGGCGAGCGGTACGAGCCTGATTTCCGCGATCGTGGCGCCTGTGTTCCTGATGGCCTGAAGTTTGACCATTAGCGGATGCGTGGCATCGACTTCGTTGTCCCGGTAAGCGCCGATCAGCATCAGGTATCGCAGTTCCGAGCGGGTGAGCAGATCCTCGAGCAGATCAAGCGTCGCCGCGTCGAGCCACTGCAGATCATCGAGAAACAGCGCGAGCGGATGTTCCGGGCGGGCAAACACGCCGATGAAGCGCTGGAACACCAGCTGGAATCGGCTTTGCGCCTGCTGCGGGTCGAGCTCCGGGACCACGATCGGCTCACCGATGATGAGCTTCAGTTCGGGGATGAGATCGGTCATGAGCCGTGCATTCGGGCCCAGCGCCTCCAGAAACGCGCCGCGCCAGCTCGCCAGTTCGGTGTCGCTCTTGCCGAGAAGCGGCCTCACCAGACTTTGAAAAGCCTGCGCCAGCGTCGAATAGGGAATGTCGCGTTTGTACTGGTCGAACTTGCCGGAGGCGAACAGCCCCCGCGGCGGCACCAGCACCTTGTGCAGTTCATTGACGACCGAGGACTTGCCGATGCCGGAATAGCCGGAGACCAGCAACAGTTCGGGCGTGCCGCGTTTGACGACCCGATCGAACGCGGCAACCAGGGTGTCGATCTCGCGCTCCCGTCCGTACAGCTTCTCGGGAATCAGCAGCCGGTCGGGGGTGTCGTGTTCGCCCAGCGGGAAGTCGTCGAGCTGGCCATCGCGCTCCCAACTGGCGAGGCAGCGTCGCAGATCCCGCTCGACGCCGACCGCGGTCTGATAGCGCTGCTCGGCGGTCTTGGCGAGCAGCTTCATGACGATCCGGGAGAGCGCAGCGGGGACCGTCTCCAACCGCTCGCCAGGCGGCACCGGCTTTCTGGCGATATGGCAGTGCACCCATTCCATCGGGTCGGCGGCCGTAAACGGCAGCTCGCCGGTGAGCATCTGATAGAGCGTGACGCCGAGCGAATAGAGGTCGCTGCGCGAATCGATCGAGCGATTCATCCGGCCGGTCTGCTCGGGCGCCATGTAGGCGAGCGTGCCGGCGATGGTCTCGGGCGGCTCGGGCGCCCGCCGTTCGCGCGGCAGCCGCGAGGCGATGCCGAATCCCGTGAGCCGCACCTGTCCATCCGCGCCGTTCACCAGGATATGGGCGGGCTTGAGATCCTTGTGGACAAGCCCGCGCTGGTGCAGCTTGCCCAGCGCCGCGGCGATGCCGACGGCGAGGCGCAACACGCTGCCCGCCTCCATGGGCGCGCCGAGCAGCCGCCCGAGCGGCTCACCGCCAGGATCCTCGAGCACCAGTAGCGTGCGGCCCTCTTCGCGAACCAGTTCCAATGGCCGCACCGCCCACGCGCCATCGAGTTCGTCTTTCAGTGCGAATTCATGAGCGAGACGATCGAGGCTGGCCGGTGGCGGAGGTTCGGCGGCGGGCCGCACCATCAGGACGTTGTCGCCGCCGACATCGCCCGGGCGCCGCCCTCTACAGAAGACGCGCTCGCCATCGTCCCACAAGATCTGGAGTCGGTTACTCATCGGGGCCGGAACCATGCATAGGAGGGTTACTTACCTGCCGCACTCTGCCGCGGGACTGCCGCCTGTCCCGTAAAGAAGACGGCAGCTTTCGTCCGCCTCATCCTGGCCGGGCATGTCGCCGAGCGTTGCGTGAGCGACCGTCAACACTTGCGCAGTGGTGCTAGCGCGCGGCGCCTTCATATGCATGCCGTGAAACGCGATCTCCGCAGCCACCAGCGCCAGGATCGCCATTGCCACTGTTGCGTGCCGGCGATGCCGATGCGTAATGAGGTTCGCGACAGGGGACGACTAACTTCGTTAAATTGCTGCATAGGGTAAGCACTCCGTTGCCGGCACGACAGCCAGGCCACGGAAGGTAAAGGGACGAATACCCCGGTTTCGGCGGTCTCGCTTGGGCTGTCGAAGGTCAGGCTGACCGTGGCGTGAGCACTGCTGTCGCAAGTGTCGTGGCCATACTCATGGCCGCTCCCTACTTCAATATGTACAGTATAGTCAAAATGACTTTATTGTACAAATGTTCGGTGTCCCTTAGAATCGGGGAACGATCTGTTGAGTGGTTCGCGGAGACGATGAAGAGTTCAGGCGAAAAGACAGGAATGGCGCCGGCGCAATTGGCCAGGCGAGCGCAGATTGGGCGCGAGCGTCGTGCCCGTACGCGGGCTTTGCTAATTGACGCCGGAATCAGGGTTCTCGCTGAAAAGGGCCCGGACAACGCGAGCATCGACGACTTCATGGCGAAGGCGGGGCTCGCGAAGGGCACCTTTTATAACCACTTTCAAACGCGCGAGGACATGTTGACGGCGGTCGCGACAGACCTGGCTGAGGAGCTCAATTTGCATATTGTCGAATTGACGGCCGCAATGCCCGATCCCGCGCAACGAATGGCATGCGCCGTTCGCTACTTCGTTCAGCGGGCAGCCAACGATGCAATCTGGGGATGGGTGGTCCTGCGCATCGGTCTCGGAGCCGGTCCTCTCGGGGACAGCATGGCGCGGGAATTGACCCGCGACGTTCGGGGGGGCGTAAAGTCGAAGCGGTTCTTGATCGATGCCGAACAGGTCGGCGCCGACGTCGTGCTGGGCTCGGGCTTGATGGGCATCCGGTCAGTATTGCTGGGGAAGGCAGGTCCTAAGCATGCGTCTGCGCTCGCGGCTTCCATTCTAAGAGCGCTGGGTGTGCCCGCAAGCGAGGCGGCGAAAATTGCGGCCATGAAGTTGCCCGCTCTCGATCCTTCAAAGTTACGTCGCCTTTCCTGAAGGCAACCTGCGTATTGAGTTTCTGGCGCCAGCGGCTTTTAGATAACGGGGATGGCAGCCGAGCCGGGGCGCTCGTACTCATACATGGGTATGATTTTCGTCCGCCGGTTTGTGCTCTACGCTTGGCTCCAATAGCGCATACGGGGGAGCCTGCATGTCCGCGCTCTGTCCGTTGCGCCCCATTTCCCGAGGATAGGGGTAGAGGTGAGCCAGTTACGTGTCCCTCGGATTGCTTCCATTGTCGACGACGACGAGGCGGTCCGCCTTGCCACCGCGAGTCTGATTCGTTCGCTAGGCTGGGACACGCGCGTCTTCGCGTCGGCTGAGGAGTTTTTGGCGTCCGCGAGCGTCGCAGAGACGGCATGTCTGATTTCCGACGTGATCATGTCGGGCATGTCCGGCGTCGATCTGCACGATCGCCTGCTGGAACTCGGGTGCGCTCCGCCCACCATCCTGATGACAGCCTTTCCGACCGCTGTCCTGCAGGCGAAAATCCAGGCAAAAATCGAGGCGACCAGTGTGCTGGCGTTCCTCGAGAAGCCCGTCGACACCGCCGCCCTGGCACAGTGCCTGACTCTCGCGTCCGGCGGGTCATAGCGTGTCAAGCGCTCGGGAGTGCACGGAGCAGCGAGTTGAATCATCTCAAATGAGAATGTACAGAGCAGAAGCGGGGCGGACAGCGCCCACACCGTCACGGAAGGCTCAGGATCAGGATCACTTCAGGTGATGCGGCTCGATCCCGAGGGCTTCCGCCTTTCGCACGAGATCTGCAACGGAACGCGCTGCCATTTTTTTCATCGCCTGTCCACGATGGATCTTCACGGTCATTTCGCTAAGATTCATCTCCGAGGCGATCTGTTTGTTCATCAGGCCGGCCACCACGAATCCCATTACCTCTCGCTCCCGCGATGTCAATGAGCCGTAGCAGGCCCGAAGCGCCGCGATGGATTGTTCGGCCGCGCGGCGCGCCGCATCGCGCGTCAACGCATTCGAGACTGAGTCGAGCATGTCCTGATCGCGAAAGGGCTTGGAAAAAAAGTCGAGCGCTCCCGCTTTCATGGCCTTGACGGACATTGCCACGTCGCCATGGCCTGTCATGAACAGAATCGGCATTTGCAGGCCGCTCTTCGCGACTTCTTCCTGAAACGTGAGGCCGCTTTCGCCGCGCAACCTGACGTCGAGAATCAGGCAACTGGGCGCGTCGTACTTCTCGAAGGCGAGAAACTCGTGCGACGATCCGAAAGTCTCGACGCGTAGCCCGACTGAGCGGAGCAGGGCGCCCAGCGCGAGCCGAACGGTCTCGTCATCGTCGACCACATAAACCACAGATGGCTTGCTGCCGCCGGCGCTGCGGGTCGACGTCGAATGCGACTCCAAAATCATCTCTTCCCCTTCCCAATCGACAAAGTGCGCGGTGACGTTGGACATCGCGTGAGCGGAAGCGCGCCGAGCGAAGACATGAACCACTTTCGGTAAATCGGCGCGTCCTGGAACGCACAGTACCGCACTCCGTTGTTTTTGGCGAGCTATACGCAGGTATGAGTTCTCACGTCTATGCGGCAGCGGCGCCAACCGTTCGTAGAATGGGTTTCCCAGTCAGGCGCGCCGTAACAGCGTTGATTTTCGCAATCTGTGGATGGTCGATTATTGAAGCGCCGTTTGAGTGCAGCGCATCGAGCGACGATACCTGGCTGTTGGCTCTTGTCGTGGCGAAACTGATCATCATCGCCGCGGGCGTTGCGGCCATTGCGGACGTTCGTTTCGCCCGCGGAATATTCGCCTTTATCTGCGGCACGAGCGTATTGGGCATCGCACCCGAACTCCCGTTTGAGTTCAAGCACTCCGTCGCGATTTCGCTGTTGTCGCTGATCGAATGCACCGGCAAGACTGCTTTCGTTATCGTGTTCTGCACTGGGCCGATGCGCGAACGCAAGTTATCCGTGTCATGTCGTCCTCGGTGCGCAGTATTGGCAGGCGCACGGAAACAACCTCGCGACTCGCAGGGCTAATGGGATGCAATCTCGACGAATGAAGCACTCGAGAGTGCCGATCTGCTAGGCGTCGATGCGGGATACGGGCTGGGCAGGTGCATCGACGCCGGCTCGAGCGCCGTTCAGGTTGAGGAAATAGAGACACCAAGCAAGTGGCCGGCGCCGAACGTAAATCCTGCGGCCAGAAGACCGATGAGCACCTGACGGAGACACGAAAAAAGGGCGCTACGTCCGTTAAAAAGTGACGTGAATACGCCGATGGAAGCCAAAGCCAAAGCGCTTAGCACGATGCACTGAACGATTGCGCTGAAGCCGTGAGTCCACAAGAACGGCATCGTTGGAAAGATAGCCCCGACCGAGAAGAGACCGAAGGACACCCCCGCTGCCGACCACGGATTACCGCCGAGATCCGCCGGGTCCAGACCTAGCTCCTCACGTGTCAATGTATCAAGCGCATGATCTTTGTCACGCATCATTTTTGTGATGCGACACGCTTTGCCTCATCCGCATCGAAACCTTTAGCGCGGTAAATGAGCACGAGCTCGTGCTCTTCCGCCTCAGGCGTTGTCTCGAGTTCCTCGGCCTCCCTGGCAATCTGGTTGCTAGCCAGTTCACGCGCGTTGATCACGGACAGCCATTCACCAAGCGCCATCGAGCACGCTCCGGCGATCAACCCGGCCAGCGCCGTAAAGAGGATCGTCCTATTGCCGGTTCCCGCACCAGCCATGCCCATAATGAGGCAGAAATTGGAAACCAGTCCGTCGTTCGCACCCAGTACGGCGGCGCGCAGATCGTTGCCCGACGATACGCCCTTGTGCCAGGGTTCTGCCGCTGCGATGCGTGCCCCTTGCGACATTTTCGGGTCGACACCGCTGGCGAGCTGCTGAACGACGGCCGCGTGGCGATGTTCGTCGGCCGACATGCTGCCAGCGTCTGGCTGGCCCCGGTACTTGTCGCGATCCGCATACTCGGCAGCAGCTAATGTGGGCAGCACGAAACCTGCGCCAATCAGCCGTACGAGCGCTTTCGTCAGGCGCGTTTTTACAGCAAGACCGGTCCCGTGATAACGGTCGCCATTGACCTTCAGCTTGTCGGCCCAAACCTGTGCGTGCTCACGCTCCGATTTTGCCAGCTCGCCGTAGATCTCTTTTCGCGTATGGTTGTCCTCAACCTTCGCCAGGGTCTCGTACAACTCAGCGCTATGAAGTTCGTCGGATAGGTTCGCGCGATATCGTTTCAATTCGTGTTTTGATGCCATGACATGTCCTTGAGCTCTGGCGGTCACTCGCGCGACGGCCGCCGGGGCGCGAGTTGAGGGGAATCGATGTAGACGGCGAGGATCATCGCGGATGCATTCGACGGCCTGCGGCGGCCTCGACCCGGTCGATAGATCGCATCGGTGCTTTGTATCGGCAAGCCACTCAGCGCGCAGACTCCCACCCGCCTCGCAACCCTCTTTTGCCACGTCTGATATCCATAATTGCAGCTCGTCGGGTCGCACCATGACAGCACCACCGATACGGCGCTCGGCCGATCGAGAATCTCGATCGTGGCATTGAGCCCGCAACCGACCTCCAGAGCAGGGGCCCGGGAGGGACCCGGACTGGACCGCGCGGGCTGCGCGGCCTCGTTACGATCGCCACTGCAAGCACCGAGCGAACAGGTAATGTGCAGCCAGCGCGACGCGTATTCGTTCGCCGGCGTGGCGACGTACCGCGAGCCAGACAAAGACGGATTACGGCCGCGTGCGAGTACCGACGGAGCAGCATCGGGGCGCGACGATACATACGTGTGTTTGCTCATTGCATTCTCCATCGGACTGGAAAAAGCCGCAAAAAAATTGGCGACGCCAGTACCCGCTTCGCTGTCACCGGAAAGATGCACGCTATCTCGGAAGGGCTTCAGGGCCGGCTGGATGTGGACTGACCCGATTGACTGTTACTGAAGACAAACGCGGCTCAACGCCACTGTTCTTCGATAGGCGTTTTTGTTGAGCCAAGAGACGAATCTGTACCCGTCGTAGGCGTTGCTGCCGACAGAAATCCAGGTGTGCAGGGCGTTCGACATGGCTGGCTCCAGAATGAAAGACCGCGCGGTTTATGGAATCAAGATAGGCGGGCGATTTCAAAAAAAATTCTACGAACGGTTGGCACGGTCCTCCGCGAGCGGTAGGGATCTCATACATTTGTATAAAGGACGATCTGTATGGGATCGATAGTGCGCATCCGGTTAGTGGTGGTCGTAAAGATTGAACTTCCCCGACCTGGCCAGCTGCTTTATCTTGCCCATGAATGATGCTTTCGGCGTTTTCTTGCATTCTTCAACGACTAAGGCGACAGGACGTGCGGTGTCCATTACGAGCTCATCCGTTTCTTTCACACCGAGCCGGTCGACGCCGGCGGCCCAAAAAACCAATGCGGGCTTGTAATTGTCGTCCAGCGCCACGAAGTCTTCGCATTTCATTCTGCCTGGTTGCACTTTCGTGACTGATTTCGCAAGCGCGATAGGTGATAGACCTAAGCCCATCATGAACGCTCCAATCAGGATTATTTTCATCATGTCTTTCTTCAGAGTCGAGTGATAAGGAAGGGAAAACGGCTGAGCAAGGAGAACGGCGTCAGTTGCAGACGTCGTGCAAATGCATCACCGCGAAATCAGATTAGACGTGCAAGACGAACAAGACAATTCCACGAACGGCAGGGATTGCCCCTCCTTATGAACGACTGCCTTGTACCTGCGTATGACGGGTTGATGGTAACTACTTGCGGGACACCTGCTAAGGCAGATCCTTCCCGTCACCACATCGATGATATACACACGTATAAGAGCACTATGCTCACGAAGCACACTGCCGCAACCGTTCGTGGAATGGTCTTCGTGGGACTGTGGGCTTATTCTGATTTCGTCGAGGTTGTGTTATCACAGTGATCCCCGCCGGTTCCATGCGCCTCAAGTGGGCAAATGGAACCACCTTTCGAGCCGGCTCAGGCCGGCTCTTTTTTTCACCGCGAAACCGGTGAGTGGCGGCAAGGATCTGCCAACGGCGCATCGACAAGGACGCGCTCGGTGTTTTCGCGTCGTGGTGGCGGACGTCCCGGTGCTGAGCTGATAGCGGCCGCCCGAGGTCTACCTCGTCCGTTGCCGTCCAATGTCCCTGATGGCGCACAATGATGGATTGGCGCGATGGCTATACGCTTCTTTACCCTTTTCGACTAACGTGAAAGCTAAATTTATCAGGCATTGGTTGCAGGATCCTATGTCTGTCGGCGCTATTGCTCCGTCTTCCCGATATCTCGCCGCTGCCATGGCTGAAGGGGCGGAGGATTTTGACGCAATTGTCGAAGTGGGTGGGGGAACAGGCGCCATCACCCAGGCACTCGCGAATCGTAATCCAGAGGCGCGTCTGGTTGTATTCGAACTGTCGGAGCAACTCGCTGACGGCCTGCATGCGCGGTTTCCTCATGCTCAGGTGGTCGCCGGCGCATTCCACGAAAATGTCTCCGTGCTGCACGACCTTCCTCCGAAAACGGTAGTCGTGTCGGGCTTGCCCTTCAGGTCATTACCGGCCAGGATTGTGCGCCCAACAGTGGAAGCACTTGCTGACGTTTTGCGTGCAGACAAGGCCCGCCGCCTCGTCCAGTTCTCATACCGGCTGCGCGCTCCATTTGCGGCGCCTGCGGATTTTGTCTGGCGTCGGGTTTGCACTGTCTGGCGAAACGCCCCGCCTGCCAACGTGTGGGAACTCCAGGGCAAACCGGTTTCAGCCTGATGCGATACTGAGGGGCAACAGTTCAAGTTTCGGCGAACGCCTCGGCGCGCATCGCGGACGCGGCGGAACTCTCTCCAACGCGACGTCCGTCCATTAGTGCATCGCGGCTGCGACGAGAAGACGGAATGGGAGCGCGGTCAGCATTGCAGCGGCAAACCCTACGCACCAGAGAATGACAAACCACATCATTCGGGTTCCGTATAGACGGCTCCGATGTTCAGTTTTTTCTGGCATCACATTCTCCGTTTATAAGATCATTAGTCATGCGTCGCGCGGTGAACTTTGCCGCGGTATACCCAGTAGCCAGCGGTCGTGTAAGCAAGAATGATGGGAATGGTGATCGCCGCACCTATCAGCGTAAAGGTCAGGCTTGAACGAGGTGCCGCGCCTTCCCAGAGCGTCATCGAGTTCGGGATGGCGAACGGCCAGATGCTCACAAGCAAAACCAGTCTTGAGGGACAACGTGGCCATTCTCAACGGTAATCCCTTGCGGGGTCTGCATCCAGCTGTTTGAAGCCAGAATCCAGAAGGTGGAGGTCAGTGTGCCGACTGCCAGCATCAGTGTCGCGAAGAAATGCGGCCCCTTTCCGACTTTCTCCGATCCGAACAATGCGATGCCCAGGAATCTTTCCTCAAGGAAAAAGGGCAGTCATGACTTCATAGGTCAACAAGGGTCCGATACCAGGGCCTGCGAACTTGGAAAAGCCTGCCCAGTTGGTTCCAAATTCGTACGCCATCAGGACGCCGGAGACAACGCCCATGCCAAATCCAACTGCGAAAATCCTCGACCAGTACTGGCATAGATCTTTGTAATGCTGCTTACCGGTTCTCAGCCAGGCGAACTCGAGCACTGCGAGGAAGCTTGCAAGGCCAATGCTGAGCGCTGGAAAGATGATGTGAAAGGAGACAGTGAAAGCGAACTGCAGTCTGGAAAGGTCCAACGCACTCGGGTCCATACACATCGCCTCGCAAGGAACGCGCCGTCGTCGCCGTGACGGGGCGGTGACTTGAGAATGGACCAGGTCTCAGCAGGCAGTCCGATGATTTGCCGCCGTGTGGTCCTCGCCAAGGCGCCCGTCAGCATTGTGCGAGAGGCATACGCTGTTGGAACCTCAGTGGGCAGCCCTTCTTTTCCTGACGATGACAAAAGCCAGGATCAGGAACACGATGACCACCCCTGCCGCGATGCCGATGCGGGAGAGCGCAAGAAGCGCAGACGTGGGCCCGCCGCGGCGCACTTCGGCAACGTCCTGGGCGGTGATAGAGGTGTTTGCTCGCCCGTAGTGCGTAAGGACATAGTTACCCGCAAGGGCGATCTCTTCATCGCTCAGTGCGGTGACGTCCGTTGGCTTGCCTCCGAACCCGGGCATGTATGCCTGTTCTTTGAACGTCGTACGATCCACACCGTAAAGGATCGTGGCGATAAGGTTGTTGGCATTCACCGATCCTGTTGCCGAGTTGTGAAACAGACTGGGATAGTAGCCATCCTTGCTGCCTTGACCTTGGGCCGAATGACAGGAAGCGCAATTGCCTTGAAATAATTCCGCGCCCGTAGGATGGGCATCGTTGTCGGACCGGATCCCATCCGTACCGCGCAAGGTGGCGAGCTCAGACGACATTTTTCCCGCGGTAAAGCGGGGCGCACTGTCTCGTGAATCATGAATCGGAGCGATACCCTTCACATAAGTCGCAATGGCGTCCACATCCGCCGCCGAGAGGTACTGGAAGCTGTGCTCGACCGCTTCACCCATATCTCCCGCAGCCTGTGCCTTACCGCGCAGCCGCCCGGTGCGCAGGTACTCCACAAGTTCTTCCCTGGTCCAACTGCCAATACCGCTTGCTGTGTCCGACGTGATGTTCGGCGCATACCAGGTTCCGACTTGCCCACCGGAGAGCTCCAGTCCGGCTTCTTCCTGCATCATGAAACCGCGCGGAGTGTGGCAAACGCTGCAGTGCGCGGCGCCCTGTACCAGATACCTGCCTCGGTTCCATTCCGCGGATTGGTGGGGATCTGTCTGATAGGTATCCTTGTTCAGGAACAGCAGGTTCCACACTTTCAACGACGCGCGTATGTTCATTGGGAACGGCAGCTTTGTGTCCGGCGCCCGTACGTCCACGGCCGTCACGCCGAACCTGAAATACGTGTAGAGCGCGTGCACGTCGTCATCGGTGAGGATCGAATACGACGTGTAGGGCATCGCGGGGTAGAGGTTTGCGCCATCTGCCCGGATCCCGTGCCGGATAGCTTGGGAGAACTGCTCTTCGGTATAGCGGCCAATGCCGAATTCGTTTGACGGCGTGATGTTGGTCGAGTAGATCGTGCCGAGCGGCGAAACAAGAGGAAGCCCGCCTGCAAAAGGCTTGCCCTGCGCGGTGGTGTGGCACGCCGCGCAGTCCGAAGCTTTGGCGACATACTCACCGCGTTTGATCAACGCAGCGGTCTCGGGGGGGCCATCAGCGGCGTAGGAAGAAGCATCCGCCATGCAGCCGGCAAATAGGACCAACACGCGGCATAAACGATGACTGAAATTGCGCATGATTAGCCGTGCTTGAGTTGATCAACAATACTGTCGGCCGCCTTCAGTGCCAAGGCCGCCATGGTGATGGTGCTATTTCCGCTGCCTCCAGTGGTCATCGCCGCGCCGCCCGGCAAGAACAGGTTATGGTGGTCATGAGAACGACAGTCGATATCCACCACCGACGTAGCGGGATCGGCCCCCATGATGCAGCCGCCCATGATGTGATCGCTGTTGAGAAACTCAGTGGAGAGCTGGAAGTCAGTGGCGCCAAGTTCGGCGGCCAGGCGCCTGAGCAGCGGCACGGTATATACGTTCGCGCTGCGACGCACATAGTCCCCGACGTCGTTGTAGATGTTTGGCTTATTGATGCCAAGCCAGTCTTTCTTGCTCGACAAGGTCACGCGGTTTTGTGCCTGTGGGAGCGGCTCATGTTCGATGGTCAACCTTGCGGTGCAGGCGGAGAGCCGTCGAATTTCGGCATCGAGGGCCTTGCCGACCAGCCCTTTCTTCAATGCAGCGGCGCCGCCAATGCCGCTGCGGGCGAAATTCTCCATGCGTATCATCGCGCCGCTGTAGCGGCTGCGGAAGTCGCCTTGCGATGTGTTCATGATGCTGCTGTTCTGGACCGGTCCAACCCCTGTCCACAGTGGTTCCGCAAGCGTCACTTCCGCGATCAGCTTGGGCTGATCCATCATGTTGCGACCCACCTGATCGGAGCTGTTGGCAACTCCGTTGGGGTTATGCTCGTCCTTCGAAAGCAGTAGAAGTTTCGGCGTCTCTATGCTGTTGCATGCGATCACAAAGACTCTGGCAGTGACTCTGTGCGAAGTCTTGTCCGGATCAAAATAGTGGACCGCCTGAACCGAATGCTTCGCGTCGGTCTCGATCCGGTAGACCACTGCATTGGCCAGAATCCTGCCGCCTTTCGCCTCTATTTTCGGCAAGGCCGATGCCGCATCGTACTTGGCCGCAATGGGGCAAACAGGAAAGCAGTTATTGTTGCCGCAACACGGTGGCCGTCCGTGGTATGAAACGCCGCTATTGCGCGCTTGAGGCGCGGGGAGGTTCTTCAGTCCGAGTCTGGCAGCGGCTTCTGTAAAACGCTGCTCTCCAGGTCCAAAGGGTAGCGGACCCATTGGATAAGGCCTGGAGCGTATCGGTGGCCATTGCAGCGCGGGGTCAGCCGGACCGCAGACGCCCATCGCGTATTCCGCGCGCGTGTAGTAGGGTTCGAGTACGTGGTAGTCAAAAGCCCAGTCACGTCCAACCCCGTACAGGGTATTCAGGCGGAAGTCGTCCGGTACCATGCGCCAGCAAATACCTGCCCAGTGCCAGGTGGCCCCTCCTGCATAGCGGACATAGCCTTGGCGGAAGGCCCGGGCATCCGGACCTTCCAGTTGGAGATATTCGGCCGCCTCTGCGTCGGTGGCCGATTCCAGATGGGGGGCCCACGGTTTCGGTGGGTAGGGGGCGTCGAAGTTGAGCCGAAGACTGGGCGGCAGATTGCGGTAGTTTTCCACGATTCGCCAGCGGTCAACCCGCGGGCCTGCTTCGAGCATTAGCACGGACAGGCCTGCGTCCAACATGCGTTCCGCGACCAGGCAACCCACCACACCCGTTCCCACCACAACGACGTCCGCGCTGTATTCATTTGCCATCTGGAAGCTCCTCTGGTTTTCGAATAACGCGCATTTAGAATTTCGGCATGTCGCTCAATGGGGGCGCAATTGCATTCCAACCGTTCGGCCCCGATTTCGCGTAGGTCGGAATAGTCATGACGTCGACCGTCGGCTGGTACATCAGCGCGAATTCGTACGCGAAGACTTCCGCGCCTGGAGCGTCGGTGAGTACACCCATGTACCACGCGCTGATGATCGAAAGAGCGGTCTCCTTCAAAGGGCCTTGCGGGATATCGGGGAAAAAGTCTTCGACGACGCGCGCCCTTTTCTTTCTTGCAATGGCGAGCAACTCGATGATGTGATCAGGAAGCGACGGAGTCGCCGCGGTCATGGCGATAGCGAGTCTCTTTCCGATACCTCTATCGAGTTGGTGCGGAATCAGCAGCGACGAGATATCCATGAATCGCGCAAGAGGTTCGCGCGCCAAAGTGACATTCGACGAGGTAGCCGATAGTGTCGGGAAGGCTGCCAACGAGCCCATAAGCAGTACGCCGCCCACGACTATCCTGCGTCGACAAAGACTGAATTCCATAGGGGCGTCGTCACGATAGTGATCAGGCATATGCTCCCACCATTATTAGCTGATACGGCTTGTCGGTTCTCAACGAGAAACCCAGTCTGAAGGTTATGCCTGCAAGATAAGCACGGCCATTCTACGAACGGACTGGACTTTTCCTGCTTGGGAATAGGTGTCCTATACCCGCGTATGATCGGCGGACGGTCGACGGCCACCGGAACCTTGTCGCGCTTGCTTCCAACACAACTGCGAGGTGTCCAAACCTGTCGGACCGTGCGTGTCGGATCAACTCCGGGCCGACGGCGAACACACGAAGGCGATGAGCTTGCTCACAACCAGTAGCGTGGCTTGCGCCCGGAGCGCTTCGCGCTTCCCATGCCGTGGTTCAGCTGCCGCACAAGCGCCTCCGGCGCCTGTTGCCGGCCGCCAATCACGTAAATAATGGCTTTGCCCATGCGCCGCTTCAGTGCGTCACCCGTTGGCCTTGGCAGATGATCCGCCTTGGGATCGATCCCTCGCGCCGCTAGATTCGTTCGAATGGCAAGAAAGGCGGACGCCGCAAAGAAGACCATTCTACGAACGGTTGCCGCAGTCCTCCGGGACCGCCGCGTTCTCATACGTGTGTATATCCCGAAGAGTCCAGCAACCGACTGGTCGTGGTTTGCTGCATGTTCCGAGAGCTGTTTTCCGTCACGCCGCCATACGCAGGTATAAGACAGCCGTTCCTCTATAGGCGCGGTCTATGTCGTTCGTAGGATGGTGTTGTTTGTCTCGCCCATCTAACCTGATCTTCAGCCGGGGCATTTGCGCGATGCATGTCGTCAAACGCAAACGCACCCTTCTGTCATCAATGGAGCGCTCATGTCGGAACCCTATAAAGTTGCTGTACTGATTGGCAGTCTTCGCCAGAAGTCCCTCAATCGCATGCTGGCCAACTCACTCGCGCAGATTGCACCGCCAAGGTTGTCGCTGCACATCGTGGAGATAGGCGCGCTGTCTTTATACAACCAGGACCTCGAGGACGACACGCCGGCAGCCTGGAAAGCTGTCAGAAACGACGTCTCAGCGATGGATGCGGTTCTGTTCGTTACCCCGGAATACAACCGCTCCATTCCAGCCGTGCTCAAGAATGCTGTCGATGTTCTCTCCCGGCCTCACGGAGCAAGCGCATTGTTAGGGAAACCTGCGGCCGTTGTCACCTCGTCGCAGGGAGCAATGGGCGGGTGCGGTGCGAACCATCACCTTCGGCAGTCGTTGGTTTGTATTGGCGTGAACGTGATGTCCACGCCTGAAGCATACGTAGGCGGCATGGCTAGTCTGTTTGACGAGCAAGGCGTCTTGACCAATTCCGGAACCAGTCGGTTTCTGGAGGAATTCATGGCCGCATTCTCGCGATGGATCGAGCGGTTTGCGAAGGGCTAGTCTTTACAGGAAGCACGCGCGAACGTGAATACGCGGTCTGGCGGTGACGTCAGTCGCAATCGGTCGCCTCTACTATGCCGGGGTTTAGCGCCGCGATGCGTTGCAGTCGTGCTCACGCTTTGCATCAGCGCGTGCGATCCTGTCGGCCGGATGATGAACGGGTAGTGTCCGTCCAGCTGATCAGACAGCTCGACCGCACCCGACGCCGCTTCGAGGACCCGCTCGCGTGGCAGGCGTACCGTGTGAGCCATGCAGATGCCGGGCACCGTTCCCAGCAACGTATAGGCTGCATCGCGCGTCGTGTGCGCGATACGTTCCGGCTGGTTCAGCACCTGGCAACGTGTGCCGCTGAATAGCGACGCAATTTGTGCAAGAACGCCGGCGTTTTCATCGGATGCGCACGCGGCCACGAAGATAACGTCATGTTCTGGCAGACTGATGTGCTGCTGTGGACGGGCGTCGACATACACGACGTCTATCTGCAGGTCGGCGTTCTCAAGCAGGCATTCGAAAGGCGTGTTCGCCATCAGATCGCCGGGAGCCTTGAGCACTAGTACCTTGACTGAACGCCCAGTTGTTTGGGCGTTCTTCAATCGATAGTGCCTGCACATCTGGATCGCCTGCGCCTGGACGGCGATCGCGGCTTCCTTCTGGTACTTCAATTGCAGTACGAGCGACAGATCGAGGAGCGCGTAGGGGTCGTCGCGGTGTGTGACGTGCTCGAGCAGGCCTTTGCCCGAACGGTGTCAGATCGTTTCCAGCCGTTGCCGCCCTGAGCAATACGGCCAGTCCCAACGGCTGATGCGTTGATGGATGCGTGGCATCATTGGTCAGATCCGTCTGAACAGTATTCATGGATGGAGCACTTCGATGGAATGATGCCCGCGCTGAACGGCCGCGTTTGCCGGCATTGTTTTTTCGTGACGCTCAGTCGCGCCGTTGCCCATGCATGCCCGCGCGGATACGAAGGGTCATTGGCGTTTCGCCGAGATAGCCGACCTGTTCGTCGAGCCATCCTTCTGGCGTCGACGCGATCGGCGTTGCGCTTGTTGTCGGCCGCCACAATGCCGACCTCGGCTTCTTGATCCACGCGGCGACGGTCATCGACAGCGAAGCTTCAATAGAAGTCTTCAGGATTAGGGAATGTCTATCGTCTGAGTGATGCTTGCATGAGATCTTGCCGTGGCGACCCTGTCGAAAACGTGGCGGGGAAATTACCGTCTTGTCATTTTGACTGCTCGCCGCGATGCGCATTTTTAGCGCCTCTGTGTCCTTCGCTGGCATCGTTCACGACCTCCAGCAACATTACCGGATCGTAATCACCCGCCCGGGTGCTTGACGGTATCATTTGATGGTCAACGCAAGCGGAGCAACCGATGCGAATCCTGGTGATCGAGGACGAGCCAAAAACAGCGGCCTATCTGAAGAAAGGTCTGGAGGAATCCGGCTACGCGGTCGACGTCGCGAACGATGGCCCGCAAGGGCTGATCCTCGCCCAGGAAGAAGAATACGACGTGATCGTGCTCGACGTGATGCTGCCCGGCATGGACGGCTGGACCGTCGTCAGGACGTTGCGCAGCACGCGCGCCACGCCGGTGCTGTTCCTCACCGCGCGCGACGAGATCGACGACCGCGTGCGCGGCCTGGAGCTCGGCGCGGACGATTACCTCGTCAAACCTTTTGCGTTCGTCGAACTGCTGGCGCGCGTGCGGACGCTGGCGCGCCGCGGGCCGCCGCGCGAAAGCGAACTGATCAAGGTGGGCGACCTGGAGATGGATGTGTACCGCCGCCGCGTCAAGCGGGGCGGCACGCGCATCGATCTCACGCCACGTGAATTCTCGCTGCTGCAACTGCTCGCGCGCCGTCAGGGAGAAGTGCTGAGCCGCACGCAGATCGCGTCGTACGTGTGGGACATGAATTTCGACAGCGACACCAATGTGGTCGAGGTGGCGATTCGCCGGCTGCGCACCAAGATCGACGACAACTTTCCCATCAAGCTGATTCACACGGTGCGCGGCGTCGGCTATGTGCTCGAACTGAAGGACACTGCCTGATGCGCGTGCGCTCGCTTGCCGCGACGCTCGCGCTTGCCTTCGGCGCCACGACGCTGGCGGTTTTCGTGCTGGTCGGCAGCTTTCTGTATCTCGCGCTCGAAAAGCAGATCAAGGCGCAGGACAATCTCGACATCGTGCTTGCCGCGCGCCACGCACGGCGGCTTGCCGAGGAGCTGGAGACGTCGAAGGGCATTCGCGAGCATGGCGACCGTTTGATCAGCATCGTGCTCGGCAATCAGGCCATGTCGATGGAAGTGTTCGATCCCGATGGCAACCGGGCAGTCGAACACAACATCGCCGGGACTTTTGCCGTGCCCAATGTCGCGAGCGGCGCGGCGACGCTCGCCGCATTGCCGCCGCTCGCGCGCGTTGCGGCTTCGGCGCGTATCACCGAGGCCGATATCGGCGAGTGGACCGGCCGCAACGGCGCGCCGATTCGCGGCATTCTCACCGACGCGCGTCTACGCGACGGCGAAACGGCGAGCGTGCTGGTGGCGCGCAATATGAGCGACCGCTGGCTGCTGCTGGACCGTTACCGCGACAGGCTTCACCTGGCGGGCGTAGCCGGCGTGATGCTGGCGATGCTGCTCGGTTATCTGCTGATCCGCGCCGTGCTGCGGCCGTTGCGCGATATCGCGGCTAGCGCGAGCCTGGTCACGGTGAATCGCCTCAATACGCGGATCGGGGTGGCGCGTGTGCCGAGCGAACTCGAGACGCTGGTGGCGTCGCTGAACGCCATGCTCGAGCGCGTCGATCACGGGTTTCAGCGTCTGTCGCGTTTCACCGCCGACCTCGCGCACGACATGCGCACGCCGCTCAGCAACATGCGCGGCGCCGCCGAAGTGGCGCTCGCCCGGCCGCGTTCCGTCGATGAATACGAGTCGCTGCTCGCCTCGAATCTGGAAGAGTGCGACCGGCTGTCGAGAATGATCGAGAACGTGCTGTTTCTGGCGCGCGCGGAACATCCGCAGTTCGTCAAGCACATGCGTGAGTTCGATGCGGCGCAAGAGTTGAGCCATATCGCCGAGTACTTCGAAGGGATTGCCGAAGAGGCGCTCGTGCGTGTGCGTGTCAGCGGCACTGCCAGCTTGACGGCGGATCTCGAACTGTTTCGCCGCGCCGTCAGTAATCTGCTCGCGAATGCGATCCGCTATACGCCGCAAGGCGGCGAGATCGTGCTGGACGCGAGCGCATCGGCCGACGCGGTGCGCGTGACCGTGTCGAATGAAGGGCAGCCTATTGCCGCCGAACATCTGGAGCGGATTTTCGACCGCTTCTATCGCATCGATCCGTCACGCAGTTCGCTGCCGTCATCGGGCTTGTCGCGAGGCTCGACGGGATCGACGGGGCTCGGGCTTGCGATCGTGCGCACGATCATGGAGTTGCACGGCGGCTCGGTGCATGCGCAGAGCGATGCACGGAGTACGCGCTTTGTGCTGAGGTTCCCGCGCGCCAGGTGAAGGCGTACAACCGGTTACACAGACCCCGCCGCGCTCTTGCTTTCGCCACCCCACGTCCCACCCAGCGCTTTCAGCAACAACACACTCGATTCCAACTGTCGCGCGGCAATCTGATCCGCGATTCGCTGGTTCGTCAGCGCAATCGTCTGCGCGGTCACCACGTCGAGGTAGCTGACCGCGCCCGCCTTGAAGCGGTTCGTCGTGAGCCGCAAGGAGAGATCCGCGGCCGTGGTGGCGCGCTGCTGACTGGCGGCTTCGTCGGCGAGGGAATGCAAGGCGGACAGGTTGTCCTCGACCTGCTGGAATGCCACCAGCACCGACTGACGATAGTCCGCGACCGCGCCGTCGTATTGCGCCGTGGCGCCCTGCAACCCGGCTTCGCGCCTGCCGCCGTCGAACAGCGTGCCGGCCAGTTGCGAACCGAGCGACCAGAACAGACTCGGCGCGCTCAGCCACGGCGCGAAAAACGTGCTTTCGAGGCCGGCGCTCGCGGACAGCACCAGATCCGGAAAAAACGCCGCGTGCGCCACGCCGATCTGTGCATTCGCGGACGCCACGCGCCGTTCGGCGGCGGCGATATCCGGGCGCCGCTCCAGCAGTTGCGACGGCAAGCCGACCGGAATCGCGGGCGGTGTGACAGCCGAGCCGTTCGGTGGCAGCGTGAAGCTCGAAGCCGGCTCGCCGGTCAGCGTGGCAATCGCGTGCTGCAGTTGTGCGCGCGTCACGTCGATGTCGGTGTCCTGCGTGCGCGTCGCTTCGAGTTGCGTCGTGGCCTGGGCGACCGCGGACGCATCGATCGCACCGTTTTTCAGTTGCTGCAGCAGCAGTTTCAACGCGGCCGCGTAGGCGCTCACGCTGTCGTCGAGCAGCTTCTTCTGCGTGTCGAGCGAGCGCAGGGAGAAATAGTCGGCGGCGAGATCCGCGCTCATCGACAGGCGCACGCCTTCGAGGTCGGCTGCGCTCGCCTGGGCGTCGGCCTGCGCGCCGTTCACGCTATCGCGCACGCGTCCGAACAGATCCGGCTCCCAGCTCGCCGACACGCCCGCCGAATAGTCCGGCACGGTCTTGCCCGCGAGCGATTTGCCTTCGACATTCTGTGAGGTCCGCGAGCGATCCTGCGCGACACCAGCGGTAATCGTCGGGAAAAAGCCGGCGCGCTGATAGTCCACCATCGACCGCGCCTGCTGGACCTGCGCGACCGCCTTGCGCACGGTCTGGTTCGACACGTCGATACGCGCTTCGAGTTGATTCAGCACCGGATCGTTGAAGATCGTCCACCATGGGCCGCGTGGCGTGGTGTCGGCTGGTGCAGCCTGCGTCCAGCCGGGTGCGGTGCCCGCATAGTGCGCGGGAATCCCGGCGCTCGGGCGCTGATAGGAGGGCAAGGTCGAGCACGCGCTGAGCAGCGCGCCGATCATCCCGGCCACGAGCGTGCGGCGCAGCACCGGCCGTGAAAGAGACAGGGAAACCATCGGCAAATCCTTTCTGTGACGGTGCGCCTAGCCAGGCATGGCCGGCGCGATCTGCACGATCTGGCCGGTGTTCAGCGAATCGCCGGGGTTGTCGATCACGCGGTCGGTGGCGGCGAGGCCTGTGGTGATTTCCACGTGCGTGCCGAAATCGCGGCCGATATGCACGGTCTTGAGCAGCGCCCGGCCGTTGCTATCGACCACGGCGACCGTCACGCCGTCCGGCCGGAACAGCAAGGCGCTGACCGGCAGGTCGAGCGCCGGCGTGGTCGATCGCAACTGCAGATGCACCTGCGTGTAAGCGCCGGGCATCAGCGCGCCATCCTTGTTATCGACGTCGATCTCGACGCGCAGCGTGCGGCTCGACGGATCGATCGAATCGGTGCTGCGCGCCACCTTCGCGGCGATACGACGGCCCGGATACTGCTGGGCGGTGAGATACACGCCGGTCGCCGGCGTGACGTAGGGCGCGTCGTTCTGCGGCACATCGACGAAGACACGTAGCACGCCGGTCTGCTGGATGTGGAACAGCTCGCCCGACATGCCCGCGGTGCCCGGCGTGCCGCCCGCCGTGACCAGTGCGCCGACGTCGACGTTGCGCGCAGTGATCACGCCGTCGAACGGCGCGGTGATCTTCTCGTATGAGACAAGCTCGGCCAGATGCGCGACGTTCGCCTGCGTCGACGCGAGCATCGCGCGGCGCGCTTCCATGTCGCTGACCTTGGTGTCGACTTCCTGCTGCGCGACCGATTGTGTCTTCAGCATCTCCTGCCAGCGCTGCGCGGTGGTCTTCGCGTAGTCGAAATTGGCCTGCGCGGTGGCTTCGTCGGCACGGGCCTGGCGCAGTTGCGCGTCGAGCTCGGGGGCTTCGATGGTCGCGAGCGTCTGACCGCTTTTCACCTGTGTACCGATGTCGGTGTTCCAGTGCGCGAGGTAGCCGCTCGTGCGCGCGTAGATCGATGCTTCCGCGAACGGCGTAACCGCGCCGGGCAGCAGCAGTTCGTGGACGGCCGGCGCGGCGCGCGGCGCGACGACCGACACGCTGAGCATGCTTTGCGCCTGCGTCTGTTGCGTCAGCGCGGCACTGGCGTGCAGACGCGGCACGATGCCGACGATCAGCAACGCCGCGGCAAGTCCGGTCAACGCAAGCGGCCAGAGGCGGCGGCGCGCGTTCATGCTGGCGGCCGCTGCCGGCGTGGCGCCGGCATGCCGGGTTTCCCTGGCGCTATGCAAACGCGCGGTGTCGGCGGTCTCGGCGGTCCCGGCGGACGCTTTGGACCGCTCGCCAAGCTCGGGCGGAAGGGATGAATCGTTCATGGGCAAGGTCTCGTCGGAATCAATGAGTGCGGGCGGGAACGCCGGATTCTTGCGTGTCGGTGCGTGCCGCGCGGCGTTTGTCGAGCCACGCATGCACCATCCCGTAGACGACCGGGACGAACAGTAGTGTCGACACCGTGCCGAGCGCGAGGCCGCCGATCACGGCGCGTCCGAGCGGCGCGTTCTGTTCGCCACCATCGCCGAGGCCGAGCGCCATCGGTAGCATCCCGATCAGCATGGCGAGCGCGGTCATCAGCACTGGACGGAAGCGGCTGAAACCGGCTTCGAGCGCGGCCCGCAGCGGCGGCTTGCCGCCGTGGTGAAATTCGCGCGCGGTGTTGATCACCAGAATGCTGTTGGCCGTGGCGATGCCGATGCACAGGATGGTGCCGGTGAGCGCCGGCACGCTCAGGCGAGTGCCGGTGCTGAACAGCATCCATGCGATGCCCGCGAGCGAGCCCGGCAAGCCGCTGATGATGATGAACGGGTCGAGCCACGACTGGAAATTGACGACCATCAGCAGGTAGACCAGGGCGATCGCAAACACGAGGCCACTCGCAAGACCGCTGAACGAGTCGTGCATTGCCTGCACCTGGCCGCGCATGACGATCGACGCGCCAGGCGGCAATTGCGGCCGGATCTGATCGACGAGCCGGGTCACGTCTGCTGCTACGCCGCCGAGGTCGCGTCCTTGCGCCGACGCGAAAATGTCGAGCACCGGCTGCACGTTGTAGTGCGAGACGACGGCTTGCTGGGTGACGCGTGTCAGTGTGCTCAATGCGCCGAGCAGGTTTTGCGGCGCCGGACCGCCCGTGTTTGCGG
Source organism: Paraburkholderia sp. UCT70 (assembly GCF_050434085.1). Classification (NCBI taxonomy): domain Bacteria; kingdom Pseudomonadati; phylum Pseudomonadota; class Betaproteobacteria; order Burkholderiales; family Burkholderiaceae; genus Paraburkholderia; species Paraburkholderia sp. UCT70. Next base: position 1,453,437 of record NZ_JBNPVZ010000003.1, on the reverse strand, counting down.
CCGTGGTCATCACGCCGGACCCGGTGCCTCCGGTTTGCGCGACCGGAATATTGGCGAGCGCCTGCAACGAGTTGATGTCGTACTGCGGCATCATCGCCATCAGCGGATAGCTCACGCCGTTGTGCGGATCGAGCCAGAAATTCGGCGTGGTCTGCGAACTGCCGGACAGCGCGATCAGCAGGTTCTGCGACACGTCGCGTTGCAGCAGGCCGGCCTGAATCGCCCGCGTGCGGTCCACATTGACGTTGATCGCAGGGGCATCGCCGGGCTGCTGGATACGCGCATCGACGAGACCGCGCACGCCGCGCAGTTGCGCGAGCAGGCGGTTCGCCACGGCGCGGTTGGCGTCGAGCTTGTTGCCGACGATCTGGATATCGATCGGCGCGGGCAGCCCGAAGTTGAGAATCTGGCTGACGATGTCGGCGGGCAGAAAGGCGAACGTGACGCCGGGGAAATCCCTGGCGAGCGTCGTGCGCAGTCTCGCCACATATTGAGCGGTCGGTTTGTGCTTCGCCGCGAGGGTGATCATCACGTCGGCGTCTTCCGGGCCGATCGGGTCCGATGAGTCGTAGGTCAGATTGATCCCGCTCACCGGCACGCCGATATTGTCGAGCATCGCCGAGAGTTCCTGCTTCGGAATCATGCTGCGCACACGGGCTTCGACTTCGTCGGTGAGGCGCGCGGTGTCTTCGATACGCGTGCCGGTCGGCGCACGCAGATGCAGGCGGATCTCGCCAGTATCGACGGCGGGGAAGAAGTCGCGGCCCGCAAACGGCACCAGTGCGAGCGAGCCGATGCAAAACAGCAGGAAGATCGCGATGAACCGCCGCGGACTCGCTATCGCCGCGCCGAGCACGCCGCGATAGCGTTCGCGCAGCCGCTCGAAGCGATGTTCGAAGGCGGCCTGAAAGCGGATCAGGCGCGCAATCGGTCCATTGCCCGCCACCAGCGCGTTGCTGCGTGCGCGCATCAGGTACATCGCGAGCGTCGGCACCAGGGTGCGCGAGAAAAAGTACGACGCGATCATGGCGAACACCACCGCCTCGGCGAGCGGCACGAACAGATAGCGCGCCACGCCTGAGAGCAGGAACATCGGCACGAACACGATGCAGATCGACAGCGTCGATACGAACGTCGGCACGGCGATTTCGCCGGAACCGTTCAGGATCGCGTCGTGCAGCGGCTCGCCGTTCTCCAGATGATGCGTGATGTTTTCGATGGCGACCGTGGCGTCGTCGACGAGAATCCCGACGGCGAGCGCGAGGCCGCCAAGCGTCATGATGTTGATGGTCTGGCCAAGCGCGGACAGCGCGATCAGCGAGGTCAGCACCGCGAGCGGAATCGACACCGCGATGATCAGCGTGGCGCGCCAGCTGCCGAGAAAGAGCAGGATCATCAAGGCGGTGAGGGCGGCGGCGATCAGCGCTTCGCGCGCCACGCCCACGACGGCCGACTTCACGAACACCGATTGATCCGACAGTGCGGTGACGTGCAGCGCGCTCGGCAAGCCGGCCACGATATGCGGCAGCATCGCCTTGACCTGCTGGATGATGGTGAGCGTCGACGCGCTGCCGGACTTTTCGATGGTAAGAAGCGCGGCGCGTTTGCCGTCGCTGCGCACGATGTTGGTTTGCGGCGCGTAGCCATCGCGCACATGGGCGACGTCGCGCACATACACCACGCCGCCCGCCACCGTCTTGATGGGCAGATCGTTGAGCGCGGCTACGGTGTCCGTGCTGCCGTTCATCTGCACGTTGTATTCCTTCGTGCCGATCTTCGCGGTGCCGCCCGGCAGGATCAGGTTCTGCGCGTTGACGGCATTGACCACGTCGAGCGGCGCGAGGCCTTTGGCCTGCAATGCGCGCGGGTCGATATCGACCATGATCTGCCGGACCTTGCCGCCGAACGGCAGCGGCACCGACGCGCCTTGTACCGTCGCCAGCTGCGTGCGGATCTGGCTGTTGCCGAGGTCGTAGAGTTGCTGTTCGGAGAGCGTGTCGCTGGAGAGGCCGAGTTGCAGGATCGGCACCGTCGAGGCGTTATAGGTAATGATGTTGGGCGGCAGCGTGCCGGGCGGCAGCACGCGCAGGATCGATGCGGAGTTCGACGCTGCCTCGGCGATCGCGCGATTGATGTCCGCGCCCGGATGGAAGAAGATCTTCACCACCGAGACGCCGTTCAGCGATTGCGACTCGATATGCTCGATGTCGTCGACGTCCGAGCTCAGCGCGCGCTCGTAATTCGAAGTGATGCGATTGGCCATGTCCTGGGCGGAAAAGCCGTTGTACGTCCAGACGATGCTGACCACCGGGATATCGATGTTCGGGAAGATATCGGTCGGCGTGCGCAGTATCGCAAGCGGGCCGACGATAAGGATCAGCACGGCGAGGACCACGAAGGTATAAGGGCGGCGCAGCGCGAGCCGGACAATCCACATGACGGGTTCCTGAAATGAGGCCATGAAGGCACGGCGTCCCTGCGCTGTCAGAGCGCGTGACGCGGGCTTCTCGACTCAGGAGTGTGATGGTGGAGCCCTTACGGGGCGCGGTCGGCTAGATTACCGTTCCGTTATCTGGGCATCGATTCGAGCTTGCGGTGACGTGAGGACTCACGCGCGATCTATCGATCGTGGCCGGCCTCGCGTCTCTCGAGACGGTTCAGGAAGACACCGGCGATCCGACCACCCATGGCAAGCGCGCTGCCAACGCGTTCGGCTATTCCAGGCGCGTTTCCGAGCCGGACTCCGCGTCCCGGTTCGAAGGCGCGCGATCGGTACGCTTTTCGCCGAGATCGAACTGCCGTCGCGCCGATTCCATTTCCGTCATATGCGCTTCCACCCAGTCCCAGATCCCACAGATCTTGTCGAGCAGACTGCGTCCTAGCGGCGTCAACTGATAGTCGACACGAGGCGGTATCACAGGATGCACATAGCGCGTGACGAGACCGTCGCGCTCGAGTTGCCGCAAGGTCTTCGTGAGCATCTTCTGACTGACGCCCCCCACCTCGTCGCGTAGTCGCGAGAAACGCATCTCGCCATGGGTGCCCAGCGCGTCGATCACGAGGATCGTCCACTTGTCGGCGATCTGCTCGATGACGTTGCGCGCGAGGTCATCGGTTTTCTTCTGTGGGTTCTCGGCGGCGTGAGGGCCGTCGTAGCAATTTGTTTCCATGGGGAAAGTATGGAACCTTCAGGTGCCTTCTTGTGATCGCCGGATGCGGCTGAAATAATCGACTCGCCTGCCCGTCCTTTGGGCACGTCGCATTTTCTCAACCCGCATTCGACATGGATGCGGCGCTTTAACGAGAGAGCATCGCATGACTATTGAAACAATTGAAATTGAGGGTTTATCGACACCCGTATCGCGTATCGGCCTGGGCACGTGGGCGATCGGCGGATGGATGTGGGGCGGCACGGATGAGAAGGACTCGATCGCGGTGATCCGCCGGGCGCTCGACAGCGGCGTGAACCTTATCGACACGGCGCCGGCGTACGGCTTCGGCACGTCGGAGGAAATCGTCGGCAAAGCGCTGGCCGATGGATATCGCCATAAGGCAGTCATCGCGACTAAAGTCGCTCTCGAATGGCAGGACGGCAAGGTATTTCGCAATGCTTCGCCGGAGCGCATTCGTCATGAAGTAGAGGATACACTTCGGCGCTTGCGGACAGATTACATCGATCTGTACCAGGTTCACTGGCCCGATCCGCTCGTGCCAATCGAAGAGACGGCCGCGGTGCTGGACGACCTGCGCAAGGAAGGCAAGGTTCGCGCGCTCGGCGTCAGCAATTTCTCTGCGGCGCAAATGGACGCGTTCCGCCGCGTAGCGCCGCTGTCCACCACGCAGCCGCCTTATAACCTGTTTGAACGCGACATCGACCGCGACGTGCTGCCTTATGTGAAACAGCATGGGCTGGTTGCACTCGCCTATGGCGCACTGTGCCGCGGATTGCTGGCAGGGCGCATCGGCGCCGAGACGCGTTTCGAGGGCGACGATCTGCGTCAACATGACCCGAAGTTCAGTGCGCCGCGTCGTCAGCAGTATGTCGACGCTGTGAAAGCACTGAACGTCTTCGCGCGCGATAACTTCGACAAGTCGGTGCTTGCGCTTGCGGTGCGCTGGGTGCTGGACCGCGGCCCGACGATCGCCCTGTGGGGTGCGCGCCGTCCGTCGCAACTGGACGGACTCGAAGCCGCGTTCGGCTGGCGACTCGACGACAAGGCCTTCGCGCAAATCGACGCGATCGTCTCGCAATTCGTCAAGGACCCGATAGGTCCGGAGTTTATGGCACCGCCGCAACGTGTTCTGGTGTCGTGAAAGGAGTGTATTGAACATGCGAACCAATCGACGAACTTTCATTGTGCATACCGTTGGCGCCGCGGCGCTGGCAATGACCGGCGGCACGGCGTGGGCCGCGCCCACGCAGCTTCAGGAAAGCGATCCGGCCGCGCAGGCGCTCGGCTACCGGACCGACGCATCGCGCGTCGATCACGCGAAATATCCGCGCTTCAGCGCCAACCAGCGCTGCTCGAATTGCCAGTTCTATCAGGGCAAGCCAGCCGACACGAGCGCGCTTTGCGCGCTGTTCGGTGCGAAACAGGTGAGCGGCGCGGGATGGTGCAACGCCTATCACGCGAGAGCCTGATAGGCTCGTGCGGGCAAAGCGATACGGCGCATGACGACTTCGTGCCGTTCGCGTCGACTACGAGGAATCAGTTGATGGAACTCATTGTGAACGGCGTGCATCACAACGTCGATGCGGACGCGAATATGCCGCTGCTGTGGGCTGTCCGCGATCTGCTGGGGCTGCACGGTACCAAGTTCGGTTGCGGGGTCGGTGCGTGCGGCGCATGCACGGTCCATCTGGACGGTGTCGCTGTGCGTTCGTGTGTGACCGCACTGGCGGATGTTCAGGGCAAGCCCATAACGACCATCGAGGGACTCGGCAAAGGGGGCGATCACCCGGTGCAGCGCGCGTGGAAAGCCGCCAATGTGCCGCAGTGCGGTTACTGCCAGCCGGGACAGATCATGCAGGCCGCGTCGCTGCTCAAGCAGACGCCGAAGCCGAGTGACGAGCAGATCGTCGAAGCGATGTCCGGCAATGTTTGCCGCTGTGGCACCTATCAACGCATCAAGGCCGCTATCAAGGCCGCAGCGTCGGAGGCGTGATGGGCGAAATCGTCAATCTGAGCCGGCGCGGGGTGTTGAGAGGGACCTTGGCGGGTGGGGTTGTACTGGGCTTGCAGATCGGCGGCGCGGGTACCGCGCTCGCGGCGAGCGTGCTGTCATCCGCGAATGGCGCTAAAGCGGCTTTCGCACCGAACGTGTACGTCTCGGTCGCGCCGTCCGGCGAGATCATTCTGGTCGTGCATCGTTCGGAGATGGGGACCGGTATCCGCACCAGTCTCGCGATGATTCTTGCCGACGAGCTCGATGCCGACTGGAACGCCGTCAAGGTCGTGCAGGCGCAAGGCGATGCGAAGTATGGCGACCAGAATACCGATGGCTCGCGCAGCATCCGCCAGTTCTTCCAGCCATTGCGCGAAGCAGGTGGCACGGCCCGGCAGATGCTCGTGGCGGCGGCCGCCGTGCAATGGCGCGTGGCGCCGGCGACCTGCCACACTGAGCCGGGTCATGTCGTGCATGCGGCGAGCGGGCGGCGCGTGGCCTACGGCGCGCTCGCAACGGCGGCGGCGCGTCAGCCGGTGCCGGGCCGTGACACGCTGCATCTGAAAGACGAGGGTACCTGGCGGTATATCGGCAAGTCGCTGCCGATCGTCGATCTCGACGACATCGTCCACGGCCGGGCGACGTACGGTATCGATGTCGTGTTGCCCCGAATGACGTACGCGTCGATCGAACGGTCGCCGGTCTATGGCGCGACGCTCAAGAGCGTCGATTCGACCGACACGATGAAAGTGCCCGGCGTGCTGCATGTGGTGCGCATTCCCGCTGCGCCGTTGCCCGCCGGTTTCCAGCCGCTGGGCGGCATCGCGGTGGTGGCAACCAGCACTTGGGCCGCGATGCAAGGGCGGCGGAAATTGAGGCTCGACTGGGACCTTGGGCCGAATGCATCGTATGACAGTCAGGCTTATCGCAAGGCGCTCGAGGACACCGCGCGACAGCCGGGCAAAATCGTTCGCAACAACGGCGACACAGCGGCTGCGCTGAAGAGCGCTGCCCACCATATCTCGGCGGACTACTACGTGCCGCACCTGGCGCATGCGGCGATGGAGCCGCTCGCCGCGACCGCGTCCTATGCGAACGGTGCGGTTGAAGTATGGACCGCGACGCAGAATCCGCAGCAGGCTCGCACGACCGTGGCACAGGTGCTCGGGGTGCAGGAGCCGGCCGTGACGATCAATGTCACGTTATTGGGCGGCGGCTTCGGCCGAAAGTCCAAGCCTGACTACGTGGCCGAGGCGGCGTTCCTGTCACGCGAGGTCGGCGCGCCCGTGAAGCTCACGTGGACTCGCGAAGACGATGTGCACAACGACTATTTCCATGCGGTGTGCGCCCAGCACATGGAAGGCGGGCTCGATGCGCAAGGCAAGACGGTCGCGTGGTTGCACCGCACGGTGTTTCCGTCGATCAGTTCGACATTCAAGGCCGATGTCCGCTATGGAGCGGCGGGGGAATTGGGGCAGGGCGTGACCGATATGCCCTACGACATCGCCAACGTGCGGTGTGAGAACGGCGCCGCCTCCGCGCACACGCGCATCGGCTGGTATCGATCGGTGTACAACATTCCCCACGGCTTCGCGTTAGGGTCGTTCGTCGATGAGCTTGCCGCGGCCGCGCGGCAGGATCCGGTGCAGCACCTGCTCACGCTGCTCGGCACGCCGCGGCATGTCGATCTGCATGCACTAGGCGTCGATTACCCGAACTACGGCGCGTCGATCGACGAGTATCCGATCGACACCGCCCGCTATGCGGCCGTGGTTCGCGCGGTCGCCGTGCGCTCCGGGTGGTCGACCGCATTGCCGGCGCGGCATGGGCGCGGGATTGCCGTACATCGGAGCTTCCTGAGCTATGTGGCCGCGGTCGCGCATGTGCAGGTGGCCGACGATGGTTCGGTGCGTGTGACACGCGTCGATCTGGCCGTCGACTGCGGGCGCATCGTCAATCCCGATCGGGTTGTTGCGCAGTTCGAGGGCGCGGTGGTGATGGCGCTCGGCAACACGTTATACAGTGAACTCACTTTCCGGAACGGCGCGTCGGAGCAATCGAACTTCACGGACTACCAGGTCGCCCGTATCGATTCCGTTCCCGAGACACACGTGTATATCGTGCCGAGCGATGCACCGCCTGGCGGCGTTGGCGAGCCGGGCGTGCCGCCGACTTCAGCGGCCATCTGCAACGCGATCTTCAACGCGACCGGCCAGCGGATTCGTGCGTTACCGGTGGATACGTCGCTGCTGAAACGGACGTAGCGGCAAAATGCAACGGAGTTCGAGCGGCTGCCTACCGTGAGAATGAAATCAGCGTTAAACGATAGAGCTGTCGCGTCAACGGAACGCTGTGCGCGGGCGGCGGTGTTCAGTGCACTTCGGTGCGCGCCAGTTCTTTCGAAATCGTTCTGCGAACCCGCCGTTGGGTCACCTGCCGCCTGGCAATGACGCAACGGCCGCCGGCTTGCCGTAAAGCCACCCTTGCGCAAGTTCGATGCCGCAGTTCTGCAATGCGTCGTGCTGGGCTGCCGTTTCGACACCTTCAGCAAGCACCTTGCAGCCGAGCTTACAGAGCTGTTCAGCCGACGCGCGAATAGCGGCTGCAAAGGGCGCACCCTTATCGGCATTCCGGATCACGGTAATGCACAGTTTGACGATTGCTGGCTTCAACAGACGGACGGTATCGAGGTCTGCGAACCCGCAGCCCGTGTCGTCCAGGGCCAAGCCAATGCCGATGGTACGCAGGCGTTCGACCGCGTCTCGCAAACCCTCGGCTTCGTTGAGCGGCAAGTGCTCGGTGAGTTCGAACATGACTTCCTGCCGGCCTGCCAACGGCAGTTTTTCCGCAGCAAGGGCCAAGGCATCCGGGCCCAGATTGATGGTCAAAAACTTCCCGGGCGGCAGCTTGCCTTTGGTGCGCTCGAGAGCCAATTCGGCACACAATAATTCCATCTCCACGGCACAGCCGGCCCCATGCGCCGCGTCGAACAGCACGTCCGGGCGTTCAAATGGCGTCCGTTGCGGACCTCTGGAAAGGGCTTCAAAACCCGTCACTGCACCGTCTTTAATGCGCACTATCGGCTGCAACACGGTCTGTATGGAGCGTTCGCGCAGAATTGCTCTCACTCTGGTCGATGAGTTGTCCCGGTCCTTATGTTGATGTTTCGGTTGGGACCTCGATCGATCTTTCGTCCATTGAAACCAACCTGTTTTGGCATCTCCTGAGACTGCTTCGGAAGGCAAAACGAACACCGACAGATCGCAGTTGATCCGGGCGCCTGTCCCGCCGCCAAAAAAATAGCAAGTAGCCGCTCGCGAATCAGATGACGCCCTGCCTTTTCTATGGCCTGCGCCGCTTCGCTGGCATCACGCGGCAAGCCTCCCGACAGCACGCGGAAACACGCAGAGCAATGTCCGTCGACATCAGAACGATATTGGTCAACTACCTGATGTTGAGCCAGCAACCGCTTTAGCAAAGCCGTTGCTTCCTCGCCGAACTGAGTGAGAGCCTGTTGAGTCGATTCCTCGCCGAATATGTGGGTCAGACGCGTGATATCTGCAATCCTGATGCTGACTACGGCCGTGATTTCCATCATTGAAGACAACCCCGTTGTATTCCTTCTTGCTTACGCGCGTCGAATAATCCACATAGACCTCTGAGCGACGTATCAACATACCGGCTCCTGCATGTCGCAAATCAGTCGGCAACATGACATTCGTGTCATCCAGACCCGCAGCGCGATTTTCCGCGCTTAGCAGCGGCAGCGAATTCAATTGGTGAGATCTGCGCAAAATCGGAAGACGTGCTAACGTCTGCGTCTTCAATAAAGGAAAGATCATGAACGTTACGCAAACCGCCGCAAGCGTGGCCATGCAAGTGATGCAGCAGTCCTCGCAGGGCGTTGCCGCGCATACGCCGCAAAGCGGCGCCCTGGCTCTCGTCGAAGCGGAAGCTGCGAGCGCGCCGCCTGTCAGTGCAAACGGCATGGTTGGAAGCATCATCAATACTTTCGCGTGAACGCAGAGCTGCGTAGCGCCTTACTGCGTAGCGCCGACCTGGCGCAGCGCATCGGCTGCGGCGGTATTGTGTTGCGAGATGGCCATTTGCAGCGCGGTGCCGCCGCGTGCGTCGACATGATTGACGTTCGCTCCGTGCGCCACCAGCACCGAGAGCATATCGAGCCGGCCGAACAGCGCAGCAAACGATAGCGCCGTTTCCCCTGCGTTGTTGGTTTGATCGATAGGGCAGCGTGCCCCGAGCAATATTTGCGCAATGTTCGTTTCGCCCTTGAACAGTGCGCCCATCAACGCGGTATTGCCGTGCTTGTCGGCGGCGCATGCGTTGGCGTGTGCGGCAAGAAGCGCCCTTAGCGTGTCCGGGTGATTATCGTAGGCGCTAAGAATGAGCGCGGTATATCCCTGAGGCGTTGCGGTTTCGATCGGATAGTGTGCGTCGATCAGCAATTGGACGATATCGGTTCGCCCTTCGCGCGCCGCCGCGAACCAGTCATCGGTGTATGCTCGCGTGTCAACCGTGCCGGAATACGTTGCTGGCCGATAAACGTGCTCCGCACAACTCGCGCTCACAAGTGCGGCTATCGCTGCCACGGCTGCGTTTCGAACTACTCGCCGCGCAGTAGAGAAACCTCGCATGACGTTCTCCGTCGGAAATCGTATTCAGGCAGATGGGGCCTGCTTGCGCAGGCTCCGTCTGGGTTGCCTACTGGCTTCAGTTATCGCCAAGGTGCGACGCCATATCCTGCACACGTGAGAGATCCGCGTGCGTGGCGCGTGCGAGGCGGGTACCGTAATCGGAATCAGCCTTGTAGAAGTACGACAGCATCGTGTACTTGTTCGCGTCGTTTGTTACACGGCCCAGATCGCCCGACAATGCCGTGACCAGATCCGCCTTGTTGGCTTCAGACAGCGTCCGGTAGAACTCGCCAGCCTGACGGAAGTCGAGCGTCTTGTGGATCGCCATCTGCTGCGTCGTTCCGCTGAGCGGCGTCTGCACGGACTTGTATTTGGCCTGCTGCGAGATCTCCGCGATGCTGGAGGGCTCGTAGTTCACCTCAGCCTTGCGATCGCCGGAATTCATCAAGCCATCCTGGTTATTGTTGTACACAGGCACAACAGGACGGTTGATCGGCAAATCGTTGTAGTTCGGTCCCAGGCGATACATCTGCGTGTCGGCGTACGCGAACAGACGACCCTGCAGCATCCGGTCCTCCGAAGGCTCGATGCCCGGCACGAGGCGGGACGGCGCGAATGCCGACTCTTCAGTGGACTGGAAGTAGTTATCCGGAACCCGGTTGAGCGTCATCGTCCCGACCTTCTGCTCAGGGATCGACGACGGCCACACCTTCGTGTCGTCAAGCGGATCGAAGTCGAACTTGTTCAGATCTTTCGGCGAAAGGATCTGAATGTACAGATCCCATTGCGGATATGAATGGGCCTTGACCGAGTTGTACAGGTCGTCGGTCATCAGATTCCAGTCGGCACCGATCGAATGAGGAATATCCTGCGGACGGATGCCCTCGATGCCCTGACGGCTCTTCCAGTGAAATTTTACGTAGTGAACTTCGCCTTTGGCATTGACGAACTTGAACGCATGCACGCCGTAGCCATCCATGTGGCGGTATGAGTCAGGCATTCCCTCGTCGGTGTAGAGGTGCGTCAGCATGCTGGTCGCTTCCGGCGTATGGGCGAAGAAGTCGAAGGCCAGATTCGGATCCTGCACGCCCGTCACGGCGGACGGCTTGTTTGCGTGCACGAAGTCCGGGAACTTGATGGCGTCCCGGATGAAGAAGATCGGCCAGTTGATGCCGACGACGTCCCAGTTGCCTTGCTGCGTATAGAACTTCACGGCAAAGCCGCGCGGGTCGCGCGCCTGCTCAGGCGATCCACGGTAGCCCATCACGGTCGAGAAGCGCACGAAGACCGGGGTCTTCGTGCCAGGCGTGAACACTTTGGCGGTGGTCAACGCGCTGATATCGGCGCTCGGCGCGAACTCGCCAAAGATACCCGTGCCGCGCGCATGGACGACGCGCTCCGGGATGCGCTCCCGGTCGAAGCGCTGCAGCTTCTCGATCAGATGCGAGTCCTGCAGCAGTACCGGACCTTCAGGACCGGCGGTCTGGGAGTTCTGGTTGTCGCCGACCGGCGAGCCACTATCGCGCGTCATATCTTCAGCGTACACGGGTTGCGCGGTGACGATTGCGGAGGCGATGGAAAGAATGCTTGCTGCGATTTGTGTCGTGCGTAATTTCACGTTGTGATCCCAGTTCAGGTCAGGAGGAAACCAGGCACATCCTATGATTGGGCTTTTCATAGCGCCAATCTATTTTCTCTATGCCTGCAATAGGAGGTCGGTTTCTTTCAAGACTAAAAAAGGATGATAAAAATGAAAGCAGCCAAGATTAAAATTATGTGGTATAGCTCAATTGGAATTAACAAGGAGTACTGCAAAAAGGCATGACAAAGAGCGGGTTGCAGGATCTCCAGGAAGGGAGCCTGAGCAAGTTCTCGACACTGCTCTTCTTCGAAAACAGTCCGTAAATAGTGGGCTAAAGTTCGGCGATAGATTGCGCAAGGCGGGACTGGATCGTCACGTTCGCCCGCAAAGAATGCGTCGTGAACGTCCAAAAATTGGAAAACTGTCTTGCTGAAATTGGCAGTAGAGCCCACTGCTCTAATTGGTAAAGTATCTTAAGCTAATGCGCTTGATCGGTAGAAGTTAGCTTGTGATTTTGTCAATTTTTATTGCCGTGGAAAAATCCATTGACTGAATTGACATGAATAAAGATTCAATGTCAAAGAGCCGGATCGGTAATGCGTCGGTCAGTATTCAGCCATGAGTCGTGGGTGAATCCTTACCTGTGGCTTCCTCCGTGGAAGCCTTCGCTGCGAAAACCCGCGTCTTCTCGAATGCAGCCGCGCGCGTCTCACCGGTCGGCGATCCCATCGCCTCCGGAAAGCGCCGGGCTGACATGGTCTGGGCTCGTCGCGGATGGTGTGCGGCCAAGGAACCCAAGCACCATGATCGCGGAGGCGAGCGTGATGGCCACCAGCATATGGAGCAGTACCCGGAACGCGCCGTCGTACGCATGCACGAGTACGGTCGGCCCGAGTGTGTGGAGAAGCACCGCAGCGTGTGCCAGATCGCCGGTGGCCACGCGCTGGGCGGCTTCTGTGACGGCACGAGCCGACGCGCCGGGAGATCCCGCGAGTGCGTCGGCTAGTCGCAAGCGTGTGAGCACCGCCAATATCGCGCTAGCCACCGCGAGGGTCATGCCTTCGCCCGCCACGCGCGTCGTGCTGAAGATGCCCGTCGCCATGCCGGCGCGTTCCTTTGGAACAACGCTGACTGACAAGCCGTCCATCAGTCCCCACGGCAGCCCCGCACCGACACCGATCACGAACAGCGGAATCGCAAGGACAGTGGCTGACGCATCAAGTCCGATCCCACTGAACCAGAGCATGCCGATGGCCGCAATGACGAGGCCGATCGCCGAGATGACGCCGGCCGACATCCAGCGCGTGAGATGCGCAGCGGTGAGCGGCACGATCAGCATCGGCGCCGAAAGCGAAACCATCATCAAGCCCGCGCCGATCGCGGTATGTCCTTCGATGCCGATGAATCGCGTCGGCAAGACAAGCAGCAACGTGACGTAGCAGAATGCGGTCGCAAGCGGGAGTACCTGCACACCGACGAAGCGCGGATAGCGAAACAACGACAGGTCGAGCATAGGCCGGGTAACACGACCTTCGATCCAGACGAAGGCGATCGCCATGACCGCGGCACCCACGAACAGTGCAACGATGAGGGGACTGGTCCAGCCGCTCTCCGGCCCTTGCAGCAGGCCGAAGGTGAACAGGGTCAGTGCCGCGGTAAAGCTGATGGCGCCAGGCCAATCGAGACCCTGCGCGTGCGGATCATAGGATTCCCTCAGCTTTGGAACGCCGAGCGCAAAGCCCGTCAAGCCGATAGCCGCATCCGCCAGGAAGAACGAGCGCCAGCCGAATGTTTGCGTAAGAAACCCGGCGAGAAGCGGACCCAGCGCCAGGCCCACGCCGAAGGTCGTGCCGAGCATGCTGAACGCGCGAGCGCGGCCATGCCCGTCGAACTCCTGGGCAAGCGCTGCCGATGATCCGGCCAGCACCAACGCGGCCGCAATGCCCTGCAGCGCGCGCAGAAAGTCGACCCACACGAGGCTCGGCGCGGCCGAGATCCCGAGTGATGTCGCTGCAAAGAGCGCTACCCCGACGGCGAATACACGTTTTCGTCCGAGCAGATCCGCGAGCGCTCCGGCGACCATCAGACTGCTGCCGAAGCTCAGCATGAACGCGTTCAGGATCCAGTTGATTGCCACTGGACTGCCTCCCAGCGCGGTGCCGATAGTCGGCGCCGACACCGCCGCACCGCCGAAATTCAGCGGCAGCACTAGTACAACATCCCTGAAATAGATTGAATAATCAACTGCCCCGGTTATCATGTCTGAATGAGCCGAGGCCGCCATGCAACGCCAGTGAAGCTGGCGAATAAAGAACGACAGGAACTGCTATCGCTGATTGAGCGGAAGACGGCTACGCAGCGAGATGTGATGCGGGCGCGTATCGGGTTGTGGGCCCACGAGGGTCACTCCAATACGGTGATTGCGCGGGAACTGGGTGTCTCGGTGCAAACGGTCTGCCTGTGGCGCAAGCGCATTGCGCGGCAAGGTGTCCAGGGTATTCGCGAGGGCGAGCGCAGTGGCCGTCCGCCACGCATCACGCACGAAGCGCGACTGCAGTTGATTGCGCTGGCGTGTGAAGCGCAGGAGCCTGAGGGACGGGTCACGCCGACACTCGACGAGATTGCGGCGCGTGCCGTGGAGCGCGGCGTCGTCGGGCAGATCAGCCGCAGTCACGTGCAGCGCATTCTGCAGGCCGGCGACGTACGCCCGCACCGGGTCCGGCAATGGCTGCACAGTCCAGACCCGGCCTTTCGCGAGAAGGTCAACGTGATTTGCAAGCTGTACCGCAAGGCGCCGCGAAACGCGGTCGTGCTCAGCATCGACGAGAAGACCGGCATTCAGGCCATTGAGCGCAAGCACCCGGGACGGGCACCCGCGCCAGGACGGCTGCGTCGCCGTGAATTCGAATATATCCGTCACGGCACCCAGGCGTTGATTGCTGCGCTCGATGTGCATACCGGAAAGGTGTTGGCAGAGTGCCGCGAGCGGCGCACCCAGGACGATCTGGTAGCCTTCATGGAACGCGTGGCGGCCGCGTACCCAGACAAACAGGTGCACGTGGTTTGGGACAATCTGAACACGCATCGCGCGCAGGCCGTCTGGCAGGCGTTCAATGCGCGGCATGGCAAGCGGTTTCACTTCCACTTCACGCCGTTGCACGCAAGCTGGGTCAATCAGATCGAACTCTGGTTTGCCCGTTATACGCGCCGGGTGCTGCGCCATGCCAGCCACACCAGCACCGCGCACCTGCGCGAGCGCACCGGGCAGTTCGTCGGCGAGCACAATCAGGCCGCACGCCCCTTCAAATGGAGTTTCCGGGGCTATCCGCTGCAAAGCGGTGCATCGTAATCGAGGAACGCAGATGCCAGCTGTACCTGCCAAACACCACGCTGCTGAACTGCAGCGTCGACTGCGCAGCCTGCTCGGTCATGAGCAGATCGTCACGCAAGCCTACGGGCGCCACTTGCTGATCAAACGTCTGGACGATGACGAGCCAACCGTCGTGGCGCGCCTCACCGAGCTCGGCCGCAATCGATATGGCGCCGCCTTTCGTAGCCATAGTGGGCGTTGGGAACCGCTGCCGGGCACGGGTTCGCTCGACGAAATGGCCGATGTGGTCGTCACGCTCCTACAGCCTTATTTGCAGCCTGATAATTATTAAACGTATTTAAAGGATGTTGTACTAGTACCGCGATACAAACGCCCGCGAGAATCAGCGCCTGTTGCGAGGCGCTGCGAGCGACTGAGCTGTCCGCTACTGGCGCCGCGTGGGGCGAGGCGGCTTGCGAAGTCGTTAATGGCGTACCCGGGTTATTCTGCACGGACTCTCTCTCTCTCTCTCTCTCTCTCTCTCTGTTTAATTTGGGCCAGTCGCCATTAACGCGCTCGATACAATTTCCGCACTACCGCGATGCGGCTCCGGTATGGCCGCTAACCTCGCAGCCGGCGTCCGGTTCGAGGCCGATAAAGTACAGCACGGAGATCAGTATCAGCACCGCGACAAGCAGAAACGCGACCCGGAAATCAGCAAGCGAAAGCTGCGCGTGGCCGCCATGTATCAGGACTGCAGCATGCAGCGCGATCGCACCGAATGCGATGCCGAGACCGATGGTCATCTGCTGGACCATGCTGAAAAACGTGCTCGCCGAACTCATCCGCGCCGGCGGTACGTCCGCGAATGCGAGCGTGTTGATGCTGGTGAACTGCATCGATCGGCATAGCCCGCCGACCAGCAGCACCAGCATGATCAGCGCGCGCGGCGTGTCCGGCGAGAGCAGGGCGCACAGCGCGATGGTGACGGCAGTGAGCAGGCCATTGACGATCATTACCTTGCGGAAACCAAAGCGCTTGAGGATGGGCGTGGTGACGGTCTTCATAGCCAGATTGCCGGCCGCGTAAGCGAGCACCAGCAGACCGGCGGCGAACGCGTTGAGCCCAAAACCGAGCTGGAAGAACAGCGGCAACAGGAAGGGCGAAACGCTGACCGAGACCACATACAACGAACCGCCATCGAGGGTTGCGCGAAAGGTCGGGATTCGCCACGGCGCGAGATCGATCAGCGGGTGTTCGGCACGCCGGAAATGCCGTACCGCGAAGGCAGCGGCGAGCACGCCACCGGTCAGCGCCGCGGCCGCGATGTGCCAGTCGCCATGCAGTTGCCCGACGAGTTCCATGCCGTACATGAGGCAGGTTAGCGCGACTCCGCCAAGCACGAATCCGGGCACATCGAACGGACGACGGCTGGATTCGCGGTGGTTCGGAATAAACGTGGCGGTCAGCGCCAGGCCCAGCAGGCCGATCGGTACGTTCAGCAGAAAGATCCAGCGCCAGCTGAAATAGGTCGAGATAAAGCCGCCCAACGCTGGACCCAGCACCGGTGCGGCCAACCCGGGCCAGGTAATGTAGGCGATCGAGCGCATCAGGTGACGCTTCTCCGTGCTGCGCAGCACTGCAAGCCGGCCGACCGGCACCATCATTGCGCCGCCGAGTCCCTGCAGGATCCGCGCGGCCGTGAATTCGACGAGACCGTTGCTGAGCCCGCAAAGTATCGACGCGCCGGTGAACACGACGATGGCGCTACCGAACACTGAGCGTTGCCCAAAGCGATCCGCCACCCAGCCGCTGATCGGGATGAAAACCGCGAGCGCGAGCAGGTAGGCGGTCATGCCGATACTCAGCCTCACGGGCGTGACGCCGAACGTGGCGGCCATGTGGGGCAGCGCTGTCGCAATCACCGTAGCGTCGAGGTTCTCCATGAAATAGGCACTGGCGACGATCAACGCGATGATGACCGATTGACGGCTTGACAAAGACATGAGCGGAGAACCGAAACGGGTTGAGTGAAAGACCCGCAAACGCCCTGGCGCGGGAAGTGCCAATGCCGGCAGTCATAGATGAGGCGCTCGCTTCGCGATGGCACTGAGATAGTGCACGGCTAAAACCGGGAGCATGGCGACACCGGTTCATGTCTGCGGACGATGTACTCTATCAAATCATAAGTCGTCATGCGAAGACATATTTGAAAAACAAACAAACCTCATAGTGGCACCAAAGAACGCACGGCCTGCACCATGAACCGACCACGATCCTCTCAATTTGAACTTTAGTCGTCAATTGACGATTTAATTTATCGGCGATATCCTCGTTTCCGAAGCGATGGCTGAAGCGGTAGCTATCCCACCGGGTGAACAGCGCCGCGCACGCGGCTGGAGCGAATCATGAGCAGCGTCAAGCGAATCGGGAATGGCCGTCGTCGAGTGCCTCGGTTATCGGCGGGCGGGGGCTGTCGCGGCTTGCTTGTCTTCGCCCGGGATCGCAGCCTGAGTGCACAGGCGCAACGCGCATGAAACCCACCGCATTTTCGTATCACCGGCCGAGCACGCTTGACGACGCGCTGTCGCTTCTTGCTCTTCACGGTTTTGACGCCAAGCTGATCGCCGGAGGACAAAGCCTCGCGCCGATGATGAATATGCGCTTCGCGCAACCGGCGCATCTGATCGATCTGAATGCGCTGCCTCAACTCAAGGGCGTCACGCTTGAACCCGATACGCTGGCGATCGGCGCAATGACGCGCCATCACGAGCTGGCCACCAGCAGCACGGTACGCGCGGCTTGCCCGCTACTGGCTGAAGCGGCGGCGACGATCGGACATTACGCGATCCGACAGCGCGGGACGCTCGGCGGCAGTCTCGCGCACGCGGACCCCGCGGCCCAATTGCCGCTCATTGCGAGCACGCTAGACGCTCGCATCGAGATTGTCGGGCCGGCCGGCAGCCGGCAGGTGTCGGCGGCACAGTTTCTGATCGCGGTGATGACCACCGATCTGGCGGTCGACGAAATTATTCGCACGGTGCGCTTTCCGACGGCGTTGCCCGGTGAGCGGCATGCCTTCGAAGCATTTAGCCGACGGCACGGCGATTTCGCGATCGCGGCTTGCGCTGTCACCGCGGTGCTCGCGGGCGACAGGTTCGCCTCGTTGCGGATCGGCGTAGGCGGCGTGGCAGATGTGCCGCTGGTGCTTGACGACCTCGCCGCGGGATTCGTCGGCGAAACGGCCGATCCACCGAGCGTCGGCACGATTGCCCAGGCAGTCGCAAACGCCGTCGAGGTGCACGATCAGCCAGGCATCAGCGCCGCGTATCGGCGCGATCTCGTCAAGGCGCTCATCGCGCGAGCATTGCAGCGGATAACCGCTGGCGTTACGCAACCCGATTAGGCCGTTCATGGAAAAGACAGCAATTTATCTGAGTGTGAACGGTGCGCGCCATGAAGTGCATTGCGAGCCTCGCAAGCTATTGTCCGATGTGCTGCGCGAAGATTGCCGGCTGACGGGCACGCATGTCGGATGCGAACACGGTGTGTGCGGCGCATGCACCGTGTTGATCGATGGCCGCCCGGCACGCTCATGTCTGGCTTACGCCGTGCAAATGGATGAAGCGCAGATCACGACCATCGAGGCGGTCGCGCAAGACGGTCGTCTATCGCCGCTCCAGCAGGCGCTGCATGAGTGCCACGGTCTGCAGTGCGGCTTCTGCACGCCCGGCATCGTCATGACATTTGAAGCCTACCTGCGCGAGAACCCGTGGCCATCCGAGGCCCAGGTGCGCGAGGTGCTGTCGGGCAATCTGTGCCGCTGCACCGGATATCAGAACATCGTGCGGGCGATCCTGCTCGCGGCCGAGCGGATGCGCGCGGAGACGGTCGATGTCTGAGCAGACGTTTCGTTACCTCAACAGAGCGACGCCTCGCACCGAAGACAATCGGCTGCTGACCGGCCACGGACGGTATCTCGACGACATCGAGATACCCGGTGCCCTTCACGTGTGCTTTGTTCGCTCGCCGCACGCGCATGCGCGGATCGTCTCCATCGATATTCACGGCGCCGCCGCGATGCCCGGCGTCGTATCCGTCATCACGGGCGTGGATCTCGCGCAGTGGACGACGCCGTTCCGTGTCGCACCACCCGTCGAAGGACTGAAGCCCGTCGAATTTGCGACGATGCCAGTGGACACAGTGCGTTTTCAGGGTGATCTGGTGGCTTGCGTCGTCGCGACGGACCGGTACCTCGCTGAAGACGCCGCCGAACAGGTGCTCGTGGAGTTCGAACCGCTGCCCGTGGTGACAGAGATGTGGCAGGCGCTGGACCCCAACGCCGCGCAAGTCGATCCGGCCGTGCCAGGCAACCTGGTCTCGCACCAGACCTACGTGCATGGCGATCATAAGCGCGCCAACAGCCGGGCCTTCCGGATAGTCGAGGCGACCTTCCAGCAGCAGCGCCAGACCCATGTGCCGATCGAAACCCGCGGCTGTGCAGCGGTCTGGGACGCCGGACGGGACCACCTGACGTTCCATATCGGAACGCAGGTGCCCCATCCTTTGCGCACTCAACTGGCGCAGCGCCTCAAGCTCGACGAGTCCCAGGTGACCGTGATTTCGCCCGATGTCGGCGGAGCGTTCGGACAGAAAATCGCCTTGTACCGCGAAGAGTTGACCGTTGCTGCGCTGGCTCGCCATTTGAAGCGGCCCGTGCGCTGGCGTGAGGATCGGCTCGAGAACCTGACGGCCGCCGCCAATTCGCGTGAGGACTTCTGCCGCACCCGCGCAGCGGTCGACGAGCGCGGCAGGCTGCTCGCTCTCGAACTCGAACTGCGCGAAGACTTTGGCGCCTATTGCTTCTTTCCTGCCAACTATCTGGCGCGCGTCGTTGCGATGGTCCTGAGCGGACCGTACCGGCTGCAGGACTATGCGTTCGATGTGAAGGTCGTGCTCAGCCATAAATGTGGCAATGCACCGATGCGCGCGCCGATGTCCATCACCAGTTGGGTGATGGACGGCACGCTGGATGCAATCGCGCGGGAACTGGCACTCGACCCGGTCGAGGTACGCCGTCGCAACCTGCTGAGTCCGGCAGAACTGCCGTACCGCACTGCTACGGGAGAATGTCTGGACGACATCACGCCGACCCAGACGTTCGAGGCCTTGCTGTCGGCGCTCGACTACGCGGGCTTTCGCGAGCGCCAGCAGGCGGCGCGCGCAACTGGCCATTACCTGGGGCTTGGCCTGTGCAACGTGGTGGAACCGACCACGTATGGTTCGCGCTTCTATAAGGCCGCGGGAATTCCCGGTTCGGGGCACGAGGCAAGCTGGATCCGTATCGAACCAGGCGGTGTCGTGAACGCGTCGGTCGGTCTAGGGCCCAGCGGCCAGGGCCACGAAAGCGCGATGGCCAATGCGGTGGCGGAGGGCCTTGGCGTGCCGCCGTCGAGCGTGCGCATTCATATGGGCCACACCGATATCGCACCATACGGTATGGGCAGTCGTGGCGCCCGCAGCGGCACGGCAGGCGGCGGCGCGCTTTACCTGTGCGCACTCGACGCACGCCGCAAGGTGCTCGCGATCGCCGCCGGTTGCCTTGGTTTGCCTGACGGGCAGTCGCTGCGCCTGATCGACGCGAGAATCGAGCGTCGTCGCGCGGATGAGTGGATCGACACGGGTTTGACGCTCGCCGACGTGGCCCGCCGTGCGTATCTGGATCCCACCGCGTTGCCGCAAGGTTTGACGCCGGGCCTCGAATTTCACCTGACTTACGACCCTCCGGCCATGACCTATTCGAATGCGGCTCATGGATGCGAGATCGAGGTGGACGTCTTGACCGGCGCAATTCGCATCGCGCGTTACGTCATCGCGGAAGACTGCGGCACGCTGCTCAATCCCACCGTGGTGGAAGGGCAGCAGCATGGCGCCGTGGCGATGGGACTGTCGGGCGCGCTGTTCGAGCATATGCGTTACGACGACTCAGGACAGAACGTGACCGGCTCTCTCGCCGACTACCTGATCGCCACTTCGACTGAACTGCCCAACCTCGAGATCATCCCGCTGCATACGCCCGGCAAGTCGACGGCGGCCGGCATCAAGGGGATGGCCGAAGGCGGGGTGATGGGAGCGATCGGCGCATTGACCAACGCGGTCAACGACGCGCTTGCGCCATTTGGCGTCGTCGCCGACCGTCATCCACTGACTCCCATGCTATTGCGCGACTTGCTGCGCGACAAACTCTGAACGGACCAACCATCATGAATCAATCCACAGGCAAACCCGCGATTGGCTTTATCGGCCTTGGCATCATGGGTTGCTCGATGGCCTCGCGGCTCGCCGCCGCCGGCTATCCGCTGCATGTCTATAACCGTACGCGTGCGAAGACTGAGCCGCTCATCGAAGCCGGCGCGAGCTGGCAAGCGACGCCGCGGGCGCTCGCCGAAGTAGCGGACGTCGTGTTCACGATTGTCGGCACACCCGAGGACGTCCGCGCACTCTATCTGGGCGACGACGGTCTGATCGTGCATGCGCGGCGCGATGCGGTGCTGGTCGACATGACGACGTCGAGTCCAAAACTGGCCGAAGAGTTGGCCGCGCACGCCGCTGAGCGCGGGGTGCACATGCTGGATGCGCCGGTATCGGGCGGCGACATCGGTGCGCGCGAAGGGCGCCTGTCGATCATGGTCGGCGGCGCAAGCGCTGTGCTCGCACGCGTGGAACCGATGTTGCGCTGCCTCGGCACCAACATCGTGCTGCAAGGCGGCCCGGGTGCGGGTCAGCATACGAAGCTGTGCAATCAGATCGTCATTGCGTCGACGATGATGGGCGTGTGCGAAGGGCTCGCCTATGCGCGCAGCGCCGGCCTCGATGCCGACACCGTATTGAGCGCGATTGGCGGGGGCGCGGCGGGTGGATTCCAGCTGAACAACCTGGGGCCGCGCATTGCCAAGGGCGATTTTGCACCCGGTTTCTTCATCGAGCATTTCATCAAGGACATGCGGATTGCGCACGAGGAAGCAGGGTGCATGGGACGTGAATTGCCGGGTCTGGAACTGGTGCGCGTGATGTATCACGAGATGGCCGAGCGGGGCTACGCGCGCAACGGCACGCAGGCGCTATTCAAACTCTACGAGCGCTGAGCCGCGGCGATGAAACTGACAGATCAAACCATCCTGCCCGTGCCCCCTGAAGCCGCATGGCGTGCATTGAACGACCCCGTCGTACTCGAAGCATGTCTGCCCGGCTGCAAAGCGCTGAAGAGGCTTGACGACCTGCATTTCGAATCGACCGTGCAGATTCGCGTCGGCCCGATGTCGGCGACCTTCAAAAGCAACGTCGAATTGTCGGATCTCGATCCGCCCCGTGCCTATACGATTGCCGGTATGGGCAGTGCGGGTGCGCTGGGTTTTGCCAAAGTCACGGCGCGCCTGCAACTTGAAGCGCAGGGCGATACGACCGTGCTGGCGTACGACGCTGACGTCGAAATTGGCGGGAAGCTGATGAGCGTGGGCTCGCGCCTGATCCAGTCCGCCGCGAGCAAGAATCTCGACGAGTTCTTTAGCGCGCTGAAGGCGCACGTCGAAAGCCACGCGGTCTGACGGCGCCGTGCTGTGACAGAGTACCGATCGAAACAGAGGGAATCATGCTGGTAGAAATGCGTACGTATCAGATAACGGCAGGAAAGGCAGGCGAGTTCCTGGACATCTACGAGCGCGAAGGGCTCGGCATCATCAGTCAGTACGCCCGCCTCAAGGGTTGCTGGACGAAGGACTCGGGCACGTTGAACTCGATCGTGTTCTGCTGGGGCTACGAGGACTACGCGCATCGGGCCGCGCAGCGCGCGAAACTCGCAGCCGATCCACGCTGGCAAGCTTTCACGCCGCGCATCCTGCCGTATCTCGTCCATCAGGAGTCCGTGTTTCTGTCGCCAGTGCCTTTTTGCCCAATGGACTGAGATGAGTGACGAATTTCCCGGCCGCGCGACCTATCGAGCACGTGCGGTTTGGCGGTCTGCTTGTGAGGTGGCGAGCCGACTTTTTTATGACGAATCAGAAAGGACTATTGATGACACACTTTACTTTCACTCCCGGAGCCGTCGCTGTCGTGACAGGCGGCGCTGCCGGCATTGGACTCGCTGCTGCGAAGCGGTTCGCGCAGCTTGGGCTTCGCGTGTGCATTGCGGATCTGGGTGAGGACCGCCTGGCGCACGCGAAGCAGGCGATTGCCAGCGTGGCTGCTGAAGGCGCGAAGGATGTACTGGCCGTCGAGACGGACGTCAGCCGCATCGAAGACCTGGTCCGGCTCGAAGCGGCGGTTCGGGATCGCTTCGGCGGCACGGATATCCTCATGAACAATGCGGGGATTCAACCGGGTAGCGCCATGTTCGGCGCGGCCGCTAACTGGGAGCGGGTGCTCGACGTCAACCTGTGGGGTGTCATCCGTGGAACTCAGACCTTCGTGCCCGCGATGATCGCGCGCGGACGCCCGGGCCTCGTCATTAACACCGGTTCGAAGCAGGGCATCACGACACCGCCCGGCGACCCGGCTTATAACGTCTCCAAGGCCGGCCTGAAGGCGTTTACCGAAGCGCTGCAGCACGAGTTGCGCAATACGCCAGGCTGCCGGATCAGCGCGCATTTGCTGATCCCAGGCTTTGTGTTCACGGAGCTTGCCGCTCGAGGTCGTACCGAGAAGCCGGCCGCTGCCTGGACGCCCGAGCAGACTGTCGATTTCATGCTTGAGCGACTGGATGCGAGCGATTTCTACATTCTGTGCCCCGACAACGATGTGCCTCGCTCCCTCGACGAGCGACGCATCCTTTGGGCTGCGGGAGACATTGTGGAGAATCGCCCGGCGCTGTCGCGCTGGCATCCGGATTACGCGCAGGCGTTCGCAGCGTATATCCGGAAGAACGACTGACTTGCCCGCCCCGCAAATCGTAAGTGGAAGATGGGAAATGGTAGAGATTCCAAGGTGGCGACAGAGCGAAACCTATCCCGATCCGTCGGTGGAGGTCCTCGATCCGCGCTTTCTGAAATATCGCATTACCAATGCCGCAGTGGAGCGCCTTGCGACTGGAATGCGCTTTGGTGAAGGGCCCGTGTGGTTCGGCGACGGTCGCTACCTTCTATGGAGCGATATTCCGAACAACCGCATCATGCGATGGGATGAAGAAACCGGTGCGGTTGCGGTGTTTCGCAGGCCGTCAGGTTTCGCCAACGGCAACACGCGTGACCGCCAGGGGCGGTTGATCACCTGCGAGCATGGCAACCGCCGGGTGACGCGCACCGAGTACAACGGCATCCTGACCATTCTCATGGACCGTTTCGACGGCAAGCGGCTCAACTCGCCCAATGACGTCGTCGTCAAGAGCGACGACAGCATCTGGTTCACTGACCCGACCTTTGGAATTCTGAGTGATTACGGGGGTGTCAGGGGGGAGGCCGAAGTGCCAACCCAGGTCTACCGCCTGGACCCGCGCTCCGGCGAAGCAGAGATCGTCGTTGGCGACATCGCCAATCCGAACGGCCTTTGTTTTTCACCGGATGAAAGCCGCCTCTACATTGTCGAGTCCGGATCCACGCCAAGACGCATCCGGGCGTACGACGTCGAGGATGGCCGACGCCTCGTCAACGGCCGCATCTTTGTCGACGGCGGCGAGCACGGCGCGCCGGATGGCTTCCGCTGCGACACCGACGGCAACCTGTGGGCCGGCTGGGGTACAGGACCGACGTTGAACGGCGTGATGGTGTTCGCACCGGACGGCGAGGCCATCGGCCGCATCGCGCTGCCTGAACGCTGTGCGAACCTGTGCTTTGGCGGCGCTGCGCACAACCGCCTGTTCATGGCCGCCGGCCAGTCGCTCTACGCGCTTTACGTGGATGCCAAGGCGGCCGCCCCAACATGAGCCAGTGTTGAGGCAGCCAGCTTCAGCATTGCGACTGCCCTCGATGCTCATCGACGACGAATGGCGTCCACTTGCGATGCCCGTGACCACCTCGTCAATCAAGAATCTGTTCGATCTGCCGCCCCATTACAACGTCTACTCGGCGCTCGATTGAAACGCTCGGTGTTTGTTGTCGGTCGCTGTCATGGTCTTGTCATTCCGGTCGGGTGAAATGAATTCGCAGTCGTGCATGGTAGAGCACGGGCCGTGATGAACCCATTACGGTCGTGCTCGCGGAATCGGCCGGTTGGATCTTTCCCTAAACATCTAGACGTTTAGACGAAGGCACCACTAGCCAGCGCTTTCTGGGCCGGCAGGAAACGCCCATGAAGCACGAGCGCCGAGATCGCAAACGCAACAGCACGACTCATCGCTTCGAATCACAACTAACGCTGCGTCGTACAGCAGCACGCTAAAGCGGACACACGTACGGAGCATGTCGATGCTGATCAGGAACGCTCGCGTCGTCACGCGAGACGAGGAATTTACGGGAACCTTGCGGATTGAAAACGGCGTCATTGTCGACCTTGAACGGGGCACGACGTCGGCGGCCGAAGCCGAAGACTGGAACGGTGACTATCTGTTGCCGGGCTTGGTCGAACTACACACAGACAATCTGGAGAAGCATCTGGCGCCGCGGCCGGGCGTGAGATGGAATATCGACGCGGCGTTTGTGATTCATGACGCACAGGTGGCCGCGGCGGGCATCACAACCGTATTCGATTCGCTCAGGATCGGCGCGCGTTCGGACGTCGACATGCACAGCCGGGATCTTCAGACGCAGTGCGTGGAGGCACTCGCGCGCCTGTCCGCGTGCGAGTTGCTGCGTGCCGAGCATTTCCTCCACCTGCGCTGCGAAATCGCCGCCCCCGACGTCGTGAATGTATTCGATTCACTGTGCACGCATCCATTGCTGCGGCTCGCTTCAGTGATGGATCACACGCCGGGCCAGCGCCAATGGCACGATCGGGATCAATGGCGTCGCTGGCAGGAACGGCACGGCAAATTGACCGACGAACACTTCGCCGCAGTGATTGCTGAGCTTTCAGACGGACAGGAACGTTTCGCCGACCGGCACCGTCGCGAGATCGTTGCGCGCTGCATGGAGCTCGGCGTGCCGGTGGCGAGCCACGACGACACCGTAATCGAGCATGTTGAACAGGCAGCGGCCGAAGGCATCGTCCTGGCGGAATTCCCAACCACCCGCATCGCCGCGCAAGCCGCACGCGAACACGGCATCGCAACGATTATGGGCGCGCCCAACGTCGTAAGAGGCGGATCGCACTCGGGCAACGTCTCGGCAATCGAACTTGCGGAAGCCGGACTGCTCGACATCCTGTCATCGGACTACGTGCCCTCGAGCCTGTTGACCGCCGCCTTCGAACTGGTCGGCAAGGCCGGCTGGACGCTGCCGCGCGCGATGGCAACGGTATCCGCGGAACCCGCGCGCGCAGTGGGGTTGGACGACCGCGGCGCCATCGCCCCCGGTTTGCGTGCCGACTTTGTGCGCGTGCGGATGCACGATGCGCTGCCTGTGCCTCGCGCGACATATCGGGCAGGCGAGCGCGTTGTCTGATGCCCGGAACAAAGCAATCCGTTGTTGAGTCGCCTGGTCTGTACGAAACATAAATTGAGGAAGATATGAAGGTCTCCAAAATTTTATCTGCCGCGGCTCTGGCCGTGAGTTTTGTCTCCGTTACGGCACATGCAGCTGGTACGTGTCCGAACAATGGCGTGGTTCGCTTTGGTGTCGAACCATACGAATCGGCCCAGCGCATGCTGCCGGTCTATACGGATCTCGCCAAGATGATTGGCGACAAGCTCGGCTGCACGGTGCAACTCTACGTCGCGACCAGCTATAACGCCGAGATCGAGGCAATGCGCAACAACAAGCTCGAATTCGGCGAATTCGGTCCCCTCGGCTACGTGCTCGCGCACCAGGTCGCGCACGCTGAAGCCGTCGCCACGTTCGCCGGCGAGCAGGGCAAGCCGGCCACTTACTACGCCTCCATCGTCACGTGGCCCGGCTCGGGCATCAAGACGCTGGGCGACACCAAGGGTCGCTCGTTCGCTTACGCCGATCCGGCGTCGACGTCCGGCCATCTGTTTCCCGCCTTCGGTCTGAGCAAGAACGGCATCGATCCGGACAAGGGCGTAAAAGCGGTCTACGCGGGCAGCCACACGGCGTCGTTCGAGGCGCTGCGCAACCACAAGGTCGAAGCGGGGGAGCTGAACAGCGAAGAAATCGCCAGCGCCAAGCTGCACAACGAATTCGATCCTGCGGCTTACGTGACGCTGTGGCGATCGGAACCGATTCCGCTCGACCCGCTGGCCGTGCGCGGCGACTTGCCGGCGGATTTCAAGGCCCGTCTGGCCAGTGTGCTGAGTTCGCTGGATCTACGCCAATTGCCGGAAGCCGATCAGAAGTTCCTGGCATCGAACCAGAATCCGGAGCTGAAGACGGTGCCGCAAACGGACACCGCTTATAACCAGATCCGCGATCTGGTTTCGACTCTTCACATCGACCTGGCAAAACTGTGAGCACTCTGTCCAGCACCTCGGGTGGCGTCCCGATAGATTCGGCGAGCCGGTTTTCAGCCGGCGCGTCGAGCCTACCCGGGACAGCACTGCATATGACGCGTGGGCCCGGCGTAAAGCTGGCTGTCCGTGATCTGACGATGCGTTACGCAAATGGCCACACTGCGCTGCGCGGCATGAATGTGTCGGTCCACGCCGGTGAGCTGGTCGTGGTGCTGGGCAGCAATGGCAGCGGCAAGTCGACCTTCATGAAGTGCGTGGTCGGGCTGAATCGGCCGACCGCCGGGTCGGTCGAGGTGGCTGGGCGCGATCTCGCCGCACTGTCCGGCAAAGCTTTGCGTGAGGCGCGTCTGCCGCTTGCGTTGATCTCGCAGAACGCCAATCTCGTGAAGCGGCGCAGCGTGCTGGCGAACGTCTGCTGCGGCGCGCTCGGCCGACACCGGACGCTGTCAACCGCGCTGGGCCAGGTGCCTCGCGAGGAGATCGATCCGGCGCTGTCCTATCTGGACGAGGTCGGCTTGCTGCATCTGGCGCGCCAGCGCGCCGGCACGCTTTCGGGCGGACAGGCGCAGCGCGTGGCGGTGGCCCGTGCGCTGGCCCAACGTCCTCACGTCTTGCTCGCCGACGAGCCGGTCGCCAGTCTGGACCCCGAAGCGGCTGACGAAGTCATGCGGCTGCTGCGCCGCCTCGCCGACGACGACGGTCTCGCGGTGGTGTGCGTACTGCACCAGCCCGAACTGGCGACGCGATATGCCGACCGACTGATCGGTCTGCGCGGCGGCCTGCTTGAATTCGATCGGACGGCGTCGGCCGTCTCCCGTCAACAGATCGCGAGCCTTTATTTGGCCGAGGCGTCATGAGCAAGGTTCTTGAAATGCGCGCATCGACGGGCTCGTCGGGTGGCCGGACCATCTGGTCGGTGTGTGCCGCCGTCGTGCTGTTCGCGCTGTTTGTGCAGGCGTGGATCGTCGTCCAGGCCCGTCCGCAGGATCTGGTTACCGGTGCCCACGGTATGGTCGACATTATTTCGCGCGCCGTGCCGCCGGCGTTCGATCAGTTCGTCCCGAACTTGTGGCCGGTTCTCGAAACGATTGACCTGGCGATTTTCGGCACGGTGTTCGGGGTGCTGCTCGCCTTTCCGCTGTCGATTCTGGCGGCCGCGAATGTCACACCGGCGCTGCCCCTGTACTACGCCGCGCGCGCGCTGATCGGCGTCACCCGGGCAGTGCCCGATCTGGTCTGGGCACTGTTGTTCGTCACGGCGGTCGGGCTGGGGCCGTTTCCGGGCGCACTTGCGCTTGCGGTCCATTCGGTCGGCATGCTTGGGCGGCTGTTCGCGGAAGTAATCGAAGACATGGATATGGGCCCCGTCGAAGCGTTGACGCTGACCGGTGCAGGGCGCCTGCAGGTGTTAAGCCATGCTGTCGTGCCGGGCGTGTTGCCCTCGCTGCTCGGCATTGGGCTGTTCCGCTTCGACGAAAACCTGCGCTCGTCGCTCGTGCTCGGCTTTGTCGGAGCAGGCGGAATCGGCTTCCAGTTGCTGACCGCAATGAACCTGTTCCAGTACCAGACGGTGTCGTTCCTGTTGATCGCCACCTTCGTCCTGGTCGTCTGTGCCGAACGCGTCTCCACTTACCTGCGCAGCCGTGTCACCTGAACGCGGGCCGCTCACCTGCGTCGGCGTCGCTCTTCATGCCCTGACGCGATCGTCACGGGAAGTGCGCAGCCGGCGGCCCAAGGCTCTCCTCATCATTGAAGCACGAGAATCGATATGTTGATCAATCATGGCGTCGGCGTCGATCCGTGGGCGCTCGGTCGCGTTCTGTCGGAGCATCCGGAAATCCATCCAACGGCGGTAGTTCGCGCCAGCGACTTTGGCCGTTACACCTATCTCGGTCCGCGCAGCCATGTCGCCGAATCCGTCATCGGCGACTACGGCTATGCGATGGGTGACAATCAGATCGCCCACGCACTCATTGGCAAGTTCGCCAATATCGCCACCGGCGTACGCATCAACCCGCCCAATCATCCTTCGTGGCGTGCGACCCACCATCACTTTACCTATCGCTCCCGATCGTACGGATTGTCTCTCGACGACGACGCTGACATCTTCCAGTGGCGGGCGCAGGAGCCAGTCGAGGTGGGTCACGACGTGTGGCTCGGCCACGATGCCATCATCATGCCCGGCGTGACGATCGGCACTGGCGCCGCGGTCGGCTCAGGAGCCGTTGTGACCAAGGACGTACCGCCGTTCGCCATCGTCGTCGGGGTGCCGGCGCGGGTGCTGCGTTTTCGCGTCGACGCGCGCACCTCGGAGCGCATGCAGCAGATAGCCTGGTGGGACTGGAGCGCCGAGCGCATTGACGCGGCATTGGCTGATTTTCGTGGGCTCACGGCGGCCGAGTTCGTGGAGAAGTACGACGGGTAAAAGTGCATGAATGGCCAAGCGGCCGTTTCTCCGCGACGGGCGGAGCCTTGCACGCCCCTAATGGTGCGTTGACCAGACGAGGGTGCCAACTGTCCTCGCTTCAATCACCTGGTCTCGACGTGCCCGTCTCTATGGATGTGTCACGTGGAATTCCTAGGTTAGATCCTTCAAATTAACGGAACAGTCTCATATGGAATTTCGCCAACTTGGCCGCTGCGGCCTCAAGGTTTCGACGCTGACGCTTGGGACGATGCTGTTCGGCGATCCGACCGACGAAGCAACCGCGGCACGCATCGTCGACCAGGCGCATGAACAAGGCGTCAACTCGATCGATACCGCCGACGTCTACGCTGGTGGTGAATCGGAGCGTGTCGTCGGGCGTTGCATTGCCGCCCGGCGCGATCGCTGGGTGCTGGCGACCAAATTTGCCAGTCCATTCGGCGATGGTGACGTTAATGCGCGCGGCGCGTCGCGCAAACACATGGTGCGAGCCGTTGAGGCCAGCCTCAAGCGCCTGAAGACGGACTATATCGATCTGCTTTACCTCCACGCTGAAGATCACGACACGCCGGTCGATGAAACGGTGCGCGCGCTAAATGATCTGGTCCAGGCCGGCAAATTGCGCTACTACGGCCTGTCGAACCATCGCGCATGGAAGATCGCCGAATTCAGTCATACCGCCCAGGCACTGGGTCTCGCTGCCCCGGTAGCCAGTCAGCCGCTCTACAACCTCGCGAATCGGCAGGCCGAGGCCGAGCAGCTGACAGCCGCGCACCGTTATGGCCTCGGCGTGATTTCGTACAGCCCGCTCGCCCGTGGCGTGCTGACCGGCAAGTATGAATTGGGCGTAACGCCCCCGGCGGATACGCGGGCAGGGCGCGGCGACCGCCGCTTGCAGCAGGCCGAATGGCGGCCCGAGTCATTGGAGCTGGCACGGCGCGTTCGCGAGCATGCAGAGGCGCGTGGATTGAGTGCGGGGCAATTCGCCCTCGCGTGGGTGCTCAACAGTAGCTATATCAGTTCGACCATCGCCGGACCACGCACCGTGGCGCAATGGGACGATTATCTACCGGCCCTGAGCTATCGCCTGAGCGCCGAAGACGAAGACTTCGTCGACTCGCTCGTCACGACGGGTCACCCTTCGACGCCCGGGTTCAATGATCCCAAGCATCTTTTCTTTGGGCGGATTCCCCGTCACGGTTCGTAAGCCGGACACGCGCAGGAGAATCTCCAGAGTCGCGGCATTCCGAAGCGGTTCCGCCACATCGGACTGCTACGCGTGCTATCGACAGCGCGCGCAACCGGGTCACCCTCCCGGTTGCGCCCTGTGCAGGCCTTCAATTTGCGCCGTGCGCCATCGTTGTCGCGACGAGTGCCGGCGTAGCAGCCACTTGGGCGAGTTCATCGCTCGACCATCCGCCGCCCAGTGCATGCAGCAGTTGCACGTTGGCACTTAGCTGGCGTGTCTGGATATCGAGCACGCTGCGTCGTGCTTCGAGTGCGACGGTCTGCGCCTGCACGACATCGAGATAACCTACAGTGCCTTGGCGATATTGGCGCAGCGCCAGATCGACCGAGTATTGCGCGGCATTCGCGGCATCCTTTTGCTCGCCAAGCGCGGTGCCGAGATACGACAGCAGCGAAAGGTTGTCCTCGACCTGCTGGAATGCCGACAGAACCACGCTGCGGTAGCGGTCTCCGGCTTCCTCGGTTGCCGCCTTCGCGGCGTCGAGCTGCGCACGACGGTAACCGCCGTCGAAGACGTATTGCACGAGCTGCGGGCCAATCGCCCAGAATAGATTGGGCGCGCTAACCAGTCCCAGCATAGGCGGCGCTTTGCACACCACCCTGCAAGCTCAGCGTGATGTCCGGGAAATAGGCCGCGCGCGCGACACCAATCTTTGCGTTGGCCTCGGCAACCCGGCGTTCCGCTGCTGCGACGTCGGGGCGACGTTGCAGCAGCGTCGAGGGCAGGCCGGTCGGAATCGCCGGCAACGCGATGGCGGCAGTCTGCTGCGGCAGGCTGAATTCGGACGCGGAAGTGCCGACCAGCACGGCAATCGCGTGTTCGATGAGCGCTCGTTGCGCGAGATTCTGCGACAACTGGGACTTCGCCGACGACAATTGCGTTTGAGCCCGCGAAACGTCGAGGCCCGCCACGATGCCGCTGTCATGCAGCGTCTGCGTGAGTTGCAGCGCTTTCGCATACGCCATGACCGTCTCGTTCAGCAGCTCGGTCTGCTGGTCGAGGCCCCGCAAACTGATGTAATTGTCCGCGAGTGCCACTTGCAGGCTCAGTTTCACCGAAGCCAGATCGGCTTTAGTCGCCTGAGCCTCATCCTTGCCGGCCACCACGGAGTCACGCACGCGACCCCACAGGTCGAGGTCGTAATTGACTTCGGCGCCGAGCGTGACGGAGTTGTAGTCGTTCGGGCCGCCCACGCGCAACGGCCGGTTGTCGGACTGGCGAACGCGCTGCGGCACCGCGCTTGCGCTGATGGTCGGATACAGTCCCGACGCGACCTGCGCGACGAAAGCCTGCGCTTGCGCATAGTGCGCGTAGGCGGCGCGCAGATCGGTGTTGTTGGCCAGCAGACGCGCTTCGAGATCGTCGAGTTGCGCGTCGCCATATATTTTCCACCAGCCGTTGCGATCTATCCGGTCGGCAGGCTGAGCGGCGGTCCAGGGACCAACGGTTTTGTATTGCGCCGCTATCGGCACCGAAGGCACCTGATATTGCGGCGCGAGCGAGCAGGCGGAGAGCGCCAGGACGCCCGTTAAAAGCGCGACCCGTCCAGGCTTAACCATGTGCGGCCGCCTTCCTGTCAGTGGCCGGCGCAACCTGCACGCTGTCGCCGTCGGCGAGTCCATCTGGCGGCGTATCGATCACGCGATCGCTGGCGGCGAGTCCCGAGCCGATCTCCACCGAGTCGCCCAGATCGCGGTCGATCTTCACCTGCTTGAACAGTACGTGGCCGTTCGCACCGAGCGTGGCGACCACGACGCCGCGGCTATCGAACACGAGCGCGCTAGCCGGCACCCGAAGTGAATCGGCGGACGCGGGCAACGTGAATTTCAGGCTGGCGAAACCGCCCGGCAGCAGCTTGCCGTTGGCATTGTCGACCAGCAACTGCACGAGCGTCGTCCCCGAACTCGAATTGACGGAGTCTGCCGCTGCAATCACGCGCGCGGTGAACTGCTGGTCGGCGTACTCGGGAACGGTCAAGGTCGCGGTCGTGCCATCGTGGATCGCCGGAGCGTAGTTCTGCGGTACCTGAACATACACACGCAACTGCTTGACCTCGGAGACCGCGAACAGCTCCTGGCCGACGCCGCCGCTACCGGCGTTCACCAGCGCGCCAACGTCGGTGTCGCGCGCGGTCACCACGCCGTCGAACGGCGCGACGATCCGCGCGAAGGCCTTTGTCGCGACGAGGCGATCGACGTTGGCCTTCGCGGCCGCCACGATCGCCTCCTTCGCGGTGTAATCAGCCGTGCGTTGGTCGACGTCCTGCTGGGCCACGGAATCGGTGCCTCTTAGCGCCTCCCAGCGCTTCGCCGTCGTACCCGCTACGACGGCATTCGCCTGCGCACTCTGCAGATCGGCGCGTGCCTGAAGGAGCTGCTGATCAAGCTCGGGTGTTTCGATTTCGGCGAGCACCTGACCCGCCTTGACCGGCGCGCCAATATCGACGTTCCATGATTTCAGGTAGCCGCTGACCTGCGCGAAAATCGGCGCCCGTGTAAACGCTTCGAGCCGGCCGGGCAGTTGCAGTGAAGGGCCGTTGGGATCGCGCATGGGCTGGATCAGATTGACTGTCGGTACGGCCTGAGCCTCCGTCCAGGTTTTCAGCTTGCGGGCGTCGACAGCCCGCAGCGCGACACCGCCAACGACGATGCCTAAGGCGATCAGCAGGCCGATCACGCCCGCGATCCGGAGCGGACGGCGCGGCGGCGTGTGAGTGGGAAAAGTGGATTCAGACGACATAGGTAGGAGCTCCCGGGACGGATGCTGGGGTCGCCGCGCGCCCGGGGCGCGCGTGAACGATACAGAAGATGACGGGGACCAGGAACAGCGAAGCCGTGGTGGCAAACATCAAACCGCCGATCACGGCGCGGCCGAGCGGCGCGTTTTGCTCACCGCCTTCGCCGAGGGCGAGTGCCATCGGCGCCATGCCGATGATCATGGACAGCGCGGTCATGAGCACCGGGCGAAAGCGCGTAAAGCCCGCTTCGAGTGCCGCCTTGAACGGATCGCCATGGACGGCAAGACGTTCGCGGCAGAAGCTGACGACCAGAATCGAATTGGCGGTCGCCACCCCCATGCACATGATCG
Organism: Paraburkholderia sp. UCT70; assembly: GCF_050434085.1. NCBI lineage: Bacteria > Pseudomonadati > Pseudomonadota > Betaproteobacteria > Burkholderiales > Burkholderiaceae > Paraburkholderia > Paraburkholderia sp. UCT70. Next base: position 1,419,470 of record NZ_JBNPVZ010000003.1, on the reverse strand, counting down.
CGCCAGTGAGTGCGGGTACGGAGAGCGTCGTGTGCGTCGCGAACAGCATCCAGACGATGCCCGCCAACGCCGCCGGCAATGCGCTCACAATCACGAACGGATCGGCCCACGACTGGAAATTGACGACGATCAGCAGATAGATCAGCACCACTGCGCCAAGCAGGCCGAACGACATGCCGGCAAAGGCGCTGTTCATCGTCTGCACCTGACCCAGCAGCGCGACGCTCGAGCCCTTCGGCAAGGTGCTGGCGTTCTGGTGCACGATGCGCTGGATATCGGCCGACACCGCGCCGAGATCGCGGTCCTGGGTGGTCGCGAAGATCTCGACCATGGGCTGGATGTTGTATTGGCTGACGACTTCGTTGCTGGTGGAGCGCTCGACCGTTGCCAGACCGCCGAGGATCTGGGCGGTGCCTCCGCCGCTGGCGGTGATCGGCAGATTTTGCAATGCTGCCAGTGAATCGAGACTGTATTGCGGCGTTTGCATCACGATCGGATACGACACGCCGTTCGCATTGTTCAGCCAGTACGTGGGCGCCACCTGGCTCGAACCCGCGAGGTTCACCACCATGCTGTTGGTCACGTCGCGCTCGGTGATGCCGAGCAGCTGTGCACGCGTGCGGTCGACATCGACGTTGAAGGTGGGATTGCCGTGCGACTGCGCGATCCGTGCATCGACCACGCCGGGCACGTCGCGGACCGCGCGCAGCAGACGGTCTGCATACGCGTAGTCGGCGTTCAGGTTGTTGCCGCGGATCTGCAGGTCGATCGGCGCCGGCGAGCCGAAGTTAAGGATCTGGCCGATGATATCCGCCGGTGGGAAAGAGAACGTGACCCCCGGGAATTCCCGCGGCAATCTTTCACGCATCATGCGGACATACTCGTCGGTCGGACGATGCCCTTCGTTCAGCGCAATCTGGATGTCGCCGTCCTGCGAACCGACCGTCCCGGTGTTGTTGTACGCGGTATTGATGCCGCTGACCGGCAGACCCATATTGTCGACCACCGTGCCGAGATCGGACGGCGGGATGATCTGGCGGATCGCGCCTTCGACATTCGCGAATATCTGCGCGGTCTTTTCGACGCGAACCCCGACTGGTGCGCGCACATGCATCAGGATCTGCCCGGCATCGACCGCCGGGAAGAAGTCGCGGCCGAGCAAGGGCGCGAGGGCGAACGAAAGCGCGACGAAGCCGAGGAAGCAACTGACGAACGGACGCCGATGGTTCAGCGCGAGTTCGAGTAACCCGCGATACACGCCACGCACCTTTTCAAAGCGCGCTTCGAAGCCGCGCTGGAAGCGTCCGAGCGGACCCGGACGCTGCGCCTCATCGGCATGCTCACCCTGCGCATGCGGTTTCAGCAGGTATTTGGCCATTGTCGGCACGAGGGTTCTCGAGAGGATGAACGACGAGATCATCGCGAAAATGACGGCCTCCGCCATCGGCACGAACAGGAAGCGCGCCACGCCGTTCAGGAAGAACATCGGCACGAACACGATGCAGATGCACAGCAGGGAAACGAACGCGGGCGTGACGATCTGCGCGGCGCCATCGAGGATAGCGGTCTCCACCTCCTTGCCGTGCTCGAGGTGCCAGTTGATGTTCTCGATCGTCACGGTCGCATCATCGACAAGAATCCCCACCGCTAACGCGAGACCGCCGAGCGTCATGATGTTCAAGGTTTCGCCTAGTGCGGAGAGCGTGGCGATCGAGCCGAGAATGGCCAGTGGGATCGAGGTTGCGATGATGATCGTCGAACGCCAGCTGCCGAGGAACAGCAGAATCATCAGGCTGGTGAGCACGGCCGCGATCACGCCTTCACGTGCCACACCGGTGATGGCTGCGCGCACGAAGATCGACTGGTCGCCGATCGGTTCGACATTCAGGTTATCGGGCCACGACGCTTTCCCGTTGGCGATTTGCTGCTTGATGCCGGAGATGATCCCTAGCGTCGAAACCGAGCCGTTCTTGAGTACCGACATCAGCACCGAGCGCCGGCCGTTCACATGGACGATATTGGTTTGCGGCGGACTGCCGTCGCGAACATTCGCAATGTCACGAATAGTGACCGTCGTGCCATTGGTGGCCTTGACCGGTAGATCGCCCAGGGCCTTGATTTCCGAGGGCGCATTGTTGAGTTGCAGCGTGTATTCGTAGTCGCCGATCTTTTCCGTGCCGACCGGCGTGATCAGGTTCTGACCCGCCAGCGCATTGGCGACGTCCTGCGCGGACAAACCGCGCGCCTGCAGTGCCGCAGGATCAATGTCGATCTGCACCTGGCGCGTCTTGCCGCCGAACGGGTAGGGAACCGACGCACCGGCGACAGTCGTTAGCATGGGACGCACCGCATTCAGACCGAGGTCGCCCAGCCTCTGCTCGGACAGCCCCTTGCCCGATAGCGCCAACTGGATGATCGGCACGGTGGACGCGTTGTAATTGAGGATCAGCGGCGGCGTAGTGCCCGCGGGCAACTGCCGCAACTGAGTTTGCGCGACCGCGGTTACTTGCGCGTTCGCCGTGCTGATATTCACGCCCGGCTGGAAGAAGATCTTGATGATCCCGAAACCGGCGACCGATTCCGCCTCGATGTGTTCGACATCGTTCACGGTGGTAGTCAGCGTGCGTTCGAATGGCGACGTGATCCGGCCGACCATCTGATCGGGCGGCAGCCCCGTGTATTGCCACACCACGCTGATCACCGGGATTCTGATATCGGGGAAAATGTCGGTGGGCGTCTTCATTGCCGACAGTGGCCCGATGATGAGGATGAAGATTGCCAGGACGACGAAAGTGTAGGGTCGTCGGAGCGCGATACGAACTAGACCGAGCATGAGAATTCCAGGGCTTGGGGGAAACGCAACAGCATCTTGCAGAGATCTGGCACAGGAAGATGTTCGCAACGAGGATGATTGCTTTGTGACCTATGTCGGGTGTTCCCAAACGCAACCAAAGTGCGAATGTACACAACGCTCTGGATTCCTGCAGACCGAGAAATAGCATCCCGGCAACGTTTGAATGCCAGGCGAGTCAATTTCTTTCTGCCTGCGCATATCGGGAAAACCTTGTCCATGCTGGATGCAATGATGCTCGGCAAGATTCAGACGAAGGCGAACTAGCGTAATTTCCAGCGAAGATTAAAGCGTTAGAGATTTTTATTACCAATTGTTTGAGAGGCCATCAAGGGTGCTCGTGCCTCCTTTCAGACGGCATTCAAAGGGTTGACTCCATTCTGAAGACGAGGTCTTCGCGTTATTACGCGCATCGTTCAGAATGATCGTCACTTACCTCCCGTGAAGATCGGCTTAAGGGGAGAGTCAAGCGACAATTCACGAATGACATGCGCATGAAGGTGTGAAGAGGAATGCTGACAGCGTGCCTTCAAAGCGTTGAGCCGCGGCAACGCGGGGTTCAAATCGGGCTTCGCTAAGGCCGTGACAAAACAGACGAGCGCGGTGCGTCCAACGACCGCTGGCAGCCGTTGCGCAAGTCACGCGATGCGGCCCCGGACCCGGGGCCGGATTCAGTGCCGATCGACACCATCAGTGACCAAAGTAGATTGAGTGAGTCCCTGCGGTCGTCGACGGCGCACCCGACTGCGAGGAGCCGTTCATCGACACTCCGCCGACTGCCGTGCTGCTCGGCGTCGTGGCATCCTGCGCATGAATACGTGCCTCCGCAGCCTGAACATCGGTGGGATAGTGCAAATCGTTGAGGCCCGGGCGATACCCGGCCTGTTCCATTTGCACCAGGTCGGCGCGCACTTCGGCACGCGTCAGCGGGGCAGTGGATTCCTGTGCAAAAGAGACCGCGGGGACGACGAGTGCGTTGGCAACCAACGCTGCATAGATCAGAGTCTTCATGGTGAATTACCTGTAAAGTTAAATATAGTCAGCTTCACACGCGATGAACGGAGCCTCGGGTGTCGCCGCGCCACCGCTGCAAGGGTGAGTAAACCTGTATTTTCCGCAGATGGCGTGACGCGAGGCTGACCTCTGCATTACGCCGCTGTCATGTTCAGATAGGCAGGAGCGCATGCGGCGATCGGCGCCAAAACAGGAAAGGAGAAATACCCAGATGATCCATGTCATTGCCACAATCACCGCCCAGCCCGGTCAACGCGAAGCCGTGTTGGCACTTTTCAACCAGAACCGTCCAGCGGTGTTGGCCGAAGAGGGGTGCATCAGCTACGAGGCCGTCATCGACGTACCGGAGTTCGGGACGCCTCAGACACCGCTCGGCAAAGATACGTTCGCTGTCATCGAGCGCTGGCAGAGCGCTGAAGCGTTGAGGGCGCATGGGGCCTCGACGCATATGGCCGAATATGGACGCAATACGCGCCCGTTGCTCGTGAGCCGCGTCATCAACGTGCTTCAGGCTTGCTAAAGAGAGCGTTCCTGGCGGCCCGCCATCGGCAGCGGGACTGCCGCCCACGCCCGGGGTGTATACTTTTATGAAAACATAAATCGTCATCTGATGACATCAGCGATAATCCGACAGCGCAGGGAGTTATGAAGAACAAAGGGACTATCGAGAAGCCGAACCGTGGAACCGGCGCCGAGCGCGTCGCGGTCAAGCGGCCGATGAAAAAAGCGCCGCAGCGTTTGCCGCGCGCGGAGCGTCAGGCGCGCGTGCTGGAGAAGGCCGCGGAGTATTTCGCGGAGCATGGTCTGGGCGCGCAGACCCGCTCCATCGCGGAAGCCTGCGGCGTATCGCAACGCTTGTTATATAGCCTGTTCCCGAGCAAGGCCGCTTTGATTGACGAAGTCTACAAGCGGGAAGTCGTCGGAATCTTCGACGCAATCTGGTTTGTTCAGTTGCAAGACCGAAGTGTGCCGATTGAAAGCCGACTCAACCGCTTTTACCGCGAATACTATGACACACTCCTGACGCGCCGCTGGCTGAGGCTTTTCCTTTACTCGTCGCTCGAGGGCCTGCACACGGCGCCGGCCTATACGAACGCGATCGTCAGCCATGCGCTCGAAATCATCGTCACTGAGACCGCGCATGAACTGGGTCTACGCATGCCTGTCGACCCGGCTCAACTGGGCGAAGTGGGGTGGTTGTTACATGGCGCCGTGTCTCATCTGGCGATTCGCCGCCGCATCTATTCGAACGAAAACAGCACGCCCGCCGAAGCGGTGATTGCCATGCACGTGCGCGCCTTCCTGACGAGCCTGCCGAGCCTGCTGCCTGCGCTATAACGCATTGCGAGTCGGCGCAGTGCGGTTCGCCGGTGTTATCGCTGCGACCGTCTGGGTCGTCTCCAGCGCAAATCGTCAAGCGACGATATAATCCTGCGAAATTGGGCTGCATTGCCGCGCAGGCGCCCTGGGGGCTGCTCATTGTGTCCGCGCCGTCTCCCGTTCGAGCTGTGTTTGGCTTGCGCATGGCGGCTGCGTCATAACCGTTCGCAATCGTCGCCATGAGGCAAACCAATTTCCCGAACGGCCTGCGCCTCGGCACAATGCCATCGCGCATCCTGGTGGCGTTTCGGGCGATATGTCAGGCCGCGAGTCATCGCACGCTGTCCGCGGCCGCCGTCTTTGAAACAGCCGAGACACGCGCAACAAATAATGCATCTCTCACGAAAAAGGTGAATCCATGAGGACTACGGCGGTTTTGCGTGTCCGCACCCAGTTGGTTGCCGGCTTCGGCATCGTCCTCTTCGCCCTCGTTGCGCTGACGGTCATCGCCATCACACGCGTCGAGTCCGTGCGGCAACGACTCGATCAGATCATCGACGTGAACGGCGTCAAAGAACGGTACGCTATCAACTTTCGCGGTAGCGTCCATGACCGGTCAATCGCCGTGCGCGATGTCACTCTCGTATCGCATGATGAGCTGCCGGCCGTCGTCGCGCATATCCGGCAACTCGCGGCGGATTATGACGAGGCGGCAAAGCCGCTTGCCGCCGTCTACGCGCAGCGCACCGACATCAGCCCAGCCGAGCGCGTTATCTATTCGCGCGTGATCGATGCGGGCAACAAGGCCACGCCGTTTATCGATGAGGTGATTGCACGGCAAATCTCCGGCGACACCGAAGGGGCGCGCACCGTGCTGCTTCAGCAAGCGCGCCCCGCGCTGGTCGAGTGGCTCGCGGCAATCAACCAGTTGATCGACTTTCAGGAAGCGCTGAACCGGCAGGGCGGTGCCGAGGCACGCCAGATAAGCGTCGATTTCCGCTGGATGATGCTTGCGCTAACCGGACTTGCGTGCGTGATCGGTGTTGGCGTTGCGGTGCTTGTCGTGCGCAACATTGGCCGGTCGCTCGGCGCGGAGCCGCGTGAGCTGATCGCGTTCGCCGATGCGATCCGGCGCGGCGATCTTTCCCAGCGCGGCGGGTTGCGCACCGGCGATACGGGTAGCGTGATGGCGACTGTCGTGCGGATGAGAGAAGCGCTCGCGGACATCGTGGGACAGGTGCGCGATGGCGCCGATGCAGTCGCCGGCATGAGTCACGCGATTGCCGCCGGCAATGCCGATCTTGGCGCGCGCACCGAGCTCCAGGCCAGCGCGCTCGAGCAGGCCACCGGCGCGCTCAAGGAGTTCGATGCTAGCGTGGCCACCAACACTGCGAACGCAGGACACGCGGACGAGCTTGCCAGGCACGCCTCGGAAACGGCTGGGCAAGGCGGCGTGGCGGTCGGCCGGGTGGTGGAGACGATGCATGGGATAAGGGCGTCGTCGGCGCGCATCGCGGAGATCATCTCGGTCATCGACGGGATCGCGTTCCAGACCAACATCCTCGCGCTGAATGCGGCGGTCGAGGCCGCGCGTGCCGGTAGCCAGGGACGCGGTTTTGCCGTGGTGGCCGGCGAGGTCAGGCTGCTCGCGCAACGTAGCGCAGAAGCGGCGAAGGAGGTCCGGCAACTGATCGTGGCGAGCGACGCTCGCGTGAAAGACGGCGCCACCCAGGTTGATGCCGCGGGCTCGACGATCTCCGCGGTCGTTGATTCGTCGGCGCGCGTCACGGGCATCATGAGCGAAATCCACGACGCGTGTCAGCAACAGACGCTTCATATCGGCGAAGTCCGGGAGATGATCGCGAGCCTGGAGCATGGCACGCAACAGAATGTTGCGCTGGTCCAGCAATCGGGTGCTGCCGCGGACGCTTTGAACAGGCAAGCGCAGACTCTGCTTAGCGCGGTCAATCTATTTTCCGTCGATGCCGAGCGCGGTTCGGAGCTGAAATCGGTGGGCCCACAGCAGCGCGATGCAACTGCGCGCAACCCGGCGCTTTCGCTCACCAGCAGCTACTCGTGAGCGCAGGGCGGCATAGCACGATTTTCAATTCAATCCAGGTCGTCCGCGCTGCAGGCGCGATGCGCCCGCCACTCTGAGGAGCAGCACATGATCGATTTGCGCAGCGATACCGTGACCCGTCCGGACCAGCCGATGCTCGCCGCGATGTCAACCGCCGAGTTGGGCGACGATGTGTGGGGCGACGATCCGACTGTCCTGCGTCTGCAGGCTGTGATCGCCGAACGTGCCGGCAAGCAAGCCGGCCTGTTCTTTCCGACTGGAACGCAATGCAATCTTGCGGCCTTGATGGCGCATTGCGCGCGTGGCGACGAATACATCGTCGGCCAACTGGCGCACACCTATAAATACGAAGGCGGCGGCGCGGCGGTGCTCGGCAGCATTCAGCCGCAGCCGCTGGAAAATGCCGTGGACGGCACCTTGCCGCTCGATAAGGTTGCGGCCGCCATCAAGCCGATCGATGATCATTTCGCACGCACGCGTCTGTTCGCGCTCGAGAACACGATTGGAGGCAAAGTACTGCCCGCGGACTATGTGGCGCGTGCGGTCGAATTGGTTCGTCAGCGCGGACTCGCGACGCACCTCGACGGGGCACGCCTGTTCAACGCCGCGGTGGCTTCGGGCCAATCGCTGGCGGCGCTGTGCGCGCCCTTCGATTCGGTGTCGATCTGCTTCTCCAAAGGACTGGGCGCGCCGGTCGGCTCGGTGCTGCTCGGCAGCCAGGCGCTGATCGGCGCCGCGCATCGCTGGCGCAAAGTGCTGGGCGGCGGCATGCGGCAGTCGGGCGTGCTGGCGGCGGCGTGTCTGTACGCGCTGGATCACAACGTCGAGCGGCTCGCGGACGATCACGCCAACGCCCAACTTCTTGCCGACGGTCTCGCGCGGATCGATCAGGTGACGGTACAGTCACACGCGACCAACATGGTGTTCGCGCAGTTTCCGCAAGAACATTGCGCTCCGCTCGAAGCGTGGCTCAAGGAACGGGGCATTCTCACGCAGATGCTGTACGCGTCCCGTTTTGCGACACATAAGGACGTCTCGCGCGCGGACGTCGATACGTTTCTGTCCGCTGTAAAGGCGTATTTCGCTCGCGGCTGATGTTTGCGCGATGCCGGATTTTTCATTGCGTGTTGACATGGCGCGTTCGGGTCGGACAATAATCTCAGCCCCGATACTCGCCAACTCAGGTTCCAAGCGTGAACGACGTCACCGGCATTTCCCCCTCGCGGGCTGATCATGTCTATGTCAGCGTACGCGAGGATATCTTCGATATGCGCCTGCTGCCCGGCGACCGCGTGACGGAAGGCAGCATCGCCGAGCGCTTCGGTGTGTCCCGCACGCCCGCGCGCGAGGCCTTGCAGCGCCTGCAAAGCGACGGCCTGATGCGCGGTTATGTGCGCGGCGGCTGGGAAGTCGTGCCGGTCGATTTCAAGCGCTTCGAAGACCTCTACGAAATGCGCAAGCTGATTGAAACCTTTGCGGTCGCGAAGCTTGCGGGTGCCGAAGGAGAGCTCTCCGAAGGCGTCGCACGGATGCTCGGTCAGCTCGAACAAATCTGGAAGATTCCACCTGCTCATCGTCGGCGTGACGGCCGCGAGATGGTCGCGCTCGACGAAGCATTTCATCACGCTCTCGTGCAGGCCGCCGATAACGCCGAGTTGACCAATGCGATGCAGCGCGTGACCGATCGGATCCGGGTCGTGCGGCGGCTCGATCTCGTGTATGGCGACTGCATCGACGAAACCTACGACGAACATGTGGCGATCCTCGATGCGATCCGTCGTCGCGAAACGGATCGTAGCGTTGCGTTGATCGCACGCCATATCGAGGGTAGCCGCGCTGAAGTGCGCACCTTGACCAAGGAGCGCCTGCAACGCGCACGCACTGCAATGGGGCCGAATGCGGTCCCCTATGCACCACCCAGGTTGCGCGGCACCAAGTAGCGACATCGCCGTGAGCACCGGGTCGCGCGAAACCCTGCTGTGGCGCGCATGAGCCGTCGCCCCGCGTGCTGGCATGCTTCTCGCATAAGTGACGGGTATGTATACAAGCAAAAGCCCCGTCAGGTATGTCATCTAGTTTTCTGAATCCAACCCGCGGCGCGCGCGGGATGGCCGTCGCGCCAAACGCGCTCGCGGCGCAGAGCGCGTTGGCCATCTTGCGGGACGGCGGCAACGCCGTCGAAGCCATGATTGCCGCTGCCGCGACTATCGCAGTCGTCTATCCGCACATGAACAGCATTGGCGGCGACGGCTTCTGGCTGATCTCGCGCCCCGGCGCGGAGCCGGTGGGCATCGAGGCCTGCGGCGCGGCCGCGCTCGCTGCGACGATCGACGCGTACCGCTCCCGCGGATATACGACGATCCCGACGCGCGGCCCGCTGGCCGCGAATACCGTCGCGGGCACCGTGTCCGGGTGGCAGCTCGCACACCGCTGGTCGAGGGACGCGCTCGGCGGCAAGCTGCCCGTCAAGCGTCTGCTCGAAGACGCCATTCACTACGCGAAGTCCGGCGTACCCGTCACGCGCAGCCAGGCTCAATGTGTCGACAGCCGGCGCGCGGAACTGAGCCCGATCGCCGGTTTCGCGGACACCTTTCTGCTTGACGGCCGCGCGCCGGCAGCGGGCGAGCGCTTCGTCGCGCCGCGTCTCGCCGCAACCTTGGAGCGCCTTGCCGAAGCAGGTCTCGACGACTTCTATCGCGGCGATCTCGCGCGCAGCATCGCGAGCGATCTTCAGTCCGCCGGCTCGCTGCTTGCACTTGCCGATCTCGAACGGCACGAGGCGCGCTGGCGCAAGCCGCTCGCACTGCAGCACTCGCTCGGCACGATCTACAACATGCCGCCGCCGACACAGGGTCTCGTGTCGCTGCTGATTCTCGGCATTCTCGACCGCGTGCTGACGAAGGACATGGATCCGCTCGGGCCCGAGTTCGTCCACGCGTGCGTCGAGGCAACCAAGCTGGCTTTCGCGATTCGCGACGCGCACGTCACCGATCCCGATCACATGACGGTCGATCCCGCCACGCTGCTCGAACCGGCCGCGCTCGACGCGATGGCCGCGCGCGTCTCGCCGACGCGAGCCGCGCTCTGGCCGGCCGGTCGCGGACCGGGCGACACCGTATGGCTAGGCGTGACGGATAGCGAAGGGGTGGCGGTCAGCTTCATCCAGAGCATTTATCACGAGTTCGGCAGCGGCATCGTCCTGCCGGGCTCCGGCATCAACTGGCAGAACCGCGGCTGCAGTTTTTCGCTCGACGAGCACGCGCTCAATCCGCTGATGCCGCGGCGCAGGCCATTTCATACCCTCAATCCGGCGCTGGCGCGCTTTGCCGACGGCCGCACGATGGTGTACGGCAACATGGGCGGAGACGGACAACCCCAATCGCAAAGCGCCGTGTTTTCACGCATCGCGAGTTTCGGCTGGAATCCGCAGGCGGCGATCGACGCGCCTCGCTGGCTGCTCGGCCGTACATGGGGCCAATCGACCGACACGCTCAAGCTCGAACCACGCTTCGCCGCACACACGGCAGCAACGCTCAGTGCGTTCGGGCACGAGGTCGAGATGATGGCGCCTTACGACGAAGCGATGGGGCATGCCGGCGCAATCGTCCGGCATCCTGATGGATTAATCGAAGCGGGCTACGATCCGCGCAGTGACGGGGTCGCTGCGGGCTGGTAGACACCGCGCGCTTTTACCCAAACGACTTGCAGTTCCGGCCGTTCAGGCCCGGAGGACTGCGCACGTCTCGCGCATGCCGGCTGGCATGCGCTCAGGAATCGGAGAACACCATGAGTACACGCTTGCAACCGATGTCGCCGCGTATCGAGAATGTCTCGACGCTCGCCACGCATAACCGCTGGATTCAACTCGGGCTGGGTCTCGTCTGCATGATGGCGATCTCGAGTCCGCAATACGTCTGGACGTTGATGACCAAACCGCTCGCCGCGAAACTGGGCATCGCATTGCCTGAACTGCAGGTGACGTTCTCGCTGCTGATCATTTTGCAGACGTTCTTTTCGCCGTTTCAAGGCAAGCTGATCGACCGCTTCGGTCCGCGCACGCTGATTTCGGTCGGCACGGCGATGTCCGGCCTGAGCTGGGTGTTCGCATCGCAGGCGCAGAGTGCGCCGATGCTCTATCTGACCTATGGCGTGATCGGCGGCCTTGGCACGGGCATCGTGTATGTCGGCGTCGTCGGGCTGATGGTGCGCTGGTTCCCCGCGCAGCGCGGCTTCGCGGCGGGCGCCGTCGCCGCCGGCTACGGCATGGGCGCGATCGTCACGACGTTTCCGATCGCGGCGTCGTTGCAGGCGCGCGGTGTCGACGCGACGCTGTGGATGTTCGGCATCGCGTTCGCGGTGGTAGGGCTGCTCGCATCGCAGGGCTTGCGTGTGCCGCCCGCGCATGATGCCGCCGGCGCGAATGTGAATGACGCCGGTTCGCCGGTGGCGAATCTGCGCCCGTCACAGACGCTCAGGACGCCGATCTTCTGGCTGATGTTCGCCATGATGGCGATGATGTCGACCTCCGGTCTAATGGTCACGTCGCAAATGGCCACCTTCGCCGCCGATTTCGGCGTGACCAAAGTGCTCGTGTTCGGCATGGCGGCGCTTCCGCTTGCGTTGACGATCGACCGCTTCACGAACGGGCTCACGCGGCCGCTGTTCGGCTGGGTGTCCGACAAAGTCGGCCGCGAAAACACGATGTTCTTTGCGTTCGCCCTGGAAGGCGTCGCCATGGCGCTGTGGCTGTTCACGCGTGACAACGCGGTGCTGTTCGTGTTGCTCTCGGGCGTGGTGTTCTTCGGCTGGGGCGAAATCTTCTCGCTGTTCCCGGCGACGCTGACGGACACGTTCGGCACGCGGCATGCCACGGAAAACTATGGCTGGCTCTACATTTCGCAGGGCATCGGCTCGATCCTGGGCGGCCCGCTGGCGGCGTTGATGCACCAGCACGCGGGTAGCTGGCTGCCGGTGTTCGGCGCGGCAATCACGCTTGACATCGTTACCGCATTGCTCGCGATTGCAGTGCTCAAGCCGATGCGCCGCCGTTTTCTTGCCGCACCACGCGGCGTTTGACGGCAACTGGCCGCTCGTTCGTTGTACGGCTAATTGCCAGGTGGCGCGCCTCTTTCATGGGCGTGCCGCGCAATTGGCCGCTCCGAAATGACTGAAACGTCATCCAGGAGCCATGTCGTGTTAACGACCGAATTCCGATAATGACAACCGGGATCATTCCAGTCCACTCGAGACTGACTCGGCGAGCAAACAGCAATTGATGCTGTACGCGAAGAGCAATTGGTGTTGTTGGCTCGAGTCTCCATGCTGGGCGGCTCGCGGCATGATTGTCGCCGGATATGCGCCCGGATCGCCGCCGTGATAGTCTCGACCTCACGTATTCAATCTTCACGCCGTCCCGGACCAACATGCACACACGGTGGACCACCGACGACATTGCACCGCAGACCGGCAAGCGAGTACTCATCACGGGAGCGAATAGCGGTATCGGCTATCACGCCGCATTGACGCTGGTGCGCAAAGGGGCACAGGTCATCCTGGCATGCCGCGATAAACGACGCGCAGAAAAAGCTCTCGCCCGTCTGAAAGCCGAAGTTCCCGGAGCACGCGCGGAACTGGCGATTCTCGATCTCGCTTGCCTCGCGTCCGTCCGCTCGTTCGCACAGAAAGAACTCGCGGAGCAACGCCGCATTGATATTCTGGTGAACAATGCCGGCGTCATGGCGCCGCCGAAACGTCTTGAGACCACCGACGGCTTCGAGTTGCAGTTCGGCACCAATATGCTTGGCCATTACGCACTCACGGCGCTGCTCATGCCCGCTCTTGAACTTGCCGCGGGTGAATCGCCTGACCGACCACGCATCGTGACGATTGCTTCCATCGCGCACAAGCAGGGGAGAATTGATTTCGACGATCTGCAGTCGGAGAACCATTATTCGCCGATGCAGTCATATCGCCAGTCGAAGCTGGCGAATTTGATGTTCGCCTTTGAGCTCGACCGTCGACTGCGCGCGGCGAATTCCCGAGTCATGTCTGTAGCCGCCCACCCCGGGGTCGCGAACACCAATCTGTTTCGTTCCGGCGATCGTTCCGCGCTCTCACGTGCTGCTCGCAGCCTCGCTGGCCGCGTTATCAGCGTCGCGCTGAACAGCGAATCCGCCGGCGCGCTGCCGACGCTCTACGCGGCGACGTCGCCTCACGTCGATGACGGCGGCTATTACGGGCCGCAAGGTTTGCTCGAGGCACGCGGGCGCAGGATCGGCGAAGCGAGTGTCGCGAGGCAGGCCATGGATGAATTGACCGCCCAGCGTTTGTGGCAGGTATGCGAATCGCTCACGCAGATTCGCTTTCATCTGCAGTCCGAGCGGACCGCGTGAGTTGGACGCACGATTCCGCCGGATCTTTTTTCGAATCGCGCTAATTGAACGACAGGTTGCAGCACCATGCGAATACTCATTATCGAGGACGAGCCGAAAATGGCTTCCTATCTCCGCAAGGGGCTCATGGAAGCGAGCTTCCAGGCGGATACCGCCCTTGATGGCAAGGAGGGCCTCTTCCTTGCGCTTAGTGAAGACTACGATCTGATTCTGCTTGACGTGATGCTGCCCGAACTCGACGGGCTCGAAGTCCTCAAGCGCATACGGGAGAAAAAACATACGCCGGTACTGCTGTTGACGGCTCGCGACACGGTCCAGGACAAAGTCGTCGGGCTTGAGTCCGGTGCGGACGACTACCTGTCCAAACCGTTCGCCTACGCCGAATTGCTGGCCCGGGTCCGTGCGCTGCTGCGAAGGCCGGCGCAGTCGTTGGTCACTATTTTGTGTGTGTCCGACATGGAGATCGATCTGGTCAGGCGGCGCGTGCGGCGCGGCAATGTGCGCATCGAATTGACGGCTCAGGAGTTTGCACTGTTGAAGTTGCTCGCCGAGCGCCAGGGCGAAGTGCTGACCCGGGCTTTCGTGACTTCCCACGTGTGGGATATCAACTTCGACAGCGACACCAATATCGTGGACGTCGCGGTCAAGCGTCTGCGCACGAAGATCGACAGCCCGTTCGAAAATAAGCTGCTGCATACGGTTCGCGGCATGGGCTACGTGCTGGAGGACAGGGCATGATTGGGGCCGGCGCGCCGTATTCACTGCTGAAGCGGCTCGCGCTCGCGTTTTCGATTCTTGCCATCCTGGTCCTTTCGCTCGCCGGTGGCCTTCTCTACCATACGCTCTCACTGGAACTGCGACGCCGCGACGACAGCGAAATTGCCGAGAAGCTTCAGGAGTTCATGGAGCAGGCTCGCACACTGGGCAGCGCGGTATCGGTCGCGCAAAACGGTGCGATATTTAAGGAGGCGCTGCTTTCACATCCCGCGGTGTCTTTCGCGATATCCGGCGGGGGTGGTGAACTGTTGGTGTACACCGGGGGACGCGGGCAGCGTCTGGCATCCGGGCTGGGCAAAGACGCCGAGTCTGGTCCGTTCACCTGCAATCCGCCGGTCGTCGGGCCTGCCCGCTGCGTTGTGGGGCGAGAAAAGCTGTCGTCCGGGGAAACGATCCAGATCGTTCTCGCGCACGCGGCTCATGTACGGCGCTCGGTGCTGCGCGCTTTTCAGGAGGACCTATTGCTCGTGCTCGTCGGCGGTTCGCTGCTGATGGGCTCACTCGGTTATGCGATCGCGAAACGGGGTCTCGCGCCTGTGAAAACGATCGGTGCTCGCATTTCCAGCATCGAGGCACACAATCTGGACAATCGTTTGCAGATCGGCGGCGGCCCCGTCGAGCTTCACGACATAGCTGTCCCGGTCAATCGCATGCTCGACCGGCTCGAGCGCGCCTTCACGCGCCTCTCGCAGTTCTCGTCGGATTTGGCGCACGACATGCGCACGCCGCTCGCGAATATCATCAGTTCCTCGCAAATCACGCTGTCCAGGCCGCGCACGATTGATGAGTACGAGACGCTCATCGATTCGAATATCGAGGAGTGCGAGCGACTGCAGCGCATGATCGAGACCATGCTGTTTCTCGCGAGGGCGGATCATGCCAGACAGCAACTCAAGCTAGGGTCGCTCGACTGTCAAAGCGAATTCGCCAAACTCACCGCATTTTTCGATGCCGTCGCGGAGAATAAGAGCATTCGGTTCTTCATCGATGGGCCCGTGCAAGTGCGAGCCGATCCGACGCTGTTCAGGCGTGCTGTCAGCAATCTGCTATCCAATGCACTGGAGCATGCCGGGGCCGCGTCCGAAGTCGCGCTACGAGCGTTCCGCTCGGGAGAGTATGTGGCCGTGCAGGTCATGAATAACGGTGAGAGCATTCCGCCCGAACATATCGATAAAATCTTCGAACGCTTTTATCGCGTCAATGCTGCCCGTGAGGGATCGGCGAAGAATACCGGCCTCGGTCTTGCGATCGTCAAAGCGATCATGGAATCGCACCGAGGCAAGGTCGAAGTGCTGAGCCGCGCAGGCAGCACGGTGTTCACGCTGTATTTTCCGGCTCTCGTCTAAAGCGCGGCGCGCCGCAGCCCGTTCTCCTCTTCTACCTCGCGCACGTCCCCAGCCTCAATGTCAAAAATGACATTTAGCCGCCATGTGTGTATCAGCCGCAGATTTCGATAATCGACACCAGGCGATCGAGGACGTGAAGTCCTCGCTCTTCGAGCGTGTCAGGTCAATTCGATTCTGCGAGGGACTCATTGAAAACCAAGTACCAGAGACGCCTGTATGCGTCCATCGCCGGGGCCGGCTTGATCGTTCTGTGCGGCGCCTTCGCGATTCATTCGCGGACCACGCAGGCAGCGGCCGAACCCGTAGCGGCCGAATCTGCCACGTCAGCGGCAGCGAGCAGTACGCCTACCGTTTCCGGCGCCGTCGACCTGGCGCCCGAGGCGCTCTCGAACCTGCATCTGCAGATCGCCGACGCGGCGCTTCGCCCGGGCGTGCGGACTATCACCGCGCCGGGCGTGATCGCCTTCAACGGCAAACAGCTGGCACAACTGAGTTCCCCATCCAGAGGCCGGATCGAGGCCGTCGACGTCGCGGTGGGCGACCACGTGCGTGCGGGGCAGCGACTTGCCGTGCTCGACGAGTTCGACCTCTCCGATGTGCGCAGCCAGCTCGCCAGCGCGCAAGCCGCGCTCGCCGATGCGACGGCCGCAGCCGACGCGGCACACGCCGCACTCGCGCGCGGCACTGAGTTGGTCGACGCCGGCGGCATTGCGCAAAGCGAACTCGAGCGCCGTCGCGCGATGGCGGCCAATGCCGATGCCACGCTGCGCTCACGGCAAGCGGATCTGCAGAAATGGCGCGGCATGACACAACGATTGATGCCGATCGATGCCGCCGCGAAGGCAAACGGCGACATGCGCACCCTTGCCGCATTGAGTCCGCGCGACTCGCTCGGCGCCGTGGTCGCGCCCTTCGATGGTGTCGTCACGGCTGTGAGTACGGCCGCCGGCAACATCGTCGATACGTCGCAGTCGCTCGTCACGGTGACGGATCTGTCGACCGTGTGGCTGCAAGTCAGCGTGCCGGAACGCGACGCCGCTGCCGTGCACGCGGGTCAGACAGTCGCGGTGAACGTCGATGCCTATCCGAATCAGCCGTTCAACGGACGCGTCATCGACGTCGCCGATCAGGCCGATCCGAATACGGGCACGGTCACGGTGCGTTGCCAGGTGCCGAACCCCGGCGGGCTGCTGCGCGCCAACCTGTTCGCCACGGCAAACATCGCGGCGCCGCTCGGCCACGATTCCGTGCTGGTGCCCGATTCCGCATTACAGGACGTGAACGGGCGGACGGTCGTATTCGTGCCTGCGGGTCAGGGTCACTTCCTGCCGCGCACGGTCCATACCGGCGTGGCCGAGAGCGGCATGACGGAGATCGTGAGCGGGGTCACGGCCGGAACGCCGGTGGTCGCCGACGGCAGCTACTGGCTGAAGGCCGCGCTGATGCAAACCACCATTCCCGACGAAGGCTGAACCGCGAGCGCAGGCCATGATTACGAAGATTGTCGATGCGGCGCTGAAGAATCGCGCCATGGTACTGATCCTGGTCGCCGTACTGATCGCCTTTGGGCTCGTCAGCATGCAGCGACTGCCATTCGATGCGCAGCCCGATATCTCGCCGGTCCAGGTGCTCGTGACGACGCAAGCGCCGGGGCTCGCTCCGGTCGATATCGAACGCTCGATTACCGCGCCCGTCGAACTCGCCCTGCAAGGGTTGCCCGGCATGCAGGCGCTGCGCTCCATTTCCCGCTATGGCCTGTCGGTCATCTACGTGCGCTTTGCCGACGGCTCGAACATCTATCAGGATCGCAATCTGATCGGCGAGCGCCTGCAGACGGTGCAGCTTCCGCCCGGAACAAATCCGCCTCAGATGGGACCGCTGTCGGATGGCCTGAGCGAGATCTATCAATTTCAGGTGCGTGGCCACGGGCAATCCCTGATGACGCTGCGAACGCTGCTCGACTGGCAGATCGCGCCGAAATTCCGCGAAGTGCCGGGCGTGGTCGACGTCAACGTCAACGGCGGCGAACTGAAGACCTACGAAGTGCAGGTGGCGGACGACGCGCTCACGCGCTACGGCCTTTCGACCGCCGACATCTTCAATGCCGTGCAGATGAACAACGGCGCAACCGGCGGCGCGACCATCGAGCACAACGGCGGGGAGGCCATCATTCGCGGCGAAGGGCTGCTTCGCAACGCGACCGACATCGGCAACATCGTGTTGCGCACCGAGCCGGATGGCACGCCGCTTTATGTTCGCAATGTTGCGCGCGTCGTCGAGGCGCCGATGCCCCGGCTGGGCGCAGTCACGCGCGACGGCCAAGGCGAAGCCGTTGTCGGCGTCGTTCTGATGGGACTCGGGCAAAACACGCGTATCGTCGCGCAGCGGGTTCAGGACGCCGTCAAGGAAATCAACACGACGCTGCCGCCCGGCGTCGAAATCGCACCGTACTACAACCGCGCCGACCTGATGAACCGCGTGCTGCATACGGTTGCTCACAACATGGTCGAAGGCGCCGTGCTCGTGATTGCCGTGCTGCTGCTGTTGCTCGGCAATGTGCGCGCCGGCCTGATCGTCGCGCTGGCGATTCCTTTGTCGATGCTGGCCGCGGCGATCGCCATGTACAGCGCGGGCATGTCCGGCAATCTCATGAGCCTGGGTGCCATCGATTTCGGGCTGCTCGTCGACGGCGCGGTGGTCATGATCGAGAACATCGTACGGCGGCGCGCGGAAGCACCGGCGCGGCCCATGCAGGCGGTCGTGCTCGAGGCATCCCGGGAAGTGGCGCGGCCCGTCACGTTTGCGGTCCTGATCATTACCGCCGTCTATCTGCCGATTCTCAGCCTCCAGGGCGTCGAGGGAAAGATGTTCCGCCCGATGGCGTTGACGGTCGTGTTCGCGCTCCTCGCGTCGCTCGTGATCACGTTGACCGTGATGCCCGTTCTCGCGAGCTTTCTGCTGCGCGGCAAGGTGGCCGAACGCGAGAGCCGCATCATCGATTGGATGCGGCGGCGCTACGAGCCGGTGCTCACGCGCGCGGCGCATCGTCCCGCGCTGACTATCGGGCTTGCCGTGCTGCTGCTCGCGCTCGCGGGCGTTCTCGGCTCGCGCCTTGGTGCGGAATTCCTGCCGCGTCTGGAAGAAGGGGCGCTCACGGTCACGACCACGAAGCTGCCGGGCATTTCCGTGCCGTCGGCGGTCGAGTCACAGACGATGGTCGAGCGAACGCTGAAGCGCTTTCCCGAAGTTCAGTCGGCGGTCACGCTCGGGGGCAGTTCCGAGATTCCCACCGATCCGATGGGTGTCGAGCAAAGCGACACCTTCATCATGCTCAAGCCG
Source organism: Paraburkholderia sp. UCT70 (assembly GCF_050434085.1). Taxonomy (NCBI): domain Bacteria; kingdom Pseudomonadati; phylum Pseudomonadota; class Betaproteobacteria; order Burkholderiales; family Burkholderiaceae; genus Paraburkholderia; species Paraburkholderia sp. UCT70. The sequence goes on along the minus strand of NZ_JBNPVZ010000003.1, from coordinate 1,400,351 downwards.
CAATCGGAGTGGAAGACCGCGCAAACTCAGGAGGGACTGGTCGAAGCGTATTCGGATGCGCTCAATCGCGCGGTTCCCGGCCTCACGCTCGATTGGGCCCAGCCGATCCAGATGCGCATGGACGACATGCTGGCGGGCGTGCAGGCGGATGTAGCCGTGATGATTCACGGCAACGACCTCGACGCGTTGCACGATACCGCGCAGCGTATCGCGAGCGTGATCGCTCGCGTGCCGGGAGCCGCCGACGTGCAAGCGCAACAGACGGTCGGCCAGCCGTACTTGCGCATCATCGTCAACCGGGATGCGGTGGCGCGCTATGGCCTCAATGCGAGCCAGGTGCTCGACGTGGTGCAGGCGCTCGGAGGCCGTACCGTTGGCTCGATGTCGAATAACGATGGCCGCTTCGACATACGCGTTCGTCTGACGCCGCAAGACCGCACTGATGTGGCGCGAATCGGCGCGCTACGCGTGAGCAACGGCGCGGGCAAGGCCGTGCCGCTCGCCGAAGTCGCCGACATCCGGATGGAGCCCGGTCCTTCGACGATCGAGCGCGAACAGGGGCAGCGCGTGATCATGGTGCAGGCCAACGTGCGCGGCCGCGATCTCGCCGGATTCGTGCTCGCTGCGCAACATGCCGTGGCCACGCAGGTCAAGCTTCCGCCCGGGTACAGCCTGTCCTGGAACGGCAGCTTCAAGAATTTGCAGGAGGCGATGTCGCGGCTCTACGTGGTCGTGCCCGTCGCCCTGGCGGTGATCTTCGTCCTGCTTTATCTGATGTTCGACAGCGTGAGCCTGGCGGCACTCATCTTCTTCAACGTGCCGTTTGCGGCAATCGGCGGGATCCTGGCGCTCTGGACACGCGGCCTGCCGTTCAGCATTTCGGCCGCCGTCGGCTTCATCGCGCTGTTCGGCATTGCGGTGTTGAACGGGGTCGTGCTGGTCAGCTACATCGTCGAGAAGCGGGCGAGCGGCCTTGGCGCTCTCGAGGCGGCGCGGCAGGCTGCCTTGACACGGCTGCGTCCCGTGCTGATGACGGCGACTGTCGCGAGTCTGGGCTTCCTGCCTATGGCCTTTTCCACGAGTTCCGGCGCGGAAGTTCAACGGCCGCTCGCCACGGTGGTGATCGGTGGACTGGTGTCGGCCACGCTGCTGACCTTGCTGGTGCTGCCGTCCCTGTACCCGTGGTTCGACCGCCGCAAGCGCACGATGCCGCAAGAGCAGACCGTACCGGAATACGCAGAATGACACAGGGTGCTACTCACATGATCACCTTCAAACGTTCGTCCAGCCTGTTGATACCGTTGCTGCTCGCGGGTTGCGCGGTCGGTCCCAACTTCACGCAGCCTGCCGCACCGGCTGGAGCCGGCTATACGCAAGCGCCGTTGCCTTCGAGGACCGCGGCGGCGGCCGGCGCGGGTGGGCCGACGCAGGACTTCGTCGTCGGCGGCGATATACCCGGGCAATGGTGGACGCTGTTCCAGTCCCCGCAGCTGAACCAGCTGATCGATCGCGCGTTCAGGCGCAGCCCGACGATCGACGCCGCACACGCTGCGCTCACTAGCGCGCGCGAAAACATGCTGGCGCAGGAGGGGTCGTTCTTCCCCAGCATCGGTCTCGATGCGTCGGGCAGCAGGAACGGGACGCCGACTGCGAGCCTCGCACCGGTCGCGGCGAACAACCAGCGCATCTATTCACTCTACACGGGCGAGCTGACCGTTTCATATTCGCTCGACGCATTCGGCTTGAATCGCCGGACCGTCGAATCGGCGGCCGCGCAAGCCGAGAATCAGCGCTTCGAACTCGAAGCGGCCTATCTGACGTTGAGCAGCAACGTGGTGCTCGCGGCGATCGACGAAGCGGCCTTGCGCGGTCAGATTGCCGCGCAAGAGGAGATGATCAAGGCCGATACCGAACTCGCGGACATCGTCCGCCGCGAATACACGCTCGGCGAGGCCGCACAGGCCGATCTGTTGCAACAGCAGGCTGTGCTCGCCCAGGCGCAAGCGGCGTTGCCGCCGCTCGAAAAGCAACGGGCGCTGCAGCGCGATGCGCTGACTGCTCTGGTGGGAGGCTTTCCGAATGAAGACCTGGCGGTGCACTTCGATCTGGCGGACCTGCACCTGCCCGACAATCTTCCGGTGAGCTTGCCGTCCAGGCTCGTCGAGCAACGCCCGGATATTCGCGCCGCTGCCGCTGCTTTGCACGCGGCCTCCGCGCAAGTCGGCGTCGCCATCGCCAACCGGCTGCCGCAGATCTCACTGAGCGCCGCACTGGGCACCTCACCGAATGCTCTCGCCAACGCGTTCACGCCGTACAACCAGTTCTTCAACGTGGTCGGCAAGGTCGCGCAGCCCATCTTCCAGGGCGGGGCGCTGCTGCACCGCCAGCGCGCCGCTCAGGCGGTCTACGAGCAGGCCGGGGCTCAGTACCGCCTGACGGTCATCAACGCGTTCCAGAACGTTGCCGATGTCTTGCAGAGTGTGCAAGCCGATGCGAAGACGCTGGAAGCGTCCGTGGCCGCCGAACAGGCTGCATCGCGCAGCCTCGATATCGCTCGCCGGAAGCTGCAGACGGGGGAGATCGCTTACCTGTCCGTGCTGACGGCACAGCAAAGCTATGAAACGGCGCACGTCGCCGCGATCCAGGCGAGAGCTGCGAGGCTCGCGGACACGGCGGCGCTCTTTCAGGCCGTCGGCGGCGGTTGGTGGAACAGGTCGGACGCGCTGGTCTCGAGCGCGGCGCTAAAAGAAGCTCATTGAGTCGGACCACGCGACACATTCCTCATGATACGAACTCTCATTGGCCTGATCTTCGTCGCTCTGCTGAACGGCTGCGCCTATTCGTCGGCACAGGCTCACCGTGCGCCGCTTGCGCAAACTGCGACAACCCGGACTGTCGACTATGCGGGCCTGCCCTGCGGGAATCAGTATGTGCACGTCAAATCGCCGGCGTGCTACTTCCCGCGCGAAGCGCAAATACCTGCCACCACGCTGCAGGCGGGGACGGCGTCATCGCATTGAGTACGACGCATTGCGCCCGGCAGTCGAAGCGTCCAGCTTGCCGGGTGCGCTGCCAACTCGACTGGCCGTGCGACAGCATCGACCCGCTCGCGGCGCTGATGAACTGCTTCGCGCCCGTGCAAGCATTTGGGCGCGCTGGAACAAGTCCACGGAATTTCGTTCACCTACCCTTGGTCTCGTGCGATGCAACGAGGCTTACATAGGGTGGGCCTTTGACATCTGCCGTTCAGGAGTGTGGGGATGAACACAAGTATTGTCGGTCATGGACGTGGCATGCCGCGCGCAGGCGGTTTTGGCCGCCGCTGGCGCGAGCTGCTTCTCGGCGCTGCCAGTCTGCTGGCGCTGCTGATGTCGGGTCACGCTCAAGCCGCCGCGCCGGTGCCCGCCGAGTGCGCCGCGTTGCAGGCGAAATACCCGCAATTCAAGGGCAAGACGCTGATCAACGCGATCAACCCGCACACGCCGGGTTACGAAGCGCTGGACCCGAACGATCCGACGAAATACATCGGCTTCGACATCGATCTCGGCGAGGCGATCGGCAATTGCCTCGGCTTCAAGATGGCGTACAAGCCTGTCGCGTTCTCGGCGCTGCTGGCGACGCTGCAAAGCGGTCAGGCCGACATCGTGATCTCCGATATCTATGCGACCGAGGAGCGCGCGAAGGCGGCGGACTTCATCACCTATTCGAAAGTGTTCGACGGCGTGCTGGTTGCGAAGGGCAATCCGAAGAAAATCAGCGGCATCAACCAGACGATGTGCGGCACGACCGCTGCGGAGAACACCGGTTACGTCGAAGTGCCGCTGATCCAGAAGCTCGCACCGGCTTGCAAGGCGGCGAACAAGCCGGAAGCCGCCGTGCAGCTGTACGACAACAACGCGAACGCAATCCAGGCGATTCTCTCAGGCCGCGCCGATACGTACATCAACGACGTCAATACGGTGGACCAGGCGGTCAAGGCGTATCCGGGCCAGCTCGAAAAGGCCAATGCGGTGACACTGCCGTATTCGATCGGTATCGGCGTACCCAAAACGAATCCGACAATGCGCGCGGCGGTAATGGCGGCGCTCGTCGCCATCCAGAAGTCCGGCACCCAGACCGAGCTGCTGAAGAAGTGGTCGCTTGGTGCTGAAAATCTCGAAACTCCCAAGCTGATTGCCTCGAACTGATGAATTTGTTCCTGCACTATGTCGGCCTGCCGTATCTGTTAAGCGGCATCGGCTTCACCATCGCAGTCACGCTCCTCGGGCTGGCAGGCGGTCTGATCGTAGGACTGATGCTCGCGAGCATGCAATTGAGCAAGGTGGGGCCGCTTGCCGCCATTGCACGCGGCTACACGGTGATTTTTCGCGGAACGCCGCTGATCCTGCAACTCGTGTTCGCATACGACGCGCTGCCGCACATCGGTTTGAAGCTGAGCGCGATGGGCGCCGCGGGTCTCGCGCTTGCGGCGAACGAGGGGCCGTTCATCGCGGAAATCCTGCGCTCCGGGGTGCTCGGCGTGGACCGTGGGCAAGTTCTTGCGGCGCAGGCGCTCGGCATGACGCCGACCGTGTTGCTGCGCCGTGTGATCGCGCCGCAGGCGATCCGCACCATGGTGCCGGCGCTCGGCAACGAATCGGTCAGCGCGTTGAAGAACTCGTCGCTGGCCTCCGTGATCGCGGTCGACGAACTGACCTTGCGCAGCACGCAACTCGCGTCGTCGACGTTTGATTTCTTCTCGATCTTCTTTGCGTCCGGGCTGATGTATCTCGTGCTGACCGGCTTGATTGCCGCGATCCAGCTATTCGCCGAAACCGCGCTCGATCTCGATCGCAGTCCGTCCGGACGCTTTGCGCGACTGCTGCCGTGGCGCCGGGCCGCGCTCGCCGCGGAGCCCTCCGCCGCAAGCGCGACGCTATCCGTCGGTGCGCAGCTCGACGCCCCGCCCCTGCCGGTTGCGCGCAAGGCCCATGCGGAGCGCGCAAGCCGCTACGAGCTATTGCAGACGCAGAAAGCGGCGGTGCAGGTGAAAGGGCTGAGCAAGCGTTACGGCAAGCAGACGGTGCTCGACGGCTTCGACCTCACTGTCCGCTTCGGCGAGGTCATTGCGCTGCTCGGGCCGAGCGGATCGGGCAAAAGCACGTTGCTGCGCTGTATCAATCACCTGGAGCAGTGGGATGCCGGCGAAATCCGGATCGGCGGCAAGCGCATCGGTTTTCGGGTCGACGGTCAGCCAATGACACAGGGCGACCTCGCCAACGAGCGAGCGAGTGCCGGCGTCGGTATGGTGTTCCAGCATTTCAATCTATTCAGCCATCTGACGGCGTGCGAGAACATCGCCGGGCCGCTGCGCTGGGTGCACGGGATGCCACCGGCCGACGCCGAGCGCCGCGCGCGCGAACTGCTCGAACGCGTCGGCCTCAGTCATCGCGCGGATGCGTTGCCGCGACATCTGTCGGGCGGCCAGCAGCAGCGCGTCGCGATTGCCCGCGCGCTGGCGCCGAATCCTCGCGTGCTGCTGCTCGACGAACCGACCTCCGCGCTCGACCCCGAACTCGTCGGCGAGGTACTCGACGTGATTCAGCGGCTCGTGGACGAAGGCGGCCTGACCATGATCATCTCCACGCACCAGTTGCGCTTTGCCGATCAGGTCGCCGATCGCGTCGTGTTCATGAGCGGCGGCGCGGTGGTCGAGCAGGGACCCACGCATGAAGTGCTCACCCAGCCGCGCCATCCATTGACAGCTCGATTCCTGAGCGTGATGGGCGCGGACGACCGGCTCGAAGTCGCGTCTTGACGGCGCGCGCCATTCAGCATCGCCCGGCCGTTCGTGCCGGGCGTCTTACAAGGTTCGAACAGACATGAAGCACCATACACTCCCGGTTTCGCCTGAAACGGTTCATTGGGGTTACTTCAGCAAGCAGGTCGCGCCCGCGTTGACGCTGCGTTCCGGCGACCGGGTCACCATCGAGACGCTGACCCACCATGCGAACGATGACCACGAACGGATGGTCGCGGGCGACCCAGGCGCCGAAAGCATCTTCCACTGGACTCGCGAGCACAAGGCCATGCCGCGCCGGGGCGCGGGGCCAACCGATGGACCGTTTACGCTCGGCTCGGGCGAAGGTGTCGGCGTGCATCTGCTGACCGGGCCGGTCGCGATTGAAGGGGCCGAGCCGGGTGACGTGCTCGAAGTGCGAATCCTCGACGTGCGCCCGCGGCCGAGCTGCAATGCGTGCTATCGCGGCCGTTGTTTCGGTTCGAATGTCGCCGCATCGTGGGGCTTTCATTACCACGATCTCATCGAGGAGCCGAAGCCCCGTGAAGTCGTGACGATCTTCGAGCTCGATACCTCGGGCGAGCCATTTGCGCGTGCGGTCTACAACTACGTGTGGACGCCGCAAACCGACCCGGACGGCGTGGTCCACGCGATGATCGATTACCCGGGCGTCAAGGTCGACCCTACGCTGGTGAACAAACGCGAGAACATCCTGCCGAACGTGAAGGTGCCGGCCAGGCTGCATTTCGGCACGATGGGGCTCGCGCCGGCGGAACTCGACTATGTCAGCTCGATTCCGCCCAGCTACACCGGCGGCAATATCGACGATTGGCGCGTCGGAAAAGGTGCGCGGATGTATTACCCGGTCGCGATCGAAGGCGCATTCTTTTCTGTCGGCGATCCTCATGCGGCGCAGGGTGACAGTGAACTTGGCGGTACGGCGATCGAAACCTCGCTCACCGGCGACTTCGAGTTCGTGCTGCACAAGAAGAATGACCTCGGCGGCACGATTCTCGAAGGCCTCACGCACCCGATGCTGGAAACCGACGATCAATGGTCGGTGTACGGATTCACTTTCGCCAACTACCTGGCGGAACTCGGCCCGGCCGGACAGACCGAGGTGGCACAGCACGCGAGCCTCGACAAGGCAATGCGCGACGCGTTCCGCAAGCTGCGCCGTTTCCTGATGACCGTGCACAGGCTAAGCGAGGATGAGGCCATTGCGCTGATGTCGGTCGCCGCGGATTTCGGCGTCACACAAGTGGTCGACGGCAATTGGGGTGTGCATGGATCAATTCGCAAGAACGTCTTTGTCGGCGGCGCTGGCCGCTGAGAGGTCCCGCTCGGGCCGCAAGGATTCGCCGCGCGTGTGCGCGGGCGTCCCGGATGCGTCAGGTCGGTGCACAGGGGCGTTGCTGGTGCCTGCGCGCGCAATCGTCGTGTCGGGCGTGCACCGGCGTTCGGGGCGCCGCGCCCTTGCGATGCCCCCGACCCGAGTTGGTGCGGTTATTGCTTTTTTGGGCGGCCCGTACCGCTCGTCGAATCTGTCCTCGGGTAGCGGGCATTGGGCTCGTGCGACGGGCGTCTGTTCTGGAGTCAACGTTGGATTTGCTGCGCTTTACTACCGAGTCCTATTCGGAGGCCGAACGGCTTCGCGCGTGGCTTAAAGCGCTTGACACGATGGGGTGGCGTAGCGGTGCGATTGCTTCTGTGCGGGCGTTGCGTGGCACGATCGTCACGCAGCGGTCGCCCGGCGGTTTCGATCTAGGCCTGCTGGCGTCGGTGGCGCAGACGCTCGAACCAAATGCTGCCGGTGGCGACGGCGTGCTGATTGTGCTGCACCTTGACGGTGTGGCGACGCTGCAGGCCAACAGCGGACGTCAGCCTCTGGCAGTGAACGACCTGGTCTTTCTGCCGTCGGGCGAAGGCGCCTCGCTGCTCTTCGCGACCGATTTCCGCGCTTTTGTCGCGCGTGTACCGCGCTCGGCGATCAGGGGGCGGCTGTTTGCATCGTCGATGAACGCCGGCCGGATCGCCGGAGATGTCGGTGTCGGGCATGTGTTTTCCGGTTTTCTTGCGTCGCTTGCGGAAGGCGTGGAGACGTTGTCCGCCAACGACCTGCGTCCGCTTGAGCTCGCACTGGTCGAGTTTCTGGTGGCGATTCTGTCCGTGCAACAGCGCGAAACGCCGATTAGCGGACTGACATCGTCACAGGCGGCCATCTTCTCGCGCGTGTGCCGCAGTATCGATGCGCAACTGGGCGACCCCAACATCAGTCTCACGCGTCTCGCCGCAGAGGAGCGCGTCTCGCAGCGCTACCTTCAAAAGCTGTTCGAAACTGCCGGCCAGAGCTTCTCCACGTATTTGCGGCTCAGCCGCCTTGAACGCTGCAGGGCCGAACTCGTCGATCCGCTCCACGAAAAGACGTCGATTTCGGATATCTGTTTTCGTTGGGGCTTCAACGATCCTGCGCATTTCAGCCGTGCGTTTCGCGAGCAGTACAAGACGTCGCCGCGCGCCTTCCGTCATGAAGCGAGCCTCGATTTGGCCCGACATGTGGTGCAGCGCATTTCGCGCGGATTGCCGCTCAACACGGATGCGCTGCTGGTTCCCGCGCAAACCGCGGCGCGGGACGCAACGCTCGACGCTGCCGGTGCGATCGTAGCCAGTCGCCCTGTCGACACGCGAACCGGCTCGAGGCAGGCAATCAGCAGCCGGTCCGGCAAGCCGCGCCACCATCTGTTGCGTGCAACGGCCAACACGGTACATTGGGGCTATTTCTCACACGACCTGAAGCCGGTGCTCGAAGTCGACAGCGGCGATAGCGTGACGATCGAGACACTGACGCAGCATGCGTCGGACGACTGGGCGCGTATGGTGGCCGGCGATCCAGGCGCTGAAAGCGTGTTCCACTGGACCGCCGAGCGCAAAAACGTGAACCGGCGCGGCGCCGGACCGATCGACGCATCGATCTACGGTCGAGGCGCAGGCGAAGGGTTTGGGGTGCATATCTGCACCGGCCCGATTGCGGTACGTGGCGCCGAGCCGGGCGACATATTGGAAGTCAGGATCCTCGAGGTGCATCCGCGGCGCTGCGCGAATCCGCAATTCAGCGGGCGGGCGTTCGGCAGCAATGCGGCCGCGTGGTGGGGTTTCCATTACCGTGAATTGTTGACCGAGCCTAAACCGCGCGAAGTCGTCACGATTTACGAACTCGACGCAGAGCCCCGGCCGGACCAGGGCACGCCCTTTGCGCGCGCGGTCTACAACTACCGCTGGACGCCGCAATGCGATCCGTTCGGTGTCGTGCATCCGACCATCGACTATCCGGGCGTTCCGGTCGATCATTCCACCGTTGAGGAAAATTATGGAATTCTCAATGGTGTCAAGATTCCGGTGCGCCCGCATTTCGGTCTGATCGCGGTCGCGCCGCAACAGGACGGTCTCATTGACTCGATTCCGCCGTCCGCGTTCGGCGGCAACCTGGACAACTGGCGCGTCGCACAGGGTGCGAGCGTCTATCTGCCGGTGGGTGTTCCCGGCGCATTGCTGTCGGTCGGGGATCCGCACGCATCGCAGGGCGATTCCGAGCTATGTGGGACGGCGATCGAATGCTCGCTGACGGGCGAGTTCCAACTGGTGTTGCACAAGAGAGCAACTCTGGCCGGCCAACCGTATGCGGATCTCACGTATCCGCTCGTCGAAACCGCCGACGAGTGGGTGCTGCATGGATTCAGTCATGCCAACTATCTGGCTGAATTCGGCACGCACGCGCAGAGCAAGGTCTACGAGAAGTCGACGCTGGATCTCGCGATGCGTGACGCGTTCATCAAGACACGCCGCTTTCTGATGACGACCAAGGGCCTTACCGAAGACGAAGCAATCTCGTTGATGTCGGTCGCAGTCGACTTTGGTGTGACACGGGTCGTCGACGGCAACTGGGGCGTGCACGCGATCATCCGCAAGGCCTTGTTCGCCGAATAAATCATCTTGTCGTGCGTGCCCGATCGGTCTGCCGAAGCGGTGCCCGCACGATGCTTTCCTTGTTTCCACGGAGTTGTCGCAGATGGATGTATCTACAAAATTCTGGATGGTCGAGGGCGGCCCGACACCGGTAGGCCCTTTCTCCCATGCAACCGAGCACGACGGCTGGGTGTTTCTCACCGGCCAGATGCCGACGTCGCCGGAGGACGACAACGCACCGCTTCCCGAAGGCGTGGCCGCCCAGACGACACGAGTGATGGACAATCTGATACTGGTGTTGAAAGGGATGGGTCTGGGCCTCGAACATGTCCTTTCGGCGCGGATTTTCCTGACCGAATTCAAACGGGATTACGCGACGATGAACGCGGTCTATGCAGCTTATTTTCCGGCCGGGAGATTGCCGGCGCGGACCTGTATCGGCGTAACCGGATTGGCGCGTGACGCGCTCGTCGAAATTGACTTCATTGCTCGCAGGCCGGGTTGAACAGCGACTCGATGCAGCCGTTATACCTGGTAGTCAATGTGCCCATGCTACCGAGCCGTCTCGACGGTCACCTCGCCGTGCAACAGGAATGAGGTCATCTCAGGTGCGTCGCGACGGGCATCGGTCACGAGCGTCCACTCGCGTTCGAGCGGTGTCCAGTGTTGCTGGCTTGCGCGGTCCAGTTTGTGCGAGGTGACCAGCACGAAAAGTTGGGCAGCCTGCCTGATGACGCATTCCTTAAGGTAGGCCTGCTCCGCTGACGCCTCGCAGAGGCCTCGGTCAGCCACCACGCCGTCCGCGCCGAGAAATGCCTTGTCGACCGACAGGCGGCTCAAGGCAAGCTGCGCAAGCGGGCCAAGCGTGCTCATGCTGGTGGGACGCAGATCGCCGCCGATCAGCGTGACGGGCACTTCGCTCGCAGCGAGCGTGTTGACGGCCAACAGATTGTTGGTCACAACGCGAACCTCGCGACGGCCGGCGAGCAAACGTGCCATTGCCGCGGTGGTGGTGCCGCCGTCGAGAAAGATGGCGTCGCCATCCTGCACATGGCTCACGGCCACGCGCGCGATGGCCTCCTTTTGCTCGCGAAAACTCTCGCGGCGGCTATCGAGCGATTCCTCGGGTTCGTGAATACCGAGCGAAGCGGCCGCGCCTCCGTAGGTGCGCACGATGCGCCGTTCGTCGGCGAGCGCGCGCAGGTCGCGGCGGACCGTCGCCTCGGACATGCCGAAGTGCTCGCACAACGCGCTGACATCGGTCATGCCGGAGAGGACGGCCTGCAGCATTGCCTCGCGGCGGTTCGTAACTTTCATGGTGATGATTTGCCTGGGTGGTGCGCCGTGTAAAGGCGTCGAATCGCGTAAGTGTAATCAAACGGGCTGGCGGGGCAATGGGGCGGGGGCAGGCAGGTGTGCGCCGCGCGAATGTGCCCCGCCCGCGGCTGCAGGCCTGCCGCGTCAAATTGACTGAATTGATTGAATCGATCAATTCAGCCGGGAAGCCGATCGCCCCATCATTTTCAAAATGCCGGCTGCAAAAAGGGCTATTCGAGAAATATTTGCGCGAAGCGGAGGGCGGGCGTACACTCATAAATGATTGAATCGATCATTAAAGTGATCATATCGATCACAAACAACCGTGAGACAACTATGGCCCAACTACCCATCAAGCGCGCAATCGAACGCGTACCCGGCGGAATGATGATCGTCCCGCTCCTGCTCGGCGCAGTCATCGCCACCTTTCTGCCGGGCATGCCGAAATTCTTCGGCTCCTTCACGAATGCGCTGTTTACGGGTGCGTTGCCTATCCTTGCTGTGTTCTACGTGTGCATGGGTTCGTCCATCGATATCAAGGCGACGCCCTATCTGCTGAAGAAGGGCGGCGCGCTGTTTGCCGCGAAGGTGGGGACGGCGATTGTCGTCGGTTTCGTGCTGGGCCATTTTCTTGGCGAGATGCCCGTCTCCTCCGGACTGTTCGCCGGCATGTCGACGCTCGCGGTGGTCGCCGCGATGAACGACACCAACGGCGGCCTCTACATGGCGTTGATGGGGCAATATGGCAAATCTGAAGACGTCGGCGCGTACACGATCATGTCGCTCGAATCCGGCCCGTTCCTCACCATGGTCACGCTCGGCGTGGCCGGGCTTTCGGCGTTTCCCTGGCAGACGCTGGTCGGCAGCGTCCTGCCGCTGGCGGCCGGCATGCTGCTGGGCAATCTCGACCGGGAAATGCGCGCCTTTCTTGGCCGCGCCGTGCCGGTCATGATTCCGTTCTTCGCGTTGGCGCTCGGTGCGAGCCTCGACCTGCACAAGGTATGGCAAGCGGGCCTGCTGGGCATCGGCCTCGGCATTGCCGTGGTGATCGTCACGGGCATTCCCCTTTACCTGACCGATCGGCTGACGGGCGGCACGGGTGTCGCTGGGGTGGCGGCCGCCAACACGGCGGGCAACGGCGCGGCGGTGCCGGCGCTGATCGCCGCGGCCAATCCGGTCTACGCTGAAGCCGCCAAAAGCGCGACGCTGCTGGTTGCCGCGTGCGTGGTCGTGACGGCCATCGTCTCGCCCATACTCACCGCGGCTGTCGCAAAGCGTGTCGCCACGCGCACGGAAGCGAGAGACTCGACCGTTGGAGCGACACGTTGAGCATGACTAAACTTGTAATCGTCGCCGACGACCTGTCCGGCGCCGCCGATTGCGCGATTGCCTTTGCCGCCGCTGGTCTGCGCACGGCGGTGAGCCTCACGGCGGCGCAGGCGACGCTGCACGCCGAAGTGATCGCGGTGGATACTGACACGCGCCGTATGTCGCCCGCTGACGCGGCACGTTGCACGGGCGCGGCGTGGCAGGTATACGGCGCGCCGGCCTGCCGGTTGTACAAAAAAATCGATTCCACCTTGCGCGGCAACTGGGCCGCCGAAGTCGCCGGCTTGCAGCCGCTCGCGGGGCTCGCCATTGTCGCGCCGGCTTACCCGGCAACCGGGCGTACTGTGTGTGACGGCCGGGTCTTCGTGCACGGCATTCCGCTCGAAGAGACCGAAACCTGGCAGCTCGAACACGCTGAACGTTCTGCCGATCTCGCGACGATGCTGGAGTCCGCGGGCCTCACCACGGCGCTGTTGAGGGTCGCGGCACTGCGCGGCGATCGGCAGGCATTGCGCGAGACCATCGGCACAATGATGCGCGGCGGCACGCAGGCGCTGGTCGTCGATGCGCAAACCGATGCGGACCTCAGGGCGCTCGCCGAGGCCACGGCGTCGCTGGACGGCGCGTTCTTCTGGGTCGGCTCCGGCGGACTGGCTCGCGAGCTGGCTTTGGTGAGCGGCCAGTCCGCGCCCGCGCCGGACCAAAACGCGGCGCCGTCGCAGATGTACCGGCAGGACGGCGCGGTGCTGATTCTGGTCGGCAGCCTCTCGGCGGTCTCGGAGCAGCAATGCGCGATGCTGCGCGAGCGTGCGGGCATCGCCGAGATCGTGGTGCCGCCCGTCTTGCTGCGAGACGCCGAGCAGCATCCGCAATGGCCGGGCTGGCAGGCCCGCGTGGCCGCTCACCTTGGCGAACGCACCGATCTGCTGCTGCGAATCGGGCGCGACGAAGCGTTCAATCCGGCCGAAGGTGCGCATCTGTCGAAGGCGCTGGCGGCGCTCGTTGCGCCATCGTTTGCGCATCTCAGCGGACTGATCGCCACCGGCGGCGAAACTGCGCGCGCGATGCTGAGCGCGGTCGGTATCGCCAGTTTGCAATTACTGTCGGAGATCGAGCCAGGCGTCGCGGTAGCGCGTCCGCATGGCCGCGAGCACCTCAGGATTGTCACCAAGGCTGGCGCATTCGGCAGCGCGCATGCGCTGTACGGCGCTTACCTTCATCTGAGGAGCGCGACCGACTCCGCGCGCGGCGGGCCAGAAGTCAGCAGCCCGGCCGGCCCCTCCACACCCTCAACGGCTAGCAACACGAGCCCACGGAATTCAGCCAAAACACTATGAGCAACTACCTTCCTGTCATCGGCATCACGATGGGCGACGCAGCCGGCGTGGGTCCCGAGATCGTGGTCAAGAGCCTGACGCACGAGTCGGTCTATCAGCAGTGCCGCCCGCTTGTCATCGGCGATGCGGCACGCCTCGAACGCGCGAATGAGATTCTCGGCGGTAGCGCCACGGTGCGTCGTATCGAGAACGCGTCGGAGGCCCGCTATGAGTCGGGGACCATCGAGTGTATCGACCTCGCGCTGATTCCCGTCGACCTGCCATTTGGCAAGCTGTCGGCACTCGCAGGCGACGCCGCCTACCGCTACATTGCGCGCGCGGTCGAGCTGGCAAAAGCCGGCGAGATCGACGCGATCTGCACGGCGCCCTTGAACAAGGAGGCGCTTCACGCAGGCGGTCACAAGTATCCTGGCCACACCGAGATGCTCGCATATCTCACCGGCATCGACGAAGTCTCGATGATGCTCGTCGCGCCTAAATTGCGCGTGATTCACGTGACCACGCACATTGGCATCATCGATGCGATTCGCAAGATCGAGCCGGGCCTCGTGCAGCGCACGATCGAACGCGGTCACGCGACGCTCGTGAAGGCCGGCATCGCCAATCCGCGCATCGCCGTGTGCGGCATCAATCCGCATGCGGGCGAGAACGGCCTGTTCGGTTACGGCGAGGAAGAAGAAAAGATCGTTCCCGCGGTGCAGCGTCTTCGCGAGCGAGGCTGGGACATTGAAGGTCCGTTGCCTGCCGACACGCTTTTCTTCCGCGCCGGACGCGGCGATTTCGACCTGGTGGTCGCGATGTATCACGATCAGGGTCACGGTCCGGTCAAAGTTCTTGGGCTGGAGGCGGGCGTCAATGTGACGGTCGGTCTGGATGTGATCCGCACCTCGGTCGATCACGGCACGGCGTTCGACATCGCCGGCAAGGGCATTGCCGATGAGCGCAGTCTCCTCGAAGCCTTGCGTCAGGGCGCCGAGCTCGCCACGCGGCGAGCCTGAAGCGCGGCGATGGGAGCACCTTTGCGCAGAACCGCGGACTTTCACCAGAAGCTGCTGGAGGCCGGCGTCGCGCTGTTTGCCGAAACCGGTTATCACGGCACCGGCGTGAAGGACATCGTTGCGCGCGCCGGCGTGCCCAAGGGTTCGTTCTACAACTACTTCGACAGCAAGGAAGCGTTTGGCGCGGCGATCCTGCGTCACTACGCGGACGAGCAGGCGGCAGAGTGGCAGCAGTATTCGATCGAAGTGGATGCGCCTGATCCGCTGCTCGCGCTACGCGGCATGTACGAGCGCATGGTGGCCGACTACGAGGCTTGTGAAGATCGTTGCGGATGCCTGTTAGGCAATTTTGCCGGCGAGATCGCGCAGTCGAGCGATCTGTGCCGTCGTGCGGCGCGCCTGACGGTCGACGAATGGCGCATGCGTTGTGCGGAGTACCTGCGCCGAGGACAGGAGTTCGGTTCGGTGCGCCGCGATCTTCCGGCTGAAGCAATGGCAGACCTTTTCTGGAACATGTGGGAAGGCAGCCTGTTGCGGATGAAGCTGGAGGACTCGGTCGAACCTTTGAAGGCCTGTGTGCATTCGATGTTCGATCTGTTTTTCAAGTCCCGGCAATAACAGTAAGCGAGGTCGGCGCGCCGGGCGGCGCGCAGTCGCTCTGCGGTGCGCGGTTTGTCCGCAGTTGAGACGACCGGTCATATCAATGCAGGAAAGCAAGGTCCCCATGCAAAACTTCATCTTCCACAATCCAACTCGCATTCTGTTCGGCGAAGGCCAGATCGCCGCACTCGACACCGAGGTCCCGACCAACGCGCGCGTGATGATCACGTGCGGCGGCGGCAGCATCAAGAGCAATGGCGTGCTCGCGCAAGTACAGGCAGCGCTCGGCGAGCGCCCCTATTTCGTGTTCAGCGGCATCGAGCCCAATCCCACCTATGAAACCTTGATGCAGGCGGTCGAGTTGGCACGTGAGCGCGACCTCGACTTTCTGCTCGCAGTCGGCGGCGGCTCGGTGATCGACGGCACGAAGTTCATCGCGGCCGCACTGAAGTTCGACGGCGAGCCGTGGGACATCCTCGCGAAACAGGTTGAAGTGCGCGACGCGATGCCGTTCGGCAGTGTGTTGACGTTGCCGGCCACGGGTTCCGAAATGAACAACGGCGGCGTGATCAGCCATCGCGCGAAAGGCGACAAGCTGCCGTTTCGCAGCGATGCAACCTATCCGCGATTTTCCGTGCTCGATCCGGTCACGACCTACTCGCTGCCGCCGCGGCAGATCGCCAACGGCGTCGTCGACGCATTCGTTCATGTCGTCGAGCAGTACCTGACCTACCCGGTCGATGCGAAAGTGCAGGACCGCTTTGCTGAAGGGCTGTTGATCACGTTGACCGAAGTGGGCCCGCAGGCGCTTGCCGAGCCGCACAACTATGCCGTGCGCGCCAACCTCATGTGGACCGCGACGCTCGCGCTCAACGGCCTGATCGGCGCAGGCGTGCCGCAGGACTGGGCGACTCACATGCTCGGCCACGAAATCACCGCGCTGCATGGGCTCGACCATGCGCAGACGCTCGCGATTGTGCTGCCGGCCATGCTGAGCGTGCGACGGCAACAGAAGCACGCCAAGCTGCTGCAATACGCGGAGCGCGTCTGGAACATTACCGAGGGTAGCGAGGACGAGCGCATCAGCGCGGCGATCACGGCAACCCGCGTGTTCTTCGAGCGCATGTCGCTCGGGACCCGGTTGCGCGACTATCAGATTGACGGCAGCTCCATCGGCACGTTGATCAATAAACTTGAAGAGCACGGGATGACGGCGTTGGGCGAGCACGGCAACGTGACGCTCGAAGTCAGCCGCCAGGTCTATCAACTTGCAGTCTGAGCGATCCCGTATCCGCTTGGCTGTTCAACTGGATTATCGCCATGAAGATTGGATTCGTAGGTCTTGGCTCGATGGGCGCCGCAATTGCGATGAACCTGATCGAGTCGGGGCATGAGGTGCATGTTTTCAACCGCACTGCCGCGAGGGCGGAGCCTTTGCGCGCCGCTGGCGCACGGGTCGCCGCAAGCCCGGCGCACGCCGCGGCGTCGGCTGACGTCGTGTTCACGATGGTCGCCGACGATGCCGCGCATGCCGCCGTCACGTTCGGCGAGGCCGGTATTGCTAACGCGCTGCGACCGGGCGCGCTGCATATCTCGATGAGCACGATTAGCGTGGCGGCCGCGCAGGATCACGCGGCGCGCTACCGCGAAGCGGAACTCCCTTTCGTGTCCGCGCCGGTATTCGGCCGGCCCGACGCCGCGGCGGCGCGCAAGCTCTTCATCATGGCCGCGGGCGAGGACGCGCATCTCACCGTCGCGGTCCCGCTTCTCGAGCAACTCGGACAGTCGGTCGGCATCGTCGGCACGGATCCTTCGCAGGCGAACCTTGTGAAGCTGATCGGCAATTTCATGCTGTCCGCGATCATCGAGACTTTGGGCGAGGCCTGTGCGGTGGCCGGCAAGGCTGGCATCGACCCGATGCGCCTCGTCGAATTGCTGACGAGCGCGAACTTCAACGCGCCGCCGTACAAGATCTACGGTCCGTTGATCGCGTCCCAGCAGTTCCAGCCGCCGGGTTTTTCGTTGCCGCTCGGCCAGAAGGACAACCGGCTGATGCTGGCGGCCGCCGAGGCGCTGGGTGTGCCGTTGCCGCTGGCGAGCCTCGTGCGTGACCGCTTCCTGACCTTGCGTTCGCAAGGGATGGGCGCCGCGCACGACTGGTCGGCGGTAGCGTTGTGTGCGTTGTCCGATGCGGGCATGAGCAAGCCGGTCCACTTTCCGACCTAGCCGCCTCGCGACTGATTCGGCGGTCTTCACGCTGAGCCACACGATGACGAGCGCTGCCGCGGCCAGCCGCGGCCGCAGTAAGCCGTCCAGGGGCTACCATCCGAATCTGGCTCTGGTGCAAATAGGTGGTGTAGACAAGATTTTCGTATAGAAAGGATACCTCATGAAACAGACAGGACGGCCTTCCAGAGTGCGGGTGCAGCGGTATCTTTGAGGCCGAGCTTCCCAAGACTGAATTGGCCTTTGCGAATACGGTGTACCAACTCAATACCTGAGAGAGTGATCGCTGCGTTCCTGAAACGTTTGAAGCCGAGCATGACTTTCGTCCGGGACTTGACACGAGGGTCCGATGCTCGAAATATCTCAATAATTCGGTCGAGCAGGACCACCGCAACCAGCGAACACACAGAATGATCACATCGCGGTCAAAGTGACGGCCTGCGAACAGTTCGTCAAGGCTCTTCGGCTTGCTCATCGTCGGCTCTCAATTCGTTCAGCCCGATACCTTGACCGATTTGCCCCCGCGCTGTTTGCACCAGAGCCCTTTTTCGGATGAAAGGCGCGTGGAGCGTGGGTTCCGGCAGCCGCACGCGGGCAGGAACTCAAAGAACATCTCTCTATTTAAGCAAGCGATCTTTAGGTCGAACGCCCTTTCGATGCGTCCGCAACAGAAAGGAGCACAGAAGCCGCCCTCCGACAGGGATACAGCATCAAGAAGTGGCTGATGTTACCTTTTCAGGCCGGTTTGGTAATGAAGAACGGCTTATACCGACCTATTATGTGCGCTAATTTGCCGCTCCCCCGGGCAGCCGATACGGGGGATTCTTTTCTGGAGCAGTGATGTACGCAGACAGTATTGATAAGTTCTCGAAAGCCGGTGCGTATAAAGTGTCGGTCGTTCTCCGCTCGCCGCTCACTTTCCTTATCGGCGCGGCAATGGCTGGCGCCTATATCGGGTTCGGCGACATTCTTATGTTTTCAGTTGGCTCGCATGTCGATCCAGCTTATGTGCACCTCATCATGGGGGGGGTTTTCGCGTGTGCCCTCACCATCGTGGTATTCGCTGGCTCCGATCTGTTCACCGGCACGGCGATGTATATGCCTCTTGCTGTATTTCGGGGTGAGACCGGCGTGGGTGGCATGCTCCTAGTGTGGGTGACATGCTGGATCGGCAACCTGATCGGCGCTGTCGTGCTCGCGGTGATACTGCACGCAGCCGGGGGGGGAGTACTGCTAACCGACGGTTCAGAGATTTTCTTCAAGACGGTCGAGACGAAGATGGCGACGCCTGGGGTCCCGCTGTTCGCGAAGGGCCTCCTGTGCAACTGGCTTGTCTGCCTGGCGATCTGGATGGCAGCTCGAACGAACAATGACGGTGCAAAGCTGGGACTGATCTTTTGGCCCGTGTTTGCGTTTGTTGCCTGCGGCTTCGAGCACAGCGTCGCAAACATGTTCGTGTTCGCGCTTGCACTAATCGGCCAGCACCCGACCAACATCACGTTTGCCGGTGCTTTGCATAACGAACTTTTTGTCACGCTAGGCAATCTGGCCGGTGGTGGAATCTTCGTCGGCCTTGGCTATTGGCTGCAAGAGAGCGGTCTTGGTCATCGTTCGAAAGCCCGCGCAGCCGTGTCCGCGAGCGGCGTTCGCACGAACTAACGCGGCGATTTTTCTCGGGACTTCGCTTTGCCCCGCAGATGTCCGCGGCGACAATTCGGTGCCGACAGAACCAGCGAGCGGTCCGCCTCCGGAAAGCGATTCGCAAAGGCGGCGGCAATCACGCGAACTGCCGACAATGGTAGCGATGCCGATGTCCAGTGCCCACATGAGGTCCGTGAGCGCGTCGGCATAGCCCTCAATCCCCGGTGTCGCAACCCGCAATGGTGCGCTCTGACCGTAACCCGGGGCGACCCACGCCACGACCCGAAAGCTCTCTTGGAGACCGGCCGGCTGGGCGCGATACCCCGCGGAACTCGAACCGATACCGTGAAGAAGAAGTGCGGCGCGTCTCCCAGACACGGCGCCCCGCTATTGACCGTTCTTGTTTCGGAGCAACGGCTCGGCATCCGTATTGTCCAGTTCTGTGCTGCCGCTGTGATATCGGGCGATTCGCTTTGAGCCTGGCAGTAGCGATGGCGACGGCGAGTACCGCTGCGATCGTCAGCAAGTCGGCCGATAGCGCCGCGGCAACCGCTTGCGTGCGTGTATGGAAGGCGGACGCCGCGACCTGCAGCGCGGTGTCGGCAACGATCGAAATGAGCGTTCCCCAGATAAAACAGGTCAGCCCCTGGCGACCGACCGTGACCACTGGCGGTAGCGCCGCGGCCAGCCGGTCGATCCAACCGAGCCGGCTCAACTGGGCGACCAGCCAGGCGATCGAGACGAAGCTGACAACTCTCAGGGAACTCAGGTGCTGTTTCAAATAGCCGGGTTCCGGCTGGTTGTCAATCAGCAACCTGTAAGTGGCAAAAGCCAGCGCGACGACAAGCGCGATCCAGGTCAGCCGCAGTCCGGCGCGCGAAGCCTGGAACACGGCGGACACCGGATGCAGTCGGCATAGCATGCCAAGCACAAACATCAACTGCCACGCGAACGGATCGAATGACCAGCCGATCGGGTCGGCGCTCGGCAGCAGATGCGCAAGCGAAGGTGCGCACAGCCACAACGCCAGGCTCGCCAGCAACGCGGTGGCCGGCTGGCGGCGAACGACCGGCGCGACCAGCGGCACACACAGCGCGAACCCGATATACATCGGCAGCACCGCAGCCAGATCAGGCTGGCGCCGTAGCGTGGCGATATCGAGTAGCGTTTGGAGCGGCCGGACCAAAAACAGTGGCGCATCGGTGTAGGTCAGTACGGCGGTGTGAATGTGCAACGCGATCATTGCCAGGCCGCACAGCAGCATCAGAGCGGCCGTCAGGAGATAGCCACGATAGATTTCCCAACTGCGTTTTAGAAAGCGGCGCTGCGCCTGCGCTGCGCCACCGCGCGCTGTCATCGCGCAATAAGCGGCGGCGCTCGCATAGCCGCCGAGAAAGACGAAGACTTCGGCCCCGTCGCAAAATGCATAGGTATGCAGTGTCAGATGCGAGAGAGCGCTGTGCGAGACGTGGTCGAGTGTAATCACGATCAACGCCAGGCCGCGCAGGAAATCGACGCTCGTTGAACGAGTGGAATCTCGACTCACGGTGGTTTTGTCGCAGTAAGGAATGCGGGGCGAAGGAGATCGATATGCACAGTACTGCTTATATTGCGAGGTCGTAAAATGGGCCGGCGGTGGACAGATGGGTCCGGCGAGCACACTTCATCTGTCCCTTGCCGATCATGTGCGTTACTTCGATGCCGCCAAGCAGGATCCGTGCGCAGCGGAATGTCTTGAATCCCAGCATGGATCGCGTGCGTCGCCTGATCGCCCGACGGTCCTGTTCGACGAGGTTGTCGAGGTATTTGGACTGGCAGATCTTGACGTATCACACGCACGGGCCTTGTCGACGGCGCGGTACAGATATTTCCATTGGCCCTTGACCTTGATGTAGGTTTCATCGACACGTCAGCTCTTGCCGACGGGAAGCTGCGATGGCGAAACGACTTCTCCACGGCACCGGCAACAGTTTTATCGCCCAGCGGTGCGCGGTGCGAATGATGCACCGAGATTCCACGCTCAGCCATCATTTCAGGATTACATCCAACCGATAGTGAAGGCGTTTGAGCAACTTGCTACGCCGGCGTTTGGCGACTTCATCGTCGGTTACATCGTTCGTTTCAAGGACGCTCACCATCGCAGATCGTCTTACTGCGACAGAGCCCGACCCTGTGCGTCGGGATAGGGTCCCAGTAACGACAGGTCAGGCGCCCCAAGGCGATCATGGGCCGTCTGTAGCTGATGCCAGTATGGATAGAGCAGGGGCGGCGCGCTCACCGTGTCGAGCCGCTCGCGCTGCTGGGCGGTCAACGTAAGATTCGCGGCGCCGAGGTTGTCGCGAAGTTGTGCTTCGTTACGTCCACCGATAATGACCGAGGTGACGGCGGGGCGTCCGAGCGTCCACGCAAGCGCGACCTGCGCGGCCGAGACATCGTGCTCGCCGGCAATCTCGACCAGTGTGTCGACAATCGACCACAGGCGCTCCGCGTCGCGGATCGGCGGCTCGGTCCAGCCGGCGAGCTGGCGCGTTCCCTCGGGCGACGTGTCGCGGCGGTGCTTGCCGGACAGCAGGCCACCTGCGAGCGGGCTCCAGACAAGAATGCCGAGCCCTTGATCGAGCGCGATCGGCGCGAGTTCGTATTCCGCTTCGCGTGCTTCGAGCGTGTAGTGAATCTGTTGGCTCACAAAACGCGGCAGACGATCGCGTTCGCTCACGTGCAACGCCTTCATCAAATGCCAGCCGGAGTAGTTCGAGCAACCGACATACCGGATCTTGCCGTGCCGAACCAGCAGATCGAGCGCTTCAAGCGTTTCTTCCAGCGGCGTGAGTCCGTCCCATTCGTGCACCTGATAGAGGTCGATCACGTCGGTCTTGAGGCGCCGCAGGCTCGCTTCGCAGGCCTCTATCAGATGATGCCGCGACAGACCCCGATCGTTCGGTCCGTCGCCCATCGGGAAGCGGGCCTTCGTGGCGATCAGCACGCCGCCTTTGCGTTTGCCGCCGAGCGCTTCGCCGACGATTTCCTCCGACGCGCCATTGGAATAGACATCTGCCGTATCGATCAGGTTGACGCCCGCGTCGATGCACATGTCGATCTGCCGGCGCGCATCGTCGAGGCCAACCTCGCCGACGCTCGCGAATTTGCCCTTGCCCCCCATCGTCATCGTGCCTAGCGTGATGGTGGACACCTTCAGGCCCGAACGGCCCAGTTGACGGTATTCCATGATGAAACAATCTCCATAAATGTTGCCCGGAATCCACGGCCGCGGTGCGGTCGTTAAGTCCCCACTGCGCGAGCACTTCGTGCCCGGTGGTCCTCTGACGCTCCGGAGCATCCGACAATATCGAAGATCGACTTAACATTCCAATAGAAAGATATGATCCAATTGTGCGGTTTTCGTGATTAATCGTCTGTGGTGAGAAGGGTGCTAACGTGGACTTGAAGCAGCTCGAACATTTCGTAGCGGTCGCAGAAGAGCGGCATTTCACGCGCGCGGCGCGTCGACTTAACCTCGTTCAGTCCGGCTTGTCGGCATCGATCCGCTTACTGGAGGACGAGCTGGGCGGACCGTTGTTCATCCGCAGCACGCGGCGAGTCGACTTCACGCCTGCCGGCGAAGTGCTGTTCACGCAAGCGCGGCGGGTGCTCGCGGCCGCGCGCGACGCGCGCCACGCCGTGACGCAAGTGCATGGGCTCGCACGCGGCCGGCTCAGCATTGGCGCCATTCACGGTCTCGCGCCTTATGTCGATCTGCCTGCTACCTTGGGACGGTTTCGGGCCGCGTTCGGCGGGATCGATATCCACCTGACACTCGATGGCTCGCGCGCGTTGATCGACGAGGTGCGGGAAGGACGTCTTGACCTCGCTTTTACCCAGCCCTCGGATTCGCCAGCGGACGGTCTCGGATCGCAAATGTTCGCGTGTGAGGGAATGGTCGTCGTCTGCGCGACGCATCATCGACTGGCGGGGGCTAACGGGCTAAAGCTCGCGGATCTTTGCGAAGAAACGTTCGCCGATCTGCGTCCAGAATGGAGCGTGCGACGGCTCGTCGATCGAAGCTTTGCCGCCGCGGGGCTGCAGCGCCAGATCAGCTTCGAGGTCAACGACATGCCGATGTTGCTTGAATTGGCGGCGCAGGGGCTTGCGATAACGATCGTGCCGGAATCTGTCGCCTCCGCCAGGGTGCGCGACACGCGTGGCGCGCCGATCGCCACGGCGACTCTGCGCGAAGCCGAGGAGCCGTGCTGGGAACTCGCGGCTGTTTTCAAGGGCAGCGCCGCAGAACCACTCGTGCCCGTCGCCCGTGCTTTTCTGGATTTGCTCAAATTACCCGCAGTGGCGACCTGACACTCCACTGCATCAGGGCAATTATTGGGAATGTTCGCAAGCAAAGCCAGGCAGCAACACCGTATCGGGCGAGGCGCAAGGCTTCGATGTGATGGGTTCGAAGGCGGTCCAGGATCGCATCGATCAAGCCGAGATTTAATCGGCTGCTCGTCGTATCGTAGCGAATCAGTTCGTCGGCCAACGCGAGATAGGCGGGGCGTTCGTTAGTATCCAGTGCTGGCTTATCAAACATGACGTGCGCCCTCGGGCTCTCCTGGCAACATCGAGCGATTGTCGGCGGACGAAATTCACAACATGCACGTGGTATTCGAGTCCAGCGGCGGGGAAGAAGGCCGTGGCCAAAGCGGGCGGGGCGAACCGATGCGTGGAGCGCACTATCAATCGTTCGGCGCGGAGCTACATTAAGAACTCCGACGCAGACCGGCAAACTTACGCTCGCAACTCGCGCCTGCCACATCGCACATCAGCGAGCTAGCTTCGCCGCACAGGTTTTCCAGTCCGCATGCAGCGTCTGGGCCCGCGCGTACACCTTTTCCATTTCGGCGCGCAGCGGCGCGACCGATTCATCGGCGAGATCAAACTCGGCGCTGAGCGCCCCGTAGGCTGCGCTGATTTCACGCAAAAGCGCCGGCTCGTCGACGCGGGTGAGCCTTCCGTTGCGCAATACGGCGTCGCTTGCGACGAAGACGCTGTCGATCGACGCGCCACGTTCGGCGTAGACCAATTGGCGCACCGGGTCCGTCAGCGGCGTGAAGCTGATCGTATCGGTGCGATACGCCACCAGGTCGGCACGATAACCCGGCGCAATCGCGCCGAGCTGGCCGCCGAGTCCGAGCGCGCTCGCTCCGCCCACCGTGCCCGCGCGCAGCGCTTCGGATGCCGATAACCAGCGCGAATGGTCGTTGCCGCGTATCTTCGAAAGCGCTGCGGCGCTGCCCAGCACGTTGAGCATATTGCCGGTGACGGTCGACGCGCAGCCGTCGGAACCCAGGCTCACGTTGACGCCTGCGTCGAGCAGCGCGCGCACCGGTTGCACGCCCGAGCCGAGCATCAGGTTGCTCCACGGGTTGCGCTGCACGCTGGCGCCCGGCTGAGCGAGGCACTCGATCTCGGCATCCGAGAGCCACACCGCGTGAATCAGCGAGGTGCCGGCCGCAGAAAGCCGAGTTCGACGAGACGCATCACCATGGGTTTGCCGTAAAAGGCCTGCGCCGTGACCACCTGCAGCCATGTTTCCTGCACATGGATAATCACCGGCAGCGCATGCGCATCGGCAAACGCGCGGCAACGCGCAAGATATTCAGGCGTGCAGCGCTGCGGCGCCGAAGGCGAAATCGCAATGCCAACCCGGTTGTGGTGCGGATGGTGTTGTGCGAGTCGGGTTTCCAGCAGAGCAAAGAACGCGTGTCGACGTCCGGGAAGTTGTCGACGATCGCACGGTCCATCATCGAAAAGCCGACCAACGCGCGAATGCCCGCGTCTTCATAGGCCTGGAAAATCGCTTCGACGGTGGCGGGGTCGATCGACTGGCCGAGGCTTACGTCATCCACCAGTGTGGTCGCGCCGCTGCGCAGCGCCTCGAGCGCGCCCACCATTGTGCGCAGATAGGCCTGGCGCGGCGTGAGCCTGGCCGGACGAGGCGCGCGGACATAGTGCATCCACAGTTCGAGCGGCAGGTTTTCGAGCCGTCCTTTATGAAAATGCTCGTGCGAATGCTGGTGGCCGTTCACGAGCCCCGGCACCAGCAGGCAGCCGTCGAGCGGCACGCGCTCGCCGTCGGTGGCGCTGCCGCCGGCCACGACCGCTGCGATCCGCTCGCCTTCAATCACAACGTCGACGGGACGCGGGACGTAACGCTGCTCGGCGCCGAGCACAGCCTTCACGTTGGAGAGCATCTTGCGCACGTTTTTCACCTGATTGGACAAAGACTCGTTGCAGCGGTTAGCGAAACTGCCGGGACAGTCCGGCGAGCCGCTCCATCAACAACATCGAAATCAAGGTCACGACGATCAGCACACCCGAGGCTGCGGCCACCCGCACGTCCAGGCTGTCCTCGATGATGTGCCACAGATGGATCGGCAACACTTCGGAGCGCGCATCGGAAAGGAACAGCGACAGCGCGACGTTATCGAACGAACTCATGAACGCGATGAATGCGCCCGACGCGATGCCGGGCACGAGCACCGGCAATACGACGAGCCGGAACGTGAACCAGCCGCTCGCCCCGAGGCACCTGGAGCTGGCGATCGAGGAAGAGCCGGGATTGGGCAATGGAGGTCTCGGGAGGCTTGCTGCCTGTTACCTGGATTCGCTTGCGACGCTCGAAATCCCTGCCATCGGGTACGGCATCCGCTATGAGTTCGGCATCTTCCACCAGGATATCCGTGACGGTTCACAAGTCGAGTTGACTGACAAGTGGCTCCACTGGGGAAATCCATGGGAATTCGTTCGCCCGGACGTGAGCTTCTATGTTGCCTTTGGCGGGCACACCAAAAACGAGATCGACGCGCAGGGCCGTTTTGTCGTTCGGTGGATACCGGCGCATCAGGTCAAAGGCGTGGCCTGCGACATGCCCATACTAGGTGACCGGGTCAACACGTGTAACGCGTTGCGTCTGTGGAAGAGCGAGGCGGTCGAATCATTCGACCTGCAGGATTTCAACGCCGGCGACTACTATGAGGCGGTACAGGAGAAGGTGATCTCCGAGACGCTCTCAAAGGTGCTGTATCCCAACGATGAGCCCGAGGCCGGCAAGCGATTGCGCCTGGCCCAGCAATATTTCTTCGTATCCTGCTCGCTGCAGGACATGCTGCGCCTGCTTGACCGCAGGCGGGAACCGGTGGAGCACTTCGCGAACATGTTCACCGCGCAGTTGAACGACACCCACCCGTCCATCGCGGTAGCCGAACTGATGCGCCTGCTGGTGGACGAACGTCTCGTGCCATGGGACGAGGCGTGGGACATCACCCGCCGCACGTTCGCCTATACCAATCACACACTGCTACCTGAGGCACTTGAGACGTGGGGAGTACCACTGTTTCAAAGCCTGCTGCCGCGGCCGCTCGAGATCATCTACGAGATCAACCGCCGGTTCCTCGACGAGGTTCGGCAAAGGCATCCCGGTGACGATGCCCGCGGCGCGCGAATGTCGCTGATCGACGAGAGAGGGGAGAAGAGGGTCCGCATGGCCCATCTGTCGACGATCGGCAGCCATGCTGTCAATAGTGTGGGCGAGCTTGCAGAGCGCGATTCGTCCGCGATTGCAACAGGAGTTGTAGGCGACCTCGATCTGTGCGTAGCCGGAACAGCGCAGCAAGTGTCCCCCCAGCGCCGCGCTGCGGCACAGTTCGATGGCCGACATGACCTTCAGCTGCCCCAGGCTCAGCGACACCGTGCGTCGCCATACTGGCCCTGGGCGCGGAAGATGTCCGCGACCTCCAGCATGGGGTACTACACTGCGCCCACGTTACTCGGAGGGCGGACGCTCCGGCGGACTGGTAACTTCGCGCAGCAGGTCGGTGGCCACCTGCACGTACTTGAAATGTGCTGCAGCGCATTTCATCTACCTGCACGGAGATGATGTCAAGGGGGCACGACAGATGGCTGGCATTCGGCACCAGAAAAAGAGGTTGCGGACGTTCGAGGGGCGAAGTCCACAGACGGATCATCGGCCAAACCCGCCATTCGGGTAACCATAAACTTGACGCGCGTGAGTGGCAGCTTACGCGAGGACCGTATGATCTGATCGCCGTTGCCCCACCTCCGACACTCGAGAGAATCGACAACTCGATGACGCAGAGCAGCCTTTGAGCGACCGCTTACAGGTGTCGGCATTGTCGTTGGCCCAACGCAGTCTGATCTATGACGCGCGCCAAAGCGTGTGACGGAACCCATTGGCCTCCCTGTGCAATGAATCGGGAAGTCGCGTCGACGACCGTTTGATAGATGTCTTCATCGAATACGTCAAAGACAGGTGCGACGACCGACTCCGCGAGGGCAAATTGCTGCTTTTCGAATCTGCTCGCGTCGATGCGACCTTCCGCATCGAAAGTGAGCATGGAAAACGTGCTCCGAACGACGCGCACCGGGTTTCTGGCCACGAGTTCGACTACGACGCTGGCCATTCGCGCTCGTTGCCCCGCAAAAACGGGCAGACTGTGGCTTGCCGGATCTCGCAGCATCCTGTTGAACCTGGTGCCTGAGAGCCGCGAGAGGGTATCGTCGCGAGCGATCACAAACGTTCGGCAAGAAAATCCCATGGTTCTGCCCCTTGCATTAACGGTGATGCTCACCACGCCCGGCGAGATTCCGCAACGCGCATCCGAGCAGGCTATTCGCCGCTGTACCTTACACCGCGCGCGTGACCAGGCTTCGGGGCGTCCCGGTCGATGCCCGGCTCCGGAGGTTCAAGGAGCAGCGTTGAACGTCCGCAGGTCCAACAGGACACTCTGCCATTTGGTCGTTTGTAACAAGCGCAACTGATTTTCGGCGGGCGGGTGGGAGCGCCATCGGCATCCCATCTCGTATGAGTCAGGTTTTGGTACCCTTTCATCGTGAGCCCTGTTTCCCTAGCCGGATTCGAAAATTCACGGGGACCGCCGTGAAGGTTGAAGGTCGGTCAGCCGGTGGCAGAGCGGGGGCGAGCTTCCGTGAGTTGATACGTAGCAATCAGGTTGTCCTACAGCAGATGAAAAGACAGTTCACAAGACATGCTCAACGCAGCGACCAGGCATACCCCGGACGCTTGGCCCACCCCACAATCCCGGCGAACCAGGCGCAGACGGAACTTCGCCCAGTTCGCACTGGGCCGGCGGGCCTGCCGGTTGTTTCCGAGGCCGCTTTCCGTGAAAACAGGCCGCTTCAGCGCTTGTTGCAACAGTGCCATGAGGACGGGCGTTTTTGACTGCTTCCGACATTCTCGCGCCACACCTGACGCCCGGTGGTCACCTGCTTGCAGTTCCAGAGGACGACGCGCCACTATTGGCGGATGAAATACGACCGCGGCTAGGCAGTTCTTTTGCGCTTGGCGCAGGACATGGCCTGCTGCATCTGGGAACGGCGGAAATCGGCCGCGTTTTGCCGCCCGCCTGGGCCTGGTGGCGAGATTTTGCCGCGCGCTATGTCGCCGCCTTGTGCGCCACACCCGAGGGCGGCGAGATTGCGGTCGTCACGCCCGCTGCCAAGGACTTCGATGCCCTGATTGCCGATGCGCCGCCGATGACGGGCGGGGAGTATCTAACGCCAGATGTGCTAACCACGCTGTGGGGCGAGATCGATACAGCCTTGCACCAGGAACTGGCG
The DNA here is from genome assembly GCF_050434085.1 of Paraburkholderia sp. UCT70. Taxonomy (NCBI): domain Bacteria; kingdom Pseudomonadati; phylum Pseudomonadota; class Betaproteobacteria; order Burkholderiales; family Burkholderiaceae; genus Paraburkholderia; species Paraburkholderia sp. UCT70. The sequence continues at coordinate 1,371,510 of NZ_JBNPVZ010000003.1, read as the reverse complement.
ACCGCAATGGTCTCGCTTCAGGATTTCCTCAAGTTGCGCCACCCGGCCTGGAATCTGGTCGGCCGTGTGCATTTCAACCTCGCTGAGAACCGCAAGGACACGGAGTCACCGTTCGCCTTCCTTGCGACTTACACCTCGCGCCTGTCGGCCCATGGCAAAGCGCAACACCAGCCACTGTCGCAAGCCCTGGCGGAATTTTCGGGAGCCAGGAGCAAGGCGCAGCTCCTGTCATTACTGCTGCCGGTGCAGCGCGCCGCGGAACACTGTGATTGGCTTCGCGAAATGGTGGATACCGGCGAGATATACCATCCGCTGCGCTGGACGCCGCTTGACGCCCATCGCTTTCTCTCGGACCTGTCCCAACTGGAGGCCGCCGGGATTGTCGTACGCACGCCAAGCGTCTGGCAGGCGGGCCGCCCTGTTCGCCCCGTTGTGAAAGCCAGCGTCGGAGCAAGACCGCCTTCGCTCCTGGGCAAGGATGCGTTGCTCGATTTCAGCATGGAGGTCTCCCTCGACGGCGAGCGTCTCAGCGCCTCCGAGGTCAGGGATCTGCTCAAAGGCGCCGATGGCTTGCAACTCATCCGTGGTCGCTGGGTCGAGGTGGACAAGAAAAAGCTCAGTCGGCTCCTGAAGCGATTCGAGGCCATGGAAAAGGCGGCACAAACCGGTCTGCCTTTTAATGAGGCCCTACGCCTTCTGGCGGGTGTTTCGCTCGACGATAACGCCGACCCCGCTGACCTCGACTGGTCGCAGCTTGTTGCAGGGCCCTGGCTGGCCGACATGCTGCAGGAATTGCGTCAGCCGGAGGGGTTGGCGCAGATCAGTCCGGGACCGGAACTCAAGGCGAACCTGCGGCCCTACCAACGGGCCGGCGTGCGGTGGTTGTACCTGCTCACCCGGCTCGGACTGGGCGCTTGCCTGGCGGACGATATGGGCCTGGGCAAGACCATGCAGGTACTCTCGCTGCTGCTCGTGCTGAAGCGTGAAAGCACCGAGGTGCGGCCCAGCTTGCTGGTCGCCCCCGCATCGCTGCTGGCCAACTGGGCGGCAGAGGCCGAGCGCTTCGCCCCGGGCTTGCGCCTGCTGATCGCCCATCCGTCGGTCATGCCGGCGGCCGATTTGCGTGCGCTCGACGCCGCGCGGCTTGCGGACATCGATCTCGTCATCACCAGTTTTGGCTCGCTGCTTCGCCAGCCGGTACTGGGGACCATCCAATGGCGCCTTGCCATCGTTGATGAAGCACAGGCGATCAAGAATCCGGGCGCCAAGCAAACGCGACAGGTCAAGCAACTCCAGGCGCAATCGCGCATCGCGCTGACTGGCACCCCCGTGGAAAACCGCCTGTCGGACCTGTGGTCCATTTTCGATTTTACCCACCCCGGTTTGCTGGGCTCGGACAAGGTCTTTGCCAAATTTACCAGGCGGCTGGCGAAGGCCGAGCACTTCGGCCCGCTGCGAACGCTCGTACGGCCCTACATCCTGCGCCGCCTGAAGACCGACAAACGGGTAATCGACGACCTTCCGGACAAGACCGAGCTCAAGGCCTGGTGCCACCTGAGCCCGACCCAGGCGGCGCTTTACCAGCGTGCGGTGAAGGATCTGGCCGCCGCGCTTGAGGACGCCGAAGGCATCGGTCGCAAAGGTGTGGTGCTGAGCTTCCTCATGCGCTTCAAACAGATATGCAACCATCCGTCGCAGTGGTTGGGTGACGCGGCCTGGAAGGCGGAAGACAGCGGCAAGTTCGCCCGCCTGCGCCAACTGGCCGAAGTCATTGCCGCCAAGCAGGAAAAGGTGCTGGTATTCACCCAGTTCCGCGAGACCACTGAGCCGCTGGCGGCATTTCTGGGTTCGATCTTTGGCCGCGAAGGTCTGGTGCTCCATGGCGGCACCCCCGTGGCCCGGCGCCGGGAGCTGGTCAAGCGATTCCAGGACGATGAGTTGACGCCCTTCTTCGTGCTCTCGCTCAAGGCCGGTGGGGCGGGGTTGAATCTCACCGCTGCTTCGCATGTGATCCACTACGACCGCTGGTGGAACCCGGCCGTGGAAAATCAGGCGACTGACCGTGCGTTTCGTATCGGCCAGCAGAGGAACGTCCTGGTGCATAAGTTTATCTGCCGTGGCACGATCGAGGACCGTATCGACCAGTTGATCGAAGTGAAGCAGCAATTGGTGAAGGATGTGCTGGAGGGCGGCGCGGAACTGCTGCTCACCGAGATGAGCGATCGTGAATTGCTCGATCTCGTGAAGCTCGACGTTTATGCCGCGCAAGAAAACTGATCGTCAGGAGAGAGGAAGCGCAATGGGTTACGGTTACGGGGGATGGAAGCCCTATGTCTCGGTCGCCGAGCGCAGAAAAAAGGCTGAACGGGCCGCCGCGAAGGCTAGGAAGGCTGGTGCGGTCCTGTCGCCAATCGCGTCGTATCGAGGCGCCATCGCCAGGACCTTCTGGGGCAAGGCCTGGTGTGACAATCTGGAAGGCTATAGCGACTATGCCAACCGCCTGCCGCGCGGCCGTACCTATGTGCGCAACGGTTCCGTGATTGACCTCCAGATTACGGCAGGCGAAGTGCGAGCGCAGGTAATGGGTTCGAGCCTCTACACGGTCGGCGTGAGCGTGAGGGCGTGTCCGGCAAAGCAATGGCGAACAATTGGTGCCGACTGCTCGGGGTCGATCGATTCGATGGTAGAACTGCTGCAGGGCAAATTCTCGACTGCCGTGATGGAGCGCATCTGCAAACCCGGAACGGGTCTTTTCCCAGTGCCGAAGGAAATCAGGTTCAATTGCAGTTGCCCGGACTGGGCGTCGATGTGCAAGCACGTAGCTGCCGTACTCTACGGCGTCGGCGCGCGGCTCGACCAACAGCCGGAATTGCTCTTCGCCTTGCGCCGCGTCAATGCCAATGATCTCGTCAGGCAGGCCGGCGCTGGCCTGCCCAAATCCACAAAACGACCCGCTACCAGCAAGGTGCTCGACGACGCGCTGGTGGCCGATGTGTTTGGCATCGAGATGGCCGACGCCTACTCACCGCCGAAGCCTGTTGCCGGACGTAACAAGCCACCGGCAGGTAAGGTGACAGCAAGGAAGGCGACCAGGTCGGCTGTCTCGACAACCCGCAAGCCACCGGCGAACGCAAAGACCGCGGAGGACAATAAATCGATAACAAAGAAGTTACCAGTCAAGCCATCCGCTGGGCCACGTAAATCAACATCGGGCAACATCGTTGCAGGTAAAGCAAACGTGGCGAACTCGCCTGCAACCCCGAAAGAGGCTGCAACAAGGAAACGCGCCATTACTAGACCGGTGAAAGGTACGTCCCGCTAAACTCGGATTCCATCTCGCATGGCTACGCGCGAAGCGATTGACGTCGATGAATGAAATTCTTTTCATCGATGCATCTAGGACTGCGCATCGTCATCGCGTCAGCTGACCTGATCTCATAACTCGTTAGACGCCCAATAGCCGAATCCGACCATCATAGTTCATCTGGATGAGCACCTCTCGCATGGCCTTGACCTCTCGCTCGTCGACCTTTCGAATATCCAGATCATAGTTCCGCAGGCTGGTTGTCAGGCGCACTACGGCTGATTTTCTGTCAAGGTGGAGTTCCTCCAGCAATTCCTCCTCGTCTTCCACGTACCGTTCAAACGAAACTGTCACCCCTCGCTCCCAATCTCCCAGCAGGTGTTCGTATTTCGGCGTGCGCAGAAGGGTAAGGCTTTCGATCTCAGTCGCATCCGCGGGGGCGATGACCGCAAAGGACACAATCAAGTCGTCCCCGTACTCAGTCGAGATAAACGCGACAGTTTCCATAATCTTCGGTCCATGATTTCCGCAGTCACAACGCACAATCATCGCGCCGCGATGATCTTTTTCCGACGAGGAGGTCAAGCACCAGCAACGATAGCATGGCGCATGACAGCGGGCGGCCGTCTGACTCGATCGCCCCAGCTTCTTTGAGTTACCTCGGATTGACCGGCGCCCACCCCTCATCTGGGGCAGTAACCGGCCAGTAGGTGTCACTCAGACCGGACCTGCGGCCATCCCTTCTCACTCCGACATGGAACGGTCGCCGGGAATGCTCATTTGCACCCTTGATCCCGGCCGGCCAATCCCCTTAGCTGCTCGAAGGCGACGTGTGCCCGAGCACAGCGGCCAACATCAGCACAGCGACCATTGCAAGCGCTTCCACGGCCAGCAGCCGGTTGAAGCCTCGCTGTGCACGGCGAAAGGCTGCGATGTCGCCAGTCACCGCCGACTCCAGGCGTGGCAGATAGATCATCCGGTTGTGGCCCCCCAGCAGCACCGCCAGCGTGACGAACACGAGTTTGAGCGTCAGCATCTGGCCATACAGCACGCTAAACAACGGCGCGCCGAGGTGAGCCGTATTCCGCATCGCGTTATAGATGCCCGGTCACGATCACCACACCGAGCGCGACGGTCGCCAAGGCGTTGTCACATTACCGATCACCCGGCGAATCATGGGCAGGTGAGTCAATCACTCAGAAGACTGCAGACGGATTCTGGGCAGTCTCGGTGAATTCGCGCCATGCGACAAACCGCGCGGCGAGCCGCTTGCGATAAAACGAAGCGCGCAGCAAATGACGCTTGAGCGCAAAGTGTTGCCGGATTGGTCCGAAGCACGAGAGGAAGACCTGCGTGCGTTCGGGTAGCCGGAACCCTCTCATGCGTCGCTCGCGTTCGCGCGTCGGCTGATGGCTGTTCTCTGCACGGTTGTTGACGCGGGCAGCCGCCTTGACTGAAGTTGACGCAGAGAAACGGACATCTATCCTTTGGAGAAGGAGGTGCCGATTATGGGCAAGCATCGTACCCCGTACCCGGCGGAATTTCGGGCGCAAATAGTCGAGTTGGTGAAGGCCGGACGCAGGCCGGAGGAACTGGAAAAGGAGTTCGAGCCGACCGCACAGACCATCTACAACTGGGTAGCGCAGGCTGATCGCGACACAGGCGTGCGGCATGATGGTCTGACCACAGCCGAACGGCAGGAGCTCGCACGGTTGCGTCGTGAAGTCCGGCAACTGAAGATGGAGCGCGACATCCTCTCTCACGCGGCAGCCTGGTTCGCGAGGGAGACGGGATCCATTCCACCGAAGGGCGGTACGGGTTCATGAAAGCGAACCGGGCCCGCTGGCCCATTGCGATGATGGCGCGGCTGCTCGGCGTCTCGACGAGCGGCTATTACACGTGGCTGGTGCGTGAGCCCGCGATGCACACACGCAGCGATGCGCAACTGCTCTCGCGCATCCGCACGCTACATGCGAGCTCGCGCGGCACGTATGGGGCACCGCGTATCCATGCGCAGCTCGCGCGCGAAGGCGTACACGTGGGGCGCAAGCGGGTGGCGCGCCTCATGCGTATGGCGGGTCTGTGCGGGGCAAGCCGGCGGCGCTGGCCGCGCACCACACGGCCACGCGCAGGCGCCCGGCGTGCGCCTGATCTGGTGCGCCGGCACTTCAGTGCCGACGCGACAAACGTGCTGTGGGTCGCAGATGCGACCTATGTACCCACGGGCGAAGGATTCCTCTATCTGGCGGTCGTGCTGGATGTGTTCAGCCGTCGCATCATCGGCTGGGCGATGTCCAGCCATCTGGATACCGAACTGATGTTACGCGCGCTGGACATGGCGTTGCAGCAACGACGCCATGACGGTGTGATTCTACATTCCGATCAAGGCTGTCAATACACGTCCATTGCCTTTGGACGGCGCTGCCACGAAGCAGGCGTACAGCCGTCGATGGGCACGGCCGGCGATGCCTATGACAACGCGATGTGCGAGTCGTTCTTCGGCACACTCGAAGCCGAACTGCTCTGTCGCGAACACTTCGCGACTCACGAACAGGCACGGCGGCGTCTGTTCTCGTTTCTGGAGAGCTGGTACAACATACGCCGCCTGCACAGCAGCATCGGCTACTGTTCGCCGCTCGAGGTCGAAAACCTGCATGCGCAAGGTCAAAGCTTATCGACGCGCGGGTTGTCCACCGCCAGGCAGCGTCGTGGTCGTGACAGGCGACCCGCCGCCCGACCGTGGACAACCCGCATTTCAACCTTATCGGGAGGTGCCACACCGAATTAAAACTCAACTGCAAATCTATCCGTCGAACCGGGTCAACCTCAGACGAACACATGCTTTATGTTCGCGAGTTCCGGGATTTCGGCCTTTTCCGCAGGGTAGCTGCGCAACTGGTCGGTGACGATTTTCTTCGGCACCTTGTGACAGGCCGCCAGTACGCGTTTGAAGAAGCGTTTGGCCGCAGCCTTGTCGCGGCGCTTTTGCAGGAGGATGTCGAGTTCGATGCCGTGCTGGTCGACCGCGCGCGACAGCACATAAGGCTCGCCGCGTAATGTCACGAACACCTCGTCAAGATGCCAGGTGCTGCCCGGCTGGCGCCGCGCAGCCTTGACACGATGTGCGAAGCCGGCGCCGAACTTATCGGCCCACCTGCGGATCGATTCATGGCTGACGACCACGCCACGCTCGAACAGCAATTCCTCGATGTCGCGCAGGCTGAGCTGGAAGCGAAAGTACCACCGAACGGCGTGGCTGATGATTGACACCTGGAACCGGTGACCGTGATAGATGCTATGGGAGGGCTGCGGAAGTAGGCCCGCTGGAGTAAAAACGGGATTCGTGTCACGGATCGGCGTAATCGAGCCGGTGATGATCGGCATAATGAGGCCACCAGAAGTGGCCCCGAAACGCGATTTCGAAGGGACTCAAGAATGCGGTTTTTTGCCAGATTTTGCAACGGCGTTTTCGCTGTTTTCAGGCATTGGTTTGGGCTTGCGGAAGCTGTCGCCTTCGATCACCACGCGATAGGCGCCGTGGCGTAGCCGGTCAAGCGTGGCGGCGCCGAGGATACGGTTGTCGGGGAACGCGTCGCCCCATTCGCTGAAGTCGAGATTTGAAGTCAAGACTGACGCCGCGCGCTCGTACCTGGCGGCAATCAGATCGTGGAAGTCTTCGTCGTGGGGCGGATGCAGGGGTTTGAGCGCGAAGTCATCGACGATCAGCAGCGGCACGCGCACGAACTGCTGGAACTTGCGTTCGTACAGGCCGGTAGCGCGCGCGGCGTGCAACTTCTTGAGCAGGTCAGTCTGCGTGATGAACAGCACGTCGCGCCCCTGGCGGGCCGCGCAGTGGCCCAGGGCCTGAGCCAGATGCGACTTGCCGACGCCCGTTTGGCCGACCATCAGAATGCAGACCTTCTCGTCGATGTAGCGGCCCGTGGCCAGATCGTGAATGTGCGCCCGATTGAGCTTGGGCAGCAGGTCAAAGTTGAAGCTCTCGAGCGTCTTGCCCAGCGCGAAGCCGGCGCGGGCGAGCCGCGCGCCGAGTTTCTTCTGGTCGCGCCGCGCAACCTCGTCGTGCAACAGCATGGCGAGGAATTCGGTGTAGGCAAGCTGCCCGTCGATGGCCTGCCGGTTGCGCTGTTCGAGCGAGTCGAGGATGCCCGAGAGGCGCAGTTGCTTGAGGATGGAATTCAGTTCTGGACTCGGATTCATGATGTTCAATGCAGCAGGATAGATTGGAGGTCGCGGCCGAAGCGGCCGCCGTTCAGATAGGTGTCGGCGGGTGCCGGCGTTTGCGCCGGGGCCGCCGCAGGCTGGCTGTCCAGCCCCTTGTCGAGAATGGTCTTGATGGTGCGGTACTTCGGGCTGGCGAACGTGAGCGCGCGTTCGCAGGCGGCATTCAGTCGTGCATCGCCGTACTTCTCGCGCATACGCACGATGCCCTGCGCGCCGCGCAGGTTCACGAGCACCGTATCGTTGAACAGCGCGAGAATCACCGCGTGGCAGGCTGGCCCGATCTCCTTTGCCCGGGCCAGACACCACTGCGGGTCGTGCTCAAGCCAGGCCTGTGCTTCAGGTGGCTGGTGGTCCCGTACCGTCGAGCGATCGCCGGGCTTGCGCTTGCGCACGTGTGTTGCGACGAGTTCATGCCGGTGGAACACCTGCACCACTGTGTCGGTCGCCTTCAGCCACAATTGCTTGCCCACCAGCGTGAACGGCACGGAGTACAACACCTTCCTGTAGACGACGTGTCCGTCCGTATGCACCTTGACCTCGCTCCACACGGCGAGCACCGGCGGCACATCGGGCAGCGGCGTGAGCAGCGGGCGCTCGATCGTAAATCGCGTCAATGGCTGTTCACGTGTCGTGCCGTGATCGCGCACACCGGCCTGCTGCATCACCCAGTCGCGCAACTGCCGGTTGGCATCGGCGAGATCGCGGAACTCGCGCAGCGGCACGAAGGATCGTTTGACGTATTTGACGCCCGATTCAACGATTCCCTTTTTTTGCGGGTCACGTGGCGGACATGCGTCGATCCGGAAACCGTATGCTTCGGCAGCCGAAGCATACGAGCGCTGCACCTCGGGATCGTACGTGCAGGCCTTGATGATCGCGCACTTCGCGTTGTCGATGATGACGCGGCCTGGACAACCACCGAACCATTCGAACGCACGCCGGTGGCAGGCCAGCCATGTCTCGACCGTCTGGTCCAGTACGATCTCGGCGTACTGATGCCGCGACCAGCACAGGGTCATGACGAAGAACCACGTCTTGAGCGGGATGCCGGACTCGTGCGTGAGCGCTGGCCCCGAGCCGAAGTCCACCTGCACGGCGTCAGCTGGCGCCCACTCAAGAATCGTCGTTGCGGTGACGCCGCGCTCGGCCTTCAAGTGCAGCAGGAAGCGGCGCACTGCCGAATAGCTGCCGGTGTAACCGTGGTTGCGTTGCAGCGCACTGAAGATCGTAGTGCCTTGTACGTCGGCGTCGAACCAGCCGCGCAACAGATCGCGAAACGGCTCGAGTGTGGAGATGCGGCTACGCGGCACCTTCGGGTCACGGCCGAAGATGCCCGCGAGCTCGGCATCGTCTGGCAAGGGCCTGCCCGGGTCGAGCCAGCCGTGGGTGAGCGCGACCTGCCGTACGGTCTTCAGCTTGCTGCGCCCCATCAGGCGCGCGCCGGCAATGTCGCGGTCGGAATCGCCCTGACGCATACGCGCCAGAACCTGTCGATACTCAAACACTTCGAACCTCCTGTTACTCATCGGCCCTCCGGGCAAAGAATCCGAAGGTACCGGGTTACGGAAATTCGAAATGCGTTTCGGGCTGCAGCCCGACATAACAACGAGCCGGTCAAGTGGCCCGATTACGCCGATCCTGAGGTGGCTCCTATACGCCGATCATCGAGTGGCTCCAATACGCCGATCCTGCACTGGCTCGATTACGGCGATCATCTGGTGGCTCGATTACGCCGATCCCGAAATGGCCTCATTACGCCGATCCGTGACAATTCATACTCGTTTTCTCCAAAGGAGCACGCAAAATGGATGCGCCTGACACAGCCCTTCGAGGGCAGAATACGACGGTAGTTGGCCGGCTGTACATGGCTTTTGAACTGGGCGATAAGAGCTGGAAGCTCTCACTGGGTGATGGCCACCGCGCGCCGAGCCGGTGTACGGTCGCCGCAGGTGATACCTCGGCGGTCCTCACCGCCATCGCGAACGCCAGGGTGCGTTGCCACCTCAGCGCCGGCGCACCCGTCTACAGCTGTTATGAGGCTGGCCGTGACGGCTTCTGGCTGCACCGCTGGCTGGCTCAGCAGGGTATTGCCAATCTCGTGGTGGATTCGGCCAGTATCGAGGTGAACCGGCGCTCCCGTCGCGCGAAGACGGACCGCCTTGACAGCGACAAGCTCCTCTCGATGCTTATGCGTTATTACGCGGGCGAGCACCGGCTATGGGCCGTCGCGCGCATCCCGACGCCTGAGCAGGAAGACGACCGGCGCCTGCACCGGGAACTGGAGCGCCTGCGGCAGGAGCGTACCGCACACACCAACCGGATCCGCTCCTTGCTCGTGCTGCACAACCTTCGGGTCAGGTATGTCGGTGGCCGGATCTGGACTCACTGGTGGGCCCAGCAGCGCGAGCAACTGCCGCCCGGCCTGCGCGCCGAGATTGAACGCGAATGTGAGCGGCTCGCGCTTGTGCGCAAACAGATAAGCCTGCTGGAAGCACTGCAGGACCAGCAGGTGCGCAGCGGCTCGCACCCCGGCATGGCGTTGCTGGCACAGCTTGCGGGCATCGGCACAGGCAGCGCCTGGACCCTGATGAGGGAACTGTTTAGCTGGCGGCAGTTTCACAACCGTCGGGAAGTGGCCGGCTGCCTGGGCCTGACGCCCACGCCATATGCCAGCGGCACCAGTCAGGTCGAACTGGGTATCAGCAAGGCGGGCAACAAGCGATGCCGGTGGTTGATGGTCGAGCTCGCATGGAGCTGGTTACGCTTCCAGCCCAACAGCCAGCTTAGCCGCTGGTTCAACCAGCGGTTTGCCGGCACCGGCAAGCGACTGCGGCGCATCGGTATCGTGGCGCTCGCACGCCGTCTGGCGATTGCCCTGTGGCGCTATCTGGAACACGGTGAAATTCCCGACGGTGCGATACTCAAGCCACGTGATGTCAACATGGCGAACGCCTGAACGGCACAGGATGGCAGGCGGTGTTCAACGGTCAACGCGCCCGTAAATCGCTCGGGCTACCCATGCGGGTAGCCGTTTGGATTAGATGGGGCGCGTCGGTAACAGAGTGATCCAGCGCTTTGCGCATGCGGCATGAGGTGACCGGCCTGGTTGGCCGGCACGGATAGAAGATCGACCCGGCACTGGCCGGGTCCCCCAAGACACTCTGACCTGAATGACATGACATCGACATGTTAACTTGCAAAAGGGTATATGCCATCAGCCCAGCCTCTGTGCTCTCCGGTTATCTACTGGCCGGCCTGCGTCTGGTCGTAGCAGGCGACCCCGCAGGCCGGCCAGTAGATAACCGGCAGTCCCAGGAGATTTCCTTCACATAACAGAATTTTTCCATTCAGCAGGGCTTGACTTTCAATACCTCATAGAAGAGCGATTTCGTCTTCTTCATCACGACGTCTTAGCGACCGGCCCCGCGAACGTGACAACGCCGGGTGGCCGAGTACCAGCTGCTTCGGCAGGTGCCAGAATCATGGGGAACGAAGCTGCCGTCAATCGACCAGATTGAAGCCGAGCTTCGGCCAGATCTGCACTACGACGCGTAGCAGACACTGCCGATGGACGAGCCCATGCGAAAGCCAGGACGGTTAGCGTCACGCGTTACGCGATCCAGCTACCTGATGTATTTCTCCGCCCCTCATCAGGCGCCGCGCGATGTCGGCCGTTTGCAGCGTTGCGCGTTCGGTCGGTGAATGGGCCGCGAGATAGCGGGCGACCGCAATGAGAACGTGCCGTCCCTCGGCAGTATTGCCGCATGCAGCAAACTGGCGGACGCCGGCCTCCAGCATCTGATAGGCATGAAAGCCCGCATCTTCGCGCAGTACCGCAACCGCAAGTGTGGCGATCAGTGCCTGGGGCGGATGGCCACGCGTGAGATGGCGCGCCACGAGCCTTGCCGCAAGATCGACCTGTCGCTGCCGGTCGAAGGCGTCGAGCAGGGCGGTCCGGATCGTCTCCTCATCGGCAGGAAGGTCGTCGAGCGGATCGTTGCCGTCGCCCGGGATTCGGGCCGGTGGCACATTCAGATACCGCGCAAGGTAGAGCGCCATGGCGGCGTGCAAGATGCCGCGAGCGGGCGCGGCGTCACTGTCGATACCCGCGGTCCCAATGCGCCTGAGCATCTGGTGGAGCGCGTTGGCATGGGTAAAAACGTGATGCGCGGTCTCCCAGTCGGCGTGCTCGTTGGCATCGCCGAAGCGGGCCATGCGAAGCGCCGCTCCATACGCGAGGGATTGTCCCAGGTCAGCCGGAGCGGCGCCTGCGAGAATCGCCGCCTTCAGCGCGTCAATAATCTTCGCCGGATCGTCTCCAAGCAGTTCCCGGGCGAGCGCGGCGTGCTGCGACCAGCCTTGCAGAGCGCGCCCGGCAGCGAAAAGGCGTGACATCTGGCTGGCTGCTTCGTCGCACAGCGCGACAAGATCAGCGGGCTGGCGCCAGGCGGTCGACTCCTCGGCGCCACGGGCGCTCACCATCTGGGCGACAACAGTGGGCAGCAAGGCTGACGCGTGCTGCCAGCCGATCAGGTCGAGGCACTCGAACGCCTTGTTGATGAAGTCGAGCAGATGACCGGTGTCGGCAAAAGCCCGCTCGGTCCCGGCGGACAGCAGGGCATCGGCGAGCACGGCCGGTGAAAGACCGGCGGCAATCGCCGTCAACAGCGTGCGCTCGGCCGCCTCGCGATGGCGCACGCTGGTCCAGAGGCGCTGCCAGCGCCTGAGCACGGCGAGCTCCGGCCGACTTCCCAGTGGTGCGCGCTCCCGCCGCGGTGCTTCGCCGTTGCAGTCCGCCGCCACATGACGCGCGCCGTGAAATAGGGCGAGATAGGCATCGTCCGCTGGCAGTACGGACAACAGGTTGGCGAGCGTCGTCAATATCGTGAGACCGACGCCCCAGCCATCACGGTTCTGCGCGCCGAACAGCGCGACCTGTCGCACAATATCGGCCACGGGGACGCCGGCCGCGAGCTGACCCTGCACGGCTTTGGCGATGACTAGTCCGAGCTCGTGTGCGAGCCCGTCCGCAAGTCGCTGATGCCAGTGCGTTGCAGGATCGGAGTATCCAAACGTGGTCGCCACCCAAACGTCGCCATTGCGGACCTCGACCGCGCAGGCCGGTACGTCGTCTGCCCAGAGGTCGAACGTGCAGCCGCTTTCCAGATCGAAGCGGGCGTGGTGCCAGTGACAGGTCAGGATGCCGTCTTCAACAGTGCCCCGCTCGAGTGGGAAGCCCATATGGGGGCAACGATTGTCGATGGCGAAGACGCGCCCGCGCTCATGGATAACGAGGATGGGACCATGGCTGCCCTGCACAATGCGCCGCCCCTTCGCTCGCAGCTCTTCAAGGCTTCCCGCGAGCACGAATCCGTCATCGGGTGCATCCATATTCGGCCTCCGGCATTCCTCCTTGCACGGGCGTCACAGGTACGTGCGCTCGCGTGCAAACACAAGCATACTCCGGGCAAACGCCGAGACGTGCGTGAGACCGGAATGCGAACGCTCCGTTTCCAGAGCCGGAGCGAATGTAAGCTTATCGAGTACCGCGATACTGGCTTGAGTGCCTGGCGGCCAGCCGTTGGGTAGGGCGCGCGTCAACGGAAATCCCATTATTGGAGATTGGACAATGCTTGCCGTCCAGTAATTGCAGCCAAAGGAGTGCCGATGACCGATGTCACGTGTGCCCAGTGCGGAGCAGCCACGTCACCGCACGACGTTGTCAGCGTCGCGTCACCGGATGGCACCTTCCGGTTGCTCTGCAGCCGCTGTTTCAACACCGAAATGGCCCGTCTTGCGGATGTCGACGCATTCGAACATCCGGAATTCACGCCCGTGCGCCTGCCCGATGCAGATGGTGTCGCTCACGAGTTTCATTTCCGCAGCCTGCTATTCGGCGATCGGCTTTCACTGGAGGCGTTCGAACTGGCTTGCGGTGACGAAGACTGCGGGGGCTTCCGCTTCCAGCTTTTGGGCGATCCGCGGACGGACCCGTTCGCGCTGTTGGGCCACCTGGTGCAGAAGTGCTGGGAGTTAAATTGTCATTCGCTACTCTGTTCGCCACCGCGTCCGATCAAACATTTTTGCTATTCGGCCATAACTGACGTTGGACCGGGCCGGGTTCTATGTTAGCTATGCGGCGGCTTGCCGACGTTGGCGGCATCGAGCAGAGGGCCGATAGCTTCCTGCATCGGAAACTCACACTTTCGACCCAGTTCGGTCGGTCAACTTTCTACAAACCAGCCATTCAATTGCCGTAGCGAGAATCGTCGAATAGTGGGCACTCCAGATTGAGCCGGAAGGTAGTCGCTCAATGGACCCCTCGCCGGGGATCTCATTGGAGCGATCACGCTCCGATGCCCGATGATGCTCAAATGCTGACGCACTGCCGGGAAGGGGCCTATCGCGACACAAGGGCCAGCTTGACCCCGACTGCGACGAACGCCGCGGCGAAGCTCCGGCGCATCCACTTGAGAACTCGCGGTCGCGAAAGGATTCGGTCACGAACACTCGCCGCAAATACTCCATATGCCCCGAATACGACGAACGTCATCGTCATGAAGACGAGCGACAATTCCAGCATACGAAACCCGGGCCGGGTTTCGCCGCGATCAATGAATTGCGGCAGAAACGCAAAGAAGAAGATCGACAATTTTGGGTTGAGTATATTTGCCAGGATCGCGTGCGAGATCACTGCCCCATCAGAGTGCTCGGGGTCGTGCAACTCGATCTTCAATGGTCCATCTTCCTCGAGCGTCTTCCACGCCATATAGAGTAGGTACCCTACGCCCGCATACCTGATCGCTTCGAACGCGACGGCGCTCGCATGCAGGAGCGCAGCCAGACCGGTGATCGCCACCGCCATATGGGGCAGGATGCCCAGTGTGCAGCCCAATGCTGCGACAACCGAAGCACGCGCCCCACGCGACAAACCTGCGGCCAGAGTAATGAGAGTACCTGTTCCGGGCGAAGCTACGATGATCAGCGAAGTGAGCAGAAATCCGACGTTCATCCCGCACGCAGCTCCAACACAGATGCAGAAGGCCAAAGCTCAGAGACCGTCGCTCGAAGCGTCAAGATTAGCCGCGCGACGTCTGCGTGTGCGGTTTCGTGCGTGGCTTCGGCAATGACGAGCGCAGTCATGGTCCTTTCTCTCACCGCCGAAAAGCCGCTCTGACGGTTCGTCCATCGCCGCGCGTGGGCGCGATGACTATCGTCGGCGAAGATAACCTCGCCCACGTCCGGATACTCCAAATCACCCGCGAACGTCTCAAACGTCTCCGTACCTAGCGCGGGTCGCACCTGAAGATCGCCAGTCACCCTGTCGAGGTCTATGGCAGCTATCGGAATGGCGAAAGCCATCGACATGGCGTTGCACAGGTCGACCAGCGGATGAACCGAGGGCAGGTCTCCCGTTTGACGCAACCGGCGAAGCAGCGCCTCCGAGGCGCAGCGATATTGCGTTGGCTTCAGGCCCATCTTTGCGAAAGTTCGCCGCCACGCCCGGATTTCCGGCAAATCGCTTTCCATTGCAGGCGCAATGCGCTGCCTGGCGAGGGTGACGAGTTCAGTGACCGGATTTGATATTGGCGCGACAGGCCCCAACTCGTCCAGAAGAAGCAAGCCTGTTGCAAGTTCCGGGAAGTCGCGATGAATAGAAGGTGCATAGGAGAACTGCAAGATCGTACCTCGCGTCAGGAAAAGAGATTCTGTCTCGATTCTCAGCCTCCGTTTTCCGATCGTCTTGAATGAAATTGCACGCCTGCGCGGTCAGCCAACCACCTTCGCGTACGCACCCGGCGTCACGCCCAAACTGCGGACAAACAACCTCGTCATGTGACTTTGATCGGAGAAACCGCTCTGCGCGGCCGCATCGGCGAGCCGCGTGCCGCAACGGATCAGTTGCCGCGCTCGATGAATGCGGCGCTGCAGGATGTAGGCATGGGGCGTGAGGCCGGTCGCTCTCGCGAAACTTCGCAGAAACTGATAGCGGCTCAACCCGGCTTCGTCTGCCAGTGCGGTGAGCGTCAGAATCGCCAGGGGATCGTCATCGATCAAGGCACGCGCTGAAGCGATTCCAATCGGAACGGATCGCTGCCTGGGGGATCCGGGCTGCAGCAAGCTACCCAGCACGAGTAGCAAGGTCTCGTCCGCCTTGAGTCCGTGCGGGTCTACAATGCTGCTGGTCATTGCCCGGAAGAGCTGATCAAATTGGCCTGCAATGCGCTTGTCGCTGACTTTGGGTTGAGTGAACTCGCAAGCCATTCCTCCCCGTCCTTCGGTGATGTCAATGGCTAGTTCAGCAACGATCGGAGGGTCCAGGTACAGCATTCGCCATGAGCGCCCGCCGTCGCCGATCGGTGCCCCGTCATGCACTTCACCAGGGTTGACAGTGATCACGTCGCCCGCACCGGCTTCGACGAGACCACGGCCGCTCGCCGATTTCTGCGCGCCGCGCTCGATCAGACCCACACCGAATTGCTCATGGGTATGGCGCCCAAAGACGAGTGTCGTGTTCGCCTCCACGGCTTCGATGCCGCTTCGCCGGCAGTTCGACAGTCTGAATCCAGTGCCTTTCATTTCTTTCATGTCCTCCGGGGTGCCTATCGATTAAATGGTTCACATAGCCGTCGCTCGGACCGGACGCCGAAGCAGTAACCCACAATCAGCATGCGGATCATGAACTCAGGGTCGATCGATGGACGACCCATTGAGCTATAGAACGGTGCGAGGTGCTGGCGCAGATCTCGAAGGTCAAGGAAGCGATCGATGCCTCTCAACAGGTGCGATTGCGGGACGTGGTCGTCGAGGTTGAAAGAGTAGAAGAGCTTGTCCTGTCCGCTATCCAGTCGACCCATCATGACGATTCACCCCCGTCGCTTGATGTTTCCCAGGATACCCAACATTTCGCCTCTACAGCGACTTTTTCAACAGAATCGGCCGGTTGTACGCATTCAGCCCCCTTCATCGGAAGCCGCCGGCTCGGTCGATCTGCGAGAGCTGCAGGCGTTTCAGTTCATCTGCTGGCTGGCGTGGGGGCCGAGCATTCCGATTTGCACGCGCTCGCGGTGGCGAGGAAAAGTCGGGTTTCAGTTCGGTTACGGCGACGAGAATGACTCGATTCCGTTGTTCAAGTCAGAAAATGACGACGGCTCGTGGGCCGTTCAATATCTGAATCGGTCCGTCAACAAGCACTCGGAGAACGGTGCCAGCCCGCTGGCGTTCCAGGCCTCGGTGACCGGGCAGTTGCGGTGGGACTCGCACGACGCGATCCTGCCCGATGCCCAGCGTCACCATTCGAATGCCGACGGCAAGCGCGGGCGGCTGCTGCTCGAATGCCTGCATGGGCCCGTCCAGCCGCGACCGGACGGCGTGGCATCGACTCACCGCTATTTCTCGGCCTACGTGTGGGTCCTGTTCGTGATCTGCGACAAAAAAGGTGACGCGGTCTGGCCGCGCGCCCCGAGGGCGAGCCCGGTCCACGCGGGGAGCGAGGCGCAGGTTTGGCGTGGGCTGCTGCCGTTCTTCGGGCATGCGAATAGCGACAACGGCGACAACTACCCGCTACTCAAGAAACAGGTCGCAAGAAAGGCGCTGGCCGTGTCGCCGACGTTTGCGGCGACAAGCGGTGGGACGCCGTTGCGCTGAAGCGGCGTTCCTGGTGACTGTTGAACGTGCTCAGTTCGCGAATACGCACGGCGACGAAACCTCGCCGCTACTGACATTTATGACAGCGCGTCCGCTCCGTCTACCGCGACCGACTTGCGCCGGTAGCCCGTGGTCGCGAGCAGCAGGCTGCGCGTGTATTCGTGCTCGACCTGCTGCGCGCGAATGGATGCGATATCGCGTTGCTCGACAATCTCACCATTACGCATGACCGCGACGCGCGAGCAGAGAAAGCCCACCACCGCCAGATTGTGGCTCACCAGCATCATTGTCAAATTGCGTTCGCGATGAAGCCGTCGCAGCAGGTTGAGGAGTTTCGGCCTGCACGGACACATCGAGCGCGGACGTCGGCTCATCGAGCAGCAGCACGCGCGGTTCGACAATCAGCGCCCGTGCAATCGCGACGCGCTGCCGCTGCCCCCCCGACAACTGATGCGGATAGCGGAAACGATACGACGGACCCAAGCCGACTTCGCGCAGCGCATCGACAATGCGTTCTTCCTGCCCGCCGATGCCGTTGATGGTCAGCGGCTCGCGCAAGGTCTGATCGATCGTGAAGCGCGGATGCAGCGAGCCGTACGGGTCCTGAAACACCATCTGCACGTCGCGTCGGAAGGAGCGGTCGAGTTTTTCTCCCAGCACGTGCGAACCGATTTTCATACGGCCGCCGGCGACGGGCGCGAGACCGGTCAACGCGCGCAGGATCGTCGACTTGCCGGAACCGGATTCGCCGACCAGCCCGAACACCTCACCTTCGCCGACATGAAAGCTCGCTTCGCGCACTGCGTCGAAGTGACCGGTCCTGGTTTTAAAGCGTACCGTCAAAGCGTCGACATCGATCATGCTGATTCTCCTGCCGGTTGTGTGAGCCATGCCGCGTCCCGCTTCAGCACGGGCAGTTGCTCGGGCGGATCGATAAGCGGTGGATTCGCCGCGAGCAGGGCACGCGTATAGGGATGCTCGGCGTGGACGAGATCGCGCGCCGCGCAGGTTTCCACGACACGTCCCGCGAACATCACGACGACGCGGTCGCAGAACGACATGACGAGGGGCAGGTCGTGGCTGATAAAAATAAGGCCGGTGTCATGCTTTTCGATCATCTCGTCGAGAATCCCGAGCACCTGCATCGAGACGAGCACGTCGAGCGCGCTGGTGGGTTCATCGGCGATCAGCAGACGCGGCCCGGACGACACCATCATGGCGATCATCACGCGCTGCCCCATGCCACCCGACAACTCGTGCGGGTAGGAATCGGCGACACGCTCCGGATTGCGGATATGCACCGCTGCCAGCGCCTCGATGATCTTCTCGCGTATCTCGCGGCGGCCGAACTTCGGTCCGTGCAGTTCGAACGCTTCGCGCATTTGCTGCGCGACGGTCATCACCGGGTTCAGTGAGTATTTCGGATCTTGCAGGATCATGCCCATCTGCTGGCCGCACAGTTGCCGGCGCTTGCGCACCGGCATGGCAAGCAGATCCTGACCGTCGAACTTCATCGCCTTCGCATGACATTGCGCCTCGGGCGGCAGCAGGCCGAGCAGCGCACGCCCGGTCAGCGACTTGCCGGAACCGGATTCGCCGACGATGCCAAGCCGCTCGCCGCGCTGCAGCGTCAGCGAAAGGCCACGCACCGCCTCGGTCAATTCGCCGCCATGACCGCGAAAGCCGATTCGCAGGTCGTCGATTTCACACAAAGGATGGGCCATATAGACTGGCATGTCAGCCTCCATGGCGTGGATCGAAGACGTCCCGCAGACCGTCGCCGAGCAGGTTGAAGGCGAGACTCACCAGCAGAATGGCGAAGCCGGGAATAGTGGCCACCCACCACGAATCGAGCAGCACGTTGCGGCCCGACGCGACCATGAAACCCCACTCGGGGCTGGGCGGTTGCGCGCCGAGGCCAAGGAACCCGAGGCCCGCGACAGTGAGAATGATGCCGGCCATATCGAGGGTCGCGCGCACGATCACCGACGACGAGCAGAGCGGCATGATATAGAGCAGGAGGATGCGCTTCCGCGAGGCGCCCTGCAAGCGCGCGACGTGAATGAAATCGGCTTGCACGAGCCGCAGCGTTTCCGCCCGCGCGAGGCGGGCATAGGCCGGCCACGCCGTAATCGAAATGGCGATCACCGCGTTGATCACACCGGGCCCCAGCGCGGCCGCGAAAGCGAGCGCGAGCACGATCTTCGGAAAGGCGAGCGCCACGTCGGTGATCCGCATCAGCACGTTGTCCACCCAGCCGCCGAAGAAGCCGGCGGTGGTGCCGATCAAAAGCCCCACCGGAACCACGATCACCACGACGAGAATCGCAATCGAGAGCGTGAGGCGTGAGCCGTAGATCAGACGCGAGAGGATGTCCCGGCCAAGCTGGTCGGTGCCGCACCAGTGCGATGGCGAACCCGGCGGCAGCAGGCGGTCGGAGAGGACTTGCTGCAGCGGATCGTGCGGTGCGATCAGCGGCCCGATCGCCGCGATGATGATCAGCAAGGCCAGAATCACGAGGCCGAAGGACGACAGCGGATTGCCCGCGAAGCGTCGCCAGCGCCGGTAAGCGAGGCCGAGCGCGGCCTGCATGCGTGACGCGGGCGTGTCGCTCAGCAGCCAGTCTTTCCATCGTCGGGGCGCGGCATTCATCGGCCAGTCCTGTGTTTGCATAGATTCATCGGTAGGGGGAAGCACGAAAGAGACCTCTGCAGTGTCAGCGGGCGCGTGGATCGAACACGCGATAGAGCGCGTCGGTCAACAGGTTGAGCGCGATGAACGTGACGCCGATCACGAGCGTGCTGCCGAGCACGGCGTTCATATCGGCGTTCAGGAGGGCGCCCGTCAGATACGAACCGATACCGGGCCAGGCGAAGACGATTTCGGTCAGCACCGAGCCTTCGAGCAGATAGCTGTACGTGAGTGCGATCACGGTCAGAAGCGGCACGGCGATATTGCCGAACGCGTGGCGCCAGATCACCCGGCGCTCGGGCAAGCCTTTCGCGCGCGCCGTGGTGATGTACTCCTGGCTGAGTTGATCGAGCATGAACGAACGCGTCATGCGGCTCAGATAGGCGACCGAGTAGTAGCCGAGAATGGCCGCGGGCAGCGAGATATGCGAGAACGCATTGAAGAACACGTCCCATTCGCCGGCGATGAGCGAGTCGATCAGCAGGCTGCCCGTGCGCGTATCGACCATGCCGTCGAATACCGGATCGACGCGTCCCGGCCCCGCCACCCAATGCAGCTTCGCGTAGAACAGCAGGAGGCCCATCAGCCCGAGCCAGAACACCGGGACCGAACTGCCGACGAGGCCGACGAAGCGCGCGACGTGATCGATCCAACGGTTGTGGCGCACGGCGGCGATCACGCCCAGCGGCACGCCGATCAGCACGCCGATGATGGTCGACAGGGTTGCGAGTTCGAGCGTCGCGGGAAACACCCGCTGGATGTCTTCGATCACAGGATGCGCGGTCAGCAGCGACATGCCGAAATTGCCATGCAGCACATCGCGCACATAGATCAGGAACTGCACTGCGAGCGGCGCGTCGAGCCCGAGTTGAAGACGCGCCGCCGCGTAGGCTGCGGCTGACGCGCGATCGCCGAGAATCGCCAGCACCGGATCGATCGGTATTTTGCGGCCGATCACGAACGTGACCGCCAGCAACCCGGCGAAGGTGATCACGAGCGTGATGATCCAGCGCACGAGGCGCAAGGTCCAGCGCACGCTGGGGCTTTCAACCGAAAGCGCGCGCATGCGCTCGAAAGTCGTGAGGGGAGTGGACATGGTGAGTTCCTCGGTCGAAGGCGAAGCCCGGACAGTCTCGCCTTCGCCGCAAACGTTACTGCTTCTTCAGATCACGATACGACACGAGGTCGTTGATCGGACCCACCTCGAGACCCGTCACGCCCGGTCGCGCGGCCACCTGCGAGACCTGCTGGAACATGATCACGAAGGGGGAGTTCGCGAGCACCTGCTTCTGCATGGTCTGGTACAGCTCGGCGCGCTTCGCTGACGACGATTCGGCGAGCGCTGCGTTGGTTTCCTTCGTCAGGCCGGGGATGTCCCATGAATTGCGCCACGCGAGCATCTTATAGGCCGACTTGTCGGAATTGTCGGGATTCCAGGTGAATCCTTGGGCATTGCTGTGCGGGTCGATGTAATCGGCCGACCATTCGCCGATATAAATGTCGTGCGAGCGCGAGCGGTACTTAGCGAGCGTCTGCTTGTTGTCGCCGGGGATGATCTGAACCTTGATGCCGCCCTGGGCAAGATTGGCCTGCACTGCCTCGGCGATTTCGCTGTAGGGGTAGCCGTTACGCACGTCCATCGTCACGGAAAAGCCGTTCGGAAGCCCGGCTTTTGCCAGCAGTGCCTTGGCCTTGGCGACGTTCTGCTGGTAGGGGTCGGTGTTCAGCGCGCCGAGGAAACCTTCGGGGAGGAAGGTTTCGTGCACCTTGTAGGTGGTTTTCGCGACGTTGCTCTGAATACCGTTGTAGTCGATCAGCCACTTCATCGCTTGCTGGACTTCCGGTTTGGCCAGATTCGGATTCTTGACGTTCAGGCCGAGGTACAGAAGCGTCGCTTGCGGCACCGCGCTCACATGCGCCTTGCCGGACTTCGTCAGGGCGACGAGATCATCCGGACTCAGGTTGCGCGCCACATCGACGTCGCCGTTCTCGAGCAGCAGGCGCTGGCTCGATGCTTCCGGCACGTGACGCAACACGATACGCTTCATCGCGAGCGGTAAGCGATAACCGTCGAAGCGCTGCAGTACGATGCTGTCGTTGGCGGTCCATTTGACGAGCTTGTAGGCGCCGGAGCCGGCCTCGTTGGTGCGCAGCCAGTCGTTGCCGAAATCATTGCCTTTCTGGTGCGTGAGCAGCAACTGCTTGTCCACCACCGATGCAGGCCACGCGCCGAGTACGTTCAGGACGAACGTCGGCGCGTATTTCTGGTCAGTCGTCACACTGACGGTTGTGTCGTCAACCTTGTTCACGTTGGCCAGCACGTTGTCTTTGGTCAAACCGATGCCTTGCAGCACGGCCGCCGCGCCTTTGTCGAGCAGGACGGTGCGCTGGATCGACCACGCGACGTCGTCGGCGCTCAACGGGTTGCCCGAGTGGAACTTGAGACCCGGACGGATCTTGAACGTGAAGGTCAGGCCGTCGGGGCTCACGGTCCATGATTGCGCGACATCGCCGTTGAATTTCGACGGGTCTTTCAGATCGACCCGCACCAGCCGGTCATAGGTATTCGCCACATATTCTTCCGGCACCAGTTCGTAGACTTCGCCCGGATCGAGCGTGGTGAATTCGTCGAGGAACGTGGCCATGACGAACATGTCTTTCGGCGTCGCCGCCGCAGCGGGGCCGGCGGCTGTGAACGACAAGGTCAAGGCGGAGGCGATCGCCGCCGCCGTCAGTGCATTGCGCAATACCAGTTTCATTGCCGCTCCATAAGGAATGGGATAGAGCCTGTCAGGGAACAACGGATGGAGAAATCGAACGCCACTACATGAGACGCAACGGACCGCTTTCGCTGTTATCGATCAACGGCAGCGCGCGGGAGGCAGGCAACTCGTAATGCCACCATTCGCTCTTGATGTGGATGAAGCCGGCGGCGTGCATGATGCCGAGCAGTAACAGGCGGTTGCGCTGCACATGCGCGGGCAGGCCGGTATGGAAGTGTTCGGACTCGATCGTCATGGCGTCGAAGCCCGTGCCCATGTCGAGTTCGTTGCCGTCGGCGTCGAGCAGCGTCAGATCGATCGCCGTGCCGCGGCTATGGTTCGAACCACGGCCAAGCTCAGCGATGTAGGTGGGGTCGGGCAGAAAATCCCACAGCACCTGTTGCGCCTGGGGCGGACGGTACGCATCGAAAATCCGCACGGTCAGGCCGGCGTTGCGGGCAATCTCCACTGCCTTGCGCAAAGCGGCTTCGGCGGGTTCGAGCAGCAGGCAGTGAGCTTCCTTGTAGATGGGCTTGCCTGTCAGGTTGCGCTCGGTGGCATAGATGAGGTCGATGTCCACGCCATGCGTGGCGGCGGTGATTTCGATGAGTCGCGGTTGTGTCATGGCGGGCGCGTTGAGATGCCGGATGTGAGAGGTTTAGAGATCGAACTGGTTGAATTCGCCTTGCAGCTCGCGATTGCGTGCGACGCGTTCGTCGATCGTGGACCCCAGTTGTGCAACGATCGCGGTAATCAGCAGGTTGAACAGACAGCTGAGTGGCGCCAGCGAGTCCCAGAACTGGCCGACATCGGTTTTGACCTGCAACAGGTCGCAATCGAATTCACGAGCCCACGGGCAATAGATGTCGGTGACCAGTGAAAACGGCACGCCACGATGCGCCGCGGCTTCACAGTAGCGGCGCGCGATCATCGAGTAGGCGCGCGTGTCGGTAATGACGAGGTACGGTGCGGCAAACTCCGAGTTCAGCGAATCGACGTATGAGCCGGACATCCCGTCGGAGTAGAACACGCGCGCACGGATGTATTCGAGGTAGCTGTAGAACGCGTTGCTGATGCCGCGCGTCGACTGGATGCCGAGGATATACACGGCGTCCGCATAGGAGATGCGCTCCGCGATGCGGGCGAACATGGGCGATAGCGCCAACTGGTACACATGCTGGATCGCGTCGATTTCGAGTTGCAGCGAGCGGGTCAGGGCGCCGGTTTGGACGTTTTCGCCGTGGTGCGGGGTGTTGGCGAACTGCCCGAACACACGCCGGTATTCGTCGAGCCGGTCGGTAATCATCCACGGGCGCCCCTGCGCGCCGCGCAGTTCGCGCTTGAGGTCGTCGAGATTGCGATAGCCGACGCTGCGCAGGAAACGCCCCACGGAAATTCCGCTGGTGGCCGTTTGCTGCGCAATCTGATCAGCCGTTTCGAGGCCTAGTCGCTCGAGATTCGCCAGCATATAACTGGCAATGCGCTGGGACGTGGGAGTGAGGTCGGCAAAGTGGGCCTCGACGGTCTGTGCGAAAGCGGTCGGCATGTCAGCGCGTGTGGATTTAGTTAGTTACCTGTCATTTATTTCGTCAATGACATACATCTAACAAAGCCAATAAAGTCAGCGCCAGCTTAAAAAGTCAATTGGATGCCGCTGTCCGATAGTTTTGGGCGCGACTTCCGCTCACGGTGCTCCGCGCGCTGGTTTGATGCCGCTATTCGATGCAGTTCGCAAACACGCATACGCCAAGATTGCGCTGCCAGTGCGCGGTGGCTTCGTCGGCCGTCGTGGCCTGCGCTTGCGGCGGCAGCGGTTCCGCCGATGGGACGTCGAGCTTGCGATTCATCTTTGGGAGTTTCCAGGTTGACTAGAAGCCGGTCGAGCTATCGAAAGCATCGTAACGGCGTGCGGTGCCATCAGGCAGTCAACCCGTCATCCTGGTATCGCTAATACCTCCTCCATAACTAATGGCCCGCGCGCGACGTACTGTGCGACGTCTGCGGCGCGGCCGCCGTCGATGCCGCCGCATCCGATACCCCGACCGCACCGCCCGGCAGATCGGCCCGCTTCGTCGAACTCACCGCATCCGGATAGAGTTGCATCAGCACGCGCAGCACGCCATTGGTCCAGCCGAAACCGTCCTGTAACGGATACTCGCCGCCGCCCGCGGACTTGTCGCTCGCGTCGCCGCCGAAGCGGGTGTTTATTGCCCCCATTTCTTTAAAAGCGCTAGCGACTAGCGCTCTGGACGGGGTCGCCGGGTGTGCCGATCTGCTTCCAGCGAAATCGCGCATTCGGATGAAGCAGCCGAACGGTGTGTGAGCCTTGCATTACTCAATAGTGACAATTCTTTGTCCGCCAGATCGTAGTCCCTAGCGGACATTTCTTGCGCTTGATTTTTGATGGCCTAGGAGTAACCTCACGTTATGCTAATAGCAATATTTCCAAGAGGTGGCTACATGAATAACGCACACAACGTTATCGGTGCTTCTCGGCTCGTTGCAGCTTTGATCCTCGCCGGCATGGCGGCCTCGGGCGCACAAGCGCAAAGTTCGAACGCGGCACCGGCTGCGGCATCTGCGCCGGGTCTTGCAACAGCCGCTCAGGCGTCGTCAAACGCACTGAACCCATTCCCTCATGGCAGGCACCCGTCTGGCGTCGGACCGAAAGTGCCGCCAGCCTTCGCCCTCGATGGATCGGACGTAGACAAACAGAACGGCGGAGACAAGATCAATCCGAATAATTTCCGCGACGATACCGGGCCGGCGGTGGATACGCCGTACCAAGCTCCCGAACCAGCGACTAAAGCTACATTGAGCCGGACACCAGGGGCCGTCGCCGCGCCAACCTTTACGACGACCGACTGGCCGACGTTTGGCATGAACAGGCAGCGGACTGGGTATAACTCAGTCGAGACGGTGCTCACCCCGACCAACGTGACGGAGAGGACGTTGAAACTGCACTGGGAGTCACCTCCCCTGGACGGTGCCATCCTGACTCAGCCGGTACTGGCTACCGGGGTGATAATCAACGGGATGCCGACCGATATCGTCTATGTTGCGACAGAGGGGAACACTACATGGGCACTGAATGCCGCGAACGGGGCGGTCATTTGGAAAAGCGCCCCTATCCCTCAAGCTATCTTGACGTCGAACTGCACCGGGCTGTTCCAAGGCAAGATCGGGGTGCAGGGCACGCCCGTCATCGACCATGCCAACAACCGGATTTTCGTTGTGAGCGGGCGAGGCTACCTGCATGCGTACAACCTCCAGACCGGCGTGGATCTCCCGGGCTTCAACCTGCCACTTCTAGACGCAGCCAACGCTTCTCCAAGAACGATGGTCTATGGCGGCTTGACGCTCAGTCCCGATAGTTCGTCGATATACGTGGCGACAGCCGGCGACCCCTGCGATACGGAGCCGTACCATGGACAGGTCGTCCGCGCGTCCACCACCAACCCAGCTGCGATTCTGGCACGCTGGTACCCAGACGGCGCAAGCGGGCCAGACGGGGGCGGTATATGGGGTGCGGGAGGCGTATCGATTCCGCCTGATGGGACGGTCGTCTATGCACTCACGGGCAACGCATTCGCCAATCCGGAAAATGCCGCGTTCGCGGAGCACGTCGTGAAGCTCACGCCGGACAAGCTGGCGGTAGCCGCGTCGAACTCGCCGCTTTCTCCGCCCAGCACGGACTCCGACTTCGGCGCTACAGCATTGCTCTTCCAGCGTCCCACCTGCCCGACGATGCTCGCGGCCTACAACAAGTCCGGCAACCTCTTCATTTATAACCGAGCCACTATTCAGCAGCAGGGCCCCATTGAAAAGTTGACGATTTCCCTCAGTTCAGTCGAGGGCAGCAACATAGGCCTTCCTGTATTCGACCCGGTGCTAAATCGGCTTTACGTCGTGTCCCCTAGCGGTTCGGGGAGCAACAACTTATACCAACATGGGGTCATTGCACTGTCGATCGACAGCAACTGTACTGTGAACCCCAAACCCGTGTGGCAGGCGCAAGTCGGCTTGAACAGATCCTCGTTCAACCCGGCTATCCCGCCCGTCGCCGCAAATGGTGTGGTGTATTACGCAGACGGTTTGGGCAACGACTTTTACGCATTGGATGCAGCGACCGGGACCGTACTCTTCCACCGCCAATACACGCCAGTTCAAACCGGCGAGGGTAACTTCGCGTCGCCGATGGTCGTGAACGGGCAAGTCTTCGTCGCTGGTAGCGACCACGTGGTTCATGCCTATGGCCTCTGACTGCTAAATTCGTTAGGAATACGGTACCTTTTTCGCAAGAGTAACCACTCTGCCCTTATTGCGCGCAGTGATTCGCAGTATCGCGCCGCTGCGCGCGTCCTGCGGACACATCGCAATTCGATGTCGTCGACGCAGGCATTGCCGCGAGCGCTTCACGACATCGCGAATCTTTTTTAATAGTTGATAGCAGCGCGTTCCTTCGCGCTCGGGTCCTTTATTCACAGTGCCCTGACATCGAGTTCGACGAGCCTATCGTCTTAGCTCACTTTGTGGCTGCCATGAAAATGGAAGAAATATTTCGATGTACCAATAACAGCGTCGCAGATTTGACTGCACTCCTTAAAAATCAGATTGAAAAGATAATTTCTCCAACCGATACCGGTGGGACCAGCACGTTCGTTCCCCAGCCGACAGAAGGGATCAAGCTACTGAATTTCGTTTATCGAGAGCCCACGCTGGAAAACGTCAAACGCATGATGAATGTGTTTGTTTATGATCCTTCGGCACTGACCGATGACCTGCTGCAACAGCGTGTCAATAACTTGCAAGCCAACAAGCACCACGTCGAAAACTGGGTGGCGAGTATGGCAGCAAACCCCAGGCAGTTCACAGACTACCAACTGCGATTGTCGGAGATCAAGGCGCCGACACTGATCGTCTGGGGTAGAGAAGATCGATTTTTGCCCTTTGACATCGGGTTGCGTCTGCTATCCGGATTGCAGGAGGGGTCGCCGGCCCGAAGCGTGGGTAGCATCACGGGTAGGAGGCGGTCGGGAACGGTTGAGGTGGCACATGGCGACGCTTTCCGGGCGGCAGTCGGCGTTTGCTGCCATCCGCCATGATGGTTTGGCGGATTTTAGCGCACTGAAATGTCCGATAATTCATAAAACGTCCTCCCCGCAGTTGATTGGCTTAGAACAGCGACGCGCTATGGAATACGGCTTCACTTCATCTTCGCTTGTACTATGATGAACCGGTGTGTTCCGTCCTGTCTCTTGAGTAGTCGCGATCGGTGCTGCGACCGGAGGCGCGGTTATTAGCATCGGCACCGTTGGTGTTGGCATATTCGTGATGCACGTGATGCCAGGTTCGGTGCCTTCCGATATTCGCATGTATGTTCCTTGGGCAATGTGCTCGTCGCTACCTACGAAGGAGTAGCATGACTGCATCCGGTTCTAACGTGGCATCGAGGCGAGTCGCCATTCTGGTCCTGCTCTGTCGCGACTACGCAGCGCTCGAACTCACCCTCGCCAGTCACATGGCGTACCGGCCAACAGGCGTCGAGTTCATCCTGCTTCAGAACTGCCGGGGCGGCTATGACGCGGAGCGCACGCTTGCCGTCGCGCGGCGCTACGCAAGACTTTTTCCGGGCATCGTTCGGGTCGTCGACGACATTCCGCCTGGCCCACCCTATCGCACGATCAAAAAACTACTCTCGCAACCGGCGCTCGCCGAAATCGACTTGATCTGCAAGGTGGACGACGACGCGTTCCCGATCGCCGGCGACTGGCTCGACAAGATGCTCGCCACGTACGACGCGGCGGAAAATGAAAGCGCGAACGAGCTTGCCTACGTCACCCCGCTGATCAACAACAACAACTGGGGCTTCCCTGAGGTGATGCGTGTGATGAACCTGGAGCGCGAGTACTTCACGAGCCAGGCGCATCCCCATTTCGTCGGAGCCGACGGGGACAAGCGCTTTCCGATGCGAATCATCCCTGCGGAGCAGATCGAGATCGGCACCAATGGCACGATATGGGGCTATCCGCACATCGCGCGCTGGCTGCATGAACGGACCACGCTTCAGCCTGATGCTTTCATCGCTGCCACGCGGGACCTCGAACCTTGCGAAGTGCCGTCAGAATCGCGCTATTCGATCGGCTGCATTCTTTTTCGCAAGCGGTTATGGGACATGATCGACGACGGTGGGCAAGACGACGAGCACATGATGCATGTCTACTGTGCGCGGAACCGGTTGCGAATCGTCTGTGCGCGCAGCGTGCCATTCGTGCACATCGCGTACTTCTCCCAGCGCGAGGAGAACCGCGATATCGTCGATGCCGCTCGCGCGCTTTACGACGCGAGGCTTGGCCATCCCTTCCCGATTGCACTCTACGCGGACCGTGAACGCGATATCGAAGCACGGCTGCGCTGGCTCGAAGATCACCCGCCGCAGGCCACCAAGGGGACGCTTGAAGCGTCGAAGCGTGTGAGCCGCGCGATCTATCGGCGAGTGCGCGCGCTGTTGAAAAACGGTCGCCGAGCGTGGTATGTCGTGACTGGCAAGCGCGATGCGACGAGCGGCCGACGCTCTCCGTCGCCATGACGATGCGCAAGATCCATCCCCGGATCTTCTATTGCTTCGTGAGAAGCCTCGATAGCCGCTGACCCTGCGAAATGCGCCATCTGGCACATAACGCAGAGCGCGCTGCTATCTATCGAATCGAGTGCGCACTGCGCTTGTTCATGGCGGTGACTCTGGTGCCGTCAACTATCCGAAACGATCACGAATACACGAGGATTACGGAGTTCAAGTACCTCACCGGGCAGCAGCATCAGGGAACCTCGATCGTCAGGGAGTATCCGCGAGCCGAAGGCGAGTCGTACTATCCGATTCCACTCTGGCGGCTCAGGCGGTCAAGGTTTTCGACGATCAGCGTATCGCCGGGTACGACGTCACCGGCCTTGATACGCTCGATGAACGCGCCGAGCGCGCCGCCTTTCTTTACGTGCTCGCCCTTGTGAGCGGACTTGCCGCGGTCCTCCATGCGTAAAGAGCGATCGAGTATCAGGCCGTGCTGCTTGGCCCACGCTTCCGCGTAGGCATCCTGCCGCGCGATCGAGCTACCGTCTGCCTGCTGTGAACTCGAAAAACGGGCGCATGTATAGATTCGTGGCGTGTTGCTTATCGCGCTTTGCGCTTTCGTTGACATGGTTCATCTATCCTGTGGCGTATTAGGGTCTGTTTACATATGGAACGCACGTGCGTTGCCGCGAGAAGGGCCGCTCGCAAGGACTGCGACGCCGCGAATACTCGACGTATTCGCAAGGAGCATGACGCAGCGAGCGGCCCTTCTCGCGGCAACCCCATTGCCTGGATTTCATTCCAGGGGAATGCCCGCTATCGGCCGCATGGCGGCGTCGCGCGTCGCTCACGTGGCGCGGCCACGCAGCGCTCCTTACTCCTTGCCCTGCGCCCCGAAGGAAGTCCCCTTGGGGGACGGCCGATAGCGGGCATTCGCACGTGCGTTCCATATGTAAACAGACCCTAGCTATATTCAGCAAATCTATTCGCGGCAATCGAGCTTCGTCGAACTCATCGCGTCCGGATTTCCGAACTCCCTATGCGATGCTCCGAATCTTCCAGTCAGTCCCAGGAAAGCTCTCAGGTGCCCGCTAGCACTCGCTGATTGCTGCGCCCTGGATGAGCCCTTCCGCAGCTTTAAGCGCCGCACCAACGACCTGGTCCATGTTGTAGTAGCGATACTGCGCGAGCCTGCCCACAAAAGTAATATCGGCAACTGTCTCCGCAAGCGCGTTGTAGCGCAGGAACAATGCCTCGTTTTCCTTGCGTGGAATCGGGTAGTACGGCTCACCTTCGGCTCGCGGATACTCCCTGACGATCGAGGTGCCCGGATGCTGCTGCCCGCTGAGGTGCTTGAACTCCGTAATCCTCGTGTATTCGTGATCGTTCGGATAGTTGACGGTACCTGTCGTCTGAAAGCGCTCCACGCCGCTCAGATGCTGGTGCTGAAAATCCAGGCTGCGGTACGGCAGCTTGCCGAAGCGATAGCCGAAATACGCGTCAATCCGTCCTGTGTACACAAGGTGTCCGCATTCGATACTCGCTTTCACCTCGTTATAGTCGGTCGACAGACGTACCTCGATGTCCGGACTGCCAAGCATCCTTTCGAACATCGCGGTGTAGCCTTGCGCCGGCATGAATTGATACGTATCGGTGAAGTACCGCTCGTCGTCGTTCGAACGTGTCGGGATTCGCGCAGCGACACCCGCGGACAGTTCAGAAAGATCGAGTCCCCATTGCTTGCGCGTATAGCCACGGAAAAACTTCTCGCACAGATCGCGGCCAACGCTGCTGAGCACCGCGTCTTCGCTGGTGGAGACGGTTCCTCGCGCTTCACGTACCGACTCGAGAAACGCCACGGTGGCCTGCTCGTTCAGGTCGAGGCCATATAACGTGTTGATCGTCGTGCGATTAATCGGTATTGGATAGAGGCCCCCGTCTACATAGGCCTTTACGCGATGCTCGTAGAAGCGCCAATCGGTAAAAGCCGACAGGTATTCGAATATCCGCTTGCTGTTGGTATGAAAGATATGCGGACCGTACGGATGGATCAGCACGCCGTTCTCATCGTGCCGGTCGTAGGCGTTGCCGCCTATATGATTCCGTTTGTCGACGACGAGCACGCGTTTTCCGCTTGCCGCGAGGCGTTCGGCACAGACCGCGCCCGCAAAGCCGGCGCCTACGATAAGGAAGTCATATTTCATCTGTGCGCACCCTCGTTTGGAAAGCCGGAACCTTGCATTTGATCAGGTAAAGCGCCATCGAGGCCGTGACGAGAAACTCGGTGGCCAGCGCTGACATTGCCGCGCCCTGAGCGCCGTGAAACCATACAAGCGGCACGAGGATGGCAAGATTGAACAGGCCGGCGACGATCAGGATCTCGCTGACCTTCTTCTTCATGCCGAGCGGCAGCATCAGCTGAACGCCGAATACACCGCTCAGCCCGATGAGCAGTGGCATCGGCGCCATCCACTTCAGGACGATCACGGCCGGTTCGTACCCGGAGCCCATCGCGATACGAACGATCAACTCGGCGCCGCCCCACAGCGCGACCGAAGCCAGCAACATGGACGAGCCCGCCAGGTAAAACATCTTGCGCACCAGCGCAAACGCCTTGGCGGAGTCTTCGGAAAAGAGCGCCGTCACGCGCGGGTACACCGCGTTGGCGACCGGTCCGAGCGGCGCCTGGGCGAGGTTGCGGATCTTGTCGGCGACGCCAAAGAAGCCGACAGCGGTGTTTCCGGCAAGAAATCCAAGCACCACGCTATTGGTGGTGGTGTACAAACTGATCGCTGCCGTGGAAATGAACGTGTGCCAGCCGTCACGAAGCGTCTCCAGGATCTCCGCCTTGCCCGGCACCATCGCGACAATCATCCGGTCTTTTACGATCAGGAACGAGGCGACGAGTCCGGCAGCAACCACGCTCATCGAGCTGATCAGCGAGGCGATCCACGTGTCGGCCGGCGAGTGCACCAGGACGAACGTGAGCGGAAGCAGCAGCAGCCGCGCGCTCAGCATCGAAACGGTAGTCAGCGTCATCTGCTCCAGGCCCTGGAACAGCCACTGCGGAAACAGCACCGTTCCGATCACGACCGGATAGGTCGCCAGCAGAACCGGCAGCAATTCGCGCAGTCTTGCCACGAACAACGCCGCTAACAGCAGCATCGCGAGGCAGACCACCGCGATCAGCGCCTTGGCGCCTTGCGTCGCCCAGAAGATCTTCGACACCGCGTACCGGTCATTCTGGACCCGTGCGACGTGAGCAGTCGATGACCAGTTGAAACCGTAGTCGGTCAGCAGTACGAGGTAGCCAATGATGGCTTGTGCGAAGATGTATGCGCCAAAGTGTTCCGGGCGCAGCACGCGCAACAGGTAGGGAACGGTTGCAAGCGGCAGCAGCATGTTAGCCGCCTGCAGGATGGTCAGCGCGATGATGTTCTGTCGGAGTGGATTCGCCATGGTTAGACCGTTTTCAATACTTCGATGAAAGTTCAGGACAAGCGCGGCATAAGCATAAGTCCATCATATATGTCATACGCACAGGGTCACCAGATATCGTCGTCAGTAGGCGCGGCCCGTTGGGGTACGCAAACGCCGTGCCTTTCAGAGGTTAAACGGATACTTCCAACGCGCTCTGCGTTATGTGCCAGATGGCGCATTTCGCAGGATCAGTGATGATTGAAGCGTCTCACGAAGCAATAGAAGATCCACGGATGGATCTTGAGCATGGTCATGACGACGGACAACTTCGGCCGCCCGTCGGCATATATGCCGAGCAGGTGCTTCACGCGCAGTTTTCTTCGAAACGCTGTATAGAATCGGGCTCGCGAGTTGGTAGCTCGGCGCGGTGGTGGCCGCTTGAAACGCGATCGCGCGGTATCCGAAGACGTATTTGAGCCGGAAGAAGAGACGCTTGTAGTCGGGAATCGGGAGGGCCGCGGTACGCTTTTCAACACGGTCCATGATGACAAAAAGATCGACGACATGCGGGTTGAAGCGTCTCGAGATTGCCGATTCGCGGAACATGTATGAGTAAAGGCTGTCCGGAATGAGCCGCACGATTTTCGCGGTGGCGAGCGTCTGCACCGACACGCAAAGGTCCTCGTAGATGAGACCACACGGATGGTCGGCTGCGACGAAGATCGAACGGCGCACGAGTTTGTTCCAGCAAAAAGCTTGCAGCTTCAGTTCCATAATTTTCTGGACGGCTTCCACGCCGGTGATGATGCAGTCGCCGGAGTCGATGCGATCGTTGACGGCGCCATCGGGGCTGACGTGTTCGGCGGCGAAAATGACGACATCGGCGTCGTGCTGGTCGGCTTCGCGCAGCACGGTGCGAATGGGATCGCGATGGACGTGGTCGTCGCTGTCAACGCAGAGCACGTACTCGCCCCGCGCTTCCGATGCGGCGATTTTTCGCGTTTCAGCGAGCCCTTTATTGTCGGTGTTTCTGATCAACTTCCACGGAATGCGATCCTGTTGTGCGAGAAGGCGGGCGGCGATTTCACCTGAGCGATCGGGGCTGCTGTCGTCGACGGCGGTGATTTCGAAATCAGTGCAGGTTTGTGACAGCAGGGAATCCAGACAGTCTTCGATATAGTCCTCGACCTCGTAGACCGGCAGCAGAACGCTGATTCTCGGCGCGGACATGGACAGGCTCCTGGAAGCTTCGGTTTCTCCGGGCCAAGCGATGCCCGTTGTTTTGCTCTGCAACTCTGACCTCAATCTTCGTCACCATCGTTGCCGTCAAGGCCGTAGCGCCGTTTGTCCCGGCAATCCCAGCGGTGACGACCTGGGAGTCCGGTGATCTTGCGGATCCTGAAACCATCGGCGACATACAGCGCTCCGTCACGCCCGAACGCGAGCCCCCTTGGACCCGACAGCATCGCCTGAACCGCGAGACCGCCGTCACCTGCGTAGCCCGCCGCACCAACCATGCACGAATGGGACATCTCATGACACACACCCTTGGATCTGTCCTGACGCAAGTAGTCGACGGAATGATCCGTCGACGCCCGTAGCGGGCGATCAGCCGGAAGGCAAAGTTTGAATATAGTCCTTGG
The DNA here is from genome assembly GCF_050434085.1 of Paraburkholderia sp. UCT70. Classification (NCBI taxonomy): domain Bacteria; kingdom Pseudomonadati; phylum Pseudomonadota; class Betaproteobacteria; order Burkholderiales; family Burkholderiaceae; genus Paraburkholderia; species Paraburkholderia sp. UCT70. The sequence continues at coordinate 1,337,232 of NZ_JBNPVZ010000003.1, read as the reverse complement.
CGCGAGGGCATTTGAAACACTGACCCGAAGCGCTGAAGATCTGGCGCGTTTGTTCGAGTGTATGCGTCATCCAGTTCAATGAGCCATGCGAGAAAACTTCACATGTCCAGCGGGCGAAGCCCTACCGGGCGGTGACAAAGCTCCAAAGCGCTGCGCATTCTGTATCGCTGAACGTGTATTGCGGCATCGCTTTCTTCAGCACGATTCCTGTCGGATCGACGCCGACATTCAGGACACGGCAGAACGAGCCCAAATCGTCACGACTCGGCGGGCCGCCGCGTCGGCGGGTATCGCTGAGCAGATACTGGCTTGTCAACGGGGGCGCAAAAGACGCTGCGTTGTCCGCGTGGCCGTGGCAATTGATACACCCGACCGCATTGTCAGGCAGCGTACGATTGTCGTCGCGCAAGTGCGCGACCAGCGCGTGCTGCCCGCTAAAGATCTCACGTCCCAGTTCGATGGATCGGGACGAATCGACGCCATTTGCCGCGGGTTCGACCGCAACCAGAAATATGGCCGCCACCACGTATATCTTGAAGGCGGCCCGATTCGAGGCGCGCGTCATCAATGGATTCGAATCGTGGTCGAGACGCTCGGTACGCCGTTCGCGTCGAGCGCGAATAACATGTAATAGCCGGGCACGGCGACTCCGGAATCGCCCGGAATCTGCAGCTCATACTGGCCTGGCTTTTTGCTCGCGCCAAAGCTTAACGGAACACGTCGCTGCTCGTTGTTGAGCGAATGCGTTGCCGACGATAGGCGCATCATCGAAAAAGCGCCACGACGACTTCGCCGTCGGGTAAGGCAACGCTGTTGGCATACGCGCGCTGATAATTCATTGGCGCTACCGTGCGCGTGCTCGCCCCTCCGTTGCTGATATCGATCAATGTTGCGTTCGACGTCGCGTAGTCGTTTCCGTAGTTAGGCGCACCACCGACCGAGGATTCTGCGGACGTCATACATGACCGCGTTGCCGGTCATCGCGTCATTGTCAGCCCCTCGATTGACCGGCGCCGATATGCTGCCGGTGCCCGCGGTGTTAATCTCCGCCATAGCGAGCCCGGGAATCCCGAGTCTGGGAATGCCCGGGATGTATCCAGCACCATCCACCCCTGGCGGAAAAGGTCCTCCGAGGCCGAAAACCGGAAAGCCAGTCCCGTGCACCAACTGGAGCTTTTCGTCGGTGGTCATCTGGGAGACGAGTGCGGCGGCCCGCTGATCGGCGACCGTGTCAGAATCAGTTGGCGCGTTGATGTCGTCGCCGCTGTCGCATGCAGCGATCATAAGGGCGACAGCGCACGCGACTGCCGTCGCGACGCAGGGGAAAAGCAGCCTCTTCTTCATTGTCGTCTCACTCCAGTTTATGTCCGATTCCGAAATATATGGCCTGCATCCGTCCGGTCCTTTTCTCAATCGACACGACCGTTCACCCGCTGGCCGGCCGGATCATCCGGTCACGGCAGGATCGATTCAAACCGCCAGAATTTGCACGAAAAGTACGACAACCCCTTGATAAGGATTGCAAGGCTAGGTGGTCCAGGGCGTCGCTCGCCGAGGTGCACCCGACGAGCGTGCAGCACTGCTTGTCGTCGCCCTGGCGCAGCAATAATGTGCATCCGCTTGCCAGTCTGTCCGACTAATGGCGATCGGCTTTTCAATCATTGTGTCATCGCGTTCGCTTGCTGATTCCGAGCCATTCGTCGCGCAGTCTGTTTTTTAGTATTTTTCCTACTCCAGATAGCGGCAGTGGCTCGGTGCGGATGTCATATCCGCGTGGCACCTTGTAGCCTGCAATGTGGGCTCTGCAGTGGGCGTCCAGTTCGGCGGGGGTTGCAACGGAGCCGGGTTTGATGACGATAACGGCATGCACTCGCTCACCCCAACGCTCATCGGGCACCCCGATCACTGCGCATTGGCTGACCGCCGGGTGCATGCTCAAGGTCTTCTCGACTTCGGCGCTATAGATGTTCTCGCCGCCGCTAATGATCATGTCCTTAATGCGATCTGCAACAAAGAGAAACCCTTCTTCGTCCATGTACCCCGCGTCACCCGACCGCAACCAACCATCCTTGATCGTGTCCGACGTTCTCTCTGGGTCCCGCCAGTAGCCCCGCATGACGGCAGGGCCGCGGATCTGGATCTCGCCTACAGTCCCGGTCTCGCAGAGGCAGCCCTGCTCATCGACGATCCGTATCTCGAAGCTTGACGTCGGTTGTCCGACTGACGTCAATTTCCCTGCTTTCGGACCGCTCGTTGAATGCCACTCCGGTAACAGGCATGTGCATGCGCCGCTGCACTCTGTCATGCCGTAGAACTGTTGAATTCGCACGTTTCGAAAAGCATTGAGTACCCGACCTAGCAACTCTTGCGAAATGGGTGCTGTGCCATAAGAGATGGTTCGGACCCGCCTGAGCAAGCTATAGTCACGCTCCGGTGCGTCAAGAAGCATTGAAAGCATGGTCGGCACGAGCTGAAGGTGCGTTATGCCGTCAGTGCGCAAGCGCGAAAAGACCTCGGCAGCACTGAAATGCGACAGGAAACTGTGGGCCCCTGCAGCCAGGGTTACGCCAAGACCAATGCCAAAGTCGGCAAGGTGGAATAGCGGCGTCGTATGAAGGTAGACCGTCTCACTGTCATGGTGCAGGTCGCGCTGCATGTTTGATGCCGCGAATGCCAAGTTCGAATGAGTCAGTTCTACGCCTTTGGGAAGGCCCGTTGTGCCACCGGTATAGAAGATGCACGCGAGTTCATCTAAGGCCACCTGGGCGTCGTCAATCGGTGAGGCGGCAAGCATGTCGCTGCGGCGATCTTCGTCCACGACGATAACGCTGCGGAGCGATCCCACAGCCTCACGGGTGCGCTCAGCCGTCGCGCGAAAGCTATCGTCGGTAAGAAGAAAGCGAGCTTCGGAATGTTCGAGGATATAACGCAGTTCGTCGTAGGCGAGGCGGGTATTCAGCGGTACCAATACGCCGCCGCCCCACCACACCGCAAGCATCAATTCAAAGTAGAGCGGTGAATTCAACGCGAGCGTTGCTACGCGGTCGCCGGGCCGTAGTCCCGCAGCGTTAAGTGCGGAAGCGAGTGATGCGATTCTCCTGGGCATTTCGCGCCAGGTCGTTCTTTCGGTACCACTGATAATGGCCCATCCATCCGGCCGTACAGTTGCGGCACGGCGGATTGCGACAGTAAGCATGAGCGTGCCTCCGTAATGTCAAAAGTTCGTCGTCCATACGTTATATACAAGCCGGTTTACGTAGTAATATTTGTGCAATTCCTGATGAGCCGCGGCCATGTCCGACGTTCTGCCCAATGAAACCCGTCTCGCCGCTGAAATCGACCGCCTGAAGGCCGCATTCCCGAAGACCCGCGAGCTGTACCGCGAGGTCTGCGCGCTACTGTTCTTCCGCTTCGGGATCGCGCCGACCGCGAACCGGCTTTACCAGCTGGTGAAGCGGGGCAGCATGAGCACGCCGACCCAGGTGCTCGGTGAATTCTGGGCCGAACTGCGCGAAAAGAGCCGGGTGCGCATCGACCACCCCGACCTGCCCGCCGACCTGGGGCCGGCTGCCGGCGAACTGGTCGCGGCGCTCTGGACCCGCGCAACCGCCGCTGCCGAAGCCGCGCTCGACGCGCTGCGCGACGAGGTCGAGGCGCAACGCGTTGAGGCGCAACGGTCGGTCGTGGCTGCCCGCGACGAACTGGGTCGCGTCGAGACTGCGCTCGAACAGCGCACGGCGGCGCTCCTTGCCGCGCAGGTCGAGGGGCGCGAACGGGAAAAGGCGCAGGCCGAGGGCCACGCGGCGCGGCAGGCGTGCGAGGCCGAGGTCGTCCGGCTCAAGGCCGAGGCGCTCGCGCGCGACCGTGAACTGGACGAGGTGCGCGAAGGCTTCTCGCGGGATCTCGAGAAGCTGCGCGAGAGCGCAGAGCGCGCCGAAGAGCGCCTGCGAGCGTCGGAAAAGCGGGCGCTGCTGGAGATCGACCGCGAGCGGGGTGCGGCCGCGAAGCTGCAGAAGGAGCTCGATGAGGCGACGAAGCGCGCCGACCGACGCGAGGCGGATCACCGCAGCGTGGTCGAGGCGCTGCAGGCGCAGCTCGGGAACGTGCGTCACCAGGCGGGCGTCCTGCAGGGGCGGCTCGATGCCGTCGAGGCCGCGAACGTGACACTGCAGCATCAGCTCGCAGCAGCGCGTCAGACTGATGCCCGCCCGGCCAGGCCAGCCCGCGCGAAGGCCGCGCCTGCCCGCCCGACCGCGGCACGCCCTGCACTGACGCGCCCCTTGCGGCCGTCGGCCACGCCGGGCCCGTCGCGCAAGCCGTCGGCAACACCGGCGTCACCGGCGACGGCCAGCAAGCCCGTGGTGCGTCGCAAGCGGGGGTAGGCACGATGGAAGACAGGAAAAGCCGCCCGCGGAAAGGGCACAAAGCCCCGGCCTGTCCCCCGATCGGCGCGCTGATGCGTTATGGCGAGCGGACGGTGCGCGTCATCGCCGAAGCGAGCGGCCAGCGGGTGATCATCGGGTCGGTCAACGAGGACGGCCGCGCCTTCCGCAGCACCGTGAAATGGGCTAGTCTGACCGCTCTTCACGATCAACTTTTCTGAGCGCGATGATCCTACCGCAGACCATGCAGCAGCTCGACATCTTCGCCGACAGTCGTGACGTGATGTTGCGCAACGACGTGCTGGAGCCGTTGCAGCGGCGGGATGTGGCGGCCGCGCGAACGGCACTGGCGCAGCTCGCCGCCGAATACCCGGACGATGGCGCGCTGCCCGCGATGGCCGTGCTGGTTCGCGAACTCGGGCGCGAATCGACAGCACCGCTTGCTAACCATGCGGCGCTGGCCATCGCGCGCCGGCACCTGGAGGACGAGCTGGCGCCCGCCGCCTGGCGGGTGCTGCCCCCGCACACCGTTTCCGCATGGCTCGCACCGTGCTGGCGATCGCTCGCCCGGCAGGCCGCAACCCTTCCATTTCAGAGCGCCGATGCCGACAGCCACGCCGCGCCGCTGTGGCTGCTGGCGGCCGCCTGGGCCGCCGCCAGCGAAGCGGTCGAGGCCATTGAGTCCTGGTGGCGCATGCCGGCACCGCTCGCGTGGAGGACCGAGGCGCGCTACAGAATGGGTGGACTGGATGCCGCGTGGCCGTTGCTCGTGGAGCTGGCTGGCGTGGCTGGAGCCCGCGAGGTTCGCGGCATTACTGCCCGTACTGGGCGACGCTTCGCTTGACGCGCTACGCCGGCGCTTTGATGCAGAATTCCCCGGCACCGGCGAAGTGGACGATTACGCCTGGTTTCCAGCATGGCTGCTGGCGGTCAAGCCGGCGCTCACGGGCCGGCTGGGCGAGGCGCGTGTGCGGCGTGACCAGGCGGCGTCACGCGCGACGGCCCTGCTGGGGGAAATCCTGCGCCGGGAGCATGAAGGCGACCAGCACGAACTCGTCAGTCTGCGTCAGGCGTTCAGTCGCCTGCATGCGGGCCTGTTCGATGTGTACATGGCCACGCGGAAAGTGCAGCACCGATGAGTGCGCCTTCTTTGCCGCTGCCAGATTTACTTCCGAAACGCTGCTCATTTTCCTTCGTCGGACGCCTTTTAACCCGTAACCGGGGCATCCCTTGCGTTAGTTGTCATCAAATGATAACATGCAGGCCATGACAGATCGAGACTCAAGCCTAGACACCCTCCTCGAGCTGGATGGAGTGGTGTTCACCGTCGACGACACCGGGTGTTGTTGGGTGAAATTTGAAGTGGCGCAAATCGCAGCGTCACCGGAGCGCCCGCACGGGCTGCGGTATTCGCTGACCTTGCACGACGAAACGGGTGCTCGCCTGTTGGGATTCGATAACGCGCATCCGATTCGAGAGGGTTCGGGCCCCGGCGCACGGACGCGGATCGAGTACGACCACAAGCACGCCGGCGAGCGTATCCGGTTTTACGAGTATGCGGATGCCGCGAAGTTGCTTGAAGACTTCTGGACCGAAGTCGAAACAGTAATGAGGGAAAGGAGCGGGAGCGATGACTAACGAACACATCCTGAAGGTCGGGATTGCCCCGGTGGAGCAATTCAAGGCGCGGACCATGGCAATCGCGCGAGGCGAATACAAGCCCGCCCCCGACGAGCCGAAAATCTGGTTCTCGTCGCCCGAGTCGTTCGCGCAGGTGCTGTCGGGCAAGAATCAGGCATTGCTGGCACTGATCGCGAAAACGAATCCGTCATCGTTGACGGAGCTTGCAGCGACGTCCGGACGCGAGAAATCCAACCTGTCGCGCACGCTTAAGACGATGGAGCGGTACGGCCTGGTGCACTTCGAGAAAGGCGACGGCCGCGAGGTCGCACCACGGGTCAACTATGCCGGCATCAGCCTGGAGATGTCGTTCGCGTAACGCCACACTACGCAGCATTAAGCCCGCGACACGCCGACCGGTGTCGCGGGCTTCTTCATTCTGAGCACCAAAAAGCTACGCATGGAACGCGAATACCGGCTCGTGTTAGGGAAACACTGATTTAATCGACGAGTTTGTAGACGCTGTGACGTAGTGAAGCGTTGTTAGAGCTGGAACGACGACAAAGCGATGCGGATGCGACAAATCAGTTTTGCGAGTGCGGAACACGAAGACAAGAAGCGGCTTACGAGGCGCGAGAAATTCCTGGGAGAGATGGAGCAAGTCGTGCCGTGGGCGCCGCTTGCTGGCAGCATTGGAGCCCCACTACCCGAAGGGTACGAGGTGGCGTCCGCCGATTGGGCTGGAGCGCATGCTGCGACTGTACTTTGTGCAGCAATGGTACGCATTGTCCGACGAGGGGCTGGAAGATGCAGTGAGCGACAGCGCGGCCATCCGCAATTTTGTCGGTATCGACCTGAGGAAGCGCCGGACGCCACCACGGTGCTCAAGTTTCGCCGGCTGCTGGAAGAGCACAAGCTTACCGCCGTACTGTTTGAGGAAATCAACGCCCACCTGCGCGAGCGCGGCCTGATGATGCGCGAGGGCACGATGGTGGACGCCACCATCGTCAACGCGCCGACGTCGACGAAGAACCGCGACAAGGCGCGCGATCCTGAGATGCATCAAACGAAGAAGCGTAATCAGTGGTACCACGGGATGAAGGCGCACGTGGGCGTTGACGCTGAGTCGGGCCTGGTGCACAGCACGCACTACACGGCGGCCAACGAGTCTGATGTGGCACACACCCATGAGGTGCTGCATGGTCAAGAGGATCACGTGTTTCTCGATGCGGGTTACACGGGGGTGCAAAAGCGCGAAGAGATAGTGAAGGCGCAAGCCGACGGTGCCATCAAGACGGAAGTGCAATGGTCGGTGGCGATGAAGCGTGCAGGCTTAAGGGCATGGCCGAAGGGCCGCTGAAGCAGCTGACGCAGGCCCTGGAAAAGGTCAAAGCGCAAATCCGGGCGCGGGTTGAACATCCGTTTCATGTGGTGAAGAACCTGTTCAACCACAAGAAGACTCGCTACCAGTTGATAAAGGAGTTCAGAGCGGCGGCCCAAATCGTGCGCGACGCTGAAGATGCAAACGGCGAACTGCGCGTTGCGAACCGGTGGAGTCTGGCGATGCCGCTCAGAATGACGCGGGGCGCAGTTGAAACTCTGTCCACGCATCAGATCCCGGGTCAGTGGACGCTGAACACCTGAAGTCCGGCTTCCGCTGCCTGGGGACCCTTCGTGTGAACGACGTAGAACCTCTTTAGCGACGGAACATAGATCGAGGTCTTGCCACCGAGAGTGTCAATATGTTGCTCGATCGCATAATGGTTCTGATCGACTTGTTTGACGACATCGAGGCCTTCCGCGCCGGTTACGTACAGTCGATGATGCAGCGGGTCAAAAGTCATGTCGTCCGAAATATCGACGATATCGAGAGACTGTATGACCGAGCCGTTACTCGCGTCCAGGACGAACAGCTTGCCGGGGCCACGCGATCCGATGAACAGGCGCCGCCTCGTCGGATCGAACGCCATAGCCGAGTTTCGGCTTGGGCCGGGAACATGCCAGATGCTCGCTAACTTCCGGGTACCCAGATCGATAACGCCGATTTCGTTTTTATCGCGCATGTTGACGAACAGGCGGTGCGTACCGTGATCGATGACCATGGCCTTCAGTTGTCCCGCCGGAACATCGATTCTATCGAGGACGGAATCATCGGCAAGCGAGATCAGGCTGATGTAGGCATTGTCCCGATGTGCTTGAGCGCCTCCGTTGCCGACAAAAAAGATGCCGCTCTCTCTATCCGATACGCCAGAATCCGGCTGCGGATCGAGTGGAGTGACTTTCTTGACTTCGAAGGTTTTCGTGTCGACAACCTTGACGTTCGAGTCGCCCGCATCCGCTATAAGCAATTCCTTACCATCGTTTGCCAATAGTATCTTGTGAGGAGACTTTGCGACCGTCTTGACGCTTGCAAGATGCTCGCCGTTCGGCAATTGGAAAACCTCAATGGAGCCATACTTCTCGGCTGACACGTACAGACGGGAGCGCGACAGATCGACTGCAAAGTGGTCGAAGTCCCCACCGGTGACCTCTGGCAGCGGCGTGGTCGAAAGAACCGTCAGAGGCTCGGTCGATGGTTTTGCGGCAAAGGATGTCGATGCAAAGCAAAGGCAAGCAACGGCAAGTAGATGGGCGATGGTTTGCATGAGTGTCGTCGGGGTGGTTAGGGAGCAGGATCCAAACAGTCATCCTACCGTTCAACTCGCGACCACCCAATGACGAACGGATTACCGAATTGAAATTGACCGTGCATCGCTGGACCATCGAGTTGTGGTCTGTACTGGAGAAAGCATCCGGCCGTCGCAAGCGCCCGGTCGGCAAGAGCTGGCGCATGAATGAAACCTGCCTCAAGGTCGCACGATGCCCGGGTTATGGCGATTCCGCTATCGTCGCGACCGGCGTTCGGAAATGCTCGACCAGAAAATCGATGAACGCCCTCGCGCGCACGGTCTGGTTGCGCTGGCTCGGATAGTAGACGAACAGATCCGCCGACGGCAGCACGAATTCGGGCAGCACCACCCGCAGCCTGCCACTCTCCAGATACCTGGCCAGATCCCACTCGGGGTTATAAGCCGGACGCCTAGATTTGCTGGAAAGCGTTTTTTGTTCAATAGGTTAGCCGATGCTTGCCGGCGGCAAAGGCCTGATTCATCTTGCTCGCGCCATGGCTCGCGTGGGCATTCGGCATCAGTTCTAATGCCATCGCGGTATCCCGGCGCGCACGGGATGCCGGGCAATCCTGCGCCCATGCACGGGACAGTTCATGCATGGGCGTGCGGCCACCTTCATGTGCATCAATACGACGTTACGTTCGAGCCCGAGCCACTTGCGCTCGTGGAGGTGGATGTCAAGGCACTGGCCGGGTCACCGCTGTGCTGGATCGCGTACAACTCCTTGTTGCGGGCCACCATCGCAGCCGAAGGCGGATAGTCGTTCTTGCGCATCGGCAGGAACCCATCTGCCTCCGCCTGCACCAGTTGCGCACGTACGTCGGCGCGTGTGAGCCCGGAAGTGGAGGTTTGCGCGAAAGCGCTGGCGCCAAATGCCAGACTGAGTGCAGCGACTGCAAAAGAGGTAACGAGTTTCATGGTGTCTCTCCAAAAGAGTTAGTTAGAAGAAGTGGTTGGTTCCACGCACTCCATTCTGGTCATTTGAGCTGTGCCAGCAATGACCATCTCATTACGGTTCTGTTATTTTGCGCGGCTGTCGAACGGCGCAATTGACGTGCGGCTACCATCGACAGGCTGCTCGCCGACGTTCGTGAGCAAGCCTTCGGCGGTCAGCGCAAGCGCGCCGGAGGTGTCGGCAACGCGATTCGCCGCGCAGTTCCGATCCGAACCTTCGCCGACTGGAATGACCCACTGCCCGGCTATCTGGAGATCGACTTCGTCGAGCATTGCGGCGGCGTCAAGATCGACGGCGACTTTGTCCATAGCCTGGTGATGACCGACATTGCGACCGGCTGGACCGAATGTCTGGCGATGCCATTCCGTAACCATGCATTTGTCATTGAGTCCTTTGAACGCGTACGGGCCGCACTGCCATTTGCTCTGCGCGGTCTCGACAGCGATAACGACACCGCCTTCATGAACGAAGCCGTGTTCGACTTCTGCAAGGCGACGGGCATTGAACTGACGCGTTCGCGCGCCTACAAGAAGAACGATCAGGCATGGGTCGAGCAGAAGAACGGTTCGATCGTGCGGCGGCTGGTGGGGTACGGCAAACTGCGAGGGCTGGAAGATACGGAAGCGCTGGCATCGCTGTACCGGATCTCGCGCCTGTACATCAACTATTTCCAGCCGTCGTTCAAGCTGAAGTCAAAGACACGTCACGGGGCGCGCGTGACGAAGCGCTATGAGGCACCGCTGACGCCCCTCGAGCGCGTACTGCGTTCACCCTCTGTCTCTGAGGCCACCAAACTGGCGCTGCGTGAGCAGTTCCGCTCGCTCGATCCCGTCGACCTATTACGCCGCATGCGTGAGGCCCAGCGACGTGTTGCTGCATGCCCAGCCACGGACGTTGTCGGAACAGACGCCACACCGGAACAGAACGTGACGATAGGGGACTTCCTGGCGAGCCTGGGGACGGCCTGGCAGGCCGGCGACTTCGGACGCTGCAGCGACGCGTTAAAGCATGGCGATCAAACCGCGCCAGCGAGCTGGTCACCCGAATCCTCGGCGAGCCCGACGCGATGGTGGCTGGCGCCGCTACGCAGCGCCAGCCGCCATCGTTAAACAACCCCGGAGGTGACAATTACGCCGGAGTAACATCCTTCCGTGAGGCAACACGTATGGTCAGGAGCAGTTGCTCCGGCTGCGCTCGGTGGTGGCGCGGGCGCGCTTCCTCAAAGGCACACCCGTGCGCGCCGTCTGGTGCCAGTTCTTCGATACCAAAAAGCAGACGTGGACGAAGCGGTTCTGGTGCAAATAGGCTGTCTGGACGAGAAGGTCTCGATAAAAAGGATACCTTATCGATAAGACAGGACCGCATTCCATACGGTGGGTACAGTGGCATCTTTGAGGCCGAGCTTTGCGAGATTGAATTGGCCTTTGCTAATGCGATGCATCAACTCAATGCCGGCCAGAGTGATCGCGGCGTTCCTGAAACGCTTGAAGCCGAGCATGGCATTGGTCCGGGACTTGATATGGCGATGGTCCTGTTCGATCAGATTGTTGAGATATTTCGAAGATCGAACCTTCGTGCCCTCGGGCATCAGGCCGTCGGCCTTCATCTCGCGCACAGCACGGTGTGAGGGGGCATAGCCATCGAGTGTAATGGTTTGCGGCGGCCGCCCCTGATGTTTGATTGCCTTGTTGAAAAAGGCTTTGGCCGCGTTCACGTCGCGTTTCGCCCTGAGCAGGAAGTCAACCGTCTGACCCGCCCGATATACTGCCCGATAAAGATAGACCCATTTACCGCGGACTCTCAGGTACGTTTCGTCGACACGCCACGACGTTCCCGCAGGCGTGCCGAAACGGTTCCAGCGCTTGACAAACTCCGGCGTGTAACGCTTCACCCAACGAAGGATCGTTGTGTAAGCGAGCGACAGGCCGCGCTCGGCCATCATCTCGACGAGATCACGCAGGCTGAGCTTGTAGCGTAGATACCAGCGCACGCACTGAATGATCACATCGCGGTGGAAGTGACGGCCTGAGAACAGATCGCCCATGCTTTTAAGCTTGCTCATTATCGAATCATGAGATCGGGGAAGCAGCACTCTAACCGATCACATTCACTGTTTGCACCAGAACCATCTGGATAACGTGCTTCGCGCAGCAACGTTGTCGTCGGCATTTACTGGTTGATGCGTCCACGGAATGCTGCATCGCAAAAGCCCCGCAATCGTGAACCATAAAATCGGGGGCTCAATTTGACCCCACAGTCGCCGGTCGCGACTGTCCGAACGAGTGAGACTATCTCTCTTTCGAACGAGAGAAGGTGTACCGACGCATTGCCCGCACTCAATTAATCGTTGCAAAGGGTCACAGCTTACGGGCGACCATTCCGGTACTGCGATCTCAAAAAAACAATCAAGGGATTTTACTTCGACAGATGCAGCTTCTTCGATAGCACGATACCCCGCTGCGGGCTCACCAGCCAGATGGCGCGAATGTTCGTGTACAGCGTCGAGGTTCTTGTTGTGATGTCTGTGGGCTCGTCGTTGCTGGGATCGCTATGTTCGCGCCGGTCGGTCAGGTAAGGCGGCGCCATGCTACACATCAGCACAATCGCGAAGTCTCCATTCGCTTCGTCGAACGCCGCCTGCGAGAGTGTCACGCGTCCGTGAACCCTGGTTTTGCTCCGTTTGCCGGACTTGAGTTCAATCAGATCGATGTGTTGGATGTACCCCTTGGCCTTCGCCTCAGGCGCCACCACAAGCCCTCGACCGCGTGGTCCGGTTATGGTCTTCTTGAGCAGGATCACTCCCGGATTGTCGTCATCGGATAGATCTACGTCTACCGTCAACAGGTGCGTCTTTGACTGATATCGTATTCCGTAGGGCGCCGGTACGACGAAAGCCAGGTCGCGGTCGAGACTGGCTTTCGGCAAGTCTAGATCGCTTGGCGCCTTAAGGACAGGGACATGGATCAGGTTCCTGATGCGATCGCTCAACGAAGGCGAGTTGGCATTGAAGCTCTGGTCCGCCAAGGCGTCCCTGATGGCAACCGGGTCATCGCCCACGAAAGGCCGAGTCGACAGGACATTTGCAGAGGCAGAAATTTCAGGCTCAGTCGCATGGGTAACAGTGGCTGAGTCTGCCGACGTCCCGGCGTGCGCCAGCAGCGACATGCAAATCAGGGCGCAAGCGGCGTTCGAACGGACCAACATGGTTTTAAGATCAGCCACGACAAACCCCTCCAGGATCAGGGCAGTCTATCGCAAAGCCTTGCACGGTCAACTCGACCGCGCGACAGCGGCCGTAGGCACCGGCTTGATCCGTTCTTCGTCAGCTCAGCAAACCCAACGGCGGCAAAGGCCGAGAACTTCCCGGCCAGGACGGCTGCTCGAATGGCTGTTCCACTTTGGAAGCTGCCGCAACGATCGCGTCGGGTCGAAGGGCAGATGTGGGTCGCGTGCTGTCCCATAGCCGCGATGCAAGTCCGGGTGCGTATGCCCCTTGCATTAGGCAGTGACCGGCCATGAAGAGTCATTCGCTTGCACCGTCGCTCGGACGTTCAAGCGTCGGTTCCACTCAGGAATCGGCCATTCAATTCGCGACGGTGAAGTGCTGCATGTCGGCCAAAGCCGTCATTCGCAGATGCGCCATGAGCGGCGAAATGGAACACCCGCTTTGGGCTGCCTCGATCTTCAGAAAATGATCGCGGTTTCGTAAAGGAAAATTCAACCTCGCGAAGCGCGGCCAAAAGGATACCGCTGCGCCTGCCGTCGGGAATGCTGTCTTTGCAAAACGGCTCTGTCGATCTTGTAATTTTCGATTCACGACCGATTAATTTGCCAAGCTCATCATCCGTCCAACACGAACGCAACCGAAAAAGCTGACGAACTGCAACCCGTTCCTTGCGGTGGCGTTATGAACAGGAGTCAAGGGATGGATCTGGCATTGCCACTGCGCCGAGCTGGAAACGCCGCTGGATCGTTGTAGGCGTTTTCGAGACTCTTGGATGAGGTGAACTATGCTGACTCAAAAGTACTCCTTAGTGAGTTAAGCGAACTTCGTAACGTTCATTTTTTCAAGCATGAATGCGGATCGAAATGCCGCGACGTGGGGTGCCACGTTGTGATCCGCGACATAAAAATGCCGCGGCGGTCGACGATCCTGTCACCCGCTGCGCGGCCAGCAAATAGTTTGGGATTCTATAAAATGAAATTCAATCAGTTTCTCGGTAGCACCGCAATCGCAGTAACTTGCCTCATGGGTCCGGCAGTCCACGCCGCAGAACCCGCCGTACCGGTCCAATTGATCAAGACCATCCCGCTGCCTGACGTCACTGATGGCGATTTCGATCATTTCGCCGTCGACCTCAAGCGCGACCGCCTCTACGTCTCGGTTGAAAAGCACCATTCGATCGAGGTGTTCAACCTCAAGACCGGTGAGCATCTGGCGAGCGGCGGTCCGGTCACAACGCCGCATACGCTGGCACTCAACGTCGAAAAGAACGAGCTGTTCGTGGCCGATGGCGGCGACAACTCGGTCAAGGTCCTCGACGGCGCCGATCTGCACCTCATCAAGCGGATCGACCTGAAGGCCGTTCCGGATGCCGGCGTCTATGACCCGAAGACGGGTTACTTCTATGTCGGCAACAGCCTTGGCGAGAAGGCCGACTATTCGATGATCACCGCTATCTCGACCAGGGATGCCACTGTGAAAGGCGAGATCCGCGTCGAGGCAAACAACGTCGAATCGATGGAAATCGACCAGGCGACCAGGCGCATGTTCGTTAATCTCCGAGACAAGTCCACAGTCGGCGTCATCGATCTGAACAAGGACACCGTCGCGCGGGTCTGGTCGGTGCCGGATCTCAAGCTGAATACACCGATGGCGTTCGACGCCAAGGACCACCGGCTGTTTATCGCCGGTCGCAAGCCGGGCAAGCTGTTCGTCCTCAACTCTGACACCGGTGCGACGATCGCGACCTACGACTGCGCGGACATCGGTGACGACATGACCTATGACGCGCGAACAAAGCGCATCTATGTCAGCGCAGCCGAAGGCCTGATGGCCTATCAGCAGGACGACGCCGACCATTATCATGAAATCGCTCGGGTCGATACCCATGGCGGCAAGACCTCGGTCCTCGTGCCGAGCCTGGACCAGCTTTATGTTCCGCATACCCGCACCTCGGCTCCCGATGCAGGCCTTGAAATCTACAAAGTTCAGGGCTGATTCGCAGTAACCCCTCGTCGTGTTCTGAAAACATCATTGGGCCGTGTTCACGGCGCGTGCTGTCACGCCCGGCGTGGACACTACAACCCCGCATGGAGTAACGCTGTGTTCGCTGTTAGACGTAATGCTCGACCCGGCCCCGCACCGGAGGCCGCTTTGACAAGTCATCATCTGCAGGCCGTCTCCAGGAAACGCCGAGGCGCAGGAAACCATGGATGGAGCTGCCGGAAGTCCGTGCTGTTGGTTGGCGGAGTCACCACCTCTGTGGCGCTCTTCACGCCCACGATGTCCTTTGCCGCGGGCGACGCGACCGATATCGGCACCGTGAGTGCCAGTTCTGCGCCGAATAGTCTGCTTACGCCGCCGGACCCGAATGATACTCAGAGCGCGCCCTATCAGGCGCCGACCAAAACACCGCTGACCGCAATGCAACCGACCGCGGTTATCAGCAAGCAGTATCTGGACAACAACGTCGCGCCGTCGGCCAATTACGACACGGCCATACGCATTGCTCCTAGCGTAACCAGCACCGAGCCGAATGGTCCGGGCCTTTCCGAAGGCAAGGGGCTGACGATTCGGGGCTTCCAGGACGGCCAGTTCAACGTCACCTTCGACGGCATTCCCTTCGGTGACGGCACGAATTTCGCGCATAACAGCGCCGCATGGTTCATGACGAACGATCTGGGGCAGATCTCGGTTGATCGCGGCCCGGGCACGGCATCGACCATCGGTGATGCAACGTTCGGCGGAACAGTCTCGCTGCTTTCGAAAACGCCTGACTCGCAGTTCCAGGTCACGCCGTACGGCTCAGCGGGAAGCTACAATACCTTTATGGGGGGCCTTCAGGTCGATAGCGGCCGCGTGCAGTCGCTCAATGGCGGCAGCGGCTTCATAGATGCAGAACACATCAATTCTGACGGAGCCCAGAGCAATGCCAGCGTAAGGCGCACGAACGTTTTCGGAAAATGGGTGCAGCCCATCGGCAATGACACGCTGCTGACGTTTGCCGCGATGTACGACAACATCAGACTGCACACTCCGATCGGCGCGACCAAGGCGCAAATCAGTAAGTACGGCCCGAGTTACGCCTGGTCGAACGACCCGACGAAGCAGAACTACTACGGATTCAACTACGACAACCTCAATAACGACTTTGAGTATATCGGTATCGACTCGAACCTTGGGAGTGGGTGGTCGGTCCATAACAAGGTCTACACCTATGGCTATTATCGTGACAGCTTGAACGGCTCCGACCCAATGGGCACGAGCCCCAATGGCACTTTCTATAGCAAAACGAACGTCCCGGGGCAAACTTCGGCGAGCTACTATCGGGCGTTCGGTGACACGCTTAGTGTACAAAAAGATACATCGTTCGGAGCGCTCCGCGCAGGGTTCTGGGTAGAACGTCAGTCCAATGACCGGAATGCGTTCAATGTCGATCTTACCCTGAACAATGCGCCGAACCCACCCAACAACCCTAGCAAGCAAATCAGCCAGTTATATAACACCACGCTTACCACCATACAGCCGTTTTTCGAAACCGAATGGAACGTGACAGACCGACTGAAGGTTATTGGAGGTGTCAAGGAGAGCATCTTCATCCGCGGCATCGATGCTCAGGTGAACAAGAGCAGCAAGAACGCGCTTAACTTTTCCCAGACCTACAGCTCACCGCTTCCTTCCTTGATGGCGCGCTACACGATCAGCCCGGTCTGGTCGGCTTATGCGCAGGTTGCCCGCGGGTTCCTTGCACCGCAGTCAAGCTACTTCAACGTCGTGGATCCGTCGCAGAGCAAAATATCGCCGCAGACAACGTGGAACTATCAGGTCGGCACGACCTGGCAGGCGCAGCGTCTCTCCGCGTCGGTTGATGGATACTATATCGATTTCGGTAATCTCATCGGTAGCCGCACCTCCGGCAACAACACGGTCTTCTTCAACCAGGGTGGCGTGAACTATCTCGGTGTAGAGGCGGAAGCGACTTACTACCTTGGAGACGGACTAAGCCTATACGGAAACGGCAGCCTCAATAAAGCGAAGAACAAGCAAACCGGTCAATGGGTTCCGAATGCGCCCAAGGCCACTGCCGCCGGCGGACTCATCTACAACGCGCACAACGTCTATGCGTCGTTGCTCGACAAGTGGGTCGGTTCCAGCTATGGCGATGTCAACCAGACCCAAGGCATCAATCCGTATAACTCGCTCGATGCGGGTTTCTCATACACGTTCAGGGATACGGGGCTTGGCCTGAAGAATGTCAAGCTGACCGTCGACCTGAACAACATACTCAACAGTCGCAGCATCACGCAGTTCAGCGGCTACACGGCGAGTGGGGACGGATTGTTCTATACCCAGTCGGGACGGAGCGTGTTTGCAACGATCAAGGTGCCCTTGATCTAGGCAGCCTCGCTGCGGCGGGCACGTCGTTCCAGTTGCCCGAGCTGCATCAATTCCGTGTCGTGCTACGGCGGACAACGGTATCGCTGCCGGTCTCGATCGCTACAAGGTGAACGAGGCCCACTAACTTAAACGTCCGCAACTCTGCATTCTACTTTTTACATGAAAGGTTGTCACATGAAGAGAACACGTATTTCCACAAGCATCGCACTCGCCGCTACGCTTCTCGTTGCAGGGTTCTCTACCGCGCAGGCGCAGACAGAGCAGGCGCAAACACTCACCTTGAAGCGCAGTGTCGTCCTGCCCGAGATCACCAAAGGCGATTTCGACCACTTCGCCGTCGACATCCTTCACAACCGTCTCTACTCGAGCGCGCAGGGGACGCACACGATCGAAGTTTTCGATCTGTCCTCCGGAGAACATCTGCGCTCGGTGGGTGGCCTCGACAAGAACCACTCGATCTTCTTTGCGCCGAGCCAAAACGAAATCCTGATTGTCGACGGGGGAAGTGAGACTAACGCGCCGGCCGTCAAGGCGATCAATGCCGACACCATGCAGGTAGAGCGCACCTATTCTGTCGGTACGGGACCGGACGCGGCATATTTCGACGAGAAGAGCCACCGCCTCTATGTCAAGAGCGGCGGCAAGGCGAATAAGCCGCAGCCCATGGCTACGTCGGTCCTGCACGTCATCGACGTCGATGCGCACAAGGAAATCGCGCACGACACCATTGACTCGGACAATATCGAGGGCATGGTGGCGGACGACCGGACCGGCACGCTCTTCATGAACCTGCGCGACAAGAAGACCGTTGCTCTGTTCGACTTGAAGACGAACAAATTCATCAAGAGCTGGGAGATCCCCGGTCTCAACCAGAATACGCCGATCGGGTTGGACGCCAAGAACCACCGCCTGTTTGTGGTTGGCCGTGCGCCGGGCAAATTGTTCGTCATCAACAGTGACAACGGCCAGCTGCTCTCGACAGCGGATGTTGCCGACATCTCGGACGACATGACGTACGACCCCCAAGGGGATCGGATTTTCGTCTCCGCTGACAAGGGATTCACGGTTCTGGCACGGGTGGACAAAGATCACTTCGCGCCGGTTCAAACCAATGATCAGGTCGGCGGGAAGAGTTCGGTCTACGTTCCCAAGCTGAAGCAGTTTTACATCGGCCGCACGGCGGAAGAGGGTCATCCTACGTCGCTTGACGTCTACATGGTGTCGAGCAAGAACTGATTTCGGGCTGCCAAACAGGGGCCAATAAGAGGGGGTGGGCCCGGCCCACTCCCTTCCTGGAATGAACCGCAACACCCCGATGGATTTCGATGCCGCCGATCGCGAGCTGTTCGTGGCGGGTCGCGATCTCGGAAAGTTCTACACCGTCGAGAATGTCGCAGACCATCTGATTTGGGACGGCGCGTCCGGGCGAGTCTCCAAGTCTGGAGACGAAGGCATCATCGTCTATAAACGCCAGCCCGACGGGACGTTTATCAAGGTTACGGATTTCTCGAGTTCGGGCAGCAAGCACAGCCTCTATATGTCGTCTCAGCAGAAGCTGTATGCGCGCATGCCATGTGCGCCGGTTTTGTGAAGATAAGTTTCGCCTGGGCTGAATCTTGCCCACGCTGGAGAGTGAAATGAGACAGTTCCCGCAACGCAAGCAGAAACAGTCTCGCATCGAGATCATCCCTATGATCGATGTGATGATGTTTCTTTTGGCCTTCTTCGTATTGGTCAGTATGAATGTTCTGCCCGCGCTTGGATTGAAGGTCGCACTGCCACATTCCAAGCAGACCGAGAAAGTGGTCAACCAGAAGAAAATCACGCTGACCATCGCCGAGGATGGCAAAACCTATCTCGACGGACAACTGGTCGAGATAGCCGCTCTTGAGTCGCGGCTGCAGGGGCTGGCGGGGCAGGAGCAAAAGCCGACCGTGATTATCGCAGGTGACGGCGCGTCCAAGCTGCAGAACCTGGTTGATGTGCTCGACGCACTGAAGAAGGCCAATATTCCCGCGGCGTCGATCATTGCTAAGGGGCAGTGACTGTGAGTACGGTAAAGCCCTTTTCTCTACGTGCTGCAACTTTACGGCGTCGCGTTTCAGAGCGCGACCTTATGGAGTTCGTACCAACGGGCCTGGCTCTCGCAGCGACAGGCGTGCTGCTGCTGATGGTTGGCCTGCCACGCATGCCGAAACCGACCCCGCCGGCGCCGCCGCCCGCACCGGCCGTTACCGTCACGCTCGCCGATAACCCGCCAGAGGCTTCGCCTGCCCCTCCACCTCCGCCGCAAGCTCAACCAGTGCCGCCGCCAGAACCTGTGGAGCCGCCGCCACCGGCGACGAACGTGCCCACCATCCCCGTCCAGGCTCGGCCGCCGAAGATCGTTCGGCCGCGGCCGCACTATCACGAGGAGCCGAAGCACATCGTGGCACCTCAACCGCCGCAACCTGTGCAGCAGGCTCCAGCGCCGGCCGCGCCCCAGGTGAGCCCGCCCGCACCGCCGGCAACGTCCCAGGTCAGCCCGCCAGCACCGCCCGCCGGCTCTCCCAGCGTCGAGGGCGCGTATGTAGGCCGGCTGCGCAGCTACATACGGACTCTGACCCGCTATCCGACCTCGATGGAAGCTCGAATGGAGCATCTGCAAGGCAAGGTAATGGTGCAGTTCGTATTGAGCCGTGCCGGGGACATCAGCGACGTCACCGTGGTCGGCAGCAGCGGCTCTCCCGTACTGGACCAGACGGCGGTAAGCGAAGTTCGCGGTGGCGCCTATGGCGCGCTACCGATCCCTGCGGAGGCGTGGCCTGGTTCGCCTAGCCACACCTTCCAGGTTCAGATGACCTTTAGCGCGCCTGAATAACATGCGCTTTCTTGACCACGCGGTTACAACCGCCCAACCCGCGAGTAGAAAATGATGTTCGATAAAACTACCTTACACAATCTCAGCATCGACCTGCTCTATGCAGGGATCGTGCTTATTACCTTCGTGATCATGGAAAGGCTTCTTTACTACATCTATCTCAGCGTGCAGTCGAAGCGGATCGCTCGAGCAATCCGCTTGACGGAACGCGATACGGCGACCTCCATCCGCGGCATCACCTCCAAGGACGTGCTGGTGCGCTCGATGGTCGAATATATCGACGTTCAAGAAGCGCCTGGCGTGCAGCGTGCCCGGGTCGAGGATGTGTCCGCGGCACTGTTCCTGCGCGTCGATACCAAGGTGAATGCGCGTCTGTGGATGCTCGACACCATCGTGACGGCGGCGCCGCTGCTGGGTCTGCTCGGCACGATTCTTGGCATCATGGACACGTTCAACGCACTGTCCGCGGGTGGCATTTCCGATCCGGGGGCCGTCAGCCGGGGCATCGGCTCCGCGCTTTTTGCGACCGCCATCGGCATTGCAACCGCGCTATACGGACTGCTTGGTCACAACATCCTCCACCGTCGCGCTGAGGGGCTCACGGACGCCTTCAAGAGCTACCTGCTTGAGGCAACGTATTGAGAAATGTTCCAGCCGGCGAGCCCAGCCGCCAACCGGAAGGTGGCGGCCCGGGCTGTCAGGACAACTCCGGTCCCCCAAAAGCCCTACAGTCGACACCGTCAAGTTAACGTGTTGCCGGATAGTGCCTCAGTTTGAACTCGCCTCGGCTATTCTCGTTGTGCGAGCCTCATAGGGGTCACGCGCTTTCGGCGCCCCCGGTGACTATCCGTAAAAGAAGCACTCTCAAAACCAGGAGAGCCAATGAAGGGCATTCACGGAGGCGTAGCAAAAGCGGAGCTGTCGACTGAGGCCAGTCGCGCGACGCGACGTCGGGCCACGCGAGTCGAAGTAGATTCGAATCAAGCAGCCAGCGGCGTGAAGGACATGGAGGCGCCGCCTGTCACCTCGAACCGCAGGAAGCGGTCTGCGATCAAGGCTTCGCAACGCATATCCCGCGCCGAGCGCCAAGCGCGTGTGCTTGCGAAGGCGGCCGAGTACTTTTCCGAGCACGGCCTGGATGCCCAGACACGAGCGATTGCGAAGGCGTGCGGCGTCTCACAGCGACTGCTCTATAGCTTGTTTCCGAACAAGGCGGCGCTGATCGGAGAGGTCTACAACCGTGAAATCGCTGGCATATTCAAGGCGATATGGTTCGCCAATCTCAAGGATCGAAGCATACCGCTGGAGGCGCGTCTCCTCGCTTTCTACCGCGATTATTACGAGAGCTTGCTCACGCGCCACTGGTTGAGGTTATTTCTCTATTCGTCGCTGGCCGGCTTGAGAATGGCACCGAGCTACACGGATGCAATGGTGACGCACGCTCTCGAGATGGTCGTGACCGAGGCAGCGCACGACGCGGGACGGACCGTTCCGCCGACTATGGACGCACTCAAGGAGGTCGGCTGGCTCCTGCATGGCGCGGTATCGCACCTCGCGATCCGCCGGCGCGTCTATGCGAACGAAAACTCGACGCCAGCGGAAGAAGCGATCGCGATGACCGTTCGCGCCTTCCTCAACAGTATTTCGACACTACTCCCACCCTTGCGGTCGGCGTGACGCCGCCGCTTCTCGCCAGGCGGCGGCAACAATTGCGACAACCCCTCACCTTGTGCGGGGGCCGTTGATCTAATGGGTCACGCTTCTCGCATAGAGTGGCTCTCAAGACTCCGGGAGCAATCAGTTAAACGAAGCTGCCTCCATAACAATCACAAATGAGCCAGCGAACTTCGTAGCGCTCATTTGGTGCCTTCAGAGACGCGTTGCGCGTCATACCAGTGTCACGTCCAAGATGCATTCTCAAATTGATCTTGTTTCCTGCCGCATAAAAGAATTGCGATCTCGCAGATTCCTTCACAGCAACCCAAGCTTACGTGCATACCATCCGTGCGTTAAGACGGGGTTTCGTAAAGACTGTTTAGCTCTCTGTAAGTGGTTTCAGCAGATCAGGCAGCAGCCAAGATCGAAAAGCTTTATGAATGTCAGCGCGCAATATCCGAAACGAAGCTAATATCCTTCAATGGTTTTTTTGAAACGATCTCTAAGACGCACGACAGCCTTTCGTGTCGCAATTGCTTGTCTCTGCTTCTTCGGAATGGTCGCGGCTGGCCTCTTCAGCTATTTGTATTTTTCCATTGGAGGCTTTGCCGTCCATACGTTTGATAGAGAACTAGTTCGCGAGCAGGGCAGCGTAATGAAATTGGAGCCGGCGACGGTCAGCTCCTACTTCGACCACCACACTCGCATTGACGAG
Source organism: Paraburkholderia sp. UCT70 (assembly GCF_050434085.1). Classification (NCBI taxonomy): domain Bacteria; kingdom Pseudomonadati; phylum Pseudomonadota; class Betaproteobacteria; order Burkholderiales; family Burkholderiaceae; genus Paraburkholderia; species Paraburkholderia sp. UCT70. Next base: position 1,314,754 of record NZ_JBNPVZ010000003.1, on the reverse strand, counting down.
CTGGGCATGCGTCCATTTGGTCTGTTTGACAGGAGCGGGAGACTGTTAGCTGGATCATTTCCAGATGCTATGCCAGACGTGCCAGGATACGGCCGCGTCTTCGCGCTCCGTACGGGCACGTCGTCGAATCATCGGGAATTCCGATGCATCGCTTCGACACTAGCCCTCGGTCGTCTTGGCGTGCAATGCCAGGATGTTCGAGAACTTGATGACTTCCGGGAACAGTTGCTTGGCATCCTTGTGAGTGTGGGTAGCGCTACTGTGCTAATAGGCTTCCTCACGGCGGCCTTCGCGGGTGTGTCGTCGACACGCAGGATTCGCGAGGTAACTATTACTACTCAGGCAATCGTGCAAGGAGACTTAAGCCGCCGCCTGCCAGTACATGGTTCCTTTGACGACATCAATCAGCTCAACAGCATTGTAAATTCGATGCTTGACGATATGGAGCGGCTCGTCCACGAAGTCAAGGACGTATGCAACGCCATCGCCCATGACCTTCGTACGCCACTAATGCGTCTTCTCGGAGGGCTCGAAGGGTCGCTCGCCCGTGGCACATGCGCGAAGAGTTATCAGCAGGCGATCGAGGATGCGATCGAAAACACGGGTGACGTCCTTTCTCGCTTTAATGCGATCATGCGAATCGGCGAGCTTGAAGTTGCCCTACGTGAGGAAGGGTTCGAAGCAGTCGATTTGCGGGACGTGGTGCGAGAAGTCATGGAGTATTACGAGCCCGTTGCAGAGGAGCGACGGATTCGTATCACAACTTCTGATTGGAATGAGGTCCTGATTTTGGGAGACACCAGTCTTCTATTCGAAGCGATTGGGAATGTGATTGAAAATGCTATCAAGTACTCTTTTGAAGGTGGCGTCGTCACAGTGCGCGTATTGGATCGCGGCACAAATTTCTCGCTTGAAATTGCCGACCAGGGGCCAGGCATTCCTGTCCATGAACGAAGTCGTGTTTTCAAGCGCTTTTACCGCGCAACGCTCTCCAGGGGGGCGACAGGTACCGGGTTAGGTTTGAGCGTGACTGCCGCGATTGTCCGCATGCATAAGATGACGATCGGGATACCCGACACCGCGCAGGGATGCACTTTCGTCATCACCGGGCTCACTCTGGATTCAAAGGCTTCAAAGCAGAAAACTAACTCTTCAATACGGTCATGCACATGAGTGGTATCGAATCCGTAATAGTAAGGAATGAGGTGAGTGCTCGCGCACGCATTCTGCTGATCGAAGACGACATCAAGATCGCGGGCGAGACAACGAATGCACTGGAAAAACGTGGATTCAATGTCACTCATGCGGCTACTGGAAGTCAGGGGTTGACGCTGGCGACTACCGGAAGGTTTGACGTCATTGTCCTTGATCGGATGTTACCGGAAATCGACGGTCTCTCTCTGCTTGCGACCTTCCGCAACGTTGGCTTGGCGACACCAGTTCTGATCTTGAGCGCATTGGGCGCGATTGACGAGCGGGTAATGGGTCTTAGAACCGGCGCCGATGATTACCTGGTCAAGCCATTTCATTTTGTCGAACTGATCGCCCGACTCGATGTTTTGCTTCGAGCCAAGGCCCCGATCGTTTGGGACCTTCAATTATCTCATGGCGACCTTATACTGGATCCCGGATCGCCGCACATCATGCGCCGCGGGAAGACGATAGAACTTACCCAGCGTGAGAGAACTCTACTCGAGTTTCTGGTTCGATCGGCCGGGGAAGTCGTCACGCAACGCATGCTGCTTGAAGGCGTATGGAACCATAGGAATGACGCAACGCGCAACGTCATAGACATCCATATTGGCCGTCTACGTCGGAAGGTTACGCTAGATTCTACGCTGCCGCAGATCATCCATACAGCGCGTGGCGTGGGCTGGTTTTTTCGTCCAGAAGAAGAATTGTAAATACGCCGTATCGTAATGGCATGGTCCTCCCCACCCGACAGTGAGTTACGCTGGACGGGTTCATCAACCGGAGAATCAAGCGATGCAAGATGTGGCACTCGTTGGAATCGATCTCGGCAAACGTTCGTTTCCGCTCCACGGCCAGGACAAGTCTGGCATAGCGGCGTTTCGCAGGAAGGTATCGCGCCAGCAACTGATCGCAATTCGTACGGCCTTTCGTCAAGGCTAACAAGAACGATTTTGTCGACGCCGAAGCAATCTGCCAGGCCGCCTCACGACCAGCCATTCGATCTGTGACGCCAAACACGGAATCGCAGCACACGCTGTCCGCGCTACTCCGGGTACGTGATTCACTGATTGGCGATCGCGTAGGCACAACGAACCAGATGCACATCGCGGGGACATGGAGCGCGCGGCGCCGCCGACCGCCGATGAAGTAAGAGCGTGGTTAGAACGACACGGAGCCGAGAAGAAATATTTCACGTTATCTGAGGAAGATCGGTTCCCGCACCGGCGCATAGAAGGCTCACAAGCGTTGCAAGATCGAACTGTTGCAGCCGACGAGCGCAGTAGTTGGTACTAGGTGAAGATTTCGAGCGAGTCTTTGTCAGCCATCGATCAATCCGCTATCCGGTAGGTGTTGTAGAAAATCATGTCGTCCACGATGAAAGTGTCATCATCAAGGAAGCCCGCCAGAGTTCCGTGAGGGCTTGCTATCAAGCTCAGAGAACCTTGTTTGTCCTGTGGTTCATCCGGCCAGATGAGCTGTGCTCTGCGTTCCCCACCAGGGCCACTGGGATCGAAACTCACGCCGTTTGCTTGAACGCTTTTGATCGGGCGCGCAATCCCCTTGATTTCATCAGGAAGTAGCATGTCATTAGCCTTGAGTTGAGATGAGACCAGGGTGATTGTGACTCCGACCTTCGCCCGGCGCTTAATGCCAGCCAAAGTTTTTTCCTTCTTTTTGCAGTTATTGCCAAAAAGCCTCTTTAGGAGTGTCATTTTTGTGTCCCCGGAATCGGTCGGAATCGAAAATTACAAGATCGGCAGAGCAAGTTTGCAAAGACAGCATTGCCTGACGATTTTCGGTTGCGTTCACGTTGGACGGATGATGAACTTGGCAAATTAATCGGCCGTGAATCGGAAATTACAAGATCGACAGGCCCTTTTGCGAACGCCGCATTCCAGACGGCAGGCGCAGCGGGATTTCTGAGACCGAGCTTCGCGAGGTTGAATCGTCCTTTGCGAAACCGCGATCATTTGCTGGAGATTGAAGAGGCCCAAGCAGTCGTTTCATCTCGCTGCTTATGGCGCATCTGCGAGTGACGGCTTAGGCAGACCACCAGCCAGCTAATGCGACCGACCGAATGGCCGTTGTACCTGGCGGATTCAACCGGTCGATGCAATAGTTCGATGGAACCGTTCAGCCGGCGTTTCGTAATCCAACGTCTTCCTTGGACGCTCGTTCAGCCTTCGAGCCACGGCATTGAGTTTGGCCTGTGAGTAGACCGACAGATCGATGCCTTTCGGGAAGTATTGTCTTAACAGGCCATTGGTGTTTTCATTCGAGCCACGTTGCCAGGGGTGTTTCGGATCGCAGAAGTACACGGCAATGTCGGTGGCAATGGTGAACTGCTTGTGGTTCGCCATCTCTGATCCCCGATCCCAGGTAAGCGATTTATACAGTTCCTTCGGCAGCTTCCCAGCATGTCTGATCAGCGCATTGACTACTGTTTCGCTGTCCTTGCTGGCGATCTTCACCAGCATCACATAGCGCGTCTGACGCTCTACAAGCGTTGCAATCTGGCTACCGCCACTGCCACACAGGAGATCGCCTTCCCAGTGTCCCGGCACCGCGCGATCTTCCACGGTGGCGGGGCGTTCACTGATTGATACCGCTTCGCGGATCCTGCCGTGATCGTCCGTTTTCTGCGTGTAATGGCGCGAGCGACGCATGGCCCGGGTGCGCCGTAGATGCTCTAGCAGTTCTTTCTTCAGTGCACCCCGTGCTTGAATGAAAAGACTGCGGTAGATGGTCTCGTGTGACACGTGGTAGTCCTCGTTGCCTGGCCAGGCGCGTTTGAGCCATCCAGCAATCTGCTGGGGCGACCACTGCAACTGGAGCTTGTCGGCCACGATATGAGCCAGCTTCCGGTGCTCGACCAGTTTGCAGACTTTCGGGCGCAGCGACCGATCCCATGCCAGCTGGTCGGCGTGGCTGGCCCGATAGTCGGCCTGCCCACTGTTGCGCTTGATCTCGCGACAGACCGTGGACGGTGACCGCGACAGCCGCCGGGCGATTGCCTGAATCGAATCACCCGCGACGAGGCCTCGCGAAATCTCCTCGCGTTCGGCAAGCGTGAGCGCCAGCCTGGATCGCTGGCGGGGCGCAGGCTGGATTCCTCCAGTTTGCGCCAGAATTCCCTGTACTGACGAATGATTGCGGTCAAATAGCTGGGCGATGTGCTGCAACGACTCGCCTTTGCGCCAGCGTTCCCACATCAATGCCTTCTGGCTTTCGCTGTAATAGATCCGGCGCCTCTGTTTCATTTGCAACACTCCCGCCGCTCATGCGACGTTCATTGTGTTGCATCGACCGGTTGAATCCGCCCTTGGAAGCGGCCGCCAGAGCCGCGCTGGGTCGAAGGACGGCAACGGGTCGGCAAGCGTCCGTGGGGTTTGCTCGTTTGCGGTCATCCGCCCACGGGTGGCACTGCACTTGCGAGATGCTGAGCGCTTCTACGTTTCCGTCCTGCCAACCTAAACACTCCGAGCGACGCTGCTGCCAGCGGTCCCGCGCCGAGCCGACTAAGCTGGGTACCAGATCGATCCATGGGGCCGTTACTCTGCGCCGGGCGCGCGCGCGGGCGTCAGCGCAAATTTGACGCTGTATTCGTACACGGACACCTCCGCCACGGCGACCATCGCATATCGCAGGTACTCGCTCGTCTGGCGGGCGACGATCACGCCACGCACAGGGCGTCCATTGGCGAGGTGTATCCTGACCCAACCCATGTATCGGGCGAGCTGGCCCACAGCGCGATCCGGCGACGTCCCCCGCTTCAATTCGAACACGACAAGCGCGCCATCGCTTTCGTCGCATGCCAAGATGTCGATGTCGCCGACACCGGTTGGATATTCGATGCCGCTACCGCGTTCATCCGAATACAGCTTTAGGCGCTTGCCGCCTACGTCGATCGCGGCGAGATTGCCCGCGACAAACGCCTGCAACTCGCGCTCCAAAGCGAACCACGCGCCCTCAATATCTTCGTCTTCGAGAGTCGTTTCGTCGTGGCCGATAACCCCCAGCACTTCGGCGACGTGTTCTGCCGATTCCGGCGGCGTAATGCGGACCTGATTGCCGAGATCGGCGACGTCCCAGCCTTGCCTGCGGAAATCGTCGCGGATCTTGTGCGTGTTGGTATTCGGATCATCGAGGTCACACCGGCTGCTCCCCGGATGCGCCCGGACCCAAGCCCACATGGGGGTGAGCTTTACGCTGCCATCGCTTTGCGTTTCGGCGATTACGTGAGGTTTTGATGGTTTTCTCATGGTCTGATGGTCTCCTCAATTCGGCGTCGATCATACGGGGTCGCCGTCGTTGAAGTCACGTGAATTGTTTGATGCGCGCTGAGCGGCGCGCCCAACGCGGAGTCGACCATACATTGACATTCCAACGACCGGGGTCGGTTTTCTCCCCGAGCGTTACAATCGACGATTTCCAGCCGTAGTCAAAATTTCACATTTACTAAGAAAATGGATCAACTGAAGGCGGACGCCATAACAAGGCTTCAAAATTTACGAAGCAACGGTACCAGCCAGGACTTGCTCGACTGTTGCAAGGTATCCGAAACCTGGCAGAAGAGAAGTCTTTGGTTCGACCCAATAGGGTGAAGGCTGGTGACTGGACGAAACTTAAAGAGATTACGATTTCCAACTTTAAGACCATCGAAAAAGCTACGGTTCCGCTAGGCAACGTGACGATTCTGGTCGGGCCGAATGGTTCTGGAAAATCGTCTGTTCAGCAAGCTACCCATTGAGCAGCACGAGCCGCTAGTTACATCACTCCAAAGAATACGAAAGAGGTCATCTCCTTCGATCGAATTGACTATCTCCCGTCTAGCAAGCCGCTGTCGACCGGTCACTTCGGAGATCTCGGTTCAGGAGAAAAACAGCCCCACACCGCCGTGTCATTCGTACACCGCATGCCAACGGGTATGCAGCCTTTGGCAACGACCTTGTCACTCTTCATGTGCTTGTGGCCGCTGAAGCCAATGTTGTCGCCGCCTTTTTTCGCCGCCGTCGTGGTACCGTCGCCATGGATGATGCTGGTGTCCAGCAATTGGTCGTGGCTAAGCCGCACGACCGACGCGAGGAAGACAGCGTCAAAACATTCGCATGCCTGCCAGCGGCGAAAGGCCCGATAGATGCTCGTGTAGTGGATCTCCGGCCTGCCGTGCCGATCCATTGCAATCGGCAGTGCCTTCCATTGGCAACCCAGGTAAAGCAGTTTCAGGATGTAGTTGAAGATGGCGTGCGCGGTCAGTTTGGATGCCGGTCCCCGGCTTCTTGCCGTGAGGTGCGGCAAGACAAATTGTTCGAACTGCCCGAGGCTCAATTCCGTTGGAATCCATTGCCATTGCTGGCTTTGCGCCATTATCGACCACCAAAGATCGGCAATTCTAGCAAATCCGGCAGAACTCGGCGAAAGTCATACCCACAAAGGACTTCAGACAAATTCAGCAGCCTTGAGAAACCCGCAACCAGTTGTTAGGGTCCCTCAACTTGACCGATCGACAGACTCAACGAGCCGCAGCCGCGACCCGTCCCGACTTCAGCGAACGCGATTTGCGCTCGCTGCGGATCTTCTGCGCGGTCGCGCAGGCGAACGGTTTCGCCGCCGCCGAGAAACAGCTGAACATGTCGAAGGCATCGATCAGCCGCCATATCCGCGACGTCGAGGAAACGCTCGGCGCGCGGCTGTGCGAGCGAGGGCCGTCCGGCTTCGTGCTCACGCATGCTGGCAAGGTCGCACTCGATCTCGCGCGTGAGGCGCTGAAGTCGCTAGAGCGCATTCGTCCAGAGATCGACGCGGTACGCGGCGTGTTGTCCGGTACGCTATCGATCGGCATGGTCGAGCACATCGTCAGCGACGAGGGCTGTCATCTGCCCGAGGCGCTCGCCGCGCTGAAGGAGCACGCGCCGGACGTGAACGTCGAATTGCGCGTGATGACCTTCAACGAACTCGATCTCGCGATACGCGAGCGGCGCGTGCAGGTGGCGATTCGCGGGATGTATCGGCGCGAAGCGGGCTTTCACTATCTGCCGCTGTTCATCGAGCGTCAGCAGCTGTACGTGGCGCGCCGCCGTTTGCGGGATGCGGCGACGCTGCCGCTCGTCTATCGATCGCAACCATTCGTGCACGAGGCCCTCAACACGCTCGGTATGCAGCGCGGGCCGACGGCGTCGGGTCTTGAAGCGGTCGCGATGCTGACGCTGTCCGGGCACTATGTCGGTTTGTTGCCGCAATTCTATGCAGCCGCATTCGCAAAGCGGCACGCGCTCGTCAAGGTGCCCGAAGGTCCGCTCTTCGAGAACAGGATCAGCGCGATCACCGAGATATCGCGGCCGCGAACGCGTGGGCTCGACCTATTTCTCGATCTGCTGCAGCAATTTCATGGCAGTGAGTGACGCGAGCGTTCATACGCCGACGCGGTCGCGCACTCTTCGCGCTCCATATCTATCGCGTCCGCAAGCGCACCGTCAACCGGGCAGCTTCGCTGTATGAGGTTGCCAGTCGGCCTGCAGCAGCTGGGCGCGCGCGTAGACCTTCTCCATCTCCGCGCGCAGCGGCGCGACGGATTCATCCGCGAGGTCGAACTCCGCGCCCAGCGCATGGTAAGCGGCGTTGATCTCCCGAAGCAGCGCGCCTTCATCGACACACGTGAGTCGTCCTTTGCGCATGACTGCCTCGCCCGCAACAAACACGCTGTCGATAGCGGCGCCGCGCTCGGCATACACCAGTTGCCGCACCGGATCGGTTAACGGCGTGAAGCTGATCGCGTCAGTCCGGTAAGCGACCAGGTCGGCGCTATAACCCGGCTTGATTGCACCGAGCTTGCTGCCTAGTCCGAGCGCCGTCGCGCCGCCAATTGTCCCCGCATGCAGCGCTTCAGCCGCGGACAACCAGCGCGAATAATCGTCGCCGCGTATCTTCGACACCGCTGCGGCGCTGCCAAGCACGTTGAGCATATTGGCGGTGACCGTCGACGCGCAGCCGTCGGAGCCGAGACTCACGTTGACACCCGCATCGAGCAGCGCTCGCACTGGTTGAATGCCCGAACCGAGCATTAGATTGCTCCATGGATTGTGCTGAACGCTCGCACCCGATTGAGCCAGACTCGCGATCTCAGCATCCGACAACCAGACCGCGTGGATCAGCGACGTGCCTGGCCGCAGAAATTTCAGTTCGGCAAGGCGCATCACCATGGACTTGCCGTAGAAGGCTTGCGCCGTTACCACCTGCAGGCGCGTTTCCTGAACGTGGATGATGACCGGCAGATCATGCGTGTCGGCGAATTCGCGGCAACGCGCGAGAAATTCCGGCGTGCAGCGCTGCGGTGCGGAAGGGGCGATCAGCATGCCCACCCGATCATGCTGGGGATGGCGATGCGCCAACTCGCTTTCCAGCAGCGCGAAGAACGCATCGGGAGAGGGCCGCGGCTGCGCACGTAGTTGCGCAAGCAGCGCGGGCGGGAAAATGCTGTCGACCTCCGGGAAGTTATCGACGATCGCGCGATCCATCATCGAGAACCCCACGAGCGTGCGAATCCCCGCGTCCTCGTATGCCTGGAAGATGGCGTCGACGGCGGCGGGGTCAATGGCCTGACCGAGGCTCACGTCGTCGACGAGCGTGGTTGTGCCGCTGCGCAGCGATTCGAGCGCGCCAATCAACGTTCGCAAATAGATTTGGCGCGGCGTCAGCTTCACGGGGCGCGGCGCGCGCACGTAGTGCATCCACAACTCGAGCGGCAGGTTTTCGAGCCGTCCCTTGTGAAAATGCTCGTGCGAATGTTGATGGCCGTTGATGAGCCCCGGCACCAGCAGGCAGTCGTCGAGCGGTATGCATTCGCCGTCGGTCGCGCTGCCGCCCGGCACGATAGCGGCGATGCGCTCGCCTTCGATCACGACGTCGACGCGTCGCGGCTCATAACGCTGTTCGGTGCCGTGTAGTGCCCTGACGTTGGAGAGTATCTTGCGCACGGTTTCTGACTGATCGAAGGAAGGGGTTGACTGCGGCGGCTAGCGAAACTGCCGCGACAAGCCGGCGAGCCGCTCCATCAGCAGCATGGAAACCAAGGTGGCGATAATCAGCACACCCGAGGCGGCGGCCGCCCGCACGTCGAGGCTGTCCTCGATGATATGCCACAGGTGGATGGGCAACACTTCAGATCGCGCGTCCGACAGGAACAGCGACAGCGCGACGTTATCGAACGAATTCATGAACGCAATGAACGCCCCCGACGCAATGCCTGGCACCAACTCCGGCAGTACGACGCGGCGAAACGTGAACCAGCCGCCCGCGCCGAGGCATGTCGAGCTGTCGAGCAGCGCGGGATCGAGCTGCGCATAACTGGCCGACGTCGTGTAAAGCACATACGGTGCGCACAGCACGATATGTCCGGCGAGCAGACTGTAGAACGAGAGCCCCGCGCTTTCGAGGTTGAACAGGATCAGGATACCCAACCCCAGCGCCAGCGACGGAATGGTCAGCGGCGCCATGAAAAACGAATCGAGCAGTCGCGCAGAGAACGTGCGGCGGCGCGCGAGCGTCACCGCGGCGGCGACCGCCAGCACGGTCGCGCAGGCGGTCGCGGCGGCAGCGAGCTTCAGGCTCAACAGCAGGTCGTCGATGATCTCCGGCGAATCGAAGATCAGCGCCTGATACCAGCGCAATGACAGTCCCGGCGGCGGAAACTTCAGCGAGTAGCCCGACGTGAGCGACGTCGCCAGTACGATCAGCGTGGGCCCGATCAGCATCATCAGCCCGATGCCGCCCATCAGGCCCATCACTGCATTGAAAGACAGGCGACCCGGCTGGGTGCCGTGCGCCGGCATGACGCCCGGCGCGGCAAGCGTGGAATTAGCCATGGACAAACCCTCTGGTCTTGCGGCCGAAATAGTTGAGCAAGGTCACCACGAGCAGCACGCTCACCAGCAGAATCACGGCAAGCGTCGCCGCAAACGGATAGTTCTGCGTCTGGATGGCCTGTTCGTAGATGTAGAACGGCATGTACATCAGCTGCCCGCCCCCCACCAGGGTTTGAACCACGAACGCACTGACCGCGCCGGTAAACACCAGCAAGGTTCCGCTGAGCAGACCCGGCATCGCAAGTGGCACGGTGATCTTCCACCAGGTGCGCCAGCTGCTGGCGCCCAGCGCATGCGACGCCTCGGGCAAGCGCGTGTCGAGCGAAGTGAGCGTGGTGACGACCGGCAACACCATCAACGGCAATTCGATCTGCGCAAGCGAGAGGATCACCGCCAGCGGCGTGTACAGGAGCTTAACCGGCTGGCCCGAATGCCCGAGCGCCATCAGCAGCGCGTTGACCAGCCCTTCATTGCCGAGAATGACGACCCACGCAAACGTGCGCACCACCGAACTGGTCAGAAGCGGCAGCAGGATCAGCACGATCAGCACACGCCGCCAGTGCGGCGGGCTCACCACGTACAGATGCGCGACCGGATAGCCGAGCACGATCGTCACCAGCGTGGTCGCGACCCCAAGCCAGAGCGTTTGCCAGAGGATGCCGCGGTTATAGCTGTCGCCAAAGAAGACCATGTATTGGCGAAAGCCGAAATGCGTCATGGCAGTGTCGTTGTGCAGGCTGATCAGCGCGACGAGCAACAGCGGCACGCCCACAAACGCGATGAAGAACAGGCCCAGTGGCAGCACGAGCAGCCAGTCGCGCGGCATCCGGTGATTCGCGTTCATGATGCGTCAGGCCTTGACCAGACGGTTGAACCGGTCGATATATTCAGCGCGGCGCGGATTGATGCGTGCCCAGTCGACCTGCACGAACGACGTCATGTCATTGGCGTTATGAGCGACAGCGGCGAGCGCCGCACCAAACGGCACCTTCGTGTTGGTCGGCGCGACGTAGTAGGGCGCGCTCGTCATCTGCTGCTGCACTTCGACGCTCAACGCGGTGTTGATATACGCCGCGGCGAGATCTGCCGCCTGGGTGTTCTTCACGATATTCATCGTGCTGCGCACCATGCCCCAGTTGCTTGCGGGGCGCGCGAGCGCCACCGGCACGCCCTTGGCCTTCAGCGATTCCACATTGTTGATGTAGTGGCAGGCAATATCCACCTGACCTTGCTGGAACAGCGTGCCGAGTGCGCCCGGATTGGCGGCAACCGCGCCGACGTTCGGCATCAGCCGCTTGATGTAATCGAAGGCCGGGTCCATATGATCCTCGTCGCCGCCCAGCATCTTGGCGAGCGCCACCATCCATACCGTGCCCAAGGTGGAGTCGAGACTCACGAGGCCAACGCGGCCCTTGAATTCCGGCTTGAGCAGATCATTCCAGGATTTCGGCGCGGTCTTCACGCGCTCCGTGTTGTACGCGATGCCATAGACCTGCGCGGACACATAGACGCCCAGACCCTTCGGGTCGACGAAGCGCGCGGGCAGATTCGCCAGGTTCGGCACCCGGGCTGCCGGAATGGGTTCGAACACGCCCTGCGCGATGCCCTGCAGGTAGGGACCCTCGTCCATCATGACCACGTCGAACGGCGGGTTGTTGCGCGCGGCCACCAACTTGGTCAGCGTATCGACCGCTTGCGATGCGGTGAGCACGGCGCTCACGCCCGCAGCCTTGCGAAACGCGGGCAACAGGATCTTGCGTTGCGACTCTTCCCACGCACCGGGAAACGTGGTGGCGGCGAGGGATTGGGACGCGGCCATGGCAAGCGGGCTGCCTAGCGACAGGCCGACAGCCCCCGCTGTTCCCATCAGTTGCAGGAGCTTGCGACGTTGGTGATCGATCAGCGACATAGAACCTCTGGATGGATAGTTAAACAGGATGAACCGGCGATAACGAAGCGGGCGGCAGGTTGGACCAGGACGATCGTGACCATGCGCTAAACACCTGCGGTATTGGATTGCGCTGCCTTGAACGTGCGCACTCGCGCACCCGGGTTGAAATCGAGCGCGACGCGCATGCCAGGGCGCAAGTCGGCACCCTCTGCGCGTGGCACGGAAATCTTCACGGTCTGTCCGGCATCGGTCTGCAGATCGACCACCAGCGTGGGACCGATAGGCATCGCCAATTGCACTGTAGCCAGCAGCTGACGCGCGCTGTCGCCGGGCTGCGGCAACTGCCACGCCCATTGCTCGGGGCGAACCGCCAGCAGCGCCGCGCCGGTGTCGCGCCACGGGCCGGGCTGGGCAACGGTCAGCACCGTGCCATCGTCGAAGGTCGCCAGGCACTGGTTGCCGTGCACGCGCAAGGTGACCGGCAGCAGATTCGCCGTGCCGACGAAGGTGGCGACGAAGGGGGTTGCGGGCTGATCGTAGATCGCGACCGCCGGGTCGTATTGTTCGAGCCGCCCGCGATTGAGCACCGCGATCCGGTCGGCCATGCTCATGGCCTCCTCCTGATCGTGAGTCACCATCACGGTCGTGATGTTCAGTTCGCGCTGCAGACGGCGGATTTCGATCTGCATATCGAGCCGCAGGTTTTTGTCCAGCGCCGCAAACGGCTCGTCGAGCAGCAGGATGCGCGGCTCGACGGCAAGCGTGCGGGCCAGTGCGACGCGTTGCTGTTGACCGCCCGACAACTCGCGCGGATAGCGTTTCGCAAATGCCTCCATGCGCACCATCTCCAGCATCTGCATGGCCTTCTGAGCAGCATCCCGACGCGCGACGCCGTTGGCTTCGAGACCGTAGGCGACGTTGGCGGCGACCGTCATGTGCGGAAACAGCGCGTAGTTCTGGAAGACGATGCCCACGCCGCGCTGGCGTGGCGCGAGGCCGTCCACGCGTTGCCCGCCGATATGCACTTCGCCCTCGGACTGAACCTGCAGACCGGCAAGGATGCGCAACAGGGTGCTCTTGCCGCAGCCCGATGGGCCGAGCAACGCAACCAGTTCGCCTGCGGCGATTTCAAGCGTGACGTCTTCGATCACCGGCACGGCGGCGAAACGATGCTGGATGCCGCGCATCTGCACGGCGGCACCGGTTTGCAAGGTGCGTGCTTGCGAGGCTGCAAGGTAGGCGCCCGCTGCGGCGTGCTTCGACTGTGAAACGACAGTGTGCGGGGTGCTCATGCGCTGGCCCTTTTCCATAGTTGCGTGGCGGCGTGCTTTCCAGCCGCGATGACGGCATCGGCATCGCAACGGATGGGGGCGCCGCCGTCCACCACGATCTCCCCGTCCACGATGACCATCTCGACATCGCGCCCAAGTCCCGTGTGCACCAGCGTGCCCAACGGATTGGGGTGCGGAGTCAGATGGGCGCGCTGGAAATCGAATATGGCGAGGTCGGCGAGCCAGCCTGTCTTGAGGCAGCCGAGTTCGTCGCCAAGCCCCATGGCGTGCGCGCCGTTGTGCGTCGCCATGGTGAGCGCATCGGCGGGTTGCCAGTCCGCGGCGACTTCGCCCAACTGGATGCGCGCGATGGCCAGCGCCCAGCGCATGACCTCGGTCATATCCGCGTGCATGTTGTCGGTGCCTAATGCAATGCGCGCGCCGGCGGCGCGCAGACGCGGCGTGGGCGCCATCGTGCCGCCCGTCGCGTTGCCCTTGGGGATGTGCGCCACCGTGATGCCGGCCCGTCCGACGCGTGCGATGTCGTCGTCGTCCAGATACAGACAGTGCGCTGCCACGAGCCTTTCATGCAGCAGCCCGACCTCGTCTAGCAACTGCGCGGGGCTCTTGCCCGAACGCTTCTTCACCACGTTGACTTCGGTGCGGCTTTGCGCAAGGTGAGTCGTCACGCCGAGCTCATACGTACGTGCCGCCTCGGCGATCAGACGCAGAAAGTCGTCGGAGCAGGTGTCGGGCGCATGAACGGCGAGTTGGACGCCGGTGCGCCCGTTGCGCTTGCAATGCCAGCGCCCGGCCAGCGCCAGTGCTTCGTTGAGCGTGCGCTCGCCGGTCGCGGCATGGTATTCCCAGCGTCCGTCCGCGACGCCGGAGAAATCGACGTCGTGCAGGCGGCCGCATGAATACACCCGCAGGCCGAGGTCGGCCATGGCATCCATGGTCAGATCGGCGTGGACGTAGCTGTCGTTGATCAGCGTCGAGCCGAACAGCATCGCTTCGAGCGCGCCAAGACGCGCCAGCGCGATAGCCTCGTCTGGGCGCACGTCATGGCCGTGGGGAATCCCCGGCGTGTAGGCGGGCGCGAAGCCCAGGTCTTCGGCGACGCCGCGCACCATTGTCAGAATGGCGTGGGTATGGACGTTCACGTAGCCGGGCACGATGACGCGTCCGGCAAGCCGGCGCGTGGTCCGCGTGCGTGTGCGCACCGGGAGATCCTGCGCGCGGCCGACAAAGGCGAGCCGGTTGCCGCGAATGCCGATGGCCGCCTCGTGCAACAGCGGTTGGGCCGGGTCCATCGTCACGACGGTGGCGCCCAGTAGCAACAGGTCAAGGTCAAGCTCGATAGGTGGGGCAGTCATCAGCCAGTGGTCCGGTTCAGTTCAGGTGTGCAGGTGCTGCAGGAAACGCCGCGTGCGCTCTTCGCGCGGACGGCCGAAGACGTCGCCGGGCGTGCCTTGTTCGATGATGGCGCCGGCGTCCATGAACACCACCCGATGCGCCACGTTGCGCGCGAAGCTCATTTCGTGTGTCACCACCATCATCGTCATGCGGGCCGCGGCGAGATCGCGCATTACGTCGAGCACTTCGTTGACGAGTTCCGGGTCGAGCGCCGAGGTCGGCTCGTCGAACAGGATCATCTGCGGCTCCATCGCGAGTGCGCGGGCAATCGCCACGCGTTGCTGCTGGCCGCCCGAGAGTTGCGCTGGCCGCTTGTTGACATGCTGCGCGAGGTGGACTTTTTCCAGGGCAACTTGTGCGCGAGCGCGGGCCGCGTCGCGCGAGAGTCCCCGCACGCGCTGCGGGCCGGCGGCGACGTTATCCAGTGCGCTCAAATGCGCGAACAGGTTGAAGCGCTGAAACACGAAGCCGAAGCGGCTGCGCTGCCGCGCCAGTTCGGCTTCGGGCAGCGCGCGGCCTTGCTCCGACAACCCGATACGCTGGCCGCCAAGGCGGATCGTGCCGCCGTCCGGTCTTTCCAGGAAGTTGAGACAGCGCAGGAGCGTGGTCTTGCCCGAACCCGACGGCCCGATCAGCACCACGGTTTCGCCGTGCCCGACGTCCAGTGAGACGGAGGGCAGGATGACCTTGTCGCCGAAGCGCTTGTGCAGTCCTTCTATGGACAGCAGCGTTGCAGCCCCGCCTTCATGCACGCGCGCGGCGGCGTCCTTAGCGGACGCCGCGGACAGGTCAGAGACGGTAACGGTGGAAGACATGCGGGAACCCGAGCTCATGAAGTCAGTATTGCGGCAGTCGCCGTTCGAGGTAGCGCGACAGCCACGCCAGCGCCGAGATCAATGCGTAGTAGTAGAGGGCGATCAGCAGGAAAATCTCGAACGGCGAAAAATACGTTGCGATGATCTCCTGACCGGCGTGTGTGAGTTCATACACGGAGATCGCGGACAGCAGCGCCGAGCCCTTGATTAACGAGATCAGTTCGTTGGTGAGCGGAGGCAGGATGCGCCGCCACGCTTGCGGGAAGAGCACGTGCAGAGCGATCTGGCCGTGACGCATTCCGATCGATTGCGCGGCTTCAGTCTGGCCGCGATCGACCGACTGCATGCTGGCGCGCACGATCTCGCAGATGAAGCCGCCCGCGTTCAGACTGAGCGCGATGACGCCGGCCCAGTACTCGTTGAAGTTGATGCCGATGACGGGCAGCGCAAAATAGACGAGAAAGATCTGCACGAGCAGCGGTGTGCCGCGCACGAAATCTACATACGCCAGTATGGCGATGCGAACCGCCCTGAAGCGGCTGAGCGCACCGAAACCCAGCGCGAAGCCGAGCACGATGCCAATCGCGATGGCCGCGAGGCAAACCTTCAGCGTGGCGAGCAGGCCGACCGCGAGGATCGGCAACGCCATGACGATAATGCTCCAGTCCATGGACGCCGCGCTCTCAGGACAGCACCGGAATCGCATCCGGCAAGTTCATGTCGAAACCAAACCACTTCTGCTGCAGCGTATGCAACGTGCCGTCTGTTCTGAACTTGCGCAGCTGCTGGTCAATGAAGCCGATCAGCGCAGTGTCATCCGTACGTGCTGCGATGCCTGCCCAGTTATCCGCGCCGATGCCCTTGACGATAGCGTATTTGCCCGGCGCATTCTTCAGAACGAGCGAAAGCGTCGGCAATGTGTTGAGCACGCCGTCCACTTTGCCTTCTGCCAGCGCGATATAGGCGGCCGGATGGTCGTCAAAGGTTTTTACTTCCTTGAAACCCGCCCCGCCCGCTGCTTTCAGTTGCGCATCGAGCTTCGGTTCGAGTATCTGACCCGGCGAGCCGAGCTTGAGTCCGAGCACCTTGCCGTTCATGCCGCTGAGGCTGGCGACGCTCTTCAGATCCGCCGCGCGAATCAGCAGTGCCTGCGAGGCCTCGACGTAAGGCACGGAGAAGTCCACGTGTTTCTCGCGCTCGGCCGTGTAGCTCAGGCTGCTCATCACCAGATCGAACTTCTTCGTGTAAAGCGACGGAATCACACCCGACCAGACCGTGTCGATAAACTGCGCCTTGACGCCGAGATTGCGGCAAAACGCGTTGGCGAGATCCACGTCGTAGCCGATCATCGCGCCGCTCGCGTCGCGATAGGTCAGCGGCGGATAGGTCGCTTCGCAGCCGATGCGCAGCACGCCGGCCTTCTTGATGTCGTCAAGCGTGAGCCCGGCGGCCATCGCAAAGCGGGGCAGGCCAATCGACACCATGGCTGCAGCCGCGGCGGCACGATGGAGGAATTGGCGACGCGAAAATCGTTCGGACATCAGGCTCTCCAGAGAAAATAACAGTACGTACGTTATAAAGACAGCGTGTAAGACGGCGCGGAAGGTGCCGAATGCACTGCACGTTCCGCGCGAGCCCGCAAAGCCATTCCTACCTGCGATAGACGGCGGGAAAGTCAAAGCGCGGTAGCACCCGGTGCGCGTCAAGGCGTGGGTTCAACGGCCGATGCGGTTGCGCCTGTTGCGGGCGCAAGGCCGGCAGGAACTCGCCGCGGCCGCGTATGCCGCTGGGCTGCACGCCATCCCACACTACGTCGCCACGCGACAGCGTCAGCGCTGGCCACGCTTTCATCTGCCAACCCTCGTACGGCGTGTAGTCGACGTTGTGGTGCAGCGCATCGTTGGTGAGCGTGAAGGCACGATCCGTGTCCCAGATCACCAGATCGGCGTCGCCGCCGATAGCGATTGAACCCTTGCGCGGATAAAGGCCGTAGAGCTTCGCCGCATTGGTTGCGGTCAATGCGACGAAGGCGTGAATGTCGATGCGTCCGTTCATCACGCCTTCGGACATCAGCAAGGCCATGCGCGTCTCGAGACCTGGTATGCCGTTGGGCACCTGGTCGAAGCGCGGGTTTTCGCCGGCCACCTGCTTGCCGTGCGGACCGTCGAAGCGGAACGGCGCATGGTCGGAGGAGAGCACCTGAAACGTACCGTTCACGAGACCGTCCCAGACGGCCTGGCGGTTGCCTTCGTCGCGCGGCGGCGGACTGCAGATACATTGATAGCCGCGAGGGCCATCTTCGAGCATGTCTTCGGTCAGCAGCAGATAGTGCGGACATGTCTCGGCGTAGACGGCGAGGCCTTGTCCTTGCGCCCAGCGAATCTGCTCGATCGCCTCGCGGCCGGAGACGTGCACGATCAGCACAGGCGTGTCGACCAGCTGCGCGAGACTGATCGCGCGATGCGTCGCTTCGCGCTCAACCAGCATCGGACGGGACAGCGCATGCCCGATCGGCGCGGTGATGCCTTGCTCCAGCAGCGCTTCGGTGAGCCACGCAATGCAATCGGCGTTTTCGGCATGAATCATCACCATGGCGCCGTGGACGCGGGCCAATGCGAGCAGTTCGATTATCTGACGGTCGTTCAGCTTGAGCGCGTCATACGTCATGTAGATCTTGAACGACGTATAACCCTCTTCGATCAGTTGCGGCAGCTCCTGTTCGAGCACATGCGGCGTGGGATCGGTGACGATCAGATGGAAGGCGTAGTCGATCATCGCGCGGGCGTCGGCGCGTCGGTGGTACGTATCGATCGCCGCACGCAGCGTTTTTCCCTTCTGCTGGCACGCAAACGGAATCACCGTGGTGGTGCCGCCGCAGGCAGCGGAAACCGTGCCGCTCAGGAAGTCGTCGGCCATCACGCTGTCGTCGCCGGTGTCCTGATCCAGGTGGCAGTGGCTATCCACGCCGCCTGGAGTGACGAGGCGGCCGCCTGCATCGATCTCGTTGGCGCCCCGAGCCAGTCCGCTGCCCAGCGCGACGATGCGCCCATCGCGCACGCCGATGTCGGCGGTGAAGCGGTCGGCCGCCGTGGCGATATCCGCGTCGCGGATCACGAGGTCGAAGGCCGCCGCGTCACTCATGCGACCTCCCGGAACAGGCTGCCCCAGCCGGTGACGCGCGACGTATCGATGCCGCTCGTCCGCAGTGCTTTCCAGACCACCGTCGAGATGGTGTCGTACACCGGAATGCCGAGTTCGGCTTCGAGCTCTTCCGCGAGCGGCGCGCCGCGCAAATTGGTGCAGAAAATCGTAATCGCGTCGGGTTTGCTCTTTGCGACTTCACGTGCCATCTCACGCAACGTGTCGGCACTGACTTCCGAAAACGAAAAATTGTCCTGCTTGTTTAGATGACGTTCACCGACACATTCAAAGCCCGCGCCGCCATACGTCGAAATGACCTTTGCCTGCACGTCGTCGCGATACGGTGTGACCAGACCGAAGCGACGCACGCCCGTCATGGCGAAAACCTCGTTAAGCGCAAGCACCGAGGTGCAGGCGGCAATGCCGGTGCGTTCTGTGATGCTGCGGCACAGACGCTCGTCTGCCTCAAACCCGAGCCAGCCCGACGATGTCCCGTTCCAGCCGATTACGTCCAGCTTGGCATCGGCAAGCAACCCTGCCGCGCCGAGAATTTCCTCGTCGTCGAACTGGGCCAGCGCCTGTTCGGACAGTGCGATCTGGGTCACCCGGAAGCGGCCGAAATGCGCACTGACGTCGGGCAGGCCCGCGAGCATCGCCGAAGTGACCGGTTCGAGAACCGTGTTGGAAGACGGGGTCAACATGCCAATCAGAGTGCGTTGCGTCATGATTTCCATATCAAGGGTAGCTTCTGGCGGACCGCGCCAGAGAAAGATGCTTGCTGGATTCTTTTGACGCAAGCTTTGTGCCAACATAAATCTGTGCGTTTGTACGCAATAGAAGCGTGATTGTATGCAATGTTGGACGTGCGTTCGATAGCGGAAACGGCTGCTTCCTGAATACCTTCTCTGGAACGAGCGGCAATGGATCATGGCGGAAACTACGATAAAAGCGCATGCGGGAAGATGGTGCGCGTGTGCACCAAAATTGAATCATTGGCACCAAATGAGGGTTGTCGCACGGGCCAAAAGGCGCCTGCGAAAGAGGTCTCCAGGTTGTCAGGCCCCGACAAGCATCAATGAATGTGTGCATACAAAAAATTGCGATCTCGTCCGTTAGAGAATGGTTTCGATGAGAACGCACCATCGAATTTTTGTGTACAAAAGCGCTCGTGATTGCTCTATCATCGATTCATTTCCCAGTTGCGAGAAACCCTTTGAGCCGAGCCTCCTCCATGCCTGCCAGTAAAGTTGCCGCGCCCAGGGCGCCGTTTACGAACGAGGAAATCTACGGCCGCATCCAGAAGGCGGTGCTTGAGCATCGCCTTGCACCCGGGACAAAATTGATTGAGGAGCGGCTTGCGGAAGTCTCGGGCGTGAGCCGGACCAAGATTCGCGAAGTGCTCAACAAGCTTGCCCATGAGGGGCTGGTCGAACTGGTGCCGAATCGCGGAGCCTTTATCGCCAGCCCGAGCGTCCAGCAGGCGCGAGACGTATTTGTCACGCGACGCATGATCGAGCCGGAAATGGCCAGACTGTTGAGCCGCACTGCGACGTCGGCGCAAGTGCGTGCGTTACGCAAGCACGTGCGGCAGGAAGGCGACGCGCGCAAGCAGAATGACCGGCCCGCCATCATCCGGCTGTCAGGCGAGTTTCATGTGCTGATCGCGGAGATGATCGGCAACGAAATCCTCTTGCGGATGATGCGAGAACTCGCGCCGTTGACGTGCCTCGTCATCACGCTTTACGACAAGCCCAACGCCCCGGCGTGCCCGCATCACGAGCACAGTGATCTGATCGATGCAATCGAAGCGCATGACGAAGCAAAGGCTGCGGCGAGCATGCTGGAACACCTGCAGCATATCGAAGCGACACTGAACTTCGACGAGGTGAAAGACGCGTCGCCGGATATTGAAGCGATCTTCTCCTGAGATAGCCCAGCCTCACTCCGTCGCCCCCGTCTGGCGCAGTGCATCTGCCACCGCCGTATTGCGCTGTGCGATAGCCATTTGCAGCGCGGTGCCGCATTGCGCATCCAGATGGTTCGCGTTTGCGCCGTGCGCCACCAGCACTGGGTTCATATCGCGGCGGAGAAGCGGCGTCACCAAACGGGAACGCGGCTTCGCCGGCATCGTTGGTGATAGATATTGCGGGGCATGTCCAACAGCATCTTTTGCAACGTTCGTCTCTCTTTTGAGGAATCTGGTGCAAATAAAGGCGATCAAAAGGGCGCTGTCAATTTGGCGGTGGTGAGCCGGCGCAGTGCCAAAGAGGTAGATTGCTCAGAAAGCGATCGACGGATTTTGGCTGAGCTCGGTGAATGCATGCCACGCAGCGAATCGGGCGGCGAGTTGTTTGCGATAAAGAGAGGCGCGCAGCAGATGTCGTTTGAGAGCAAAGTGCTGCCGAATCAGACCGAAGCTCGACAGAAAATCTTGCGTTCGCTTCGGGTCGCGGAACCCGCGCATGCGTCGTTCGCGTTCACGGGTAGGTTGATGACTATTCTCAGCCCAGTTATTCACCCGTGCAGCAGCCTTGACGAACACGTGTTTGACGCCGGCCAACTCGGGGATCTCGGCCTTCGCGGCCGGATAGCTTCGTAATTGATCTGTGACGATCTTGCGCGGCACGGGGCATGACCGAAGCACGTGCTTGAAGAAGCGTTTGGCAGCGGCTTTGTCCCGCCGCTTCTGCAACAGAATGTCGAGTTCGGCACCATGCTCGTCAACCGCTCGCCACGGCAGATGAGGCTCACCGCGCAGCGTCACGAACATCTCATCGAGATGCCAGGTGCTGCCGGGCTTATAACGCGCGGCCTTGACGCGATGCGCGAAGCGAGCGCCAAACTTGTCGCACCAGCGTCGCACGGTTTCATGGCTCACCGCCACGTCGCGTTCGAACAACAACTCCTGAATGTCGCGCAGGCTCAGTTGAAAGCGGAAATGCCAACGCACCGCGCAACTTATGACTGCGGCCTGATTTTCGGCGTCTTGACAAGGAATTGGTGACCTTAGTCGATTCCCTGATACGGCGCTGAGAAACTTCAGTAGGGTATAGCGGATTTATCCATTACCAGACGAGTAAAACGAGCCAGCCGTGGGGAATTGCATTCGGCCAAGAGTGAAAGGCAGTTACAGAGCCGAAAGCGGGCATCGACGCATGACTAATACCTTTGGCCGCTTAGGGTCGGGTCGTGCCGCTCGCAGACACGCTATGACCGGCCCGGCTCGGCGATTAACGTTTGCTCCCGACTCGGCAATCGCGACCGGCGCATTTCGTATCAAAGCGACGGCCACTGCGGGCCCACATGTAGCGTACCCAACGTTGCCATCGACCCTGTTGCGCAGCGGTAGTATTACGCTTTACCTGCTCTTCGCGGTCGCACTCGACGCTCCTCTGTACCTGTTCGTGGATCTGGCGCAACGCCAAGCCACCGGTCCTTTCAGTTCGTCCGGATCGGGTTTGTCTGTCATGGCAATGGCTCATTCCTGAGAAGATCGATTTGATCTTGATACATATGGGGAGTCGCGGCAAGCACGCGACCGCTGCCTTCGAATCTGTAGGACTGGCACAATCGAGATGAACTTCTACCCGCTCGGGAATCCTCATGCCAGACGCTGTCCCGCCTTCGCCGCCTTCGCTGGCTATAGGCCCCCTGTTTGCCCTGTTTCCCTTCATGCGCCCGTATGCCGGGCGCTGGGCGCTCGCGTTCCTGGCGCTGGTGACGTCGGCGGGCGCCACACTGGCGTTGCCGGTGGCGTTCAAATACCTGATTGACCGTGGCTTTGCTGCGGGTGACCGTACGCATATCGATCGCTATTTCCTCGCGTTATTCGCCGTTTCGCTGGTACTGGCCGGCGCCACGGCACTGCGCTTCTACCTCGTGTCGTGGCTGGGCGAGCGGGTCACCGCCGATTTGCGAAGTGCGGTCTACGACCACGTGCTGGAGATGAGCCCGCAGTTCTTCGAAACCACGCAGACCGGAGAGGTGCTGTCGCGGCTCACCACCGACACCACCTTGATTCAGACGGTGGTGGGCACCAGCCTGTCGTTGGGGTTACGCAACTTCTTTCTGCTTACCGGTGGCGTGGCGATGCTGGCAGTGACCAGCCCTGTGCTGTCAGGCTACATCATCGCTACGCTGGTGGTGGTGGTCGCTCCCATCGTTGTCTTCGGTCGGCGCGTGCGCCGCCTCTCGCGCGCCAGCCAGGACAAGGTAGCGAACGCGAGCGCGCTGGCGGGCGAGGTCCTCAATGCCATGCCGACCGTCCAGTCGTACACGCAGGAGTCCTTTGAGGCGCGGCGGTTTGCCGGCGCGGTGGAGGTGGCCTTTGAGACCGCGCTCAAGCGCATTCGGGCGCGTGCCTGGTTGACCGCCGTGGTTATCGTGCTGGTATTCGCCGCCGTCGTGTTCGTCCTCTGGCTTGGGGCGCAGGCTGTGCTAGCCGGGCGGATGACGGCCGGCCAGTTGTCCCAGTTCATCCTCTACGCGGTGTTCACCGCCGGCGCTGTGGGAGCTGTCGCCGAAGTGTGGGGCGATCTGCAGCGGGCTGCCGGCGCCACCGAACGGTTGTTGCAACTGCTGGCGGCACGCTCGCCGGTGGTACAGGCCGAGGCGACGGTCGCGCTGCCGGCGCGCGGGGACGGCATCCGCTTCGACAATGTTAGCTTTTCGTATCCGTCCCGCCCCGGCATCGCTGCACTCGCCGGGCTCTCGCTCGACGTCCGCGCGGGCGAACATGTCGCGCTGGTTGGACCGTCCGGCGCCGGCAAAACCACGCTGTTCCAACTGCTGCTGCGATTTTACGACCCGCAGGCCGGCAACATTCTGATCAACGGCGTCCCGACGCGACAGGTGCCGCTCCTCGAGTTGCGCAAGGGAATCGGGGCAGTGCTGCAGGAATCGGTGATCTTTTCGGGCAGCGTGCTCGACAACATCCGCTACGGCGCGCACGAGGCCACACTCCCGCAAGTGCAGCGGGCTGCCGAAATGGCCGCTGCGGCCGGCTTTATCGAAGAACTGCCGCAAGGCTACGACACGTTTCTAGGCGAGCGCGGAGTACGACTGTCTGGCGGACAGCGCCAACGCATTGCGATCGCCCGCGCGATCCTGAAGAATCCGCCCGTCCTGCTGCTGGACGAGGCCACCAGCGCGCTCGACGCTGCCAGCGAACGCCTCGTACAGAAGGCGCTGGACAATGCCGCGCAGAACCGCACCACGCTGGTCATCGCGCACCGCCTCGCGACCGTACAGCAAGCGGACCGCATTGTCGTGCTGGAGCAAGGCCGCATCGTCGCGCAGGGCCGTCACGCCGACTTGCTTCTGAGCTCGCCGCTCTATGCCCAGCTTGCCGCCCTGCAGTTTGGCGAGCAGGTTGCGCATACGGGACAGAGCGACGCTGAGTGCGATCGCGGCGACTCGGCGTGAAGACACGATCCAGGTCGGCACGGGCAACCGCAGGGCTCCCAACGGATCGACATGACGCGGTAGCGTAAGGCAATAAGCGGCCATGAAGAGACACCTGCCTCTCGGCCATGAATGACCGCTGACACGACAAAACCGGCCCCTCGCTCCCGACTTCGGTGCGATCCCTCATGGACAGAATTGCCGGTTGTTGTCCTCGATGGGCGCTTTCGCCCAGATCATGCCAAATAGACGCATCTATAGACGCATCTAAAATGCGGAGGATGGCTCGTGGACGTCAACTTCGACATCAACGATTTGCAGGCGTTTCGAGCCGTCGTGGAGTTGGGTAGCTTCCGCAAAGCAGCGGAGGCGGTCAACATTTCGCAGCCGGCACTGAGCCGCCGCATCGAGAAGCTCGAAGAGGCGCTCGGTGTGCGGCTGTTCGCGTTCGAATTATTTAGTGAGAAGGAGAACTCGAACTCGACCAACGATAGCCTCGACTCCAAACCGTTTCGATCATTGTGTCAAATGGTCGAAGCGCATGGCGGAGGAACTTTATATGGGCATCGA
Source organism: Paraburkholderia sp. UCT70 (assembly GCF_050434085.1). NCBI lineage: Bacteria > Pseudomonadati > Pseudomonadota > Betaproteobacteria > Burkholderiales > Burkholderiaceae > Paraburkholderia > Paraburkholderia sp. UCT70. The sequence continues at coordinate 1,290,192 of NZ_JBNPVZ010000003.1, read as the reverse complement.
CCGCGCGTTCCCCAGCATCGGGTTGTTCCATCCAGATATCTTTGAGAATTGCGTCCCGGGAAAGTACCTCCCCCGGATGCGTCAAAAAAAGACGCAGGAGTTTGAATCCTGTCGGCGACAAAGTGACAGCAACTTCTCGGTCCCCGCGCCGTACGAATACTCGATGAGACGTGAGCGACATGGTGATCCCAGGGGCGCTCAACGTATCTTCGGCCTTCACGATTGGGCGCGGGCGCGATGCAGTTGCGCGAAGGTGTGCATCTGACGTCGAATGGCTGGGTCGCCGACGAGGTCTTCGTGCGCTGAACCGCAGTGCGCGGGGCGCGCGTTTAGCCGCCCCGCAAGCCGTTACGCCTGATCACGCGGCACGAAATGGCGAGTGCGGATCCATTTGGTGGCCACCCACTTCTCGCCTGCCCGCAAGGGCGTGCTTGCATGTAGGGAGCTCGGATCGGAGAGCCCGAAACGGTTGCCGTATTCGAAATAGAGCGCCTGGCCACGCTGCGGCACCACTGACCATCCGATCTGCGGGAACACGGTTTCGCCGCCGCCTTCCACATCGTTCAGATACATCAGCAGCGTGCCCACGCGCTGCCCGCTACGCGTGATCGACTCCTGATTCGCGGGGTTGCCCGGGATCAGATAATCGACGTGCGGCGTCGATTCGGCGCCCGCTTCGTAATGGAGGAGTTGCAGGCCCTCGCCGTTCTCGGCCGGCAGGCCGGTGAGTTCAGTGATCCGCGCTTCGAGGCGCGCAATCAGTGGCGTCTCGCCCAGACGAAAAAACATCCCTTCGCTGCTGCGGTGGCCGGCCACGACATTGCGGCCGGGTACCGGATCGACCACGGTCGAACGGTTCAAACGCGGCCGCGCGAGCGCGATCAGTTGCTCGCATTCGTTCGCACTCGGAAAGTCGGCGAGCAATACCGCGGCAGGCCGCTGCATACGTGAAATCACACGCGTCTTGCGCTCGCCGAGCCGGATCAGCGGTCCGTCCGGCACGCGCAGCGGCTCCGGTTCGTAAGTGACCGGTGCACCGCCGATTTCGAGCGTCTCGCCTGGCAACGGTGTGCCGTATAAAAAAGCCGAGGAGACCGCATCGACCATTGCCGACGCGAGCTCCACTGCATTATTTCGAACGACCAGCTCGCGCACGATCGCCTGTGGCGCAACGCCGCGTGTGAGATTGTGGGCAATCCAGTCCCGCACTTCGACGGGGAAGCTAACTGTTATGGACATCGGAATGGTAAACGACCGGCTGGAAGGGTACTGTTGTGTGCAGCGGAAAACTGCTGCCATGATATCGGTTCTCTAAACCATCAGAGAATCGATTCGAGTGGGCAGCGGTTCGTGTAAGTTACGGCAGACCAATTGAGCCGCTCCCGGACTGTCGATTCGGTAACTATTCACGGCCGAGTGGATTCGCCGGCGTCTTGGTCGTACCCGAGGGTTATAAATCTATGCGTCGAGGCGCTTCACGCACCTAGGACTTACGCAAATTTCATTCGAACGGTCGGATTTTTGAGCTGCTGACGGAGGAAGTCATCGAGCATCTGGTGTTTGACCTGATAGAGGGTACGGCAGGTTTGCCTGGCGATCTCAGCGAGACGAATCCATACCAGTACGGCGCAGGCGATGTGATTGCGCTGGATGCGCGCTTTGCGGCATTGGCAGCGCTCGATCCCGGTCAGTTGTTTGGCCTCGCGATGAAACTGCTCGATCTTCCAGCGCAGGCCGCGACTCGATGAACAGCATCAGATCGCGCGTGGCATACCAGGTATCCATCAGGACACGCCGGAACGGCAGGCCTTTATGATGAACCAGGTTGGTCAGCATGTCGCGCACGTGATCCAGTTTCGTCTTGCCGTCGCCGTCCGGGTCGTAGAGCCGGTAGTCGATAATCCAGTGCTCCTGCGCCAGCGGGTTCACATACACGCAGTTCACCATGCCGATCCCTTTGATCAGGCCGTGGGCGTTGCCGCTGTACTGGCGCCGGACCAGTTCGATCTTGTGCGAGAAATCCTTATCGATGATCGTGTCGTCGAACGCGATGCAACCTTCCTCGTGATCCGCGATCTGTTCACGCACGTTGTCCCATACGAGACGCGGCGTCATCTTCTCGTTACGCAAAAACCGGTTGATGGCATCGTGGCTCATATCTTCAACATGGTCGGCGAAGTTCGTGAGCGTGTGGTTGATCGGACTCACCAGCAGGTACTGGCAGTAATCCAGGCGGGTCGGGCGTTTCGTCATGCCCTCGACATTACGAACCTTGGCTTCGCTTTGGGTTTACGTCGCTTCGTAACAATTCGTTTCCGCGCTCAGGCGTGGCTTTTTGCGTAAGTCCTATTGAAGACTCAGCGTGAGGGCATATTCGAAGAGTGAAGTCATCGCAGGCCCCGCGTCGTGAAAAAACGCGGCGCGATTTTCATCGCGCCGCGTCTGGACTGCTCCGAAACCACGGATTCCCGGCTTCAGAACCTCAGAACGGCCACCATCCTTTGCCGCCGTTCTGGCCTTGCGCGTTGCTGGCGATGCTGCCGTTGCCATTGCCGCCTTGATCGCCGTGATTGCCGTTACCGCTCACGCCTTGGTCGAAATGGAACGCGCTGAACAGATCGCCGATCGCGGGTGCGTTGACCGGCACATATGGGTTCGAGCCGGTCTGTTTCGGATTCGGCAGATTGTCGCGGCTGCGGCCCGTGATCGGGGCGAGCTGCCAGTTGCGCTCGATGAACTTCACGATGGACGCGTGATCGTCGTACTCGTGCGCGACGCGTCCGCCTTGAGAGTAAGGCGAGACCACGATCAGCGGAATACGCGGACCGTCACCGAAGAAGTCGACCGGCTGGATATAACCCGAATCGTAGTAGCCACCGCCTTCATCGTTGGTGATGAGGATCGCGGTCGATGCCCACAGTTTCGGATTGCTCTGAACCGAATCGATGATCTTGCGCACGAATCCTTCGTATAGGTCATATTTCGACGAGGCGGGGTGACCATCGAGGCGTCCGCCCGGCTTAACGAAGGAGACCGCGGGCAGCGTGCCGTTTGCGATGTCGGCGTAGAGATCCGTCGAGTCCTGCAGGTGCGCCTTCACGGTCGCCGGGTTCGTCATGATCGACGTCTCGTAGAGGAACGGATTGCAGATGTTGCAATAGACGCTCTGAGACGGGTTTGTGACGAATGTGTTCCAGTCTTCGCCGTAGTACTTCCACGAGATCTTCCTGGCGAGCAGCGAGTCTGCAATTGTGCGAACCGGCGAAGGCGGGATCGTAAACGGGCTCGTATTGACCGTGCCGTTGCCGTTATAGCCCGGGTTGTAATTGTTTAGCAGGTAGTACGCACCTGCCGCACAGTTCGCGCTCGGATGGTAGGGCAGCGACCCCAGGTAGTTGCGAATCGGACCGACACCCGGTTGTGACGTGTCCGAGCAATTACTGTAAGAGCCGCCCGAGTAGCCGTCCTGCGCATACCAGTTGTTCGTGCCCGGCATCGGACGCGGGTCTTCGATCTGGTTCTTCGGGGGCGTGGACATATTTCCGTTGCCGTCCGTGTAGTAAAGCGCGTCGGCCGTGCCGACCATGATGCTGTTCGCGCCCGTGCCGCCCATCACCGGCTGGTGATAGTTGTCGCTAATCGTGTATTTCTGCGCAAGCTGCGTGAAGTAGGGCATATCGCCGGTGCTCGCGTTATAGAAACCGAGTGCCGTCGAGCCTTCGCCCGTTGTCTGATCGGTAAAGCCAGCCGGCCGGGGGCTGCCGTTGGACCCCGCTCCGATCGACGTCTCGACCCATGCGAAGAGATCCATCTTGCATCCGCTCGGATTGCTGGCAGTGGCATTGGCGAGACTGCAATCCGATTGCTGCCAGTTCTGATAAAAGCGATGCACTGGGCTCGCGGTGTACTGATCGTAATTCGGCCCGACACGCGAGATCTGATAGGGACCGCTCGGCAGGTTGTACGTATTCGAGCCAAAGCGCGTGTCGACAGCGCCTTTCGGAAGACCCGTCGCACCCGTTGTCAGATGAACGAGATCTTGCGGCTCGAGCGCGTTGCCCTCGGCGGCCTGTGCTTCAGCAAGCGTCGTAAAGGGCGCGCTCGTATCGCTGGTGGCGCTCGGAGCGGAACCGGTGTTCGGCGCGGGCAGCACGGAGTATGCCGTTTTCGAAGTGGGACTCATCAGGAAGGTGGTCGGATCCGTCGCTTGCGCCATGTTTTGCTGCGCAAGCGAGAAGTTCGGGCCCGGGCTGCCGTCGGCATTGATGATGCCCTTCGAGAGCAGATTCTCGATCGTTTGTCCGTGACCCGGCTGGTAGCCGCCGAAGACCTGGTCGAAAGTGCGGTTCTCGCCGACGATTACGATCACGTGCTTGATCGGCGTGACGGTGTCTAGAGATGGATCCGCGTTCGTTGGCGGATGCGACTGCGTTTGCGCGAGGGCTGGGAATATCGAGCAGGTTACCGTCAGTGCGGCTGCGGTGCCGATAAAACCGGCGCGCCGCACGAATTTTTGTGGGGCTTCTTGTTTTCGCTTCATTCACTACTCCGTTGCCATACGGCTCTTGTGGGGGTTGCAAGATCGAAGGGTAGGTGTGCAGGTGTGCGTCGGTTGACCGCGGGGACCTTGTTATAGGAGATTCGTTGAGGTGCGAAACATAAAGGGCACGCATGACGGAAGCGAGAACATCAGGTTTCAATGTCCCGACGCGCAGATAACAAACGTGGGCCAGGCTTCTTGCTGATTGTTTACGTTGCTTCGCGCATGCAACTGGCGAGACGAATCTTCGATTTTGTGTACCGATCGTCGCAGCCGCGCCGTACGGGGCTCGCGCCGCGAATACGATCAAAGACTCGCCCGACCGCAAGGGCAAAGGTGAATACCGGGCCGATGCTTCAGTCGGCTTTTCACTGCACGTGTAAGAAAAAGTAAAATTCGTAAGTCCCAGTAGATCTAGGCCGTGTGTCGCGGTGGCGGTGCAGAAAACACGGCCGGTGCGGGCGGCCTGCGCCGCCCGCACGCCGGATCAGTCGTCGCTCAGCAGTGCTGTGGCAAGACGACTGAACGAGCGTCCAAGAAAGACGCTGGACTAAGAGACGCCCGCCGAACGATTCCAGCAAGCTATCGCATCCACCGGTTGAAGCCGCCCTCCGACGCGGACGCTATCGAGGCGGTGCAGCGCTGGGCGATCCAGTGGTGCGACGAGAACTCGGCATAGGCCGAGCGATTTGACTCCTCGAATCAGGTCATTGCAGAAAGTTATGCAGCCTTGCAATGCCTGTCGCGAATTAGTTGGCAAGCCATCCAGCGTTCCCCCGCATGGCCATCTTGCCGCTGACGGCGGCAGTGCGATCGGGCCGCCGAGCCACATGACGAAAATCAGCAGCAACTGGAATTGCACGGTCTGCGCAAGCTGGCTGTACCAAAATACAGCTGATGGGACCCCTCCTAACGAGTGGGTGATGGGCGAGCATCAGCTCGATTGGCCCGAGAAGGTGTGAAAGGCGGTGCTTCGAAAATCACGATGGAGACTGGCATGCTGCGACGCAACGAGCTATATAGGGAATGTAAACTGGACGTCGCAGTTGATGGTGACGCACTTACCGGGTCCTATATCGCCGCGCAGACGATACAACTTGCGGCGATCGGCGGCGCACGCAACGTTCCGACGCCAATTGCTCGATTCCGTGACGCGTCGGCGGCATTCGCAGACGGGTTCAATCGGCTTCGCGCTGCGGTTGACGAACACGAAGGCAAGCCACGCTAGTCTTGCACATTGGTTCACGGAACCCTGCGGGAAGACACGCGCCACACGGGAACGGTTGGCTACAACGTGCAGGCTGCAGTTGACGTGAAACGATGGCTCATGTCGGGCCGGAAGCTGCCGCTCACGAGTCGTTTCTGAACGGCTCAAAGGGGTCGAACAGCGCCCGTAGACGGCGGTAGTGTGAAGCTGAGACTGCGGCAGTCTCGCTGCCGCACGCGATGCCGGCTAACATGATGCCTCGCATCCGGACTCGATCATCTGATCGACATTGGGGCGGGGCCGTGACCATCCGCAAGCTGAGGATTCGCGCACTCGCGTTCTGCGTAGCGGGCGCGTTACTGGGCAGCGGGGCCACCTTGGCAGACGAAGTCAAGGTGATGATTTCGGGCGGGTTTGCGTCGGCCTATCGCGAACTGGACCCGCAATTCGAGGAGGCGACAGGTCGCAAGCTAATCACTGTCTGGGGGCCCGCGGTGGGTACGGCCGCGAATGCGATCCCGGTGCGGCTTGCGCGTGGTGAGTGGGCCGACGTGCTGATCGTGGTTGAATATGCGCTCGACGCACAGATCAATGCCGGCAAGGTCCTGCCTGACAGCAAGGTGGACTTCGCACGCTCGGCAATCGGCATGGCGGTTCGCGAGGGGACGCCGAAGCCGGATATCAGCTCGGCCGACGCCTTGCGGCGAGCGCTGCTCTCAGCGAAGTCGATCGTCTATCCGGACAGCCCGAGTGGCGTCTATGTCGGCAGCGAACTGTTCCGGCGTCTCGGCATCGCGGGGCCGATGCAGAGCAAGAGCCGCATGATGCCGGTCGCGCAGGTCGCCGATGCCGTCGCGAATGGAGAAGCTGAGATCGGAATTCAGCAGGTCGTCGAACTGTTGCCGGTGAAGGGAGTGACCGTGGTCGGCAGTTTGCCCGCTGAAGTGCAGAGGGACACGGTGTTCTCCGGGGGCGTCGCCATCAATGCGAAAAATCCGGCCGGCGCTGAGGCGCTGATCCATTTTCTGTCGTCGCGGGACGCGGCGTCCGCGATTTCGCGGACCGGGCTCGAACCGCTTTCGGCGACGCCTGCGAAATGAGCGAAAACGGGTGTCCTATGCGCCGTTCGACCTGTGAGTGACCGGCGACTTTCCGGGAACGGCCACCAGCGCCCACAGGCAGCCCGACAATCTGAAGTTGGGCGTGCACAAGCCCGGCTTCTACGATCCGGACATCAATCCGACCTATCAGGAGATGGCTCCGCATTACTTCGTGGCGGTCATTCCAGCCGGAGTAAAAAAACGCGATAAGCCGAAAGCAGAGTTGTCGGTCCTTCTGGTGCAGAGATGGGTCATCGCCCGCCTGCGCAATCAGCGCTTCTTCAGCCTGGACGACGCGCTCGGTGACTATCTGCTCGATCTCCAGCGCCCCGTGCCTCCGCTCGATCCGACGATAGATTTTGAATTAAAATCAGTGGCTTAGGTCGAGATGCGAGATGCCAGATGCGGCGGATTTCATGCGAATCCCGGCCGACCCTCCGCCTCTCTCAAAATGCCGGAAGTCGAATCAGCGCGCTGAAAACCTGGCGCTCTTGTTACAACGTAATGGCGGAAACGTTCTATGACGCCGACTTTTGGTCCCTTCTACTCTCTACAGTGAGCTTCCCCTGAAATTTCGCCTTCCAACCGGTCGTGTATAAACTCGACGGAAAGGAAGGGAATCAGGGATGTTCAAGGTACCGAAGCAATCGTACACGGCGGAGTTCAAGGTGGCCGCCGTCCAGCGGGTCAAGGAAGACCAGGGCTTTGCCGTGGTGGCCCGGGAGCTGGGCATGTCGGAGCAGACGCTTCGCAACTGGGTGAAGGCCGAGGCGTCGGGCAAGCTGAATGGAGCCGGAGCGAAGCCGGTCACGCCGGAGCAGATGGAGCTTTCACGCCTGAGAGCGGAGAACAAGCGCCTGCAGATGGAGCTTGAGATCGCAAAAAAAGCGGCAGCATACTTCGCGAAGGACCTGCTGTGAGGTATGCCTGGATCGACCAGCAGGTCGGGCAGTATCCGCTGTCGTCGCTGTGCTGGGTGTTGTCGGTCAGCGTGAATGGCTACCGCGCGTGGAAGCGCGGCGGCACGCCAGGACGAACGCGACTGACGGACACGCAATTGCTGACGCTGATCCGGACGGTACATGCCGAGATCAAAGGGGTATACGGCTCGCCGCGCATGACCGAGGAAATCCGTGATCGAGGCTTTCCGGCCAGCAAGGACCGCGTGGAACGGCTGATGCGTGAGAACGGCATCCGAGCCCGGCACCAGCGCCGCTACCGGGTGACGACCGATTCGAAGCACAAGTTGCCGGTTGCGCCGAACCTGCTGAATCGCGAGTTCACGCCTGCCGAGCCGAATCAGGTGTTCAGCTCGGACATCACGTACATCTGGACCGACGAGGGCTGGCTGTACCTGGCCGTGGTGCTCGACCTGTTCAACCGGGAAGTGGTGGGCTGGTCGATCAAGCCGCGCATGACGGCGGATCTCGTGACAGACGCGCTGACGATGGCCTGGTTTCGCCGCCGCCCCGCGCCGGGTGCGCTGTGCCATTCGGATAGGGGCAGCCAGTACGCGAGTCACGAGTTCCAGCGCAAGCTGAGCGCCTACGGCATGCGCTGCTCGATGAGCCGAAAGGGAAATTGTTGGGACAACGCCCCGACGGAAAGCTTCTTCAACAGTTTGAAAAACGAACGGGTTCACGCCACGCGCTACCGCACGCATCAGGACGCGAAGGCCGATCTGTTCGAATATGTCGAAGTGTTTTACAACCGCAGCCGTCGTCATTCGTCGCTCGGCTTTGTTTCTCCGGAAAGGTTTCTTCAGGACTGGATCAAGGCTCAGCAGACCAAGGATGCGGCTGCATAACTCGGGACCGTTGGAAGGCGAAAAATCGAGGGAAGCTCAAAGATCCTTACTATTTGAACCACGATCGATCACGCATGTGGGTGATGCTTTCACGGCACGCTCACAGCAACTACGGGAGTATCGAATGTCTAAGGCACCGTCCCCTGAAGTCGATATTAAAACACTGCGCAAAGTCATCATGGCTGCCTCGATTGGTAACTTTGTTGAATGGTTCGATTTCGCAGCGTATGGTTTCCTCGCAACTATCCTCACTAGTGAGTTTTTTCCGAGCAGCGATCCAGCCGCAGGCCTCCTGAAGACTTTCGCGGTGTTTGCAGTGGCTTTCGCATTTCGTCCGGTCGGTGGCATAGTGTTTGGCGTAATTGGAGATAGGATTGGGCGCAAACGCACGCTGGCGCTGACCATCTTGATGATGGCCGGGGCGACCACACTGATCGGCTTGCTGCCGAACTACGCCGCCATCGGTGCTCTCGCGCCGTTGTTGCTAACCGTGATTCGCTGCGTGCAAGGCTTTTCGGCCGGTGGTGAGTATGCTGGCGCCTGTGCCTACGTAATGGAGCACGCGCCGCAAAACAAACGCGGCTGGTACGGCAGCTTTATTCCTGTGTCGACTTTTTCTTCATTTGCGATCGCGGCCGTCGTCGCTTACGCGCTTGATGCAACGCTTTCGGCTGATGCAATGAGCGCGTGGGGATGGCGCGTGCCGTTCCTCGCCTCCGCACCCATTGGGCTCATCGGGCTGTACCTGCGCATCAGTCTCAATGAAACACCCGCCTTCCGCGCTCTTGAAGGCGAGCACCAGGTGGCGCATGCGCCGTTGCGCGAAACGTTCCGTACGCAGGCGGGCGGCATTCTGAAGCTTGGTGCATTTATTTCAGTGACAGCATTGTCCTTCTATACCTTTACTACCTATTTCGCGACATATCTGCAGGTCGTAGGACACATGAGTCGCGCAACTTCGCTGCTGATCACCGTTGTGGCACTTTTGTTTGCTGCGGCCATTTGTCCGCTTGCCGGCCTGTATTCTGACTTCGCCGGGCGCCGCATGACATTATTAACCACGTGCGCGCTGTTGATTGTAATCGTCTATCCCTCGTTCTCGCTCGCCGGCTCGGGACAATTTCTGTCAGCACTGATCGGCGTGGCAATGCTCGCGACAGGCGCGGTGTTGTCGGGCGTGGTTACGGCTGCGTTGTTGTCGGAAGTGTTCCCAACCAGGATGCGCTATACCGGGTCGGCCATTACCTATAACCTCGCCTACACGATCTTCGGGGGCACCGCGCCGTTGGTCGCTACCTGGTTGATCGGCACGACCGGAAACAATATGTCGCCCGCTTTGTATCTGATCGCCGTATCTTTCATGGGCCTGATCGGCGGGATGATGCTTCCAGAAACTTCACGAATGTCCTTGCAAGATGTGGGCACTGACAGCGACCCAGTTGTAGGTGCGATGCTCGGAGCGCAGCGACCGGTCAGGTAGCCCGGATCGTTCGAAGCTTTCCCGAGACTAAGTCGACGATTTTTTGCAGATACCCCTGAACGCTTGCCGGCAGTTTTCGCCCATTGAGCGTTTCCTGCTTGTTACTCAGAAAGGTCGTCCGTTCCTGATAACCGCTGCGGGCGGGCCAGTCAACGCAGGACAACTTTAAGACCTATGTCGACAACGTGCTGGCCAACGCACAGGCGCTCGGCGAGGTGCTGAAGGCGGGCGGCGTCGATCTCGTCACGGGCGGCACGGACAACCGCCTGCTGCTGGTTGATCTGCGACCGAAGGGCCTGAAGGGCACACAGGTCGAGCAGGCACTGGAGCGCGCTGGCATCACCTGCAACAAGAACGGCATCCCGTTCGATACCGAGAAGCCGACCGTCACCTCTGGCATTCGCCTCGGCACACCGGCCGGCACGACGCGCGGCTTTGGCGTCGGCGAATTCCGCGAGGTTGGCCGCCTGATCCTCGAAGTGTTCGATGCGCTGGGCCACCATCCGGATGGGGATGCGGCCACTGAACAGCGCGTACGCCGTGAGATTTTCGCGCTGTGCGAACGCTTTCCGATTTACTGATTCGCCGAATCGCCGAACTTGCGCACAGCCATAGCGACCCCACACGCCAGAAGCCTATACGGAGCATCGAATGAGCAATCTGCATGAGAACAGCATCATCATCGACGGCCTGAACATCTCGAAATTCGACCGCTCGGTGTTCGAGGACATGCGGAAGGGCGGCATCACCGCAGCCAACTGTACGGTGTCGGTGTGGGAGAGCTTTACGAAGACCGTCGACAACATCGCGTTGATGAAGCAGCAGATCCGCGCAAACAGTGAGTTGCTGACGCTCGTGCGCACCACCGAAGACATCGCGCGTGCGAAGAAGGAAAACCGCACTGGGGTGATCCTGGGCTTCCAGAACGCGCATGCGTTCGAGGACAACCTCGGTTATATCGAAGCCTTCGCCGACATGGGCGTGCGCGTCGTGCAGCTTTGCTACAACACGCAGAACCTGGTCGGCACCGGTTGCTATGAGCGTGACGGTGGGCTGTCGGATTTCGGCCGCGAAGTGATTACCGAAATGAACCGCGTCGGGATCATGGTCGATCTGTCGCACGTTGGTGGCAATACGTCGTCGGAGGCCATTGCGTTCTCGAAGAAGCCGGTCTGCTATTCGCATTGCCTGCCGTCGGGTCTCAAGGAGCACCCGCGCAACAAGTCCGATGAACAGCTGAAGGAAATCGCCGAAGCCGGCGGCTTCATCGGCGTGACGATGTTCGCGCCGTTCCTCAAGCGCGGAATCGATGCGACGGTCGAGGACTACATCGAAGCCATCGACTATGTCGTCAACCTGGCCGGCGAAGATACGGTGGGCATCGGCACCGATTTCACGCAGGGCTACAGCGTCGACTTCTTCGACTGGCTGACGCACGACAAGGGCCGCTATCGCCGTCTGACGAACTTCGGCAAGGTCGTGAACCCGGAAGGCATCCGCACGATCGGCGAGTTCCCGAACCTCACCGCGGCCATGCAGCGCGCAGGCTGGAGCGAGACGCGCATCCGCAAGATCATGGGCGAAAACTGGGTGCGCGTGTTCCGCGATGTCTGGGGCGCATAAGCACCGAAACCCGATCCTCATTCATCGAAACGCGACGGGCGCCGTGATAAGCGCCCGCGCAAACCGAAACTCACCCCTCGGAGCACCCTCGCGATGCAACCGCAACTGCCGATCGACGTCGATCCGAACACTGGCGTCTGGACCTCTGACGCACTGCCGATGCTGTACGTCCCGCGCCATTTCTTCACGAACAATCACAAGGCTGTCGAAGAGGCACTCGGGCGTGATGCCTACGCGGAGATTCTCTACAAGGCGGGTTACAAGTCGGCCTATCACTGGTGCGACAAGGAAGCACAGCAGCACGGCATCAGTGGCATAGCCGTATTCGAGCATTACGTGAAGCGTCTTTCGCAACGAGGATGGGGCATCTTCACGATCGTCGAAGTCGATCCGGTGAGCGCGCGTGCGCGCGTCGAACTCCGTCACTCGTCCTTCGTGCTGGCGCAACCCGGGCAAGCACGGCAAGCTTTGCTACATGTTCGCGGGCTGGTTCGCCGGCGCTATGGACTGGGCGGTTTCAAGAGTGAAGCGCAACAGCGGGTTTAATGTTTAGAGCCTTGAGGTTGACTTGCTGAAGCAAGGGTCGCGGCGAAGACCTCGAACGGCGAATGGAAGGCATGAGTTGCACGAGGTCGGCTGTTCAGACTGTCGGCGATAGCGTCAAGTTCGTCCTGACTGTAGACCGAAAGGTCCGTGCCTTTGGGCAGATACTGGCGCAGCAGCCCGTTGGTGTTTTCGCAAGTGCCGCGTTGCCAGGGACTGTGCGGGTCGCAGAAGTACACCTTCACGCCGGTTGCGGCGGTGAGTTCTTGATGCCGCGACATTTCTTTGCCCTGGTCGTAGGTGAAGCTCTGCCGTAATGGCGCGACAATCGAATTGAGTTTGGCGGAGAAGCCGGCCAGCGCTGAAGCGGCGGTGGCATCTTCCATCCTGGCAAGCAGCACCAGACGCGCTGGTCCGTTCAACCAGCACGCCTACCGAGGACTGGTTGCCGGCACCCTTGATGAAGTCGCCTTCCCAGTGCCCAGGCAGCAGTCGGTCTTCGATTTCGGGCGGCCGCACATGAATACTGACCATGTCGGGAATCTGTCCGCGCCGGTCTGTGCCCCGTGTACGCGGCATGCGCGTGCTGTGGCCATGGCGCAAGCACGCAATGAGCTGACGGCGCAGTTCGCCGCGCGGCTGGGCGTAGATAGCCGTGTAGATGGTTTCGTGCGAAACCTGCTGGGTTGGGTCGGTCGGATACATACGCTTCAGTGTGCCCGATATCTGCTGAGGTGACCATTTCCACTCGAGCAGAGTGAGAACGATGCGCCAGCAGACGCTTTGCAGGCAAAGCTTTGGGGGGCGGCGACCCGCGCTGCGGCGTGCGGCACTGAGCGCTTCAGCCGACACGGACGCGTAGCCAGCAGGCAAGCTGTTTCGCGCCAGTTCACGGCTAACGGTGGCTGGCGAGCGACCGAGTATCCGGGCCATGGCCCGGATACTCGAACCCTGCAGATGCAGACTTGCAATGATCAGGCGCTCTTCAGGCTGAAGTTGTTGATACTGAGTTCTTTCGTGCATCGCAACACCTTATACGAAACAGGTGTTGCACTTCAGATTTGAGGCCGCCCTGGGTAAACGACACTACTGAAGCTGGCAAAAGCGCTCCGCGCTCGCAGTCGCAGGAAGTGCAATGCGCAGCGGAAGGCCATGACCACTGTGTGTTCGAAGTGTCTCCAGTCGCGCAATAAACAGTTTTCTCGCAATAAGCTGACCTGAGATGCTGGGAGACGGCGCCAGAGCGTAGGCCATTGCAGTACGCGAGAACGGACATCGAGTCCCTGACGCGACGTACAAGTGCGTATCCCACGGCAAGCCGAGCGCAGATTCCACGCTTGCCCGAGCGCGGATTCCACGACTGCCCGAGCATGAATTTTACGTGAAGTCGAGCGCTGGAATGGGAGGTAACCACGCGGGTAACCCATGGCACCCTCGACGTTTTTGCGTCGGGAGTGCGAATGCCGAACAACAGGTTATCCATGCGTCAGGGGTCTATTGGGGGGCCACGGTAGGCGCGATTTCCTATCATAAGCGCCGGGGTTATGTACCTTCGCGACTCCCCGCAAAATTGTCATAGCGTGAGATATAAAATCCGCTGTGCAAGTAGGGCCGACAGGGTCACGGAACGAACTCCTGCCCACGCAATTCGCCCCTACGGAGCGGTCCCGATTCAAAGCAGATATCCGCGAACCCAAGCGAGACTTGGTGGGCCATGTCGGATTCGAACCGAGGTCGTCCATTCGGAGGGGATTATGATCCGGATACTGCGAAAGCGGACGCTCGGGTCGTCGCTACTGGGCACATTGGGAACCTACCGCTTAGGCCGAACACTTGCCAATCAGCACCTAGGTACGGGTGACCGCCTCCAGTAAGCTGCCGTTGAGGTGGCGTAGGTCCCAACGTCAGCAATGGGTCGAGGCCATGTGAAAACGCAAAAGTACTCGGTTTTTGGGTGTCGCTTACCCTTCCCGAGTTGCCACTAGGCCAACACAGAGCGATCTGGAGGGTCAACTTTTTCGAGCACCGCATTCCGCATGCGTTTTCACACGGGTGCGCCGGGAGACCGGCAAGGAGTAAGTGGTGCAAGTCCACTGCGATGAAGGAATAGCGAACCACATCGGCCCCGAGCCGTGCGCAGGCATCCGTGAGGATGTCGACGAAGCGTCGGCAGGGGTACGTGCAGGCCAGCCATTGAGCCACGATAGAAAACTGATTCCGGGTGCCGACGCTGTCTGTGTAGCGGAAGGCAAAACGTCCGAGCGCGCAATCGCGAGCGCCCGGATGACCCGGCGTGGTCGTAGAACCTGGCATGTGCGCACGCTCCTTGTTCGGGAACCGGGAGATCTCCAGTCTGGCCTGTTGCAGGATGGACAGGTCCGCATCGGGAAGGCGAGGAGCCGTAGCCGATGATGAACGGACGGGAGAAGTCAGACTCCGCCGTAGTAGCGATGAAGCCTGCGAACAAGGCTGGGGAACCAGCTGCGGAGTGGGCGGAGCCAAGGGCGGGGACCGAGGGGAGCACGGGTCAGCCACACACGCACCGGGCGCAGAACCGGGCAAGCGTGCCACAGGGGCTGGAACGTGTACGGCAAGCTGCAAGACAGCGGAAGCAGGAACGGTTCACCGCGCTTCTGCATCACGTTACGGCCGACCGGCTCCGAGGGGCATTCTTTGCGCTTAAACGCAATGCGGCTCCCGGAGTGGATGGCCTGACGTGGCGGTACTACGAGGCGGGACTGGAAGAGAATCTCCAGCGCCTGTACGCGCAGGTACAGAGCGGAGCGTACCGGGCACTGCCTGTTCGGCGACAGTACATACCGAAGCCGGACGGCAAACAGCGCCCGTTGGGGATTGCCGCGCTGGAAGACAAGATCGTCCAGCGTGCGGTGGTGGAAGTGCTGAACGCGATATACGAGGAAGACTTTCTGGGTTTCTCGTACGGGTTCCGGCCCGGGCGTAGTCAACATGATGCGCTGGATGCGTTGGCGACGGCCATCACCCACACCCCGGTGAACTGGATTCTGGACGCGGATCTTCGGAGCTTCTTCGACTCGGTTAGCCAGGAATGGCTAGTCCGTTTCATGGAGCACCGGATCGGCGACCAGCGCATCATCCGTCTTGTGCGCAAGTGGCTCAAGGCGGGTGTTCTGGAAGACGGAGAGCTTAGCGTCAGTGAGACAGGGACACCACAGGGATCAGTGGCTTCACCGCTGTTCGCGAACGTGTACCTGCACTACGTCTTCGATCTCTGGGCCAACCGGTGGCGACGGCGGGAAGCCAAAGGCAACGTCATCATTCTGCGATACGCAGATGACATCGTTGTCGGTTTCGAGCACGAAGCTGACGCGCGGCGATTCTGGGACGCGATGCGTTTGAGGCTGGAGGAGTTCTCGCTTGTGCTTCACCCGGACAAGACGAGGCTGCTGGAGTTCGGCCGCTATGCAGCGGTCAACCGCCAGAGCCGGGGTCCTGGCCGACCGGAGACCTTCACCTTCCTGGGTTTCATCTTTATCTGCGGCAGGTCTCGTCGCGGGGCTTTCCAGTTGCAGCGGAAGACCCGAGGGGATCGCATGCGGGCGAGACTCAGGCAGATCAAGGAGGCGCTACGGACGCGCATGCACGAACCGATTCCAGTGCAAGGGCAATGGCTCAGGCAGGTAGTTCGCGGATACTTTGCGTATCACGCGGTGCCTACCAACTCGCGGGCACTCGGCGCATTTCGACATCACGTCACCGCTCTATGGCGGCGCACGCTCCGGCGGCGCAGTCAGAAGGACGCCATGACGTGGGAGCGAATGAGACGAATCGCCAATGCCTGGCTTCCGCCCCCTCGAATCCTTCATCCGTGGCCTGACCGGCGCTTCGCCGTCAAACACCCGAGGTAGGAGCCCGGTGCCCGAATTGGGCACGCCGGGATCTGTGCGGGGGGTGCTCAGTAATGGGCATCCCTACCGCAATCCTCGGTCGACTTGCGACGATCATCCGCTGCGCGCCGGCAAGCGATTCTCAATTCAGCTATCGGACCGGGTTCGGCCAAATTCGGTCATTCGCTAACAAGACCTAGATCGTCAACAATCGACGAGCCGAGACGATGGTCTTGACGCAGCTTCCTTTCCGCCAGGCAGAAGACGTCAATGATGAAATTGCTGACTGTTCGCGTTAAACCTCCCGTTCGGATTTGCGCATGTCCTTGGTCCGGGTACAGCACACATCAGAGGCAGTGAACCGGTTTGACCGCCGCAACTTAGGGACATCAGACAGATGTGAGCGTAAGCCCGGCAGCGTAGAAGGACGTCTAGCGCTGCCGGGTCATCCCCCTACGCGACAAAACGGCACTCCGACGCGGGTGTCCGCGTATCCATGTTCCTTCCGCGGTTCATATGGTCGTCGATTTCAGCCGCGCAACCGAGCATGCGGGGGTATAGAAATATAGTGAAGGCGGCCGTCTCCAAGGCGTTGCGGGAATAGGTTCCGTCACGATATGGCTGCCAGAGCATCTTGAGCAGCAACGCGGCAATCACCGCGTCGACGTTGACGCAGTAGACGTTTCGCGAAACCCCGGCGTCGAACAGACTTTGCACCAACGTCCGATAGAAGTCGTGGAAGATGTTATATTCGTCGCGCTCGGCGAACAACTGCCGAACGAACACTTCACGTAGATCGTGGTTGACCGGCTTGTCCTTAAACACCGGATGATTCACGCCGGGAATCTTCTGAATGTCCAGGCTGCCGCTCGTTTTCTTGCTCGATTTGTATTTGGCGTAACTTTCGACGTACGTCATCGCTAGTGCTTTCAAATCCAGCCCGTGCGCAGGATTGCCCGGGTCAGTCAGTCCGCTATCCGCGAACTGGTCTAGCAGAAACGCAATTCCCTCAAATCCATTGCCACCGTGTGTGTAACCACTGTGCGTAAGGAAGCCGATTAACGCCTTGTTGAGTTGGACGCGCTCGGGGTCTTCGGGACCATCGGCAGAGACCGCACCTTTTGCACCCTGCGCAGAAATCGTTCCGGGTCCATTTGACAGCAGCAGACCGACCAGCAATTGGAAGGAAAACAAGTCGCTCGTGCCTGGCGACAATCCAAACAACGCGCTGAAGGCGGTTTCACCAAGCGAACGCTCCTCCAGGACTGTCTTCGTTTCGACGCCGCAGAAGCTGTCCGGACCGTGCTGGTCCGCGGGCACCGAGGCGCCTATCAGGGAGCCGAACAGTTGAATCCACCACGGAAGGCTCTCTGCCGAGAGGCGTGAAATGCGTTTGCGCATGAGCGGTCCCCATGCGAGCGTCGCGCAAATCGCTGCCAGTACGCCATCGGTAGTTGGCTCGCCGGGCAGGCTTTCGATGTATCGCACAAACGTCGACTTCGCGTCACGAGCCTTGAGTCCAGCCAGGATTGCGCGGGCCCGCAAATCCGGTTCACTGGCGACAAACCGGTTGGGGTCGCTGACTTCGGCGCGCGAATAGTCGAAACTCTCGTCCGTCGCGTTCTCGAGCTTCACCGTGGCAAAAGCGTCGATGAGAGCGCGGACAGCCTGGCGAGGCGCGGATTGACCACGCGGCCCGATGATACTCGCCGCCGCTGCAAGGACGGTGTTAGGTGCGTTCCCAGCATCTCGTGCAGCCTGCGCAGCTACGAGTGCTGGATGTCCATACAGGTTCAGGAACGCACTCACAGCGACATTGATTAGCGCGCGGTCGTTCATCCCGCCGGGTTCGTGGAGCAGCGCAAGGCTCACGTTGGTCTCGAGGGGATACTGCGCTGCATCGAGCATCGAGACACCATACAGACTGGTGACCTGCGACCTCGGGTCCATCTGCGACGCGCCAGAGGCATCTTTCATCGACTGCCGCGGTGGTACTGCCCCAACCTGTTTGTCGAGCGCAGCAATCTGGGCATCGTATGGGGCAGCGGCCTGCACGACTGGCAAATCCAGCACCTTCGGCAGGCTCAATCCGCGGTGACTGCTGAACCACGGCTTCAAAGCAAGGTTGCCCTCAGGGTCGAAATCGGGCCGACAGGCGTTTTCACGCATCACAGCCGTCAGAGCGGCGGGTATGTGCGCGATGTTCGTGACAAGAGCGCCCTTTGCCGACACGACCGGATTGTCCGGTGTGAACACGCTCGATACCCCGAATTTATCGAGGAACCACTGTTCTTTTGATACAGCGTCGTCTGCACCACCAGACATGGCACCCGCGTGTCCCACTGCGCGGGTCAGCTTCGCCTTCCAGCGCCCCACGACGCACGCAACCACCGGTTTCGTGAAGTTGGCGTCGAGCTCATAGTAGCCGCCTGGTTCGACATAAAGAACGGCCGCCTTGCTTCGCGCGTCGTTTGCCAGGGCCGCAGCGAACTCGGGCGCCGCGAATTGAATGTAGACGTCTTTGCCACTTGAAATGGCTGTTGTCGTACCCCATCCGGCCATCCGCAGGTAGGTTGCAATGGTCGTTGTGAAGTTGCCCGAGTTCGAGAACAATGCAATTGAGCCGCGTCGCAATGCCTCTTGAGGATTGTCGCCGCCCAGCGCTCCGCCGATACGCACCTGGTTCCAGGCGTCAGCTACGCCGAGGCTGTTGCCGCCAAAAATGTCGATGCCGTTGGACTGACCCATCGCGCGGATTTCGCGGGAGTCACTGACGGCCAGCTTTTCGGTGACGATGAAAATCTTCTTCAGTTCCGGGTTGACGCGGATAAGCTCGGCCACGCCGTCCCGTGCAGCGGAAGGCGGCAGATAGATGACGCCGCAGTTGAACCGGTGACCATCGTTCAGGCCTTCAAGGACATTGTTGTAGACCGGCACGCTTCCAAGTGCCGTTTCCAGTACCTGTCCGCGCTTTCCTGGAGCTGTACCAAACACCACATTGCCGCCGGAATAGGCATGACCGACCGGGGTGACATCGCTCGACTCACCACCCAAGATGTTGAGCACGCAAACGCGGTCATCCTTTGTGGCAATTTGGGATAACGAACTAATTCCTACGAAGTATTTAAACTCGCCGATGCCCTGCTTGTACATAGTGATACTCCTCAGTCGATGAGACGTTCAGGCAGTCTGTTTGAACGAGATTCCCAGCTTCGCGGCAATCTGCTCACGGCCGCCTGCTTTCATCCATCGGTCCACCTCTTTCGCGTACAGGACCACGTCGCTCATGTCCGAGTCAAAGCCGAAGAAGGTGTACGGCAATCCCAGCGAATCGAGCGTGTCGCGCAATGCACTCATTCCACGAACCAGATTTGGGCCACCACGGCCGACCACAACATAGAGGGGCGTTGGGCCGTGCTGACTGAAGTGCTCACGCAGCGCGTCGGCCATTGCGCGAAACGTTTCAAAAATATCCGTGTTGTTCGACTTTCCACCAATGATGAACAGCACATTGCTCTGCTCAATCCAGTGCTTGAAGCAGATGCTGGCGACTTCCTTCATCTTTTCGTAGGGTGGGTTGCCGCCGAAATCTGACGAGATGATGGCGTCGTCTCCGAGCATTTGCGTGACAAGGGAATTCGCACCACCCCCGAACGTGGGAGCGAGAATGCTGCCCTTCGCGTTAATGACGTAGACGTCGCTCTGCCCCTGATACGTGCGAAGCTGG
Source organism: Paraburkholderia sp. UCT70 (assembly GCF_050434085.1). NCBI lineage: Bacteria > Pseudomonadati > Pseudomonadota > Betaproteobacteria > Burkholderiales > Burkholderiaceae > Paraburkholderia > Paraburkholderia sp. UCT70. Next base: position 1,270,299 of record NZ_JBNPVZ010000003.1, on the reverse strand, counting down.
TTGATTTCCTGTTCGAAATCTGAATAATCGACCGCGAAGAGATGCGCGGGCAGGTTAAGGCGCTGCCAGCGCGGGTCGTCACGGTCGAAACCGCATTTGAAGTCGCAGGCGATGGGTGTCAGCCGTCCCTTGCTATCCTCACGCATCCGGATTGGATTGAGCTCGAGGGTCGTCATGCCGAATCCGTGATAGAGCTCCCACAACTTGGGGAGGTGCTGAACAAGCGGCGAGATAATCTGTTTGGGCGCGCCCAGGGTGGAAAGCGCGTTCGCCACGACGAACGCCTTGAGGCCAGTGAGCGGGTCGAACGGAATCTGCACAACTTGCGACTTGTCCAGTTCCTCGATGTCGACGCCACCGTGATGCGTAAGCGTCATGGTAGGCGCGCGGAAGTGTGTCGAGTCGGTAATCGAGAAATAGACCTCGTACTCGGCCGGCACACCCGCCTCAAAGGTCACACCGTTGGCTTTCGACACAGTATTGGCAACGTGATGTTCGACGAAGTAAAGACGCTCCTTCTCCTTCAAGACGGTCGTCAGGTCAGTCGCGCGGCCAATCAGACCGGCCTTGCCCTTCTTGCCAACACCGCCCTTGAAAACCGGCTTGATGAAAATCATGCCGTGCTTTTTCAGCATCGCTCGAATCTGTTCTTCGCTAGCGTCCGGACCCAGAATCTCGGGCGTCGGAAAGCCCACGAACTGCAGCAATCTGGCGCCGTGCAACATACCGGTGACTTGCATGATGACCTCAGGAAGTGAGTTGGGAAGTCGGTGTCGTCGGGACAATATCCCTCACGGGGTCCTTGTCGAACCCGTAAAACGAGTGCGGGGTTGAGCACAGGATTGCCTCGACAATCGCGGGCGCAAGATGTAAGTCCAGCAACGCGCCAAGCGTCTGGCTGTAGTTCGTCGCATGTTCAAACTGCGTGTGTGGCCAGTCGCTACCCCACATCAGACGTTCGGCGCCAAATGCGTCTATGAGTCGGTCCGTGGCATCGCGCATGAAACTCGAGTCCGGCTCCGAGCACCGATAGGCGCCCGAAATCTTGACCCACACGCGGCCAGATGGGCCAAACTCCAACAGGTCGTGAAACCCCGGGTCGCGTGTGCCGCTGTCCGGGTCAGGGCGGCCAAAATGGTCAACGACGACTGGCAAGCCCACATCCAGCAAAGTATTGACGAGCGGCGCCAGGTCCGACGCCTCCCTGTGCAACTCAACGTGCCAGCCTAGTTTTGATAACTGCCGCCAAAGCGTTACATGTGGCGCCGAGCCCAGCTTGGGGAGCGTCTGCCCGACAAGGTTCAGACGCACACCCGTCACACCCTGGCAGTTCAGCCGCTGCAGGTCGTCTTCTGAAATTTCGGGGGAGACGACTGCCACACCGCGCAGCCGGCTAATGTCGCTGGTCAGCGCCTTTAAAAGATGGCTGTTATCGGTGCCGAGAAAGCTGGGCTGGACAAGGACGGCATTGCCAATATCGTTCTCGTCCAGAAGCTTCAGGTAGGCGTCCAGGGTTGCGTCATAGTCGGGTGCGTAGCGCCGTCCGTCCGCGAGCGGCAGCGTCCGGGCAAACACGTGCGCGTGCGTGTCAACGCGCGGCAGCCGTGGCCGCGCGATGGATGGTGCCTGGGTCATCGCTGGCTCCGGGGATGGTGAAGCGCTAATTCGGCGTCGGCGACCGGTTGTGAAACCTGCTCGACGCCGGACGGCCGCAAGCGCTTGCCGCGCGTTTCGGGAAGCAGCAACACGGCAACCATCGCCAGCCCGTACGCAATTGCGGCATCGATACCAATCGCTGCTCCCAGCGACATCGAATGACTCATGTACCCGACCAGCACCGGGAAACCCGCCGAGGCGATGCGACCGAAGTTGTAGCAAAAGCCGACGCCTGTCCCGCGCATGTCCGCAGGATATAACTCGTTAAAGAGTGCGCCCAGACTGGCTGGGATGCCGGCAGCAAAGAAGCCTAGCGGGAAGCCCAGAACAAGCATTGCCGTGTTGCTCAAGGGAAGCATCACGTACGCAAGCACGGTGACGATGCAAGAAAATGCAAAAAATGCGATGTTGCGACGGCGTCCGATACGGTCGAGCAGGTAAGCGCTCGCCATACAGCCGCACCAGAAAGCCGCGATAACAACCGCCAGATACCCACCCGTGTTGAGGACCGACAGATGTCTTTCCTTGGAGAGGAAGGTCGGCAGCCAGGTCATGATGGCGTAGTACCCACCGTGTGCGCCTGTGCCCAGAATCGCCCCGATCACGGTGGTCTTGATGACGCGCGGCTGAAACACCTGCGCGATTTGCGCCCACCAAGAAACAGCTGGTTCAGCGCGAGACGGCTCAACGCGCACAGGTTCGCGGAGATTGCGGCGGACGTAAAGGACGAGAAGCGCGGGCAGCAGGCCAACACCGAACATGACACGCCACGCCGTGTCTGACGGCAACCACGAAAAAGCTGCGGCATACAACAGCACTGCGCCGGCCCAGCCGACAGCCCAGGCGCTCTGTACCGCGCCCATGGCCTTGCCGCGGTGTTCCGTCCGGATGGTCTCAGCCATCAACACGGCGCCTGCAGCCCACTCTCCCCCGAACCCGAACCCTTGCAGGGCCTTCAGGACCAGTAGTTGAGGAAAACTCTGGGCGAAGGCGCAGAGGAACGTGAAGCTGGCAAACCAGAGAATCGTAATTTGCAGCGTCCGGACACGACCAATCCTGTCGGATAAGGCACCTGCCAACCAGCCGCCCATCGCCGATGACACCAGTGTCACGCCACTGATTGCGCCCGCCTGCGTGTGGTCGATGCCGTAGGCTGCAATGATTGCGGGGATTGCCAGGGTGAACATCTGCACATCGAGAGCATCGAGGCCCCAACCCGCGAAACATCCCCAGAAGGTGCTGCGTTCGAGAGGTGTGCCTTGCTTGTACCAGGTGAACATCGCCGTCTCCAAGGTAAATTCATATATTCATGTATATGACTATATGTTTAGTTTAGGCGCCTCCGCCAAGAAGTCATTGGGGATTTACCCTTGTTCCTGGAGATGTTGTACAGTGACTATTCCTGTGAACAACTATATGAATCATGGATATGCAGTCGTTCTTGGCCAGGCCAGACGGTCGATTGCCGCGATACCAGCAGCTGCGCGATGACCTGGTGCGTCGCATCGCGGAGGGCGAGTGGGCGCCTGAAAAGGCAATCGCCACAGAGGCGGAACTTAGCCAGTTCTATAACGTGTCGACCGGAACCCTTCGGAAAGCCATTGATTTGCTGGTGGCTGACGGGGTACTCACACGCACCCAGGGAAAAGGGACGTTTGTCCGCCGCCCGCGCTTTGATTCGTCGTTGTTCCGCTTCTTCCGGTTCAAGTCAGCTGACGGCAAGCCGGTCCGACCGACGGCGAAGGTACTCAGCCGGGAGGTCGTCAAGCCGAACGAGACAATTCGCTCAACCTTGCGGATGAAGGCGACCGAGAAGGCTGTTCATCTCTCGCGGGTACGACTGATTGACGGACAACCGGTTTTGTCGGAAGAAATATGGCTACCTCGAAGCCGTTTCGAAGCGCTGGCGACTCTGCCCCTGGGTGGCTTCGAAGATTTGCTTTATCCGCTCTATGAGCGGCTTTGCCGCCAAATCGTCGCATCCGCAACCGAGATTCTGAACGTCGAACAGGCGACGGACGCTGATGCAGCGCTCTTGCATATCGACGTTGGCAGCCCGGTAATCCTTGTGCACCGTGTGGCATCCGATTTCGCCGGGACGCCTATTGAATGGCGCACCACGCGTGGTGCTGCTGCAGCGTTCCAGTATCAGGTCGATATTCGCTGACAACGCCACTCCCTCGCCGCGTTCGGTGGCGTCATAGGGACCGACAACGGGAACTGACTCTCCGTCACCCGGCAGGTCGCATTTTTCCCGCGACTTTCAGGCTCTACACCTCGTTCGCCGAATACATCACTGGTCGCCAGCTGCGGCCGCAGCTCGCTTGCGTGCGCTCGTCCGGGTTATACCTCATTGCGGCCCGACCTCAAACATACAAACATATACATGACTATATCAATCTGCTTGTTTTCGTCTGACTGACCGTTTTCGAAACGCCAGTCGAGCGGCAGCGGGCATGGACCTTGGAGCGAACATGTCTACGTCCGTAACACGTGAGCAGCAGGTAATGAAGAAAATGGCATGGCGGCTGATGCCGCTGCTGATTGTCATGTTTCTCATCGCATTCATCGACCGGCAGAACGTCGGCTTCGCGAAACTGGAAATGGTTCAGGCACTTGGCATGACGGAAGCCGCGTATGGCCTTGGAGCATCGCTGTTTTTCATTGGCTACCTGCTGTTTGAGGTGCCCAGCACACTGGCGCTTCATCGTTTTGGGGCTCGGACGTGGCTCGCTCGCATCATGATTACGTGGGGCGTCGTTACAGTGCTAATGGCGTTCACACGGTCCCTGCCAGTTTTTTACTCGTTTCGGTTTGCGCTGGGTATTGCTGAAGCCGGGTTTTATCCAGGCGTCATTTACTACCTGACGCAGTGGTTTCCTCAAAGCTACCGGACACGTGTGCTTGGCCTTTTTACCCTCGGCAGTTCGCTGGCAAACATGCTTGGCGCGCTAGTCGGAGGGCTGCTCCTTTCCTTGGGCGGAACACTGGGACTGGCGGGTTGGCAATGGGTCTTCCTTGCCACCGGTTTTCCGGCAATACTGATTGCCTTCGTAGCGCTTAAATATCTACCGAGCTCCGTCAAGGAAGCGAACTTCCTTTCTCAGGACGAGAAGGACACTGTGGTCGCAGCGCTTGCGCGCGAAGCGTCCCCGGAAGCAAAGGAGTCCCGGCCATGGGCGGCATTGGTTGACCCGAAGGTTCTCATGTTCGCAGCGACCTACATGCTGATGTCGACGTCGCTGTACGGTGTTACGTACTGGTTGCCTACGCTGGTCAAGAGCTGGGGCGTTTCGTCGAGCGTCAACGGTCTGCTCAACATGATTCCGTGGGCACTCGCGACACTTCTTTTGCTTTGGCTTCCCGGGAAGCTCAAACGTGAACAGGTGGTATTAAAAGCAATGGTCGTGGTCGCAGGCATCGGCGTTGTATGTTTTGCCTCCAGTCTCGTATTGCCGACAGTCTCGTTGCGCTTCATCGCCCTGTGTGTGGGTGGCGCCTGTATTCCTCTGCTGTACCCTTGTTTCTGGTCGCTTCCCCCGCGCTTCTTTTCCGGCGCTCGAGCCGCGGCAAGTGTCGCCGCCATCAACTGCATCGGCAATCTCGGAGGGTTCTTCGCACAGAACCTGATGCCGTACGTCGGCAAAGTTAGTAATAGCCATGTCGCACCAATGCTTGTTCCGACTGCATGCCTGTTAGCTCTCGCAATCGGGACCGCGATTGCGTGGACAGTCGGTGGGCATCGCAAGGCGGCGCTTGCGTCGTCAACGGTTCCGCTTTGACGAGAGCGCTGACACGCCTGAGCTCTATGCATGATGCAACGTGCACTAATTCGAGCCGCACTTTTCGACTGGTTGCAGGCTGAGTGCGGTTCAACATCGCGAACGGTTAAAGCCATCCGGGCAGGCTGGAGGCAGTTCCGTAGCAAGGCTCAAATCGGGCGAAGAACGGCGTAACGTTGCCAACGCTATTGCAAATCGAAGGCGCTAAGGGAGCGCGTGAAATTTCCCGAAGCGTCGGCTCCTCTTGCAATATTCACGGCTGAAAACGGCCAGTACTTCCCGGCGCCGCCTCGAAGGGTCAATACCCTTTCGTATAGAGCGTCAGATGGTTACTCACCGACGTTACACCCGGCACGCCCTTCGCCACTTCCGCGGCCTGCTGGATCTGAGGGCCGTCCGACATGCTGCCGGATAATGTCACGACACCGCCGCGCGTCTTGACGAATACGTTCGACACGTTGAAGTTGGGCGCTTTCGACAACGCCTTGCGTACATCCCGAGCCAGCTTCTTGTCCGCTGGCGTCGCCTTGCCTGAACTTGCAGCCGGACCCGAGCCCATCGGCATAGCGTTGCTGGCTTGCGCGTAGACGTTCGACGTCAACGTCACGCATCCCACGACGACGAGCAGATTCACGACGTTCCATGCTTTCATGATTGCCTCTCTCGTTCGGCCTGGCAGATGGTGAGTCAAAGATAGCCAACATTCCGCTTCTAACAAAGCTGCTTGCACGATTCAGGGAAAGTCCGTATCCAGACGCGCGGCCGCTGGCAGGCCGATCATCGGGCGAGTTCGCGAATGAGCAGCCGCAGTATCGCTGGCGAGGCTTCACCGCAGAGCCGAAGGAACCGAAAGTCTGTGCTCGAGTCGCTCGCTATCCGGACCGCACGCGGAGCATTGAAAAACCATTCCCGCAGGCGAACGCGACCTTGTTCGAACGTAAGGGGCTCCCTCAAGCAATGGCAGAACTTCCCTTTTGACGAAGTCTGAGCAATCTTCGATTTGCCACGTGTCCGAGAACTCAATATAAAACTCGCGGCTAGCGTCTTCGGCAACAATCCCCGGGCTGATCAGCCGGGGAGTCCGTTGCCCGAAGCCGGTGTACTCGGTATCGAGAAACAGCAGCACGATGAACTCCTAAAGTCGTAGTTTAACGATCAACTGCGACGCCGTTCCAAACCGATTGTGAATGTAAGGGAAAGCTGAGTGTTCTCGAAAATATAGCGGAAACCGATCTCCGATGTGACCCGAGCTGACCTGGGGGGGATCTGCCGCCAATGGTCGACGTTGAGTTCTTGCCAAATAACGTGAGCGTGGACCAGGCGGTCGCGTCGCTGCAGTTCTTCCTGTCGATCGTGGAGGAAGGTATCGGGAAGGCGCCGATCCATTTACACGTACCCGTCATTCTGGACGCACGGCATGGCGAACGCGAGCCTGTTCACGAAGCAGCACCTGTGGATCGCCAACTATGGGACAAAGCGCGTGGACGGAGGGTTCGAGCCGCGTGGGATCGCGCCCATCATCCCGGGCGGCTGGCCGACGTTCTCAATCTGGCAGAACGCGGTCCAGCCGGGAGTGGCGGGCATCCAGACGCTCGTCGATAGGGACGTGGTCCTGCTTCCCAGCGGAGTGGATCTCGCCACCTTCCTCACGCGTCCGCGGGATGATCCAGCGTCTCCGTGATTTTGATGCCGCTTTAGCCGCATTGCCCAAGCCGTGAGTGATTGCAGCAAGCAGTTGATCACTTCAGCAGTGCGTTGGGCTAGCCTTGTGTTCCAGTGCCCACGGTTGCCTGTTCCTCCAGCCACCCACGCCACACTGCCATCAGGACCGCCAGGATGACGGGACCTACAAACAGTCCTACCAGGCCGAAGGCCGCAAGCCCGCCCAGCACACCGAACACGACCAGAAGAAACGGTGTCCGGGTAGCGCTGCTGATCACGAGCGGACGAATCAGGTTGTCCACCCAGCTAACGACCAGTGCGCCCCAGAGTAAAAGACCCACCCCGGCTATCGTTTTTCCTGTGACGAGGAGCCATACACCGATCGATCCCCATACGAACGGCGTGCCAAAGGGTATCAACGCGATCAGCACCGTAAGCGCAGCCAGCAACACCGGCGCCTGCATCCCGGCCACCCAGTAACCCAAGCCGGCAAGCGCGCCCTGCGCCAGTGCCGTCAGCACGAGCCCGTAGACGACCGCCTTGGTCGTTCCGCCGATAGAAGCGAGATAGGCGTCCAGGCGATCGCCCAGAAAACGCCGTAGTATGCGGCGCACTTGATCCAACGCGCTTTCGCCGTCCCGGTACATAAAAAACAGCGTCAGCAAGGCAAAGCCCAATTTCGTCGCATTGCGACCGACGCCGCCGACTAACTGGCCGACCTCCCCGGTCCACTGCCGGCCCCACTCAGCGATTTGCGCGCGCAAGGCCATCGGATCGGCCGATACTTGATTCAGTAGATCCTGCAGCCACAGCCCGAGCCACGGGACGCGCGCAATCAATTCCGGCAGTTTGTCCGGCCCATTGGCGAGGTAGCTGGCGACGGTCTGGTAGGCCGCGGTCAGTTCGTCACGCAGCAGCACGATCAGCCAGATTGACGGCAGAATGAACGCCACCGAGAGAATGATCGTCATCAGCATCGCGCTGCCGGTGGCGTTCCCGCGCATAAGCGAGCGCAAGCGGCGATAAGCGGGCCAGGTCACGTAGGCAAAGATGGTGCCCCAGGCCACTGGCACCAGGAACAGGTGCAGCACTACGTAGCTCAGCACTACGAGCCCGCCAAGAAGAAATGCAAGGATGATGCGCTTGACCAGGGACATCTGATAGCTCTCGTCCATGAACGCCTTCCCTTTAGATACGCTGAGAATTTGCGGGCGCGCCGGTGCTTTCGCGCGCCGTGGCACGTGGTCGTTACAGGAAGCCCCATACCGGCCCGCGCCTGAGCACTCCTTGTCTAAACGTCGACGTCGCATGTTGGAATGCCGCGCGCAGCCCTGCTTTACTGACTACCCGCTGCTTTGCAGCACAGCAATACGCCTGCCGATCGGTGGGTGCGTGGAGAAGAGCCCGAGCCACCCCGGCTTGTCGGTGATGCCGGATGCCTTGAAGGATTGCGGAAGTTCGCCGGGTGCAAGTCCACCCAGGCGGGCCAGCGCATTGATCATCGGTCGCGGAGAAGCCAGCAGTTGCGCAGAGCCCGCATCAGCGCGGAACTCGCGCCGGCGCGAGAAGTACGCGACGATCACCGAAGCGAGAATGCCGAAAATAATCTCGCAAACAATAACGGTAATGTAGAACCCGGGACCGACACCGCATTCGGGACGAAACAAGGTCTTGTCCACGATGTAGCCGACCACACGGGCCAAGAAAATCACGAAGGTATTCACCACGCCCTGAATGAGCGTCAAGGTGACCATGTCGCCGTTGCTCACGTGCGAAATCTCATGGGCAAGGACAGCCTCCACTTCCTCCGTGTTCATCGATTGCAGCAATCCGGTGGAGACACCCACTAGGGCTGAATTCTTGAAAGCCCCTGTGGCGAACGCGTTCGGCGCGCCTTCAAAAATTGCGACTTCCGGCATACGAATGCGAGCACGCTGCGCGAGCTCCCGTACAGTGTCGATCAGCCATTGCTCAGTCGAATCGCGCGGCGAATCGATGACACGCGCCCCGGTTGCCCTTTTCGCCATCGGTTTGGAGATAAGCAGCGAAATGATGGAACCGGCGAAGCCGATCACCAGCGAGGACACGAACAGCGCATTGAAGTCGAGCCCGCTCCCGGTCAAGAAGCGGCCGACGCCCAACACATTCATTACTATCGAAAGCACCAACACCACCGCGAGGTTGGTGGCGAGGAACAGCAAAATTCTTTTCATTCACAAGTCTCCTATGGAAACTGGCTGAATGACTGCGGTGACATAGGACCCTCCCTCTCCTTTGACACCGAATAGCCGAAAGGTTTATGTAATATTACTATTTCAGCACAAGACGTTTGCTATCTGTCTTCATAGGAATTCGCGCGTACCTTGTTCATCGCCCGTAAACGGCATCAAAATCACGGGGACCCCGAGTCGCAATGCGCGCCTGCTGCCTGCGGATGATCGAACGCGCCGCGCGGGCCAGCGCGAGATCGAGTGCGCCGCGCCAGTCTCTGGCGATCGACGTCACGACGACAGGCGTCGCATCGGGCGTCTGCACCTGCACCTGGCAGCGTTTGTCGAGTCCGCCGCGCGGGCCGTTGATGTCCGACATGCTGACAGTCGCCTTCGAAATCAGCCAGTCCATGCGGCGAAACACGAACCGGATGCGTTGGCGCGCGAAGCCGCGCAGACGGACGGCTTCACGGTCGCGGGACTTGAACAGGACTTGCATGAGACACCTCCTTCGTGGGTACGGCTCAAGAGTACGGTGAGGCGGCGTCGAGGAAAAAGCAGAAATAACGGAAATCCAGCTTCGGAAAAACCGAACCTTCTTTTTCGTGATCACGAACGCGGTCACGCATGCGCCGCACTCAGCACCTTTTGCGTCAAAGGATGATGCCGCCCGCGCCGCGACACGATTGCGTGTATTTCCTCCTTCACTTCCGGCGAGCGGCCGAGCCAGCGCAAGCCGCGATGCATGGGATCGTTGCGCTCGGCGCCGAACGCCGCGAGCGGAAACACGCCCATGCCGCGCGACGCGAACAGCGCCATCAACGCGCTGTCCTCGAACTCGCCCGCGACGCGTGGCCGGATGCCTTCCGCTTCGAACCAGCGGTCGAGGCGCGAACGCAGCGACGAGTGCCCCGTCGGCAGCAGCACCGGCAGCGACGCGAGGCATTGCGGAAAATGATTGACATGCGTTTTTCGCACCACGGCGGCCGGCCCATACCAGTCGATCGGCGAAGCGATCAGGCGCTCGCTGGATAGACGCAGATTCGAGTTGTGCGGCGCGGGCTGGCTGGACAGCACGAGATCCAGATGGTGATGCGCCAGTTCCGCCAGCAGGTCTTCCGCTTCGCCTTCGTGGCAGAGCAGCCTTAGCGAAGGCGTGTCCAGCACGCCCGCAAGAATGGCATGGACGGCCAGCTTCGAAATGCCATCCGTCAAGCCGACCGCGAAGCGCGCGACGGTCCCGCTGGCCGCTTCGCGCACTTCGTCGCGCAACGCGCGCCCGATCTGGAAGATTTCCTCCGCTCGCGAATACGCCGCCTGTCCCGCGTCCGTCATCGCGACGTCGCGTCCGGCGGGCTTCAGCAGTTGATGTCCGAGCGATTTTTCCAGTTCGCGCACCTGCGCGCTGATGGTTTGCACCGCCATGTCGAGCCGTTCGGCGGCGCGCGCAAACCCGCCTTCCTTCACGACGACCCAGAAATAGTGCAAGTGCCGGTAGTTGAGCATGTGTGGCCTCACTTCGAAAAAACCGAACCAACCGTCAGCTTATCACTGGTTTTTTCGAATACGGCGCCAGGCGATCATGCTTTCCACACGCTGTGACCCAGTAATCAGCCGTTTTCTTCTCAACCGGAGAACGACGCTCGCAAATGGAATCCTTACTGACCCTGGCCGCCGATCCCGCTGCATGGGCTGCACTCGCGACGCTCGTCGTGATGGAGATTGTGCTTGGCATCGACAACCTGATCTTCATTTCGATTCTGAGCAACAAGCTCCCCGAAGCGCAACGCGCGCGCACGCAGCGTATCGGCATCATGCTGGCGCTGCTGATGCGGCTCGGCCTGCTGGGCACCGTCGCGTGGATCGCGCGTCTCACCGAGCCTGTGTTTTCCGTGTTCGATCACGCGTTTTCGTGGCGCGACCTGATCCTGCTCGCGGGCGGTCTGTTCCTTGTGTGGAAGGCCACGCGTGAAATGCACCATCACGTGAGCCGTGACGCCGAGGCGCACACGAATCCTGCGATGGGCGTCGGCGGCCTGACGGTGACGGCTGCCATCGGCCAGATCCTGCTGCTCGACCTCGTGTTTTCCGTCGACAGCATCATCACCGCGGTCGGCATGACGGATCACCTGCCCATCATGTTCATTGCAGTGATCGCTGCTGTCACGGCGATGTTGTTCGCGGCTCGCCCGCTGTCGAAGTTCATCGAGCGCAATCCGACCATCGTCACGCTTGCGCTGAGCTTCCTGCTGGTGATCGCGATGACGCTGATTGCCGAAGGTTTTGGTTCGCACGTGCCGAAGGGCTACATCTACACGGCCATGGCGTTCGCAGGCTTCGTCGAAGGCATGAACATGATGGCGCGGCGCAGAAAGGACAAGCGCGAGCACAAGGCGGCAGTTTTGGAAGCGGAGCGTGAAGCCGGCTCCGAAGCAAGGTCTGAAAAGACGCAGACCAGCGGTTCGGCTTTCTCGAACTGAACGAAGCGGACTGAAGCGGACTGACAGAAGTATCGGGGCGGTTGAACGCCGCCCCAACCGGCAGCACAAAGGTTGAACGTTACGAAAGGAGCAACGCAATGAAGTGCCCCGTTTGCAAGACCCCCGATCTGCTGATGACCGAGCGTCAGAACATCGAGATCGACTATTGCCCGACATGCCGTGGCGTATGGCTCGATCGCGGCGAGCTGGACAAGCTGCTGACCCAGATGCAGGACACGCCCGAACCGGACAACAGAAGCAATCAGGTCGAGCGCGACGCGCGCTACGGCGACCGCGACGGCCACCATGACCAGCAGTGGGGACGGCGCAACGATTCTTACCACGGCGATCAGCGCAAGCACTACGATCCGCGCCGCAAGAAGAAGTCACTGTTCGATATGTTCGACTTTGACTGACCTGCATGCATCCTACGCTCGAACTGTTCTGGCGGGCATTCCACAACCGGCGTGAAGTCGGTGCGTGCGTTGGCCTCGTACCACAGCCATACGACAGTGGCGGGAGCCGCACAGATCAGGGCATCAGCAAGCAGGGCAATCGACGGGTGCGTGCCCTGCTCATCGAGATGGTGTGGTCCTGGCTGCGGTACCAGCCCGACAGTGTGCTGACACGGTGGTTCTTCCAGCGAACGCAGGGCGTCCCACTGAATCGCCGCGCCCGACGTATCGCCATCGTCGCGGTGGCGCGGCGTCTCGCAATTGCGTTGTGGCGCTATCTGAAGGACGGGGCGATACCCGAGGGGGCGCAGCTGAAGTCAGTGATCCGCAAAGGCGTTCCGACAACATCACCACGGAAAGCGCGGGACCCGATGTATGGGCGGTTTGAAGTGAACATGCCCGTGGGGTGCCCGGGTTACTCACGTAACCTATTCTTGAGATGGGGCGTGCTCCCGAAAAGAAATTCCGGCGCAACGCGCAACAGATGAGGCTGGCTAGCCGCCAGCGGATAGAAGGTGGTGACTGCGACACGAAGTTGCTTGCGGGAGCGGTTCCCGCTTCAACATGAGGGAACCGCCCGTGTCACCGGGCGCGTCTAGGAATCTGAATAAAGAGCGACCCTGACAACGTAACGAAGCATCGCAAGATGCAGGGTATCAATCGCGAGATGGCGTACCCTTCACATCGGAACGGCCATAGCCTTCATCTGCCCGGCCGTTTGATCAGGCGAGCCGTCGGCCGCAAACTTTGGATAGATCGCGTATAGACGTCGACTCGATATAAAACGCATGCGTGCTTCTCGCGGACATTAGCAATCTGTTCATCGCTCTAATGGGATAGCGATAGTAGCTATTTTCATCATCGAATTGAACACGCGTGCGTTCGCATCGAGACCTTCGAGGTGATCGCCGCGTTCCTGCTACGTAAGGGGCCGCAAGCGCGCTCAAAACAGGGGGTTGCCGGCATCGCGAGGTCATCCTACACAGAAATGGCCCCGCCTAAACGCTGAACAGTTCGCTACGCGCCGCGTCCATGATCATCGCGACAGCCGGGTGGCTGATGTGGCGCTCGATAGAGATTGCAAAAAATTCCTCGACGATCGAATTGATCTGCCCGACTATCGTCAGGTTGTGCTCTGTCTGCAACTGGCTTTCGAGCACGGTTGGCGCGAACAGCAGGCCGCGGCCTTCGCGGCCGAATGCCATGGTCATCGCTCCGTCGTCGAACTCGCCGACGATGCGCGGCGAAATGGCGTGCGAGGCGAGCCAGTGATCCAGCTTGCGCCGCACGGCGGATTCCGTGCCGGGCAGTAGCACAGGCAGCTTGTCGAGCGACATCGGGAAGCGTTTTTTGCTGCTTTGAATCAGCGCCTGGGTTCCGAAGCAGCTTAGCGTCGAACGTCCGAGGCGGTGATTGAACGCCTTGATGTTGACGTCGACGGGAATGGGGGCGTCCGCGATGATCAGATCAAGGCGGTGCACGGCCAGCTGCGCGAGCAGCGCGTGCAGTTTGCCTTCGTGACAGATCATGCGCAGCGACGCCGACGCGCTCAGCGCGGGTTCCAGCAGCCGGTACGCAATCGTCTTGGGGACCGAATCCGCGATCCCGACGCGAAACCGCGTTTGCGCACCGGATTCGCTTTCGCGCCGCACAGTGCTTTCGAGTTCCGAACCTAACGAAAATATCTCGTCGGCGTAATCGAGCGCGAGGCGCCCCGCATCGGTCAGTTCGAGCGTGCGGCCGGTTTTCCTGAACAGCTTCTTATGCAGCGCCTCTTCGAGAAGCTTGATCTGGCCACTGAGCGTTTGCGGCGTGATGTGCAACAGCTCGCCCGCGCGCACGATGCCGCCCGCGCGAGCCGCGACCCAAAAGTAATAGAGATGCTTGAAATTCACGAACCCTCCACCGATTACGGAAAGATACGTTTTTCTCGAAGTATCAACAATAAAAATACGAATTTTATGTCGGCATGGGTTCAGTTAGATTGAAACCTCGCCCCGAAGCGTCGGCGGGCGTTTCATGACAGCTGACAGAGGTGACATATGGCATCGGTTGCAGAATTGCTGCGTGCGAAAGCTTTCCGGACAGTGTGGTCGATCGAGGCATCCGCTTCGGTTTGCAACGCGATATCGATCATGGCTCACAGGGAGGTTGGAGCGCTCATCGCCACGCACGACCGGCGCATAGCCGGCATCGTGACGGAGCGCGATTACGCCCGGAAGATCGTTCTGATGGAACGCTCGTCAACGAATACGCCTGTGCGCGACATCATGTCGACGGCGGTGCGTTATGTCAGTCCGGAGCAGACGACGGACGAGTGCATGGCGATCATGACAGAACATCGGATTCGCCATCTGCCTGTGATCAGCGCAGGGCAGGTGACAGGAATGGTGTCGATCGGCGACCTGATCAAGAACCTGATTTCCGAGCAGGAACACACCATCCGGCAACTGGAGCACTACATCCACGGCAACGGTTTTCACGCCGCTTTTGATGGATCGAAGGCACGACCGGCGGCGAGCTTGCGTAGCTAAAAATATTACTGTTCGTAATGTATTTGCGCGCGCAAATGGAGCGCGTTGCGGGCAGTTTTGCGACTCATCGAAAGAGGTTTTTATGTACACGCAAATCATCAACAAATTACGACGTGCTGCCGGTGCAGTCACGCGCGGGACGGCCGCGCTCGGTCTGGCGGGACTGCTGGCGCTGGGCGCCGTGGCGTCGAACGACGCCGAGGCGAAGCGCGTAGGCGGGAGTCAAAGCATCGGGCGGCAGTCGCAGACGGCGTCGCCGTCTGGACAAGCGCAGCGAAGCCAACAGGCACAGCCGGCACAACAGGCCGCGCAGGCGCCTGCTGCGGCAGCGGGTAACCGCTGGATGGGCCCGCTGGCTGGTCTCGCTGCGGGCCTTGGGATTGCAGCATTACTGTCGTCGTTTGGCCTGGACGAAGGGCTGGCGCAGATGCTGTCGAATGCGTTGCTGATCGGGGCGGTGATTTTCGCCGGCGTGATGCTATTCCGCTTTATCGCCAACCGGCGTCGTCCGGATCTTGCCTATGGACACGGTCCCGTGAACCGCCAGCAAACGAACGGCTCACGGTTTCTGAATCAGACCCCGCAAGCGCGGCCTGAAGCGAACTTGCGGGGCTGGCCCGAACGCGGCGATGGGTTCGACGGGAGCAGCGGACACGGAGAGGACAACAGGACTACCACTCGAGCAAGATCAGGCGGCGTTTCTTGTATCGGCAAAGACCTTGTTCATGCGCCTTCAAGGCGCATGGGACCGGAACGAGCAGGGTGACCTGTTCGAATTGACGACGCCGGAGATGTTCGCGCAAATCAAGCGGGATCTCGAAGCTCGGGGTCGCCAGGTGAGTCATACGGAAGTCACGCAACTTGACGCGGAAGTGCTTGGCACAGAACGCAATGCGGATGAAACGCTGGTTAGCGTTCGCTTTTACGGTCAAATGCGGGAAGACGATGCGCCGACTGCCCAGCCGTTCCAGGAAGTCTGGAACATGGTCAGCGACGCACGTGGCAACCAGGCGTGGCGACTGGCCGGCATTCAGCAAATTGACGGATGAGAGCGCCGGTTACTCGTGAGGGTGGCGCGCGCCGCTGAACTACCTGAGACCAACCTTTCGCCAGCGACCGTGCGTGAGAAAGTCGAGCGCCACCTGCGGAGTGGCAAACGCTGGGCGCATCAGGCGATAGTCGGCTACTCCATCACGACTTGCGTGATGGGCGTCCGCCCGCGTGCCGAACAAACTCGAGATCCGTTGCGCTGCCTGTGCGCAGGTCTTTAGCCGCGCGACCGAACAGCGGCGGAATCGGATCGTCTTCGAAGGATCGAGAAGCCATGAGAACGCAAACAAAACGTCTGAATGAGACGCCGACGGTCAGGCAGGAACGCTCCGTCACAATCAGTGGCCAGAATTTGGCCTCGCAGTGGAACGTTTCGCAAAGCAGGCGCATCGGCTCTGTGAGCTATCAGGCTGAACATCAGGGCTACCGTTTGACGGCCCGAGCAGAACCCGTGGAGAGCGCGTTGCACGCGGCCCATCTTGTGATCGAAGGGCCGGGCTGCCCGACACAGCGCTGCTTCCACGCGCTGGATTATTTCTACGACCCAGCGCAGGCCTTGCAGTACGCGATCCGATGGGGACGGATATGGGTCGACCACCGGCTTACGAAAGTCGCCCCACAGCGCGGCGTATCGGCAAGCCCGGCAAGCAGCGCCGAACTGCTTTTGAAAGAGGAACGTACTAACCGGGCAGGTGATCATGAATGAATCGTCAGGCGAAAAGACACTCCGTTTTATTGCTCGGAAGGCAGGAAGTCCAACGGCGGCGCTTGTCTACTGGCTTGACGTGACGGAACCGTCTAGTGAGGCGAGCTTCACCGAGATAACCCGGCGCTTCGCTCCCCTGATGCAGGTCGTCTTTCCTGACGATCGACCCGGTGCGTTCGTCAACCGGAGCGCGTTGCTCGATATACAACATTTGGGAACCATCGATCGGCTCATTTTCTTGGACGGTTTGTGGCTCGACGTATGGAATGACCGCGATTGCGCGGATATCTGTAACCTGTATTTCAGCCGGAGGCACACATGTTGTCCGCCAAAAACATTTCTATCACGGTCATAACCGGCCGCATGAAAGGCCAGCCGGTCGTGTCCGAATCCGACATGGAACGACTCCGGGAATGTGCGCCCACCTCTCACCGACGCAGCGCGCCCTCCTGGACGCCATAGAAGCGACAGCCTTGTTTGTCGATTCCGCCGAGATACCACCGGACGTCGTCACGATGAATACAACGGTCGAATGTACGACCACCGACGGCACTGATACGCATGAATGGACGCTGGTTTACCCGCGCGAGGCCGACTATCAGCGTGGGCGACTGTCCGTTCTCTCGCCGACGGGCATCGCACTGTTGGGTGCGCGTTGCGGACAAGTCATCATGTGCCTTCCGCCGAGCGGCGTGCCGGTTCATTACGTCATCAGGAAGATCCTCCTGCAACCGGAGAGTCGTCGCTTATCAGGCTGATGATATCGGGAGGAGGCACCGAAGAAACTGCATAGCGTCGCTAGCGAGCGCCCCTCAGTTGGCCCCGTGTCGCCCGTTCAATTCCGTTTGATTCGGTTGGTCAAGGGTCAAGGGGGCGCTAGCATGACTGTCCTCAAGCTGCTGTCATTTTTCTCGCTGACGTTAGCGGTGATGTGGATGCTGGGTGGTGGCATCACCGTCTTTACGGCGGTCAATCAAAAGATTGTCTACTCAAAACGCCGAGATGCACCGAAGAATGAGTGTCCGGCATCACTCCTGTTGCCATCACGGCCCTGTGGCCGAAAGGATTCACTTATCCGCAGTTCCGCGTCGCTTTCATACGCCAAGGCGAACCGCCGCAGGAGGCCACGGGGAAGGCCGAGATGCTCGCGTTGAGCATCGGGCGGGTTTCGGCCATCAACGGTCGGTCGCACAAACTTTCACAAGGACATTCGAGCGGCGGCTTCGCCCCAGACAACGGACCGTCGCGCTGCCGCGGCGGTTGTCGCCTCGTCGGCAAATCAGGTTGCTCACCGGTAGCGGAAGGACACGCCGACCACGCAGTATTTTAGTAGACGGCTGGAACGCCGGGTGGGCGGTGTTTGAAGCGTCGATGCACCCAGTAATACTGTTCCGGAAATCGCAAAATCTGAGCCTCAAGAAACGCGTTCATTCTCCGCGCATCGTTGGTGTCGCTTCCGGATGGGAAATCGTTGAGCGGCTCGAAGATGGTCAACTTATACCCTCTGAAATCCGGCAGCACCTCCGTCACGAACGGCACCACTCGCGCATGGCCCAGTCTTGCAAGTCGCGAGACGGATGTCAGCGTGCAGGCGGGAACGCCGAAGAATGGGACAAAAACAGAGTTGTTGATACCGTGATCCATGTCCGCCGCGAGCATGACTGGTTTGCCAGAACGAAGTATTCCCAAGATCTTTCTCGCGCTCGTCGAACGTTCGATCATATCCGCGCCAAACCTGCCGCGCTGTCGCCTTGCAAGGTCGCAGAGGCGCGTGTTCGACATGCGTGTGTACAGTGCTGCGACAGGCAGCTGCATCGAGTACAGCATGCATCCGATCTCGATGCCCACGAAGTGGAACCCCAGAAAGATGGTAGGTGGCGCATCCTTGTCTTCGAGATCAATCCTGCTTTCGATCTGGACAATATTCTTTATCGTCTTTGCGCTACCGAACCATTGAATGCCTCGTTCGAGATAGCTGCGGATAACCTGCCGGAAATGTTCTTTGGCAAGATCGTGGTGCTCGCGTTCGGTCTTTTCTGGAAAGCAAAGGCGCAGATTGACAAGTACAACATGTTTGCGGCGACCTGGAAGCGCATACGCCGCTGCCCCGAGCGCGCTGCCAAGCCTCGCGACCAAAGGGTACGGAAGCACTGAGAATGCTCGCAACAGCATTGCGACGAGGAGGTAACCGAGTTGTGCCACGATCTTTCCTGCGTGTAGTGAATGGTTGCGCCAGGTGGGAATGTTGTCATGCACTCACAACGGACACTTGAGAGCGGCCTTTGCCACAATCTCGCGCCGAGCGGCGGAAGTCGGTCGGTCACGGAAGCTCAAGCCTAACGCGTTGGAGCTGACCGGTCGAACGATTTCGAATTTCCGGGCTCGGCCTGAGCCATTCGCTTCTCCATTCAATATGGACGGTGCGCATGGCACAATCGGCTTGGGCTGCTGCTCCTCGCCAGACTTCAGGTTCCGACGTGATGCGTACCAACCAACTATCAGGCTGTGTCGCTACCTTGGCTGTCGTCTTGTCGCCGGCTGTAATGCTGTCGATCAGAGGGGGCACCGGCTACTGCTTTTTCGTTATATTCGCGCTCGCGCTGGCCTACCTTGGCAAAGCCGAGCATCGGCGTCGTGCGGCGGCGCTGTTTCGCGACCACCGGCTCTTCGTGCTGGGTCTGATCGGCCTGCCGGCCGTCGTGCTGTTCCAGATAGCGGTTCTTCGAAGCAGCACGTTCCCAGCGCTCGATCCATTCCTGCGGCTGGCTCTCGTCGTCCCGAGCTTTTTCTATCTGGGGTCGCTGGCGTACCGGCAACTCCGCCTCGTGCAGTGGGGATTTGTGGCGGGCGCACTGGGCGTCGGTACGTGGGCCATCTACGCACACTTTCATCCAGCCGTCTGGCTCGCCCCCGGTCGCCTCGGCAATTCATTTACCAACCCGATCCCATTCGGCGACACGGCATTGCTGCTCGGTTTCCTGTCGATTGTGTCGATTGCGCGAGGCAGGCGCGCGCGCGTAGCCGAGGTGGCGATCAAGATCGCGGCGTTTCTGCTCGGCGGATATGCGTCGTATCTGTCGGGCTCGCGCGGGGGCTGGATTGCGGTGGCGTTGCTCGTATGGACAACCGTCGGCGGCCGGCACTGGCTCGCCAGCAGGCGGGCACGCATGACATTGGGCTGTGCGATCGTGGCGTTTGTCGTGGCAGTCGGATCCACCAGCATTGTTCGCCAGCGGGTCGACGCGACCGTGTCCGACTTCAAGGAACTGCAGCAAGGCAACATCGATACGTCGCTTGGCCTGCGGCTTCACTTGTGGCGCGCGTCCGCGCTCCTGTACTCGCGCCATCCGGCGTTTGGCGTGGGGCGCGGCCGTCTGGAGGAGGCGCTGAACGAGCTTGCCCAACGCGCCGAGGCGCCGCGGGCGATCGTCAACGCGGGCGCACATAGCGAGTTCTTTTCGACGCTATCCCAAATGGGAACGGTGGGCGTGGCCGCACTGCTGCTTCTGTACGTCGGGACCTTCACACCGTTCTGGCGGAACCGGCTCAGCGCGGACGGCGAAATCGCTACCGCATCGTATCTGGGACTCGCCGTGGTTGGCAGTACGATCATCTTCGGGTTGACGATCGACGCGTTGACGCTCGTGATGAGCGCAGCCTTTTTCGCGCTGAATGTAGCAACACTGCTTGCGTGGATCCAGGCGCGAAGGCGGGAAATCGGCGAAGTGGGCAACTCACGTGCGCTGAAGCGGGAACGATCTGCGCGAACGAAAGTGGACAACTCGCGTGCGCTGAAGCTGGCGCGGCCTCCGCGAACGATTCTCGTGGCCTGCCCGCGTCGCATAGGCGATGTGTTGCTGGTGACACCGCTGGTCCGGTCAATGAAGACGCAATGGCCCGAGTCAATGATCGACATGATCGTGTTGCGGGGCACAGAGGGGGTACTGGAGCACAACCCGGACCTGCGCCGCGTCATTGCTGACGCTCAGCGCGCCCCGCTGCGTGAGCGAATTGCCGGCGCGGCGCGGATCTGGCGGCGTTACGATCTTGCCTGCGCAGCCACCGACTCCGATCGCGCACTGATTTATACATGGCTTGCCGGCCGCAAGCGGATCGGGCTCGTCAATGCCGATCGTGTGAAGTGGTTCGCCCGCGTCATGCTTCACCGTATCGCGCTCGACCGGCAAGCGCAGGCACACGTGGTGCCGAACACCCTCGAACTGGCGCGGCTGGTGGGCGTGACGCCGCGCGGGGAGGTGGTCGCACCGGGCATCGGTCCCGATCCCGAGCGCAGGGCCCGGTTCGAGGCGCGGTTCAACGCGCCGCCCGGCGCGATGCCGGGGCAGCCCATGGTCGTGCTGCACCCGTGCGCCATGTACGGGTATAAGCAATGGACCGTCGAGGGCTGGGCCGCGACAATCCGCTGGCTGCGCGCGCAGGGCTTTGCTGTCGCGCTGGGCGGAGGACCAGCGCAGGCCGAGCGCGCGTATGCCGCGCAGGTGGTCGCGGCGGCTGGCGAGCCAGTCCTGAATCTGGTGGGTGAGCTGACGCTCGGCGAAACGGCGGAAATGATCCGGCGTGCGAAGATCTTCATTGGTCCCGATACGGGTACCACGCACGTTGCGGCCGCATGCGGCACGTTGACGATCGCGCTGTTCGGCCCAGGCGACCCGGTTCGCTGGGGGCCGTGGCCATGCAACTGGCCGGTGGGTGAGGCGCCATGGGCTCGACGCGGCTCAGGCCTGCGCGGCAACGTGTACCTGTTGCAGGGGGAGAGCAAGTGCGTTCCGTGCCGGCAGGAAGGGTGTGGCCGGCATAAGGAAAGCACAAGCGATTGTCTGACCGGCCTGCGGGCAAGCCGCGTGATTGCTGTCGCTGCGCTACTGCTTGGTATTCAGGCGCCGACACAGGCTAAGATCGTCGACATCAGCCGATAGAGGCGCCCTGTGGGCGTTGCCTGAATCGCCGGACCTACGATGAGATGCCAGACAAGATAAATGCGCTTCGACGGCATAGCAGTTCAAGCGAAGACCATTCAACGGCATGCTTGTAGCCAGCGCGCTTTGCGACAACGCTATGCGCCTGTGTACTAATAGTACGGGCTTTGAATAATCCGTAGAAGCAACGGAAGTTGCGACAGCGGAC
Organism: Paraburkholderia sp. UCT70; assembly: GCF_050434085.1. Lineage (NCBI taxonomy): Bacteria > Pseudomonadati > Pseudomonadota > Betaproteobacteria > Burkholderiales > Burkholderiaceae > Paraburkholderia > Paraburkholderia sp. UCT70. The sequence continues at coordinate 1,248,619 of NZ_JBNPVZ010000003.1, read as the reverse complement.
GTTGCTGCTCCGGTTCTGCGACGATTCGCGAGTGTCCGCCCAGGCCGTGAAGTTGCCGGCCGACATGACCGCACCAATGACCGTTGCACCTTGATACTGTTGAAAAAGTCGCGGCGTGGTTTTCTCAGTTCTCCTGCGCGAAAATCGACCTCTCAGATCGGCCTACAAACCGCTCGCGCGTGCCCGCTAAGGGTAAGAAGACCCCTGAAAACCTCGCGACAGAGACGGTCAGCGACTTTTTCAACAGTATCCCTTGGGAACAGCCATTGATGGAGAGCCGACCCGAAGGGCCGCAGTGGATCGATTTTCGCCGCTCGACAGGACGTATGAGATCAGGTGTTATGTAAATCGTACGGCAGCTTTCAGGTGCAACGGCCATTCACGGACGGCGTCCGCAGTAAGTCGCAAGGCTGGGTGGGCGATACGCAGCGCATAAACGCATACCTTCATCCCCTGATCGCGTCAGAACGTTAAAGGTTGGCGAGCAACGCAAGTTGATGTCTGGTTTCGCTGCCTTCCACCAACGAGTAAGAGCACAAACACTTCCGTTCGTCGGACGAGAACCCGTGCTCCCGGGAAAAGCTGTCCCAGCGCGCGTCTTCGATCGCCATCGGTTTGCCGTGCGCGCGCGCGAACGCGGTCATCATGTGACTTGCCTGGCCGCGAATCAGCACGCGTTCCCGGTCCAGAACGTACGATTCGTGTTCGGCGCGAAGAATAAAGTAGTGAGGAATTTCGTGCATTTTGCCACTCTGTGGGCCGTCAACTTACCCTTGATGGCCGTACCCGGTCCGCTCACACAGCGTACGGAGTGGAGGAAACGGGGGTGGGGTCAGTCAACTGGGCCAAGCAACACGTCGATTGCCGCTTGTCCGGCAATTTCGGCAACCAGGTAGGCCCATCGTTCAGTGAAAGGGCCGTTGCGCAACGGTATGCGGCCTCCCCGGGCGCCGAGCACCTCGAGGTTGGTGCCGCCTTTTATCTGAAAAGTCACGTCAAACATGTCCTTGGCAGCCGGAGTCAATTCGACATGAATCTCGAAACTGCGATACGCGATCATCCGGTGCATGAAAGACTCCGATCGGTCATTGGAGGCTAGCATGAAAGACAGCCTTGAACGGGTTGGGCCAACTGCCGGCTATGAGTTCAGCATGCGCCTGCCTCACGGCCCTCAAAAGGCTGTTCTCCGCAGGCGCCCTTAGGAACCAATAACGGATTTGGTCAAGCGCGCCCCGATTGTTGATGAACCAACGGAGGTGCCGAACGTCCAGAACTGCTGCCTGTTGTCCGTTCGTACCGCTGGAGCCACGTGACGAGCGACGCTTTCGAAGATGACAGTCCCGCGTTGCGAATGTCAAAGTTTCGAAGACTTTGAGCCTCTGAACGTAAATCGATCTTGCCCTGATGCCGTCGCAGAGTAGAACTCCGTTTGTGAGTGGCGGCAAAACGAAGTATTTGACGTCTGCGCCGGCCCAAGCGAAGGCTACTCGTTGGAGAAACAGCTGTGGAATTTCATGAAATCGAATATCGATTCTGGGGGCCACGGACATACTGCCTTTTCGCTATTTCAAGTAACTTCCCGCGAAATTCGTCAAATGCCACAAGAACGGACCGTTCGTCTGATCCGAGCGCCGGTTGCAGGCCTTTTAGCGTTGCACTGTCGACCTGAAACGTGATTTCCCGGGAATCGTCATATCCCCAGAAAAGTACGCAATGCCGCGTGGCATCGTAGCTACGGCTCGGATTCGGAAAACGGAGCGCCACGATCAGTTTTTTGCAATCTCCGCTGGATATCGCCACTTGCCCACGGTGGAATCGATGAGTGAATAGCTGATGCGTCTCTGTTCTGCCCGGTTAGCGTCCGTCGCTTCAAGCAGATGAGCCTGCGCCCGGCGATCCCGGTTGTAAGCGGTCTCGGTTGCCGCAAAAGGAACGGGTTTCTTGATATCTAATCGCATGGACTATCTCCGAAAGGCCGGTCTAGAAGTGCCACCAGTCTGCTCACTGTATACCCTTCCCGCCGTCGGAACTCCTTTTATTACGTTGGCCTTAGGTCCAGTGCTGTTGCGGCAACGAATCTACTGTCAATTCAACCGCACCCCAAGCTCAATTTTTTGCGTCTGCGAAAAAGTTCGTGACGGATTTACCTCGACTTAAGCAGCGTTAGACCCAACTGTGAGCCGTCGCCGCGCTGCTGAAACACGCCCTCCGGGTGTCCAGCACCGAAACCGCGAATCTCTTCATACCGCTTTCTCCGACGGTGATGTGCTCGAGTCGAGCGCCAGTTGCCTGGTTTCTTCGATAGCAGCCTGCAAACGCTCTTTCCGCGCGCGCAACTCGGTTGTTCCCGGGCTGCGTGCGGCTTCGCCTAGCGACAGTTGTTCCTCGATAAGCCGCAGGCTCTCCTCCAGCCGCCGGACAGCCGACCAGAGCGCGTTTTCAGCTCAGCTCCGCTGCGCTGCTCCGACTCAAGCGACAGCGCCGAAAATGGTTTCGTCGCAATAGCAGCGGCTGGTATGCTGGGGGACCTTACAGAATGATGTGAACGACAATGAAAGCGCTCAGTCCGGCGGTAGCCAAGGTGCTGAAGCGGTTGCACTATCCGCTTGAGATCATGTTGGTGTGCGTGCGTTGGAAATGTACGTGGCCTACCCGCTGAGCTTGGGCAATCTCGAAGAAATGATGGCCGAACGCGGGATCGCGGTCGATCATTCGACCGTTCACCGGTGGGCCATCAAGCTTCTGCCGGTGCTTGAAAAGGCGTTCCGCCGCTGCAAGCGCCCGGTCGGCAAGAGCTGGCGTGTCGACGAGACCTACATCAAAGTCAAGGGGAATGGACCTATCTGTACCGCGCCGTCGACAAGGCCGGCAACACGGTTGACTTTCTGCTGCGAGCCAGGCGGGACAAGGGAGCGGCCCGACGGTACTTCGAGAAGGCCATCGATCAGAATGGCGTGCCCGAAACCGTAACCATCGATAAAAGCGGTGCCAATCTGGCCGGGCTGCACGCCGTGAACGCCGAGCGTGAGACGCCCATCACGATCCGCCAGGTCAAGTATCTCAACAACATCGTGGAACAAGACCATCGGGCGATAAAGCGCCGTACCCGACCCATGTTGGGATTCAAGATATTTCGTTGTGCGCGCATCTTGTTAAGCGGCATTGAACTTATGCATATGATCGCCAAAGGGCAGATGAAAGACTGCGGCATCGGACAGACTCCCGCGGAGCAGTTCTACTCGTTAGCGGTATAAGTGATCCTAATCATGCGGGCCATTGTTCAACGCACTTTTTCTTATTGCGACAGAACCCCCGAAGTTCATGCCGGTCCACGCACATCATTCGCCGGACTAGGAGGACGGGTCGGAACCGGCGCTTCTCCAGGCCTGCTCTGCGCCTTCAAACAATTCCAGCGAGATTTGCCAGCACGATAAGTCTTCGCCATCCTTTGGCATTGACGCAGGTGAAGCGACGGGATGCATGAAGCAGTTTTGACCGCTTTCCACAGACGCGGTCCCTTGTACACGCGTGACCGACCGGAATCGCCGAGACGAGTGAAAGGCTGGGTCGACCTTCATGTCCGTCTCCTCCAGGGCGTCAATCGGCCAGCCACTAGCCTTCCGCGAACGGCGGTTCATGGCCGACTAGCGTCTGAAGACTACGCACAAAAATCATCCGGGGCGCATCGAATTCAAAAGGCATAAGCCGACGCGACGTGATCTCTTGTGGAACTGGAAACGCGCGGCTATCTCTTACTGCCTAGCCTTCCACCCAAATGGGTTCATCAGGATGATGCTCTCGAACGACATCGATTGCGTGTGCCAACGTTTCAGTATTCTCGGGCCGAACCTTCTGTGTGAATTCTGTCACGTGCACCCCGGTTGAGCGAAGCGTTGTGAGTTGCTCGTGGGTGGGTTAGGATGCCTCCACTCACCCACCGTCGGCAATCGGGATTATCGCGGCTCAGTTTTTCAAATGCAGCGACTCCAGCTGTGGACCGCGCGAAGAAAATCATATTTCCTCTCAAGGCGCAAAAGCAGTGAATCACGGCGCGAAACGCCGATAGTTCCTGTTAGTTACGTGCGCAGTTTATGTCTATGCTGCTCTGGCCACGCCTTCAAACAAATTTCCGGGCCTAGTGGCATGCCGATCCTGCATAGGAGAGGAAAGTATGTCGCTCAATACGCTCTCACTGCGCCCGCCTCATGGTGCGCGCAGGCTACCTGCTGTCTCCATCATCGTTTCGCTCCTAAGTCTTTCGTGCGCCGCACCGGTGCTCGCGGCGGGCGTCCTGCCTCAAGGCGGCGCGTATGTGAGCGGTAGCGGCTCCATTGCTACTTGCGGCGATACGCTGACCGTCACGCAGCCGGGCTCCACACACGGCGTGATCGACTGGAACCGCTTCTCGATCGGCCGGAACAACACGGTCAACATCAACAACGGCGACGGCGCGACGCTCAATCGCGTGACAGGCGGCGCGCCGTCGATAATACTCGGCAAGCTCAACGCTACGGGCAGCGTCTACCTGATCAATCCGCAGGGCGTGGTAGTCGGTCCACAAGGCGTAGTGACGACGGGCGGGCGCTTCGTTGCATCCACCCTCGATACCGACAACGCGTCGTTCATGGCCGGCGGTCCGCTCACGTTTTCCGGCCAGTCGACGGAGCGTGTGGTCAATCTCGGCAACATCGGCTCGACCAACGGCGACGTGCTGCTGATCGCCGCGAGCGAAGTCGACAACTACGGCAACATCAGCGCGCCGAACGGCACGGCCGAGATCGCGGTCGGCAACAAGGTGCTGTTGCAGGACTCGTCGGGCTCGCCGCAGATGTTCGTGCAGACGGCGAGCGGCGGCGCGATCGTCAATACGGGTGCCGTCGAAGCGGCGCAGGTGAACCTGCAGGCCGTCGACGGCAACATCTATGCGCTCGCCGGCAACGCGGATGTTTTGCGCGCGACTGGTACGGCGGTGCGCGACGGTCACGTGTGGCTCGTCGCAGGTCCGAAAGGACAGGTGATTCTCGCGGGCAATATCGCCGCGAAAAACGCGGACGGCAAAGGCGGCACGGTCGATATGGATACGGGACTCTTCACATTCTGGGGCGACTTCGCGAAAGTCGTCGCGGGTCAGTGGAACGTCACGCTGCCCGCCTACACGTTTGACAACGGCGCGTCGCGTTCCTTCACGCGCAGCCTCAACGACGGCACATCGATTTCGATGACGACCACCGGCGCGAACGGACAAAGCGGCGACATCAACGCCGACCAGAGCATTCAATGGACGGGCGGCGCATCGCTCGTGCTGAACGCGGCACATAGCCTGACGGTCAGCCCGGGCTTCACGTTGAGCAACCAGGGCAGCGGCGCGCTGACGCTGCGCGCGGACGCGGCGGCGGTCAACAACGGCGGCAGCATCACGAACAACGGCACGATCGACTGGTCGCAAAGCACCGGCACGGTCAGCGCGCTGTATGACATGACCGGCAGCTATACGCCGGGCACCATGCTCGCGAACAGTGCGTGGGTCGCGCCGGAATACAGCGGCCTGCTCACGCAGATCACCGGCTACAAACTCGTCAACTCGGTCGATGACCTGCAAAACATCGCGAACGATATGAGCGGCAACTACGCGCTGGGCCGTGATATCGACGCGACGGGTTACGCGTTCAAGACGCTGGGCTTCGCCAGCAAAGTGCCGTTCAGCGGGCAGTTCGACGGCATGTGGCACAGCGTGTCGCACATTAGACCCGACACTGACGCGGTCTTCAGCGACATCGCCGCAAACGGCGTGGTGCGGGACATGAATGTCCTCGATGCGGTGTCCGGCACTTACGCGCCGTCGTACAAACCAGACGGCATTCTGGCCATGAGCAACTACGGCCTGATCGTCAATACTTTCACATCGGGCTACGTGTCGGGGTACAGCAACGCGTCGGGCGCGAGCATCGGCGGACTTGTCGGCACGAATTACGGAACAATCGCGCGTTCCGGCAGCAACGCCACCGTCTCCGCCGACTCCGGCGGTGGCGGCCTGGTCTACGATAACGAGGGGACGATCACCCAGTCATACGCTACCGGCATCGTCGCGGCGAATGAATCGCGCGGCTCGTCGGGCGGCCTCATCCACCAGGGTAACGGCACGGTCACGGAGTCGTTCGCGACCGGCCAGGTCTCTGCGTTCAATCGCGTAACGGTCGGCGGGATCTGCGACTACTGCACCGGGCTCGGCAGCGACGTCTACTGGAATACCGAAACGACGGGCCAAGCGAAGAGCGGCGGCAATCTTCCCGCGTCGAACGGTCTGACCACCGCGCAGATGAGTGACCCGACGAGCTTTGTCGGCTGGAACTTCGGCAGCGATGGCGCCTGGGTGATGCCGGCGCGCGCGACGCATCCGGTGCTGCGCTGGCAGGTCGAGCATTGAGCGAAAGATGCCTCGGCTGCTGCGTTCGCACAGTGCGCGAGATTGTCGCCAATCTAGGGGCGTTGGTTCAATGACCGCATCTGGCCGATCACTGCCTCATGCGGTCGGCCCCCTGCGCAGATTTTGCAGCCCGGCCAATGAGGGTTTTTCCTCCTCCTGCCTTGATTTTCATTGCCTAACATTCAGCGCGGGGTTTCCGACCGCCCCAAGGGGCCCAAGCGCTCGTCTGTGGGACTGGCAGCAGGAATCGTTCCAACGGCCGCAGAACAGCGGCACCCTAGCTCAGGTTCGGCACTGGAATCTAGGAGATGATATGACATCGAAATCGTTGAAGCGGTTGTCTGGCGCGGCCTTGGCGCTGCTGGCGTTCACTGGGTCGGCTTACGCCGAGGGAGAGTGTTCGGTCGCCAAGTTGAAGGGGACGTTCGCGTTCAGTGCGCACGGAAATCTTCTCGGCATCCTCGAGCCGGTTACCGGCACACTCCATCCTCTTGCTACGCCTGCCATCATCGACGGTGTGGCTATCCAGACTTTCGATGGAGCCGGAAGCATTTCGAGAAGAACTGATTTCCTCAATACGAACGGTGCGCCGAGAGGTGGACAGACCGACTTCAATCCCAACCAGTCAGGCACCTACACGGTCAAGTCGGACTGCACGGGTACGATGCACATCAAGTATGACAGCGGGGCGGTGCTTGACGCCGAAATTGTCATCGCGGACGACAGCAGCACCATCAAAGGCATTCTGAGCAAGGAGACAGTGCCGTCTTTCAATACCACCCCGGACGGCACAACATGTACGTTCGGCTGTGCCTTGGGTGTGCAGGTGAGCCTCGACGGCAAGCGAACGGAAGGGTCGAGCGAGCGGCAACGAGACAGATAGCACTTCAGCGCCGCCTCGACGCTATCCGTTTGCGGCCGAACAAGGTGTGGAATCGGTCGCAAGCTGCCGCCGCTCTCCGCGCCGCCGCCCCAACACTTGGGGCGGATTCGCTCTGCTCCCACGCGGCGCTCAGCTAAGAGTCAGCGATTCTACTTGAAGTAGTGGACGTCTCAACTTTCAGCCCTCGACCTGATTGAAACGAACCAACGATTGACGACGAAGGTCCGTTAACCGAATGAACGTGACGTTTGAGTGTCCCTGGGATCGCCCACGCGACAGGCTGAAACTGGCCGGAAGTACGCATTGACCCAACCTGCAGGAAAACTGCCGATGACGACTCCAATGCCCCCTCTGGAGAGAGTTCGCTGAACTGGCGCAATCGGCCATCAACGGCCGTTCGACTTCGTCCACAGACAGACACTCGAACGTCAGCTCCGCAACCAGACACCGGGCATTCGCTGCGTCAGTAACAGCGTCGCATCACAGGCAACGCGATCTGCATCGACAGACCAGCCTGGGCTGATCGTTTTCGGAACGGTTCGCCGGCACCAGCGCTTCTCCCCTTCCGCCGACAAGGCCATTACCGCTCGGAATTAACCGTCCCCTGACCATGTCTGGAAGAATCAGACAATGCGACAGCCAGTCCGACGCCGGCAGCGGAGGCGCGGCGAGCCGGGCGATCAGGGAGTCCAACGATAAACAATGATGCTGGAGCCGTTGTAGTTATCCTTCGTAATCACGTACTCCCCGGTCAACCGACGATACGATCGAAGCCCGTACATCGAATCCACGTCATTGCCGACGTACACGGTATCGGGGCTGCTGTTGATCAACGTGGTGTCCAGGCTACCTGAGTTGAGATTGAAGGCGTCGATGTTGGGTACGGTGTGCACGTATCCAACGAAGAGGTAGTTGCCCACTGCCGTGATCGACTTGGGATTGGCGCTGTTGATGTTGATCACCGGATCAGGAGCGGAGGTGTTGCCTGCGAGCCAGCCGTGATACACCTCGACCCTCGTTCCGATCGCCGTCCAGTCCGTACTTCCAACAATGCCTTGCGCGAGAATCATGGTGTCGCTTTCCGGCAGGTAGATGATTCGCGTCAGTGGTGCAATAGTACTCGGAATGGGAATTGGAGTTCCTGCTCCCCATGTTGGCTTGGCGTCGGCATCAAAGCCGGTCAACCGGTAGTGCCAGATGGCGTCCGTCTTGTCCAAGCCGGCCCAGACGTCGCCCTTGCTGTCAAGGCAGAACCCATTCCTGATCCTTGCTGTCGTATTGAACGCAAGACCAGGAATCGTGGCGTCCGGTATGGCGATGTAGCCATTCGCAGCGTTGAAGTGGAAGAAGTAGAAGAAGTCCGGATTCTGACCGGCTGCGACAAGGATCCGGTTTGCACCGACCGCAGCGAGTTGACTGAAGTGCTCACCGCGGCCCGGATCGCTCATGTTGATACGTGGATCGGACGGGTAGGTAAGAGGGTCGACGGTGTTCGCTACGAAGGTTCCCCCAGCGGTGCCAGTGTAGATGTTGGTTCCGCCGAAGAAGTACGTGCCGTCAGTCAGCGGGTCGGGCGCAGCGATCCCCTCGAAGTTGAGTGACTGCAGCGCGTAGCGGAAATTACCTGCGTAGTCGTAGACGTGCAGGTCCGTGCCACCATTCCGGCCGAGATCCCACGTCCCGCCCCACGGGTTATTCAGTACATAGAGGTTGCCAGCGGCGTCCCTGCCGAGGCCCGTTACGCGCGTGAACCGCTTCGGTCCCACCTGGCCCTTCGTTCCCGTCGTAGCGTCAAGATATCCGCCCGTGACCCCGAACGTTCCTGTCAGGACAGGCGCAGCCGACACGTCGTAGGACTTGACGTTCATGTCCGGCCCTTCGTCCCCGATCATGAGGTGCTGGTTCGTCGGGTCGAAGTAGAGCGCTGACGGACGCGCCGCAGTGCCAAGGTCGATGGTGCCCAGCACCGTACCCGTGGGGCTTAGGTGGAGCAACGTACCAGCAGCCTCTTGAGCGATCCACAAGTTGCCATGCCTATCGATAGCGAGTGCACCAGGACCCGTGACGGCGAGGTCTCGCACCCAGGTCCCCGCGGTGGTATAGATCCGGACCCGGTTTCCGGGGAAGTCACTCGCATAAAGAAATTGACCCCACGTCGCGAGCCCGGTGATCACGTCCGCCCGCCGTTCGGTCGTGTCCGCGCTGACCGCGATCATCAGGTCACGGGCATGGGTTGCGCGGTTGTAGCGGCCGACGACCCCACTGCCGTAGGCCTTATTGAACTGTAGCGCTGCGAAAATGTAGGTGCTATTCCCAGTAAGAGCGCCACCCTGGAACTCACCGTGAGCCCCTATGGACCCCACGCTTTGACGGTTCTGGTAGATCGCGATGCCACCTTCGTTTTCGTCCCACATGGAAGCCGTATAGATGACGCCCTCGGGCGCTACCCACATGGAACGCGCGACGTTACCCACGCGCATGGCGTTGGTTCCAAAAGTGTTCGCCACCCAGTCGGTGGTGTACTGTCCATGACACTCCGATGCAACCGTGGCGATCAGGACTGCGGCAAGGAATGCGGCACGGATTCCCTTCATGACTTAGCTCCATTTGCACCACGTGCAACGGCTGCCATCACGTGACCGGATGGTTTTTCGTCGTAGCGGCTGGATGCGGTCCGACGCAGTGGAATCAGCGGGCCGTTCAGGCCTGCGTGTTCCGCACCGGTTTTGTCAGTCAATCGACGTGCGTTAAAAGTAGTGCTCCGGGCGCAAAGCTCGAAGACGAAACCGGGCGTTAGTGTGCGATTGGGCACATTGATGGCTTCGAACGGCCCGCCATGGTGGAGGCGGATTGGTTGCGTCGCCCGGATTTCGTGCAGGGAAAAGAGTGAACTGGACCAAGTCGCGTTTTGTTGGGCTGGATTGACCACAATTCAGTGGTCAACGCTTATAGCACTACCCGCACCGTGCGGTTCGTTAGTGAGCGGTTTGCCAATTCCCGCAAGCGTTCAGCCTTGGTCAAACAGTCCGGGCCGAACAGCGTACTCACGGCAACCGATGCCTTGACGGTGTTCCGCCAATTGGAGGTGGGCCGCTGCTGCCGCAAAGGGAGATGGAAATTCAATAGTGGAAGTTTTCATAGCACTGTCACATTGGCGGGAGGTACCGCCGGCGTGATCGACCGAATGACCAATCCAGTTTTCAAAGCTGCCGTCGGGGCGGCGTCACGTTGAATGTCAGAAGCGGGTCGGCTACGGCCGCGCGTCGGGCAGCAGGCGGCCATCTTGAGACACTCATAGGCGCGCCGCGGCGGACATTGCAACGTCGGCTTCGAGCCAGACAGCGGACGCTGGCCGATCGACTCTAGCTGCCGCATCGCCGGCTCAGCCGACTCGCGGACCGCAACCGCCAGAAAATTGCTCGTGCTGCGTGCAATCACGATGAAAGTTCTGGATAAACCGGCACCGTGAACTGAAAGACAGCGCCGCGCGGCACGTTGGCGCTCGCCCACAATCGGCCGCCGTGTGCTTCGATGATCGAGCGGCAGATCGACAGTCCCATCCCCAAACCGGTCGGCTTCGTTGTATAGAACGGGGCGAAAACGTGTTCGGCGCTGTCCGCGGTAAAGCCCGGCCCCGAATCGCGCACCGCCACGAGCACGCAGCCGGCGTCGGCCGTCCCGGTGCTGATGCGCAATTCGCGCACGCCATCGCTGACGCCGCTCATGGCCTCGATCGCGTTGATGACCAGGTTGAGCAGGACCTGTTGCAGTTCGACCCGGTCTCCCTCGATCAACGGCAAGCCGTCTGCGAGTTGCGTCTGTACCGAGGCGTCGCTCTTGTTTGCTGCGCCACGGGTTAGCTCGAGCACCTCGCGAATCGCCTCGTTGATGTCCACCCTGTCCTTCCGGGGTGGTGCCTTCTTGATCAGTGCACGGATCCGGCCGATCACGTCCCCCGCCCGATTGGCGTCCTTCATAATACGGTCGAGCGCCTGCCGGACCTCTTCCACGTGAGGGGGCTGGCTGCTCAGCCACTGCAGGCCAGCCTGGGCGTTGGTGACCGTCGCGGCGATCGGCTGGTTGACCTCATGGGCGATCGAGGCCGCGAGCTGGCCCATGGTGGCCACGCGGTTCGCGTGTGCCAACTCCGTCTGCACCTCGCGGTAGCGCCGCTCGCTCTCGCGGGCTTCTTCCTCCGCCCGCTTGCGTTGCGTTATATCACGCGAAACCGACAGCAGTTGCTCGGGCTGGCCGTGCGCATTGCAGATAGGCGTGGTAATTACGTCCCACCAGCGCGGCTCCCCCTTTGCTGACGGACAGAACCCCTGAAATCGCCCAATCCCTCCAGCCCTTGCGGCAGCGACGGCTTCGCTTATCCTTGGGCGGTCTTCCGGCTGCCAGAAGTCGATCCAGGATATATTCAGGTAAGGCTCAAGATCGTCTATTTCGAGCAATTGTTGACCGCCGCTGCTCATGAATAGCAGCTTTCCGCTTAAGTCCAGCACCTTGATGCAGTCCGTGCTGCTCTCGATGATTCTCCGCTTGAGTTCCTCGCTATCCCGCAGCGCGCGCTCCGCCGCTTTGGCTTCCGTGAGGTCCTGAAATTCAATGACGGTACCCACGGCTCTGTCCTCGCGAAAGATCGGACTGGCCGTGTACCGGACCGGGAAGAAAGTCCCGTCCTTGCGCACGAACAGATCCTCTCCGCACACCGTCTTGCGGTGCCGCGACGCTCCCGTCAACGGGCATTCGCGCACGGGATAAGGCGACCCGTCCGGCTTGGTGTGGTGGATCTTGTCGTGGACAACATGCCCCATCAGTTCGTCGGCCCGATATCCAGTGATCCGTTCAAGAGCCGGATTGACAAACGTTCCCAGCCCAGTCGGGTCAACCATATAAAGCGCCGACGACGCGTTGTCGGTGATCGTGTTCAGAAATTGAACTTGGTATCTTTGATCTTCGTTAGCCTTCTGGAGTAGCGCAGTGCGTTCGGCCACGCGCTGCTCCAACCCTACATTCAGCTGGCGGAAATTTTCTTCACTTTGCCGCAGTGCCTCCTGCGAGAAGCGCAGTTTGGCAACGACCCAGATGATTCCGACCGTATAAACCAGATTCAGAAGCATCCGGAGCACAATTGCCGGGCCTATGTTCTGTTGGGCAAAATATATCGTGGCGATGCTACCGCCGATCAGTGCCACTACTCCAGCCCGCCAACCTGCTACCCATGTAGCGAGCGCTACCCCCGCTTCGAAGAAAAGAAGAACAGGCTGTTGGCGGTGATACGGAAGAATCAGCACGATTATCAGCGCGGTGACGGAGATGAGAACAGCAGACCCGTAACAGAAAACGTACGGGTGCTGGTCTGCAAATCGCCGAACAAACATTGGTGAACCGTCGTGACCCATGCAACCCTCTCAAAGGGGACAGGTGACCAAGCAGGAACCGGCGGAGCTTCGCTGAACCGTCGGCTCTGGGCAAGAGCAGATCACCTAGTTCAACAAACAATGCCGCTGAATTTGTCGCCTGGCAAGGTAGATGAGCATTGTTGTCGATTCCGCTTGAATGGACCGGGACGTCTCATGGATGAGCGCCCCTCGGATGCAACCCGCAGGGTTGACATGAACGGCCGGTTGCCCTTGTAAGCCGACCATCGAACGGGGCGCGGCTGATGGGCCGCTGTGGGTCGTCAAGCGTCTATCGCCGAGCTTTGCCTTTAGGGGCCGCACGTGGCCTAAGACGTAACCGCTATGACGGGGATGTTGAAGGATGGCGGCACATCAATTTGACTGATGGCTTGCGAAGAGAATTATGGAATGACGCGCAAAAAATCGGAGGGCGGAACGCCTCCCACGAGGACGTTACGGAAACGACTCGGCGATACATGTGCACCCCCATCCGGCCTGCTAGACTGGAAGTTCCCCATGCAAGCCATGGAGGGAGACATGACGACCGTCTACGTCGTGAAGACTGGCGAGAAGTTCCTCTGCACCGCAGAGGACGGCGATATCGGCATGGCACCGGAGATTAAGGAAGCCACGTCCTTTCTCTCATATGAGGATGCGAACAAAGTCGCGAACGAGAACGCCGACCCCGGATACGAAATCGTGGCCGTCAACATCACGAGACGCTGATGAGGAGTCCGCTCCCAGGCGCTCAGTGAACGAGGGCTAGCAATTCAGGAGGCGCCATGCGATATGGCACATTGAACGTTAGCATGGACCGCAATCCCGTTTTCCACGAACGCTCAAGAATTCGGAGTGTCGCCGCGCACCATGACGCCGGCAAACGGATTGATGATCACGTAGTGCTGGCCGACGAGCCACGCAAAGAGCGCGCGCAGCACGGCGAGCGCATACGCGGCGAGCGGACCGTCTGGCCGCGTGCGAACGCCCTCTATTCGGCGGAATCGCGCCGGCTGTGGCCGGCCCGGCCGGCGCGGCCGTCGCAGCAACGCCCGGTACGCGATCGCATCGTCGGTCGTGAGCGAGAGAGCGGGACGATTGTAGAAACGGCGTCGCGAGTGCGAAGCAGTGATTGCACGCGGCCGGCGCTGCTGTACAGCCCCGAACGCTAGACGCCGAAGTGCCAGCAAACTATCTTGAAGGCGTTCTGGGCTGACTTACCGCACCGGGAACATTGGTTTTTTCCAGAAGGATGAACTGCATCAAGCTGTTTCTGTGCGGGGACGTGATGTTGGGACGCGGTATCGATCAGATACTGCCGCATCCGAACCTGCCCCATCTCTTCGAACCCCATATGCGTTCGGCGAGAGGCTATGTGCGCCTCGCTGAAGCGAAAACCGGCCCGTTACCGGAGTGTGTCCCGTTCAGCTACGTGTGGGGCGATGCGCTGCTCGAACTGGAGCGCATGAGTCCTGCCACGCGCATCATCAATCTCGAGACGGCCGTCACATCCAGCGAGGACGCATGGCCCAGAAAGGGCATCCACTACCGCATGCATCCCGCCAACGCGCCCGTCTTGAGCGCCGCGAAAATCGACTGCTGCGCGCTCGCGAATAATCATGTGCTGGACTGGGGCTATCGCGGGTTGAAGGAAACTCTGAATGCCTTGCGTTCAGCCGGCATTCATTCGGCTGGCGCGGGGCAGGACGACGTCGAGGCGGCCGCGCCTGCCTTGATCGAACTGGCGGGCGGCGGCAGAGTGATGATCTTCGCCTTCGCCACGGAATGCAGCGGCGTGGGCGCGGACTGGGCCGCCGATTGGGGCCGACCCGGCGTGAACCGGCTCCCTGATCTTTCGGCTGACAACGTATGCACGATCGCGGCGCAGGTGCGAGCGGTCAGGCAGGCAGCCGACATTGTCATCGTCTCGATCCATTGGGGCGAGAACTTCGATTTCGACATACCTGCTTCGCAGCGATACTTCGCGCACGAACTCGTCGATTCGGCGGGCGTGGATCTCGTACACGGCCATTCGTCGCATCACGTGAAGGGCATCGAGCTGTATCGAGGCAAACTCGTCCTGTACGGCGCCGGGGACTTCATCAACGACTATGAAGGTATCGGCGGTCAGGAAGCGTTTCGCAGCGACCTTGCGCTGATGTATTTTCCAACGCTCGACCTTGAAACGGGCACGCTGACCGAACTGTCGATGACGCCGACGCAGACACGCCACTTCCAGATCAACCGGGCGCCTGAAGAAGGCATTCGATGGCTACACGAAACGCTGAATCGGGAGAGTCATCCATTGGGCGCCACTGTGGAGCGCCGCGCTAACGACACGCTCGTGCTGCGTTCGGGCGCTTAGGCGTCGAGATAACGCTTGAACCACTGCACCGCGTACCGTGAAACGGCTTCCAGTGTGCCGGGTTCTTCGAACAGGTGGGTCGCGCCGGGGACGATCACAAGATCCTTCGGACATTCGAGCAGAGCGAAGGCCTCCCGGTTGACTTCGATGACATTGACGTCGAGCCCGAGACGCTGGATTTGGGTGATCCACGGCGAGACCAGCGCGCGAAGGAGCTGGTCAAGCGGTTCGCCAGCCGGCCCACGGCCAGCATTCCGGGCGCGTGCGAAGGCTGGGCCGAGACGATGGCGGCATATCGCTTTCTGGGCAATGAGCGAATCGACTGGCGCGACATGATGCAGCCGCATTGGGACCGTACCACGACGCACATGAAGCAGTTGCCGGTGGTGCTCTGCATTGCCGATACGACAGAGCTGAACTTTAACGGTCAGGACATCGATGGGGCCGGCCCGCTCAGTTATGAAGCACAGGTGGGCATGTATCTTCACGCGACCTATGCGGTGACACCGGATCGGGAGCAGCTGGATGTGATGAACGCATGGATGTGGGCGCGCGAGCCACGCGATGCAAACGGCAGGCGTGGCGGTGTCAGGGAAAGTGTGCGGTGGATCGAGAGCTATGAGATCGTGGCCGAGCAGGCACGGGCCCTGCCTGATACGCGACTGGTGTATGTGGCCGATCGTGAAGGTGACATCGCCGCGCTCATGCAGCGTGCGCAGGAACTGGGTGAACCGGCGGACTGGCTGATCCGGTCCCAGCACAATCGTGCCCTGAGGGACGAAGAAAGGCTGTGGGAAAAGGTACATGCGAGTAACGTGCTCGGCCATATCAGCTTCGTACTGCCCCGGGGCGCAGTGGCCAGAAGGCGCGTGAAGTGAGGCAGGAACTGCGTAGCCAGCGCGTCACGCTGGCCGGGCGCGCCGGTGTCACGCTCACCTGCGTCGAGGCGTATGAAGTGGATGCGCCAGCGGGTGTGAAGCCCGTCATCTGGCGTCTTGTGACCAACCGCGAAGCGGGCGATGCGCATGCGCTCATCGAACTCGTTGACTGGTACCGCGCGAGATGGGAAATAGAAATGTTCTTCAATGTCCTGAAGAACGCCTGCCGGGTAGAGGCGCTGCAACTCTCACAGATTGAGCGCGTGGAGAAGGCGCTCGCGCTGTACATGGTGGTATCGTGGCGTATCGCGCGGCTCATGCGTGTCTTGTCCGGAGCTGGACGCGTCGTTGTTCTTCGCGGCTGACGAGATACACGGCGCTCACGTGCTCTGTAAGAAGGCGCGTCCGAAAAAACCACCGACGCTCAACCAGGTGATACGGATGGTCGCGTCACTGGGGCGGATTCCTCGGGCGCAAGAGCGACGGCGAACCGCGCGCGAAGACGCTGTGGATTGGCATGCAGCGAGTCATGGATACTGTGATCACCATTCAGATCTTGCGCGACGGCTACGACACTTCTGTATAACGAAATGCCTCAAACCGGGTGCGGCATTTCCGACGCGATACGCGACGCGCTGGCCGTCGGCGGGCGCGCTGATGCTGAGCAAGACACTAGATTGCCCGGCAGGCTTCCGCGCATCTCCGGGACGCATCGCTGCATGTTCCGCAGTGCTCGGGTGCGTGCCGCGCACATTCATCGGCGCACTCGTCACAGATCCGTGCGCAGAGTTCGCAAAACTCGGGTGCGAAATGGCTTTGTCGAGCCAAGGCCGCAGATGTGAGGCGGCATAGCGAAGCGCAATCGGCGTTGAGGCGAATACATTTGGCCATGTTAACCCGGCCCGGTTCATCGAGGCAGGCGGATGCGCAGCGATCGCAGGCAGCGGCACAAGCATCGCAGGCTTCAATAGACGGCTGATAGATTTCGGGGTTCATCGACGAAGCTCCAGCTTGAATAGAGTTGTTCGGCGTCCGCCGCGTGCTCTCCTCGAAGGCAAGGCGCAACGTGTTGCGATAACTTCAGGGCGGACCAGCGCGGCTCTCATAGCAGCGTAGTCGCTCGTGTCGGTGCCGTAAAGCGAAGCTACGAGCCGGATTCCTCGCGAATAGCTTCGTTAAACGTTTCGAGTTTGATTCACTGTACCGGTTCGCCGCGGTTCCGGAAGAGAATCTTCGAGACAAGGTGAAAACTGAGGCACTAATCTCCCAGGTCGACGCTTTCCGCGATGGCCGCTCGGTGATCGACATTCGTCTCAACCGAAGCGTCCCAGTGCGGCCAACTTTCCTTGGACCAACGGCGATAGCAAATGAGTGCAACGACCGCAACGGTTGCCGCCTGCTCCAGTGGAGCGGTGGCCGTTCTATCCTTGAAAGCTGCCGCTCAGTCTGCGCCTGCTCGAGGGGCGGCTCAGGGTCGTGAAGAGCCGGTCGCCTTCCCAGAATGATCGCTTTGCGGCGACTGGGTTGCGTAGCTGCCGCCGCTTCCCGACAGCCGAAGCAATTCAGTGCTTTCGAGTGAAGCTAACCGTGCTCCAGCTAATTTCGTTTCCCTGCATCTGTAGCAAGGTGTAGAAATTTGTTAGACCTTGCTCCCTTATAAAGAAGAGATTAGCTAAGCCCAAGCAATTCCGTCTTGCATTAACGACCAGCTGGACCGAATTAGTTGGATTCGATGGGATCTGTGCCACAAATTCGTTAGTCCGACACGCTCGCCTAGGACCCGTGGCTTAACGAAGTCCCGGAAGTGGTCCCATCGCAAATGCTGTGCTTGATCGTCCTCCGTCGCCGCGGTTTTTGGCTTTCTCGGCGGCAGGGGAAACGACTCCGCGTGCATCGCCTCGACTGGGCAGAGTTGAAGGAAGGAGCGCGCCTCGTCGGTACATTTGCACGACGGTCCGCGAATTCGGTCTGCGGCACAATCGCAACTGAGCGTTTTTCGTCGCCAGGTTTATGAAAACGCTTCATGAGCACGGGTGCTCGTCGGAGTTGACCGTGAGCGTCGTGAACGCAAGCGACAAAGATCCGTCGGGCTCTTTCCACTGACGTCAAAGCGCCGCGATCTCGGGCTTGTAGTGGGAACAGGCTAAAGGTATCCCGGCGGGCGTCGTTCGGGTGTGGCTTAAGACGGCTTAAGACATCGTTGTATTGACGGTTCATGACAGATCGTATGCGTTGAATGTGATTGAGGAGTCGCCTATAAATCGAACCGGAAAGCCAAAAATGCAACTCGAAACCCTGAAAAAGCCCATGCGTGCTTGCTTATGGTGCAGAGCGTTACAGACGGATCTAATTCAAGGTCGAGCGGCTATATAGCGCAGACGTTTCGTCATCTCATCGACATTAATTACTTCGCTCTTCACTTGCCCGCGCTGGCGGCGTAGCACGATGTCGTTTGCATCGGTCAGTCACACGCGCAGAAAAAAGCAAGACGCTGGAGTCAACAGTGACAGCCGACTGCATCCAGATCGGGACTTTTCGCGTACAACCCAATGCGGACGGGAGAAGGTCGATGTCGGGTTGGCCATTCGTCACGGTGGTAGCCGCGCTTGTCTTGCTCTCAGGCGAGAGCGGGGCGAAGCCATACGTACCCGAAAGCGATGGAGTGGTGCTCGAACACCTCCCAGAAAAAAACGATCCGGCGCTCGCGCAACTGAAACGCATGCGCGCGACGCTGATGATGGACCCGCGCAATCTCAACCTGGCAATTCCCGTCGTGCGTCGCGCTCTCGAAGCGGGGCGGAGGCTGGGCGATCCTCGCTTCTTCGGCCAGGCGCAGGCGGCGCTGGCGCCGTGGTGGAGCGGAGAGGATGTGCCGCCGACTGCGTTATTGCTTCGCGCGACGCTCAAGCAAAGCCAGCATGATTTCGAAGGCTCGCTTGCCGATCTGGATCGGTTGCTGGCCGCGCATCCAGCGCTCACGCAGGCGCGACTGACGCGCGCCACAGTGCTCAGCGTGCGCGGGCGCTACGCGGACGCGCGGCACGATTGCGAGCAACTGAAGGGACTCGTTGCACCCATCGTCGTTATCGGGTGCGATGCGACACCGGCGAGCCTGACCGGCAACGCAGCCGGCGCATACCCGGCGCTCGTGCAGGTGCTTGCGCAAGGCGTCGGCAATCTGGACGTGCGCGAGTGGGCGTTGACGCTCGCCGCGGAAATTGCCGCTCGCCGCGGCGACTTCGATGCAGCCGAGCGACATTTCCGCGACGCACTTGCGCTCGACCCGCGTGACGCTTATCTGCAGGGGGCGTATGCCGATTTTCTGCTGGATCGGGGTCGTCCGCGAGAGCTGCTGCCACTTTTGCGTGACGCTACAAAAAACGACGCGCTGCTGCTTCGTTTAGTGCTGGCCGAGCAACAGCTGCCGGAATTGCGCGAGTCATTCGCTGCGCACCGCGAGGATCTCTCGGCGCGCTTTGACGCTGCGCGTCGCCGCGGGGATAGCGTGCATCGCAGGGAGGAGGCGCGCTTTCGTCTCACTGTGGAACATGACGCCAAAGCGGCACTCATTCTCGCGCGCGAAAACTGGTTGGTCCAGCGCGAGCCGCCAGACCTGCGGATTCTGATCGAAGCCGCGCGTGCGGCCGGCGATGCTGACGCCCTAAAGATTGCATCCGATTGGGTCGCCGCAACGCGTCTCGAAGATGCATCGATTGTCACGCTGCTGCAGGTGCGGCAATGAGGCGCGTCGTCCTCGCCTTTATGCTCGCGTTGCTGATAGCGCCCGCGTTTGCGCATAAGGCAAGCGACGCCTACCTCACACTGGAGCGCAGCGGGCAAGCGCTGCGCGGTCAGTGGGATATCGCGCTACGCGATCTCGACAACGCGCTTGGGCTCGATGAGAACGGCGACGGGGACATCACGTGGGGTGAAGTACGCTCGCGAAAGCGTGATATCGCGGCATATGCGCTTGCACACCTCAAGGTGTCCTCCGCCGGCAAGCTTTGTGCGCTCGAACCGACTGGGCAACTGATCGACTCGCACACCGATGGCACCTACGCGGTGCTGACGTTCACAGGACAATGTCCGCGGGCGAGCCCAACACTTTCTATCGATTACCGGCTGTTCGAACGCCTTGATCCCCAGCATCGCGGACTTCTGAACTTCGTCGAGAACGGCGAGAGCCGAAGCGTCGTATTTAGCGCTGACGCGCCGCACCGCATCGTCGGCACCGATACCGGCGGGCCTTTGACACAGTTCGCGATGTATCTGAACGAAGGCGTCTGGCACATCTGGACCGGATACGATCACATCCTGTTTCTGCTCTCGCTGCTGCTGCCTGCGGTGCTG
Organism: Paraburkholderia sp. UCT70; assembly: GCF_050434085.1. NCBI lineage: Bacteria > Pseudomonadati > Pseudomonadota > Betaproteobacteria > Burkholderiales > Burkholderiaceae > Paraburkholderia > Paraburkholderia sp. UCT70. Next base: position 1,228,317 of record NZ_JBNPVZ010000003.1, on the reverse strand, counting down.
ATTCGTGAGGGGCGTGCATGGCAGCCCGGCACATCATTTCGCCGGGCATTCATCGATGTCACCAAGGTTGTGACCGCATTTACGGTGGCGCACTCGATCACACTCACGCTCGCGGCGCTATCGATCGTCGTGCTGCCTTCGCGGCTCGTTGAATCGGGCATCGCCTTGTCGGTAGTGCTGGCGGCGCTGAATAACCTGTTTCCGCACGTGACGAACGGACGCTGGATGGCGGCGTTCGGCTTCGGGCTGCTGCACGGATTGGGCTTTGCAGGCGCGTTGCACGACCTCGGCTTGCCGGCCGGTTCGCTTGCGTTGTCGCTCGCCGGATTCAATCTTGGCGTCGAAGCAGGACAACTCGCCATCGTATTCGTTTATTTGCCACTGGCGTTCTCGTTGCGAGCAACCTGGACATACCGGCGCGTGGTACTTGCCGGCGGCTCAGCGGTGACCGCGACCGTCGCCATGATCTGGCTGCTCGAGCGCGCACTCAACGTCGCGATATTTAGCGCGTTTGCCGCCCCGTTATAACTTGAAGGAGAACACCATGAGATCTGTTGTGCGCATCATGGCGGCCGTCGCGCTTTGCGCCGCGGCGCTTTGGAGCAGTGGAACGCTGCCTGCCAGTCACCGCGAGGCACCCCTGATTGCGAACGACCCGACCGCCGACAACACTGACTTTTACATGTTCCGGAGTTGGACGAACCCTAACAACGTCGTTTTCATTTTGAACGTGATTCCCATGCAGGACCCTGGCGCTGGGCCGAACTATTTCAATTTCGGCGATGACGTGATTTATCGCATCAACATCGCCACCAATGGCAACGGCAAGGCCAACGACCTGGTCTACGAAATCCGCTTCAAGACCGAATTGCGCGGGGCCGTGGCGAGCCAACAGCTGCCGCTGTCATACGCCGCGTTGCCGCCGATCACTGCGCTCGACGGCCCTGGCTCGGACGGCCTGATCCTGCGCCAGAGCTACACCGTGACGCAAGTTCGTCACGGCCAGCGCACCGACCTGGGTACCCAGAGGATGTTCGCGGTGCCGTCCAACGTGGGACCGCTAACGATGCCCAATTACGAGGCGCTAGCCGCACAGGGTATCTACTTGCTGGCGAACGGCGGCAAGGTCTTCGCCGGACAGCGTGGTGAGACGTTCTACATCGATTTGGGCGCCGTGTTCGACACGGTGAATCTGCGCCGCGCGCCGCCTGTGTTGACACCGGCGGAGGATGCCAACGATCACGTGAATCCTTTTGGCAACGACACGTTCTCCGGCTTCAACATCAGCACCATTGCGATCGAAGTGCCGATCACCACGGTGACGTCCAAACCCAATGGCGTAATCGGCGCGTACGTGTCCACAATGCGTCACGAAGGCCACGGGATAGGCGACGATGAGGACAACGACGGACGTTGGGTGCAGGTGTCCCGCATGGGCAATCCACTCGTCAATGAACTGATCATTGGGACCGATACGAAAGACAAATGGAACACGACCGATCCGGCCGACGAAGCGCAATTCCTGGGTTTCTATCTGAACTCCAGGCTGGCGACCGCACTCAACCTCCGGTTCGGCTTGACGATTCCGACGACCAACCGAACTGATTTGGTAAACGTGCTGCTCAAGTATCCTTCCCAACCGCAGACTGGGACGTGCGGCGCACACGATTGCTCGGAACTTCTGCGGCTCAATCTGGGTGTTTCTCCGACACCGCCGGCACAGCAGCGTCGCCTCGCCGTTCTTGCCGGGGACAGCGCCGGCTGGCCCAATGGGCGGCGCCCGAACGACGACGTGACCGACATCGCGCTGCGGGTCATTGCGGGCCGTCTGACAGGTGCGCCAACGGGCAACCTGTTGCTGGGTGATGGCGTGAACTTCAACATCGGTGCCGAAGGCAGCAACTTGACCGTGAACGGAATCTACACCGTATTCCCCTACCTGCCGACACCGCACGACGGGAGAAATCGCCGCCACATCGACTGCGGTGAAGCGGGTGCCAATCCCTGCTGAATGGTAATTGAGGTCCGCCGCGATACGGCATAAGGTGTTCGCGGCGGTCGACAGTTGCACTTCCGGGGCAGGCGTCGGACGCTCTGTTCCCGACTGGATCGTTGAACAGCGTCTCACGCCCCGAAAGATAGGTAGTGAGATCCGACGAAGCAAAAAAGGGGCTTGCGTCCAGTGCTGCGATCGCGCCGGTGCACGGAACTGTTATCCAGCCACGTTGCCTAATTTTCGCGATTCTCGCTGAATTGCCCCTCTGGCACCGGGCAGGTGGCGCTGCGGCTTATAGAACCCGGTGTCGGAAGAAACATGAGTGGATCACCATGCGAAAACTCACCCCCGCCGGCCAGCAATTGATCGAAGAGATAGCCCAGCGACATGGGTTCAGCACCGACGCCGTGATGAGCATGCTGGAGTCTGTGATTCGCGGTAACGGCAGCATGGCCCAGTTCAATTACCCCGAATTTGGTGGCTCCGGCCAGTGGATGCAGGGGGGAATGACCATGGTCTCCGACATGTTCAACAACTACTTGAAAGGCAGGGTCGATGGGCTCTGTTCCGAGCTTTCCCGCCTGATAGCAAACCAGCCCGACCTTATTCGCAGCGGCAGCTTCCAGTCGCAGAGCCAGGGTACCCAGCAGCAGGGCAACGACGGCGGCGGCCAGCTACAACAGCAGAGCGCTGGTCACGGTGGCAGCAACCAGCAGCAGACTGCAGCCGGACCAGTCGGACCGGTAAGTCTGTTCGTTCCGCCTGCGCCCGGCACCTCTGGCGACTGGTGGCCCGCTGATCTGGGACGGCCCAACAGCACCGGCGCGCAGAACGACGTCCGTTATGCCTACTTCGCACAGCCCCGGCGCCTGGCGATCGAAGTGAACGGTAAGGTGACGGTTTACAATACGCTCGATCACCAGATCAGCGGCTTCTCACAGCAGCAGTCCCGCGGCGCATCCCTCACATTCGCGAGCCAGCACGGCCTGGTTGCTGTCGCCAGCCTGCCGGTTGTCTCGGTCGGTGGCGTTCCGCAGGCGGCGCCGCCGCCGGTGCGGGAGGAGCCCGTCAGCACTCAGTCGGTTGCCCGAGAGGCTGACGTGTTCACCACCATAGAGAAGCTCGCCGCACTGCACGCGAAGAGGATTCTCAGCGATGAGGAGTTCGCCGCCAAGAAGGCGGAACTGCTCAGCCGTTTGTGAACGTCCCGTCATCGCGCAGCGCAATCGGGGCAAGATTTCTACTTGGCTGAAACGCCCACACCTCTCCCCCCGTCCCCTCTCCACTTGGGCCCTCTAAGGCGATGATGCGCATTGCCTAATCCTAATCGTAGGTTAGGTACAGCCGACCGCATCGGGCAGAAGTCGGCCATCTACCGCCGTTCGACGAATATTCGTGACTGTCTGCTTCCCTGTGAGTTTGAGCCGGTAGCGTCTGGTAGCCCTTGCACGTCGCGATCGCCGAGCAGATCGCTTCCGTGCGCCGCTGCTACTGGACCAAAGTCCCATAGCACTTCAACCCATCCCCAGTTAGGCTGAAGCTACATCAGATCAGCTCATCGGACGCCTCAAGCTCGGGAAGCACGCGCAGGACTCTTGGTGACGCGACTACGTGGCGAATTGCGCGAAATTGAGGAAAACTGGGTTTATGCCCCCCATCCCTGATGACCTCCGCAAAAGGGGATTCGCCTGACAGGCAGCGCGAGCCGCGACGGCTGCTGCGCGCGCAGATGGCCTCGAAGGACATGTCCGTTGTCCGTTTGGGGCTCGGAATTATCTGATGTGTATGCTGGCGAGCCGTCCGTGACGGCGAACAATTTGGTGAAGCGTTGGTGCCAAACGCCTCCGCGACGCGACCAGCGCGTTATGAACGCCCATGTCTTGGCACAACTGGAATTCTGTTCAGGGGCGCCTACAATTAGTAGCGCCCCTTCCTTTCATCGATGCCCTTCGATGCCGAAGCATCAACCGAAAGATTTTCCCGCCCGTTAGATTCCCCGTTTGATAAGCGTTCGACCCGGTCGGGGCAGTTTCGCTCGTCGAGTTTCGCCGATTGACGGCGCCTGAACTGAGAGGCGCATGACCGGTCGCCCCCCGGGAAACCCTGCCTGCGCCCGTGGGCAAAGAAGGTAGGGCGGAAGCTCGCGACTAATCAGATCAATGAGACACGTTATGAAGAACGTCCAGCACACGTTGGTCGCAGTATGCGTCCTCACGTTGTTTGCACTTTCCGGGTGCCATAGCCCTCCCGTCTACCCGCCCGATAAAGTTGCGACCGTCAACGGAACGCAACTTGCTTACACCGAGGCCGGCCAAGGCACGCCGGTCGTGTTTGTCCACGGGGCGTGGGCAGACACCCGTGTCTGGGCCGCCCAGCGCGACGCGGTCTCCGAACATTACCGATTCATCGCGTACAGCATGCGCTACCACATGCCTAACCAGTGGCAGGATGATGGCAGCCTCTACAGCATGCAGACTCAGTCCGCCGACCTGGCAGCGTTTATCAAGTCGCTTAACGCAGGACCGGTTCATGTCGTCGGTCACTCGTTTGGCGGTCAGGTAGCTGCACAGGTAGCGATGGAGCACCCGGAACTGGTGAAATCTTTGGTCTTGGAGGAAGCTTCAATTTTCACGGTATTGAATACGCCTGAGGGAAAAGCGGCCGCTGGTGATTTCTTTAAGCCCGCGCCTGCCGCACAGGCCGCGCTAAAAGCCGGCGACTCGCTCAAGGCAACTCAAATTATGATGAACTCCGTCCTCGGTGATTCGGATGGTTGGAGCAAACTCCCTGCGCCGGTCATCGACATGCTGAGCGACAACGCGAAGACTATGGGACCGTTTATGGCCGCGACACCTCCGCCGGTAGACTGTGCGAAGGTTGGAACGATCAAGGCTCCCACACTCGTCATTGAAGGCGACCACAGCATCGCTTTCTTCCGGGAAATAGACAACGTACTCGTTCGATGTATCTCCGACAGCGAACGCGTCGTTGTATCTGGCGCAGATCACATGATCCAGATACGTAACCCCAGCGCAATGAACGACGCGGTGCTATCGTTTCTGGCCAGGCATCCCTGAGAAGGAAGAGTGGCTGCTCAATCCACACTTTTCAAACCTCGCGGAGTTATTCGCGCTCGCGCCTTCACGAAATGAGCCCTTTCCTGATGTCCCAGCCCACCACAATGTAACCGTCAAGCCGTTAAATGAAGGCTGAATTTGCCTCTCGTACCAATGCGCTTCGAATGGTTCGGTTCGGGCGATGAGGTCGCCCAGTCTCGATAACTAGCACAAATAATGAGGCCGGGGTCGTAAGTGCAAGGCCCAAAAGCCACTGCGCGGCAGGCAGTGTCTCATCGCGTTAGCTTTTTCTACGCATGATGGCTTATTCGCAACGGCAGATAAAAGCCGAACAACGGACGGCTGGTTGAAACTTCCGAACGTCAGTTGAGGGTCGCCTGCTGCCTGTCGGCCTCAGGCACATGTCGGCCAAAAGCAGCCTGTCGAAATGGCCACGCAGATCGTCGACAATATTCGGGTTAGCCGCAGAGCCCAACGCAATTTTCCCAAGGGTCGCGCAGCATGCACATCCGCTTTCCATCTTCCACTTGGCCTGGACCACGATAAAGCGTGGCACCTATGTTCAGAAAAAGCTTTAGCGATTCATCGAAGTCATCGACGGTCCAGTAGACGACTGTGCCCGCCGATCCCGCCGATAATTTTGCATCGGCGGGAACAATTTCGAGTCTGATGCCATTGAATTCGAGGTATGTCAGATTGAAGTCGTCAAGAAAGCGCCTTTCAGCGCCTCGAAAAGCTGATTGGTACCAGTCCAATGCGGCCGGCACGTCTGGCACATACACAAGCACTGCACATATTTGCGAGTTCATGCGGGTTCTCTTTTGTGTCGTCGCTGAACGAGGTGAGGAAGATCGCGATTCGCGATATTGGTCGAAAGATCTGCTTTAGCAAAGTGGGCGACCTAATTGTTGAACCGAGAGAGCGCTTTGTCGGTACCCATTTGTCCGCTACGGTCGAGGCATGCAACTCGCATAGGGCTGTGGCCGGTCCAGAAGGCGACATTCACCGGTACACTAGGAATTCGATACTTCCCTATATTCAATCCGGCCGTCGGCAAGGATGTCCTCGATGAAGCTTTTGAGCATTCGCGATTACGTGTTTTTGCTTTCAGCGCAATCGGCGTCCACGTTGGTCGGTGCAGGTATGAACGTGGTCTTTCCGCTGTTGATCCTGAAATTCACCGGATCGATGGCTGCCGCAGGGGTGGTGGGTGTCTTGAGGTCCGCGCCTTACTTATTCTTGAGCCTGCCATTAGGGGCGCTAGTCGATCGATGGAACCGCAAACACATCATGATGGCCTGTCAGACCGGGCGGTACATCTGCTTTTTCGCCCTTGGCCTGATGGCACATTACGGCGTCGTCAATCAGTGGCACATTTACCTCGTCTGCATAGTAGACGGCATCTTGTTTGTATTTTTCAATATCGCTGAAGCGGCAGTCCTGTCGAGCGTAGTACCCCGCGAACTTCTGTCTCAGGCATCCAGCACGAACGAGGCTGGCTTCGGTACCGCGATGATTCTCGGGCCGGCTGCTGCTACGTTGGTCTATCAAATTTTTGGGATTAGCGGGGCGCTTTTCGCCGGCGCTTTTTGCTACCTTTGTTCCTTGATCCTCCTCAAGATACTTAAGACCGAACTAAATGTTTCGCGTGTGGACGCGCGCCGTTCCTTGACCGAGGAAATAGCGGAGGGAATTCGATGGCTTTCGGGTGCCCGCCTGGTTCTTTTGCTTGCACGCATTATGGGAGGGTTGAATTTAAATAACGCCGCAATGCCGCTATTGGCAATCACTGTGGGACAACGGTTGGGCGTCAGCGATACTTCGATTGGTACGATGGTCGCATGCGGAGGTATCGGAAGTGCTCTCGGATCCATTTGCGGCACGCGTTGGTTGCGTCTGCATGGTTTTGGACGTGGAGTGGTGCTGGCTGCCTGGCTCCATGCGATTGCATTTGGTGCGTTGTTCATAGCGACAAATTTGCCGATGCTTGGCTTAGTCTATGGGCTAGTCGAAGCGTTCTACTCCCTCTACGCCGTTATGCAATTCGCTTACCGTGTTAGGTCCGTGCCAGAGAAGCTTCAGGGAAGGGTCAATAGTGCATGCCGATTAATAGCCTTTTCTTTGTATCCCATAGGTTCGGCGCTCGCTGGGATAATCTCCGAATACTGGGGCGTACAAGTTTTATTGACTCTTTTTACGGCGGTTGCGGTCCTGCTGGCTTGTACTCTATCGCTCAGTCGGTCGATCGCGCCTACATGGCATGAAGGTTCTGTTCGGGAAGGCTTACGAGAATGATTGTGTGCTCCTGCGGGAACACTGGCAGGGCGATACCTATCGCGCGGTGTTCGCTGAAGGATATTTCGGTTCGGCAAAATCGGTGATGTAGCGTCTATGCACGTCCCGGCAATGGCAACCGTCGCTGCTTTCTTGCTGTGAATGGCCGTTTTGGAGGAAACCCAGAGGCAGTTGTGGGTCGCCTTATGCCCTTTGTATGGGAGGCCGTGCCTGCGGCGATCACCGCGCTTGGTCGTCGGGCGCTAGCCGGCCAAGCCTGGTCGTGCGAGGAAATCACTCACGTAGTGCCTGGTTGCCCGGCCTAGGATGGCGAAACCGCGAGCGGGGAATTTCGGCGATCGCCGCGATCTCGATTAGCAGTTCAGGCCGGTATAGACGTTGGACCTGGACGGTCGTCGTGACAGGATACGGCGCACCAAAAAACTCTTGGCGAATGTCGCCGGTGGCCATAAAGGCCTCAATGTCCGTTGCATAGTGAACCATCGAAACCACATCCGCCATCTGTCCACCAATCGACGCTAGGACGCTGCGAATATTCTCCAGAACCTGCCTTACCTGCGCGCGGATGTCCCCTTGCCCGACGATTTGTCCATGTCGATCGAGCGACACTTGGCCCTTCAGGTGAGCGATACGGCCATCGCCTTGAATGACCGCCATAGAGAAGGTGCCGAACGGCGCCCAAACTTCCATCGGGTTCACTGCATCTACCATTGCCAAACTCCTACGATGGGGTGTTGCAAGGCATCATACATGGCCATCGAATGGCCGTTATCAGGCCGGGCGAAGGTCCGTTGCGGGTCGGGAGTACGCACTGCCGACTGGCCGCTTCTGGGCCGCTGAATTCCAGTGACCGATTTCGACCGATGAGTTCGAAGACCGGACTGACGCAGCGCGGCCAAATTCGGCCGTTCGCCTCAGCCGCTTACAACGTTGACAATGCGTTAGCTGTTGGTTCTCCACTTGCTCACGGGCGGCGACGCTTATCTAGCTCCGCACGCTGACTTTAGGCGCCGGCTGCGTATTCCACGCAAAGAGAACAGCCATTCCACTGCAAAGTGAATCGTGATTCCACGGCAAAGAGAACAAGGATTCCACACCATCGCGAACAAGCTGAGCGCAGCGACGCGGGACCTTTGCCTTTTTACTCGGACTGCTGCTTCGCGGTCAATCGGCTACGCGTCTTGCGCAGTGATTCGCCCGCGAGCGTGATGCGATGTGCGTTGTGCACGAGCCGGTCGAGGATCGCGTCGGCGACGGTCGGTTCGCCGATCGCTTCATGCCAGTGATCCACTGGAATCTGGCTGGTGGCGAGCGTGGATCGATGTCCGTGCCGGTCATCGAGCACCTCCAGCAGGTCGCGCCGCGCGGAATCGGTCAGCGGCGCCATGGCCAGATCGTCGAGAATCACGAGATCCGTCTTGGCCAGTTGCGCAAGCCACCGCGCGTAGCGCCCGCTGCCGTGTGCGATCGCCAGTTCCTCGTTCAGTTTCGGCACGCGCAGATAGCAGGCGGAGAACCCCTGACGGCACGCCTGGATAGCGAAGGCGCAACCCAACCAGCTCTTGCCGAGCCCGGTCGGGCCAACCACGATCAGGTTCTGCCTCTCCCGAAGCCACTCACCGGTCAGCAGTCGGGCGGTGAGTGCCCGGTCCAGGCCGCGGGCGGTGCGATAGTCGATGTCCTCGGGCGAAGCGTCGGGGACCTTAAGTCTGGCCCGGCGCAGCCGGGCCGCCGTTTGTCGCGAGTCACGTTCACTGGATTCACGCTCGACCAGCAGCCCCAGACGTTCTTCAAAGCCCAGCCGGTCAATGCCGTCCTGGGACTGTTGCTCGGCAAGCGCCGCCGCCATGCCGGGCAGGCGCAGCGCGTGCAGTTTGTCGACAGTGGGATGTTGCAGCATAACGACTCCCTTTCAATGATAGTAAGACGGCCCGCGCACGTTGGCGTGCATGAGCGGCAGGTCAGCCTGGGCGGGAGCCGCTTCGGGCTCCCGGTCCAGGCCGTTCTTCAGCGTCGAGGCAATGAACCTGTAGTTCGGCGCTTTCAGATCGATGGCGCGGCGGCAGGCGGCTTCGAGCCGGTCGCGCCCGTAGTCCTTGCCCATGCGCAGCACGCCCAGGCAGGTTCGATAGGATTGTTGCGGGTGCTTGCGGGCGCCCAGCAGGTGCTGGATGACGGCCGCCGTATGCGGACCGACGTCGGCGGCCCAGTTGCGCAGCCGCTGCGGATCCCAGCCTTTCGCGACCGCCAGGTGCTCGGGTGGCATGTGTGCGTCGATCGTGGTGTGGTGGCGAGCTCGGGCGCTTTTGCCGTGGGCGGCAATGCGCTGGCCACGATGGAAGATTTCGACGGTGTTGGCCGTGTGACGCATGTCGACCTGCTCGCGCGCGTAGCGGTACGGCACCGAGTAGTAGTGCTGATCGAGCTCAACGTGGTAGTCCGGGCCGACGCGTGCAACCTTCCATTCCGCGTACTGATACGGCCGCTCGGGCAACGGCCTGAGCGCCGGGCGATCGATCTCGTCGAAGACGCTACGGCGGGATCCGGGCAATTTCTTGAAGGGCCGGTTGTTCAGATCGGTCAACAATGCGGCGACCGCCCGGTTTGCCCCGTCCAGACTGAAGAAGCGCTGATTCCGCAGGCGGGCGAGGACCCATCTCTGCACCAGGAGAACCGATAACTCTGCTTTCGGCTTGTCTCGCGGTTTTTTACTGCGAGCCGGAATCACAGCCACGGAGTAATGCCTGGCCATTTCCTGGTAGGTTGGATTGATGTCCGGATCGTAGAACCCGGGCTTGTGGACGCCCGATTTCAGGTTGTCAGGGACCAGGATTTCGACCAAGCCGTCATAGAACGCGAAGGCGCGCACGTGCGAGCCGATCCAGTCTGGCAACTGCTGGGTCCAGGTGAGTTCCGCGAAGGTGAAGCCGGACACGCCGAGCGCAGCGACGAACAACTCGGCCTCGCGGATTTCACCGGTGTCCGGGTTGATGATGCCCAGCTTCTTGCCCGAGTAGTCGACGAACAGCTTCTGGCCCGGCACGTGCGTTTGCCGCATCGTGACCGGCAGCCGCTGCGCCCATTCCTGGTAAGCCTTGCAAAACCAGCTGTAGCCGCAGCCGTCCGGATGCTGCGCCTTGTATTCCTGCCACAGCAGATCAAGCGTGACGCCTTTCCTGCCGATCTCGCGATGCACCGTCGGCCAGTCCGGCATGCCGCGCGTTGGCTCGCGCCGCGCCGGCGGCGGATACAGCCTCGCCTCGAGCGCCGCGTCGTCCGTCAGCAGTTCCGCTGGCAGCGGCCAGCCCAGCCCTGCCAGCCGCGTGCGGCGCAGGTAATGCCACACCGTTGTTGTCGAGGCGCCGACCGCGTCGGCGATCTCCCTCTGGTTGCGGTCGCACTCGAAATGCAGCCGCAGCACTTCCCTGATTTTGCGCATGGTCAACCTGACATTTGCCATTCGGCACTCCCGACAAAACCGTCGATCGTGCCACCGTTGACCCACGTCGCCGCCACCCCGAAATCCTGTTCGCGATGGCGTGGAAACCCTGTTCTTTCTGCCGTGGAATCGGCATTAACTTTGCCGTGGAATTCGTGTTCTTTTTGCCGTGGAATCCCTGTTCACTTTGGCGTGGAATATTCAGCCGGCTTGTCGGCGGCCTCGATCTTCATAGAATCTGCAGGGGATTTTCCCCCTGGTCGACACGTTCTTTTACGATGTTGTCGCCTACAATCGTCTTGCATATAGCTGGTGAGGTACGCGTCCAGCCGAACGACCTTATTTGGCCACTTGCATGATCAGCTTCGGAGCGATGCAGCTTTTGCAACGGGTGGTGCTGGCGCCCGCGCGCCGATTGGCCGCGTGGTCGTTCGCTGTGCTCGATCGGCTCCCAATCCGCTGGGAACTGGTGCAGGAGGCCGGCCTCCTCCTGGGGGTACTCGCCTTCTTCTGCCTATTCGCTCTTTATCGAGCGACGATTGAGCGCGTCTTAAACTTCAACTCCTTCGAATACTTCAGCGATACAGTTGGTCTGGTCGGCTGGGTCTGGCTGTCCGCCGCGATCATCGTGCCCCTACTGCCGCGCACCGGTTGGCTAGGGGCGATCCGCCCGGCGGTGCTCGGCATCGCCATCGGGCTAACCCCGCAAATCGCTTTTCTGATTGCCTACAACAGGCTGCTGCCGCGCTGGACAACAAAACAGGAGATTTTGCCCGCCATCATTCTGGGCTTCGAGCGTGCGCTCCTGCGGCTGCATCTCTGGCTGAAGCCGCTGGAGGAGAACGGGCTGCTCTGGATCGCGCTGGTGGTCTGCCTCGGCGGAATGGTGGCTCTGCTGCGCCGGCGCCCGGCGATCCTGACGCATTCGCTGGAAACGTTAGGGCAGTTGAAATACGTAAGCTACGTCGTCGTCGCCGCGGGCTGCTTCACCGTGGGTTCCAGCGTCGCAGTCGGTGAATACCAGCCAGATGTGAGGCTGCGTCTGATGGCCGAGGAGGCGAGCGAGATGCGCGCGGCAGTCGGGCTGTTCCTAGCCGAGCATATCCGAGACGAATTTCGCAGCGGCGATAGCAGCGCGCTGCTGCCCTACGCCGAGCTGATGCGGGCCGTGGCGGGTGAGCGAAACGGTTCTGGTGCAAACAGTGAATGTGATCGGTTAGAGTGCTGCTTCCCCGATCTCATGATTCGATAATGAGCAAGCTTAAAAACATGGGCGATCTGTTCTCAGGCCGTCACTTCAACCGCGATGTGATCATTCAGTGCGTGCGCTGGTATCTACGCTACAAGCTCAGTCTGAGTGATCTCGTCGAGATGATGGCCGAGCGCGGCCTGTCGCTCGCCCACACAACGATCCTTCGTTGGGTGAAGCGTTACACGCCGGAGTTTGTCAAGCGCTGGAACCGTTTCGGCACGCCTGCGGGAACGTCGTGGCGTGTCGACGAAACGTACCTGAGAGTCCGCGGTAAATGGGTCTATCTTTATCGGGCAGTAGATCGGGCGGGTCAGACGGTTGACTTCCTGCTCAGGGCGAAACGCGACGTGAACGCGGCCAAAGCCTTTTTCAACAAGGCAATCAAACATCAGGGGCGGCCGCCGCAAACCACTACACTCGATGGCTATGCCGCCTCACACCGTGCTGTGCGCGAGATGAAGGCCGACGGCCTGATGCCCGAGGGCACGAAGGTTCGATCTTCGAAATATCTCAACAATCTGATCGAACAGGACCATCGCCATATCAAGTCCCGGACCAATGCCATGCTCGGCTTCAAGCGTTTCAGGAACGCCGCGAGCACTCTGGCCGGCATTGAGTTGATGCATCGCATTAGCAAAGGCCAATTCAATCTCGCAAAGCTCGGCCTCAAAGATGCCACTGTACCCACCGTATGGAATGCGGTCCTGTCTTATCGATAAGGTATCCTTTTTATCGAGACCTTTTCGTCCAGACAGCCTATTTGCACCAGAACCGTCTTCTGGAGGTTCGTCATGACACTGCTCCGACAACGCATGCTGCACGACATGCAGATCCGCAACCTTGCTGTCAACACGCAGAAGACCTATCTCCTGCAGGTTTCCAGTTTCGCCCGACACTTCCGGCGCTCACCCGAGGTGCTCGGTCCCGAAGAGATCCGTGCCTGGATTATCCACCTGACCAGCGAACGCAAGCTCGCGCCAGCCAGTGTCCAACTCGCCGTAGGCTCGCTGCGCTTCCTGTACCGCATCACGCTCAGGCGGGACTGGAGTGACGAGGATTTCCCGTTACCCAAACGGCCCGTGAAGCTGCCCGTCATCCTGAGCTTCGAGGAAGTCACGCGTTTCTTCGAGTCGATTCCCAGCCTCAAGCAGCGCGCCATCCTGATGACGGCCTATGCGGCCGGCCTGCGTGTCTCCGAAGTCCTGCATCTGAAGGTCACCGATATCGACAGCCAGCGGATGATGATCCGTGTCCACCAGGGTAAGGGCCGTAAGGACCGCTACGTAATGCTCTCGCCGCGTCTGCTCGAGGTCCTGCGACTGTACTGGCAGGACGCCCACCCGAGGGAATGGCTCTTTCCAGGCAGCATTCCGGGGCGGCTCATCAGCCGCCATGCCGTGGGCGACGCATGCCAGCTTGCACGTGAGCGCAGCGGCATCACGAAACCCGTTACACCACATTCCTTGAGGCACGCGTTCGCCACTCATCTGCTGGAAACCGGTGCCGATGTACGCCGGATCCAGCTGCTCATGGGACATCGCAGCATGGCGACCACGGCACGGTACCTCAAGCTGGCGACGAGCACCGTGTGCGCCACCACCAGTCCCTTTGACCTGCTGCCGCATCCCGCACCCACTCCCTCCCAGCCGCCTGCGCCCGAGTACTTCTGAAGCTGGCGATGCGACCGGCGCTCGAGGTGGCGGACATCTTCCGCCGCTGCGGCCCACAGTACCGGCAGACCCATGCCGACGCCCTCAGTCATGCCCAGCGGCGCGCGATGAGCGCCATCGAGCTGTGCCGCACCGCCGCGCTCGGCGGCCATGTCGAGCAGTGCGATGCCTGCGGCCATCAGCGCATTGCCTACGACTCATGCCGGCATCGCTGCTGTCCGAAATGCCAGTCGCTCGCCCGTGCGCAGTGGCTCGAACGCCGGCAGGCCGAACTGCTGCCCGACGTCGAATATTTCCATGTCGTCTTCACGCTGCCCGAGCCGGTCGCCGCGCTCGCGTACCAGAACAAGAAGACGCTCTACGATCTGCTGTTTCGCACCAGCGCCGAGACGCTGCGCACGATCGCCGCCGATCCGAAACACCTGGGCGCGGAGATCGGCTTCATCACGGTCATGCACACGTGGGGGCAGAACCTGCTGCACCATCCGCACGTGCATTGCGTCGTACCCGGCGGCGGCATTGCCCTGGACGGCGAGCGCTGGATCGCCTGCCGGCCTGGCTTCTTCCTGCCCGTGCGGGTGCTCTCGCGGCTCTTCCGGCGGCTCTTTCTCGACCAGCTGCGCCGCGCGTTCGACGCCGGCGCGCTGCGCTTCCATGGCCAGCTCGAGCCGTTGCGTGACCCGCGAGCGTTCGCCGCCTGGCTCGCGCCCGCTGCTCACGCGGAGTGGGTCGTCTACGCGAAACCACCGTTTGGCGGCGCTGCACAGGTGCTCGATTACCTGGGCCGCTACACGCATCGCGTCGCCATCTCGAATAACCGGTTGCTGCGCTTTGATGGCGATTCGGTGTTGTTCCGGTGGAAGGACTACCGTCACGAAGCCCGCCACAGGACCATGACCCTGACGGCCGACGAGTTCATCCGCCGCTTCCTGCTGCACGTGCTACCCGACGGCTTCAAGCGCATCCGCAGCTACGGGTGGCTCGCCAACTGCCACCGGGCGGCGCGCCTGGCCACCTGCCGGCGGCTGCTCGGTGTCGAGCCGCCCGCCGCCGCGTCACCCGCCACCGCAGAAGACTACCGTGACCGTTACCAGCGGCTCACCGGCAGGTCACTACGCGATTGCCCCGTGTGCGGCAAGGGCCACATGGTCCGCATCGAAGGCGGTGTGCCTGGCATCCTGCCGCGGGCTCCACCTGACCCGAGCCATGTGCACTGACCGGCATCAGCACTACCCCCGAGCACGTTGGTCTTCCCCCACGCGGCCAGCGCGAACCCACTCGTACTTTGGCGTCATCGCACCATCACAATGCCGCGAAACTCCGCATTCCTTACCCATTGACGTCCGCATTCCCGCTGTCTTCGCGCAACCGGCTCCGTCAGCCCGCCCGTTTCCGGCGTGCGATGGCCACGCGCCGGGTATTGCAAATCACCGCGACGTTCATTCAATGCCCATAAACGCCAGCGCCTGCGGAGCGGTTTAGCACAAACATTTTTTTGATTGCCGATCGCGGACTGGCCCCGACTCGGCTGTTCACCGGTCAGTAGCCACGATCGCCAACCAAAAAAATCTCTGCTTTATTGCCGATCGCGGACTGGCCCCGACTCGGCTGTTCACCGGTCAGTAGCCGCGATCGCCAACCAAAAAAATCTCTGCTTTATGGAAAGCTTCGCATAAGGCCGAGGACTTGCCAACCGGCTCGGAGGCATGAATGACCGTTGCACCCCTTGGGTTCAACCGGTGGCGTGCACATCCCGAAGTCAAATTTTCTTCAAAACCGCGCCGCGTCAAAATGAAAAGCCAGTGGCGTCAAAGACGGATTGGCTTCCTCGAGACCATGCATTGGGCGTACTGCGCCTGTGCAAGTACTATGACCGCGACGCACCGGAAGGCGTGGACCCGCACCACGGTGATGATGACGTGGAGTCGCCCCGCGACTAACCGCATGGCCGTTGCCCGCTTAGCGCGCACCCTCGTCAGGCCGTTCGTCGGCATTGCTTGGATACCTGGACTGTCCATAACGAATCAGCAGCACACCTAGCGCTATCAGCAAGATGGCGCCAGCCGAGGCGACAAGATGCAGCTCGGTATTTGCGCCAGCGCGCAGGATGACATCGCGGGCGATCGAGACCATGGCTATGTAGAGCGGAAAGCGCACCGGCAACTGCCCCGCCTTCAGGTATTGCCCGACCATCGCAAACACTTCGAGGTATAGAAACATGAGGAGCAAATCAGTCAGCGTAACGCCGCCGGAGTCTGTCATTTTCCAGATCAGATGCCCCATCGCCAGCGCGGTCCCGATGCCGATGGCCAGCAAGCCCACCAGTTCGGCCATCTCTATCACTTGTTCGAGCCGCCTTTTGATGCTCCGGTGCAGAGCGCCTTCATACTTCATCCACACTGCTCCTTTGAAAGGTTGAAATGATATTTCGATATAGCTGCTCATCGGCGCAAGTATGGCTGCACCGATTGCATGCCACGCCCGCAGCGGAGGCAGCAGGACCGGGCAGGCCGTGCCGTTGAGAAGATGATTGGTGGCCAGTGGCGATGAACGCGGCACGGGTCGCGAGCTTAACCCCGGATCGCACGGGCACGCCCATTGATTACTGCCTCCCGTTCATTTTGAGGAACGGCACGCCAGACGCTAGCAAATTGGCAATGGCGCATCGATGCGTCACAGCGTCGCCACCGGGTTTAGCACCGCGACATTACGAACGCTGCCTCATCTCCGCGGACCCGTGCGAATCCGACCATTACGTGCTTCATAGCGGCCGCTCACTGGCATCTCTGGCTTGCTATCCGGCGGCACCGGCCTCCGGCGGTCCTCGCGACCTGCGGGAATTGGACAGATACCCGTTCACTGGGCTCGCGCTGTTCGCCGACAAGCGGGCAACTGCTGACTAAGTCTGACTGCTGCCGCGGTACTTCCAGACCTGAACGGTTCTGCGTGTTGCGCGACTTGCGCTCGGCGACGACGTTGGCCGCAAGCGTTGACGCTCGTACAATCTTGCGGCGCCGTGCCTGCGGGACAAACGCTGTGGCAACTGCTCTTAGCGGTTCATCAATCGCTTAGGCAGCGTGAGCGCGAGCGCGCCCACTGCAAGCACCTTGCGATGAATTTTCACAACTCGGCCCGGCATCGCGTGCGGTGCCATACGTACAGGCCTGCCCCACGAGACATGCTCAGCTTTGATGGTAGGCTACTGGCATCATGGATGGGTGGCCCGATACCGTGCGGTTAACGGGATCGATATGCGTCATCACATTGAGGACCGGGTGCTTGTCGATGACATTTCTGCGTGCCGCTGCGGCGATGTCATGACCGTCGACGATGGATAGCCGGTCGTCGACCTCAAGATGCACATCAACGACGATCAGGTCACCCATCTTTCGGGTCCGCAGATCGTGGAAGCCGACCACGCCTGGTGTCTCGCGCAGCGTTTGGCGGATCGCGAAGACTTCTTCCTCGTTGGCCGCGCGGTCCATCAGATCGTTCATTGCATCCCAGGCAAACCTGCAGCCCATCTTCGCCACCATAACGCCTACGATCAGCGCAGCGATCGGATCGAGGATCGGGTAGCCCATCAGATTGCCAATAATGCCGGCCGCCACCACCAGTGAGGACGCCGCGTCCGAGCGCGCGTGCCAGGCGTTGGCAATCAGCATGCTCGAGCGTACGCGTTGGGCAACACTAAGCATGTAACGGAACAGCAATTCCTTCGATACCAGCGCAATGCCGGCCACCCACAATGCAGCGGTGTGCACCGCCGGAATGGCAGCCGGATTGCGGAACTTCACAACGGCTGTCCACAGCATGCCGATACCGACAGCCAGCAGCAAGACGCCCAGAACCAGCGACGCGGCGTTCTCGAATCGCTGATGCCCATAGGGGTGGTCGTCATCGGGTCCCTTCTTGCTGTGCTGACCGGCAAACAGGACAACACAGTCAGACACAAGGTCCGACAGGGAATGAATGCCGTCGGACAGCAATGCCTGCGATCTGGCGAATACGCCGATCACAATCTGGATTATCGCCAGTAGCACGTTGACGCAGACACTCACGAAGGTGCTGCGTCGGGCGGCCACGTGGCTGCTCGTTTCTTCCATTTCTTTGTTACCCATGTTCAGCTCCGGCTTCGGTGTGTCGCGCGCATAACGGTAAACACGAATTGCAAAGCGGAATTATTGCACATTAAGTCCGAAAAGGTTGTCCTAAGTCCTTGTTTTATATGGACAAATATAAACGAAAACGATTTGCAATCGTCTTTCGCTTCCCGGTGTTATCAACTGGCAAGGCCTGCGTGCTGATCGGGTGAATATCGAGGTGGTGGCTTGCCCAATGCCGTTATTGGAGCGGCGCACTGAGTTCGCGTTAAGCAAATCCGGTGGCTCGGCAGGCTTTGCGCGCTTGCTGCGCGCTCACCGCCGCTTGTTTACTTGAACGGATGGACATTCAAGCGACCGATTCACTTCGATACTGTTGAAAAAGTCGCCGCGTGGTTTTCTCAGTTCTCCTGCGCGAAAATCGACCTCTTAGATCGGCCTACAAACCGCTCGCGCGTGCCGGCCAAGGGTAAGAAGACCCCTGAAGTGCGACGCGTGTCGCCGTCCGCCGGACGTAAATCGGCAACGTAGTGGATGGCAAAGCTCTTCTCTGCCTTGTCACATTCAACGACCTGAACATCGGAGATTGAAGCCGTGACCTGCTGTACGACTAGCAGTTGCCTACCTGGACGTGCGCGACCAGTAACGGTCGGGTTCGAAGCTCCGGGGACAACGTACCCACCCTATGGGCGATTCACCCGGGCGACCGGGCAGGGATCGACGCTGCCAGCAGCCGTGCGGTGTGGGGGCCAGGCAAGTTCCGCATGCACACCGTACGTGAATTGTCGATGGAATCCTCGTTATCTTCGAAGAGCCAAAGCTGCTGAGAGGCTCTGACCAAAATGGTAAATGGCCGGTTGCATCTTTTTCAAGTGGGTGCACGTCGTCACGAGGCCATCGGAGAATAGACAGGTGCTAAACGGACAAGCCCGGAAGTGCTCGGGTCGGCAGGGATGGGAACGCGGGAACCCCGATTTCTCGCCCTCGCTCCGGTTCAATGGAGCGGTGGCAGGTGGACCGTGAGGAACACTGTTGGGGAAGCGGAAGTGAGAACGCGCAAGAAGCGAAGGGTTGCCCGTAACGGGTGACATAGGGGTTCGAGATTTGCCCCGACCTGAAAGGGTGCTGACGTGCGCGTGGTGCGGCTGTCGTTGGCCCACGTCAGAGATTCACCAAAGGGAAGCTTGTGAGAGACCGGTCGGGCTACGGTTCAGCGCCCTTGTCCCGGCGACGGGATGAATCGACGATGTGACGTTTTCGAAGGTTGTGTGTGCACAAACCGCAACCGGCATCGACATGATGCTTAATGCCGTGCGCGAGCCGTATGCGGGGAAACTCGCACGTACGGTTGTGTGTCCAGCTAAGGCTGGCGTGTTCAGCAGGAGATAGACCTGCCGGAGTAGAAGTCAGAAGCTCCGTAGCTTGGATAGCAGGGTGGCGGGAAACCAAGACTCTGAAGCCTATCGACGACCGTCTCCTTGGGGGACGTGCGAGTCATCGGGCCGTAATGAAGATGAACGTGGATGTGGCCTCGAAAGTGAAGAGACCCGAAGGCCGAGCCTGCAACCGTGAGGGCGAAGGCAGCATGGGTAGCCGAAATCTGACCGATACGGCTATTCCACTTCGGCGGGGTGGAAGCGACGGCACGATGACAAGGACATGCTGAGCAACTGGAGAAACCCTCCTCGCCCCGGCGCGAAATCGCCGGAGCAAGGTAGGTCCTATAACCGGCGAACCCGGGAAGTGGACCGAAGGCGAGAGGGTGGCGGATGGGTCCGTAGTAGCTGTGAAGCCGGGTAACGCTGGTGGAGCGAAGGGGCCCTGCTGTTTGTAACTTCCTCGACAACATGGGAGGCAAGGACGAGATGACAAAGGCGTCCAGCAGTTTGCAGGACCTGAGGCGGGGAATATACGTCAAGGCGAAGGCTGAACCGTCCTGGCGTTTCTGGGGTTTGTACGTCCATGTCTGCAAGATGGAAACGCTGCGCGAAGCGTATGCGCTGGCTAGAAAGAACAACGGCGCACCGGGTATCGACGGGGTGACGTTTGAGGTCATCGAGGCGCAAGGCGTGGAGGCGTTCCTCGAGCGGATACGGGACGAACTGATCGGGCGTGCCTACGTACCGCTACGATCGCGGCGGCAGGAAATACCGAAGGACGGGGGCAAGGTCCGTGTCCTTTCGATTCCGGCAATCCGTGACCGGGTGGTCCAGGGTGCGCTCAAGCTCATATTGGAGCCGATCTTCGAGGCAGACTTCCAACCGGGGTCGTACGGATATCGTCCCAAGCGTACCGCGCATGAAGCTGTGCATCGGGTGGCGACGGCGATTGTTCAGTGCAAGACCCGCGTCATAGACCTCGATTTGCGCGCCTACTTCGACACAGTTCGGCATCACCTACTGCTCGAAAAAGTGGCGCGTCGGATCAGGGACGACGACGTCATGCATCTGCTGAAGCTGATGCTAACGGCGTCGGGCAAACAAGGCGTTCCGCAAGGCGGCGTGATCTCGCCCCTGCTCAGTAACATCTACCTCACGGAGGTAGACCGGATGCTGGAGCGGGTGAAAGGGTCAACCCGTAGCGGGAAGTACACCTACGTCGAGTATGCCCGTTTCGCTGACGATCTGGTCGTGCTGATCGATGCTCATCCGCGCAATGCGTGGTTGCGGAGGATGGTAAGCCGGCGTCTTCGGGAAGAGTTTGCCAAACTACAGGTCGAGGTTAATGAAGAGAAGAGTCGCACCGTGGATCTGGACCGCGCGGAGAGCTTCGGCTTCCTGGGGTTTGACTTCCGACGCCTGCGCAGTATCGGGCGACAGGTGTGGCGGGCGCACTATACGCCGAAGTTGAAGAAACGCACGGCGCTATTGCGCAAGCTCAAGGAGGTGTTCCGGCGATACCAGTCGCAACCGGTGGATCGGGTAGTGCAACCGATCAACCCGGTGCTGCGAGGCTGGGTGAATTACTTCGCTGTTGGACATTCCAGCGAGTGCTTCAGCTTCATCAAGGACTGGGTGGAGAAGAAGATTCGACGCCACATGGGTCGATCCCGGAATCGTCGGGGCTTCGGCTGGAAGAGGTGGAGTAGGCGCTGGCTATATGACGAACTGAAGCTGTTCAACGGCTACTGGATAGCGTCAAGCAGGAAGTCCGGTTTACCGACAAACATCTTGGCCGGCGCATTGACTCATCGGAATTGCAACTCGCGCTGACCTGTTGCCTCACGTAGTTTGCTACCCGTCGGATTGTCCGGCGGGAGCGGCACGAGGTGACGAGGCAAATCAGCATGACGACACGCAAGGAGTTGGTGGCAGCATTGCAATTGCGGTATGGCAGCGCGACGTTCGGTGACCGGATCAGGATTCTCGATGAGTTCGTGGCTCTGACCGGGTATCACCGCAAGCACGCCATTCGGCTGCTACGGGAAGAACCCGGCGCGGCAAAGGGGACACGCGAGCGCAACCGGCTATACGACGAAGCGGTACGCCAGGCGCTGACGGTGCTCTGGGAAGCAGCCGACAGGGTTTGCGGCAAGCGACTGAAGGCGTTGATCCCGAAGCTGGTTGATGCCATGGAGCGGCATGGTCATCTCGACCTGGATCCGGTCGTCAAGGCCAAACTCCTTCAGGTCAGCGCGGCGACCATCGATCGCATGCTGGCCAATGCGCGTGCGCACATTGATGGGCAGCGCAAACGGCGCACGGGGGTGGGCTCGGCCATCCGGCGCAGCATTCCAGTGCGTACCTTCGCCGACTGGCGCGATCCACCACCGGGCTTCTTCGAGATCGACATGGTCGAACACTGCGGCGGTTCGAAGATAGACGGTGAGTTCGTCCACACCCTCACGCTGACTGATATCGCCAGCGGCTGGACAGAATGTGTGGCCATGCGGGTACGCAACCAGATGTTGGTGATTGAAGGATTTGAGAAAGCGGCTGCCGATCTGCCATTCGCGATGCTTGGAGTGGACTCGGATAATGACAGTGCGTTCATGAACCAAAGCGTCCTCGACTACTGCAAGGGCCGCGGTCTTGTGCAGACGCGCTCGAGGGCCTACAAGAAGAACGATCAGGCCTGGGTGGAGCAGAAGAACGGCGCCGTCGTGCGGCGGCTGGTCGGTTATGGCCGGCTGAGCGGTGTCGATGCCAGGAACGCGCTGGCGCAGCTGTACGCGTCATCACGGCTATACATTAACTTCTTCCAGCCTTCGTTCAAGCTGAAGTCCAAGACGCGTGACGGTGCGCGCGTACACAAGGTCTATCTAGCGCCGGCGACGCCGTGCGATCGGCTTCTGGCACACGACAGCGTTGAACCCGCTATCAAGGAAAAGCTGAAGGCACAGTTCAAAGGCCTTGATCCTGTGCGGCTGCTGCAGGAGATGCGAACGGCACAGCAAACATTGAGCGAGTTCGCGGCCCACGGCGTGCGTGCTGAAGCCGCGCCGGCGGGCGACTCAGACGTCGCCGTCTTCCTCGCAGGCCTTTCTTCCGCATGGAAGGAAGGTGAGGCACGTCCAACGCACCGAAAACAACCCAAGGCAAAGCACTGGTGGAGAAGTCGGGTGGATCCGTTCGCCGACGCGTGGCCGCTAATCGAAGGATGGCTGATTGCAGAGCCCTCGGTGCCGGCCAACGTATTGATGGATCGGTTGGCCGCGATGTTTCCAGAAGCGTACGCAAGTCAGGCACAACTAAGAACGCTACAGCGTCGGGTCAAGGCGTGGCGCGCAGAGCGCGTAAAAGAACTCATTCTGGGCGGCCTGCGAAAGTCCGCTGATGCGCCAGCCGAAGTGTAAGTTGCGCAAAAGTTGAAAGTCGCCGGGGGCCGCGCGCTCCGCGCCCGGCAAACCACGAAAGAAGAAAAAAAAGAAAGCGAAAACGACAACAATCCGCCGAGTAACATTCCTTCGTGAGGCAACACGACCGGACGTAGTCATTGTCGCCGCCCAGGCTACCGGGTTCGTCGTGCTGCCGCACTGAAAGCGTCCCCGGCATGATAGGTCCCATAAACCTTGACGTGAAGCAGACAGGAAAGCGTAGTGCGGGAAAACCGCATGCTGCGTTTGACGCGGCGGGAGCTGGAAACGTGACCATGGCAACCGGATTGAGGCCCACCGCGAAAGCGAGGGAGAAGCCACCGGGGCCTACCGTGCGCGCGCCAGTTCTCGACCCTACCTTCGGGGGCCGCGTTTCCGGGAGGGGGCGCGGCTAGCCTCTAACACTACAGCCGTAGTTATTTTTTCCTATACTAGGTTAGTACTACTACCTTGTATAGGACTATGAAAGAGATCGCGAAAGCGTGTGAACATGAAATCGATCTGCTGCACGAAAGACTGGCTGGCCTGTTCAGGCGCGCCGAGCCGCGACAGCGTTCGCTGGCTTATCTGAAAGGTCTGCTGGGCGCGGTCGAACGCAAGAATGGCTGGCAACTCGCAGAATGGATCGGCGAGGCCACACCTGATGGCGTGCAGCATCTCCTCGAGCGGGCGGAGTGGGATCCTGACGCGGCTCGCAATGTCCTTCGCGACTACGTCGTTGAACAGCTCGGCGAGCGTGACGCGGTGCTGATCGTGGATGAGACGGTTCTGGTGCAAACAGTGAATGTGATCGGTTAGAGTGCTGCTTCCCCGATCTCATGATTCGATAATGAGCAAGCTTAAAAACATGGGCGATCTGTTCTCAGGCCGTCACTTCAACCGCGATGTGATCATTCAGTGCGTGCGCTGGTATCTACGCTACAAGCTCAGTCTGAGTGATCTCGTCGAGATGATGGCCGAGCGCGGCCTGTCGCTCGCCCACACAACGATCCTTCGTTGGGTGAAGCGTTACACGCCGGAGTTTGTCAAGCGCTGGAACCGTTTCGGCACGCCTGCGGGAACGTCGTGGCGTGTCGACGAAACGTACCTGAGAGTCCGCGGTAAATGGGTCTATCTTTATCGGGCAGTAGATCGGGCGGGTCAGACGGTTGACTTCCTGCTCAGGGCGAAACGCGACGTGAACGCGGCCAAAGCCTTTTTCAACAAGGCAATCAAACATCAGGGGCGGCCGCCGCAAACCATTACACTCGATGGCTATGCCGCCTCACACCGTGCTGTGCGCGAGATGAAG
Source organism: Paraburkholderia sp. UCT70 (assembly GCF_050434085.1). Taxonomy (NCBI): domain Bacteria; kingdom Pseudomonadati; phylum Pseudomonadota; class Betaproteobacteria; order Burkholderiales; family Burkholderiaceae; genus Paraburkholderia; species Paraburkholderia sp. UCT70. Next base: position 1,204,378 of record NZ_JBNPVZ010000003.1, on the reverse strand, counting down.
GCCGACGGCCTGATGCCCGAGGGCACGAAGGTTCGATCTTCGAAATATCTCAACAATCTGATCGAACAGGACCATCGTCATATCAAGTCCCGGACCAATGCCATGCTCGGCTTCAAGCGTTTCAGGAACGCCGCGATCACTCTGGCCGGCATTGAGTTGATGCATCGCATTAGCAAAGGCCAATTCAATCTCGCAAAGCTCGGCCTCAAAGATGCCACTGTACCCACCGTATGGAATGCGGTCCTGTCTTATCGATAAGGTATCCTTTTTATCGAGACCTTTTCGTCCAGACAGCCTATTTGCACCAGAACCCTCTGGTGCCGGTCGAATCCACATGCCTGCCATGACGGCCCCATGACGCCATGTAGACCTCTCGCCGGCGCCCTGGATACCAGTCGGACTGCGTGATAGTTGTTAATACAACTATTCCATCGCGTGTACACCGGAGTCAAAAAAAAGATTGTCCGTATGTGGTGCTGCATACATACGGGTAAAAAAGGAGAATCCGAACCATCCTGAAGAGCCACGACGTTGCTCGGGTAGCTTCACGCGTCCGGGTGGGATTGAAGGCATACCACCACGAGCGAGTCCGGTGTTATCAAGACCAGGGCCCGCCGATTGATAACGGGGACTAGCCGTCGCCAGGAAGAAGGGGCTTCCAATCATTTGCTCGACGCTCATGACGGGATTAAAGTCGCGGCCCGCTCTGCCTGGACGCAACCAACTCTGTCGACATCCAGTCTGTGCTCCGGTGTGCATCCGAAGTGGCCCCCTCGACCGGTTCAGGGCGGCTCGACCGTGGGATACAGCGCGCATCCACGGCTCGGACCTCACCTTCTCGAGCACGACTTAACCGCGACGGCTCGGGCTCGCGCCCCTGCCAAAGGGAACCACGACGTCAAAGTTGAACCACGGCGAGAAGCGCCGGCCCGTCGCCGATGACACGACTCTGATGCCCCTTGCCGGTCGTGTCCTCAAGCAGTATCGCGGCTCCTGCCGCGACGCGACGTCGTTCGCCGTCACTGGCCTCGAACTCAATCTCCCCGCTGAGAAAAAATACCCACAGGCACATGGGCGAAGGATGAAGGTCGCCGACCTATCCGCTCGGCAGCCGCACAAATCCGTAGCGGGTCGCTGCCGCGAAATCCGACACGTCAAAGGATTCTGCGGGCGGCGCGAAGTTGCGGGTGAGCAGCTCGATGCTAACCGACGCAAAATGACTTTCGCCGACCGAGTCTGAATAAAGTTGCGAAAATGACAGTGCATACGCCATAGAGCTTCTCCTTTTTCGCGGCCTATATTCCGGTCGGCGTTCGGTGTAACCCGTCAGATTGGAATCTCAGAGGTTTGAGTTACTCAGCGCTTTGCAAGACGTCGGCCGCACAACGACCCGGGTTGAGTGTCCCGCCCGCCGGCACAGGTGTCAAGGCAAGGTGACGTAGCAGCGAGGGCATCGTGCCAGCATGGCGAACAGGCAGATTCCGTTCATAGCAACTCGCATGACGGTCTCCTTCGTATGCAAAGCGACTGGCTCCAACCGGGGTCGATGCAACCCCCGCCGTCTGACCATCGCAATTCCCGTGCCGCTGGTGGCCCTGGCATAGGCGCCTCAATTTCACCATCCGCCGTCATGAACTAAACTGCCGCGCGCACGCGACGTTGTTCCGCGCGCTAACACTCATACGCCGCTGCAGCGCGTGAAGGGAATTCCGCCGCGCGATTCTTTCCGTTTGCAAGATTGCAGTCCGGCGGGATGGTGAGACTTTCAGGAAGCAGTGTGGAATCCCCCCGAGGAGCGCATTGCTAGCGCTGGGATTTATGTCGTCGCTATCGGCTCCAAACATCTTCTGGAACATGAACGTCAGGTCCGTGCAGAGGATGTGCGCAGTCTGGTTTCTGAGCCGCTGACGGGCTCAATTTGTTTGCTTTTCAGTTCGAACCTTCTACTCTTCGATTGAAGCCCCGCCCGCCAATATCGAGGGAAGCTTCGCGTTCCGCTGAGTTGATATGTCTTGCGTCCCGAGTCGGTAGGCCTGCCGCGTGTAGCCAGTGGTTCCAGCGCCGCGATGCACGTTTTCCTTACTGAACCGGTCGAAGAAAAAAGGAGGAGCAAATGAAGGCAACAAGGAAAACTGTCGTCGGACTGTTATCAGCTTTTGCGCTGGTATTCGGTAGCGGTACGGCCCGGACGCAGGAGACTGGAGCGCCGAAAATCGAACAGAAAGTGTTTGTCGATAATGAAAGAGTGAAAGTGGCCGAGAACACTTTCAAGCCGGGAGCGGAAAGTCCGAGCATCGCTCGCCCGTTCCGGGTCGTGCGCGCTATCAAGGGGGGCAAATTCCAGCGCATTTACGCCGATGGCAGAAAAGAGGATGGCCAGTACCAGACTGGCGAGGTAAAGTCCTTCGATGCCAGCCCGTCGTACATCTTCAAGAATGTGGGGGACAGTGAAATCGTCCTGTACATCGTGTACATCAAAAAATGAGAATCCCGCTTTGGTCTGCCGAGAGGGGACGGTTGTTCAGCTGCCCCCCGGTACGCACCACGATTCATTATGACGGCACGCTCAGTATCCCGAAGGGTGCTGCGCCACAAGGCGGTGACTATCCCGAAAGATGTGACATTTCTCATCACGATGGGTTCGTAGGGCTTGCCAACCGCGAGTACCACTCGGGTCGTAACGTCATCGGGCGGTGCCGCGCAGCGCCGCATGGCCAAGATTGGCCTGGCTGCTTGCAGGCCTTGGTAGTTGCCAGTAGCGGACTATGCTGCTGCCACTGGGTCGCCAACCAACACGTGCTTAAAAAGGAGGAGGTCATGCTTCCACGCACAGGTTTTTGGCGCGCTGTCTTCAATGCGTTCTGCCTACTCATCGCTACGCTGCCGGACACCGTACACGCACAGGCTGCGCGCATGGAAGTCATCCCCTTTGAGTCGCTGACACTGACCGACCAGGAATTCTTGACAGGCCGTGAGGACGGCAAGCCGGTGACCATCGCCGGCGAACTGCGCCTGCCGCGAGCGGGCAACGAGCGATTCCCGCTCGTCGTTCTGCTGCATGGGGCGTGCGGCGCCTGCGGCCTTGTCCTCGATTGGGAGCGGGATTTCCTTGCGATGGGCGTCGCGACTTTCGTCGTCGACAGCTTCACGAGTCGCGGTATCGCCAACACGAACGACGACCCATCGCGGCTCGGCCAACTGGCGCAAACGGAGGATGCCTACCGCGCGCTAGCGCTGTTGGTAAAACATCCGAGAATCGACCCAACACGTGTGATGCTGATGGGTTTCTCCAGAGGCGGCCACAGTACGCTTTACGCGAGTCTCATGCGGTTTCAGCGCGTGCATGCAGCTGCGTCAGAGGCCCATTTCGCAGCCTACGTTGCTTTCTATCCGAGCTGTAACTTTCGGTACCGCGACGATGACGACCTCACTGCGCAGCCAGTGCGTGTGTTTATGGGGACTGCCGATAACTACACCTCGATTGTGGCATGCCGGGCCTACGTTGACAGGCTGAAAGCCAAGGGTAAAGACGTTCAGCTTATCGAGTACCAGGGGGCTGGACATACATTCGACGCTCGAGCGTACAATCCGCCGCGAGTGCTGCCACAAGCGCTGACGACCCGAAACTGTCAAGTGGAGGAAGGAGACCACGGGCAGTTCGTTAATGCCAAAACCAAGCAGCCGTTTTCATACAGCGACCCCTGCGTTGAACGCGGCACGACCCTGGCATACAACGAGGCAGCAGCGACGCAAGTCAGGAAGGACATGGCCGAATTTGTCGCGATGACGCTCAAGCCAACGCGCTCGCCATAGCTTTTTGACCCACGCGATGGCCGGAGCGCCAACGGACGGCATCTCATCCCAACCCTCGACTCATGGTGACTGGAGAACGGCTGATGGCTTATGTACCGTCGTGCGAGTTGCTGCTTGAGCATAACCCATAATCAGGCGCTGTCCTGGTCATTCTCAACTGGTTGCGCGTTTCAAGCAGGCTCGGCGCAGCGCGGTTGGACAAGCCCATGGAATGGGAAGGAATCGCGGCGGCTAGGCGTGCGATGCGACCATGTGTGTCGTTGTGCGAAGGTATCGGCGTGGTGCAGGCGAGTGACCGTGGCGCGATGGCCGGCGATGAAACAAAGGTCTCGAAGCAAGTGATCAGCTTCGGCAGTAGTGCCGAAGATTGATCATCGTGTACGCGAGGGTTTTCAATGCGTAGTGTAGGTGGCTGAGTCGCTCGAAGCGCAGCAGCAGGCGCCGGAACTTATCTTCCCACGCGAACACCCGCTCGATTGTCCTGAACCGTTCTTTAAAGATGGCCGGATCGAACAGCGGCTTGCGCCCGCACTTCGGTCCTTTTCTGCCGCGCGAATTAGGGTTGATGTTAGGCACCATGCCGCGATTGAAAATGGCTTTGCGGTTGGGCCGGCAATCGTACACGCCATCCAGGCTCATGACCGTGCCGCGCAGATCCAGCCCCACCGCCCGGGCGATGCTCGTGAGGCGCGGCAGCGCTTCTCGTAACAGCGGCGATTCATTGCGATTGCCCCGTGCTCTGACGAACGGCGCGATGACGTTGCAATTCCGGTCATACAGGGCAACCACCTTGCAGCCCTTGAGCTTCTTGTGGCCGCTGAAGCCGAGATTGTCGCCGCCTTTCTTCGCGGCGGTTGTGGTGCCATCGCCATGGATGATGCGCGTGTCCAGGCGGTGATCGCCATGAAGCCTGAACACCGAAGCCTCGAAAATGGCATCAAGGCATCCGTCCGATTCCCAGCGCCGGAAGGCGCGATAAATGCGTGTGTAATGGATCTCGGGACGGCCATGCCAATCCTTCTCGATGGGCAACTCTTCCACTGGCAGCCGAGATAGAGCGCCTTCAGGATGTGGTTGAAAATCGCATGCGCGCTGAGCTTTCGCGCGGGTCCGCGACGGCCCTTGCTCAGATGCGGCCAGACAAATTGCTCGAACTCTTCGACGCTCAATCTCGTTGGAATCTCTTGCCACGACTGACTTTCGGCCATTTCGACCTTCAAAGCATCGGGATTCTAGCCGATTCGTGCCAGGCGGGTAGAACCCAAGCCGGGGGGCCTTTCAACCGATTCCGCCAGCTGGAAAAAACCCGCAACCAGTTGATCAATACCCGTCCATTGTCCGTAAGCGGCTCGTCCCGACCGTCGTAGGCGGGGACAGGGATACACAGCAAAGTGGTGTCCATCATTTTCGATCTGATGGACACCATTTTGTCAGAGTCTGCAGAGAAGAAGCCGGGCAGTCGTGCGGGCCGTCCGAATTACCCACGGGAGCTTCGCGACCGGCTAGCGGCAGCAGCGTGTAAGCCGGGCGTCTCGGTCGCGAGACTGGCCCGGGAGAATGGCATCAACGCGAACATGCTGTACACCTGGCGGCGGCGATATCTTGCCGAGCAGCAAGCTCCGTCTGCCGGCCTCCTCCCTGTCGTACTGCTGAGTGACGCGCCGACGCAGGTCGTTGCGTCATCTTTGGCCGAACCGCAAGCGCTTGACATGAAGCCGGCGTCGCATGGGGGCACGATCGAGATCCGCATCGGCCGTGCGGTGGTTAAGGTAGACGGACTGGTCGACGCTGACATGCTGCGGACCGTGCTGGGTAGTCTGCGATCATGATTTCTCTGCCAGTTGGTACGCGCATCTGGATCGCTGCGGGCGTGACCGATATGCGCTGCGGGTTTCAGGGGCTGGCCGCAAAGGCACAAACAGCGCTTGAAGAGAATCCACTGGGCGGCAACGTCTACATCTTCCGAGGCCGCCGGGGCGACCTCATAAAAATCCTCTGGGCAACGGAGGACGGAATCTGGCTCCTCGCGAAGCGGCTTGAGCGAGGCCGTTTTATCTGGCCCCAGGCCGACGGCGGCAAGGTCCATCTGAGTTCAGCACAACTGTCGATGCTTCTCGAAGGCATCGATTGGCGACAGCCCCGTCGCACCGCCGCGTTATCGATGTTGTAAACCGCGCGGCAGACTCGTAAACTACGGCGCATGTCGAACGGCGCCGATCTCCCAGACGATGTCGAACTCCTGAAGGCCTTGCTGGCAGAGGCCCGTAGCCTGCTTGCCGAACGCGACGTCGAGATCGAGCAGCTCAAGGCGCAGATCGACAAACTCAGACGCATGCAGTTTGGTCGCAAGTCCGAGCAGTTGCAGCGGCAGATCGAGACGCTCGAGACGCAACTCGAGGATCTGGCAGCCGGACGCGGCGTTGCGGAGGTGCAGCGTGCGCAGGCTCGAGGCGCAAACGCGTGCGCCTCCAATGCACCGACGGACGAAGCGGCTTCGAGGCAAGCGCTACCTGCGCACCTCTCGCGCGAGGATCAGGTGCTTGAGCCCGAATCGGGTTGCCCGGACTGCGGTCAACCAATGCAGGTGCTCGGCGAGGACGTGTCCGAACAACTCGCCCGGGTCGCGGCGGCGTTCAAAGTCATTCGCACGATCCGGCGCAAACTGGTCTGTCCATGCTGCAGCACCATCAGGCAGCCGCCGATGCCCGGTCTGCCGATCGGGCGGAGCATCGCCCATCCGAGCTTGCTGGCGGACATCCTCGTCTCGAAATACGCAGACCACCAGCCGTTGTATCGGCAATCGGCGATCGCGGCGCGCAACGGCGTGACGCTTGACCGGGCCAGTATGGGTCGCTGGGTCGGTCAGTGCGAGGCACTGTGCGCACCGCTGACAGAGGCGCTGCGCCGCTATACGATGGCCGCCACCAAGCTGCACGCAGACGACACGCCGATCCCGGTGCTCGCGCCGGGCAACCGGAAGACCCGCACCGGCCGGCTGTGGGTCTACGTGCGCGACGATCACCGCTCGGGCTCGACGCAACCGGCTTCGGTCTGGTTCGCGTACTCGCCGAACCGGCAAGGCATCCATCCTCAAACCCATCTCGCCAACTTCAAAGGGATTGTGCAAGCGGACGCTTACGCGGGTTTCGACGAATTGTTCCGCGATGGCTCGATACGCGAGGCGGCATGCCATGCCCACGCCAGGAGAAAGTTCTACGATATCCATGTGCGAACGCCGTCCGACACGACGAAAAAGGCGCTCGAATATATAGGCGGTCTCTATGACATCGAGGCCTCCATTCGCGGCAAGCCTGCGGCCGAACGGCTGCGAATACGCCAGGAGAAAGCCAGGCCACTGCTTCAGATCTACGAAGCGTGGCTCAGGGCCAGGCTCGAAACGTTGTCGTCAAAGTCCGACACTGCCAAGGCAGTCAACTACTCGCTTAACCAGTGGCATGCACTGACGCTGTATTGCGAAGACGGCACGCTCGAAATCGACAACAACATCGCGGAGAACGCGCTGCGTTGTGTAAGCCTGGGCCGGAAAAATTTTTTATTCGCCGGCTCGGACAGTGGTGGCGAACGGGCAGCCGCGATGTACGCGCTGATCCGCACCTGTGCACTGAACGACATCGATCCGCGAGCCTACCTGGACTACGTGCTAACTCACATCGCAGACCACAAAATCAATCGTATCGACGAGCTTCTGCCGTGGCGCGTGGCCGACAAGCTGCACACACCTGGCGGTCCGCCGACTTCCCCTACCTGACCGGACAAATCCGGATCACCATCATGCCTTACGCGCACGCGCGCGGACGAATGGCCCAGGTGAGCCGCTTACCATTGTCCGGCAGTGTCCCGGGAAGAGAAGCCGGCAATTCCCTCGCTGACGCCGCAGCGCAACACGCCACGTGCTTTCACATTGATCAGAGTCTCCCCATCCGCAGCCTCCGCACCCGAAGGAACGCCGATCAAGGCGACCAACACGCCAAGCAGTATCGCTCCGACGATCCGGCCTGCGGACGTCATGACCTAGTCCCCTGAAATTGACGCTTCACTTCTGCGTGCGATTTGGCACAATCGCCAGATCATCCGGTCTGCTGCGTGCGTAATTGCCCCGATAGCTTCGACGTCCCGGGGACAACACATTCAACAGTTTCCATGAACTAAGTTAAGACCGCTAGGGAGATGAGACCTGATCCTGGTCAGCGGAACGACTGCAAACGAACGTTGTACGGTCATAAAATACAGCGGCGCGACTGTCCCATCTTGGCCGGGTTCTGCCTGTTGGGGATCCGAAGGACACGACCCGTTCGAGTCAGTCCCGATTCGCAAAATCATACCTCTGCTACAAGACAATCATCTCGGCGGAGTGGTAACGTCGCGTCGACAGAACCCCGCGTTTGTAAGGTCGCTGTGCAACACTTTGATGTCAACCTATTGTCGACGCAGGTGAATGCGATGGATCAGCAGCGTACTGTCATTACCGCCCCCATCCTTTGCGCCGACTCGGCAGTGTGGTTTTCCGCCTATGGGTTCGGCTGGGGATACCGCGCCTTCGCGCTGCCATTTGAAGTCGTTTGCGAAGAGCTTGGCGCTCGCAATGAGACTGTACAACAGGTGCGACTCGCGTTCGAGTTGAACAAACGCCGAATTCTAAGGACCGTGCAACAATATGGAGCAGCATCTGCAACAGGCGAGCGCATAACGCTCACGGTCGCAGATCTTCAGCGTGTGACGCCCGAACTCGACTACTTCGGAGCATAAATGCGGACAGACCGCTCTTGGCCGACCTCCGCCTGACAGCGATCGGCAGCACGCCACCCACACCAGCCATCCGATCCGCTCGTAAGCGGACGGTCATCGTGATCACCGTCCGCCATTTAGCATCTATTGCATCAGGAGTGGAGTGACAATGCGTTGCAGTCGTTCGGACGTCCAAACGGGATATTTGTCGTCCCACCCGTTGTCAACCAGGACGCCCGCCCGGTCGATGGTAAAGCTCACCGGAATGCGCCACATCCGCCCATAGTCGCCCGCCCAGGCACTGCCCAATAGCCCCACCGGAAAACTCAAGCCATCGGCAACCTGGCGTACCGCGTGTAAATCATCCGCTCCGTCCAAGCTGAACCCCAATACTTGTAGTCCTTGGCCTGCGTGGCGCGCGGCGTAGTCGGACAAAAGAGGCAGCTCATCACGACAGGGCTCGCACCAGGTAGCCCAGAACGTAAGGATAACCACTTTGCCCAGCAGATCAGCTGTGCTGATGCTGTGTCCATCAAGGGTGTGTAGGACCAGTGGCGGAGCTGGATGACCCACAGCGAGTGTGGACGCGCGGGTCGCCATAGACCAGCCAGACGTCCCTGCACGCAACGAGAACGCGAGTGCAGCGCGCAACCACGCGCGGCGAGCAAATAGCGCTGAGGGTGCTACACCGGTGCCAGCCGTTGACGGCCGTGGAGGCTTAAAACGCATAGCTCATCCCCACGTTGCCGGTCCAGCGTGGAAACAGCTGATATCCGTCAAGCTTGCTGTATATCGCGCGCTGCACAAAGGCGTAAACCTCCAGATTCTTCCATACATTTACCGTGATGCCCGGACTGAGATAAACCACCGTGCCTGCTGTATTCGCGGTGTCGGCGAGGTCCCCCTGGTCATGGCTTTTATGGGTAAAGTTGACCTGAAGTTGCGGAACCCACTTTGGGTTGGCCTCATAGCGCAAGCCCACGCTCACGCTGGCCAGATTCCCAGGGCGATAAGTTGCGCCGGGATGATCGAGATTTTCCGCGATTGCAGACTGGAACTGGCCGTTAATGAACGCGTCGAAGTTCTGGCTAATCGCTTGGTAATAGTAGGCGCCAACGATCAGGTCCGTGCTGCCGGTGCCGGGTTGCAGGCTGGTGTCGAGCGCCTGGCCGGCGCTTGCGTTGGGCCCGTTCGAAAAGAACACCGGGTTGTGTCCAACGGTTGCGCCGGTGTTGACATTCTGCCCACCGTAACGCCCTGTGGGCAACTTTACGCCCAACTGCAAACCAAGGTTATGAGTAGGCAGAAATCCCTGATAGCTGGCGATGAGTTTAATGTCTCCCAGCCCTTTACTGGTCGCGCCGCTCACATTGTCTGGGGTGAGCTGGTCAGTCGTCGCGTTGCCGTAGGTGGTATGACTACGGTAGATGTAAGGAATAAGAGCACTGAAATTCCAGCTGGCGCTGGGGCTGTAGCTGATGCCCAGATTGATGTATCGATTGATCGTCTGACGCTCAACCTCCTGGCTACCGCCGGCGTCGTTGATACCGGCGGGCTGGGTGTTCGACACCGAACGGGTACCGCTGCGTAGCTGGTTCTGGTTGATAAAGTCGTATTCGACATTGATTCGCCAGCCCGGGGCGGCGGAATAGCCCATCGCGGCATCGGTGCTCAGCGAGCAGCCGCAAGTGGCGCATGCGTGCGCCGCAGCGGGCAAGATACTGATGGCCCACGGCAGCGCGTAGCGCAAAAGGGGGCTCTGTTTGGTTGACATGGATTCCTCTCCGCTTGATACGGATGCGCGCCAACCCCCTTCTCGGGTGGAAGGACGTGCGTGTTTTCCTCAGACGACAGACAGCGGCGACGGCCTGATCACAGAGCAGGCTGAAGCGGCGGCCGGCGAAAACGACGGCTAGGAAAGGACGGGAGGATCGCGAGGCCGGCCAGATGGAAACGAGGCGGCGTGGGGGACAAACACCGGCGGCACCGATACCTGCGTATCGGCCAGCGATATCTTTTCGAAAAGGCTAGCCGGAGGGACGCCCGGAGCCGGCACATAATGCGCGAGGAGATCGCAGTACCCGCATGCCGCGAGCTTGTCCGTGGATGCATGATGTGCAGCCACGGAAGCATCGCTATCAACGGCCGAACAAATGGCACCGAACGGCCCATCGGCGCGGGCCGCGACCATCAGTTGACTCACGAGCGGCGCGAAAACCACAAGCCACATGGCGATGAGGCCAAGCCATGCGACAGAGTGGATGCGGGCGCGAATCTTCATGATGGTCAAAATTTTCCGCGATTCTATCCTCGGGATAGTTCGTTGGTACAGAATTTTCTTTATAACGTTCTACTTCCGGGCGACCGTAAATGCGCCGCAAGCAGGCAGTGCGTCGCGGAAAACCCGGATTCTGTTCGTAGTGTGCTGTCTGTCAGTGGGCCTCCTTCAAAGGCAACGACGCCTTGTCGAGGGACGTTCTATCACGAGCGATTTGCGCGGAACAGAATGCATCCGGGATCGCGATCGACCCTTGATGGGTCGAGAGGGTTTGCGAGGCCGCCGGCACGAGCGTCACCGTAAGGATTGCAAGCAATCTAAAATTGATGCCAGTCTGCCGATGCAAAAGGCTAAGCATGACTGCCTCGAAATCCTGGAACTGCCAGTGTGTTGCAACCACTATGTCACGCGCTCCGGACCAATCCGATGGGTAAACATCCTACAAAGACGGGGGTGGAAACCGCTGTACGTCCTTCCGCTTTGAGGCGCAGATCGTGGCCGAACCGCCCCAGATTGTCGCGAAAGTGAGTCGAGGTATTGAAAGGCCGCTCTTGGCCGGTTTGTGCCCGATCACAACCGATCACGCGGATCCTTCGCCCACGATGGGCAAGGCTAGGGGCACTCGCAAACACAGGATCGCAAAGCATCGTCTGTGCCCTCCCGCGATGACATGGCGCGCCCCGATCGGTGGCACACGACCGACAGGACGTGGTCTCTCGCGACCAGCGACGGCTCAAATCCTGGACGGGCATGCCACGTTCACAATTCCTCGGAGCCACCGGCGTTGATTTATCGCGGGACGACGCCAGTAGGCCGGTCGCTAAAGAGCGATGGACGCCAGCACTCAATACCGGTCACGCCATTTGGAAGCCGTGTTCGCCCTTCCTATGAGCCCGCTGCATGATGCGCCTCCTTGATAGCTGCGTCACGCTCCTTTTTGGCTTCAGCCTTCTTGTGGTCATAGACTTTTTTGGCGGCGGCGACCTTTTTATCGTATGCGCGGTTCGCGACTGCAACCTGCTGGTGCATCCGGACTATTGCGTCGGGATGTTCTGTGGTCCCCGGTACGCTGCTGGCTGGATTGCCCTGCGCCCATGCGGCCGCAGAGATCATTAAGGCAACGGAACCTGTCAGCACTGCCGGAACAATGTGATTCATGATGCCCTCTTCTGGATGCTCTCATCGTTAGAAGCCGCCACGACAGCGTCGCAGTCAGACTGACTTAAACCACTGCTGAAAATGACTACCTGTGCCGGACGCGGTCCACTGGGTCACAATGAATGACTTATACACCGTATTGGTTAATTGGTGAGGCTTCCAACATATGAATGAACGCAACGACTTCAGCCTTGAGGTCGGCGTCGCATCTGACATCCGGTCTCGTCCGACGCGCTGAGCGAACCGGTCGGCCGCCAGTTCGCCACCAATATCGACCCACCGACAGACGCGCAGAGTTCGCACGCAACCGTCGACGACCTTGTGGCTAACAGCACTTTGGCTCCTGCGACCCAAAGTACCGGAGACTTCCCGACAAAGGGATCCCACTGCCGCGTATTTGAATGGCCGCTGCCGAAGGATACTGTTGAAAAAGTCGCTGACCGTCTCTGTCGCGAGGTTAGTACTACAGCCGTAGATACGGCGGAGGCACGCCACCGCGTCGTCGGTAATGACATTGCTGGGCGCGGTATTGATGTCGACGCCGCCGCATTGACCACGACATCACATGCTCAATGGAGCGGAGCGTTCGCCATATCAGTCGACACAGTAGCCGGCGGATCTCCTGAACGCTGAACGGTAGTGAACCTTCAGGTGTTTTTTTTGGCCTGTGCTTTCAGGGCAGAAAGCACCGCGAGCGCCAGCAATGCCAGTGTGATGTGACGGTACCAGCCCTGCCAGCGACGAACCTCGTATTGATCAAGGCCGCATTCTCCCTTGGCCGCCTCAAATCCCACTTCGATTTCCCATCGCCTGCCGGCGACGTTGACCAGCGTCTGACGGGTTACCTTGCTGCGGGGCGCATAGACGACGTAATACGCGTGCTCGCGGGTCTCATCGCGACTGCGCCGCACCAGCAGGTAATGGCCAAAGCGACGCTCCCCGGCACTCAGTTGCAGGCGCCATAACGGCGTGAGTGCCCAGTCATACAGACGCTCGCCTTTTGCGCCGATTCCAGCGGAGAGGCGGCGCCAGGCCTGTGGAGGCAAGGCTTGCGCAATCTTCTCGGCACGTATCGAGGTCGGTCCTTGCCACCACAGCGGTTCGCTCTTTTTGACCGCCAGCACAAATGGTTGCGTGCGCGACTCGAGCCACAGCCGCAGGGGACGGTCACCGCCGTACACCTCGTCGCCGGTGACCCAGCCAGAGGGCACCCCCGCATCCAGCGTCCGTTCCAGCATCCGGCGCGCAAGTTGGGGCTTTGTTGCGAATTCCACGGTGTCGGGCACGCCAGCCGCCCGGCAGCGACGGTTCTGGTGCAAATAGGCTGTCTGGACGAAAAGGTCTCGATAAAAAGGATACCTTATCGATAAGACAGGACCGCATTCCATACGGTGGGTACAGTGGCATCTTTGAGGCCGAGCTTTGCGAGATTGAATTGGCCTTTGCTAATGCGATGCATCAACTCAATGCCGGCCAGAGTGATCGCGGCGTTCCTGAAACGCTTGAAGCCGAGCATGGCATTGGTCCGGGACTTGATATGACGATGGTCCTGTTCGATCAGATTGTTGAGATATTTCGAAGATCGAACCTTCGTGCCCTCGGGCATCAGGCCGTCGGCCTTCATCTCGCGCACAGCACGGTGTGAGGCGGCATAGCCATCGAGTGTAATGGTTTGCGGCGGCCGCCCCTGATGTTTGATTGCCTTGTTGAAAAAGGCTTTGGCCGCGTTCACGTCGCGTTTCGCCCTGAGCAGGAAGTCAACCGTCTGACCCGCCCGATCTACTGCCCGATAAAGATAGACCCATTTACCGCGGACTCTCAGGTACGTTTCGTCGACACGCCACGACGTTCCCGCAGGCGTGCCGAAACGGTTCCAGCGCTTGACAAACTCCGGCGTGTAACGCTTCACCCAACGAAGGATCGTTGTGTGGGCGAGCGACAGGCCGCGCTCGGCCATCATCTCGACGAGATCACTCAGACTGAGCTTGTAGCGTAGATACCAGCGCACGCACTGAATGATCACATCGCGGTTGAAGTGACGGCCTGAGAACAGATCGCCCATGTTTTTAAGCTTGCTCATTATCGAATCATGAGATCGGGGAAGCAGCACTCTAACCGATCACATTCACTGTTTGCACCAGAACCCGGCGAAGTACCATTCTTCGTCCGACACATCCGTTGGGTATGGCCTGCGTTTTTTCATCCTGCCAGGATACCAGGTCCGACAAAAAGTGCCTAACACCCTCTAGAGTGGCGACAACTATTGTGACGCAGGAGGCGGTGTGTGAAATCACCGCATACAATGCACCCATAAGGCGAGGACGAATGAGATCGAGTGGGTGACAAGAGTTAGGGCTTCCTCGCAGAAGCAAGTACACACGGCATGGGTACTCGAACTTCCCCGTCACCCTGATACGCGGTCGCGCTTTGTGACACTGCCTTCTCAATCAAAGCCAGGGCCTCCGGGGATTGAGCCCTCAGGATTGCGGCAATGCGCACGCCGCCGCGCATCAACGCGTGGAAGGGTGTTTCCGGTGCACGGATATGCCATGTCTGAGCGACTTCCTGGACGTTTGGCTCTTCAAAACCCTCTCCGCTCAGCACGCGCTCACATTCATGCCGGTCGCTGAACCGAAAAAATGGAGGTCCCTCCGGAAGTCCGACGTCCAGTTTGCCGTGAAGCTCGATTGCCTTAAGCACCATGTCGAACCCAACGGCCCTGTCGGCTGCGGCCCAAACAGTAAAAGCGATTCTGCCGCCGGGTCGCAGTACGCGAAACGCCTCCGCGAGCGCTTTCTCGGGGTGCGGGAAATGGAACATTCCAAAACTGATACCTACCGCGTCGAAGCTGTCATCAGCGAAAGGCAGGTCCTCTGCGCTGCCGACACGGAACGTGAGTGCAGGGTAAAGGTGTGTTGCGTGTTCGACCATTGCCGCTGCGAAATCGATGCCGATGACATTGGCGCCTCGCGCAGCGGCGGCTGCAGCCAGATAGCCGGGACCCGATGCGACGTCGAGAAAGCGAACGTCGGGCCGGACATCGAGTGCGTCAAGTAGTGCGCCATTCGACTGGGTGGTCAAGTCGGCGTAGTACGCGTGATACAACGGGGCAAGCTTTTCCCAGCCTTGGTGCTCGAAAGCGCTGAATTCGTCTTGTTCCATTTCAGCCTCTCATCGTTCATCATTCTGCGGCGCCGCAGCGCAGGGCCGACGCCTGTTACATCCGTCGTGCATGGCTTTTAGAGTAGTGCGGCGCGAGCACTCGTGCAAGGTCGGGACGGACCCACAAAGCTGGACGCAGTGCCGCCGGTCAAGACCGCGCAAAGCATGGCGACACTGGGCGTATAGAAAGAGATATATTAAAAACAACTGGTTGCGCGTTTCGAGCAGGCTCGGCGCAGCGCGGTTGGACAAGCCAATGGGATGGGAAGGAATCGCGGCGGCCAGGCGTGCGATGCGACCATGTGTGTGGTTGTGCGAAGGTATCGGCGTGGTGCAGGCGAGTGACCGTGGCGCGATGGCCGGCGATGAAACAAAGGTCTCGAAGCAAGTGATCAGCTTCGGCAGTAGTGCAGAAGATTGATCGACGTGTACGCGAGGGTTTTCAATGCGTAGTGTAGGTGGCTGAGTCGCTCGAAGCGCAGCAGCAGGCGCCGGAACTTATCTTCCCACGCGAACACCCGCTCGATTGTCCTGAACCGTTCTTTAAGGCAATACTGATCAAGCCGTGTAAACGCGCCTGATTGCGATGGCGCATGCGTAAACTTTCCGAGTCACCGATGAAGATGGTCATTCCGGTTCGTTTTGTCGCGCCACGGGCGCTCCGTGCGGGCTTTTTGCCCACGTTTCGCCCATTACGGGCGCATCTGTGGCGTAAATCGGTCTCGCGACAGGTAAAGATTCGCCAGCGCGAGCGAGACGAAGGCGCGATTGGCGTTCTTCGCCAGGCCGCGATAGCGCGCCTTCGTGAAACCCCACAACCGCTTGACCACGGCGAACACATGTTCGACGCGGGCGCGAATCTTCGACTTGTTGCGGTTCTTGCGGCGCGCCACTTCATCGACGCTGTCCTTGCGCCGCGTACGTTTGTTCGTGAAGTCACGCGCCTTCGGGGCCTTGCCCTGAATCAGCGCTTTCTGGCTTGCATACGCGCTGTCGCCATAGACCCGCTGCTCCTGCCCATGCAGAAGCTGTGGCAGCGGGTGTTTGTCGTGCACGTTGGCTGCCGTGACGACCGCGCTATGCGCCAGTCCGCTCTGGCTATCCACGCCGATGTGCAACTTCATGCCGAAATGCCACTGCTGGCCCTTGCGCGTCTGATGCATTTCGGGGTCCCGTGCTTTCTCCCTGTTCTTTGTCGAAGAAGGCGCGCCGATCAGCGTGGCATCCACAATCGTGCCGCTCTTGAGCTTTGCTCCGCGTGCCTGCAATACCCGGCTTACCTCGGCGAAGATTCGCTCGCCCAGCTTGTGCTCTTCCAGCAGGTGCCGGAACTTGAGCAGCGTCGTCGCGTCTGGAACCGCCTCACTGCCCAGGTCAATGCCCACAAAACGGCGCAGGCTGAGGCTGTCGTACAGCGCCTCTTCGCACGCAAGGTCGGCAAGGTTGAACCAATGCTGCACAAAATGAATCCGCAACATGCGCTCCAGCGAGATCGGCGGCCGACCGTTGCCGCGTTTCGGGTAATACGGCTCGACGACCACGCACAGTTCCGCCCACGGCACGAGCCTGTTCATTTCATCGAGAAACACCTCGCGTCGCGTAGGTTTGCGCCGCGCTCCGAATCCCGAGCATTGATCGACCGCCATCGCCAGTGTCAGTTGCTTCATCGTTTTTGCTTTTACCGTTGCATGTCCACGCTATAACGCATGACAGCCATGAGTGGTGGACTTGATCAGCATTGCCTTAACAACTGATTGCGCGTTTCAGTCCTGTGCAAGCCGGGGGTTAGTGAGCGACATCCGCAAACACGCGAAACTGGATGGATGATTGCGGAAACTGATGGGTATTGAGATGTCGAGGTCTGCATTATGATCAGGAATGCAGATGGAAATGACGTGACCGCTCATGACGCGATGCGCCATCGGGCAACAGCATGCACCTGCGATGACACCTAGGGCGGCCTCAAATCTGAAGTGCAACACCTGTTTCGTATAAGGTGTTGCGATGCACGAAAGAACTCAGTATCAACAACTTCAGCCTGAAGAGCGCCTGATCATTGCAAGTCTGCATCTGCAGGGTTCGAGTATCCGGGCCATGGCCCGGATACTCGGTCGCTCGCCAGCCACCGTTAGCCGTGAACTGGCGCGAAACAGCTTGCCTGCTGGCTACGCGTCCGTGTCGGCTGAAGCGCTCAGTGCCGCACGCCGCAGCGCGGGTCGCCGCCCCCCAAAGCTTTGCCTGCAAAGCGTCTGCTGGCGCATCGTTCTCACTCTGCTCGAGTGGAAATGGTCACCTCAGCAGATATCGGGCACACTGAAGCGTATGTATCCGACCGACCCAACCCAGCAGGTTTCGCACGAAACCATCTACACGGCTATCTACGCCCAGCCGCGCGGCGAACTGCGCCGTCAGCTCATTGCGTGCTTGCGCCATGGCCACAGCACGCGCATGCCGCGTACACGGGGCACAGACCGGCGCGGACAGATTCCCGACATGGTCAGTATTCATGTGCGGCCGCCCGAAATCGAAGACCGACTGCTGCCTGGGCACTGGGAAGGCGACTTCATCAAGGGTGCCGGCAACCAGTCCTCGGTAGGCGTGCTGGTCGAACGGACCAGCCGTCTGGTGCTGCTTGCCAGGATGGAAGATGCCACCGCCGCTTCAGCGCTGGCCGGCTTCTCCGCCAAACTCAATTCGATTGTCGCGCCATTACGGCAGAGCTTCACCTACGACCAGGGCAAAGAAATGTCGCGGCATCAAGAACTCACCGCCGCAACCGGCGTGAAGGTGTACTTCTGCGACCCGCACAGTCCCTGGCAACGCGGCACTTGCGAAAACACCAACGGGCTGCTGCGCCAGTATCTGCCCAAAGGCACGGACCTTTCGGTCTACAGTCAGGACGAACTTGACGCTATCGCCGACAGTCTGAACAGCCGACCTCGTGCAACTCATGCCTTCCATTCGCCGTTCGAGGTCTTCGCCGCGACCCTTGCTTCAGCAAGTCAACCTCAAGGCTCTAAACATTAAACCCGCTGTTGCGCTTCACTCTTGAAACCGCCTAGCAATAATGCCGCAGGTTGATCAGCGTATAGGCGAGCGTTTTGAACGCGTAATGGATCGCACTGAGACGTTGGAAGCGCAGTAGCAGCCGGCGGAACTTGTCTTCCCAGGCAAAGACACGCTCAATGGTCCTGAAGCGCTCCTCGAAGATGGCTGGGTCGAAGCTCTGCTTGCGACCGCGCTTTGCTCTCTTGCGCCCGCGCGGATTTTCCGGAATGTTGGGAACCATGCCCCGGTTGAAAATGGCCTTGCGATTGGCCCGGCAGTCGTAGACGCCGTCCAGACTGACGCGCGCGCCTTTCAGGTCGATGCCGATGGCGCGCGCCATCTGGCTCAGTCTGGGCAGTGCGTCACGCAGTAGGGGCGATTCGTTGCGGTTGCCCGCAGCGGCGACGAACGGCGCGATAACGTTGCAGTCACGGTCGCAGAAGGCCACCACCTTGTCGCCTTTCAGATGTTTATGACCGCTGTAACCGAGATTGTCGCCGCCTTTTTTCGCCGTCGTCGTCGTGCCATCGCCGTGAATGACCGTCAGATCGAGCAACTGATCCTTATAAAGCTTGCCAACCGAGACCGCAAAGATGGCGTCCATGCAACCCGCCGCCTGCCAGCGCCGCATCGCGCGGTAGATGCGGTGTGGTGAATTTCAGGGCGACCCAGGCAATCCTTATCGATCGGCAGTGCCTTCCACTGGCATCCTATATAAAGCACCTGCAGAACGTAGTTGAATATTCTGTGCAAACTTAGCTGCGGCGGCGGTCCGCGCCGACCACGGATCAAATTGGGCAAGACAAATTTTTCAAACTGCGCAAGGCTCAGTCTCACCGGAATCGCTTGCCAGCGGTGCTTTCCATTCATTCAGGGCATCCATAAATCTGGACTTTAGCAGAACCGGCGCCCAATAGACGATCATCCAGTCCCTGCAAGGCTCGCGGACAAATTCGATCACTAGAAAAAACGCGCAACCAGTTGACAGACAAGAGGTTGCGTCGCCTTGCCTGCTTCCAGGCGCGCCGCTTCAGACGCAGACATGGCAAACGCTGAGCGGGCGCGAGCGAGCGTATTGCGGCTCGTCGCGCAAGGCCACACCAATCGCCAGGTGGGCGAGCATCTGCACCTGAGCCCGAAAACGATCGAGAAACATCGTGCGAGCCTGATGCGCAAACTCGGTGTCACCAACGTCACCGGCCTTGTGCGCATCGCGCTCGATATGGGCGTGCTCGCGCTGCCAGGCGACCCGGACGGGTTCAACGATTTCATCTGAACAGCGGCGGAACTGGAGGGTCTTTACCCATCCTTTTGGTCGGGTCTCCCTACTTCTTGCCGATATCGACCTGAACAAGAATGCATAAAACGGCTTGAGCGTCATCGCAGCCCGTGAGTCGATAGAAGGGGAAAGACGTGCGCAACCCAGTGTTCCCGATTAGGCTCGCGCTCCGTGCCGGCACAGATTGTCGTGCACGCGTTCAAGCGACGCGGCGGCACACCAGCGGTTTCACACTGCTCGAACTTCTTGTGGTCATGGTCATCATCGGCTTGCTGGCGGGTCTCGTCGCGCCGCGCTATTTCGAGCAGATCGGCAAGTCGAACACCAAGATCGCGCGAGCCCAGATCGACTCGTTGGGCAAGGCGCTCGATCAATACCGCCTCGATCTGGGCGCGTATCCGACCACTGAAGAAGGCCTCCACGCACTGGTGACCAAACCGCAGGACGCGACGCACTGGAGCGGTCCGTATCTGCAGAAGGCGGTGCCGCTGGACCCTTGGGATCGCCCCTATCAGTTCCGGTCGCCGGGCGAGCATGGCGATTACGACCTGTTCTCGCTCGGCAAGGACGGCAAGGCCGGCGGCACCGGAGAGAACACCGAGGTCACGTCCTGGTAGTGCGTTGTCAGCAAGGAGAATCGACGTGAAATATCTACTGCGCGTCTTCGATACCAGTGGTTCAGTGCAGACGCTGCACCTCGACTGCGATTCGGCTGCGTCTGCCACCGCACTTGCGCGCGCAAGAGGCCTGCGGGTGGTGTCGGTACGCGCGGACATGCGCGGGCAGCGTCGCCGGCTTAGCTGGTCCGCGATGCCGGGCGCGCGCTTTAACGTCGAACTGTTCGCGCGCGAGTTGGCCGCGCTGCTTGAAGCGGGCGTCGGCGTCGTCGACGCGTTGCGCACGCTGGGCGGCAACGAACGCCGCGAAGCGTCGGCACCGGTGTATCGCGACCTGCTACGGCAACTTGAAGTAGGGCAGTCGCTGTCCGCCGCGCTGGAGCACGCGAGCCACGTGTTCCCGCCGGTGCTCGTTGCATGCGTGAAAGCCAGCGAGCAGACCGGCGGTCTCGCGGACAGCCTGACCCGCTACTCACGCAATAGCGCGTTGCTGCACGAACTGCGCGGTCGGGTGGTGTCGGCGGCGATTTACCCATCGGTGCTTCTGCTGGTCGGCGCGGTGGTCGTCCTGTTCCTGCTGGGCTTCGTCGTACCGCGCTTTGCAACCCTGCTCGAACACAGCGGCCGTGAGCTGCCCTTACTCTCGCAACTGCTGATGGCCTGGGGCGGCATGGTGCATGAGCACGGCGCGGGACTGGCACTCAGCCTCGCCGTGCTGACCGTGGCGGTTGCTCTTGCGCTGCGCAGACCTGCAACGCGCAACTGGATTGCGGACCGCATGCTCGCGCTGCCTGGCATTGGTCAGCATTTCCGCGTGTTTCGTCAATCGCAATTCTTTCGCACGACCGCCATGCTGGTCGATGGGGGCATTCCCGCGGTGCGCGCCTTTGAACTCGCTCGCGGACTGGTGGGCCGTTCCGACCAGGCGGCGGTTGCCGCTGCCATGCAACAGGTGCGCACCGGCGCAAAGATGTCCGATGCGTTCCAGCAAGCCGGCCTCGCCAACGCCATCACGTATCGTCTGCTGACCGTCGCGGAGAAAACCGGCAGTCTGGGTCCCGTCCTCGACAGGATCGCCGCGTTTCAGGAGACGCAGGTCTCGCGCACGATCGATCTGATCTCGCGCCTGATCGAGCCGGCCATGATGATCTTCATCGGCGTGGTGATAGGCGGCATCGTCGTGCTGATGTACATGCCGATCTTCGAACTCGCGTCGAGCATCCAGTAGGCCGGCCTTTGGGGAGCACGCATGGACACGATCATCACGAAACCGGAGACCACCAGCGTCGAATGGCGCGATCAGCTGCGCGCGCTCGGCGAGCGTCATGGGTCCGGCATTCGCGCGCTCGAAGAATTGATGGCGCAGGCGGCGCTGGGCGCCGACGAGATGGTCGCGCAGCTTGCCGGGCAGTTCCGCATGAAATCGATTGGCATGCAGGAGTTGAACCGGCTCGAAGCGGATTTCGATGTGCTGCCGTTCGTCGAAGCCACGACGCGCTTGTGTGTGTGCTTTCGCCAGCCGGATCAGGCCGGCGCTCTGCTGTTCGTGATCGCCGATCCGCTCGATACCCGTACGCGCAGCACCATCGAGCACCGGATGCGTTCGCGGCCCACGGTCCCGTACAGTTGGGCGCTGGCGAGCGTCGGCGATCTGACCGCGTGGCTGGCCGTGCGCGAGAAAGACGTGCGGGCGATGGATTCGCTCGCCTTCGACGATCAGGTCCAGCATGCCGCCGATCCAGCCTCGCTGGCGTTGACGCTGCAAGGCATCAGCAGCGACGACAGCGCGGTGGTGCGGCTGCTCAACTCCACCATCTATGACGCACTGAAGATGATGGCAAGCGACATTCACCTCGAATGCCGCGCCAACGGGCTGATGATCAAGTGCCGTGTGGACGGCGTGCTGACGGTGGTGGGGCGGGCGGAAGGGCGCGATGTCGCGGACCAGGTGTTGTCGCGCGTCAAGGTCATTTCCGAACTCGATATCGCTGAGCGCCGCGTGCCGCAGGACGGCCGCTTCAAGGCGGTATACGCAGGGCGCGAGATCGACTTTCGCGTGTCGATCATGCCGAACCAGTTCGGCGAAGACGCGGTGTTGCGGATCCTGGACCGCTATCAGCTTTCGCAGGCGTCGGGCGGCCTGACGCTCGAGGCGCTGGGTTTCGAGCACGAGGGCACGCGCTTCATGCGCTCGATCGCGTCGATGCCATACGGGATGCTGCTGGTGACAGGGCCGACCGGCAGCGGCAAGACGACCACCTTGTACGCCATTCTCACTGAGATCAACGATGGCCTCGAAAAGATCGTGACGATCGAGGACCCGGTTGAATATCAACTGGGCGACATTCTGCAGATTCCAGTCAACGAGGCAAAGGGGCTGACGTTTGCGCGCGGATTGCGTTCGATTTTGCGGCACGACCCCGACAAGATCATGGTCGGCGAAATCCGCGACCCGGAAACCGCGCAGATAGCGGTGCAGGCAGCGTTGACCGGCCATCAGGTGTTCACGACGGTGCATGCGAATAACGTGTTCGATGTGATCGGGCGTTTCACGAATATGGAGGTCGATCCGTACAGCTTCGTGTCCGCGCTGAACGGCGTGATCGCACAGCGCCTGTTGCGGCAGTGCTGCGCGGACTGCGTGGTGGACGACACGGTCGACGCGGACGCGCTGGTGCGCTCGGGCATCGATCCGGACACCGTGGGCAGCTACCGTTTTCGCCGCGGCGCGGGCTGCGCAGCATGCCGCGGCAGCGGATACCGCGGCCGGCGCGCCATTGCCGAGGCGCTGCGGATGAATGACGAACTGCGCCAACTTCTTTCCGAGCGTGCACCGCTTGGGCACATCAAGGCCGCAGCGCTGCGCTACGGCATGCAGACGCTGCGTACCGCTGCCGTCTCGCTCGTGATGCGGGGCGAAACGACACTCGAGGAGATCAACCGTGTCACCATGGTTGAATAGTCCGCTCGCCATCGGCATCGGTACACGCGAACTGGTCGTGGGTGCGACGACGCCGCGCTGGATGCGTCTCTATCGCAAACCGTTGGCGCCTCCCGAACCTGTGAGCGTCGCTATTGCCGATGAGCAGTGCTTCACCGGAGCAGGCTTGCTTGGCGCGTTGAACATTGCGCTCACTACCGAGCTTGCGCAGACAGGGCAGAAGGGTGCATCGAAGCGCGGCGCACGCATCGTACTGGACGACTTCTGGGCCAGTCACGCAATCTTGCGCGGCGACTTTCGCGCACTGCGCGCACGGGAAATCGAAGAGGTCGTGCTGGCCCATTTCGCCGATCTCTACGGGATCGAAAGCGCGTCGGTGCTGGTGCGCTTTTCGGTGCAGCGGGGCGGCCATACGGTCTTCGCCAGCGCGCTTTCGCGCACGCTGCTTGACGGCATCGATGCCGCGAGCGCGGCGGCAGGCGTCGATATCCGCTGCATCAGGCTGGGTCTGCCGGAAATGCTGAATCGTGTCAAAGGTGTTGAGGGGGCCGGCGCAGCGATGCTGTTGTTCGTCACGGACACGTTGATGCAGGCGGTCATGACCGAAGAGGATCGCTGGGTCGCGTACGACGCGCAGCGTCTCTTTCCCGGCGACGCGAGCGATGCCGCGCGAATCGCGGCGTGCGCCGAGCAGGCGTTCGAACGCCTTGCGAGCCGGACGAGCGGCAAGCGCGAGGATTGCCGCGTCTATCTGTTCGGCGTTGAGATCGATCCGTCGCCATTCGAAGGCCGCTTCGCCGCGACGCAGTGGCCTGCGCAACCGGCGCTTGATGCGTCGGTCGCGCACCGCCTGATGGAGGCCGCGCGATGACGCCCCGCCTGCACATCGATTTCGGCCGCCACCGCGCGCTCACCGCTCCCGCGGGCGTAGTGCTGCTGTGTGCCGCCAGCCTGCTCCTGCTTATGAGCGGCGCCCGGCTCTGGCATGCATACGACGAAAACGACCGCGTACAGGCGGAACAGGACGTGCAGCGGCATCGGCTGCTGGCGAGATCCCACCCCGCCGCCGTGAAGCAGACCCCGGCCGCGAAGCTCGCACAGAGCCAGAGTCTCGCGGTCCTGCGCGAGCTGACCGTGCCGTGGCAAGACCTGCTATCGATCGTCGAGGACTATCCGAAACACGACGTCGCGCTCATCGGTATCGATCAGAGCCCTGCGCAAAGCCAGATCCGCATCACCGCGGAGGCGAAGGACTTCGACGCGATGATCGCCTACCTCCGGTATCTGCAGGCCAGCGTGCTACTGCGCGAGGCCGTGCTGAACAATCACGTCGTCGAAACCAATGAGCCCGGCACGCCGGTGCGCTTCCAGATCACCGCCGTCTGGAGAAAGTCATGAACCGCGAATTGTGGCAAGACAGGTTGCAGACGTTGCGCTTCGAGCTACGGCACTCCCTTGGACTGCCCGGTTTGCTCGGCGCGTTGGCGCTGGGCGCAGCGATGGTGGTCACGACCGCAATTGCGCATGTGGAAGGTGACACGCGCGACCTGCGCGACGCGGCGCCGCTCGTGCGGGCCGCCAATGCCAGGCATGGCGCCGCCACATCGACCGCGGCTATCGATGCAGTTGCACTCAATACGTTTCCCGAACTCTTCCCCGGCTTCGCGCAGAGCGCGGACGACATCGCGACGATCCTCGCCCAGGCACGCGACAGCAATCTGACGCTCGGCTCGGCAGAGTACCTCTTGACGAACGATCCGGGTGCACATTTCGTGCGCTATCAGATGTTGGTGCCCGTGAAGGACCAGTACGGTTCGATCCGGCGTTTTCTGGCCTCGGTGCTCAATCGCGTGCCGAACGCGGCATTGCGCGATATCCATGTTGAGCGGCCCGCCGTGGATGGCAACGTGCTCGACGCGCGCGTGCGCTTCGAGCTCATTTATCGGGCACCACGGCCATGAACCCGGATCTCGCCAGACGCGCGTTGTTCACATTCTGCGTGGTCGTCGCGGCGGGATTGGGCTTTCGTGAGCTGACGTCCGTGAGGCAAACGCAGGAGGCGGCTGCCGCGGTGATTGCCACGCATCGCGACGAAATGCACGCGCGCACGGTCGCCATGCATCGTGAGGGAAGGCCGCATGCGGCGGCCTCGATGTCGGATAAAGCGAGCGTAGCGAGTGCAGCGAATGTGGCCAGTGCAGCTAGTGCAGCGAATGCGGCAAGCACGGCAAATGTGGCTGACGCCGCGAACCCGGCGAGTACAGCCAAGGCGGCTAACGCAGCAAGGCGCCCTAGGTCGGAGCCGACACCACGTGCGAGGCTGATCGCGCTGCGTGCGCCGCTGTCGCTCGCGTCGACGAACAATCCGTTTGCAGCTTCGTCGTGGCTGCCGCCACCCCCGCCGCCCGTTGCTGCACCACCCGCGCCGCCTGATCCCGTCGCGCCACCCACCGCGCCACCAGTACCGTTCACCTACCTGGGCGAGCTCGATGCAAAGACAGCGAAACCGCAGGTTTTCCTCAGTGCCGGCGACCGCCTGTTGATTGTGTCGCCGGGTGATGTCGTCGACGGACAGTATCGCGTCGAGTCGATCTCGGAGAACGACATGGTGCTGACCTATCTGCCGTTGGACCAGAGGCAGGTGCTATCCACGCAAGCGAAGGAAAATAAATGAAAGCCGCACGCAACCGGCGTGGAAGCCGCGATGGGGACGGCGGCTCGACGCTACACCTGCCATCAGAGCCTCTGTCTCGTGACCATGGTCCCGCCATCCATTGGGTTTCACTGAAGCGCTCGTTTATGGCGATCGCCGCTGTGCTCGCCTTCAGCGGCTGCGTGATGAATCCGCCGACCCTGCAGAACGATCCGACCAACGCCGAGTTGCAGCTCAACTATCTGCACGATCGCAATCGTCAGGTCGACGCGCTCCTCGACGAGGCGGACGCGTTGCGCAAGAGCTACCAGTTCGACGCGGCCGTACAGAAACTCTACGCCGCTGAACAGATCGATCCGACCAGCGAACGCGGCCGCAAGATCGGCGCCGCGCTCGATCAGGATCGCCGCGATCTGGCGACCTTGCAGGAAGCGGACCGGATGATGCAGCGCGGTTCGTACATGCTGGCATCCGAACGCGTCCACCGTGTGCTCAACCAGAATCCGACCAATGCGATGGCACTGCAGGTGTTGCGGGAAATCGACGACAAGACCCGGCAGCAACGCGAGGCGAAGGAAGAGAGTATTGCCGCGTCGTCGATCATGCGCACGCCGGTGACGCTGCAGTTCCGCGACGCGAATGTGCGCATGGTGTTCGAGGCGTTGTCGCGCACGTCGGGACTGAACGTCATCTTCGACCGCGATGTGCGAGCCGACCTGAAGACCACGATTTTTGTCACGAATGCGTCGCTGCAGGACACCGTCGGCATGATCCTGATGCAGAACCAGCTCGACAAGAAGCAGCTCAATGCGAATACGCTGTTCATCTATCCGGCGACCCCAGCCAAGCAGCTCGAATATCAGGAGTTGAAGGTGCGCACGTTCCAATTGTCGAATGTCGACGCCAAGCAGATCCAGGGGCTGCTGAAAAGCCTGTTGAAGATCAAGGAGGTCGTGATCGATGAACGCGCGAACAATGTCACGATTCGCGGCACGGCGGACACGATTCGGGTGGCCGAGCAGATGATCGCGGCGCAAGACCTGCCGCAACCGGAAGTGATGCTTGAAGTGCAGATTCTGGAAGTGTCGCACGAACGCATGACCGACCTCGGTATCGCGTGGCCGAATTCGTTCACGATGTCGACACCAGCCTCGGTGAACACGTGGGGCGAGCTGCACCATCTGCCGATTAATGCGTTGAACGTGAGCGGCCTGTCGGCGACGGCCAACTTCAAGCTGACCGATACCGACGCCAACCTGCTGGCGAGCCCACGCATCCGCACGCGCAACAAGGAAAAGGCACGGATACTGATTGGCGACAAGGTGCCGGTAATTTCGAGTTCAAGCACGCCGAGCACGAGCGGGCCTTCGTATTCGCAGATGATCCAGTACCTGGATGTGGGCATCAAGCTGGAAGTACAGCCGGAGGTCTATCGCGATGGCGACGTCGGCATCAACCTCAACCTTGAAGTCAGCAACATCACAAAGACGATTTCCAGCGGCAACTCGCAGACGGGTCTCACTTCGCTCGCTTATCAGATCGGCACGCGCAGTGCGTCGACGAGTCTGCGGCTCAGGGACGGCGAGAGCCAGATTCTTGGCGGCCTGATCTCGGATGGAGACCGCACGACCGCCGACAAGGTACCGGGGCTCGGGCAACTGCCCGTGCTCGGACGCCTGTTCTCGGACCACAACGGCGACCATGTGAAGACGGAAATCGTAATGCAGATTACGCCGCACATTGTGCGTCCGCAGCTTTCCGCCGACGCGGATACACAGGAACTGTGGTCCGGCACGGACGTGAATGTGCACGCCGACCAGTTGCGCCTCGATCCGGTGGCGGCGGACGCGACCCAGCATGAGCCGCTTCCGGCGGTACGCACGCCGGGCAACGTCGGCGGCGGTACGGTGGGCGGCCCGCGTGAACCGCATGCGGGCAGCGCGGTCCCCGGCACGAGCGCGCCGCCAACCAGTTCGTTTGGGCAACTGCCGCCTGCACCGCGTACGACGCCGCCGCCATTGCCGTACGGCGGCCGCTTCTCGACGCTGCCGAGCGTGCCAGCGCCACCGCCAGGCCCCGTGCCCGTACCCGGAGCGGACCAGAGCGCTGCCGAGGCCGCGCCTTCCGGCGAAGCTAACGCTGCAGCAGGCGCCGCGCAGGCACCGGTTCAAGCGCCTGTGCAGGCGCCTGCGCCAGCGCAGGCCCCACCGTCGACCCTCGTGATGCCGCCAGGCGACATGCCGAGCGACAACCCGCTCCGTCCGATCGAGAGGGGCTACTGAACCATGGACACCCCACGGCCTGCCGCTTTGCGCACGACGACACGGCGCGATCAACACGGCTTCACGCTGATCGAGCTGGTGATTACACTCGCGCTGGTGGGCCTCCTTGCGCTCGCGATTATGCCGTTTTCGGAGCTGATCGTGCAGCGTCAGAAGGAGACTGAACTGAGCGCCGCGCTGCGCGAGATTCGCACGGCGCTCGATGCGTACAAGGAAGCGAGCGAGACGGGGCTGATCGAAAAAGAGGCCGCCGCATCCGGTTATCCGCCGTCGCTCACCATTCTGGTGACGGGCGTCAAGAATGCGAAGGACCCGAAGGGCGGCTTGCTGATGTTCCTGCGCCGCGTGCCGCGCGATCCGTTCTTTACTGGCGGCCCCGATGTCGCACCGGAGGACACGTGGGATACGCGCGCCTTCGGCGAGGCGCCGGATCAGGCGGATGCCGGCGGCTCCTCCGACAGCAGCTCCCCCGATAGCAGCTCCGCGGCCAGCAAGGATGTCTTCGACGTGTCGGCGAAGACCGGTCGGGTAGGCATCAACGGCATCCCCTATAGACAGTGGTGAACCGAATCATGACATCCTTCCGGGCAAGTCAGGCGCGCGGCTTTACGCTGATCGAGCTGGTGGTGGTGATGGCGATCATCGGGCTGTTGCTAACGATCGCATTGCCGCGCTATATGCACAGCATCGAGCGGGGCAAGGAGCAGGTGCGTCAGCAGAACGTCGCGGTGATGCGCGACGCGATCGACAAGTATTACGGCGACAACGGCCAGTATCCGGAAACGCTCGACGAACTGGTCGCGAAGCACTATCTGCGCGCCATTCCCGTTGACCCGGTCAATGGCGATGACAAGTGGGCCGTCGTCGCTTCGCCGGACGACAACAGGACGGGGGTTTATGACGTCATACCGGCGAGTAGTCCGCTGGCGGCGCCGGCTGAGACATCCGGAGCCGTCCGGTGAACGCGGCAGCTCTCGCACGCGGCGCGGCGCGTATTGCGAGACGCCGCGCCCGCTGGCACAGGCCGGCGACGTCTCGCCAGCGCGGTCTCGTTCTGCTGGCGCTTCTGATCGCGCTGATGCTGATGTCGATTGCACTGGCCGGCGCCATGGACGTTTGGTGGCTCGAACGCAAGCGGGAGCAGGAGCAGCAGTTGCTGTTCGCCGGAGACCAGTACCGTCTTGCGATTCTGCGCTACTACCGCGCCGGACGCGTTCTGCCGCCGTCGGTTGAAGAACTGCTCGTCGACACACGATTTCCGATGGCGCTGCACCATCTGCGGCGGCCCTATCCCGACCCAGTCACGGGAAAAAACGACTGGACCTTCATGTTGCATGGCGATCGCATCTATGGCGTGTACAGCAGTTCAACCGACGCGACCATCAAACGTGCAAACTTTCCCCGTCGATACGAGGATTTCGAAGGCATCGAGACGTACAACGGCTGGCGGTTCTTCTATCTGCCGCCGGTCGTGCGCAACTTCATCACCAATGAGGTGCCCGCAGCACCGGCGAATCCCGCGTCATCCTTGAACCTGATGAACGACACGCTGCCGCGTTTTTCGAGTCGGCCGCGGCTCCCGTGACGCGCGGCCGTGCATCGGCAAATGCTGGCGGCGACCCAGAGCTTGTTATCGTCAATCGGGCCCGTTGCCGTTCAGCCCGGACGCGTCCGGACATGGAACCTGACCGTCATGACGTCAAGGAACCGTCCAGCCGCCCTCCGGCGAGACCGCGTCAGATGCTTTCGCAGGAAGCCTGACGAAATAGCCGCCTTTCGACGCGAAGCGCTGCGCGGGCGCGAGGCTCAAGCGAGGGAAATAGCCGTTTACCAGACGACGGCTCAGCATGTTTTCGAGCTGTTCGATCAGATAGTCGCGATGAAACAGGTCGAGCATGCCGGACAACGTATCCGACACTATCTGGCAGGCGAGGTACGTGTCGACCTCCACGCGTTCGTTCAGTATTGGCACGTGCCGTATGTTGAACCAGGCCAGCGGAAAATTCATCGCAACGTGTCTTGGCGCGGGAAGTTCGAACGGGTAAGTGACCAGCGCTGCCTGCCGCCAGGCCGAGGGCAGAGGGGCATGTTCGAGGCCGCCCATCAATCCGGACGCATACACGGAGGCGCGCGGCGCTGCTGACGGCAATGCGGCCAGCGCGCCTGGCCGCAGCCACAGGACCAGCACGTCGTTCTCCCTGATGTTGCTCAATGCGCGGTTGATTTCGCCCGCTGGGGCGTCGCTGTCGAGCGGCCGGTCGAGCGGTGGCGGCTGGCCGGAGGCCGCGAGCTGCGCCGCGAGATGCGCGGCCGCATCTTCGCCTGCGTCGCCGCGCTGGAAGACCTGGATCACCCGCGGTCCGGCGGACGATTTCCCGCTCGCCTGCGACGTGGCCGTCGCGAGCGCGAGACGCGCTGCGATCAGGTCGGCTTCAAGCAGCACGCCCCTAAAAAAATAGACGTTGTAGAAGTCCTGTTCCGCGATGACCGGTACATCGACATTCGGAAACAGACAGGGGAGCGCCTCGGTTTCGCAAAATCGATGCACGGGTGCCCACGTCTTGCCGCCGATGCCGGAGATGACCGCGAACACCGGCTCGCGTGCGAGCTTTTCATGAAGCTGGCTCTCCCACGTTTCGGGCAGCCCCTGCAGTTCCCACACATCCAGTTGCCAGCGCCGCTTCACCCGATAGAACACGTTGCGCTCGCTCTGCATTGGCTTGATGCCGCCGCGCAGATAATCGTTCTGGTCTGAGAAGAACTGTCGCAACACAGCGAGCATGCCGTCGCGGCTCGCTTGATCCGCGTCCGGCGTAACGATTGTCGCGAAGTGAAGCGTGTCTTCGGTGACGCCCGGAGAAAGCGTGCTGGAGAGTCCGCGCAGATAGCCGATCAACTGGATCATGGTTGTTTCGTCGACGTCGAAGCGCGGCATCAGTTCGCTGAGCGGGCGGCCGTCCCGGCCGATGCCCTGGCGAATTGCCTGCGCCAGTGTCCGTTCCGTGTATGGCTGATGCTTGAGATTGACGTATCCCGGCAGGTACCGGTAATCCATATCGTCGTTCGCGCTGCTTGCCGGGCGGAACAGATAGTGGCCCGCAACCGGTGGAACGACGATTTGCCCTTCCGCGGTGCCGAAGCCGCTGCGACGATGGCAATTGACGCACGCCGCAGCGGCGCCCCTGACGACGAGTCCCGCATCGCGCTGCCCGACCAGCAGGGCGCCTGACGGCAGTATGCCCTCGCGATACAGCGCCTCGGCCGACGACGTATCGGCCGCACAGGCGGGGCGGGTGATCAGCAGGAACGCAAACAGGGCTGAAATCAGCGATCGCATTTTTGGCATTCCGATTGATATCCCTTGTTGACCACCGGGTCGATGGCGCAGTTGGCCACGTGTTGCCGGCCTGGGCTGATTGCGCAGGTCGACCGCAGCGGACCGGTTTGTCGTGATGGTGATCGCGGTTGAGCGGCTGCAAATCTGGGGGGATTCCCCATTCCGTTGTCGGGTTATGCCTATACCTTTGTGCAGGCTATTGCCAGTCGCGCAGTTTCGCGCGGACTCGCCGCCTCACGCATGTATCGCTTGCGCTGCAGGCGAGGCGGAGATTTCCTACCGTGCTTTGGGGCGTTCCATCCCATGACACGAGCCTTCGGATTCACGACACTGAGTTCCAGATTCGTGTGGCGGCTGCGGCTTGACATGCAGGGTCGGCGCGCGCATGGCGACTCCGCAGGTCCAGGCTCGGGCTTGCGATCACCTCAGACGCATGCCACGTGTTGCCGCAGGATCCATGCAGCATGCCAGCGTGCGTCGCGCAGGCAGATCGTCCGTTCGCAGGGGGGGTTATGTTGAGTACTCGCTTGTTTCGCCTTGGGTTGCCGGCATTTCTATGCCTCGTCATCTCGATACCGGCGTTCGCGCAGTCGTTCCGCGTGCAATGTCCGAACGGCACGACACTGCATAAATCGCTCGACGGCAAGGTCGACTCCATGGTGTCCGGAGATCCGAACCGGCCAACTGCCGCGAACGCGAACCCCCAGATCAAATGCCAGCACATTTCCGGCGGCGATGGCTACGCAACGATGGCCGATGGTCAGCAGATCTATCTGTTTGCCTTCGGCCCTCTGTCTGGCCTGTCGGACATTTCGATGGGTCTGCCGGGCACCCAGCCGGCGTCGGTGTTCAACGGACCGTTCGTCGGGCCGACGTTTCCAGGTGAAACCGCGGCCCCCAACAACGCGGCTATCAAGGAGCCTGCGTTGATGATGAACGATGGCGTGCTCGCGGGGCAGGCCCCCGCGCCGACCATGGCGCTCGACGAGGATGACGAGTTTTACCTCACCTTGTCGAACGTCGGCATGATCATGCGGCCGGACCTGTTCGAGCAGCACACGGTGCATTTTCACGGCTACCCGAATGCTTCGTCGTTCTTCGACGGGGTGCCCGACGCGTCAGTGGCGATCAACATTGCGGGCAGCTTCACCTATTACTACACCGCGCCCGACGCCGGCACCTACTTCTGGCATTGCCACATCACGCCGCCCGAGCATCTGCAGATGGGCATGGAAGGCCAGATCTTCGTGCGCCCCCGGCAGAACCGCCTGAAGCCGGGCGCAAACCTGTACACCGCGCTGCACGACTACGAATACCCGTTGCAGCCAATCAGCGTCGCGGCGACGGCGCACTACCCGAACGTGTCGTTTCCGCCGGAGGATTGCCGCAAGGACGTCCTGTGTTCGACGCCGCTGCCGCGCCGGGACACAGGTGCCTTGCAGGCGCCGGGCGTGCTCTACGCCTATAACGATGGCGACGGCTCGACGCGCTACGACGTCGAGTATCCGATCCAGATGATGGGCTTCGACCCGAACTTCCACTTCATCGGCATGACCTTCAACCCCGAGCCGTTCGCAGACATGAAGGACAGATATTTCATGCTAAGCGGCCGCAGCTATCCGGATACGATCGGCGTGCCAGGCTATGCCGGACTGCCCACGGCCACGACGAACCCGACGGCGACCGGTGCGATCACGACCATGGATTCGGACGGCGTGTCGCGCGTATCGCAACCGATGCCGAGCCTCATCACGATCAACAAGAGTGCAGGGCAGACGCGGGCACTGCTGCGGGTGTCGAACCTGAGCGTCACTGAATATCACACGCTCGCGACCGAAGGCGTGCCGATGCTCGTCATCGGCTTTCATGCGCGCCTGTTGCGCGACATGGCCGGCGCGAACATGTACTACACGACGAATTCCCTGACGATCGGGGGCGGCGAATCCGCAGACGTCATCCTCGACGTGACGAATATTCCCCAGGGCACGTACTTCCTCTACACCACACAGCTCGATCACCTGTCGAACGACGCCGAGAATTTCGGCGGCATGATGACTGAGATCCGGGTCTTATAGGAGCGCCCGGTAATGTACTCATTGAAGACATACGGTGCGGCGGTCATCCGTGCGATCTTGGTCGTGCTGGTGCTGGTGGTCTCAGCCGGTCTGTGGTGCCGGGGCGCACGCGCGGCGGTCCCGGGCATCACGGGTGGCGCGGGCACTCCGACTTTCAATCTGGTCGCGAGCGCCGGGACGACTTCCCAGCCGGACGGCGCGTCGATCTACACGTGGGGCTACGGCTGCGGCAAGGCCGGAGCCTCGGCCGGGCTGATCACCGCGGTGCCGCCAGCGGGCTTCGTGCCTGCGGCGCTCGCCGGCATCAGCACGTGTCCGGCCATGCAGCTGCCCGGCCCGACGATGGTCGTCACCGAAGGCGACACCGTGACCGTCAACCTCACGAATGAGCTGCCAGTGGCGGCGGGCAATACGTCGCTCATCTTCCCCGGCTTCAAGGTAGGCACGAGAAACGGCATGGCGGGCGTGCTGACGCGCGAGGCGCAGCGCGGCGCCACCGTGACGTATTCGTTCCTGGCGACGAAGCCCGGCACCTATGTTTACCATAGCGGCACGCAGCCGGAGCTGCAGATCGAGATGGGCCTTTACGGCGTAATCGTCGTGTTGCCGAAGACGCCGGCCGCCGTCTGTCAGTCAAACGCACTCGGATCGCAGACTGACTACCGGCTCTCGAGCGCCGCGTATGACTCTCCGCGGACCTGTTACGACCGCGAATATCTGTTCCAGCTGATGGAAATGGATTCGACGATCCATGCCAATGCGCTGGAACAGGTCAGGGAGTGCGACGCGGCCATCGCCGCGAGTCCGCAGGCGAAGTGCGGGCCCATTGTCGTGAAGACCGAGCCCTACCACCCGAACTATTTCCTGATCAACGGCCGCTCGATGCCGGACGACATGGACGGCCCATTTTCGCCCGCCTATCCGAGCCAGCCGTACAACGGCAATCCGCACCTGCATCCGGGCGAGACCATGCTGATCCGCGCAGTGGGACAAGGCCGCATCCAGCATCCATTGCACATCCACGGCAATCATGCGCGCGTGCTGGCGCGGGACGGCAACATGCTGCTTTCCGCGGTCGACCAGCAGAGCCTCGCCGGACCGCTGATCTTCACCTTTCCGACCGTGTCGGGGCAGACCGTCGATGCGCTCTTCCAATGGAGCGGCAAGGGACTGAACTGGGATGTCTACGGCCACACCTACGCCGGCGCGCCGGCGGGTCCGAGCAGCGTGGGCAATGGCGACCCGCAGCCGTGCTATCCGGACGTCAACGGCTTTTTCACGCGTGCGAGCAATCCTCCGGCGACCCCTGGCGTCACGCCGAACTATGGCGAATGGTGCGCCGACCACAACAAGCCGATCCCGATCACACCGACTGATCCGAATATCGTCGCCAACGGCCTGTGGTATGGCGGAACGCCTTACCTGGGTCTGCAGACCATTCCCAGCGGCAGCGCGCAGTTCATCTCGACGCCGCGTCCGCCGGGATTTGCGAGCCAGAACCCCAGCGCCGGTTACGCATTCATGTGGCACTCGCACGACGAGCGCGAGATAACAACCAATGACGTCTTCCCGGGCGGCATGATGATGATGATGATCATCGATCCGCCGGCCGCGAAGATTGACGAGTCGCAGTGACCCGAGCGCGCAAAAGGAGTCTTAAGCATGAGATCCCTGATCAATCGACTGACGTCGAAGTCAGCATGTGTCTGCGCTGCGCTGATGTGCCTCGCATCTCTCGCGTCTGCGCAAACGGTCACGACGGTCAACCTGACTGCGCAGCGCATGACGACGACCCTGACGGACGGCTCGACCGTGCCGATGTGGGGCTATTGCACGAACGACGCGGCGCAGGGCGCCGCGCTCGGCGGCGGCAGTCTGCGCAACGCCAACGTCTGTTCGCGCACGGCCGCGGGATCGACCAAGGCCGTGCCAAACACCATGTGGGCGCCGGGGCCGACGATCGTCGTGCCGGTCGGCAACAAGCTGAGCATCAATCTCACGAATAAGCTGCCTGGCGGCACCTCCACGTCGCTCGTGATCCTCGGGCAGATCGGCGGCAGCGCCGGCCAGCCGACGCGCGACGTCGCCGGGCCGATCGTCCACCCGGCGGTGACCACCACGACGTGGCCCACCAACACGCCGGTGCCCACGGGCTCGAAGGGCTTCGTGCCCCCGCTGCAGGCCGCCCGCGCGCGCGCGTTCGCGCAGGAGGCAAGCTCAAGCGGAACCGTGTCGTATACATGGAATACCAATATCGCACCGGCCGGCGCGAACCCGACGTACCTGAAGCCCGGCACCTACCTGTACGAGACGGGCAGTCATCCGTCGCTGCAGGCGCCGATGGGTCTGTACGGCGTACTGGTTGTCACGTACGCGCCGCTGTACGAAGTCGAGGCCGCTGGCACCCCTGATGCCGAGATCCATCTGTCGAACGACCCGCGCGCCGAGGGCAAGGCATTCCCGGGCGCATACCGGAGCGCCGGCCCGGCGCTCGCGTCGCTGGACGATGTGCCTTATGACATGGACGCCGTGCTGCTTTTCTCGGAGATCGATGCGGTCCAGAATGCGGCGGTGGATGCCGCTGCTGTCGCGGGCACGAGCGAGGCGATCCGCTGGAACGATCCGCAGTGCGCGCAATCCCAGAAGCCCGCGATGGTGGTCAACGGGGTCGCCCAGGCTCAGATTCCCTGTTATCCGGCCGCCGTCAACTATGCGCCGACGTATTTCCTCGTCAACGGAAAATCGTATGACCAGTCGAATCCAGCGGGGACTTCGGTGGCGCTGCCCGACCTCCGGGGAAGCGACAACAACGCGCTGAGCGGCAACGTGCTGGTGCGGATGGTCAACGCTGGATCGCGCACGCATGTGCCGTCGATCGTGGGGCAGCCGTTCCAGCTGATTGCCGAGGATGGCAATGTCGCGCCGGGCATGCCGAAGATCCAGAACGAGGTGAACATGCCTGCGGGCAAGACGATCGATGCGATCGTCCGGCCGACGAAAAATGCGACCTCGTACACCGACGCGGTGTTTGCGTTCTTCGACCGCGCATTGGGCCTGACGACGGCCAATGAGACAGCGGGCGGCTTCGAGGGCTATATGGCCGTGACCACCGCGAGCAATGTCACGGCCAGCCCCAGCGGCTTCATCGCGGGGGTCAACAAGGCGATCGGGGGCAGCGCGCGGCCGGCTGCGGCGGCGCAGGCGAATCCGGACAATTACACGCTGGCGCCGAATGCGACAACCTTTAGCAATAACGTGCTGACGAATGACATCGGCGTGACCAGCGTGGCGATCAAGGGCGTGACGCCTGCCGCCGGCACGACCTCGACGACGCTCGCGCTTGCCCACGGCAGCGTGACGCTCAACAGCAACGGCACGTTCACCTTTACGGTCACGGCCGCGCCGACCACCACGCCCGCAAGCGATACGTTCACGTATTGCGGTAACGCCGGGGCCGCGTGCGCGCTCGTTACGCTGGCGTTCGAGGCGACGGGCGCAGCGCCGACTGCCACCGGACGGCAATACGACAATACGGTGGCGAGTGCCTTTCCGAGCCGGGTATCGTCGCTGCTGAAAGTGCCGCGCGGCGCCGGCCTGCTGGTGGGGGCGTCGGATCCGGGCAATTTCCCGATCACCGCGAAGCTCTCGGGCACGGCGCCCTCATGGGTCACGCTGAATCCGGATGGCTCGTTTGCGGCCACGCCGTGTTCGCCAGCGCCGGCCACGTGCACGTTCCAGTTCGTGGTGGTCAATTCGCAGGGAACGTCGAGCGCGGCGCAGACGGCCACGGTCGTGTTCCCCGCCGGCAGCGGTTTGCCAGTGAACCTTGTGGACGCGCAGAGCGGGACCGCGTTGCCCAATGATTACGGCTGGATCATCGAAGAGGATCAGACGTGGCATAACCCGACGCCGGGCGTCACGCCGCCGGTCGTCAACGGCGCGCCGCAACCGAGCCTTGCGACCAGTTTTTTCCGCAGCTACATGCCGGTGGTGGCCGCCGGCTGTACCGGACCGCTCAGTTGCGGCGACGCGCAGACGAACGGCGGGACGGCCGCGGGTGCCAAGACCCGGTCGATGCCCTCCGACGTCGCGCTCGACCCGACGAAGTGGTATTTCATCTCGATCTTGCCGGGTGACGCAGCGAACCCGTTCATCGCCGGTTATGCCAATGATCCCCTGGTCAACCCGGGTTGCCTGACGCCGAGTTCGTCGACCGCCAACGACGCGAAATGTGGTCACACGATGAGCGGCGTATCGGTCCCACCGCCTGCCGGCGGCACGTATCAGACCGCGACGATCAAGGTCGAGCCGAATCCGCTAAAGCCGGCTCAGCTGTCGATCTATATCTTCGAGGACAGCAGCCCGACCAACGGCGACCCCGACGCCATCGAACACGGCCTCGGCGGCTTCGAGATCGCGATCTGGGACGTGGCGGGCCGCAGCGGCGACCCGATCGGCCAGGTCACGTATGACACCTTCAACCAGCCGCTGACGAACGCGCTGCTCGGCACGCCAGGCTGCCCGAACGTCTATAGCCCGACCGCGTCGGGCGTGCCGTCGACGCATCCGAGCTATGCGGGCAAGGATCTGACCGGCGTCGTCATCACCTGCCCGAATGATCCGAAGGATCCGGCCAACCCGTCGGCGGACTACGCGCTGCAGGGGCAGGCGCTCGTCAAGAACCTGATGCCGGGACGGTTCGACGTGATCGCGCACCCGGGCGCGGCGCGCGAAGGCGCAGGGGAGATCTGGTATCAGGTGTCCACGCTCGAGGGGACGCCCGCACAGGATGCGTTCACGAAATCCGGCGAGCCACCTTACTTCCAGGAGTTCGGGCCGCCCGGGTTCCACACGTTCATCGGTTTTGTGAATCCGGCCCATATCGCGCAGCAGAACGTCATCGCGACGCACGTGCCGGTCGGCGGCGTGCCGCCTGCGAATCCTAACGGTGACACGGAAGGGCCGCCGGTTACCGGACCGATACCTCTTGCGACCACGTCGGTGACCGGCCGCATCACGAGCCTTCACATGTCCCGGCCGGTCATGGAAACCTTGTGGGACTCCGCATCCCGGGCGGCGCTGGCGTCGTCCACGTGCTTCGTCGGAATAAACCAGCAGGGCGAACTCGGCCTGAATATCGGCTTTGCCGCGTGCGATCCCAATGGCAACTTCAAGCTGGATAACATTCCCGTCGGTTCCTACATGCTGGTGGTCTGGGATCAATGGCTCGACCAGATCATCGCCTCCAAAGCCGTGGAGGTCACAGCCAAGCCGACTCCCGACTCGAACGGCAATCCCGTGCCCGCAGGGCCGATCGCGATGGGGGATGTGCCGGTATTCAGCTGGTTCACGCGGGTCGAAGCCAGCGCGTTCACCGACTCGAACGGCAACGGCGTGCGTGACGCGGCCGAACCAGGCATTGCCCAGGTGCCGGTGCGTATCCGCTACCGCGACGGCTCCGTCTCGAATACCCTGCTTACCAACTCCGACGGCAACGCGGTGTTCAATGAACTGTTCCCGCTCTTTAACTGGTATGTGGTTGAATCCGACCGGACGCGTTACGCGAGCACAGGCGTGAACGTGACGGTCGACGGCGGTGGTCTCGCCGATTGTGTGACGTATAACGCCACGACCGGACAGGGAACGCTCGGCGGCAGCAACCAGAACAGTTCGCAGCCGTGCTCGAGGACCGGCGGCATTCTGAATTCATCGTATGCATGGACGGATCCCATTTCGGGCAAGACGTATGGCGCCGCGCCGCAGGGCGCGCCGATCGCGACAAACCGTGTCGATCCCCCGGGCGTGCAATACGAAGGACTGCAGGGCTTCATCAACCAGACCCAGATGCTCGACTGGGGCAAGCGTCCGTTCGCCGCCGGCGAGAATGGGGGGATCGAGGGGATGGTTGTGTACGCATCGACCCGTGGTTTCGACGACCCGAGTCTCGAGGTTCAGTTCATGTGGGAGCCGGGCGTGCCACGGGTGCAGATCAACCTGTACCGCGAGACGCCGAACCCGGACGGCACCACGGGGCTGACGCTCGTCAACTCGACCCGAACCACCAGTTGGGACGACTACGCGAACGGCACGAAGGCGAACGGAACGCCTAACATGATCTGTCCCGGCCAGGACGCGGCCGATCCGTTCCTGTCCTACACGCTCGGCACGGCGAACCAGTTCAGATGCTATGACGGCTTCCACCTGTGGAACCAGGTGCAGCCTGCCGTGTACGACGGCGCATACGCGTTCTCGACCGATTCGGCGGGCCATCCGCTCGCGCCGGGCAAATACGTCGTTGAAATGATTCCGCCGCCCGGCTACGAGGTCGTCAAGGAGGAGGACAAGAACATCCTGATCGGCGATGCGTGGGTGGCGCCCGCTGCCCAGCAGTTCGCTGCGCTCTCGAACATCTTCATTATCCCCGACCAGGCGCAGGTGGCCGCCTATTACAACCCGGCGAACCCGAACAACCCGACGACGAGCCTCGGTTTTCAGGGGGCCAAGCTGCAGTTTCCGAGCTGCGTTGGCACGCTGCGAACGGTACCTGATTTCATGAGCCTCTTCCCGAGCTCG
The DNA here is from genome assembly GCF_050434085.1 of Paraburkholderia sp. UCT70. Lineage (NCBI taxonomy): Bacteria > Pseudomonadati > Pseudomonadota > Betaproteobacteria > Burkholderiales > Burkholderiaceae > Paraburkholderia > Paraburkholderia sp. UCT70. The sequence continues at coordinate 1,164,416 of NZ_JBNPVZ010000003.1, read as the reverse complement.
GGCCAGGTGGCGCCGTTTGCGGGCGCGACCAAGGCGCTGTGCGACCGCAAGGAAGTCACGCTGAGCGACCAGATGACCGCGCCGGCGAACTTCTACGTGTTCAGCAATACGCCGGTGGCAGCCCACTACACTGGGCTGATCCTCGACGACGCCGCGAGCGAAATCAACGCTGCGTCGCCGGACTTCGGCGAGAAATTCGCCGCCTCGTATGCGCCCGTGTCGATCCGCGACATGAACGGCGTGGAAATCTCGCGTACGTACTCGGACCAGTGGGGCACCTACAACGGCATGACGCCGTCCACCTGGCAGGTGAACGTGCCGAACCCGGCCGGCTACTCGCCAAACATGCTCGTCACCTGCATGAACGATCCGGGGCCCATGCTCGATACGCGTCCTGGTTCGCCGACGTACGGCCAGATGATTACCGACCCGCTTTTCAATCCGTCGTTCAGTAACTTCTGCTATACGAACCCGTTCATGCCCGGTGCGACGGTGTATCTGGACACGCCGGTGCTGCCGGTGGCGGCGTTCGCGGACGGTTATAGCCCGCCGGATTGCGATTACCCCGATGCCACTCCCGCGGTCAAGCGCGTCGACGGGGACAACGTGGGTCCGTGGGTGGCGGCCGCCGATGGCACGCATACGCTGCGCATCGCCGCGCTCGGCGATGCCGACGTGCCGAATCCGGTGTACCAGGGTCCGTCTGCGACGGCCGCGCCGTTCAACCAGCGTACGGTCAAGCGCCACTACGGTTTCGGTTCGACCCCGGGCACCGCCAGCGTGAACGGCGTGCCGCTCACCAACGTGTCATGGTCGGACGGCCTGATTACCGGCAGCGTCGCGAGCGGGACGACCTCGGGTGAACTGTCAATCACGAACGCCAACGGCACGAACAGCGTCGATGCCGTGACGGTCGACATCGGAGGCAATGCGCCGGTGGTGGTCACGCCGGCGGCGGCACCGACCGGCAGTGGCCATGCCGCAGGCTTCCCGCATCCGATCCAGGATGCGATCGACGCCGCGCGGCCAGGCGACCTGATCATCGTCGACGCCGGCGTGTATCCAGAGCTCGTCATCATGTGGAAGCCGGTCCGGCTGCAGGGCGTCGGCGCGGCTTCGGTGACAATCAACGCGGCCAAGTATCCGACCCAGAAACTCGACGACTGGCGTCCGCGCATCAACCAGCTGTTCGGCCTCAACCCCACTGCGCCGAGCAATAGCGGTGGAACCGCCGACACAGGTGGCGCCGGCGAACTGGTGAGCAATCCGCAGATCGATCCGTTGCCGACCCAGCTGCCGATCACAGGTGGCGTGGTCCTGCTCGAGCCGACCATCCTCGCCACGGAGGAGGGCGCGGGCATCACGGTGCTGGCGAAGGGCGTCGGACGCGACGGCGTGACGCCGCTCACGGCGAGCGACTGCAGCACCAACCCGAACTCGCCGATGAATGCGGGAAGCAGCTATTTCCAGGTGACCTCGTATAACAACGGCGTGCCGAGTGCGACCACCTTGACGTCGACCGGCTGGAAGATGTCCGACTCGAACTTCCTGTGTGCGTTGTCGCGCATCGACGGGCTGAGCATCACCGGCAGCGACGCGGGCGGCGGTATCTATGTGAACGGCTGGGCACATGGCCTCGAAATCGCCAACAACCGCATTTTCAGCAATGCGAGCGCGATGCACGGCGGCCTGCGCGTCGGCAGCCCGTTCGAGGAAGAAACCCCACCGGCAGACGGCTATGGCTACGACAACAACGTCCGCATCCATCACAACTCGATCACCCGTAACGGGACGGTCGAGCCGACGCCCGCGGCGGGCAGCGTGAACGTCACCGGTTCCGGCGCCGGCGTGGCGATCTGCACCGGAACCGACAACTACGCGGTCAACTACAACTTCATCTGCGGCAACTACAGCAACGGCAATGGCGGAGGCATCGGAGCGATAGGGGTCAACATGAACGGCACGATCGCGCACAACAAGATCCTGTTCAACCAGAGCTGGCAGCAGACGGCAGCCGTGCATGGTGGTGGCATCGACATCGAAGGCGACCTGACGGCCGCGACCACGCTCTCCAACGGGACCGGCAACGTCACGATCGACTCGAACCTGATTGTCGGCAACTTCGCGCAGGGCGGGCATGGCGGGGGCATCCGCCTGCAACAGGTGAACGGAAACGACGTCGTGACGAACCCAAGCAACCCGGCGAAGTGGTACCGCGCCACGGTTACCAACAACATCATCGCCAACAATGTCGCGGGCTGGGCCGGCGGTGGCATCTCGCTCGTCGATGTCCTGAACGCGGCGATCCATGAGAACACGATCGCCAGCAACGACAGCGCAGCGATCGCCGGCGCGCTGTTCGGCACCAGCGGACGGGGCCCGACCACGGCTTACCCGAGCCCGGCCGGCATCAGCACCGAGATGACTTCGGCGGCCCTGCTCGCAGCCTTGCCCACGACCGCGACCGGCAACGTGCCCGAGACGGCGACCAAGGCGCATAACAGGTACTCGAACCCGGTGCTTTTCAACGACATCATCTGGCACAACCGGTCGTTCTTCGTCGACGCGAGCACGGGCGCAGCCAACGTCTGCTCAAGCAACAACGTGGCCGACGCGGGGCATAGCTGCACCGTGTTGCCGGTGTCGCCCGCGGCGGGCGCCTGCACCGGCACCCCGGCGTACTGGGATATCGGCACGGTCGGCGACAGCTCGGCGGCTGTGTCGAACTTCCGGCTGACCGATCTCAACGATTCGGTGGTGTCCGCGGGAGGCTCCGTCTATGACGGCACGACCGGCACCGGCATGTCGACCAGCAATCCAGGCCTCGCGAAAATCTACTGCAACGGGCCGCGCGCCAACCCGGCGTTCAAGTTCGAACCCGGTCAGCCGTTCCTGCCACCGTTCAGCCTGGCGGCCGGCGTGACGCTGGACGAGGCAGGCAACTTCGTCGACCTCAAGTATGGTCCGCTGTCGCTGTCCGATCCGCTGCAACCGGGGTATGTCGCGTATGGCGACTACCACGTGACGGGCACCGGCGCTGCGTTCAACCAGGGAACGCTGAAGGACCCGCAAAGTCAGGTCTCGGCAACGAGCTTCGACTTTGGCGGCGCCGCGCGTCCGGCACCGGGACGCGTGTCGGGCGTGGATATCGGCGCGACGCAGGTTACGGTGCCGGGGGCTCTCGCGCTCACGCCGCTGTCGCTGCGGGCGGCCCTCGCTGCAGCGTTGCCGAAGCTGAATGCCGCGGCGTTGCCGAAGCTGAATGCCGCGGCGTTGCCGCCGGTGAGGGGCGCGGCGTTGCCGCCGCTGTCGCTGCCGGGCGGCATACTACCCGGGACTGCGCCATGAGGCAGGTGACCTTGCGCGCGTTGCGCACCTTGAGCGGAGGCTTCGTGCTGGCGGTGCTGGTGGCGCAGAGCGCATGCGTTGCGCCCGCCGGCACCGGTGCCGCGGACCCGCGCGATGCGGCACATGCGTGGCGGGTGCGCCGGGCGCCGTATTTCGACAGTACGTGGGGCGTCGATATTGTCGGCGTGCGGCTCGTGTCCTCGGGGTGGATGCTGCAATTCAAGTACCGCGTGACCGATCCCGAGAAAGCCAGGACGCTGCTGGACAGTCACGAGAAACCGTACCTGATTGATGAAGCAAGCGGGGCGAAGCTGGCTGTGCCGGCGCTTGAAAACATCGGCGAGTTGCGGCAGGTCTCGGCGCCCGAGCGAGATCGTACGTACTACGTCATTTTTGGGAATGCCAACAAGATCGTTAAGCGTGGAAACCAGGTGCATATCGAGATCGGCCGGTTCGTCGCGAACGACCTGACCGTCGAATAGACGGGCAGCGCTCAGTGCTGATAGGGGCTCAGATGATGAAACATGCAGGTATCACTTCTCATGGGACGCGGCTCGCGTGGGCCGCCGGCTTCGCGCTCGTCCTGGCGGGTCCGGCGCCGGCCGAGCCGGCTGGCATCAGCGCCGCCCAGGTGGTGGCGAAAAATGTCGCAGCGCGCGGCGGCCTCGACGCGTGGCATGCGGTGCATTCGCTATCGTTCGTGGGCAAGATGGATGTGGGGCGGACCCACCCCGCGCCACAAGGCACGGTCGACAATCCACCGCAATCGTCGCCGAAACGGCACATGCTGGAAAAGGCGATGACCGACAAAAGTGGCGTGATCCAGGGCACCGTGATCGCGTTGCCGTACCGGATCGAGATGAAGCGGCCGCGCAAGGTGCGTTTCGAACTCGACTTCGCTGGCAAGACCGCGGTGCAGGTTTACGATGGCACGGCCGGGTGGTACTCGCGCCCCTACCTTGGCTATTCCACCGCCCAGCCGTTCACGCCCGCTGAACTGAAGCTCGCCGCCGACCAGCAGGACCTCGACGGCCTGTTGATCGACGCTGCCGCCAAAGGCAGCCAGGTTGCGGTGGAAGGTGTCGAGCCTGTGGACGGGCACCGTGCATACAAGCTGAAGGTCACACTGAAAAACGGCGACGTCCGCCATGTCTGGGTGGACGCGTCCACCTTTCTCGACGTCAAGGTCGACGGGACCCGGGAGGTCGGCACGCGCGCACGCACGATGGTCACTGTATTGCGCGACTATCGCAAGGTTGACGGCGTGATGATTCCGTTCGAAATGGAGACGCTCGGCGAGGGCTTGAGGCAACCGGAAAAGATCGTGATCGAGAAAGCGACGGTCAATCCGGATCTGCCTGACTCGCGCTTTGCCAAACTTCAGATATCGGGCCCGGGTTAAGCCGACTGCGGTCTGCTAGCCCGACCTTCGCAAAACGGCTCTGATGTGATGGACGACTCCCGCTAAGCGGCGAAAGGATTTATGCCAAAGTGGAGAAGTCGTGACGTCCACGGCAAAGGAGCATTCGTCATGAACATAGCGACTGTTGGACTGGATCTGGCCAAGAATGTGTTGCAGCTTCACGCAGTGGATCCGCAAGGTCACATGGTTGTGCGCAAGCAGTTGAGACGCACGGGTGTACTCCGGTATTTCGCAACGCTTGACCCGTGTGTGATCGGCATGGAAGCGTGCGGCTCGTCGCACTACTGGGGCCGCGAGCTCGCGAAGCTCGGACACACCGTTCGACTGGTTGCCCCGCAGTTCGTGCGGCCTTACGTAAAGAGCAACAAGACCGATGCGGCCGACGCCGAAGCAATCTGCGAGGCGATACAACGACCGAACATGCGCTTTGTACCGGTCAAGACGCAGGCGCAACAGACAATGTTGTCGCTGCATCGCGCACGCGCCGGGCTGGTCAAGTCGCGCACAGCACTGGCCAACCAGATCCGTGGGCTTCTGGGCGAATTCGGTATCGTGCTGCCACAGGGTATCCGGCTGCTGGGGCAACGGGCCATGGAGGCGCTTTCCAGCCGTAACAGTGAGTATCGCGAACCGTTCCGGGCGTTAATCCATATGCTCGTCGACCACTTGCGCGAGCTTGGCAACAAGGTGGCCGAACTGGAAGGTCGTATCCGCGCAATCCACCGGACCGATGCGCCCGGGCAACTTCTCGAAACCATACCCGGTCGGCCCGCTCACCGCGTCGGCCCTGGCAGCGTCGATCGGCGACGCCCGAGCCTTTCGCAGCGGCCGGGAACTTGCTGCCTGGCTGGGTCTGGTGCCGCGGCAACATTCCTCGGGCGGAACCGCACGCCTGCTGGGCATCAGCAAGCGCGGCGATACGGCATTCCGAACACTTCTGATTCACGACGCCCGTGCGGTTATCCGCATGGCAGCCGCCAAGACCGAGATGGCTGATTCATGGCTGATGAAACTGTGCCGACGCCGACACAAAAACATCGCTGCCGTGGCGCTCGCGGCAAAGAATGCACGGACGGCATGGGCCATGCTGATACGAAACCAGGCCTTTCAGGCTAGCCATGTACCTGCACGATCCAGCGTGACGGATTGACAGATTCAGCGATTAGCAGCGAAACAGCTTTCACTTCCCAGAGGTTGCTTGAGCAGACTTCAATTGGATGACAGAACGGTCGGACCGTGGTGGGCCAAACCCGCTGTGCACCAAGGGCAACCAAGCCCGAGGCTCTGATGGGGTACCCATTCGCGGATATTCATCGTGGGCCCGCAGCGAGTGCTGCCAACTGAGCCCGGATACATGGCTGCAATCTCGACCCGATGCCAGAAAACTGGGACTGCTTGACAACAGGGAGTCGTCCATACATGGTGCAAATAGGCGGTCTGGACGAGATTTTTGTTATAGAAAGGATATCTCATCAAGCAGACAGGACGGCCTCCCAAACTGCGGGCGCAGCGGTATCTTTGAGGCCGAGCTTCGCGAGGCTGAATTGGCCCTTGCGAATACGATGGACCAATTCAATACCTGAGAGAGTAATCGCTGCGTTCCTGAAACGTTTGAAGCCGAGCATGACTTTCGTCCGGGACTTGATGTTGCGGTGGTCCTGCTCGACCAAATTATTGAGATATTTCGAGGATCGGACGTTTGTGTCCTCAGGCAGCAAGCCATCGGCCTTCATCTCGCGCACGGCGCGGTGCGAGGCTGCATAACCATCAAGCGTGATGGTCTTCGGTGGTTGGCCTTGATGTTCGATTGCCTTCCTGAAAAAGGCTTTTGCCGCCTTCACGTCGCGCCTGGCGCTGAGCATGAAGTCTACTGTCTGGCCCACCCGTTCCACCGCTCGATAAAGATAGACCCACTTGCCGCGCAGCTTGAGGTAAGTCTCGTCGACACGCCACGACTGCCCGGTGGGCCTGCCAAGGCGGTTCCACCGTTTCACGAACTCCGGCGCAAAGCGCCGCACCCAGCGCAGGATCGTCGTGTGCGCCAGCGACAGACCCCGTTCCGCCATCATCTCGACCAGATCGCGCAGGCTAAGCTTGTAGCGCAGTTACCAGCGAACACACAGAATGATCACATCGCGGTCAAAGTGAAGGCCTGCGAACAGTTCGTCAAGGCTCTTCAGCTTGCTCATCGTCGGTTCTCAATTCGTTCAGCCTGACACCTTAACCGATTCGCCCCCGCGCTATTTGCACCAGAGCCGTCAATTGGGACCTGCTCGCTCAGGCGGCGATCGAACGCATCGAGGTGATGCCTGGGTCCAATCCGCTGTTCGGTTTGAACACGCTAGGTGGCGCAATCGCAATCACCACGAAAAACGGCCGCGACAATCCCGGCGGCAGCGTCGAAGTGGAGGGCGGTTCGTTCGGACGCCGGAGCGTGGTTTTCGAACAGGGCGGCCAGCACGGTCACTTCGACTATTTCGTCACCGCCAATGAGGAAGCTGATCAAGGCTGGGCCGATCACAACCCCAGCCGCGTGAAGCAACTGTTCGGCAAGGCGGGATATAAGAGGTGGGCGCGCAAATTCGGACAGTCGGATAAGTGGAACGCTCGGGGCCTGAGCCGGCGATAATGCCGACAAAGGAACCAGGAAGATGACGAAGAGAACCCGACGGACGCACTCAGCCGCGTTCAAAGCGAAAGTGGCGATGGCGGCGGTCAAGGGCGAGCGGACGCTAGCCGAATTAGCGCAGCAGTTCGATGTGCACCCGAACCAGATCACCGAATGGAAGCGGCAGTTGCAGGAACGTGCCGCCGACGTGTTTGGCGCAGGCGGCACGGCGTCGAGCGAGCCGCAAGTCGATTTGAAGGAGCTACATGCGAAGATCGGCCAGCTCACGCTGGAGAACGATTTTTTAAGCGGCGCGCTCAACAAGGCGGGATTGCTGAGCGCAAAGCGATGATCGATCGTACACACGCATTGCCGGTCTCGCAGCAGGCGCGACTCGTTGGTATCGCAAGATCGAGCGTGTATTACCGGGCGCAACCGGTGAGCAACGCAGACCAGTTGCTGATGCGCCGGATCGATGAACTGCACATGGAGTTTCCGTTTGCCGGAGCGCGGATGCTGGCGCGACTGCTGCGTCGCGAGGGACACGAGATTGGCCGTCGGCACGTGCGCACGCTGATGAAGCGCATGGGTATCGAGGCGCTGTATTGCAAGCCGAATACGAGCCGACGCAATGCGCAGCACAAGATCTGGCCGTATCTGCTACGGGGCATGACGATCAGTCGGGCAAACCAGGTCTGGGCACTGGATACCAGTTATATCCCGATGGCGCGCGGCTTCGTGTATCTGACCGCCGTGGTGGACTGGGCCAGCCGGAAGGTACTGGCCCACCGCGTAGCGATCACGATGGAGGCGATGCACGCTGTCGAGGCGTTGGAAGAAGCGTTCGCGAAGTACGGGCAACCTGAGATCGTCAATACCGACCAGGGCAGCCAGTTCACCGCGATAGCGTTCACCGAGGCCGTGCTCAGCCGGGGCATCCGCTTGTCGATGGACGGCAAAGGTGCCTGGCGAGACAACGTGTTCGTCGAGCGCGTGTGGCGAAGCGTGAAATATGAAGAGGTGGTGTGCTACGAACGCGACGGTTCGAAGTCAGAGCCGTTGCGATGCTTTATCAAAGATGAGGGCGGGCCCCTCGGAGTCGGCGTGCAGGAGCAGGCTTCAAACCACCACAAGCTGCGCGAGTTAAGAGCTCGCGTGGTGAGCGTTGATGGAAAAGGCGGAGCGCGACTCCGTCAGGTGAGGGTCAGGAAGACGAACGCGAGTGAACCACTGATGACGTGTCGAAACGTATTAACTGAAGTCGAAACCGGGATCTTGACTTCTATCCCGCGACAAAGGTTGGGGGCTTACCTGCTTGCTGCCCAACTGGCTTCCGGCATGAAGGCGGCGTGACCTTGATCCAGGCTTTGGTAAGGAACGTAGGAACCTGTCGTCCCGATGCTAAGGGAGAAGCCCAGGCGGATAGCCTCCGCGAGGGTGAGAGTACCGATGCGGGGCACAGGGGCGGAGGCGTTCGTAGTAGGGTTGAAGGCTCTGTAATGGAGCTGGACCGAAGGAACGCCGTCGTCCGGCCCGACCATGTGAGCAACCCGCAAGGGGAGGACCCGCATGGATAAGGCAAAGCCGTTTGATATCTCCAAACGTGAGGTGTGGGAAGCGTTCAAGCGGGTGAAGGCAAATCGCGGAGCAGCGGGCGTCGACGGACAATCGATTGCCGAGTTTGAAGAGGACCTGAGTAACAATCTCTATCGACTGTGGAACCGGCTGGCTTCGGGCAGCTACGTTCCGCCTCCTGTACGACGCGTGGAGATTCCGAAAGCCGATGGCTCGACCAGGCCGCTCGGAATTCCCACTGTGTCGGATCGCATCGCGCAGATGGTGGTACGGCGACATCTCGAACCGATTCTGGAACCCGTGTTCCATGACGACTCGTATGGTTATCGCCCGGGCCGCTCAGCGCATCAGGCTCTCACGGTCGCGCGTCAGCGTTGCTGGCGTGCGGACTGGGTGCTCGATCTCGATATTAAAGGGTTCTTCGACAATATCGATCATCAACTTCTGATGCGTGCTCTGCGTCGGCATACGAACTGCAAGTGGGTGCTGCTGTACATCGAAAGATGGCTAGTGGCTCCGGTTTGCATGCCGGACGGCGCGCAAGTAGCGCGGAATCGAGGGACGCCACAAGGGGCGGTGGTTAGCCCCATACTGGCCAACCTGTTCCTGCACTACGCGTTCGATCAATGGATGTCACGAAATCATCCGGGCGTCCAGTTTGAGCGTTATGCCGACGATGTCATTTGCCATTGCAAGAGTGAGACGCAGGCGAAGCAATTGCGCGAAGCACTTGAAGCGCGCCTTGCGGCTTGCAAACTGCAACTTCATCCGGATAAAACCAAAATCGTCTACTGCAAGGACGACAACCGACGTGGGCGCTATCCGGTGCAACGCTTCGATTTCCTCGGCTATTGCTTTCGGCCCCGGAGCTCGATGAATCGCGCAGGAACGTTGTTCGTCAGTTTCTCGCCTGCAGTAAGCGACAAGGCCGCCAAGTCGATGCGTTTGCGGATGCGTCGGTGGCGGCTGCACAGTCGCAATGACCTTGAACTCGTCGAAGTCGTTCGATGGGCACAGCCTGTACTTATGGGCTGGGTTCGGTACTACGGACGGTTTCGGCCTTCCGCTCTTCATGGAGCCCTACGTACGCTCGATTCTTTCCTCGTGCGTTGGGCTCAGCGGAAATACAAGAAACTCCGCACGCACAAGCTGCGAGCGTGGGATTGGTTGCGGCGTCTCAAAATGCGGCGACCAACCCTCTTTGCGCATTGGGCGCTGGGGGGCACGGCTGGACGATAGGAGCTGTATGAGTCGAGAGGCTCACGTACAGTTCTGGGAGGGCCTGGCGGTGCGATTCCGCCGGGCTACTCAACTATCTGAAAGCCTATGAATCGGTAGGCCACGCCCGGCGCTCAATCGGCGATTACATCAATCTGTACAAGTGCGTTTCATACTGCCCAACCTCGCTATGTTGTTGATAAATCTAGAGAGCCCTGTTGTGTCGTTGGTATTGTGGGGTGTCCACGCCGTGCGCGAGCCCGTCCGACGAGTTCGGTAACTGCGTCCCCGGTCAGCGAATTGCGATTGAAGATCCATGGCCCGTTGGGTAACGGATGTTCGGCTGGGATCTTGTTGCGCTCAACTGCGAGCCTGAGCGTTCCGGGGCTCACACCGATGAACGCCGATGCCTCGGTCAACGTCATCCATCCTTCAGCAGCACGTCGTTCGCTCGAATAGACCGGGATCTGATGGTGGCTGCGCAACGCGGTGACTCGCTCCTGGGTCCAGAAGTTACCCCGGCCGGTTCGCAGGTCATTGCGATTGAGTACGCCGGCGATCACCAGATCCGGACAGATACGGACAAGCTGGCGCACGGCATCAATTGCTTCACGTGACGTATGCGTAGTGTTCTCTCCGCGGCGCCGCCGCGGCACGCGAATCTCGGTATGTACTCCGCCCTTCCAGTGAATGACGAGCACGATTTCGCTCGTTGCGTCGTCAACGTCAACGACGACTTCGTGGATCAGGGTGCGCACTATGCGCTTCTTCAGGCGGGCGTCGGCCTGCGGCCAGATCGATTCCAATGCAGTGGCAAGATCGGCAAACTCCTCTGGCTGGGTAGGCGGTATCTGGCCGGATGTGCGCGACTGTTGCTCGATACGCGATTCCAGTTCCTCTACGCGTAGTAGCGCATGATTCCAGCGCCGCTCCAGTTCGTCGGCGACGAGCCGGTTCTCGGGGTCAGCAGCATCGTACTGTTTCTGCGCGCGTTGCGCGGCGTAGCGTGCAGCCTGAAGATCCCGCTGCAACGCGGCCAGCACTTCGTCCTGCTTCAGGGTCTCTTCTTCGCGCGCCACGATTGCTGCCTCAATTGCCGCCGGTTGAACGACCTGCAAGACCGCCTCGGCGATGGCCGCGTCCGCGCGTGTGCCACCGAACGCAATACAACGCGGTTGCCCCTTGTCCATCCAGCCGCGATGACAGCTATAGCGCAAGGCGTCGTGCCTGTTACCCGTGTAGTGTAGCGTCAGCTTGCTCGCGCAGCGCCTGCAGCGCAATAGTCCCGCCAGCAGGGCCTCACCGTTCTTCGGGGCGCCAGCGTGTCCGGCCAGACGCAGGTTGCCGCTAATGGCACACTGGATCCGTTCGAATTCGTCCCAGTCAACGTACCCTTCGTGGGCATTCGGAATGAGCGCAAGCCACTGATCCCGTGGTTTGCGGCGATCACGTTTGCGTGGTTCCCCAGCCTCGTAATGGATCGCGCATTCGGTTTTGCCATAGGCATACGTGCCACCGTAGATCGGGTTGGTCAGGATCCGGTACACCGTGCCGTAGCTCGGCCGTTTCCATTGGATTTCGCCGCGCGGCATGCATGCCGGCAACTGCAGGCCGTGCTCCAGGAACCATAACAACGTCTGACGCACCGAACCAATCGCGCCGAACTGGCGGAATACTGAGCGGATGGCGTCCTGCACGCGCAAATCCGGATCCTTCTCCAGGCGCTGGTCTTCGGTCTTGCAGTAACCCACCGGCGCCGCGACAATGAGTTCGCCGCGTTTGGCCTTCTCCCGACGAGCTTCGAGCGAACGCTGACGCAACAGATCCAGCTCGTATTCGTTCAGGCTGCCCTTCAAGCCGAGCAGCAAACGATCGTTGCTCTGCCGCGGTGAGTAGACGGTCTCCTGATCGACGAGCACCGTGTCGACGACGCGGCACACCTCAACCAGTTGCTGCCACTCGCGACTGTTGCGCGCGAATCGTGAAACCTCGCGAGCGGCAACTGCGCCGACGTGCCCAAGACAGACCTCTGCGACCATCCGTTCGAAGCCCGTGCGCGTTTGCGTTCCGGCCGCAGAGCGTCCCAGATCCTCGTCGATCACCTCGATCTCGTTCCAGCCCAACTGATGCAGACGATCCTGCATCGCATACTGCAGCTTCTGGCTCTCCAGATTGTGGCTGACCTGGTAGGCCGACGACTGGCGCACGTACAGCATGGCCTTGCGCGCCAGATGCTGCGCCCGAATCTTGTCACTCATCGCGCACCTCCGGCTCGTGTACGGCGGCGAGCAGCCCGCGACGGTGTTGCCGCAGCAGCTGCGCCAGCAAACGCACCGTCTGCTGCCGGACCTCTTGCGGCAGGTGCTCCCATTGTGGTGTCTTCGGAAAGAGACGGAACAGGTCGAGTTGACCGCCCGGTTGGGGGTTTGTCTGGCGTCGCATCAGCACCTCCTGTACGGAGCAAAGGATGGTGCTCGGCTTGTACCATACCGCGCGGCGTGGCAGCAGGCGCCTGCGCCAACAGGTACTTCAGTTCCCTCAATGCTTCACAGCTGACGGCGGGAGACGTTGCCGAGGTAATGCGACAGCAGGCAACGGGATCGAACATCCATTGCGGCACCTCCAGCAAGCCCGCCGTGTCGAACGGCTCTCGCCCACAGCGCAGCACTGACTCGGCGTTCTTCCTCTCTATCGTGGTGAAAATCCATACCGTGTGCCCGTACCACGGGTGCCAGCGGTAGAGAACCTCCTTTGATTCGCCGATATGGGCGTTGTGTTGACGGCTTGTACAACCAGAGACGGCCTCATTCGAGTCTGGAAGACCGCACGCCGGATGAGGCATACTTCGCAACACTGCCTGCGATCAAATTGGCAGCATGACTGCCCCGGACGTTCCACTTAAAAATATCGAGAACCTGTCCGAACAAGCGAGGCCACCTCTATACGGACGCACGCAGCACGGTCGAGCTGAGCCTTACCGCCGCCGACAACGAGTTGCAGGGAACGCAGACTATTCCGCGCTCATTTATCGGCAATCCTCGCCAGGCGTACACCTACGCCGACGTGAATCAGAATCGCGCGATCATGCTGAATCTCTCGGGCAAGCATGATTTGAGCGATGCGTTGCAGTTTTCAGGCAATGTGTACTACCGGCACTACGACAACGATAACGTCAGCAGCAACGTCAACGCAGATTACGGGTCCATCGATCCCGCTACGGGTTCTGTCGATAATGTACCCGCGCTGAACAGGCATTCTGTGATCGCGCAGGACAGTTATGGTTTTGCATTGCAGCTGAGCGTTGCCGGCAAAGTGGCGGGGAAGGACAATCAGTTGATGGCAGGTGTCAGCGGCGATTTTGCCCGCGCTCGCTTCACGCAATACGCGCAGGACGCGCAGTTCACCGCGGATCGACAAACCGTCGGAACCGACGGCTACACATTGCAAACCGACGCGGCGACGCGCAACAGCAATCTCGGCGTGTAAGTGAGCGACACCTTTCATTGACCCGCACGCTTTCGCTGACGGCCTCCGCACGTTATAACCACGCCAGCGTCGATATAGAGGATCGTAGCGGCATGCAGCCTTTGCTGAATGGTTCGCACAGCTTTTCACGGGTCAATCCTGCACTGGGCGTAACCTATAATCCAGTTTCCTGGCTGACGGCTTATGCAAACTACAGCGAAGGCATGCGCGTGCCGACCGCCATTGAGCTGGCCTGCGCCGACACGGCCGCGCCTTGCTCGCTTCCCAACGATTTCATTGCCGACCCCGCGCTGAAACCAGTCATATCTCGCACTTTCGAAGCGGGTGCACGTGGAACACTGTCCCCGGCGTTTCATTGGGGTGCAGCGTTGTTTCGCACGGACCTGCACGATGACCTCGCGTTTGTCAGCAGCAATGGGGCGTCGACCTCGACCGGATACCAGCCAGGTCGCGGTGCAGGGCATCGATACGGTGGAGGGACACCGCGCCTCCAAGCTCAAGCTGACGATGAAAGATCACACCGAGCGCCATGTGTGGGTCGACGCGACGAATTTTCTCGAACTGAAAATGGATGGCGACCCGCGCAAGCTCGACGGGCGCATGCACAACGTCGCCGTCTACTTCCGCGACTACCACGCGGAAAGCGGCCTGGTCGTGCCGCATATGCTCGAGACGGTGGTCGCGGGTGTGAAGCAGACCCATCAGATGACGGTTCAGCACGTGACGGTGAATCAGAACGTCGACGATTCGCTGTTCGCCAAGCCACGACTGGCCATGGTCAAGGTGCCGGCTCAATAGCGGCGGCAGCACACGGGGAGAAGGTCATGAAACGGATCGCTTTGTGGGCGCTCGCGGCGAGCGTCGGCGCATTCGCGTTGGCGCAAACGCCGGCCGCGACGGCGGACGCCAGTCTCGGCACGGACGAGGTCGTCGCGAGGAACGCCGAGGCGCGCGGCGGCGCGGATGCCTGGCGCAAGGTCACGTCGATGGTGTGGGTCGGGCACGTGGATAGTCCGAATGCGCCCGCGCCGGATCTGCCGTTCGAGCTCGCGCTGAAACGTCCCGACCGGACTCGCTTCGAGACCACGGCGGCCAACCAGATGATCGTGCACGTGTTCGACGGCAAGGACGGCTGGAAGGTGCGTCCGTCGGGAGGCGGCGGCCCCGATGTGCGTCCCTACACGAGCAATGAAGTGAAGTTCGCGCGCGACGAGCAGGTCATCGACGGACCTTTGCTGGATCACGCGGCGAAGGGCATCAGCGTCGCACTCGAAGGCACCGACAAGGTCGAGGGACGGGATGCCTATCGTCTGTTGCTGCGCCTGCCCTCCGGTGCGACGCGCCACGTGTGGGTCGACGCGCAGAATTTCCTCGACGTGAAGTACGACCGCGAGGCGCGCGGCCCGTCAGGCCGGCCCGCGACGATCGAGGTGATGTATCGCGACTTCAGGGAAGTGGATGGCGTGCGAATACCGTTCGTCATCGAAAGCGGCGCCGTCGGCATGGATAAGAAAGACCGGCTGGTGATCGACAATGTCACGCTCAATCCGCCGCTCGACAGTTTCACGTTCGCCAACCCGGTTTCGCAGGGTCGGCGCGCATCCGTCAAGATCGGCGCCGATGCATCGCCGGCAAGCGGCGCGCCGGTCCGGCCGGTTCGCTAGTCATGCACACGGCCGGGTTCGTTGCCGTGGCATGCACGCGCGCTTGCCGTGCTGCTGTTGATCGGCGTGCAGCAAGCGAGCGGCGCGCCTCCCATCGATGCCGGAGAGTCGATCTACCAGCGCGGCATTGCAGGCTCCGGAGAAGCGGTTGAAGCGACCCACGATGGCGGCGTGCGCATGCAAGGCGCCGCCGTGGCATGCATGAATTGCCACCGGCGCAGCGGGCTCGGCGCGCGCGAAGGCACCAGCACGATTCCGCCGATCAGCGGGCAGTATCTGTTCCACCCGCGCATCCAGAATCCCGAGGAGCTGGACATACCCTACGTCGACGGCATGCGGGCCAATCGCGAGCCGTACACCGACGCGACGATCGCCCGCGCGATCCGTGAAGGCGTCGACTCCGAAGGCAAGCCACTCAGCTATTTGATGCCGCAGTTCACGCTGAACGACGCGGACATGGCGGCGTTGATCGGCTATCTGAAGCGCCCGACCGGCGCAGGGCGCCGGACGTCACGGACACCGTGCTGCACTTCGCGACGATCATCACACCAGATGCGGACCCGGTAAAACGGCGCGGCATGCTCGACGTGCTGGAACACTATTTCGCCGACAAGAACGCCTCGCCGCTCGGCGCAACGCCGCCGCTGCACACCTCGCGCAAGATGATGTTCATGGTCAACCGACGCTGGGAATTGCACGTGTGGGAACTGCACCGCGCGCCCGAGACCTGGCACGAGCAGTTGAAAGCGTATCTGGCGCAGCAGCCCGTATTCGCGGTCTTGTCGGGGACTCGGTGGCAAGAACTGGGCGCCGGTTCACGACTTCTGCGAGCAGGAAGCGGCGCCGTGCCTCTTTCCCAACGTCGACGTGCCGGTCGAAACGGGACCGCGACTTTTACTCGATGTATTTCTCGAAGGGTGTCCTGCTCGAGGCGGGACTAATCGCGAGGCGCATCCTCGACGCGAATAGCGGCTCACTGGCCGGCATGGTGAAAACCGTACGCCAGGTGTATCGCGCGGGCGACAGCGGCGAGGCGGCTGCGCAAGCGCTCGCGAACGCTCTGAAAGGCTATGGCGTGAGCGTGTCGAGCCGCGTGCTCGCGCCGGGCGATAGCGTCGCCGAAGCGCTTCGCAGCGCGCGTGGAACGGATGCGCTGGTGCTGTGGCTGCGGCCACCCGATATCGCGGCGGTCGCCGGCAAGCCGCCCGCCTCGACCCAGGTCTTCGTGTCGGGACTGATGGACGGTCTGGACCGCATACCGTTGCCGCCGAGGTGGCGCGACGCCGCGCGTATTGCTTATCCGGTCGATCTGCCCGAGGGACGGCGCGTGCGTGTCGACTACGCGTTCGGCTGGTTCGCCATCAGGCATATTCCGGTCGTCGACGAGCGCGTTCAGGCGGATACCTATCTCGCGTGTGGGCTGCTCGCGGAGACGCTCAGTCATATGGTCAATGCGTTCGTCAGAGACTACCTGGTAGAACGAATCGACGAGATGCTCGACCATCGGATTCTGACAGGCTACTATCCGCGCCTGACGCTCGCGCCGGGTCAGCGCTTTGCTTCGAAAGGTGGCTATCTCGTTCGCTTTGCGCAACCCGAGGACGCGCGTGTCGTTGCCGATGGCGCATGGATAGTGCCATAGCGGTTGGGCGCGGCGGCATAGCGGCGCCGCCGGAACGGGCGCCCGCTAACCAGTGGCCGTCAGCAGGCGCCGGTAGCGGGCCAGCACGCGCGGCACGTACTGACGTGTTTCGGATATCGAAGGAATTCGATATCCGGCCCGAATCACCGCGTTCTCGCCCGCGTTGTACGCGGCCAGCGCAAGTTCCATGTCGTCCTTGAAGAGATCGAGCAGGAAGCGAAGATAGCGTGCGCCTGCCAGCACGTTATCGCGCGGATTGAACATGTTGCCATCGGAAAAGCGCCGCGCGGTGTCGGGCATCAACTGCATGAGACCCTGGGCGCCTTTATCCGATACGGCGTTCGGATTATAGCGCGACTCGACGTCGATCACCGCGCGCAGCAGTTCGGGCGCCACGCGAAAAGTGCGGCTTGCTTCTTCGATTACGTCTGCGAAGCGGGCGATCTCGATCGTGGCGCTGAATGCGTTGTTCGCACGTTTCGCATTTCGCTCAGGCGGCGGGTCTCCCGCAACGATCACGGTGAGTCCCGCCTTGCCGGGTGTATTGGTCAGGACGATCGCCCCATGGCTGTCGACCGCGCCAAAGATCTCCGCATGCGCGAGCCCAGTCGATGTCATTCCGAGCGTCATCATGACCGCCCGAAACGTATTCGCCGACAGGAAAGAAGGGCGCCTGCGCATGTTCGAAATCCCTCCGCGTCGTCATTGTGAGTGGCGCAAAAGGACCTGAGCAATGGGGCACTCTCCTACTTTTGGAGGTGCGCTGTGGAGGGCTTTCACTGTGTGTGCAAAAACGTTACATCTGTAATGCATTGTCACAGTCGTCGGGTTGGTCTGCTGCTCGCAAGCTGCTTCAAAGGAAGAAAATAATTTCGGTTGGCACTGCAAGGTAGGAGTTACTGCCTCGCATTTCGCGTGCGCGGGGAGAAGCGTACCGCCTTCTATTATTACCGATGTCCGAGTCAGCACTGAAACTTATCATTTTTGGAACGTTTTTCGCCAAATTAAGTAATTCAATTTAACGTTTCGACGTGCATACCGAATCTGGATGCGGTGCTCCAATTGCCGGCGCGAATCTTGCGAAATAAGGTCGCGCGGGCGACCGGTTGGCTGGTCGAAAGACTATGTTATGTTCAAGAAAGAAATATATAAAGAATTAGAAAGACATATTTGAAAGATAAAATGGCCTGCCAAAGGCCCTTCCGGTTGATTAATCAACCGGCCATGCTCGAACGAGGAGTGGCATCGTGAATATCAAATATCGCGTGCTGGTTGTCGAAGACCATGATCTGCTGCGCAACGGATTGTGTTCGATGCTCTCGGCACAAGGCGAATACCACGTTGTCGGGGCGGCGACGGACGGCAAGGAGGCCTGCCAGCTCGCCATGACGCTCAACCCTGATCTCATCCTGATGGACTTGTCGATGCGCGGCATGAACGGCATCGACGCGAGCGCGGCGATCAAGCGCCGTTCGCCGCTCGTGCGTATCGTGGCGCTCACCGTGCATCAAAACGAAGAGTACGTGCGCGAAGCGCTTCGCGCAGGCGTCGACGGCTATGTGCTGAAAGATGTTTCGTTCGACGAACTGATGGTCGCGATGCGCACGGTGATGCAGGGAAAAAAGCATCTGAGCGCCGACGTGTACGGCTACATGGTTGACTCGTTCATTACCGGCCGCGAAGCAATGGCGCCGAAGAGGGCATGGGACATTCTCACGGCACGCGAGCGCAGTGTGCTGAAGCTGATTGCTGAAGGGCGCACCAACCGGCAGGTAGGACAGTATCTGAACCTCAGCCCGAAGACGATCGAGAAGTATCGCGCCAGCGTGATGCACAAGCTCGCCATCGAGAATCTGACGGAACTCGTGCTGGTCGCCATCAGCATGGGGCTGTTGACGTCGCTTGCGACCAAATGCGCGGAGCGCGGTCCCGACGACACGCGAGCCCGTCTGCCGGTGGCGAATCCGGAGCCGCCAGCGGAACCCGGCGATATCGTTGAGCTGTCGGTGTCGAGGCTCAGTGGTTCGGCTGCCGAATGAGGGCAGCGCTCGCAGGTGAGCCGGCGGTGTCCTTCAAAGCGTCCAACTCGCCGATACGAGTGTGCCGCTGGTGTCGGAAGAGTGAACCGCGAGAAAACCGCCTTGCGATTCGACACGGTGTTGCATGCCGGCGAGGCCGAGGCCCGTCGAACCGATGTCTTCCGACGAGAGGGGCCGCGTGTCGTAGCCGGTGCCGTTGTCCTGAATCGTGAGCAACACGCCGGTGTCGATCCGTCGCAGGGCGAGCCTGATCTCGGTTGCCGCCGCGTGCTTGACGATGTTGTTGAGCGCTTCCTGGGCGACGCGGAAAATGTCCGCCTTCAGATAATCGGGCACATCGCGGTCGTCGACTTCGCAGCGGAAGTTCACCGCGAGGCCTTCGGCACTGCGCTCGACGCGCCGGCACAGCGTGCTCAATGCGGCGGCGAGACCCAGCCGCTCGAGTGCTAGCGGACGCAGTTCGCCGCATATCTGCCGCATCTCGCCGATCGTCTCGCGGATTTGCAGGACAGTGGCGTCGAGCTTTTGCGCGCCGTCTTCGGCTTGTCCGCGGCGCAGGCGCATGCGGGCGTCCTCGACCATCAGCTTAATCAGCGTGAGCGCCTGGCCGAGACCGTCGTGCAGATCAGCGGCGAGGCGCTGACGCTCGCGTTGCTGACCGATCATCAGATACTTCAGCCGATCGCGGGCCACCGCTTCGGATAGATGGGCGCCATCCGCAGGCGGGGCATCGGCTGCAAGAGGTTCCTCGAAGAGGGCCAGTTGCGCGGCTTGCCCATCGTGCTGTTCCTGCTGCGCCTGGTTGGCCGCGATTGGTTGGCGGTGCAGTACAAGCAAGGTTGGACGGCCGTTGTGCGCGGTCAGCATCGTGGTGATCGGAGCAAACTCGCGAGCGGGATCGGCCGATAGTTGAGCCGCGAGCGACGCGCGTTCGCGCTCGGCCGCCATGTCCAGCAGCCGAAGGCCGACGAGTTCGGCGCTCGTGTAACCGAGCAACTCCGCGGCGCTGCGGTTCGACGACAGGAACACTCCATCCGGCGACAGGATCGCGAGCGCGGCGCCGCGCGCGTCACTGACGTTGCCCGGGTGCGCTTCGCCGAGTCGGGCCGCGATCCCAAGCTTGCGCATCGCATCAACAAGGTCGCGCAACTTCAGTTGTCGTGCCGAGGGCTGACGTGCTTGCATGGGATTCCCCAGCGAGTTGGCTTAAGGAAACCTTAAGCATTGTTTCGATTGTACGCCTGCGCACGTCACTCTGCCAACGGGGCAACTACGAACGTCACGCGGGGGACACCCCGCTGCGGACGGGGTGAATGTTTACTCTGGTAGACATACCCTACCGCGCTTTGGGGGGCTTTATCCAATGACGTGCGCGGGCGGATTCATGAGACTGAAGTGATGGGCTGGGCGCGCGCGGCTGCGCTTCTTGCAGCGCGCCTCTGCCATTCTCATGTCTCTGGAGATCGCGATGAAGATGAACCGCACATGGATGATCGGCGCGCTCGTGCTGAGCGGCGCGGGGGTGACGGGCCTCGGCGCCGTGGCCGCGACTGCCGAAGACGTCGCCAATGGCGCCGCCAACGAGGCGCACCATCACGAGATGATGGACATGCAGCCGGCGCCTGCGGGGAAGATGGCCGATGAGATGGCTCACGGCGCCGCGATGCACATGCATCACCATGAAATGACCACGGGCACGATGCGCTCGACCGTGGAATACACGCTGCCCGCGGTGACGCTGGTTCGCGACGACGGCAAGGCTGTTTCGCTCTCCGACGAGCTGAACGACGGCCGCCCGGTCATCCTCACGTTCATCTACACGACCTGCACGACGATATGCCCGATGGTCAGTCAGACCTTCGAGGAATTGCAAGCCAGGCTCGGCGCTGACCGTGACAAGGTTCATCTCGTGTCGATTTCGATCGATCCCGAAGAGGACACGGCAGCCCGCCTGAAGGCCTACGCCGCCCGCTTCGACGCCGGCCCCGAGTGGCAGCACTACACCGGCACCGTCGAGGCGAGCGTCGCGGCTCAACGCGCCTTCAACGTCTATCGCGGCGACAAGATGAATCACACCGCGGTAGTCTTTTTCCGCGCGGCGCCCGGCAACTCGTGGCTGCGTCTCGACGGTCTCGCGACGCCGGCTGAACTGTTGAGCGCCTACCACGAAGTCGTCGCCTCGAACTAGTAGCGGGG
Source organism: Paraburkholderia sp. UCT70 (assembly GCF_050434085.1). Taxonomy (NCBI): domain Bacteria; kingdom Pseudomonadati; phylum Pseudomonadota; class Betaproteobacteria; order Burkholderiales; family Burkholderiaceae; genus Paraburkholderia; species Paraburkholderia sp. UCT70. The sequence goes on along the minus strand of NZ_JBNPVZ010000003.1, from coordinate 1,143,217 downwards.
ATTCCGCCGGGAGCGAGCAAAGTGGCGACGACTTATCGCGTACTGATCGCAGAGGACCAGCATCTTCTGCGCGGCGGGCTCTGCACGATGGTATCTTCCCTGCCTGATTACATCATCGCCGGCGAGGCGACCGACGGACTCGAGGTGTGCAGTCTCGCCTGTGTCATCAGGCCCGATCTGATCCTGATGGATCTCTCGATGCCGTGCATGAGCGGCATCGAGGCCATCGCCGTGATCAAGTACCGGACACCGCAGGTGCGGATCATCGCACTGACGATCCACAGCAGCGAAGAGCACGTGCACGAGGCCATCGCGGCGGGTGCCGACGGCTACGTGATCAAGGACGCTTCGTTCGAAGAACTCGTCTGTGAAATGCGCCTTGTGATGCAAGGCAAACGCAACCCCGCGTTCGAACAGCACGCCGATCACGGCGTGTCGTCCGATCCGCTGCCCGGCGTTTCGCGCCACGCGCAGTTATGGCACGCCTTGACCGCTCGCGAACGCGCGGTGCTGAGGCTTGTCGCGGAAGGCCGCACTAATCGCCAGGTCGGCGAATATCTGCAACTCAGCCCGAAAACCATCGAAAAGCACCGCGCGAGCCTGATGCGCAAGCTCGACGTGAAGAACGTCACCGGCCTCGTGCTGATCGCGCTCGACATGGGCGTGCTGCCACTGTCGAGCCCGGCGCGCGCGCTCGATCGCTTTCTGTGAACGACCCGGGAACTGGAGGGTCTTTACCCATCCCTTTGGTCGGGTCTCCCTACTTCTTGCCGATGCCCACCTGAACAAGAATGCATAAAACGGCTTCGGTGGTATCGGGCCGGTGGGTCGACAGAAGGGGAGCGACGTGCGCAACGAATTGTTCTCGATCGGGGCCGCCATGCGCAGCAGCGCGACGTGCCGTATACGCGTTGACCACGCGCGTCGGCGCAACGGCGGTTTCACGCTGCTCGAACTGCTCGTGGTCATGGTCATCATCGGCTTGCTCGCGGGGCTGGTGGCACCACGCTATTTCGAGCAGGTCGGCAAGTCGAACACCAAGATCGCGCGGGCCCAGATCGACTCGTTGAGCAAGGCGCTCGATCAATACCGGCTCGACATGGGCGCCTATCCGACGACCGAGGAAGGCCTTCAGGCGCTGATGACCAAACCTCAGGACGCGACGCACTGGAGCGGCCCGTATCTGCAGAAAGCGGTGCCGCCGGATCCGTGGGATCGCCAGTACCAGTACCGCTCGCCTGGCGAGCACGGCGACTACGACCTGTTCTCGCTCGGTAAGGACAACCAGGTTGGCGGCACGGGTGAGAACTCGGACATCACGTCCTGGTAGTGCGGCTGTCAGCGAGGAGAATCGACGTGAAGTTCCTGCTGCGCGTCTTCGATACCAGCGGTTCAGTGCAGACGCTTCGCCTCGACTGCGATTCGTCCGCGGCTGGTACGGCGCTCGCGCGCGCAAGGGGTTTGCGCGTGGTGTCGGTACGTGCGGATGCGCGAGGTCAGCACCGGCTTCGCTGGTCGGCGATGCCGGGCGCGAGATTCAACGTCGAGCTGTTCGCGCGCGAACTCGCGGCATTGCTCGATGCCGGCGTCGGCGTGGTCGACGCATTGCGCACGCTCAGTGGCAATGAGCGCCGCGAGGCGTCGGCCGAGGTATATCGCGATCTGCTGCGGCAGCTCGAAGAAGGACAGTCGCTGTCCGCCGCGCTCGAGCACGCAAGCCGCGTGTTTCCCCCGGTCCTCGTGGCGTGCGTGAAAGCGAGTGAACAGACAGGCGGTCTTGCCGACAGCCTGACACGTTACTCACGCAACAGTGCGCTGCTTCACGAACTGCGCGGCCGCGTGGTGTCGGTCGCGATCTATCCATCCGTGCTGCTGCTAGTGGGTGCGGCCGTCGTGCTGTTTCTGCTGGGTTTCGTCGTGCCACGCTTTGCCACCCTGCTCGAGCATAGCGGACGCGAGCTGCCGCTGCTCTCGCAATTGTTGATGGCCTGGGGCGGCATGGTGCATGCCCACGGAATGGCGCTCACCGTTGGCCTCGCCGTGCTGACGGTGACGGTCGGCGTCGTGCTGCGCCGGGCGGCGGTGCGCAACTGGATCGCGGACCGCCTGCTCGCGTTGCCGGGTATTGGTCTGCACTTCCGCGTGTTTCGCCAGTCGCAGTTCTTTCGCACTACTGCGATGCTGGTCGACGGCGGCATTCCCGCGGTGCGTGCCTTTACGTGGTGATCGGCGGGATCGTCGTGTTGATGTACATGCCGATCTTCGAAATTGCGTCGAGCATCCAGTAGGGCGGCCTTGGAGAAAACCCATGGATACGATCAGCGCGGCACCGCAGACTCCGGGCTTTGAATCGCGCGACTCGCTGCGCGCGCTTGGCGAGTGGCATGGCTCGGGCATTCGCGCGCTGGAAGAGTTGATGACGCAGGCGTCGCTAAGCGCCGACGAGATGGTGGTGCGGCTCGCCGGGCAGTTCCGCATGAAATCGATCGGCATACAGGAGTTGAACCGGGCTCGAAGCGGATTTCGACGTGCTGCCGTTCGTCGAAGCCACCACCCGCTTGTACGTGTGCTTTCGCCAGCCGGATCAAAACGGCGCGCTGCTCTTCGTGATCGCCGATCCGCTCGACGCCCGCACGCGCGGCATAGTGGAGCACCGGATGCGTTCGCGGCCCACTTTGCCGTATAGCTGGGCGCTCGCGAGCGTTGGCGACCTCACCGCGTGGCTCGCCGTGCGCGAAAAAGACGTGCGCGCGATGGATTCGCTCGCCTTCGACGATCAGGTGCAGCGCACCGCCGATAGCTCTTCTCTCGCGCTGACATTGCAGGGCATCAGCAGCGACGACAGCACCGTGGTGCGCCTGCTCAACTCCACCATCTACGACGCGCTGAAGATCAACTGGTTGCGCGTTTTCGAGGGCCGTGGAGTTTGTCTGCAAGCCACGCCAGGACTGGAACTTCCATAACGGATGCGGGAACCGGGTAAAGTCCGGATTTCGGAATGGTCCGGATGGCTGGAAGTCAATGCTGGCAAGCGATACCTGCGAGATTGAGCGAGCAGCAGTTTGAGGAATTCGTCTTGCCGCACCTGACGGTGGGTAAGTGGGGACCGGCGCCGAAACTGGGGCTGTACAAGCTGTTTGGCTATGTACTGCAACTGCTGTATAGGGGCTGCCAATGGAAGATACTGTTCATCGAGCGGGACGCCAGTGGACGCCCTGAAATTCATCACACGCGCATCTATCGCACGCTGCGGCGCTGGCAGGCCGATGGTTGCATCGATGCGATCTTTGCCGGCTCGGTGAGCCGGCTTCATGAGGATGAACTTCTTGAGCTCGATGTGATTCATGGTGACGGCACAACGACGGCCGCGAAAAAAGGCGGGGACAACCTCGGCTACAGCGGGCACAAGCATATGAAGGGCGACAAGGTGGTGGCCTTTTGCGATCGGCGCTGTAACGTGATCGCGCCAATTATATCCGTGCCGGGTAACCGAAACGAATCACCGCTGTTGGCAACGCTTTGTCCGGACTTACCCAGATGGCCCATGCCATCGGGATGGACCTGCAAGGCGCAACCGTCAGCCTGGACGGCGTCTACGACTGCCGGGCCAGCCGCAAGGCGATCTTCAACTGGGGCATGAACCCCAATATCCCCGAGAATGTTCGCGGCCGAAAGACGTCGAAGCGCGGTCGCAAGCGCCGCTTCGATCCGGCGATCTTTGAAGAGCGCTTTCGCACCATTGAGCGCATGTTCGCCTGGGAGGATAAATTTTGCCGTCTGCTGCTGCGCTTCGACCGCATCAGTGATGTGCACTACGCCTTCAAGACGCTCGCCTATACGATGATCAACCTGCGCCACTACTGCTGAGCGTCAGGCCAGGGCATGCAGTTCATTGATGGCGCGCCGCGCCACGAACAGGCACGTCATCTCAATTTGTATTCCTGAAGATATTACTCTGCTCACCAACCCGATAGTCGCCATTTCCCGCAACTATCCATCCTGCTTCGCAGGCCCCTGAATGTTATCGCCATTCGGGAAGCCGAACAGTCACGAAACTAGCAACCAGTTGTACCTGTATGGGGCGGCCACCGATCCGTTCAATTTGACATAAAAGAGATGACCAATCTCCGGTTTTATATGTAGATATCCTAAGTTAATCCGTGTGCAAACTGGAGCGTCGTATCCAATAGAAGGCCTGGATGTCCGCGGATCTTTGTCGCGCAACCCGAAAATGTATAGGCGCTGCCCGCGATTAGCCTCATGCCCACGTATGCCTGGCCGTAGAGCGTTAACTGGCGGTAGCGCGTCGCCCCATGCAACGCTCAGCGGCACGCGTGATGCGTCGAAGACTCCTTATCTGATTTCCTCCCGAGGCGCCTTGGCGTTTGTTATTTCCGCCCGTACCCAACCAGGCCGTCTGGTTTGTGCGCAAACTAACAGTCCGGCGCGGAAACGTTCCTGCCCAGCTTCGCCATGACGCCGCCAACAGGAAGATGGGTCACGGGCGCCGTGCACCATGAGAGCGGAAGCATGCAGCGACGCTTTCCATAGGTCACTCGCGCGACTTCACTGTGCGGCCGGCAACATGGGGGCGTCCTTATCGCAGTGAGGGTCCGCCGTGCGTCCTTCTACCGCCCGCACACGGAGCGCGAATCTGGGCGTCACCTGAGCACCGCGTCGCGTGCATTCGCCTGCCGTCCGTTGATCAGCGACGCTCAAAGTCGGTCGGTGTCAGTTCAAGCGTTGCCATCGGATGGGCGAGCAGCTTCCGTTCGGCGATGGCCCGGATGCGGCTGTAACCGTCACGAAACGCCTTCAGGATCCGCGCGTCGCTGGCCTGGGATTCAAGCCAGAAATACATTTCCAGCGCCCGGATCGTGATCACGCATTCAACCTTGCTGTTGCGATGGGCGAGGCTGAACGCCACGCCGCTGCGATTTGCAAGCACCTGCGGATCAAGGTCGAGGATTTCCATGGGCTGTGACGCTTTATATTGCTTTGGATGGATTTTTGCACAGGCGAAGCAGTTTGAATATGGGGCGTTCCATGGCCGACGCCCTCCCTGACGAAACCCGTCTCGCCGCTGAAATCGACCGCCTGAAGGCCGAAATCCCGAAGACCCGCGAGCTGTACCGCGAGGTCTGCGCGCTACTGTTCTTCCGCTTCGGGATCACGCCGACCGCGAACCGGCTTTACCAGCTGGTGAGGCTGGGCAGCATGAGCACGCCGACCCAGGTGCTCGGTGAATTCTGGGCCGAACTGCGAAAAGAGCCGGGTGCGCATCGACCACCCCGACCTGCCCGCCGACCTGGGGCCGGCTGCCGGCGAACTGGTCGCGGCGCTCTGGACCCGCGCAACCGCCGCTGCCGAAGCCGCGCTCGACGCGCTGCGCGACGAAGTCGAGGCGCAACGCGTTGAGGCGCAACGGTCGGTCGTTGCTGCCCGCGACGAACTGGGTCGCACCGAGACCGCGCTCGAACAGCGCACGGCGGCGCTCCTTGCCGCGCAGGTCGAGGGGCGCGAACTGGAAAAGGCGCAGGCCGAGGGCCACGCGGCGCGGCAGGCGTGCGAGGCCGAGGTCGTCCGGCTCAAGGCCGAGGCGCGCGTGCGCGACCGTGAACTGGACAAGGTGCGCGAAGGTTTCTCGCGGGATCTCGAGAAGCTGCGCGAGAGCGCGGAACGCGCCGAAGAGCGCCTGCGAGCGTCGGAAAAGCGCGCGCTGCTGGAGATCGACCGCGAGCGGGGTGCGGCCGCGAAGCTGCAGAAGGAGCTCGATGCCGCCGTCAAGCGGGCCGACAGTCGCGGGGCGGACCATTACCGGGCGGTCGAGGCGCTGCAGGCGCAGCTCGGGGACGTGCGTCACCAGGCGGGCGTGCTGCAGGGACGGCTCGATGCCGTGCTGGCCACGAATGTCACGCTGCAGCAACAGCTGGCGGCACTGCGGCAGGCGGATACACGCGACGCCCGCCCAGCCCGCGCGAAGTCCGCCTCCACTGCGGCGCGGCCGGTGGCGACACGCCCTTCACGCGCGCCGCGTGTCGCGCCCGCGCCAGCCAGCCAGACCGTAGTGCACCGCAAGCGGGGAAAGAGGGATGGAAAATAGAACCCGCCCGCGCAGGAGACGGAAGGCCCCGGTCTGTCCGCCGATCGGCGCGCTGATGCGCTATGGCGAGCGGACCGTGCGCGTGATCGCCGAAGCGAGCGGCCAGCGCGTGATCATCGAGTCGGTGCACGAAGACGGCAGCACCTTCCGCAGCACCGTGAAGTGGGCTAATCTGGCCGCTCTTCACGATCAGCTCTTCTGAGCGGGATGAACATGCAGCAGCCCACCATTCAGCAGCTCGACATCTTCGCCGACAGCCGTGACGTGATGTTGCGCAACGACGTGCTGGAGCCGTTGCAGCGGCGGGATGTGGCGGCCGCGCGAACGGCACTGGCGCAGCTCGCCGGCGAATACCCGGACGATGGCGCGCTGCCCGCGATGACCGTGCTGGTTCGTGAGCTGGAACGCGGATCCCCCACGCCCTTTTCTGATCACGAGTCGCTGGCCAGCGCACGCCGGCATCTCGAGGACGAGGTCGTACTTGCCGCCCGGCGGGTGCTGCCCGCGCAGAATGTCCAGTCGTGGCTCACGCCGTGCTGGCGAGCGCTCGCCCAGCGGGCTGAATCGCTACCGTTTCGTACCGCCGACGCAGACAGTCACGCCGTGCCGCTGTGGCTTCTGGCGGGCGACGGGGCGGCTGCGATTGAAGCAGTCGAAGCCATGGAGTCCTGGTCGCGCATCCCGGCACCCTTCGCGTGGATGACGGAGGCGCGCTACCGGGCTGATGGTCTGGATGCCGCGTGGCCACTGCTCGCTGGACTGGCGTGGCTCGCGCCCGCACGGTGCGCGGCGTTGCTGCCCGGACTGGGCGACGCGTCGCTCGACGCGCTACGCCGGCGCTTCGATGCGGAGTTCCCCGGCACCGGCGAGTTCGACGACTATTCCTGGTTCCCGGCCTGGCTGCTGGTGGTCAAGCCGGCGCTCGCAGGCCGGCTGGGTGACGCCCGGACGCACGTGAGGTTGCGGCATCGCGGGCCACGGTCCTGCTGGGCGAGATCCTGCGCCGGGAGCATGACGGCGACCAGCACGAACTCGTCAGTCTGCGTCAGGCGCTCAGTCGCCTGCATGCCGGCCTGTTCGACCTGTACATGGCCACACGGAAAGTGCAGCACCGGTGAGTATGACGATCGGCGGCCGCGATTACCGCTGATGCCGTAGTCGCATCGGCCAGTCGCGCGGAGGCACGGAGGCGACATGACATTGAAAGCGCAGTGGTACCGGGACAGGCTCACGAAAAAAAGCCGCAAGGGCTTCTGCGGCTATCCGGTCGCAACGGTGGCCTTTTATGGGCCCGATGACAGGCGGGCGACGAAGGTTGCCGTCGGCATCGTCGCGTACGAAGGCGCGGATGCTGATCCTGTTGAGCGGTGGTTCTGTGAAACGTCCGATGCGAGAACCGATCCGGAAATCACCGAAGCAGTCGTCCGGTTCATTGAACAGCATGGTGCGCGTTCGGTCGCAGCGGTCGATCGCATCATCGGGTGCCCGCATGAGGAAGGCATCGACTATCCGGACGGCGAAACCTGTCCGCGGTGTCCGTTCTGGAGCGACCGTGACCGGTGGAGCGGCGGGTTGATCAGGTGAGGCCGGTTGGGTGCTCTCGCGACTGTGCACGGGGCAGTCGGCGTTGAAGCTGGGTGACGCTATTTCATGTGCGGAAGACCTTCAATATGTCCAATATGCGGGACGACCCGGATTGCTCCGCTCCCGAGCCTGCTTCTATCATCAACTCCCCGCTGCCAATCGCAGCCAAACGCGCCATCGGTAATGCGTCGCCGACAGCGACCTTAGCCGGGCAGGCACGGCCCGCAGGCCAGTAGCCGGCGCAATCCCCTACGGCACCTACTCGAACGACCAGGAGACAGGAATGCTCAGCGCCCATGAATTTGCGACATTGATGCTCGTCAGGGACTCGGCCGACCATATTGCCGAGCGGCAGGAACTTGACACGTTGCTCGAACGCCAGCTCGTCGCCATGGGGCAGCTTGCCGGCGGTACGGTGCGGCCTCGAATTACACAGGACGGAGATTCCCTTCTTCGGGCCTTCGCACGCCGTCACTGAGATGTCGCACCCTATGAGCCCGCAAGCCAATATGATGCAGGCTTGAGCGTTGTTCCGGATACTTGCCGCGGCCCAACTTCGAGGGCCGCCCGATCTGCACTGAGACAGCGCGAGCATGACGCCGTTTATGCGCCGAAGTTTACGACCGGGCTGACGACCGCGGCGGCTCGCGTCTGCTGCCAGGCGGGTCCGTACACGGCAACATGGCACGTCAGGCTGTTCGCCTCTTCGTCGCTGCATGCTAGCCGGGAAAGTGGGCGGACCAAACGCGGCTCGAGCACACGTCCGGGCGCGCCATACCGTCGACGCCTTACCTGGCGCTCGTCGCTTTCTCCGAACCATTACCTGTCTGGGCTGTCCCGATCGGCGGCACGGCGTCGTTCATTGACGGCAGCGTCTCCTTCGGCGCTGCCGCGGCGGCGACGGCGTCCGGCTGGGCGGAGTCGGCCTTCAGGTAGTGGTCGACTAGCGCAAAGAAACGCTGATAGAAAACGCCGGCAGGAATCGTCTCGCTCGCAACTTTCACCATCGAGTCATCGCTTGAGCCGATCGGCAGCGACAGCGATCCGAACACGCTCAGTCCGACGCTCGCCGACGTGTTGCTCTTCTTCAGCGCATAGCGATCCTGCACTGCGTTCACGTACGCGATACTGCTGTTGCTTTTGGGGTCGTCGGTTGTACAGACCACATGGATTTCAATCACCGCGTGCGTATCGCCGGTAGGCTGGAAATTTTTCGAGCCGTCGACCGAATCGGGCCTCGTCGAACTGGCGATATATCCCTGGCTGAGCAACGCACGGCGGGCGGCTTCGCAGGCGAGCTCTGCCTTCCCGGCGAAATTGTGCATATAAGGGCTATCGCCTGCGTCGAACTGTTCTTGCTGGTAAAGCGGCTTCGGTGTCGAGCACGCAGACAGTGCGCTCGCAAGCGCAAGCACAAAAGCCGCGGAGGAAAAGCGGAACGGGGTATGCATGGCTGAATAGGTTGGACCGGCTCGAGCGGAGAAGGGGGCCGGCGCCAGATGGTCACGACACCCAATGCTCTTGCGCTGCATGAGAGGGACACATCATGCGGCCGATCCGGAAGTGAATGGGCCGGGCCATTATAGTTTTCTTTCCCTACAACAACCTTCGACGTTCTCGTGAGCGCAGATCCGTTACGTCGTACGGCGGATGTGGCAAGCTGATATGAGAGGACGGCCTTCTCAAGTTGGTCGAGGAAAGGTGAAATTTTTGACAAAGAGTAGGATTGCAAATCAAAAAATGCGGACGCTAGATTTTGCCATTGTCCATTGACGCCGGGCCGCCAGGCGATCCTTCAATTCTGCCCGGTGTCGACCTGCATTCATCAGACGTCGAGGCAGCGCGAAGTGCTGCCGGATCAGGCCGAAGCATGAGAGGAACCCCCGTGTGCGATGTTGCGCAGCGTAGTCAACTCGGGCAGCCTTTCGGAACTTGCGGACGGGATGTTTCAGGAGGCTGGGTGAACGTGGGGGCCTGCTGCTATTTCAACGCACGGCATGGCAGATGACATCCGCCGTCACGCACCAAGCCTACATTGCGTTCGCCCGAGAGCTGTGCGATGCGGTAGGGGCGGGATAAATAGTCAAGCTGGCTCTGCGACCGCGGCTGACCTCAGTGGCTAATCCGCTGAGAATGCGGCAACCACACGGGAAGCAGGAGAATGGAGCGAGGAAAAATAAAGAAGAATGAGGCTCTAGATAAACCGGGCCCCGAAGAAAATGAACCAAGAAAAGTTGGTTCCACGCAGTGAGTTTCACACTGTCAGTTTTTGACGACTTTCAGATCGCCGATGACAGCGATCGCCGGTGCATGGGAAAGGAGTGTTCGCGCTGCGGACGCTGAAAGCGGGGGAGCGCGTGTTGGAATACAGGGGTGAGGTGATTTCCTGGCGACGGGCCGCCCGCGCAGCACCGGCGAGACGGCATCGAGGGACACACGTTCTTTTTCGGGCTGGAGGACGGCCGGGTGATCGACGGCAGCCGCGGGGGCAACAGCGCGCGCTGGCTGATCACTGCTGCTCGGCGAACTGCGAGGCAGTTGAGGAGGCGGGGCGCGTGTTCAACCACGCGATCCGGGACATTACGGCTGGCGGCGAACTCTTTATCGATTACCGACTGGAGACGGACGAGCCACTTGATGGTGACCTGTGTCGGTACTACGCGTGCCTGTGCGGTGGTGCCGCCGCACCATGCTCGGGCCCGGGAAGCGAGCGTTACCCGGGACGGGCCGGGTCATGCCGACGCTGGCAAAGTCCCGGAGCACAGCTCGTCCGGAGTGGAGCGCAAACGGCTGGCCCCTGAACCGGCCCGGGATTTCCGGAGGCTCCACTTCTTGAGAAAATGGAGCTATGGAAAACACCAAGAAGAAGTCCCCAAGGTACTCGCCGGAAGTTCGTGAGCGGGCTGTGCGAATGGTGCTGGAACACCAGGGCGACCGCGAATCGCAATGGAAAGTGATCGCGTCGATCGCAGCGAAATTTGGCTGCTCGGGTGAAACGCTGCGTAGCTGGGTGCGCAAGGAAGAGCGGGATCGGGGTTTGCGCCCGGGCACAAGCACGCAGGAGCAGGATCGGCTCAAGGAACTGGAGCGGGAGAACCGTGAGCTGCGCCAGGTTAATGAAATCCTGCGCAAGGCGTCAGCATATTTCGCACAGGCGGAGCTCGACCGCCGACCGAAGTGATGATCACGTTCATCGATGATCACCGGCACGTCTACGGGGTCGAGCCGATCTGCAGGGTGCTGCCAATTGCCCCGTCGACACGTACTACACGCATGTGGCCCGCCGCGTCAATCCAGGCCTGGTGCCGCCGCGGGCCCAGCGCGACAGGATGCTCAAGGATGAGATCCGGCGCGTGTGGGAAGAAAATTTCCAGGTGTATGGCGCAGACAAGGTCTGGACGCAATTGAAGCGGGAAGGCATTGTCGCGGCGCGCTGCACGGTCGAGCGGCTGATGAAGCAGATGGGCCTGCGCGGTGTGGTGCGGGGCAAGACGGTACGCACGACAGTGAGCGATGGTTCGACGCCGTGCCCGAAGGATCTCGTGAACCGGCAATTCACCGCCGAACGGCCCAATGCGCTGTGGGTGTCAGATTTTACCTATGTATCGAGCTGGCAGGGCTTCGTCTATGTCGCGTTCATCATTGACGTGTTCGCCCGACGCATTGTCGGCTGGCGTGTGTCGAGCTCGGCGCGCACGGACTTCGTTCTGGACGCACTGGAGCAGGCCTTGTACGAGCGACAGCCGGCGCAGCAGGACGGGTTGATACATCACAGCGACCGCGGCGTGCAATACGTATCGATCCGCTATACGGATCGGCTGGTCGAGGCTGGCATTGAGCCGTCAGTGGGCAGCGTGGGCGACTCCTACGATAACGCACTGGCGGAAACGATCAACGGCTTGTACAAGGCAGAGGTGATCCATCGCCTCGGACCATGGCGCAATCCGCAGGCCGTTGAAATTGCGACGCTCGAATGGGTCGACTGGTTCAACAATCGTCGGCTCTTCGGCTCTTCGGCCCCATCGGCAACATTCCACCTGCTGAGGCAGAAGCCGCTTATTATTCAAAACTCGCTGGGTCCGCCATCGCGGCGTGACTCAAGCAAAACAGCCTCCGGGAAACCCCTCAGGATTACCCATAAGTCGCTCGCGACTGTGCGATTGAAGGGCGATGGCTTGTAAACGGTGACGACCGATGTTAACTTTGATCCGGTTCGTGATCTGTGATGTCGGGCATTGTCGGACACATCTGACCTTGATGATTGGGCAAATGAAGAGTTTGGCGCCGCCGAGCTCGGCGACGCTCGCCTGACCAGACGGCTCGTGACGCTGGCACGCAAGCTTTCGTTGGGCCCACATTGCTCTTTTCCGCAGTCGTTCAATGGTTCGGAGCTGAAGGCGGCATATCGTTTTTTCGACAACCCGCACGTGGATGTCGATGGCGTGCTGGGTGGGCACATCGGTCAAACGCTGTGTCGGATGCAACAGGTGCCAGTCGTCCTTGCTGTTCAGGACACCACCGAGTTCAATTTGTCTCATCTGCGGGCAACCGAAGGTCTGGGATATGGCTCCGATCCACATGTGCGTGGTTTCCTGATACACAGTCTGCTTGCGCTCACGCCAGAGGGGCTGCCACTCGGGGTGATCGGGATGAAGACCTGGATACGCAGGCACGAGGAGTTGGGCAAGAAACATCTGCGTGGGCAACGAACCGTACAACAGAAAGAGAGCGCGAAATGGCTCGAAGGCATCGAGCAACTGGGCGTACTCAAGACGCACTGTCCGTGCACGCATGTCATCGGCGTGAGCGACCGTGAAGGCGATGTCTATGACGTGTTCCTGGCGCAGCGGCCTGCCGGTGTCGACTGGTTGGTGCGCGCGTCGTGGAACCGACGCGTTGCTCACCCCGATCGATATTTGTGGGAAACCGTGCTGGCCTCGCCAGTGCTTGGAGAGGCGCAACTGCAGGTGCCTGCACGCGAAAACCGCCAGGCACGCACCGCACGGCTGGTTGTGCGCTGCATGCCCGTACGCCTTCGTCCGCCGCAAAATCGTCGTCGCGAGAAGCTTCCCGAAATTGAAGTGTTTGCAATTCATGCACAGGAAACGAACTTGGACGAAGGAGCAGAGCCATTGGAATGGCTTCTACTGACTTCGGTGCCTACGCAAACACACGCAGAGGCCCTCGAGCGTCTTGCATGGTATGCGCGCCGATGGACGATTGAATCGTGGCATCGTGTGCTTAAAAGTGGCTGTCGCATTGAAGCCCGCCAATTTGGCAATCTCGATCGATTCGTCCGCGCCACCGCATTGTTCGCCGTCGTAAGCTGGAGGATCCTGTACTCCATGTTGCTTGCCAGGCTTGATGGCAACCTGCCATGCGAAGTATTGCTGCAGCCAATCGAGTGGCGAGCCCTCTACTGTCGTACGCATGGCAGTACCGAAATACCTGATAAACCGCCGTCACTCGCGCAGGTCATCTTGTGGATCGCCAGACTCGGCGGATATCTCGCTCGAAAGCATGATCGTCCACCTGGTCCTACCGTCATCTGGCGTGGATTTCTTGTCCTGCACGAAATCACGATGATGTACCGAATATTCAGGCAAAACGAATAGCACCATCACATTACTTGTGGGTAATCCTGAGGGGAAACCCGGGGCGGTTCACCCTGTCGCTTGCGCTGCCGGAATTGCCCGCAATGGGTGGACAGTCAACAAGGCAGGTGTCTGGCTGTGCTTCAAGGCCTGCGGTGCAACCAGTCCCGCATCGGATGGGTGTCCAGCCAGCGGAGTTGCCGGCTCCTGTGATGTTCACGTCGGTAGTGCTCCGTCACGAGGATGGCAGCCATGATCAGAACGATCACTCCCAGCATGATTCCCGAAATTGATTCGGCCATGGCGGCCTCCTGTCGAGTCGCAAACATGCTTCCAGTTTAGGTGATGCGCCGGCGCGTCGGGTACTCAACCTGTTCCTTCTTGCTGCCGCCTCCTGCCGCCTTGCGCAGCCCAAACCGGGAAGGATGCGAAGAGGCTGCCACGAGCATGGGCGCGTTGATGACCCGGGTTTAGCGCTGCTTGTCCTACTCGGCAAACGGGGGCGCTACCAGGGGCAGCCTGGTCTGCCGAACGGTGATCTTGTCATCATCGCCGATCGGTTCCACATGGCATCCTCCTCGACCGACCACATTCGGCTTCGCTCGTTACGCAGACTGAAATCTGGATGTTCGAGTATCGATTCGACCCTGACATGTGCGTTCGACGCTCTCATAAGGGCGAATTCCTGCCGTCCCGATGGCAGATCCACGTGTGACCTCATAGGACCTCCGGCGCAAAGCCGCAAACGATTTGCCCGGCGCCATTACGTGCCGCCGCATCGCCAAGACGCCCGATGCGGTTAGCGATGTCACGACGGACTGCAGGAGGAAAGCCTCAACGTTCCAGGTCCGCGCTCCTGCAAAAGCTCGCCTTACCGGTTCATTTAATACCGGATGACGCAACTAACCGTCATGTTCGCCTGGTCCGCCCCTCCAACGTCGAGACCGTTTCGCAATGACGGAGCCGCACACACCGACTTTTACCGCAGTGCCGCGACAGCGCTGCTGGCCGCCGGACGATTTTCCGTCTGTCACGCTCCGGCAGCCCGCGCTGGCCGGGAAAACGGAGGGGGCGGGCGCTACCTTGGGCACGTGCGTGCGCGTTTGCGTTCGGACCGCCCGTTGCCGTACGTTGCGGGTCTGGCCAACAACAACCGATCGAACATGAATAAACAGGAACTGATTGACGCGGTCGCAGCCCGCACCGGCGACACCAGGGCCGCCACCGGCGAAGTCATCGATGCAGTGCCAGGCGCCATCACGCGCGCGGTGACCGCTGGCGACACCGTGCAACTGGTCGGTTTCGGCTCGTTCCCGACGGGACAGCGTGCGGCACGCACCGGCCGCAATCTGTCGACGGGCGCTGAAATCCAGGTTGCCGCGGCAAAGACGGTGAAGTTCACTGCCGGCAAGGCGTTCAAAGACGCGGTGAACGCACGGTGACGAAGACCGGCATCGCACCGGCCATCTACGCGGGCCTGCAGCGTGAAATCGCCGACGTAGTGGAGTCCCCGCGCGCGGCCGCCGCCCGCAGCGTCAACGCGTTGATGACGGCGACCTACCGGGAGATAGGCCGGCGCATCGTGGAGTTCGAGCAAGGCGGCGAACTCGGCTAGGCCAGCGGGTCGGTGGCACCCGGTCAACTGTCTCAGCTCGACCCGTTGCCGTCATTCGGGTAGTCGCGCCGGCAACGGCCGTTCTCAAAGTCCAACGGCCATTCGTTCTCTCGCGGTCGCCTGCCGCTTGTCGGCCGATGCCGCCGGTTATGCGCAACCCGATACCTCGAAGCGGTCGTTGAGTCTTCCGCGCACGACCGCTCGTGTCCAACAGATGCATCGGCGCGCCAGCCTCCTTTATGACCAGAAGGCCGATCATGCTGCCCCGGCCGTCGAAGCCCGTTATCAATCCGTTGGTTGGCCATGGATTATAGAGTGTGAGGCGCCGCGCGAGCATCCACGACGTCGCCGATCGACGAGACGCCTTGGAGCGTTGCAAGTACCACATGCCCGGCGACGAACGCCGCAACCAGCGCTGGCACGCGCGGACTTCGGTCACGCCGGCACGGCCATCGACACATCGAACAATTTCCTGATTACTTGCCCTTGGCTGCTGCGGCACCTTTCTTGGCGCCCGCAGCCCCCGCTCTGACCGTGGAGGTCGCCGTGGTGGCTGCGGCTCCTTGCGCCTTCGCTATCATGTGCTCAGCAATCAGTTCTGTCTGAAACCGATTGATAGTGTCGGGATCCGTAAATATGGTCTGCGTGTTGTTTTGGGCCTTGTAACCTGGGCCGCCCGGCTTGCCCTTGACAACGAACGTCCCCTCGCCGGACGCCGACCAATTCGTTGATCCCTCCCCGCCGACCTTGCCATCGGCCACGAATCCCTTCGTGTGACTGATCTGATGGGTAGCCGATTGTCCGATCACAAAGTACGTGTTGAACTTGGCAGGGTTCTGTGCGATATCGGAATCGAGAAGCTTCTTTTCATGAACACCGCCAGCTTGGCTCTTGTCAAGGGTGATCATCATGGTGATGCTCGGGTCACGGGCTTGCTGCATGAGAATATCGTTGAGTTCGTCGTCGTCAAATCCAAACATGTTCATGTACAGGGAGCCACTTGCACGGGAAAGGACGTACTTCAGGATGTCGTGAACGTCGTCACGTCCTACGTAGAATAGGTGAAAGTCCTTGCTTGCCGTGTTCGAGTAGCTCTGCTCGCGCGTGTATTGCTGCAGTTCAAGCAGATCGAACTTCTGCAGGGTCTGCGTGACATCGGATATGACGTTGCTCTTGCTGATTTTTCCTGCCATTTCGGAGCCTCCTCGCGTAGCACTGAGAAATCTCAGCAGTCGCGGCGGGCTGACAGACAGAAAACCGAGCGACCGATGAGCGATAGAAAAACTTCGATGGGACTGCAGGACTTCGATAAAGCCGCCGTTCGAAACGTCGGCACTACCGCCGAACGATGAAAGGCGCACCGTCAGTGTGCCTGGGGAACGGCCGATAGGCTTTCCTGGATGCCCATGGGGCAACGTACCGGGCACGTGTCACGCAGCGAGGATCGTGCCATGGTTCATTCTTGTCAAGATGAAGCGTGGCCGAGCTCGCGCCGCCGACGTGATCCGGCGATTGGGTGTGCCCTCGATATCGCGTGGTAACCATACTCGAAGCCACATCGTCCGGCGACGAGGACTCGGCGGTCCTCGACAAGCCTGATAGCGGTCGCTACCGTTCGGCCGCTTGTGGCCGGCTGTACGCGTTTAGCCGCTTCAGAGTAAGCCGCCGGTCGAAAACATTCGTCCTGCGCCAGCGGCAGCTTTGTGGCGGCATAGCTCAGCGGGTGCAATCGGCCAATTTCTGCCGCTCGCCCCCGACACAAGTGCGGTCACTCGAACGGCTGGTTCGCCTCCGCAACCTGCCGGATGCTCAAGGCTAACATCTCTTGAGGTTTGTTCGATGCCTGCCCACGTCTGCGGGCGTGGAAACGCGGGATAGCGCGTGCGGGCAGGCGTTGAATAAACCTGAAGATGACTCGACGTCTGGCAGCACATCGACAGAGGCCGGATTTACCCTGATGCAGGATTGATCAAATGGTCAAGCGGGCGGTTTGCGGTATCGGATTTGGTGAAGTGCTGTTTGCGTCACCAGCGGCGGTTTGCGACATTTCATTTAAAGGCTGCGCGTGCGCCGTTATCAATTGGTGAAGCGCGGCCGCAGCATTCGCAGGCTGACCCAGTTTGCATTTATCGTCGGCACGTCCGCCGGGCGCGGTGCGGCACCGCTCGCCTGGAGTATCGGCACGTCCTATGCCTAGGTCACCGCAGGACCCAGCAGAACGCGGTGATCGACATGTCGGAATCAGCAAACGAAATAGGCCAGCATGGAAATGCCTCCTTGGTCATAGGGGGGCATCTTGTCACGCACCGCGTCTGCTACACGCATCACGGCATCTACGTCGGCGATGGCAAGGTGTTGCATTACGCCGGATGGTCCTGTTCGCTGCGTCGCGCCCCGGTGCAGGAGACTTCCTTGAGTGAGTTTGCCGACGGCCACGAGATCCGCGTCGAGCGGACGCCCGGCAGAAGGTACTCGCGTGAGGAAGTGGTCCGGCGTGCGTACTCGCGTCTCGGCGAAGACTGCTACCGGGTGACCACGAACAACTGCGAGCATTTCTGCGCGTGGTGTCTGTGCGGCGAAAGCCGAAGCGATCAGATCGATGCCCTGGTCGCCTTGCCGCAGCGCTGCCTGCACGCGCTGGTCAACATGCTCACGCAATTCGTGCGCGCAAAACCAATTCATGTCTCCACAGATAGGCTCGCGTGCTGACGAAGCCATCCGCTGTGCGTTTACACCAAATGAACAAGCACGCGCATGCGTGGCGATTTCGCTGGCGCAGTTGCGAGCGCTGGCAGGCATAAGACGCTTCACCAAATGGACAGTCCATTCCGAATCGTTTTGATGATTTGATCAATCGGTCGCTGGGGTAAGTACTGACCTCGTCATGACGATTCGCCCGCGCAAGCGGTGGCGCCCAAACAGCCAACCCCCAAAGCCGACGGCAGATCAGCCCCTCATAATCGCGGCCCTGGGCCGTGACGATGAGCCGACCTCCCGGCATGGACTTTGCCTAGAATAGAGACGGAGACACCTCATACACATAAAAGGAGGCGCTGTGACAGACAGCACCGCGCGGTTTTCGGCGAGCATGCGGGAGGGGATCGAGAACCTTTCGCGCCGCCTGAAATTTGTCAGACAGGAGGGACACATCTGGCTCGGCGAGAATCGCATGATTCTCCTTCACACAGCCACGCTGGGCGCGCTGCGCAAGGAACTCGTCGACACGCTCGGCCTGGAGCGCACGCGGGGCCTGTTCACGCGAATGGGCTTTCAATCCGGCACGCGCGACGCAGAACTCGCCCGCACTTTACGCCCCACCGCGAGCGATTTCGGCCTTCTCGAACTCGGGCCGTGCCTGCACGTGCTCGAAGGCAACGTGCGAGTGACGCCGATCGAAGTGGACATCGATATCGCCAACGGCAAGTACTACGGCGACCACCTGTGGGAAGACTCGTTCGAAGCCGAAGTGCATCAGAAAATTTTCGGGCTGAGCAATGACCCGGTCTGCTGGATGCAGGTCGGTTACGCGAGTGGTTATACGTCGGCGTTGATGGGCCGCACCATCCTCTACAAGGAGACGCTGTGTTCGGGCTGTGGCGATCCGCATTGCCGCATCGTCGGCAAGCCGGTCGAAGAGTGGCTCGACGGCGACGAGATGCTGAAGCTGTACACGCCCGATCCGGTCATCGAAACGCTGTTGCAATTGCAGAGCGAAGTGGAAAACCTGCGCTCGCTGCAGCAGGAAGTGGCGCAGCCGGAAGAACTGGTCGGCGCGTCCACGGGTTTTCTCGCGGCGTGGGGGCTCGCGCAGCGCGCGGCGTCGAGCGACGTGACCGTGCTGTTGCTCGGCGAAACGGGTGTCGGCAAGGAGCGCTTCGCGCGCGCGTTGCACGGCGTGAGCCGGAGGCGCGACAAGCCCTTTGTCGCCATCAACTGTGCCGCCATGCCGGAGGAGTTGCTCGAGGCCGAGCTTTTCGGCGTTGAGCGAGGCGCGTTTACCGGCGCGCATCAGACGCGGATCGGCCGTTTCGAGCGGGCGGATACCGGCACACTCTTCCTCGACGAAGTGGGCGAGCTCTCGGCGTCGGCGCAGGCCAAGCTGCTGCGCGTGCTCCAGGAAGGCGAGTTCGAGCGCGTCGGCGACGACCGCGTGCGCAAGGTCGACGTGCGGGTTGTCGCCGCGACCAACGTCGAGTTGACGGAAGCGGTGCGGCGCGGCGCGTTTCGCAAGGATCTGCTGTACCGTCTCAATGTCTATCCGGTCACGATCCCGCCGCTGCGCGAGCGGGCCGACGATATCCCGCGTCTTGTCGAGCGATTCATCGCGAAGTACAGCGTGCGGCACAGCAAGCGCGTGCTGGGGCTCACCGATCGCGCGATAGCGACACTGCGCGCCCACGCGTGGCCCGGCAACGTGCGTGAACTCGAAAACGCGGTGGAGCGCGGCGTGATCCTCGCGCGACCAGGCGGTCAGATCACGGAGCGCGATCTGTTCACGGCCCTGCCGGAGTCCGGGGACGACAGCGCCGCATCGCTCGACGAGCGTGGCCATCCGCTGCGCGAAAACGCGGACGTCGCCGACGCGTTGTTCGATCACATGATGCGCGAAGGCGTGCCGCTCGACCGCGTCGAGAACATGCTCATCGAAGCCGCGGTCGAACGTGCGGGCGGCAATCTGAGCCAGGCGGCGAGAATGCTCGGCATCACGCGGCCGCAGCTTGCTTATCGCTGGCGCAATCGCGAGAAGACCGCTCCGCCCGCGGACAAATAATCACGCTGCTCCGCTTGACGATTCGGGCCGCCCTTTGGGCGGTTTTTTTTTCTGCTGTGCGATGCGTGGCTCGCGAGACGTTTGATCAATTGATCAAACGTCTTGGCAGAGCATCGGCGCGGCTGCTGCCACGCGTGACCCATGTACCGCATTGCCACGCCTGTTTCGCCACTCCAGACGACGCACAGGCGCGCTGCCGCAGTCTCATCGCATGCAGGAAATCGCCGTCGACACGGCGTGTCGGCGTGCTCTTCATCAAATGATCAAACGGGCCGCCATCGCTTGATGATTTGATCATCGCCTCGCACCGCCATTTCGCGAGATTTGCGGTCTTTCTTCGGGCAAACCCTCGTTTTTTTGTACAAACGGCACATGGCACAGGTCGTGCAATAGACAAGAAAAACGAGGAGGCAACGATGCAAGATCCGAGACCGCTGTTCGACAGGACTCGACGATTCATTCGGATAACTGCGCAACGCGAAGATGGTTATGTCGAATTCAATTTCTCGGTCGGTGACCCCGATCTAGCTGTCGAACTGATCATGAACCAGACGATGTTCGATCGCTTCTGCCAGGTGAACTCGGTTCGCACGATTACGCAAACCGACGAACAGATCGGCCTTACGCGCGAACGCTGGCGATACGAGGGCTAGCGCCAGGCGAAACAGCTCATTCAGAAGAGTAGTGGACAAACACGGAGACAGTCTCATGCAAGTAGAAATCAAGACGCTCAAGGCCCAGCCGCTGCGTCAAACCTATGGGCACGTCGAGCGCCGTTTCGGCGACAAGCCGGCCTCGCGATATCAGGAGGCGACCTACGACATTCAGCCCACCACCAACTTTCACTATCGGCCGACATGGGCGCCGGAGTTTGAGTTGTTCGACGCGAGCCGCACGCAAATCCGCATGAAGGACTGGTACGCGCTGAAGGATCCGCGCCAGTACTACTACGGCGCTTATGTGACGACACGCGCGCGGCAACAGGAGGCGGCCGAAGGCGCGTTCGATCTGGTGGAGCGTCGCGGACTGCTGGCGAGGCTGTCGTACGAATGGCAGGAGCGCTTGATCGCCGGGCTGTTGCCGCTGCGTCACATCGAATGGGGCGCCAATATGAACAACACGCTGTGCGCCGATTACGGCTACGGCACCGCGATTACGCAGGCCTGCACGTTCTGCGCGATGGACCGGCTCGGCATTGCCCAGTATCTGTCGCGTATCGGTCTCGCGCTCGACGGCAACACGGGCGTCGCGCTGGAACGCGCGAAGACCGCGTGGCTGGAAGCCGAGGCCTGGCAGCCGATGCGCCGCCTTGTCGAGGACCTCTTCGTGATCGAAGACTGGTTCGAGACCTTCGTCGCGCAGAACCTTGTGCTCGACGGCTTGCTGTATCCGCTCGTCTATCAGCACTTCGACGCGTTCGCTGCGCAGCACCTCGGTGCAAGTCTCGCGATGCTCACCGAGTTCACGCAGCAATGGCAGTCCGATCACACCAAGTGGGTCGACGCGCTGATCCGCACGGCGAGCGCTGAATCGCCCGAGAACCAGCAACGAATTGCCGGCTGGGTCGAGTACTACCGCGCCCGCACGCTCGACGCGCTTCTCCCCGTTGCAGGCACGCTGCTCGACGGCGCGGGCGCTGCCGCACTCGATGAAACCGGCGCGCAGTTCGCCGCTCGTCTTACGAAGCTCGGCGCATTGCCGGTGGCAGTAGTCCAACCCTGAGGCCGTCATGCAAAACGTCTACATCGCATTGCAGAACACCGACGAAACGCGCGCGATCGTTGCCGCGATTACCGCCGTGAATCCGGAGGCTACGGTCAACGAGTATCCGGCGATGGTGAAGATCGACGCGCCCGGCAAGCTCGTGATTTCGCGCCCCCACGTATCGGAAGAGTTGGGCCGCGACTGGAACATCCAGGAGCTGCAACTGAATCTGGTGTCGCTGTCGGGAAACATCGATGAAACCGACGATGCCTTCACGCTGCAATGGCACGCCTGATATAAACGGAGACGAATGATGGACGCACGCAAGAAGCTGAACCTGAAAGACAAGTACGCGCTGATGACGCGCGATCTCGGCTGGGAAACCAGTTATCAGCCGATGGACAAGGTGTTCCCGTTCGATCAGTACGAGGGCATCAAGATTCACGACTGGGACAAGTGGGAAGACCCGTTCCGGATGACGATGGACGCGTACTGGAAGTATCAGGCGGAGAAGGAACGCAAACTCTACGCGATCATCGATTCGTTCGCGCAGAACAACGGGCACATGAATGTCTCCGACGCACGCTATATCAACACGCTCAAGCTGTTCCTGACCGGCGTGACGCCGCTCGAATACGCGGCGCATCGCGGTTATGCGCATCTGGGTCGCCATTTTCGCGGGGTTGGTGCGCGCGTCGCTTGCCAGATGCAGTCGATCGATGAATTGCGTCACTGTCAGACTCAGGTCCACACGCTGTCGCTCTACAACAAGTATTTCAACGGCTTCGCGGAATGGCCGCATATGTACGACCGCGTCTGGTATCTGTCGGTGCCGAAGTCGTACTTCGAAGATGCGATGAGCGCCGGTCCGTTCGAATTCATCACGGCGATTTCGTTTTCGTTCGAATACGTGCTGACGAACCTGCTGTTCATGCCGTTCATGTCAGGCGCGGCGTACAACGGCGATATGGCGACGGTCACCTTCGGCTTCTCCGCGCAGTCCGATGAGTCGCGTCACATGACGCTCGGTCTCGAAGTCGTGAAGTTTCTCTGCGAGCAGGACCCCGACAATGTGCCGATCGTGCAGAAGTGGCTCGACAAATGGTTCTGGCGCGGTTTCCGGCTGCTGACGCTGGTCGGCATGATGATGGACTACATGCTGCCCAAGCGCGTGATGTCGTGGTCCGAGGCGTGGAAGATCTATTTCGAAGACGCGGGCGGCGCGCTCTTCAAAGACCTCGAACGCTATGGCCTGCGCATGCCGAGGTATCACGAGATCGCGACGCAGACCAAAGACCGCGTCACGCATGAGGCTTGGGCAACGTTCTACAACTATGGCGCCGCTGCTGACTTCCACACCTGGGTGCCCTCCGACGAAGAACTCGACTGGCTTTCCGCCAAGTACCCGGAGACCTTCGACAGCGTCTACCGGCCGCGTTTCGAATACTGGCGCGAACAGCAGCAGGCGGGCAAGCGTTTCTACAACGCCAGTCTGCCGATGCTCTGCCAGACCTGCCAGGTACCGATGTTCTTCAGCGAGCCGGACGACCCGACCAAAATCGCCTACCGCGAATCGACGTATCACGGCATGAAGTTCCACTTTTGCTCGGACGGCTGCAAGGACATCTTCGAAGGCGAGCCCGAGAAATATGTGCAGGCGTGGCTGCCGGTGCACCAGATCTATCAGGGCAACTGTGGTGGCGCGTCGCTCGACGATGTTCTCAAGTACTACAACCTCAACCACGGTCACGACAACCTCGACTTCGCGGGCTCGCCCGACGAACGCAACTGGAATGCGTGGAAAGACGCATCCGGCGCCCACGTTTCAGGCGAATGAGCGCGACGCGACACGAGAACAGACAGACGAAGGAGACAAGCATGAGCATCACCGCGATCAAACCCTACGCGTTCGAACCGGCCGACCGCGAGTCGCAATTTCATGGCAACCGGCTGCTCTATATCGGCTGGGAGGACCACTTGATGTTCTGCGCGCCGCTGTGCGTGCCGGTGCCGGCTGACATGACGTTCGGCGCGTTGGTGTCGGACGTGCTACCGGGTCTGTATCACGCGCATCCTGATTTTGCCGCGATCGACTGGCACACGGCGCAGTGGTTCAGATCCGGCGAGCCGTGGCGGCCGGACAGCGAGCGCTCGCTCGCCGACAACGGTCTCGTTCACAAGGACGTGATCCGTCTGCGGACGCCGGGCCTGACTGGCATCGGCGGTTCGTGCAGCTA
Source organism: Paraburkholderia sp. UCT70 (assembly GCF_050434085.1). NCBI lineage: Bacteria > Pseudomonadati > Pseudomonadota > Betaproteobacteria > Burkholderiales > Burkholderiaceae > Paraburkholderia > Paraburkholderia sp. UCT70. Next base: position 1,119,609 of record NZ_JBNPVZ010000003.1, on the reverse strand, counting down.
ACGCGGGAGACAGTGATGGACTACACCGTACGTATTGAACCGCTCGGCCAGACCATCGGCATCGAAGCGGGGCAGACGCTGCTCGATGCCTGTTTGCGTCAGGGCGTGTGGCTTCCGCATGCTTGCTGTCACGGGCTGTGTGCGACCTGCAAGGTGCAGGTCGTCGACGGCGAGATCGATCAGGGCGACGCGTCGGACTTCGCGCTGATGGACTTCGAGCGCGAAGAGGGCAAGTGCCTGGCGTGCTGCGCGACGCCGATGTCCGATCTCGTGATCGAAGCCGACATCGACGAAGACCCCGACGCGCAAAATCTGCCGCTGCAGGATTACACGGGCACGGTCGTCGCGATCGAAGACGCCACGCCGACTATCCGCGTGATCCGGCTCGCGGTGGAGGGCGCCGGGCGTGTCGCGTTTCAGGCAGGCCAGTACCTGAATCTGCATGTGCCGGGCTGCGGGCAGCCGCGCGCATTCTCGCTTGCCAATGCGCCACATGACGGCGAGATCGAGATGCACATTCGCCGTGTGCCGGACGGGGTCGCGACCGGCTGGCTGCACGACGAACTGCGACCGGGCGCGCAACTGGTGTTCGCCGCGCCGTTCGGCCGCTTCTTCGTGCGCAAACAGGCGCAGATGCCGACGATCTTCCTCGCCGGCGGCTCGGGCCTGTCGAGCCCGAAGTCGATGATCCTCGATCTGCTGAACGAAGGCTCGACGTTGCCGATCACGCTGATCCACGGCGCCCGCACACGCGACGAACTCTATTTCGAAGCCTTTTTCAACGACCTGGCCGAACGCCACCCGAATTTCCGCTACCTGCCCGCGCTGTCGAGCGAGCCGGACGACAGCGGCTGGCCGGGCCCGCGCGGTTTCGTGCACGAGGTCCTGAAAGCGCAGTACTCCGACGCCGCGGGCATCACCGATTTTCGCGGCCACAAGGCGTATCTGTGCGGGCCGCCGCCGATGGTCGAGGCGTGCATCAAAACCTTGATGCAGGGCCGGCTGTTCGAGCGCGACATCTACACGGAGCAGTTCCTGTCGGCGGCGGATGCGAGCGAGGCGGCCAAAAGCCCGCTGTTCCGCATCTGACGCGCTCCGTCGGCTCACTCTAGGAGAGCGGTGATGACCTGGCGGATCGAAGTTGAAAACACCGGCGACACGTTCGGCTGCGCGGAGAACGCCACCGTGCTTCATGCGATGGCGGCGACAGGCGGGCGAGGCATTCCGCTCGGCTGTCGCGGCGGCGGCTGCGGTGTGTGCAAGGTGCAGGTGCTGAGCGGCCGCTATCACGCCTGCAAGATGAGCCGCGCTTGCGTGAGCGCCGACGAGGAAGCGCGCGGCACGGTGCTCGCATGCCGCATCAGTCCGCTCACGGATCTGTCGGTGCGCGTGATCGGCAGGATGGCGCGCTGCATCGACAAGGCGCGCGCCGGAATGGTGGCGGAAGAACACCACGAATCCATCCAGCAGCAACAGGCGCCGGGCGGCGTCTGAACCAGAACCATCAAGGAGACACATCATGGCATTGCAAGGCGTACTGCGACCCGGCCATATTGCGCTGCGGGTCCTCGAAATCGGTCCGGCGTTGAAGCACTACATCGACGTGCTCGGCCTGCATGAAACCGGCCGCGACGCGCAAGGGCGCGTGTATCTGAAGGCATGGGACGAACATGACCATCACAGCGTCGTGCTGCGCGAAGCGGACGAGCCGGGCATGGATTACCTCGGCTTTCGCGTCGACAGCGAAGCGACGCTCGACCGGCTCGCGAACGCGGTGAAGGAATCGGGCTACGCGAAAGACTTCCTCTGGATGGAAGCCGGCGAGCATCTGCATACAGGGCGGCGTTTCCGCTTCACCGTACCGACCGGCCACTCGATCGAACTCTTCGCGACGAAGGACAAGGTCGGCAGCGCGACCGGCGACGTGAACCCCGACCCCTGGCCCGACGACCTGCGCGGCATGTCGCCGAGCCGCTTCGATCATTGCCTGCTGTACGGCGACGAACTCGACGATACCGTGAAGCTCTTTCGCGACGTGCTCGGCTTTTCGCTGGCCGAGCAGGTCGTTACACCGGAAGGCATGCAGATCGCCGCGTTCCTGACGTGCTCGAACAAGGCACATGACGTCGCGTTTATCCGCCACGCGGCGAAGAACAAATTTCACCACGTGTCGTTCCAGCTCGACAGTTGGGGCGACGTGCTCAAGGCTGCTGATCTGATTTCCAAGCACGACGTTGCGCTCGACATCGGGCCGACGCGTCACGGCATCACGCGCGGCGCGACGATCTACTTCTTCGATCCGTCCGGCAACCGCAACGAGGTCTTCGCGGGCGGCTACATCCACTACCCTGACAAGCCGACTATCACGTGGCACGACAAGGACCTGGGGCGCGCGATTTTCTATCACGACCGCAAGCTCAACGAGGCCTTCCTGAGCGTGTTGACCTGAGCCGCGCGACTGGCGCAACGAAACGATCGAGACTATCCATGACTGAATTCAAGAATTTCATTGGCGGCGAGTGGGTCGGCACGGATCGCACGTTCGAAGACCGCAACCCGGTCGACGACAGTGTGATCGGGCTCGTGCACGAGGCCGGCCGCGCCGAGGTCAACGCAGCGGTGCAGGCCGCGCGCGTGGCCTTGCACGGACCTTGGGCGCGCATGACGCTGCCGCAGCGCGTCGAACTGCTGTACGCGGTGGCCGACGGCATCAACCGGCGCTTCGACGACTTTCTCGCCGCCGAAATTGCCGACACCGGCAAGCCGCATGCGCTGGCGAGTCACATCGACATTCCGCGCGGCGCGGCGAACTTCAAGGTGTTCGCCGACATGATTCGCAACGTCCCCACCGAAAGCTTCGCCATGGCGATGCCGGACGGCGGCGAAGCCCTCAACTACGGCGTGCGTACGCCGCGCGGTGTGATCGCGGTCGTGTGTCCGTGGAACCTGCCGCTGTTGCTGATGACATGGAAGGTCGCGCCGGCGCTCGCATGCGGCAACACGGTGGTGGTGAAGCCGTCCGAGGAAACGCCGGCTACCGCAACGCTGCTTGGCGAAGTGATGAACGAAGTGGGCGTGCCAAAGGGCGTCTACAACGTCGTGCACGGTTTCGGTCCCGACTCTGCGGGTGCGTTCCTGACTGAGCATCCCGGCGTGAACGCGATCACTTTTACCGGCGAAACGCGCACCGGCGAAGCCATCATGAAGGCTGCGGCGAACGGCGTGCGGCCGGTGTCGTTCGAACTCGGCGGCAAGAACGCGGGCATCGTCTTTGCCGACTGCGATTTCGATGCGGCCGTGGTAGGTATCGCGCGTTCCGCTTTTGAAAACACAGGGCAGGTGTGTCTCGGTACGGAGCGCGTCTACGTGCAACGGCCGATTTACGAGCGCTTTGTCGATGCGCTTGCGGCACGAGCGAAGGCGTTGCGTCCGGGGCGCCCCGGCGCCGAAGGCACCACCTTCGGTCCGTTGATCTCGCAGACGCATCGCAGCAAGGTGCTCTCGTACTACGAGCAGGCGCGCGCCGACGGCGCGGTGATCGTAACCGGCGGCGGCGTACCCGATATGGCGGCCGGGTTGAAGGACGGCGCGTGGATCGAGCCGACGATCTGGACTGGCCTGCCGGACGGCTCGCGCGTGATCCGCGAGGAAATCTTCGGCCCGTGCTGTCACGTCGCGCCGTTCGATGACGAAGCTGAAGTGATCGCGAAAGCCAACGACACGCCCTACGGTCTCGCCGCCACCGTGTGGACGCGCGACACCGGCACCGCGCATCGCATGGCGCGCGCGCTCGACGTGGGCATCTGCTGGATCAATTCGTGGTTTCTGCGCGATCTGCGCACCGCGTTCGGTGGCGCGAAACAGTCGGGGATCGGCCGAGAAGGCGGTATCCATTCGCTCGAGTTCTATACCGAGCTGCGCAACGTATGCGTCAAGCTGTGAGGGCTGAGATGAATCCGTTAAAAACAGAAGGGCTCGCGCCCGAAGCGATCGAGCGCTACGGCGACGAACTCTATCGCGCGTTGCGTCATGCCGAGCCGGTTGCGCCGCTGACCGCACGCGAACCCGGCATCACGATCGACGACGCCTACCGTATCCAGTTGCGGATGATTGAACGCCGCATCGCGCTCGGCGGCGAACGAGTGATCGGCAAGAAGATCGGCGTGACGAGCGAAGCGGTGATGAACATGCTCGACGTGCGCCAGCCGGACTTCGGGCATCTCACGTCGGCGATGGTGTTCGCGGACGGCGCCGCGATTGACGTGTCGCAACTGATCGCGCCGAAGGCCGAGGGCGAAATCGCGTTCGTGCTGAAACACGACCTTGCGGGGCCGGGCGTGACGTATGCGGACGTATTGCGTGCCACCGAGGCCGTACTGCCGTGCTTCGAGATCGTCGACTCGCGTATTCGCGACTGGAAGATCCGCATTCAGGACACCGTGGCCGACAACGCGTCGTCGGGCGTATTCGTGCTCGGCGATCAGGCGATCGACCCGCGCGAACTCGATCTCGCACTGGTCGGCATGACGCTCGAAAAGAACGGCGAGATAGCGGCAACCGGCGCGGGCGCAGCGGCGCTCGGGCATCCGGCCAACGCGGTGGCGTGGCTCGCGAACACCCTCGGCCGGCTCGGCATGACGCTCAAAGCGGGCGAGGTGATTCTGTCCGGCTCGCTCGCGGCAATGGTGCCGGTGACGGCGGGCGACTCGCTGCGGATCAGTCTCGGCGGCATCGGCAGCGCGTCGGTGCGTTTCATTCAGGGAGAAAAACCATGACGCTCGATCAAACGACGATCGACGCCCTCGCGCATCGGCTCGACGAAGCTGAACTGCAACGGGAGGCGATCACCAAGATCACCGACGCGTATCCGCAGATCGACTGGGCCGACGCGTATGCGATCCAGGATGCGCTGCGTGCCCGCAAGGAAGCGCGCGGCATGAAAGTCGCGGGCTTGAAGATGGGCCTCACGTCGCACGCGAAGATGCGCCAGATGGGTGTGACAGACCCGGTCTACGGCTTTCTCACCGACTACGGTTCGTGCATGGACGGCGCGGCAATCGACACGTCGTCGCTGATCCACCCGAAAGTGGAAGCGGAAATCGCGTTTGTGACAAAGCATCCGCTTGCAGGTCCCGGCTGCCACATCGGCACCGTGCTGGCCGCAACAGACTTTGTGCTGCCCGCGGTGGAAGTGATCGACTCGCGCTACGAAAACTTCCGCTTCGACCTGAAGAGCGTAATTGCCGACAACACATCGTCGGCGCGCTTCGTGACGGGGGGCCGGCATCGCAGCGCCGCCGGTCTCGACCTGAAGAATCTTGGCGTGGTGCTGGAGAAAAACGGTGAAATCGTCGCGACGGCGTCGGGCGCGGCGGTGCTCGGCCATCCGGCCGCCAGCGTCGCGATGCTCGCCAACATGCTCGGCGCGCGCGGCAAGGCCATTCCCGCGGGCACGTTGATCCTGACCGGCGGCGTGACCGAGGCGATTGCAGTTGCCGCCGGCGATTCGGTCACCGCGCGCTTCCAGCATCTTGGCAGCGTTTCAATGCGCTTCGTCTGAGCGAAGCGTGCCTGCATAAACGGAGACATTCATGCCCATCATCAACGTTCATCTCATGGAAGGCCGGACCGACGAACAGAAGGCGCGTTTGATCGGCGCACTGACCGACGCCGCCATCGAATCCATCGGCGCGCCGCGCGAATCGGTGCGCGTGCTGCTGATCGAAATCCCGAAGACGCACTTCGGGATTGGCGGCAAAACCGCATTCGAACTCGGGCGCTAGTGCGCCACGCATCAAAGGAAATCTGACCATGTCAAACGTGCACGGCGCATCGGCGCCGCAAAAAGTCGCCATCATCGGCTCCGGCAACATCGGCACCGACCTGATGATCAAGATTCTGCGTCACGGCAAGCATGTCGCGATGGCCGCGCTCGTCGGTATCGATCCGCAGTCGGACGGCCTCGCGCGCGCGCAACGGCTCGGTGTGCCGACGACCGCAGGCGGCATCGACGGATTGCTCGCCATGCCGGACTTCGGTGACATCCGCATCGCGTTCGACGCCACCTCGGCAGGCGCGCACAAGCATCACAACGCGCTGCTGCAGGCGCACGGCATCAAGGTCATCGACCTGACGCCCGCCGCGATCGGACCGTATGTGATTCCGTCGATCAATCTCGACGACGAACTCGACGCGCCCAACATCAACATGGTGACGTGTGGCGGGCAGGCGACGATTCCGATGGTCAACGCGGTGTCGCGTGTGGCGAAGGTCCACTACGCGGAGATCGTTGCGTCGATTTCCAGCCGCTCTGCCGGTCCAGGCACGCGCGCCAACATCGACGAATTCACCGAAACCACGTCGAAGGCGATCGAGGTGCTCGGCGGTGCGACGCGCGGCAAGGCGATCATCGTTCTGAACCCGGCCGAACCGCCGCTCATCATGCGCGACACCGTCTTCACGCTGTCCGATCCCGCGGATCGCGACGCCATTGAAGCGAGCGTCGCCGCGATGGCCGAGCGTGTGCAGCGTTACGTGCCGGGTTATCGGCTCAAGCAGCGCGTGCAGTTCGATCTGTTCGACGCAAGCCAGCCGCTGAACGTGCCGGGCTTCGGCCCGATCACGGGACTGAAGACCTCGGTCTTTCTCGAAGTGGAGGGCGCCGCGCACTATCTGCCGGCCTATGCGGGCAACCTCGACATCATGACCTCGGCCGCGCTCGCGTGCGCCGAACGTATCGCCGAAACGCGGCTCGCGCCGCTCGCGGCCTGATCGCGCAACGGAGCGACACCATGCATAACCGCAAACTCTATATTTCCGACGTGACACTGCGCGACGGCAGCCACGCGATCCGTCATCAATACAGCATCGCGAACATGAAGGCGATCGCGCGCGCACTCGACGATGCGCGCGTCGATTCAATCGAGGTCGCACACGGCGACGGACTCTGCGGATCGAGCTTCAACTACGGCTTCGGCGCGCACAGCGACGTCGAATGGATTGCGGCCGTCGCTGAAACGGTCAGCCACGCGAAGGTCGCGACGCTGCTGCTGCCGGGCGTCGGCACCGTCCACGATCTGCGGAACGCCTACGATGCGGGCGCTCGCATTGTGCGCGTCGCGACGCATTGCACCGAGGCGGATGTGTCGAAGCAGCATATCGAGCACGCGCGCGAACTCGGCATGGACACCGTCGGCTTTCTGATGATGAGCCACATGACGACGCCCGCCGCATTGGCGCAGCAGGCAAAGCTGATGGAAAGCTATGGCGCGACCTGCGTCTATGTCGTGGACTCGGGCGGCGCACTGTCGATGGACGGCGTGCGCGAGCGCTTCCGCGCCTTCAAGGACGTGTTGAAGCCCGGCACCCAGACCGGCATGCACGCGCACCACAACCTGTCGCTCGGCGTGGCGAATTCGATTGTCGCGGTCGAGGAGGGCTGCGACCGGATCGACGCATCGCTGGCGGGCATGGGTGCGGGGGCGGGCAACGCGCCGCTCGAAGTGTTTATCGCGGCGGCGGACCGGCTTGGGTGGAATCACGGCTGCGATGTGTACGGCCTGCTCGACGCAGCCGATGACATCGTGCGTCCGTTGCAGGATCGGCCGGTGCGTGTCGACCGCGAAACGCTGGCGCTTGGCTATGCGGGCGTCTATTCGAGCTTCCTGCGGCACGCCGAGGCGGCCGCCGGGAAATACGGTCTGAAGACGATCGATATTCTTGTGGAGCTGGGCCGGCGGCGCATGGTCGGCGGGCAGGAAGACATGATCGTCGATGTCGCGCTCGATCTGAAGAAGTAACCCCGTTGCGGGCGGCCGCCAGGCCGTCCACCCGCAAAGGCTCACGAAAACAATATCAAGGAGACAGCAAGATGGAAGTTCGAATCGCGTTCAGGCGAGGGATGCTGCTGGCCGGCATTTGCGCCGCACTCAGCACCAACGTGCACGCCACCGAAGGCGGCAGCGACACGATAGGCGAGGGCGCCGAGGCCTTTTTCGCCGGAGCGTTTCCGCCCGCGGGTCTGTATGGACTGCTGTACTACACGCATTACTTCGCGTCGCGCTTCAACGACTCGCACGGCAACAGTTCTGTGCCAGGGTTCAAGCTGAATGCCGACGTGCTGATTCCGAGGCTCCTGTACATGTCGAATCTGTCGCTGCTCGGCGGGCGCTTCGGCGCGTATGTGGTGCTGCCGATGGAGCATCTGTCGCTGGACGCGGGAGGCGCGTCGTTCGATCGCACCAATCTCGGCGATCTGATCGTGAGCCCAGCGTTAATCGCGTGGGGCGATGGTTCCCTGCGAACGGTGGGCGCGCTCGAATTCGTGCTGCCGACCGGACAGTATGACAAGAACGCAGCGCTAAACACCGGCAAGCACTATTACACGGTGAGACCGATATTCGGCGTCAGCTGGTTTCCGGCCCCCGGACTGGAGATGTCGGCGAAGATCACTTACAGCTTTAACTCGATGAACACCGCGACCGACTACCACTCGGGCCAACTGTTCCACGTCGACTATGGCGCGAGCTACGCGGTGACGACAAAGGCGCGGGTCGGCATTGCGGGCTATTTCGTCAAGCAGACCACGGACGACACGCAATATGGCGCGTCGGTGAACGGCGACGGTTTTCGCGGTCAGGTCTTCGCAATCGGCCCGGGGTTTCGCTACGAGTTTGCGAAGGGGAGCGTGGACGTGCGTGTGGTGAAGGAGCTTTTCGTGAGAAACAGACCGGCGGGCGAGGCGGTGTGGGCGCGCGCTGTCATCCCGTTCTGACAATCAATCAATGCCGCCGCCAGGAAGGCGACGGCCAAGGAGTTCACCATGACACAGCAACACGATCCTGAAATCGGCCTGCGGATTCGCGCGGCGGGCCTCGACACGAATTATCACGACGTCGGCGCCGGCGAACCGGCGTTGCTGATTCACGGCTCGGGGCCCGGGGTCACCGCGTGGGCAAACTGGCGTCTTACGATCCCAGCGCTCGCCCGTACGCGCCGCGTGATCGCACCCGACATGGCGGGTTTCGGCTACACGGAGCGCCGCGCGGGCACACATTGCGACATGGATCTGTGGGTGAACCACTTGGTCGGTCTGCTGGACGCGCTTGACATCGAGCGCACCGACCTGGTCGGCAACTCGTTCGGCGGTGCCCTCGCGCTGGCAATGGCCGTGCGTCATCCGGAGCGCGTGCGCAAGCTAGTGCTGATGGGTGCAGCGGGTGTGCGCTTCGATCTGACGCCGGGGCTCGATGCAGTGTGGGGCTATGAGCCAACGGTCGCGAACATGCAAAGCATCATGAACGTGTTCGCGTTCGATCGTTCACGCCTCACGCCCGAGTTGGCGGAGTCGCGCTATCGGGCCAGCATCCGGCCCGGCTATCAGGAGTCGTTTTCCGCGATGTTTCCGGCGCCGCGGCAACGCTGGGTCGATGCGCTCGCGTGTCACGAACATGAACTGGGCGAGGTCCGACAATCGACGTTGATCGTGCATGGCCGCGACGATCAGGTGATTCCGCTCGCCAACTCGCTGCGGCTGCTCGAACTCATCGGCCCGTCGCAATTGCACGTCTTCGGTCAATGCGGGCACTGGACGCAGATCGAACATGCCGATGCGTTCAATCAGTTGGTCGACGATTTTCTGGTGGGTTAGAAAAGCTGGCGAGGCGGTCGATCCTCAGTGCGGCAAGACGGGCGCCGCCAGAAGGCTTCGGCGTAGTCGCGTATGTGGTGTGTCACGCCGTTCAGCCTATGGGGTTTGCCCTGCCGACAGGCTAGCGTTTGGTCTCGACGGCACGTTCATGTTTATGTCGATTGGGGGATCGCCCATGCGGGAACACTCGCGTCGGCGCTGCCACGGCAGTGATTCCCGTCGATGCTTCGAAGAACTGCCGCGTGCGGTTCACATGATCAGTGTCGACGCTGAGCTCGCAGGAGCACTGCTTGTCCAGACGAGGCGCCATCCTTTTCAGGGCAATTGCATCAAAAGACCGGCATTCCAAGCACTCGAGCCCGATAGTGTTCATCGAATCCGGCCTTGAGCCGCTTGTTCTTTATGCCGACCTTGGTGGCTTTGTCAGCGCGCAGTAGATTCGACACGATGCGGCGCAAGATCGCGAAGTTTTGCGCCGCATTGTCCACCCGGGCACGACATTGATCCTCGCCAAAGGCAACATCGAGCACCCAATGCATGCTGTTTTCGATGGCCCAGTGAGCGCGCACCGCCTCGTTGATCCGTTTCGGGTCAGCAGGCAGGCTGTTCACGTAGTACCGCCGCTCCAGCGAAGCACGGCCGTCGATCTCGCGGGTGGCCTCAACCATCGCCACCGAGCGCAGGCCGGCCCATTTGCCGTCCTCATCCAGCCAGTCAATCATGTCGGTCGCAACGCACTGGCGCGTCTCGATTCTTCCGTGCACTTTCTTGCCTGTCTGACAGTGCTCAGCGAAGCGCACGCTGCGCAGGGACTGTGTGCGCTGTGCATCGAACAGCTGCACGATCGCTTCATGCAAGGCAGGCTGGTTGCCTTTGACCGCAAGCACATACTCTGCACCTCCAGCCACGATCTTCGCCGCGATCTCCCGCTGGCAACCCATCGCGTCGATCGTCACGATCGCACCCTTGAGCAGCAAGGCATCCAGCAATGCCGGGATCGCGGTTATTTCGTTGCTTTTATCTGCAGTCCTGACCTGGCCCAAGGTCGCCCCCAATGCGCCACAATAAGCCGATACCAGATGGATCGCGCTACGACCCATGCCGTGCGAGCGCCGTACTGTCTTGCCGTCAATTGCCACCACCTGGCCCGCGACTGCAGGACAAATACCGCTTACCCATCGCACAAAGCACGCTTCGAACTGCCGCGCATCAAGCGCCGCGAATACGCGTCCGAACGTGTCATGCGAGACAATCCCGTTGCGCAGAGGCAAGTACCGGCGCAGCCACTCCAGTTGTCCCTGCGCCCACAAAGCGATCCCCACCCAGGTGTCGGCACCCGACAGGATCGCCGCCAGGGCAACCACCAGCATTTCCGTCAGATCATGCTCCGGGGTGCGTACACGCGGGTCCTTCAGGTCCCCAAACGCGTCTTGCAAACTCAACGGCTCGTATTCGTCGTCCACTCTCGGCCCTTGGCAAAACCAAGAGTTAACGCTTCTTCGCAGCAGTTTACAACCCCCATTCGTAACCCATTGGGTGTAAACAATTTTTCATGCGATTGCCCTGCCATCCTTTTCCATCGCGTCAAGTAAACGGGCAGATAGAGAAACTGACCCGATCGTGACGCCACGGAGCCGACTTTTCAAGCGTGACAAACGATTGTCTGCGGTCGCTCGGCATCGCGCGTTTGCTTTTCTCGTAAGCGGCCATTCGCTATAAGCAAGTTCCAAAGGAAGATGAATGTCCGCAACATGGCCGATGAGCGGGCAGTGGCGATCTTCGCGTCAATGGCAGTTCCACCTTCGGAAGCTGTCATTCGACTGATGAGCATCTGTAGGTCCGCAGTGGGTCGCAAGTACGCGTTCGCCGATGTGAGCGTCGCCGCTCCGGATCCGGCTCGGCCGAACGGCCGGTTAGCACCGTGCAGCCACCCGATGAGGGACGGTAGCCGAACGTCAGCAATGGCCGAATTGTGCGGGTAGCTCGTCCGTCAGGTTCCGGAGTAATGCGGCCGCTCCAACGGCAGATTTCCCGGCTCGCTGAACGGCAAGTTGTGGCCGAAAGTGCCATTCTTTGAACGATGCCATCAGGCGGATCGTCGGCCAAATCTGCGATTCGCGAGTCGCACGCGGCTATCGTGACCAACCGCCCGCTTCCGGGAGGCACCCGGCGGTGCCGTGCCAGTGCTTGACCCTACCTGATCGGGATGGAAAGAGCCTTAAACGCGGGTAGGGGCGATCGCGGTACGCGGCCGCAGCGTCGCCATGACCAGGTACATGCCGCCGCCGATCGCTACGCCGAAGAACCAGCCATATGTATTCCACCAGGCCGGCAGCAGGTTAGTGAAGTTGGGCAGGAAGGTCGAAAACACGCTGCCGACCGCCGCCGCGGCCAGCGCGTTGACGTTCCAGCCGCCTTCGTAGCGATACTCGCCGTGCTCCTGGTAGAGCGCCGCGACGTTGACGTTGCCCTTGGCCACCAGATAGTAGTCCACCAGGATGATCCCCAGCAGCGGGCCCATCGTGGCGCCGATGGCGTTGACGAAGTGCGCGGCGTTGCCTTCCCACGGCGCAAACGGGTAGAGCACCAGCGCGATGGCTGCGGCGATGAAACCGCCCTTCCTGAAGCTGATCTGCCTGGGGAACGTGTTGGAGATGTCGAACGCCGCCGAGACGAAATTGGCCACCACGTTGATGCCTAGCGTGGCGACTGCGAAGGTCACCGCCGCGATGAGTGCCAGTATCCAGCTATCGAACTTGGCTGAGATCTGCTCGGGGTGCAGCAGCACTTCGCCGTACACCTTGAAGGCGGCGATGGTGGTGACGCCGGCGACCAGCGAGAACGCAATCAGGTTGACCGGCAGGCCCCACAGATTTCCTTTCTTGACTGCGTCGCGGTTTTTCGCGTAGCGCGAGAAGTCGCAAAAGTTCAGGTACAGCGCCGCGAAGTAGGTGATCCAGGTCGCGCCTACGGCCATCAGCGCCCAGAACGAGCCGGGCTCGCCGCTGACGCCGGCGTCCTTGGTCTTCTCGAGCAGCGCGTCCATCGGAATGCCATGCTCGAACGAGAAGCCGCCCGCCTTGACGCACAGGCCGATCGCCAGGATCAGCATCGCGATCCACACCGCCGGACCGGCCAGGTCCTGGAATTTGCGCACCGTTTCCATGCCCTTCTGAATGATGAGCAGCTGCAGCGCCCAGACGATGAAGTAGCAGATCACTTCCAGCCCCGAGTGGCCGAGAAAGTGCGTGCCCTTGTGGAACTCCATCAGGCTGGTGCTGCGGATCAACAGCGCGACTATCGCGCTCGAAGCCGCTGCTGTCTGCGCGCCGTACCAGAAGCAGGCCACCACGGCGCGCACCAGCGCTGCGAGGTTGGCGCCCCACACGCCGAAAGAGGCGCGCGCAAGCACCGGGTATGGCACGCCGGTCTTCTCGCCGGCGTAGCCGATCAGATTCATCAGCGCGAAGATCACGAGTGAGCCGAGCCCGATCGCCAGCACAAAGTTGGTAAAGCTGCCGCACAACAAGAACAGGCTGGCGGCGAGGTAGTAGCCCCAGAGGCTGTGCACGTCCGAGGTCCAGACGTTGAAAATGCTAAAGGCACCCCAGTTGCGCACCCTGGCGGGTGCGAGATCTTCGTTGTAGAGGCCGGGGGAAGGGTTGCGGATTTCCATCTGTCGTCTCCTTTGAGTTCGTGGAAATGAGGAGCCACCGCCAGACGACCCTGGGCGGCGATGCCCCCGCGTCTGAAGCAGGCTCGTATGCAAGAACTGTATGTACTTTGCGGCACAGCTCTGAATGGGTTAACCCTAATCGAGAGGCATGTCGGCGCAAGCCAACAATCCGATCCCACGCACAATGAGCGCAATCGCAAATTCGTCGTTGTTGTCCATGTGACCGCGCAAATCAATTAAATTGCGCGACGCTTACCGTTGCTGCGTCCCGCTCGCAATCTGTGGGGCGGTTGATGTGGAGATGGTCGGAGGCCCCCCTCGTCGAAGGGTTCGATGTGAGGGCAGCCCGATTCAAATGCCGTGTTTGATTGACCTCCGATGGTCCCGCATCGGGCGGACAGCTGGCGTTCGTCAGTTCAGATGCGATCTCAAATGGCAGAAGTGGATCGGGTGCCGCCGAACGCAACCGGCGGTGCTCAGCCCCCTCACCGAAGTTTGCTGTCGGACCGGGTTCGGCCAGTAAGAGTCATTCGTCACTGCCGCCCCTTGGACGTTCGTGCGACCGCCACGCTCCGCGAACGGCCGATCGGCAAATGATGTGACGTCGCGTCATCTTGAGATTTTTCCGACAGCTGGACCATGTCGACACGCGCCGGAAGTGTGCGAATGGAAGAGCGGGCAGGCGTTGATTAAATCTAGAGGGTGAGGCTGCCGCGGCCGACAGGCGAGGCGGCCACAAATAAAGGCCGGCCCAGGGTATTCAGCCGGCAGGAAATCGTTCGCAATAATGTCGCCTCACGCTCCGGATGTACAGATATGGGCAACTGATAACGGACAGTCAATGCGATCGCACTTCATGTTTCCAATCCCGTTCTGGTGCAAAAAAATTCCCAGAAAGCCACGTGCATCGCGCGTTCGCCAAGCTCCCACTTTTGCCACAGGCGTATGTTTACATGCAGCAGGGCTGCGGCTTCGATCTGGTTCAGACCCCGCGCGCTCGCGTTTTTCGCGGATCGCCGGAGGTGTCGGAACATATCCGGGCAGAGTATCGACCTGACGGGTCTTCATTCGCGTCTCCCTGCTGGCATCCTGGGAACCTGAGCGGAGTGGAAATCGAGTTACCGGAGGGTGTAAAAATTTTTGTGTAAACGGTCATTTGGCAGGAAACTGTCAGCAACTGGAGCACAGATGACCGTAGCGAAACGCAACAAAAGAGAAAACCCCGATCCTGAACTCGTCAAGCTGGCAGACAGCCTGCTGGCGAACTACCAGAAGCCGGAAGATCTGATAGGCGAGAACGGGTTGCTCAAGCAGCTCACGAAGATGCTGGTGGAGCGAGCGCTTGAGACGGAGATGTCCGAGCACCTGGGCCATGGCAAGAGCGAAGCGGTGACTAATGCCACTGGCAACACCCGGAATGGGCATAGCGCCAAGACGCTGCAGGGGGAATTTGGCGAGTTGCCGCTCAACATCCCGCGCGACCGTCAGGGGGCGTTCGAGCCGAAGCTGGTGGAGCGCCATCAGACGCGCTGGACGGGCTTCGACGACAAGATCATTTCGCTGTATGCGCGTGGCCTGAGCGTGCGCGAGATCCAGGGGCACCTGGAAGAAATGTACGGCACGGAGGTCTCGCCCACGCTCATCTCGGCGGTCACCGACGCCGTCAGCGAGGAGGTGAAGGTCTGGCAAGGCCGTGCGCTCGATGCGCTTTACCCGATCGTCTATCTCGACTGCATCCACGTCAAGGTGCGCGACAGCGGCGCGGTGCGCACCAAGGCAGTGTACCTGGCCATCGGCGTGAACATGACCGGTCACAAGGAGGTTCTGGGACTGTGGATTGCCCAGACCGAGGGTGCCAAGTTCTGGTTGCAGGTGGTCACTGAGCTGAAGACGCGCGGCGTGCAGGACATTTTTATCGCCTGCGTCGACGGGCTCAAAGGTTTCCCTGAAGCCATTGAAGCGGTCTATCCGAAGGCGGCCGTGCAACTGTGCATCGTGCATATGGTGCGCAACAGCCTGAACTTCGTGCCGTGGAAAATACAGCAGGAAGTCGCCGCCGATCTGAAGACGATCTACACTTCATCGACCGTAGAGCTGGCCGAGCAGATGCTCGGCGTCTTCGAGGCCAGGTGGGACAAGGACTACCCTTCCATCGGGCAGAGCTGGCGGCGCAACTGGGCACGCGTGATTCCGTTCTTCGATTACCCGCCGGAAATCAGGAAGGTGATTTACGCCCCGGAGGAAGTCCCCTTGGGGGACACCACGAATGCCATAGAATCGATCAACATGAGTCTGCGCAAAGTAATCAAGACCCGCAGCTCGTTTCCGACCGATGAGGCCGTGACCAAGCTGTTTTACCTGGCGCTGAACAACATCAGCAAGAAGTGGACGATGCCTATCCGCGACTGGAAAGCGGCCCTGAACCGCTTCACAATCCAGTTCGAAGAGCGGCTAGTGCCGGGTTAAACCTCAACCCGTTTACACAAAATTCCGGACACCCCCGTCTGCCCGTCTGCCCGTCTGCCAGCAGCGGAAAAGGCCCCGCCGGACGGTCGTCAACTGAGCCCGCTACAATGGATGATAGCTAAAAGACGAATGCGACCAGCCATGCATCTTTCCTCGACCCCTCGAGCGCGGAAACGAACAGCCGGCCAGTCTGGATCGCTGTGTGCACCGCGCTCCTTCTGTCGACGCCAGCCATCCGTGCACAGGATGAAAAGCCGGGTATTGCCTTTTCCACGATCAAGCCCGGCGCACCACTGCCCGCGGGCTGGAAGAACCTGCCGGTCGCGCACGGCAAGCCCATGACGGAATACACGCTTGTTCACGACGGCCACACCACTGTCCTGCAGGCGGACGCGAACCGCTCTGCTTCTGCGCTGATACACGAGGGTAATATCGACCTCGTCCGCACACCCATCGTGGCATGGCGCTGGAAAGCAGAGGGGCCGATTGAGGGCGCCGACAACGGCGTCGGATCGAAGGAGGACGCGCCAGCGCGACTAGTGTTCTTCTTTGACGGCGACAAAAGCAAGCTGTCGCTTTTCGACCGGGCCAAGATGGACCTGGCAAAGCGCCTCGGTGGCGAAGAGCTGCCCTATGCCACGCTGATGTATATCTGGTCGACCACCGCCGCGCCAGGCATCGTCATTGCCAACCCTCACACGGATCGCGTACAGATGATCGTCGTCTCAGGTCTGCCCGGCGACGCGGGTCAGTGGCAAAGCCTGCGCCGCAATATCGTGCAAGACTATGAGCGGGTCTTTCACGAACCGCCGGGACGAATCACCGGCTACGGGCTGCTGACCGATACCGACAATACCGGTACCACGACACGCGCCTGGTACGGAGACATCCAGTTCCTACCCGGGCCTTGATAACACAATGCCACCGGCTTCTGCCAAAAGCGCATTTCGCGGCTGTCGAGTGGCGTTCGGCCGACCTTATCAGGCGGCGATCGGCCATCTTGAGACACTCATAGGCGCGCCGCGGTGGACATTGCAACGTCGGCTTCGAGCCAGACAGCGGACGCTGGCCGATCGACCCTAGCTGCCGCATCGCCGGCTCAGCCGACTCGCGGACCGCAACCGCCAGAAAATTGCTCGCGCTGCGTGCAATCACAATGAAAGTTCTGGGTAAACCGGCACCGTGAACTGAAAGACAGCGCCGCGCGGCACGTTGGCGCTCGCCCACAATCGGCCGCCGTGTGCTTCGATGATCGAGCGGCAGATCGACAGTCCCATCCCCAAACCGGTCGGCTTCGTTGTATAGAACGGGGCGAAAACGCGCTCGGCGCTGTCCACGGCAACGCCCGGCCCCGAATCGCGTACCGCCACGAGCACGCAGCCGGTGCCGGCTTCGGAAGTGCTGACGAGCACTTCCCGCACGCCATCGCTGACGCCACCCATGGCCTCGATCGCGTTGATGACCAGGTTAAGCAGGACTTGTTGCAGTTCGACGCGGTCTCCCTCGATCAACGGCAAGCCGTCCGCGAGTTGCGTCTGAACCGAGACGCCGTGCTTCATGGCTTCACCACGCGTGAACTCGATCACCTCGTGGATCGCCACGTTGAGGTCCACCCGTTCCTTCCGGGGTGGCGCCTTCTTGATCAGTTCACGGATCCGGCCGAGCACGTCCCCCGCCCGACTGCCGTCGTCGACGATCCGGCGGAGCCCCTGCCGGACCCTCTCCACGTCAGGCGGCTGGGCGCTCAGCCACCGCAGGCCAGCCTGCGCGTTGGTGACCGTCGCGGCGATCGGCTGGCTGATCTCATGGGCGATCGAGGCCGCGAGCTGGCCGACAGTATCGACGCGGTTTGAGTGCGCCAGCTCCACCTGCATCTCGCGATAACGCCGCTCGCTTTCGCGGACTTTTTCCTCGGCCCGCTTACGCTCGGTCAGATCAAGCACGAAAGCGACACCCTCGTTTCCGCCCTCGTCGAACGTGGCGACGCCGATCAGCACGGGCACGCGGCTGCCGTCTTTCCGGAAGTACTCCTTTTCGAACGGTTCCAGGCGCCCAGTCACTTTATGTTGTGGTATCCATTGACTCAGGTCACGGGCGAGCCATTCCGGTGGCGTGAGGTCCATCCAGCGTAGCCGGCCCGCTATGAGGTCCTCGCGGTCGTAACCCACGATGCGCAGAAACGCGTCGTTGGCATCGAGAACGTGACCTTCGAGATCCCATATGAAAATACCGATGATATTGGCATCGACGAGCCGCCGGATCTTCGCTTCGCGTTCCGCGAGGTTGCGGTACAGGTGGGCATTCTCCAGCGCGATCGCGGCCTGCGAGGCCACCAGCCTCAGCACGGCAATCCGGGCCGGCGCGAAGACGCGCGTGGTCAGATTGTTTTCGAGGTAGAGCGCGCCGATGAGCCTGGCCTGATTCATCAGGGGCAGGCAGAGAACGGAACGAGCCCTCCGCTGACCGATGTAGGGGTCCCCGGCAAACGATGACTCGAGCGCGGCATCGTCAAGAACGAGGCTCTCCCGGGTGCGCAGGACGTGATAGAGGACCGACTCCGGCAACACTGCGGTGCTCACTGGCACGTCGCACAGTTCCACATGAGTCGAGTCGACGCGGGTCGTGGCTTCTGCGGCAATGTGCTGCTCACCGCAGCGTGGCAGAATCAACAGGCCGCGCTCGGCGCCGGCCTGTTCAATCGCCGTGCGCATGAGCGTATCGATCAGCTTTTCAAGAACGATCTCACCCGAGACGGCCTGCGACACCTTGATCACGGTCGCGAGGTCGAGGCGGTCGACCGGTGTCCCGATCGTGCCCGTCCCGCTGGGCGCGGACGCTTCCGTCCCAAGGTGCGGATACTTCTCCTCGAGTTGCCGCACCTTCCCTTCGGCGCCCCATCGCAGGTAGCCGTAGCGGGCGTCCTGCCGATACAGGCGGGCAATCTTCTCAAGACCCCGCGCCGCATAAAAGCGGGACGCGAGTTCATTGGCGAGCGCCTCATTGTGAACAAAGCCGTTTGCCTCGGCCGAGCGGATGGCCTTCTCGTAGAGCAGCTCGGCATCGAGGCCGCGGCCCTCCAGGCGAGCGATTTCAGCACCGACCAGCGCGGCACGGTTCTCAAAGTTCTCCGGGCAATTCTCCGCCCAGACCTGCAGTTGCCTGTGATGCGCACCTAAAGCGTCGAGGTGCTGCTGCCGCTCGCCGGCCGGTTTGCTATCGCACCAGGCGGCTCGCGCCAGCGCGCCGTAAAAGTGATATTCGGCTTCCTCGTAGAACGAGACTGAGGTCCAGAGCAGCGGTTGCGCCTTCGATGCGGCGTCCACGGCCGCCGCATAGTCGCCGGCCATATAGCGCGCCTGCAATTTCCGGATCCAGTACCGACCCGCAGGCAGCGCCAGGGCCGGATTACTGGACAGATGGTATTCGATGCGAAGCTCATTGAACTGCCCGTCATCAAAGCAGCCGAATTTCAGCGTCAAGCCGCGGAGCATCCGGATCAGCGCGAGTTGCGTGTTGATAATGTCAATGACGAGGCCGAACCGCGCCTTCTCGGCAAACGCGAGGCCGTGCTCCGCTTCGCCTTGCACCTTGAACAGCGGCTCGCCGGCGAAGAGCAGGTCCGAGTTGAGATTGCTGCACGTGTAGGCCGCATGCGTGAGGTCGCCGATCCGGTTCGCCGCTTCAAATGCGCGGCGCATCAGATCACGGCAAGCCCGCACGTGTTTCGTCCAGCGCACGACAAAAAGCGAGAAGCAAAGATAGGTGCTCGCCTCGAAGCGTTTGAGCCCGCGTCGTTCGACGAGTTCGTAGCCGAGCTGGCCGAATCGAAATCCGGCCCGGTAGTCGCCAAAACGCGGTCCGGCAATCTTGCTGAGCTGGACATAGGCGAAGCACGAAGCATCGCAGTTGCCATGCTCAAGGCAGAAACTGATCGCCTTGCAGATCGTCAGGGAAGCCAGGTTCGCATCCGTAAACAAGGCCGGCGGCAAGACCTTGGTCAGAACAGCGAGCGTCGCGAGGGATGCCGGGTCCTCCATGCGCGGCAAATCGATGAGCTCCTCGATCGTCCGGGCCCCCAGCAGTGACCAGATGCGCGCGTATTCGCGTCGCACGTCCTCGTCTTTCGGATGGGCTGACCATTCGATACCGACATGCCGGAGGTAGTCGAGACACACAGTGACTGCGCGACCGCTCTGATCACGGGTCGTGCAGACATCCATGTGCAGGCACGCGACGATGGCTTGTTCGACCGGTGTCGTGGCGCGATTTGACAGCGCCGCCAGTCGCTCCTCTGCGACCGGCAACTGGCCGGTCAAGAATTCGCACTCGGCCCGGTTCAGCTCCAGCGCAAGGATCAGTTCGCGCCGGCGCTCCCAGCACTCCTCCGACGAAAGCGCCGCACCGGCATTGAGATAAGTGAGCGCCGAGGCGTAGGCGGTGGCGCCCTTGGCGCGCTTGCCCGCGATCAGATTCAGCTCGGCGAGCTGATCCCGCTCCTCTTGTTCGGTCATCAACGCGGCGCCACGGTTGAGCTGATTGACGATCTCGAAGATCGCCTCCTCCCGTTTCTCCGGGAGCGTCTGCTTCACCAGCAGCCTCCCGATCTGGAGATGGACCTTGGCGCGCAATGCCTCGGGGATGAGTGTATAGGCGGCTTCCTGCACCCGGTCGTGGATGAACCTGTAAGAGCCTTCCAGACGCTCGACCAGCTCCTGACGGACCGCGGGCCAGAGCGACGCGTGGGCCTGCTTTCTCGAGGTCCCGAGAACGATCGAAAGCATGGCGATGGCGGCAACATTGCCGAGGCAGGCGAGCTGCTGCAACGCCAGCTGCGTGTCGGCCGGCAGGCGGGCGAGCTTGCCGACCATCAGGTCCACTACGTTGTCGGTGTAACCCTTGGCATGGATGCGATCGAGATGCCAGCACCAGCATGCGGCGGCATGATCGAAGGTAAGCAAATCCTCGTCAGCGAGTGCATGCAGAAACTGTCTCACAAAGAACGGGTTGCCGGCGGTCTTCTCATGCACGAGCTGCGCCAGCGGCACGACGCGTCCTGGTTCGTCACGGAGGGCATCCGCAATCAACTGCTCGATGTGCTGGCGGGCGAGCGGCGCAAGCCTGATTTCATCAATCTTGGCACCTGCGATCCTGATGGCCTGAAGTTTGACCATCAGCGGATGCGTGACATCGACTTCATTGTCCCGGTAAGCGCCGATCAGCATCAGGTATCGCAGTTCCGAGCGGGTCAGCAGATCCTCGAGCAGGTCGAGCGTCGCTGCATCGAGCCACTGCAGATCGTCGAGAAACAGCGCAAGCGGATGGTCCGGTCGGGCAAACACGCCGATGAAGCGCCGGAACACGAGCTGGAAACGGCGTTGCGCCTGCTGCGGGTCGAGCTCCGGGACCGGCGGCGGGTCACCGACGATGAGCTTCAGTTCGGGGATGAGGTCGGTCATGAGCCGCGCATTCGGCTCCAGCGCCTTCAGCAACGCGTCACGCCAGCTCGCCAGTTCAGTGTCGCTCTTGCCGAGAAGCGGCCTTACGAGATTTTGAAAAGCCTGCACCAGCGTCGAATAGGGGATGTCGCGCCTGTACTGGTCGAACTTGCCGGAGGCGAAGAGGCCGCGCGGCGGCACCAGCACCTTGTGCAGTTCATTGACGACCGCCGATTTGCCGATCCCGGAATAGCCGGAGACCAGCACCAGTTCTGGCGTGCCGCTCCTGACGATCCGATCGAACGCGGCGACCAGGATGTCGACCTCGCGCGCCCGCCCGTACAGTTTCTCGGGGATTTGCGGCCGGTCGGGCGTGTCATGCTCGCCCAGCGGGAAGTCATCGATGCGGTGCTGACGCTGCCAATCGGCCAGGCAGTGCTGCAGATCATGCTCAACACCCGCGGCAGTCTGGTAGCGCTCCTCGGCGGTCTTGGCCAGCAGCTTCATGACGATCCGGGAGAGCGGAGCGGGGACCGTCTCCAACCGCTCGCCAGGCGGCACCGGCTTTCTGGCGATATGGCAGTGCACCCATTCCATGGGGTCGGCGGCCGCAAATGGCAGCGCGCCAGTGAGCATCTGATAGAGCGTGACGCCGAACGAATAGAGGTCGCTGCGGGAGTCAATTGAGCGGTTCATCCGTCCGGTCTGCTCGGGTGCCATGTAGGCGAGGGTGCCGGCGATGGTTTCGGGCGGCGCGAGCGCCTGTCGCTCGCGCGGCAGCCGCGAGGCAATGCCGAATCCCGTGAGCCGCACCTGTCCGTCCGCGCAGTTCACGAGGATATTGGCGGGCTTGAGGTCCTTGTGGACAAGGCCGCGCTGGTGGAGCTTCCCCAGCGCCGCGGCGATGCCGACGGCCAGACGCAAAAAACTTCCCACCTCCATGGGCGCGCCGAGCAGCCGCTCAAGCGGCTCACCGCCCGGATCCTCGAGCACCATTAGCGTCCGGCCCTCTTCGCGCACCAGTTCCAGCGGCCGCACTGCCCACGCGCCATCCAGATCGTCCTTCAGTGCGAATTCGTGAGCGAGGCGATCGAGGCTGGCCGGTGGCGGATGGTCGGCCGCAGGCCGCGCAATCAGTACGTTGTGTACGTTGTCGCCGTCATTGTCCGGGCGCCGCCCTCGACAGAAGACGCGCTCGCCATCGTCCCACAAGATCTGGAGGCTGTTACCCATCGGCGCAGGAAGCATAGGTAGGGGCGTTCATCTGCCGCCCGCTTCGGTCAGACTGCTGCTTGTCATTGGGTTAAGGGGCGGGGATACCAACATGCGTCCGTCTCAACTGGCAGGGCGTACTGGAAAAGCAAATTACAACACGGCATCGCCATGGTCAGCAGTGCGCGGAGGAGAAGTCAACGGATCAGCGTACACCTTGAACACCACGGCGCCAAAAAGATATGTCGAAGGCCGCTGTAAGACCTGCACACGCAATGCTGACTGTGCCGTCAAAATGGGATGCGCCACGGACGGCGGCTTAGGCGAAAAAGTTAGAGTTTCACGGCTTGCTCCTGTTGACGGTATGCGGGCCGGACAATTGTCGAAAGGTGTGCTCCGCTGAAGGCCGCCGCGCGAAGTCTGACGAAAGCAAGGACAGTCACGAACCAGAGCGCCACGCTTCCATCCACCGCAGTGATCAGATCAGGTGTCGCGCGTGGCGCGCTCGTTCCGGCCCACGCGCGGATCACATGCAGTAGGCCAGCCCTGGGGTATATAACGGCCTTAACCAAGGCAAACCACCCTCGACTTGATTGAGCCAACTCGAATGCGACATAAACACTCGCGCAGCGGCGTGGCCTTCGCAACCTCCACGCGTGACCGGAAGCTCAGGTCGCGCAGCGCGCGATGTCGAAGCGCATTTCCTCCTCCGGCGGGTCGTCCGGCGCATTGGCCGGATGCATCACCTTGATCACCGAGCCCGCGTTGAGCGGCGTCAGCGTGACGAAGTACGAGTTATTCGAATCCGAGCCGACGGCGAGTTCCATCGCCGCTTTGATCTTCGGATGCTTGTGGGCGCACACTCCTGTGCGTCGAGCCCCGCGGTGTTTCATGCATACTTGCTGAGCAACTCCGCAACCGCCTCATGGTCGTGCGTGCGCGGTCGACCAGATTTGCTTGATCGTACAGTCCCGGCAGCCCATGCGCAACGAACCATCTTCCGATGCGTCACCGCCGGCGGCGCCGAGGGAGATGGCTCCGATCGCGACCAGACAACATCGTGATCGACCGAAGACCCAGTCGCTGCGTTTCATGGCGGCGAGGATCGGTTACGCATTCCGACTTCTCAGAAGCGAGCAAGTCGACCATTAGCACTCAGGCGCGAACGTCCGGAATGGCCGACGAGCCGGCAGTGGCGATCTTCGCGTCAATGGCAGTCCAACCTCGGCGGAAGCTGTCATTCGAATCATGAGCAGGCGTAGGTCCGCAGTGGGTCCATCAGTGACATTCGACCCGCACATCGCGCGGACGCTCTTATAGCACGCGCAGGTTGCGGATCTTGCCGATCCGCGGCGAGCGCTGCCGGATCAGGTCGGTGATGAACTCGGGCAGCAGCGCGCGCGGCACGGTGGCCGGCACACCGCTGATCACCTGGCCCGGCACGTGGACGATGAACGCGTCCCTCGCCGGATTTCCACCGACAAGAGTATTCGGGGGAAGGTCCTTGGTGGCTATCGATCCCGCCGCGATAAACGTAGCTGTCGGCGATATTGACGCGTTACGGTTATATTAGGGTTTTCCCCACGCGCCTGGAATACACATGAGCACGCCAATCGACACACCTACGCCCGAAGAAGCAAAATGCCCGTTCCACGCCGCCACCACGCCGATAGCGGGCGGCGGCACCGCCAACCTCGACTGGTGGCCCAATCAGTTGCGCGTCGACCTGCTGAATCAGCATTCCAGCCGCTCCAATCCGCTCGGCGAAAGCTTCGACTACCGCGAGGAGTTCAAGAAACTCGACTACAGCGCGCTCAAGGCCGATCTCAAAACCGTTCTGACCGATTCGCAGGAGTGGTGGCCGGCAGACTGGGGCAGCTATGCTGGCCTTTTCATCCGCATGGCCTGGCATAGCGCCGGTACCTACCGCATGGTCGATGGTCGCGGCGGCGCCGCTCGCGGCCAGCAGCGCTTCGCGCCGCTCAACTCATGGCCCGACAACGTCAGCCTCGACAAGGCGCGCCGCCTGCTGTGGCCGCTCAAACAGAAGTATGGCCAGAAGATCTCATGGGCCGATCTCATCGTGCTGGCCGGCAACGTGGCGTTGGAGAACGCGGGCTTCCGCACCTTTGGCTTCGCCGCCGGCCGCGAGGACGTGTGGGAACCCGATCAGGACGTGAACTGGGGCGATGAAAAGCAGTGGCTCACCCACCGCAACCCGGAGACGTTGGCGACGAACCCGCTGTCCGCCACCGAGATGGGCCTGATCTATGTGAACCCGGAAGGGCCGAATGCCAGCGGTGACCCGATGTCGGCCGCACCGGCCATCCGCGCGACGTTCGGCAACATGGCGATGGACGACGAGGAAATCGTCGCGCTGATCGCCGGTGGCCACACGCTTGGCAAGACCCACGGCGCCGGCTCGGCCGAGCATGTGGGGAAGGACCCGGAAACGGCAGCGCTCGAGACGCAGGGCCTTGGCTGGGCCAGCACCCACGGCAGCGGGGCGGGCGCCGATGCGATCACGTCGGGCCTGGAAGTGATCTGGACTCAGACGCCGACGCAGTGGAGCAACCACTTTTTCGAAAATCTGTTCAAGTACGAGTGGGTGCAGACGCGCAGCCCGGCTGGCGCCATCCAGTTCGAAGCCAAGGACGCGCCGGAGCTCATCCCCGACCCGTTCGACCCGTCGAAAAAGCGCAAGCCGACGATGCTGGTCACCGACCTCACGCTGCGCTTCGATCCGGAATTCGAGAAGATTTCGCGCCGCTTCCTCAATGATCCGCAGGCCTTCAATGAAGCGTTCGCGCGAGCCTGGTTCAAGCTCACTCACCGCGATATGGGACCGAAGGCGCGCTACCTCGGCCCGGAAGTGCCAGCGGTCGATCTGCTCTGGCAGGACCCTCTGCCAGCGCCTGTTCACAACCCGAGCGCCGCCGACATCGCTCACCTTAAGGCGGAGATTGCTGAGTCCGGACTTTCGGTCAGCGAGCTGGTTTCGGTGGCGTGGGCATCGGCGTCGACATTCCGCGGCGGCGACAAGCGCGGCGGAGCCAACGGCGCGCGGCTGGCGCTGGCACCCCAGAAGGACTGGGAAGTCAACAAGCGTGCTGCGGGCGTGCTGCCAAAGCTGCAGGCCATCCAGCAAGCGTCAGGGAAGGCCTCGCTGGCCGACGTGATTGTGCTGGCCGGGGTGGTGGGCATCGAGCAAGCAGCCGCAGCTGCCGGGGTCAAGGTCGATGTGTCGTTCGCAGCGGGCCGCGTCGATGCCCGTGAGGACCAGACCGATGTCGAATCGGTCGCCGTCCTCGAACCCGTTGCCGATGGCTTCCGTAACTACCGCCGCGTTCAGGACGGACCGACGACCGAGACCCTGCTGGTCGACAAGGCCCAGCAGCTCACGCTGACTGCGCCGGAACTGACCGTGCTGATCGGCGGTCTGCGCGTGCTGGGCGCCAATTTTGACGGCAGCCGCCACGGCGTGCTCACGGAGCGCGTCGGCGTGCTCAGCAACGACTTCTTTGTCAACCTGCTGGATATGCGTAACGTATGGAGGGCCGCCGACGCGACGGCCGAACTGTACGAGGGGCGTGACCGCAAGAGCGGCGCAGTGAAATACACTGGCACCCGCGCCGACCTGGTGTTCGGTTCCAACGCGGTGCTGCGCGCGCTGGCCGAGGTCTATGCCAGCAGCGATGCCCGGCAGAGGTTCGTCGAGGACTTCGTCGCGGCGTGGACCAGGGTGATGAACCTGGACCGCTTCGACCTGACCTGAGTCCTGCCCCGGCAAGCAGCTTGCACTGCTCGCCGGGGGCTTCCCTCTGTGGCGACGTAGTCGCACGATTCGAGCGTTATCGCCGGCTATCAGGCAAGAGGCGACATCTGACCGGCCTTACTCTGTGCCGGAGCAACATCGCCTCCTGGCCGACTTCTGCCCGACGTTTGGAGTCGATAGTCGACCCATCTTCGACCATTGCCGACTCAAAGCAAACGTCCGGTGGCGTCAGCAGTCAAACAGGTGGCGGATCGCCGCAAGGCGCTGCTTGACGGTCGGCGCCGACCGCGTCTGCGTCTGCAGCTCGATCCAGGCGGCCATATGCAGCGGCTGCACGCACCACGCGAGAAAGTCGCCCGCCGCACGCGCATAACACGAGATGCCCTGTCACCACACGCTCGAGGGGTACCCGACAAAGAATGCTCTCAAAAACTGGCATCGGGAATACGAACAATGTCATGATTTACCGGCATGCTATGTGCGTTCGAGGCCGAAGTACTCGCCTGAACAAAAGAAGGTGGCCTTCGAGCATTACCTGAGCCACGGCCACTGTCTTGCGTGGACCCTGAAGGCATTGGGATATCCAGGGCGCGGGACGCTCGCAGCTTGGATTGATGAGTTGCACTGCGAAACCAGGAAACGCGTCGTCGGAAAAGCTCGGGGAGGACAGCGGTCCCGGGGGCGCTGTCAAGTTAAAAGACTGACGACAAGGTAGCAGCCGAGAGGAATCGCTCGCGTTCGCCTCAAAGCGCGCGGGGAGCTGCTTTCGATAAAGCGACGCCCGAAGCAGATGTCGTTTGATCGCGAAGTGTTGCCGGATCAGGCCGAAGCTCGACAGGAAAGCCTGAGTGCGGTCAGGATCACGGAAGCCTCGCATGCGCCGCTCGCGTTCACGCGTGGGCTGATGACTATTTTCGGCCCGGTTGTTCACCCAGGCACTAGCCTTGACGAAGACATGTTTGACGGTGGCGAGCTCAGGTATTTCGGCCTTCGCTGCCGGATAGCTGCGCAACTGGTCGGTCACGATCTTGCGTGGCACCTCGGAACAAGAGACCAGCACGCGCTTGAAAAACCGCTTGGCTGCGGCCTTGTCGCGACGCTTCTGCGGCAGGACATCGAGTTCGGCGCCGTGTTGATCAACTGCCTGCCACAGCAGGTACGGTTCGCCGCGCAGCGTTACGAACACCTCATCCAGATGCCAAGTCCTGCCGGGGTTGCGCCGACATCTTTGACACGATGTGCAAAACCAGCGCCGAACTTCTCGCACCAGCGTCGAATCGTCTCATAGCTGACGGTCACTCCGCGCTCGAACAGTAACTTTCCGATGTCGCGCAGGCTTAACTGGAACCTGAAATACCAGCGCACTGCGCAACTGATGACGACGCCCGGAAAGCGATGGCGGTGATAGAGAGGCTTCGAGTTCTTCATCGTCTGACTCTACCTGCATATCTGGTTACCGTGACAACGCCCTCGGATCTTCTCCAGAACGCCTTTCTGTTCGCGTGGTACATCTCGACTGCTTCTATACATCGCTCTTTCACCATTTGCCGCGCGGAGGCAGGCAGGTATTTGATCCATGCATTACGCGCGGCACCCCCTTGCAACATCACTACGCGCACGCTTGGCAGAAGCGTTAGGCGTGGTAAACAAGCGTTTCTACGCCTGCTCAAAGTTGCGAAGCTGACGGGTTAGCGTCAATGTACCAAGGGTAAGCATTTCGATTGAACAAAGCAGCGCGCCCGACGTCATACGTTTTGAGCGGTCCGCTGCGCGGGGTCGCGCTCGGGTAATTCAACGATGTGATGGAGTGGGCTATGAAGATCGGAACGGGCAGTATCGGGGTGTCGATGTCGGCGCTCGTGGCGGCGCTGATGATCGGTGCGGCGGGCGTTGCTTATGCTCAGCAGCCAGGCAACGCCGGCGGCGGCATGAGCGGCGCGGGCGCCGCGGCGGGAACGAGCGTGGGTGCCGAGGCCGGCCCCAGTCCAATGCCGGGCGTGGGAACGTCGGCCGGTGCCACAAGCGGCATCGGCTCGGGGCCGGCGCTCAACAACATGAGGGCAAACGGCACGAGCCTGTATATGAACCCCGATCCACGCGCGCCGAATGTGACCGGCAGAGCCGCGCCGCCTCGATAGACCCGGCCGGCCTGGCTTGGCGATGCAGTTAGTAGAACTTCCGGAACGAATATTGAGGTCGGTCGGAACGCGTGGACGCCAACGGGTTAAGCAGCGACCTGATTCAGATAGTATCGCTGCGTGAATGCTACAGGTGACAGGTAATCGAGACGAGCCTGCGTGCGCTGCCGGTTATAAAACATCTCAATGTATTCGCTGATGGCTTGCCTGGCCTCTTCGCGTGTGGCGAAGCGTCGATGATAGACCAGCTCGCTTTTTAGCGTGCCCCAAAACGATTCGATCGGCGCGTTGTCAAAGCAGTTTCCTCGTCGACTCATTGACGCCTGCATGCGGAACTGGCCGACGAGCTCCTGATATGCGTGAGCGCAGTATTGGGCGGATTCAACCGGTCGTCGCAACACCTTTAATCGCGGAGGTGTTGCATGAGTCGAAGTGCAAAACGGGTGTATCAGTTGACGGGTCGAGCAGCGATGCATTCGCCGGGCGCGCCGTCGCTTAGACTAGAGATTGAGCGTCTATTCTGGAAACGGATCGCCACAGGCATCACGAGCGAAAGAGCGGCAGAGGCGGTTGGCGTATCCCAAGCGGTAGGCGCGCGCTGGTTCCGCTATCGTGGCGGCATGCCACTATTCATGTCGAAACCTATCGCTGGTCGATACTTGTCGTTCGCTGAGCGAGAAGGGCTCTGTCACGTTGCTGACTCCATGACGAGATATCGGCAAGGACAGTCGTGTCTCAGAACACGGTGGATGGAGCTTGGGCAATGCCGGTGAAGAGACGCCACGCTTCAAATCGCGCGGGCGAGCTGTTTGCGATAGAGCGAGGCGCTCAGCAGATGACGCTTGAGCGCGAAGTGCTGGCGGATCGGACCGAAGCACGA
The DNA here is from genome assembly GCF_050434085.1 of Paraburkholderia sp. UCT70. Taxonomy (NCBI): domain Bacteria; kingdom Pseudomonadati; phylum Pseudomonadota; class Betaproteobacteria; order Burkholderiales; family Burkholderiaceae; genus Paraburkholderia; species Paraburkholderia sp. UCT70. Next base: position 1,090,378 of record NZ_JBNPVZ010000003.1, on the reverse strand, counting down.
CAGGAATGACTGCGTGCGTTCGGGCAAGCGAAACCCTCGCATCCGGCGCTCGCGTTCACGCGTGGGTTGATGGCTTCTATGAGCAGAAAGTTGTCAAGGCCATTTGCGAACTGGCTTACAAAGGATAGGTCAAGTCTCCTTCTCCTCGCTGCAAAGTGGTGACATGCTGGCGTATGGCGGCAAGCGCGAGTGATGGCGCTCGCCGCCATACAAGCCGCATTTTCGCGGCATAGTCCGGCGGATTCCCACCGCCCTCAACTTCAACCATGGCTGCAGTCCGGTCAACGTCGTTAGCCTGAAGCCGCTTATCGCGCGCGTAAGACAGCAACGTCTCACCAACTTCTATCCGCTGGCGTATGGCCAGCCTCATCCTTTATGCGCGTTACGCCGGAACCTGTTCCGGGAGCATGCCCCATCTGTTTAATCGGTCGCGTTAGCAACCCGCCATCAACACGGGCATGTTCACTGCAAACTCTCTATCGACAGGTATCGTACCTCCCTTGATTGCGTTGTCGCGATATCTTTCGGGCTCAGACTGACTTCAGTTGTGCGCCTTCGGGTATCACGCCGTCCTGCAAGTAGCGCCACAGCGCGATCGCGAGGCGTCGTGCTACTGCGACGATCGCAATGCGCCGCACGCGGCGATTCGGTCCCGTGCCTTGCGTGCGCTGGTTGAACCACTGCGTCAGTGCACTGCCAGGCTGGTAACGGATCCAGCACCACGCCATCTCAATCAGCAGTGCGCGCACGCGACGGTTGCCCTGCCTGCTGATCCCCTGGTCCACCTGGCTCTCGCCACTGTCGTAGGGTTGTGGAACCAGCCCTACGCAGGCCCCAACTTCGCGCCGGTTATGGAAGTCCCGCCAGAACAGCTCGAGCGCCAGACGCGAGCCACCCACCGGGCCAATGCCATTTAGCTGCGTCAGAAGATCGATCCTTTCGCGTGCGGGTGCGGGCAGGCCAGCGTGTTGCGTTTTCTCGAGTGCCGCGAGTTGCTGCACGGCCAGCGCCAGCCGTTCGCACTCGCGCAGCAGCCGCTCCCGCAGCTCGCGCGGCAGTGGCGCACCGTCGTGACACCGCACCTGGTCACGGGCGAGGCGGGCGGCGAAGGCCTTGTGGTCAACCTCATCCCAGCAGCCGAGCGTGACAAGCAGTTTGCGCATCCGGTCACGATGCTGTAGCACCTCCTTCTGCAGTTCCCCTCGGTCGCGCATCAGATGGCGGGACGCTTCGTCCTGCGGTGACGGCACGTGCACCACGTGCATGCGGTCGCGCTCGCCGCAGCCACGCGCGCAGGCTGATCACCAGCCTGATTGCATCAAGCCGGTCAGTCTTGGCACGCCGCTTGTGGCGCTCGACCGGAATGCTCGCTGGATCGACCACATGACACTCGATACCGCGTGCCCGTAGCGCCCGATAGATCCAGAACGCGTCCTGGCCGGCTTCATAACTCACGACAAGGTGCACGCCCGCGGGCAGCGACCACTTCAGCTTCTGTCGTTCGATCACTTCCAGCACGGCCTGTAGGCGCGCGGGGGCTTGCGGTTGCGCTACGGTATACACCGCCGGCTGCTCCCGCTGCCCGTCGTGCAACGCTACCTTCCACTTCGCCGCGGCGAGTTCGAGTGACACCGCTAGCGCCGGTTCCTCAGTACGCGTGTATCCCTGATCTGTACGCATGATGCTCTCCCGTGAGCAAACCTCGGTACGCCGATTTTAGGCGTTAGCCAGTCGACGACTTGGACGCTTCATAGGATCTGTTTTCAGCGCGGTTGTTCACGCGCGCGCAGGCCTTCACGAACACGTGCTTCACATTCGCCAGCTCAGGGATCTCTGTTTTCGCGGCCGGGTAGCTGCGCAACTGGTCGGTGACGATTTTCTTCGGCGCCGCAGGACAGGCCGCCAACACCCGTTTGAAGAAGCGTTTGGCAGCGCCTTGTCGCGGCGCTTCTGAAGCAGGATGTCGAGTTCAATGCCGTGCTCATCGACTGCGCGCCACAGCAGCCAGGGCTCGTCGCGCAGCGTCACGAACATCTCGTCGAGGTGCCATGTGCTGCCCGGCTTGCGCCGGACAGTCCTGACCTGATGTGCGTATTTCGGCGAAGCCGAACAGAGATTTCGGTTGATGTCGAACAGGGTTTTCGCTGGAAGATGAACACGCGTTTCGGTTGAAGTCGAACAAAGACGCTGGTGTTCCGAAACGGTTGTTCGATTTGCCGAAACACCTGTTTGGATTCCAGGAATGAGTGTTCGGCAAAAGCGGCTCTAATCTGGCTGCGTTGCACGCGGTGAACGCCGAGCGAGAGAGGCCCATCACGATTCGTCAAGTCAAGTACCTGAATAACGTGGTCGAGCAGGACCATCGGGCCATCAAACGCATCACCCGACCGATGCTGGGCTTCAAGGATTTCCACTGCGCGCGCGTCATTCTGAGTGGCGTCGAATTAATGCACATGATCAAGAAAGGGCAGATGAAATGTCGGGGCGAGACTCCGCTGTCTCCCGCACAGCAGTTCTACTCGCTCGTTTCATAAGCAATCCTCCGCATATCACCGCTGCTTGACCCGTTGACCTTACTGCGACAGAGCCCCGTCATCTGCCACAGTCATTCGGTGATGCGGAAGCGTTCGACGTTCTGATCCTTGAGCCATCGTGGCGCGCGCCCGCGCCCGCTCCACGTTTCACCAGTCTCGGGGTTGCGGAACTTCGCGGCCACCGCGCGGCCCACGTTCTTGCGGCGCTTGCCAAACACGTCCTCAGGCGTAAATCCGAATCCCCGACAGTCTCACGCACCTTCTCAAGCGCGGAAGCCGCCTCCTGCTGCCGCGCCTCCGCGATCAGCCTTTCAAGCTTCTCATTTTCCGCAAGCAGTTCTTTATATCGTGCCATCGTCTTGAATTTCCGTTGTGGATGATGGACGATTCTACCAGGCGCGAATCCCTGTCAAGTGCCTAACCGGGGCTGGCAGGCGCGAGGCGCTATGTTCGTTCCAGTCCTCGCCAGCGGTAGCTCAACTTCGACATTCGCAGTATCAGTCATCGATGAAAAGAATTTCTGTCCGCCGCTCCAGCGTTCACGGTCGCGGCGTCTTTGCGCTGCGCCCGCTGTTCGCCGGCGAGTTCATCCTCGAGTACACCGGTACGGTTATGAGCTGGAAGCGCGCGATAAGTCGCCATCGCCGGTTCGGGGAGGAGGGCCATACGTTCCTCTTTGGGCTTTCTGATGGGCGCGTCCTTGACGGTTCGCTCGGCGGCAACAGCGCGCGCTGGCTTAACCATGCCTGCGTCGCCAACTGTGAGGCCGTCGAGGATAATGGAAGGGTCTACATTCAGGCGGTGTCGGATATTCAGCCCGGCGAGGAGCTGTTCATTGCATACGGTCTCACGACAGAGGGGCACGCCTCGGCAGCAGTGCGAGCGCAGTATGCGTGCCGCTGCGGCCACCGGCGATGTCGCGGAACGATGCTCGCTGGTAGTTCATTGCGCTTTTCCGACTCATTCAAGGTTGAGCAGGCCAATTAACGAATCGACGCCAGAAAACCATGCGTCAACCGTTGTATGGTCCATCGAATCCACGATGAACAACTTGCCATCGCGTGCCCGCATCAAAATATGGCTGACATCATCGGAAGCACCAATGATGCACACGCCCTTGCTGGCCAAATCGCGTTCATCGGTTTCGCCTTGAATTGCTTCAGTGTTCCAGAGCCTCGGACCATATCCGTTTTCGACGCCTTTCGGATGCGCAGCCAGATAGGCTTCAAACTCAGCCGGAACGCCTACGCCGAAGGTCTTGGTGAACCCTGCGCGAAGCTCTCGCCGGTCGTTTGCGCACACGCCGTCTCACCGGAGATTTCTGGCTTACACTGATCGAGTGAAGGGTCCGTCATCTACACGGCGGCGGATCTGACGTGTGGATACGAGGGGACGTATGATGCGGATCGCACGTTCGAGAAAAGGGCGTCGAGACTTTCTTCGCAAGTCGGGCGTGGTGGCGTCTTCAGTTCTGCTGGCGGTTTGGCGTGAGCCCGAGCACGCACTGGCCGACGAGCTTTCGCCGACGCCCGCATGCAAAGACCATCCGGAACAGACACCGCCGCAAACGGAAGGGCCGTTCTTTTTGCCGCGCTCGCCGCAGCGCGCCTCGCTGCTCGAGCCGGGGATGCATGGCACGAAGATTGTTCTGACTGGCCGCGTGCTGTCCACGCAATGCACGCCGGCAGTGAGCGCGCTGCTTGATTTCTGGCACGCGGACGACAGCGGCGAATACGATGTCGACGGCTTCCGGCTGCGCGGCCATCAGTTCACTGACAGCCAAGGACGCTACCGCCTCGAGACCATTGTCCCCGGCCTGTATCCGGGGCGCACGCGACACTTCCATGTGAAGGTGCAGGCGCCGAACCGGCAGGTCCTGACGACACAACTCTATTTCCCCGGCGAGCAGCGCAATTCGCGCGATTTCCTGTTCGATCGAAGGCTGCTGATGACGATCGACGACCGCAGTGATCGCAAGGCAGCCCAGTTCGATTTCGTGCTGAAGCTCGGGTAGCTCCAGTTGACGGCTCTGATGTGATGGACGACTCCCCCAGCGAGGCCGGAAGGCCTATGCCAAAGTAGAGATGTCGTTACTCGCCTTTAGGGGAAAGGAGCGTCCCTCACATCAGAGCCTTCCGGTCCAGCCCCAGGGGTTCACTCCAAACTACGGCCTGAAGTGGGTCAATTCTCGGTGAACGTCAGAAGCTGGTGCAACTCGCCATGACGCCGACCCAGCCCCGTCGTCTAGTGTCGCATTTGGACCGTCATTCACACGCGCTCAACCCCGAGAGTCAGGATTTAGGTGCCAGCGTGGAGCGGCAGCGGGATAGTACGTACCTGCTGCGTCGGGGCGCTTAGGGTCTTGGAAACAATTCCAATCGAACGGCACCTCGTCGATGCCTGTCAGGTGGTGATAGCGCAGGGTTGCATCACGGTGCACAACACTCAAGGAGCGCCTTGACGTCGGTCACCGGTGCGGCGCACGTGCGATTTCGGCACACGTAGGCGGCAGGCCGGCCCTTGACCGGGTGGCGCCCCCGGCCGATTGGTACGTCTTCGGCAAAGGCCAGCACGCGCGCGGGGAGGTATGCGCGGTGAACGCTTGTTACGAGCGCGGCGGCGCCCGATTTGTCGCCCGCAAAGACGATCTCGAGCGGGCCGCGTTGCGCGAAGTCCCGGGCGGCAAGGAGGTGCGCGAAGCCGGCTGGCGCCCTGGCGGCTGCGACCTCGTATCTCCGGAATTCGTGTTCGGCGCGGTCACGGTAGAGATCGTGGCCGGTGAGTTCATGCAGGCGCAAGAAGGCAAACACGCTCGTAGAGATGCCCGACGGCCAGGCGTTGTCGTAAGGCGCGCGCGGCCTGTGCACCAATGGCTCGCCGTCGCACGGGGTGAAATACAGCCCGTCCTGCCAGAACTTATCGAGAATGAGTGCCGCGAGTTCGATCGCACGATCGAGATAGCGCTTGTCGAAGCAGGACTCGTAGAGGTCGAGCAGCGCGTTGCAGAGGAAGGCGTAGTCCTCGAGAAACCCCGGCACCTTGGCTGTCCCGTCGTTCCAGGCCCGATATACGCCACCGTCGGGCAGGGTCAGCTTGCCCTGGATGAAATTCGCGGCGCGCTTTGCCGCGCTGAGATACTCGGGGATGCCCGTCGCCTGGAAAGCGGCACAGAGCCCCTCGATCATCAGGCCGTTCCAGCCGGTGAGAATGTTGTCGTCCCGAGCCGGGCGCACGCGCCGGCCGCGCGCCGCCAGCAACCGCTCGCGCCAGCCTGCCAGATGCGCTGCTTGCAGCCCATCCATCTCGACCGCGAAGTGGAGCACCGTAGCACCGTGTTCGAAGTTGCCGTGTTCTGTCACACCGTAGGCCCGGCATGCCAGTGCACCGTCGGACTCGCCGAGGACTGCCTTAACCTCGGCGGGTGTCCAGACATAGAATTTGCCTTCCATTCCTTCGCTGTCGGCATCTTCGCCGGCATGAAAGCCGCCGTCGGGGTGCGTCATATCGCGCAGAACGTAGGCGATGGTTTCCTCGAAGATGCGGCGCCACGCCTGCTTGCCGGTCAGGCGGTAGGCGTCCGCGTACAGCTTAACGAGCTGGCCGTTGTCATAGAGCATTTTCTCGAAGTGCGGCACGGCCCAACGTGCGTCGACACTATAGCGGGCAAACCCGCCGCCGAGTTGGTCATAGATACCGCCCGCTGCCATCTGGTCAAGCGTGCGTCCCAGTGCGTCAAGAAGCGTGGCCTCGCCAGTTCGATGATAGACGCGCAGCATGAGATCGAAGCAGCCTGGGTTGGGGAACTTGGGCGCGCCGCCCAGCCCGCCATGGACCGGGTCAGTGTCCCGTGCCAAGGCGCGGCCTGTCTCTGCCGGCAGATCCGCGACTCCGGTGGCTTCACCGCCCAGGTTCGCTTGATCGAGCTGTCGGAAACCCTGCCGAAACTGCGCAATGGTGTCGCGCAGCTCTTCTCGCTGATGCCGCCAGGCTTCGCTCAGACTCGTCAGCACGCGCACGAGCCCGGGGCGGCCATAACGGTCGTCTGGCGGGAAGTAGGTGCCGCCGAAGAACGGCTCTCCTTGCGGCGTGAGGAACACGGTGAGCGGCCAACCGCCTCCCTGTCCCATCATCTGGCTGACTTGTTGGTAGATGTCATCGATGTCGGGACGCTCCTGCCGATCGACCTTGATGCTGATGTAGCGCTCGTTCATCAGGCTGGCAATACGCGGATTCTCGAAGGATTCGTGCGCCATGACGTGGCACCAGTGGCACGCGGAATAGCCCACGGAGAGCAGCACCGGCTTGTTTTCCTCGCGGGCGCGGCGAAATGCATCTTCGCTCCACGGATACCAGTCCACCGGGTTCTCCGCGTGTTGGCGGAGGTAAGGGGAGGTTTCGGTGGCGAGTCGGTTCGTCATGGCAGTCTCCAGCCGGACTTACGCGCCGGTCGTGATGACAAATGTCGCGCAGACTCGTGCGCCCTGCAAGCGCGGCTGGCGGACTTGATACGAGCGTCATCAAACTGAATTGGACGGCTTTTGCGCTTCTTCTCAGATGTCCGAAGGGTCCTTGGGAGGAGGGTGTCTGCTATTTCTGACGCAGGTTATCGTAGAAGATGCCCTTGAGATGGCGGAGCAGACCGACGTTTGAAGCGGGCGACGCGTCATGTGGCGACCCGGTGCCGGCCGCCGCGTGCTAATGGCCGTTTCCGGAAGCTGGTCAATCGGCGCGTTTGAACACCATGAGACGGACGCGTCCGCCAGCAGGCGGCCATGAACGGCCGGTCGACATACATCCCTGGATTGTTGACACCCATTAGCGGGCCGGTGTCAAGTGAGCAATCCACATCCCCGGCTGCACCAGCAGCCGTTTCCCAGTTCTCCGAATGCAGCAGCCGACCGCGCCCGTTTCTTCATTTGCTGGCTGCGACGGAACGCGCCAGACACCCATCTGGATCAAGCGAAGGGCCATACTGCTGGTGCCTTTCGCCCTGGCGGCCATGCCGCCCCGGAAGAACTTTGGTGCCGTAATGCGTCCATGGGGTTCGCACAATTGCGTGGGCTGCCGGGTTGTCGGCGCCAATCCACAGCTGGCTCGCATTCCGGGCGATCCGCTTTTACTGCATATCGGGGACGGCGGCACGGCATCCCATTCAATCTCGGTGGCTGTTCGCCAGTCAACAATCAGGGCTTGCCGGTCGCCGTCGAAACTCTTATGCGAAGCAGCGCGTCATATCGAATGGTTTGTGCTCCTTCAGCATATGGAAGCATGCGCGGGCGAGCTTGTGCGCCAAGGCCTTGCGCGCCAGGATGGTATTGGTCTTGCCTTTCTTTCGCTCGTAGAAACGCTTGGCCTCGGCGCAATAGCGCAGTGCAAAATTGGCCGCCTCGATGAACGCCCAGGACAGATACGGGTTGCCATTCTTTGTGTTGCCTTCGCCTTTCTTTTTGCCGTTGCTTATACGCTGGCTGTCCACGCACCGCGCATAGGAAGCGAAGTTACCGGCGCTGGCGAAGCGCTCGATGGTGCCCACCTCCAGCAGAATGACAGTTGCAAGGGTTTGGCCGATGCCCGGCACCGTGGTCAGCAGGGTGTAGTCCGCGTCTGGCGCGACCTTTTGTTGAAGACGCTTTTCCACGATAGCGATCTGCGCGGAAAGCGTCGTGATGACCGCGACGTTGGCCCGAAGCGCGAGTGCGACGTCCTCTGGCAGGCGCATTTGTTTGATGGTTTCTTCGTCGAGTCGGATGACCTGATTGCTCGTGATTCGCTTGCCAAACTGGCGTGCCGTTATGTTCACCACCGCTAGAATGTGGCTCGTGCGGCTTCGCACGAGCTGCATGCGTTTCCTCGCAAGATCACGGACGGCACGCTGTTGTGGTGGCAGGATGGTGCCTGTCGGGAGTATCCCCAGGCGCAACAGGTGAGCCAGGTAGCGCGCGTCGGTCTCATCGCCACTGTGCTTGAGCCCATCGTATTTCCTGATCGCGGTGGTGTTGGCCAGATGCACCACAAAGCCGGCGGCCTGCAGGCCGTCGACAAGCCAGTACCAGTTATACGTCGATTCGATTACGACGCCAGCCAGCTCGGCTTGCCACGGGGCAAGGAACGTCAGGATCCTGGCCAGCTCGTTCGGCAGCCGCTTCTCGGCGACCACGCGGTCCGTTTCGTCGATCACGCTCACCACGCTGTTGTTCGAATGCAGGTCAATGCCGCTATAGTTCATGACGGGCCTCCTTCCGGTTAAAGCGCTGTTGGCAAACTCACTTTAACCCGGCCACCCGTCAGGGCGGCCGCGGAGGCCCGCTAGATGATTTTCAATCGCTATCTCGAGCGGGAGCAGCCACCGGGTAGACTAAGGCCTCCAAAACAGTGGTGTGACAGACGCTGAAGGACTTAAGCCGCACGAACGCGGCGACCCGGAAGATCCTCTGACCATGGAAGGAAAGGAGACCTCATGCCAAGCCTCGAGCGAGCGCGACCGGCCATGCTGATCGACTCTGTCTGGCGTATGGTGCTTCGCCTCGGCTTTCGGCTCGCCCGCACCTGGTGGTACCTTCGACGGCCTCACCATGAGGGCGCGCTTGTAGCAATCTACGTCGGGCGGGCGCTGTTGCTGGTGAAGTCATCGTACCGGGCCGAGTAGAATTTTCCGGGCGGTAGTGTCCGGCCCGGGGAGACGCCTGAGGCAGCAGCGCAGCGCGAAATGGAGGAGGAGATCGGTCTCCCGTCGTACCCGTTACTCCCTGCGGGCAGTGCCTGCGGCATCTGGGACGGGCGAAGAGATCGGGTGCATTTCTTTGAACTGCACCTCGATTCACTACCCGAGCTGCGGCTTGATAATCGTGAGATTATCGCCGCGCAGCTGGCATCGCGGGACGAATTGCGCGGCATGGCGCTGACGGAAGCGGTCGCTGCTTATCTTGGCGGAAATCTCCGCTGGTAGTAGCCAGCCTCGGCGGCCGGCTTGACCGCGGGTTTCTCATCGGCAGGGTGAACATGCCCTGCCAGCGGAGGTCCAATTTATTGTTGTCTTCGACAGGTTTCCGCCATGTTTCCCGCTTCGTTTGTCCACGCTCACGCTGCCCACGCCGATTGGCGGGTGGCCTTGGCCGAGTGCCAGCGGCAGGTTCAAACCCAGATTGCGGCCCGTGCGGCACAGCAAGACGAATCCGCACCGTTCACGCTCGGTTGGTGTTACCTGAGCGACTATTACGCACCCGCGTCCGAGGCGATCCTCGATGAACTGCAACGGGGTCAGCCCGGCGTCGCCTGGGTCGGTACGGTAGGCGTCGGCGTGGCCGCCAGCGGCATCGAATATATCGACGAACCGGCCTTGGTGCTGATGGTCGCGCCGCTGCCACGGGAATCGTTCCGGCTGTTTTCCGGTCTGCAACCACTGCCTCCGACATCCTCCGGGTTTGTGGCACATACCGCGCTGGTGCATGCCGAGGGCAGCACGCCGGACGTGCAGGAATTGCTGCACGAACTGAGCGCCCGCACGACCACGGGTTATCTCTTCGGCGGGCTATCCTCGGCGCGAAACCGTCCGTTACACATGGCGGATCGCGTGTTCACCGGGGGTTTGTCCGGCGTGCTCTTCGGCCCTGAGGTCGGTCTGATCTCGCGCGTAACGCAGGGCTGTCAGCCCATCGGGCCGGTGCGCAACATCACTCAGGCCGAACGCAATCTGGTGGTCACGCTGGACGGCATGCCCGCACTCGATTGCGTGCTGCAAGATCTTGGACTCGACCGGGATCTGCCAATCGATGCGTTGTCGCAGGCGCTGTCCACCACCCTGGCGGGTTTGAGCATCGGCGCCGAAGACGTGCCTAAAGGGCCTGGAAAGTTCGGCGCGGATACGCTCGTGCGACACCTGGTGGGCGTGGATCTCCAGCACCGGGTCGTGGCGATTGCCGATCTGGTCGAGCCCGGCATGCATCTGGCCTTTTGCACGCGTAACCCCGAAGCTGCCAAGGTCGATCTGGTGCGCATTACAACGGAAATCCGCGCGGAACTGGAAGGCGGCAGGGCGGGGCACATGTCGGGCGCCCTGTATGTCAGTTGCTCGGGACGGGGCGGCCCGCACTTCGGAGCGCGGCATGCGGAGTTGCAGACGGTGCGAAAGGCGCTAGGTGACGTGCCGCTGGTGGGATTCTTCGCCGGCGGCGAGATCGCAAGGGATCACCTTTACGGCTACACCGGGGTATTGACGGTCTTTACGAGCCGGGACTGAGACCCGAGCTGTGTTGATTTTTGCTCCGTAGCAGGAAGGAGACCCGTACCAGCTTTGTCCACCTGAGGGATGGGCCCATATGAGAGGACCGGTCGTTTGAGTGACGCGTCACTGGCCCCATATCGGAGCAGCTACTTAAACGACGCGGCGCTACTCCTCGAAGTCTACTGAACACTTGCCTGAACATGCATATAGACTCGGAATTCTTCCGATAACCGCTGACGCACATCTGCAAATCGAGGCGGATGTCCGCGCCTCGATCGTCCCGGCGGTTCGGCCCGGTACGCCAACAACCATTCGTCCGTCGCGCTGACAGATCCATGCACGCCCTCTTCGAACCATGGCTTGTCAATGACGCGTTTGGCGACCCAGGTGTATACGTGGACTTTCGCGACGAGCGGCGGGGCCTCCTTTTCGATCTCGGCGATATTGCCAGGCTGCTGCCGCGCCAACTGATGCGCATATCACATGTGTTTGTCACCCATACGCACATGGACCATTTTTCGGGCTTCGATCATCTCTTGCGTGTGACGCTCGGGCGCAAGGCTGGCATCGTGATGTTTGGCGGACCCAACTTTCTTGCACAAATCGAACACAAGCTGAGCGCCTATACCTGGAACGTTGTGCATCGTTACGAGGTCGAGCTGGTGATCGACGCGCGCGAAATTGGAGTGGACGGAGGCGGGCAGCGCGCACTCTTTTCAAGTCGGCGACGGTTCGCCCCCGAAACCGTTCCATCCTTTGACCGATCAGGTGACGTGGTGTACGACGAAGCAACCTTTCGCGAACGTGGCCGCTTTGTCGATCATGGCATCCCGTGCGTTGCGTACGTGCTCGAGGAGAAGGCCCGCGTCAACGTCGCGAAGGACCGGCTCGCGACGCTGGGGGTGTCGACGGGTGGGTGGCTGCGCGAACTGAAGCACGCGGTGCTGACCGGCGCCCCTGACGAGGCAATAATTGACATGCGGTGGCGCGACCGGCGTGGCGAGCACGCCATGACCCGGCAGGTTGGCGAACCGCGTCACCTGATTCTCGACATCGTTCCTGGACAGCGCATTGGCTACGTAACGGACTTGCGCTACACGGAACCGAACATAGAGACGCTGTCGCAGTTGATGCACGACGTGGACCTGCTTTTAATCGAAAGCGTATTTCTTGACGAGGACAAGGCGCATGGCCTGCGCAAGAATCACCTGACGGCCCGCCAGGCCGGTCTGATCGCGCGCCGGATCGGAGCCCGGGCGGTTGTGCCGTTCCACTTCTCGCCACGATACGAAGGACGCTCGGCAGCACTGATTGCAGAAGTGCAGGCGGCATGGTCCGCTACGTCGGCGCTGGTTGGCGAAAGGCCTGGTTAGACCCGGGATGCTTCACTACCGATCGCTCGCTCATCGTCCAGGGTGCGTATTCCACGCAAAGAGAACAGCCATTCCACTGCAAAGTGAATCGTGATTCCACGGCAAAGAGAACAAGGATTCCACACCATCGCGAACAAGCTGAGCGCAGCGACGCGGGACCTTTGCCTTTTTACTCGGACTGCTGCTTCGCGGTCAATCGGCTACGCGTCTTGCGCAGTGATTCGCCCGCGAGCGTGATGCGATGTGCGTTGTGCACGAGCCGGTCGAGGATCGCGTCGGCGACGGTCGGTTCGCCGATCGCTTCATGCCAGTGATCCACTGGAATCTGGCTGGTGGCGAGCGTGGATCGATGTCCGTGCCGGTCATCGAGCACCTCCAGCAGGTCGCGCCGCGCGGAATCGGTCAGCGGCGCCATGGCCAGATCGTCGAGAATCACGAGATCCGTCTTGGCCAGTTGCGCAAGCCACCGCGCGTAGCGCCCGCTGCCGTGTGCGATCGCCAGTTCCTCGTTCAGTTTCGGCACGCGCAGATAGCAGGCGGAGAACCCCTGACGGCACGCCTGGATAGCGAAGGCGCAACCCAACCAGCTCTTGCCGAGCCCGGTCGGGCCAACCACGATCAGGTTCTGCCTCTCCCGAAGCCACTCACCGGTCAGCAGTCGGGCGGTGAGTGCCCGGTCCAGGCCGCGGGCGGTGCGATAGTCGATGTCCTCGGGCGAAGCGTCGGGGACCTTAAGTCTGGCCCGGCGCAGCCGGGCCGCCGTTTGTCGCGAGTCACGTTCACTGGATTCACGCTCGACCAGCAGCCCCAGACGTTCTTCAAAGCCCAGCCGGTCAATGCCGTCCTGGGACTGTTGCTCGGCAAGCGCCGCCGCCATGCCGGGCAGGCGCAGCGCGTGCAGTTTGTCGACAGTGGGATGTTGCAGCATAACGACTCCCTTTCAATGATAGTAAGACGGCCCGCGCACGTTGGCGTGCATGAGCGGCAGGTCAGCCTGGGCGGGAGCCGCTTCGGGCTCCCGGTCCAGGCCGTTCTTCAGCGTCGAGGCAATGAACCTGTAGTTCGGCGCTTTCAGATCGATGGCGCGGCGGCAGGCGGCTTCGAGCCGGTCGCGCCCGTAGTCCTTGCCCATGCGCAGCACGCCCAGGCAGGTTCGATAGGATTGTTGCGGGTGCTTGCGGGCGCCCAGCAGGTGCTGGATGACGGCCGCCGTATGCGGACCGACGTCGGCGGCCCAGTTGCGCAGCCGCTGCGGATCCCAGCCTTTCGCGACCGCCAGGTGCTCGGGTGGCATGTGTGCGTCGATCGTGGTGTGGTGGCGAGCTCGGGCGCTTTTGCCGTGGGCGGCAATGCGCTGGCCACGATGGAAGATTTCGACGGTGTTGGCCGTGTGACGCATGTCGACCTGCTCGCGCGCGTAGCGGTACGGCACCGAGTAGTAGTGCTGATCGAGCTCAACGTGGTAGTCCGGGCCGACGCGTGCAACCTTCCATTCCGCGTACTGATACGGCCGCTCGGGCAACGGCCTGAGCGCCGGGCGATCGATCTCGTCGAAGACGCTACGGCGGGATCCGGGCAATTTCTTGAAGGGCCGGTTGTTCAGATCGGTCAACAATGCGGCGACCGCCCGGTTTGCCCCGTCCAGACTGAAGAAGCGCTGATTCCGCAGGCGGGCGAGGACCCATCTCTGCACCAGGAGAACCGATAACTCTGCTTTCGGCTTGTCTCGCGGTTTTTTACTGCGAGCCGGAATCACAGCCACGGAGTAATGCCTGGCCATTTCCTGGTAGGTTGGATTGATGTCCGGATCGTAGAACCCGGGCTTGTGGACGCCCGATTTCAGGTTGTCAGGGACCAGGATTTCGACCAAGCCGTCATAGAACGCGAAGGCGCGCACGTGCGAGCCGATCCAGTCTGGCAACTGCTGGGTCCAGGTGAGTTCCGCGAAGGTGAAGCCGGACACGCCGAGCGCAGCGACGAACAACTCGGCCTCGCGGATTTCACCGGTGTCCGGGTTGATGATGCCCAGCTTCTTGCCCGAGTAGTCGACGAACAGCTTCTGGCCCGGCACGTGCGTTTGCCGCATCGTGACCGGCAGCCGCTGCGCCCATTCCTGGTAAGCCTTGCAAAACCAGCTGTAGCCGCAGCCGTCCGGATGCTGCGCCTTGTATTCCTGCCACAGCAGATCAAGCGTGACGCCTTTCCTGCCGATCTCGCGATGCACCGTCGGCCAGTCCGGCATGCCGCGCGTTGGCTCGCGCCGCGCCGGCGGCGGATACAGCCTCGCCTCGAGCGCCGCGTCGTCCGTCAGCAGTTCCGCTGGCAGCGGCCAGCCCAGCCCTGCCAGCCGCGTGCGGCGCAGGTAATGCCACACCGTTGTTGTCGAGGCGCCGACCGCGTCGGCGATCTCCCTCTGGTTGCGGTCGCACTCGAAATGCAGCCGCAGCACTTCCCTGATTTTGCGCATGGTCAACCTGACATTTGCCATTCGGCACTCCCGACAAAACCGTCGATCGTGCCACCGTTGACCCACGTCGCCGCCACCCCGAAATCCTGTTCGCGATGGCGTGGAAACCCTGTTCTTTCTGCCGTGGAATCGGCATTAACTTTGCCGTGGAATTCGTGTTCTTTTTGCCGTGGAATCCCTGTTCACTTTGGCGTGGAATATTCAGTCCAGGGACCACTTTGGCCACCCGGCCACAATTGGTAAAGGGGAGGTTGCCCGCGACGTTGCGATCGCACAAGGTTGCAAGGTCGAATGGAGCGCGTATCGGATGCCGCATACGGTGTGCGAGGAGGAGATCGAGGCGCTGCGCATGTGGCTCGGCGCGGGCCTCGCGCCGGGTTAAACGCTGTGGCGCAAAACTTGCGGTGCCCGGCATGCCCCGCATTGCCATGAAAGACGATGGCTGTACCGCGCGCGGCTTCGGCCGGCTCGGCCACGAGACCCCGGGAGTTTTGTGGTGTCGCTTTCCCCTGCTTGGCCACCGGCAGAACGCATTCTGCGCAACGCTGCCTCCAACCTATAATCATTGTGTTGGACGAGCTCTCTGTTGACGCAATGAGTGGCTGCCAGGACAAAATTCGCGGAGATGGGTATGCACTTCGAAGCGTTTTCCTTTGGTTCCATCCGTATCGATGGCGTTACCTACCAGCATGACGTGGTGATCGACCATGGGCAGGTTCGCAAACGCAAGAAGAAGCCATCCAAGGCGTTCCGCGAGGCCTTTGGGCATACACCGCTATCAATGGCAGAGGCGATCCCATGGAAATGCCGGAGGTTGGTGATTGGCACCGGTACTGGAGCATTACCGGTGATGGACGAGGTCAAGCACGAGGCCGAGCGTCAACAGGTCGAACTGGTGATCCTGCCGACGGCGGAAGCCATTGCCAGACTGAAGGAGCAACCCGACGAGACCAACGCGATTCTGCATGTCACGTGCTAGGCGCAAGGGGCGCGGTGCGAGTCTGCATTGAACATGAGCAGCATTTGGTATGTCAGGTGAGCCCGTCCATCATGGGTCACGCGGTCAGTCTGCCGTTTCGAAATCCGATCCATGGACGTCGGGCCAGTCCTCAACAGCTCGAGGCGCCGAACGCTGCTCGCATTTCATGACGTAGCGACGCAGCCGGGCACGCTGCCAAGGCACGCGTCGAGGGGAAAGTGGGAGCGCTTCAGAGCGCCCCGTGGTAGTTCGCATCGTCTGGCCGACAAGCCGATTGAAACGCCACAGTTCGCCAGAACGCCTTGTCGCGAAGCGCGTGGCGGGCAGCCCCGTTACAGTGTCGCTATAAACTCGTCCCACCCCGTCGCTAGCAAGGTCTCGGTGGTGGCGTGTCCGGAGGCGCGGATGATCAACGCCACTCGCTCGACCTGTTTCAGGTCGTCAGACTCGACGATGTCCACCACATCGAAGCGGCCGAGTGTCAGATAGCTGTCTTTCCAGGTTACGGCAGGGCATTCAGCCTTGATTTTCCCGGCCACCGTGGCGGCGAGCTGTTTCATGTCCTTGGGATCTTTGAACGCGTCAGGAGACAAACGGCTGAGGATGACGTACGTGGCCATGGAATACCTCCGTGCAAAAAATTGACCCGCAATTGGGCACGGCAGTCACACCGGAACAAACGGCCTCCCGTCAAGCGGAAG
The DNA here is from genome assembly GCF_050434085.1 of Paraburkholderia sp. UCT70. Taxonomy (NCBI): domain Bacteria; kingdom Pseudomonadati; phylum Pseudomonadota; class Betaproteobacteria; order Burkholderiales; family Burkholderiaceae; genus Paraburkholderia; species Paraburkholderia sp. UCT70. The sequence continues at coordinate 1,074,103 of NZ_JBNPVZ010000003.1, read as the reverse complement.
GGCGCCGGTGCTTCTTGATTATAGTGACCCACGTCCATGGCGACTGAGGCGCGGGACGCATCCTGTCAGGGCAGGGGACGTCCCGGCATCTGACCGTGCGTGGGGTTGTCGCCAACGGCAGTTGAGGGCCGTCGGCGTCGGCTGCGACGGGCAGGGTGCGGCCAATACCGGTCCTTCGTAATCGATTGGCGAACGTCTGCTGATCGGTGACGAGCCGCCATTTGGCTGCGATTCGTCGTACGTGCCAGTTTCAATTCAAGCGCCGCGTGCGGCGCTCAGATTTCGTATCGAATGCAACGTGTCAAGGCGTCGCGATATTCACGTTCCACGTGTGCGCTTTGATGCGCAACATGGAGCCTTCCCTCTGTGCAACGAGTAAAAAGTTTCCGCTAACGTCCATGGTCCGATCATCCGGTACGTTGATATTCCCAGTCCAGGTTCCCGATTCCCAAGCCACGTTACCATCAGATGTGCAAAACGCTTGCTGCATTTCCAAATGGTTCCAGACTTTGGTTGCCACTTCGGCCCATTCTTCGAGTCCCTTTCGGCCGGAAACGGCTTCCTGCCCCGCTGGGATGAGAATGGCGTCTTCGGCAAACAGAGCCAGCCAGCCGGGCGTATCGTGAGAATTGACTGTATCAATGAACCTACCGTTTAACGCAGCAAACGCTTGCGAGATGTCCATGGTTCCACCTCCTTAATGCATTGAGGCGTGAGAGGATGTTCAGTTCTTCGCGTTTAACGCCCAACAATCGCGATATGCACGCCGTGAACCTTCCGGTTGGTTAAATATAATCAACTGAAAAGGTTAATGCCAGCGGGGCTGGCTTGATGGATCGGACAAAGGACAGCACGGCTCGTCCGATCTGAATCGTCCTTCGCGAGAGGTAGGCGAGGTTGCGGCGGAACGGCCGCTTTGGAGCGCGGTGGTGACGTTGGCAGAAGCCAACGGAGGGGCAGAAACGGGTCGAGGCCGTGTGAAAACGAATGCGTAATGCGGTGCTCGAAAAAATTGACCCTCCAGATCGCTCTGTGTTGGCCTGGTGGCAACTCGGGAAGGGTAAAGCGACACCCAAAAACCGAGTACTTTTGCGTTTTCACACGGGTGCGCCGGGAGACCGGCAAGGAGTAAGTGGTGCAAGTCCACTGCGATGAAGGAATAGCGAACCACATCGGCCCCGAGCCGTGCGCAGGCATCCGTGAGGATGTCGACGAAGCGTCGGCAGGGGTACGTGCAGGCCAGCCATTGAGCCACGATAGAAAACTGATTCCGGGTGCCGACGCTGTCTGTGTAGCGGAAGGCAAAACGTCCGAGCGCGCAATCGCGAGCGCCCGGATGACCCGGCGTGGTCGTAGAACCTGGCATGTGCGCACGCTCCTTGTTCGGGAACCGGGAGATCTCCAGTCTGGCCTGTTGCAGGATGGACAGGTCCGCATCGGGAAGGCGAGGAGCCGTAGCCGATGATGAACGGACGGGAGAAGTCAGACTCCGCCGTAGTAGCGATGAAGCCTGCGAACAAGGCTGGGGAACCAGCTGCGGAGTGGGCGGAGCCAAGGGCGGGGACCGAGGGGAGCACGGGTCAGCCACACACGCACCGGGCGCAGAACCGGGCAAGCGTGCCACAGGGGCTGGAACGTGTACGGCAAGCTGCAAAACAGCGGAAGAAGGAACGGTTCACCGCGCTTCTGCATCACGTTACGGCCGACCGGCTCCGAGGGGCATTCTTTGCGCTTAAACGCAATGCGGCTCCCGGAGTGGATGGCCTGACGTGGCGGTACTACGAGGCGGGACTGGAAGAGAATCTCCAGCGCCTGTACGCGCAGGTACAGAGCGGAGCGTACCGGGCACTGCCTGTTCGGCGACAGTACATACCGAAGCCGGACGGCAAACAGCGCCCGTTGGGGATTGCCGCGCTGGAAGACAAGATCGTCCAGCGTGCGGTGGTGGAAGTGCTGAACGCGATATACGAGGAAGACTTTCTGGGTTTCTCGTACGGGTTCCGGCCCGGGCGTAGTCAACATGATGCGCTGGATGCGTTGGCGACGGCCATCACCCACACCCCGGTGAACTGGATTCTGGACGCGGATCTTCGGAGCTTCTTCGACTCGGTTAGCCAGGAATGGCTAGTCCGTTTCATGGAGCACCGGATCGGCGACCAGCGCATCATCCGTCTTGTGCGCAAGTGGCTCAAGGCGGGTGTTCTGGAAGACGGAGAGCTTAGCGTCAGTGAGACAGGGACACCACAGGGATCAGTGGCTTCACCGCTGTTCGCGAACGTGTACCTGCACTACGTCTTCGATCTCTGGGCCAACCGGTGGCGACGGCGGGAAGCCAAAGGCAACGTCATCATTCTGCGATACGCAGATGACATCGTTGTCGGTTTCGAGCACGAAGCTGACGCGCGGCGATTCTGGGACGCGATGCGTTTGAGGCTGGAGGAGTTCTCGCTTGTGCTTCACCCGGACAAGACGAGGCTGCTGGAGTTCGGCCGCTATGCAGCGGTCAACCGCCAGAGCCGGGGTCCTGGCCGACCGGAGACCTTCACCTTCCTGGGTTTCATCTTTATCTGCGGCAGGTCTCGTCGCGGGGCTTTCCAGTTGCAGCGGAAGACCCGAGGGGATCGCATGCGGGCGAGACTCAGGCAGATCAAGGAGGCGCTACGGACGCGCATGCACGAACCGATTCCAGTGCAAGGGCAATGGCTCAGGCAGGTAGTTCGCGGATACTTTGCGTATCACGCGGTGCCTACCAACTCGCGGGCACTCGGCGCATTTCGACATCACGTCACCGCTCTATGGCGGCGCACGCTCCGGCGGCGCAGTCAGAAGGACGCCATGACGTGGGAGCGAATGAGACGAATCGCCAATGCCTGGCTTCCGCCCCCTCGAATCCTTCATCCGTGGCCTGACCGGCGCTTCGCCGTCAAACACCCGAGGTAGGAGCCCGGTGCCCGAATTGGGCACGCCGGGATCTGTGCGGGGGGTGCTCAGTAATGGGCATCCCTACCGCAATCCTCGGTCGCATGCTGCCGCTTGCGGCCTTGCGAGGTTCGCGAGCGGCAGCGCCTGATGGTCGGGTTGAACCGCCCCGGGTTTCCCCTCAGGATTACCCACAAGTAATGTGATGGTGCTATTCGTTTTGCCTGAATATTCGGTACATCATCGTGATTTCGTGCAGGACAAGAAATCCACGCCAGATGACGGTAGGACCAGGTGGACGATCATGCTTTCGAGCGAGATATCCGCCGAGTCTGGCGATCCACAAGATGACCTGCGCGAGTGACGGCGGTTTATCAGGTATTTCGGTACTGCCATGCGTACGACAGTAGAGGGCTCGCCACTCGATTGGCTGCAGCAATACTTCGCATGGCAGGTTGCCATCAAGCCTGGCAAGCAACATGGAGTACAGGATCCTCCAGCTTACGACGGCGAACAATGCGGTGGCGCGGACGAATCGATCGAGATTGCCAAATTGGCGGGCTTCAATGCGACAGCCACTTTTAAGCACACGATGCCACGATTCAATCGTCCATCGGCGCGCATACCATGCAAGACGCTCGAGGGCCTCTGCGTGTGTTTGCGTAGGCACCGAAGTCAGTAGAAGCCATTCCAATGGCTCTGCTCCTTCGTCCAAGTTCGTTTCCTGTGCATGAATTGCAAACACTTCAATTTCGGGAAGCTTCTCGCGACGACGATTTTGCGGCGGACGAAGGCGTACGGGCATGCAGCGCACAACCAGCCGTGCGGTGCGTGCCTGGCGGTTTTCGCGTGCAGGCACCTGCAGTTGCGCCTCTCCAAGCACTGGCGAGGCCAGCACGGTTTCCCACAAATATCGATCGGGGTGAGCAACGCGTCGGTTCCACGACGCGCGCACCAACCAGTCGACACCGGCAGGCCGCTGCGCCAGGAACACGTCATAGACATCGCCTTCACGGTCGCTCACGCCGATGACATGCGTGCACGGACAGTGCGTCTTGAGTACGCCCAGTTGCTCGATGCCTTCGAGCCATTTCGCGCTCTCTTTCTGTTGTACGGTTCGTTGCCCACGCAGATGTTTCTTGCCCAACTCCTCGTGCCTGCGTATCCAGGTCTTCATCCCGATCACCCCGAGTGGCAGCCCCTCTGGCGTGAGCGCAAGCAGACTGTGTATCAGGAAACCACGCACATGTGGATCGGAGCCATATCCCAGACCTTCGGTTGCCCGCAGATGAGACAAATTGAACTCGGTGGTGTCCTGAACAGCAAGGACGACTGGCACCTGTTGCATACGACACAGCGTTTGACCGATGTGCCCACCCAGCACGCCATCGACATCCACGTGCGGGTTGTCGAAAAAACGATATGCCGCCTTCAGCTCCGAACCATTGAACGACTGCGGAAAAGAGCAATGTGGGCCCAACGAAAGCTTGCGTGCCAGCGTCACGAGCCGTCTGGTCAGGCGAGCGTCGCCGAGCTCGGCGGCGCCAAACTCTTCATTTGCCCAATCATCAAGGTCAGATGTGTCCGACAATGCCCGACATCACAGATCACGAACCGGATCAAAGTTAACATCGGTCGTCACCGTTTACAAGCCATCGCCCTTCAATCGCACAGTCGCGAGCGACTTATGGGTAATCCTGAGGGGTTTCCCGGAGGCTGTTTTGCTTGAGTCACGCCGCGATGGCGGACCCAGCGAGTTTTGAATAATAAGCGGCTTCTGCCTCAGCAGGTGGAATGTTGCCGATGGGGCCGAAGAGCCGACGATTGTTGAACCAGTCGACCCATTCGAGCGTCGCAATTTCAACGGCCTGCGGATTGCGCCATGGTCCGAGGCGATGGATCACCTCTGCCTTGTACAAGCCGTTGATCGTTTCCGCCAGTGCGTTATCGTAGGAGTCGCCCACGCTGCCCACTGACGGCTCAATGCCAGCCTCGACCAGCCGATCCGTATAGCGGATCGATACGTATTGCACGCCGCGGTCGCTGTGATGTATCAACCCGTCCTGCTGCGCCGGCTGTCGCTCGTACAAGGCCTGCTCCAGTGCGTCCAGAACGAAGTCCGTGCGCGCCGAGCTCGACACACGCCAGCCGACAATGCGTCGGGCGAACACGTCAATGATGAACGCGACATAGACGAAGCCCTGCCAGCTCGATACATAGGTAAAATCTGACACCCACAGCGCATTGGGCCGTTCGGCGGTGAATTGCCGGTTCACGAGATCCTTCGGGCACGGCGTCGAACCATCGCTCACTGTCGTGCGTACCGTCTTGCCCCGCACCACACCGCGCAGGCCCATCTGCTTCATCAGCCGCTCGACCGTGCAGCGCGCCGCGACAATGCCTTCCCGCTTCAATTGCGTCCAGACCTTGTCTGCGCCATACACCTGGAAATTTTCTTCCCACACGCGCCGGATCTCATCCTTGAGCATCCTGTCGCGCTGGGCCCGCGGCGGCACCATGCCTGGATTGACGCGGCGGGCCACATGCGTGTAGTACGTCGACGGGGCAATTGGCAGCACCCTGCAGATCGGCTCGACCCCGTAGACGTGCCGGTGATCATCGATGAACGTGATCATCACTTCGGTCGGCGGTCGAGCTCCGCCTGTGCGAAATATGCTGACGCCTTGCGCAGGATTTCATTAACCTGGCGCAGCTCACGGTTCTCCCGCTCCAGTTCCTTGAGCCGATCCTGCTCCTGCGTGCTTGTGCCCGGGCGCAAACCCCGATCCCGCTCTTCCTTGCGCACCCAGCTACGCAGCGTTTCACCCGAGCAGCCAAATTTCGCTGCGATCGACGCGATCACTTTCCATTGCGATTCGCGGTCGCCCTGGTGTTCCAGCACCATTCGCACAGCCCGCTCACGAACTTCCGGCGAGTACCTTGGGGACTTCTTCTTGGTGTTTTCCATAGCTCCATTTTCTCAAGAAGTGGAGCCTCCGGAAATCCCGGGCCGGTTCATATCGTTTTTTCGACAACCCGCACGTGGATGTCGATGGCGTGCTGGGTGGGCACATCGGTCAAACGCTGTGTCGTATGCAACAGGTGCCAGTCGTCCTTGCTGTTCAGGACACCACCGAGTTCAATTTGTCTCATCTGCGGGCAACCGAAGGTCTGGGATATGGCTCCGATCCACATGTGCGTGGTTTCCTGATACACAGTCTGCTTGCGCTCACGCCAGAGGGGCTGCCACTCGGGGTGATCGGGATGAAGACCTGGATACGCAGGCACGAGGAGTTGGGCAAGAAACATCTGCGTGGGCAACGAACCGTACAACAGAAAGAGAGCGCGAAATGGCTCGAAGGCATCGAGCAACTGGGCGTACTCAAGACGCACTGTCCGTGCACGCATGTCATCGGCGTGAGCGACCGTGAAGGCGATGTCTATGACGTGTTCCTGGCGCAGCGGCCTGCCGGTGTCGACTGGTTGGTGCGCGCGTCGTGGAACCGACGCGTTGCTCACCCCGATCGATATTTGTGGGAAACCGTGCTGGCCTCGCCAGTGCTTGGAGAGGCGCAACTGCAGGTGCCTGCACGCGAAAACCGCCAGGCACGCACCGCACGGCTGGTTGTGCGCTGCATGCCCGTACGCCTTCGTCCGCCGCAAAATCGTCGTCGCGAGAAGCTTCCCGAAATTGAAGTGTTTGCAATTCATGCACAGGAAACGAACTTAGACGAAGGAGCAGAGCCATTGGAATGGCTTCTACTGACTTCGGTGCCTACGCAAACACACGCAGAGGCCCTCGAGCGTCTTGCATGGTATGCGCGCCGATGGACGATTGAATCGTGGCATCGTGTGCTTAAAAGTGGCTGTCGCATTGAAGCCCGCCAATTTGGCAATCTCGATCGATTCGTCCGCGCCACCGCATTGTTCGCCGTCGTAAGCTGGAGGATCCTGTACTCCATGTTGCTTGCCAGGCTTGATGGCAACCTGCCATGCGAAGTATTGCTGCAGCCAATCGAGTGGCGAGCCCTCTACTGTCGTACGCATGGCAGTACCGAAATACCTGATAAACCGCCGTCACTCGCGCAGGTCATCTTGTGGATCGCCAGACTCGGCGGATATCTCGCTCGAAAGCATGATCGTCCACCTGGTCCTACCGTCATCTGGCGTGGATTTCTTGTCCTGCACGAAATCACGATGATGTACCGAATATTCAGGCAAAACGAATAGCACCATCACATTACTTGTGGGTAATCCTGAGGGGAAACCCGGGGCGGTTCAGATCGCGCCGCGCGCGGCGATCTGCGCGTGGCACAGCTTGGTGTCGTAGGCGCCATCGCCACCGATGGTATCGATCACCACGTCAGCCGGAATCTGGTCGAGCAGATCAGGCAACACTTCGCCATCGCCTTCGTCCTGATGAGTCATCAACGCGGCGCATATCTGGCCGGTGTTCGCGTCCATCGCAAGATGTACCTTGCGCCATGTCCGGCGCTTCGAATAGCCGTGCTTGCGCACCTTCCACTCACCTTCGCCGTACACCTTCAGTCCAGTGCTATCGATCACCAGATGCAAGGGGGCATTGGGGCGCTGCGTTGGCAGTACAACCTTCAGGGTCTGTGCGCGACGGCTCAAGGTCGTGTAGTTCGGCACCGGCAAGCCCGGGTAGGCGAGTTTGCCCAGACTGAACGCGAAGCCCTGCAGAGCGCGCAGCGGCAGATGAAAAACCTGCTTGAGGCCGAGCAGCATCTGGATCGCCGCATCACTGTAGACACGCGGTCGGCCGCGCCTGGTCGGGCCAGCCTCGGATACCTGCGTCAGTACGCTTTCATCAATCCACATGGTCACGTCACCTCTCGCAATCAAGCCCGTGTTGTATTCCCGCCAGTTCCTGACGCGGTACACCCCTTTGGGCTCGCTTGCCTTGCGTTCGTCCTTGCGCATCTTCTCGGGGAAAAAATCGAGAATCTACGCAGTTCGACGCGAAGTTAACATCCTGGTCAACCCGAGCGTTGTACGTAAGCGTCAATCCACCGCGAAGCGCTCCGATTTTTGCAACAACGCCGTGCTGTACTGAAGATGGGAGTAGGCCTCCCGAAGTCGGCTTGCAGGAGCAGGCGTCAAAACCTTATAAGTGGGACCCACGAAGGGGGAAAGTACCGATGCACATGAAAGGGGGCGGATTATCCCGTAGTAGTGTTGCTTACGGCTACCCGCGATGCCGACAAACTTAAGGGGGGATGTCAAGGAGAACTCTTGAAAAAGGGTGGCCACCATGGCCGACTGGCCGACACGGAAACGGACAGGAGCTATGTCCGGGCCCACGTTAATAGCAGGCGGGAGCATGACCTCCTGCAGTCCCCACTTCGAATTCCATAAAGGCTGTCCGAACGGGCGGGGCGACCTCGCAAGAGATCAATGCGCGTGCGACGTATCGGCAACCCGGGAGGGTTTGGGTGCGAGCCAGACCGCCAGCGCCGCGAACACGAAGCAGCACCCAATAATCATGAAGAGCTGGTTGGTCGCGAGCATCACGGCTTGCGTCTGGACGATGTCGCTGATCCGATCTTGCGCTTGATGTGCGCTCCATCCGGAATTCGTCAGCGTGGTCGCATAGTGGCCGCCCTGATCGACGAGGCCCGCCAGTTCCGCGCGGTTGTACTTAGTCTTGTTCTCCCACGCCGTATTGACCAATGACGTGGCAATCGCCGCGCCGAAGGTCCGGCAAAAGCTCATCAGCCCCGCAGCCGAAGCCGTTTCGGGTTCGTCGACACTGCTCAACGCGAGCCCCGTCAGCGGCACGAAGAATAACGGCAAGCCGATCCCTTGCAGCAACAGCGGCAACGCCACCTGCCAGAATGTCATGTCGGTGTCCGCATGCGTGCGGGCCAGCGTAATCGCACCGAGCCACATCACCCCGGCGAACACCAGCCAGCGTCCGTCGAACTTCGACGACAGATTTGCCGCAAGCGGCGCCACAAGAACCGCAAGGACGCCCGTCGTCGCCGTCGCCCAGCCGGCCCAGGTCGCCGTGTAACCCATATAGTTCTGCAACCACAGTGGCGTGAGCACGGTCGCGCCGAAAAACGCGCCAAACGCCAGCGTAATCGTGATCACACTCGCACTAAAGCCACGATGGCGGAACACCCGCAGATCGACGACGGGGTTGCGCTCCGTCAATTCCCAGATCATGAAAGCGGCGAAGCCAATCACCGCGATGATCGCCAGGATGCAGATTTCGGGAGAGCCGAACCAGTCGCGGTCCTTGCCTTCATCAAGCAGGATCTGCAGCGCCGCGACCCAGACGACCAGCAGCGCGAGACCCACAGCGTCGATCCGCACCCGCGTCAACGTGGTTTCGTAACGCTTGAGCAGACGCCAGCCGAGAAACCCGCAGATCAACGTGACAGGAACGTTGATATAGAAGATGTAGGCCCAATGCAGCTGGTCACAGATCACGCCGCCCAGGATGGGACCCAGCACCGGTGCGATCAGCGTCGTCATACTCCACAGGCCGAGCGCGGTGGCTGCCTTTTCCTTCGGGAAGATGCGCAACAGCAGGGTTTGCGACAGCGGCATTAGCGGACCGCCTGCCATCCCCTGAAACACGCGGAACATCACAAGCATGCCGAGCGAACTCGCCATCCCGCACAGCGCCGAACACAGTCCGAACATAACCAGCGCAGTGATGAACACACGCACCGTTCCGAAGCGGCTGGCGAGCCAGCCGGTCAGCGGCACGGTGATCGCTTCGGCGACCGAGTAGGACGTGATCACGTACGTACCTTGGCTGGACGATGCGCCCAGCGCGCCGGCAATGGTCGGCACCGACACGTTGGCGATGGTCGTGTCCAGCACCGCGACGAAGTTGGCCGCAGCCAGCAACAACGCCGCGGCGATCAGCATGCCACCGGAGAGCGGCGGCAGTGGGATATCCCGTGTTTGACTGGAAGACATGGTGAGCTCCGCGTCAGCTTGCAGGCGTGGCGTCGCTGCCGAGCGTGTCGACCGTAGCTTCCATCGACAGGCCGATGCCTAGCGGATGCGCGCGCAGGTCGGCCGGATCGATCGCGATGCGCACCGGCAAACGCTGGACCACCTTGATCCAGTTGCCGGTTGCGTTCTGCGCGGGAATCATCGCGAACGCCGATCCGGCGCCGCCTGCGAGGCCTGCGACCTTGCCGTGATACACGACCTTGCTGCCGTACAGATCGGAGGTCAGTTCGACCGGTTGACCGATCCGCACATTGTCGAGCTGAATCTCCTTGTAATTCGCGTCGACGTGAACGGCATCCAACGGCACGACCGCCATCAGGGACGCGCCGGGCTGAACACGCTGGCCCACCTGAACCTGGCGGCTCGCGACGACGCCGTCAAACGGCGCACGCAGGACCGTGCGTTCGAGGTCGACGCGGGCCTGATCGCGTTTGGCGCGGGCCAGCAGCACCTCCGGGTTGGTGTCGACCGTTGTGTCGGCAACCAGCGCCTTGTTCGCGTCGAGCGAACCGATTGCGGCTGCGTGGCTCGCTTTGGCCTGCAATTCCGAAGCGCGGGCCGCGGCCAGCGCCGCCTGGGCGCTGGCAAACGCGCTCTGCGCGTTAGTGAGTTCTTCACCGGAAACCGAGCCCGAATGCGCGAGCGCGTCGCGACGCTTCAGATCGATCGTCGCGCGATCAAAGTCGGCCTGCGCCGACGCAAGCTGCGCAGCCATGCGGGCTTCGTCGGCGATGCGCGCGTCGACCTGCGCATTCAGTTCGGCGTCGACGGCGAGGTAGCCGCGCACCTTGCGTTCGGCGAGCCCGACTTGCGCTTCCGCCTGCGCGAGCGCAAGTTTCGTATCCGTGTCGTCGATCACGACCAGCACATCGCCCTTGTGAACGTGCTGCGTATCGACCACTTCGACGCTCGTCACGATGCCGCTCACGTCCGGCGTGATCGACGCGTCTTCGGCTGCGGTGTAGGCGTTATCGGTCGACACATAACGCGAGCCGATGAAATGCCAGTAACCTGCATAGGCAAGACCGGCCACGACGATGACGCCACCGAGCAGCGCGAACAACTTCTTGCGGCGAGCGCCAGGCGAGCCGGCCGTGTCGGCGGCATCAACGGGAGAGCCGGGATGGGCGGGCTGAGCAGGCGCGAGCGACCGATCGACCGTGACAGATTGGCTTTGAGACATGATCAGATCCTTGAATCAGCTTTGCTTGTTCGGGTTCGCTGCGGTCCTTGCGTCCGTCGCAGTCGGCGTGTCGGCCTGATAGCCGCCGCCAAGTGCGCGCACGAGCGAGACGTCGAGCGAGAACGTCCGTGACCGGATGTCGGCGAGCTGACGCTGCGCGGCCGTCAGGGTGTCGGCGGCGCTCAGTACGTCGAGATAGGTGGACAGGCCGCCCTGATATCGTTCAAGCGCGAGCTGATGCGCCTGGGCGGCCGCATCGTATGACGCCTGTGTCGCTTGCAGCCGCCCGGTCAGCGCGCGTTCGCTCACTGCAACGTCGGCAACGTCGTGCAGCGCCTTCGTCAGCGTTTCGTCGTAGTTCGCGACCGCCTCTTCGTAAGTCGCCCGTGCGCCGCGCAACTGTCCGCGCAAACGTCGGTTCCGTCGCAATAGCAGCGGCTGGTATGCTGGGGGACCTTACAGAATGATGTGAACGACAATGAAAGCGCTCAGTCCGGCGGTAGCCAAGGTGCTGAAGCGGTTGCACTATCCGCTTGAGATCATGTTGGTGTGCGTGCGTTGGTACGTGGCCTACCCGCTGAGCTTGCGCAATCTCGAGGAGATGATGGCTGAACGGGGGATCGCGGTCGATCATTCGACCGTTCACCGGTGGGCCATCAAGCTTCTGCCGGTGCTTGAAAAGGCGTTCCGCCGCTGCAAGCGCCCGGTCGGCAAGAGCTGGCGTGTCGACGAGACCTACATCAAAGTCAAGGGGCAATGGACCTATCTGTACCGCGCCGTCGACAAGGCCGGCAACACGGTTGACTTTCTGCTGCGAGCCAGGCGGGACAAGGAAGCGGCCCGACGGTACTTCGAGAAGGCCATCGATCAGAATGGCGTGCCCGAAACCGTAACCATCGATAAAAGCGGTGCCAATCTGGCCGGGCTGCACGCCGTGAACGCCGAGCGTGAGACGCCCATCACGATCCGCCAGGTCAAGTATCTCAACAACATCGTGGAACAAGACCATCGGGCGATAAAGCGCCGTACCCGACCCATGTTGGGATTCAAGATATTTCGTTGTGCGCGCATCTTGTTAAGCGGCATTGAACTTATGCATATGATCGCCAAAGGGCAGATGAAAGACTGCGGCATCGGACAGACTCCCGCGGAGCAGTTCTACTCGTTAGCGGTATAAGTGGTCCTAATCATGCGGGCCATTGTTCAACGCACTTTTTCTTATTGCGACAGAACCCACGAGAGCGATCATATAGTCCTCAAGTGGCACTCCACAATTTGGGGCAGGACAATGAATTAGTGTTAGGTCGAGGTAGTTTGTACGTAGTCGCAGAAGACTCTCTTCGAGGCTGTCAGCAAGTCTATCTTTCGAGTAGTTTTCGACCCAGACCTTGGTGGTCAGAAAGATGTCCTCGCGTGGGACGCCTGATTCCGCGATTGCCGTTCCTATTTCTGCCTCGTTACCATAACGCTGTGCAGTGTCGATCGAACGATATCCCAGTTCGAGTCCGTCGAGGACTGAATTAATAACGATCTGATCTTGCAGGCGAAACGTACCAAGACCGAAGGAAGGAATGCTGGTCATTTGTGCTCCTACATGTGGACAATATGGTCCTTACAGACCTTTATCGAGTGGGAACGCTTGATTATGCGGCCGGTTGTCGTTGCAGACATGGCCCACTATGGTCGGGGTTGTTGCACGGCGTTGTGGCTGAGTTCGATGGAACGACAGGTTCGTGACAGGGCAGTCGGACTGTGTCGGGCCGATTGCTCGTCGTCACGGTGGTTCGACGGAGGTCTGAGACCTCCGCCGAGCCAATTTTCCTCAAAGCTCACGCATCGTCGGGGTAGCGGGGGCCTGAGCTCCTTTCGTATTTTCGCCAACGCGCTTGTGCAATCCGTGATGACGGCCATAAAGATAAAGGAGAACGCCGGCGGCCGTTGCTGTCAGGACGACGCAGACAAGACCGGATTCGTAATGGCCTGTCATGTCCTTCAGCCAACCCATCAAAGTCGGAGCGGTGATGCCGGCCACTCCGCCCATACCATTGATCACCGCAATGCCCATCGCAGCGATAGCGCCATTGAGCATCCGATTCGGTAGCGTCCAGAAGATTGGCAGAAAGGCAAAAATCCCTCCAAGCGTCAGACAGAGACCGATCAAGCCTGACACAGCGTTGCTGGTGACCAGATAAAGGACGCTGCCGAGCAACGCGACACCGAGGGCGGCGAGTGCATGATAAAGGCGCTCGCCGGTTCGATCGGAACTTCTGCCCCAAAGAAGCATCAGCACACCTCCAGTTGCGAAGGGAGCACTCGCGAGCATCGAGGCGACGGGCCCGCTAACACCAAAAGTCTGAATGATTTTCGGCAGAAAGAAGATCAGGCCGAACGGCAGGCAGGAGGCACCGAAGAAGATGAGCGCAAACACAATGACTCGGGGATCGACTAGTGCTGCCATCGAAAACGTCACCTCCGACTGTGCGCCGTGTTCTGATTCCAATTTTGCTGCGAGCCAGTCGCGTTCGTCGTTCGTGAGCCATGGCGCTTCTTCGATACGAGCCGGGAGTACCCAAATCACGAACAGGGCGAGAACCGAGGCGGGTAGTCCCTCAACGATGAAAACCCACTGCCAACCTGCAAGGCCGAGTACCCCATTCATTTCGAGCAACCAGCCCGAAATCTGTCCGCCGAGAGTCGCGGAAATGGGGTTGCAGACGAGGAGGAGGCTCAGTACTCTCCCCCGATACTGCTCGGGGAACCAGTTCCCGGCGATGTAGAGGATACCGGGGATGAAGCCCGCTTCGGCCGCTCCGAGCAGTAGGCGCAGGACATAGAAGCTGGTAGGTCCCCTGGTGAGTGCAAGGGAGGCACACAGAAGTCCCCATGCAAACATCGCAAGCGCAATCCACCGTTTTGCTCCGACCTTCAGGAGCATTATGTTGGCCGGTACTCCCAACAGCAGATAGGACAGGAAGAAGATCCCGGAACCAAATCCAAACTGTGTGTTCGTGAGTCCGAGGTCCCGCGTCATTTCAACGCCCGCGAAAGCGACGTTTAACTGGCTAAACGCCTGAAATACGGCGCCAATTCCCAGGACTGGAACTACGCGGCGCATAAGCTTGCGCATTGTGCTGTCTTCGATCGTCATTGCTTATCTCCTCCAAGAGCTGTCGCTCTAGTGATGTGGGTTATCTTTCGCACCTACGCGGCGCACGCCGATGCCAATTACCTTGATCTTGTTTCCAGGATGCAGCGGATCGGGACCCCAGATAGCTTGATACGTATCGATGCAGCGCCCACTCATCTGCAAGGCACCTGCGGCGACGCCCAATAAGCACCACCACAGGAGAATGATGATCAGCATCCAGCGCGGCGCATCAGCTACGAAGAGCCCTATGACGATTGCTGACCCGGCGATAAGTAGCGCAAGGACGCCACCGAACTTGTGCACATACTCAAAAACGATCCGCCGACGGGTCATGTCATAGTGATCTCCGCGGTAGCTGCCTTCCGCCGCGAGTTCACCGGTCGGTCCGCCCTTGGTGCCTCGCAGGACGCCGGACGCAATTTGCGTCGCTGCTAGCAACATCGTGGCCCAGCCGAGCAATCCGTGAATATGAGCGATAGCGGTCGCTTGCCGGGCGTATTGGATGACAATCACGAGCGCGCAAACGGCAATAAACGTCCCGACGTATTGGAGCCGGCGATGCCAGCGCCACCAAAATTTGTTGTCGAGCTCCTCGGGCCAGACCTGTCGTGGGGTGATCTTGAAGTACCGGGCGATGAGTACTCCCAACGGTATCAAGATTCCCCATGCCAGCACCATTCCTCGTCCGTGCCAGGCAGCCCACATTGGCAGATGATGCTCACCGGCCCCGCTTAGCGGGGCCATCAGCCAAGTGACTAGGGAAAATTCTTCAGCGCTCACGTTGCTTCCGATTTAAGAGGCGTTTCCGGTCGGGTTCCAGGGGTCGAATGGCACTCAGTCCACTTGAGAAATCATCGTTCCATTTCTCGATGTGAACGGTCACATCGTAGTTTGCACATCCCCGGCATACAACCCGTGAAAACCTCTAGTCCGTTGTCTTGAGCCGTTTTTGCCTATTGCTGGATGGAATCGAAAATTTGGTCAGCGATGTGCGCGTGCATATCGCCGCTCAACGCAGTGGCGCAGGCACACCGAAACGCGGCCGGCTCCGGAATCCGAAGCGACGGTGCGCTGTGCTAATGGCAGGCTACACGAGGGCAGTGAGTAGCGGTCTTTGCCCGACATAGGCCTCAAGGTTTCCGAGGACGATGTCTGCCATTCGCGTTCTGGTCTCTACGGTCGCGCTTGCAACGTGTGGGGTGAGAACAACCCCAGGATGCTTAAGCAGCGCTTCCGGAATGTTCGGCTCGTGCTCAAACACGTCGAGCGCCGCGCCAGCAATGGTCCCTGCATTGAGCGCCTCAATCAGCGCCTGCTCGTCGACCAGAGAACCGCGCGCAACGTTTACGAGATAACCACTGTTACCTAGCGCCGAATACGTATCGGCTTTGATCAGATGGCGCGTCGACGCATTTGCGGAGCTCGCCAGGAGCAGAACGTCACTTGCCCGGGCGAGCGAATTGAGGTCGGCATGGAACTCGTATGGCACGTCTTTCCGCTCAATGTCCGTATAGCAAATCGGGCCAAAGGCCTTCAGACGAGAAGCGATGGCTGTTCCGATTCTGCCGAGGCCGACGATTCCGAAGCGACGCCCGGTGACCTTCCGCGCGAGCCGAACGTCTCCGTTTGGCCATTCTCCAGCGCATACGTGAGCGTGAGCTGCCGGGATTTCGCGAAGGAGGGAGATGATCAGCCCGACGGCGAGATCCGCGACATCGTCCGTTAATACATCAGGAGTATTTGTAACATGAACACCGCGTGCTTTTGCCAGGTTCAGGTCCACTTTGTCGAAGCCGACCCCATTGATAGCTACGATGCCCAACGATGGGAGTCTGAGCATCAGGTCACTGGGGCAGCCGATGTGCCCACCAGTCGCCACCGCGCGCACGCGCGCAGCATTCTCTTCCAGCCATTGGTTCTGTGCCTGATCGTCCAATTCGAACCAGCGCACGATTTGAAGATGCTTGTTCAGCCCGGCCTCGAGGTATTCAGAGAAAGGGCACAGCTGAAGCGTGAGAGTCTTGCTTTCGCTCATGTTATTTACCGTTAGATGACGGAGAGAATGCCGCCGTCGACATAGAGGGTTTGCCCGTTTACGAAGTTAGATGCGGGCGACGCAAGGAAGACGGCTGCACCGTGGAGGTCCTCAAGCTTTCCCCACCGGCGTGCAGGCGTGCGCTTCTTGAGCCATTCGTCGAAGACGGGATCTTCATACAGAGCCTTGTTCAGTGGCGTCGCGAAGTAACCAGGACCGATCGCGTTGATCTGCAGGCCGTACTGTGCCCAGTCAGCGCACATGCCTTTCGTCAGATTCTTTACCGCGCCCTTGGAGGCGGTGTATGGAGCAATGCCGGGCCGGGCAAGCTCACACTGGACGCTGCCGATGTTGATGATCTTCCCGTGCTTGCGGGCAATCATGTGCCTCGCGACCGCCTTGCTCACAAGATAGACGCTGTCGAGATTGGTGCTCATCAATTCGCGCCAATCGTTGTCGTCGAAGTCTTCAAGTGGCTTTCGGCGCTGAATACCTGCGTTGTTGACGAGAATGTCAATTGGCCCTTTTTCCTCGACTTTGTCGATGGCCTGCTTGATGCTTGCAGCGTCCGTGACGTCAAATGAAGCTGTATCGAC
Source organism: Paraburkholderia sp. UCT70 (assembly GCF_050434085.1). Taxonomy (NCBI): domain Bacteria; kingdom Pseudomonadati; phylum Pseudomonadota; class Betaproteobacteria; order Burkholderiales; family Burkholderiaceae; genus Paraburkholderia; species Paraburkholderia sp. UCT70. The sequence goes on along the minus strand of NZ_JBNPVZ010000003.1, from coordinate 1,057,226 downwards.
CTGTCGTCCAAGCTCACGAAGCTGGTCGGCGGCTGTATTCAATGCTTCCACCGACCGACCATTCAAAACCACTTGGGCGCCCGCTGCCGAGAGTGCGTCTGCGATTGCAAAGCCAATACCTCTTGATGCGCCTGTTATCAGCGCGGTCTTCCCGCTCAGATCAAAAAGTTCTTGATGTGTCACTTATATCTCTCCATGGATGCTGAAACTTCACCTTGACTCCCATGAGTGTGTTTGTATCATGTGACCGATCACATAGCAAATAGGATTTCGCAAAATGGCCGCAAATCCTTGCTGGATAGGCTTAGGGGAAAACCCGCACAGTCCTATTGCGGACTCTGAGCTACTATTATGTGCACGGTCCCATGAAATGATGTTTTGGACTTGGGGGTGCCACGTACGCGACTTACCCCTGTGCGCGAGCCGCGCGCAGACTCTGACTGAAAGAGGTTTCGAATATGTGCAGCAATCATGGCCATGCTCCCTCGGCTGGGAGCGGCGAGGGGAAGGAAAACTGGGGGCGGTGGGGGCGCGATGACGAACGTGGCGCTGCGAACTTCGCGACGGCTGAGAAGTTGGCTGCTGCGGCTCAGTTGGTTCGCACTGGTCGCGCCTACAGCCTTGCGCTTCCGCTGCAGCCCGAGGGGCTCCCGGTTAATCCGGAGCGTGGCGTGCCAGTGCATCTGATGTCGATCGACGCTGGCGACTTCGCGGCTGGATTCGAAATCGAAGGTGGTTTTTGTACGGCTGACGACTATTTCGCCATGCATACGCAAACCGGGACGCACATTGACGGTCTTGGGCATGTTTGGTACGACGACGCGCTTTTCAACGGGTTTCCCGCCAGTAGCGTTCGCAGTAACGGCGCTGCCAGACTTGGGATTGAGAAACTCAAGCACCTCACGGGGCGTGGCGTGCTGCTGGATGTTGCAGGCTATTTGGGCGTCGAGCATCTTGCGCCGACCCATGTGATTACGCCCGAAGAACTTGAAATGTGTGCGAAAAGCCAAGGTACAGAAGTTGGAGAGGGCGACATTCTGCTTGTCCGTACCGGCTGGTTGGGAACGTATAAGGACGACAATCCGCGCGCCTTCTGGAGTTCCAATCCTGGTTTGGGCATCGCCGCCGGAGAATGGGTCGGTGCGAAGCGCGTAGCGGGTATCGGGATGGACAATTTCGCAGTTGAGGTTCATCCGAGTGAAACAGGCTTTATTGGCCCTGTTCACAAGCGTCTCATCCGCGACTTTGGCTGCTTTTTGATGGAACTCGTTGTGTTGGACGAGTTGGCTCACGACAAGGTCTATGAGTTCCTATTCATGGCCGCGCCTCTACCGATCACCGGCGGCACCGGTAGCCCAATCAATCCGCTTGCCCTGTGTTGATCCATTTGTGTTGCGACATTCTTGACGCATCGCTAACTGAACGTGAAAGGAATTAATTATGCTTGCTGCCGTGTGCCACGGAAAGAAAGATCTCCGGATTGAGGACGTGGAAGATCGTGTGCTTGCACCGAATGAGGTGCGCGCACGAGTTGCGTTCGGGGGGATTTGCGGGTCGGATATGCACTACTTCCATCGCGGTGCGGTGGGTGACTTCGCCGTTCGTGAACCATTGACTTTGGGGCACGAAATCTCCGGGGTTGTGGTTGAAGTCGGAGCGGACGTGAAGGGGCTCAAGCCGGGCACGAAGGCGGCTCTGGATCCTAGCCGCCCTTGCCTCGAATGCGAATATTGCCGCCAGGGTCGCATGAACCTTTGTTCGAATATGTATTTTCTGGGAAGTGCCGGGCGCTTTCCTCACGTGCAAGGTGGGTTTGCACAACACCTGGTGCTGCGCGAGGACCAAATTATTCCGGTGCCCGACAACACTGATCTTCTGGCGCTCTCTTGCGCCGAACCCTTGTCCGTCGGATTGCACGCGGTCGCTCGCGCTGGGAATCTGGTCGGGAAGCGAGTGATTGTCACTGGCTCTGGCCCGATCGGGCTCTTGACCATGCGCGCCGCAAAATACGCGGGAGCTGCAGAAATCGTAGCAACCGATGTCGAGGATCCTCCTCTTGAAGTCGCCCGCACGAAAATGGGTGCAGCGCGCGCAGTGAACATTGCACAAGACCCGGAAGGTCTTCAGCAATATGAGTCAGTCGGCGGGTATTTCGATGTTGCCTTCGAAGCGTCAGGTTCACCCGCCGCGCTGGCTTCACTGTTCAAGATGGTCCGTCGCGGCGGTCGAATTGTGCAATTGGGCATGCTTCCCCCGGGCGCCACGCCTATCCCCGTGAACATGCTGCAATCGCGCGAAATTGATCTGGTGGGTGCTTTCCGGGCCAACGGAGAGTTTCGCCTCGCGGTGGATCTGATTGTGTCCGGCGCAATTGACGTTTCGCCGATTCTGTCCGGAACGTACCCATTGGCTGACGCAACGACAGCTTTCGAACTCGCAGGCGACCGCACGAAGGTCGTCAAACTTCACCTGGAACTGAACTGAAAGGCAGTAGCATGATTACGAGAACGGCAATCTTCGAAGGCAAAATCAAGGATGGTTGCGAGGAGCGATTTTTTTCTGAAATCCAGACTCGCCTTGCACCGCTTTGGAAGCAGTTTCCGAATGCAAGTAACGTTCGGTTGCTTCGGATTGAAGAGGCTGACCAGGATGCAGCGCCAATCGTGATGATCCAGCAGATCGATTACCCGTCGATGGACGCGGTGAAAGCAGCACTGGAATCGCCAATTCGCACTCAGGCGCGCGCAGTGACCCTTGAGATCCTGGAAATGTTTGAGGGCCGGTTCTATCACCTGATGAGCGATGGAAATTTTGTCGCAACTGAGCCGGGAGCCTAACCGTGGAAGGCGAGTTCGAAATCATCGACCCAGTGTTTCAGCGTTATGTACTGCACAATGCGAAACTAGAGAAACTAGCAACCGGCTTTCGTTGGACGGAAGGCCCCGTATGGTTCGCCGATGCCGGTGCACTGTTGTTCAGCGACATTCCGAACAACGCGATCATGCGTTGGATTGAAGGCGTTGGAGTTTCGGTATATCGCTCGCCCTCCAACTATGCGAACGGCAACACCCGTGACCGGGAAGGTCGGCTGATCACATGTTCTCACGGGCAGCGCGCCGTAGTTCGGACCGAACACGATGGTTCGCTGACCGTCCTTTGCGACCGGTACAATGGGGAGAGACTCAACTCGCCGAACGACGTTGTGGTCAAATCGGACGGAACAGTCTGGTTCTCGGATCCGCACTACGGAATCAAGATGGACTACGAGGGCGGTCGTGCAGAGCAGGAGTTGCCCTGCAATGTCTACCGGTTTGACCCGCACACCGGACGGCTGGACGTGATGGCCGATGATTTTGGTGGACCGAATGGCCTCGCTTTCTCGCCCGATGAAAGCCGCCTTTACATTGCTGATACTGGAGCATTCCACGACGACAACGCAGAGCGCCACATCAGGGTATTTGATCTGGAGGCCGAGGGGCGACTGAAGGGCGGGAACGTATTTCATACAGTATCTCCAGGCGCGGCCGACGGTTTTCGCTGCGACGAAGATGGCAATGTCTGGACGAGTGCCGCCGATGGTGTTCACTGCGTTTCGCCTGAAGGGCGCTTGCTTGGCAAAGTACGCGTTCCCGAGGTGGTCGCCAACGTAACTTTCGGGGGGCGTGCGCGCAGTCGCCTGTTTATCTGCGCGTCGACATCACTGTATTCGATTTATTTAAACCGTAGGGGCGTACAAAAGCCATGAATTCCCGGATACCTTCCCGCGAACGCGATAAGGAAGACGACTTGCAGAGGAAGCGGTCAAAGCCGCCCCAGCGCGCAACCATACGTGACGTTGCACGCCTGTCCGGCGTCTCGCGGATGACGGTATCGCGCGTTTTGAGTGAGCCAGATGTGGTGCTGCCGGCAACTCGGGAGCGGGTCGCGAAAGCGATCGCCGACCTTGGGTATGTGCCTGACAGGGCGGCCGGGAGTTTGGCAAGTCGGCGCACGGGGTTCATCGCCCTAATTCTGCCGACTTTAACCAATTCGAACTTCTCAATGGTTGCACATGGCTTGACAGAGATCCTTCGCGAGCGTGATTACGATCTCCTGATCGCCTATACCGACTATGACCTCGCGGAAGAGGAGCGTCAGCTTACCAACCTGCTTGCGCGCCGCCCCGAGGCGATTGTCCTCACCGGTGCTACGCATCGGCGATCGGCAGTGCTCTCGCTGCTGCGGGCAGACGTACCGGTAGTTGAAATTGCGGACCTGCCGAATCAACCGATCGAGCACGCGGTGGGTTTTTCAAATTATGAGGTAGGACGCACCGCAGCGCGGCATCTGATTTCGAAGGGTTTCAAGCGGATCGGTGCGATCGCGAGCAAGAACGACGGCGACATCTGTGACCATCGCGGTGAAGAACGGGTTTGCGGCTTCGAAGACGAACTGCGTCTGTCCGGCCTATCAACTGACCTTGTCCTGAGGAACGGTCGGGCTCCGGTGTCGTACGAACATGGTTCGACGGCGATTGGACTATTACTTGACCGCGCTCCCGACATCGAAGCCGTGTTTGCGGTCTCGGACCTTTCCGCAGTAGGCGTCGTAATGGAATGTCAGCGACGTGGGGTTGATGTACCGGGGCAGCTCTCGGTGATGGGGTTCGGTAATTTCGACATAGGTCGCGAGATCAATCCGCCTCTCACAACGATACATGTCGATTTCCATGCGTTGGGCCAGCGCGCCGGACGCCTTCTTCTGGAGCTTGTGGCCGGGACGGGCGAAGACGCATCGGAAATTATCGACGTCGGTCTGTCGGTAGTTGAAAGAGGATCTGTTCGGGAGGCGAATGTATGAAGGTCGCAGTTATCGGTGTAGGCGTCATGGGTTCTGCCATTGCGACGCGTTTAATTCAGACAGGCGCGGAAGTGACGGTTTTCGACGCCTTTGCGGGCAAGCTTGGGCCGCTCGTTTCAATCGGTGCCACCGCAGCCGAATCTGCAGCGACAGCGACGCGTAACGCAGATTTTGTGATTACCAGTCTTAATAGCGCTGCAATCGTTGAAAAGGCTGTCTTCGGGCCCAATGGGATCGCTGCCGAGGGAAGCACCGACAAGCTTCTCATAGATATGTCGAGCATTGATGCCGGGCGTACATCTGAAATGGCCGCCCGATTGCGGGAACAGAGCGGGATGGGTTGGGTAGACGCACCCCTCTCCGGTGGTGCTCCAGCTGCTCTTCAGGGTACGCTGACACTGATGGTCGGCGGCACAGAGCAAGACGTAAAGCACGCCGAGCCCCTACTCGCTCAGTTGGCCGCGCGCTTTACGCGCTTCGGCGAGGCCGGGGCTGGTCAGACGGTCAAGTTGATCAATCAGGTACTTTGCGCGGCCGGGTTCATGGCAGTTGCAGAAGCGGTGCGGTTTGCCGAACAGCACGGAGTTGACGCTTCCAAGATTCCGGGTGCCTTAGCGGGCGGTCGCGCCGACTCGCGGATTCTTCAGGAGTTCATGGGGAAGATGGCCGTTCGGGACTTCACGCCGACGGGGCGAATTGACAACATGTTGAAGGACCTGGAGACAGTTCAGGCATCAGCCATGGCAAGGCGAATCCCGATGCCAGTGACCTCCGTGATCACCGACCTCCATCGCATGTTGGTTGCCGGAGGCTTTGGTGCTGCCGACAGCGCCGAATATATGCGTCTCTTCCGGCTAGGGAAGGACGAGGTATGAGCGGGGCACTCGTTGTCATGGGAGTGAGTGGATGCGGTAAGTCCACTCTCGCGAAAGCAATCGCTGTGGCGCTTGGATGGCATTTTATCGAGGGAGACGATTGTCATCCCGCATCGAATATCGCCAAGATGCGAGCGGGTATTCCGCTCTGCGACTCCGATCGGTGGCCATTCCTCGATTCTGTAGCCGCAACGCTGTGCCAATATGTCGATGTCGGGGCCGTGGCGTCGTGTTCGGCGCTTAGGCTTTCATATCGAGATCGAATCCGTGCCGAGTGCTGTCAGGTCCGCTTCGTTCTCCCAGTGGTGTCCCCAGATAGCCTGAAGGCTAGGATGGCATCGCGTGAAGGCCACTTCATGCCTGCATCCCTGCTCGAGAGTCAGATTGCCTCACTTGAGCTTCCCACGGCTACAGAGCAGGCAATCTATGTGGATGGCACGGCGTCAACTGCCGAACAGGTGCGTCAGGCTCTGTCGGCTTTAGGTCCGAACGCTCGCGCAAAGGGTGGCACGAGCTCAGTTCCTCACCGGTCGGCAGGATCGGGCGCGGTCTAACGAATCTAGCTTCGAAACGTTAAAGGCCTCCGATGTGACCGTTCACATCTATCGCGAATGGGAGTAGTATTGATATCAGCGCTGATAATGTCGGCGTCGCAATGAGGAGACAAGGCATGTGCGACATGGTGGCAAGCGCTCAGCTCCTCACCGGCCGGCAGGGACCAGGCGTAGTCTGACGAATCTGGCGTGAAAAACGTCAAAAAAATTACGATGTGACCGTTCACATCGCCCTCAAATCCGAGTAGTATGGTCTTAGCGCTGACACGATGTCGGCGTCGCAATCAGGAGACAAGCATGAGCGAATCGGTAACGACTTCAGAAATTCATCTGGCCAAACCCCATCCGCAAGGTTCCGTCGTAGTCGTCACTGGTGCCGGAAGCGGCATCGGGCAGGCGACAGCAGTCCTCGCAGCGCGCCGAGGCTATCGAGTTGCCGCGTGGGATTTGAATCCGGACGGTATCCAGAAAACCATTGAGGCAGCAGGGGAGTTCGGTGCATCCATCACTGCAGTCAGCGGTGACGTGACGAACTCGAGTGCAATCGACGCGGCCATGAAGAAAAGCGCAGAGCTTGGGCCGCTCGTGGGGCTGGTGAATAACGCCGGACCTGTCGCAATCGGACGTGATCCGCAGTTCGCTGACACCGTGAAAGACGCCATCGGTAGCGTAGAGATGGTTACCGCGGCCTTTATGCAAAGCAATCCTGCAGAAGGCGCAGCGGTGGTCAACATCGCTTCGGTCGTTGGTCCAATCTTTGGTGGTGGGGCTGCATGGTATTGCGCGGCGAAGGCCGGCATTGTCGGCTATACAAAGTATATGGCTGCTACTCACGGCGGTCGCGTACGATTCAACTGCGTCGCCCCCGGCGGTCCAGTGCGCACCCCTCGCAATTCGAAGTTCATCGATGAAGGTGTCTTCAGCAAGCATCTTGAAAAGAATCCAATGCGCCGGCCCGGTCGGCCCGATGAGCTCGCAAGTGGGATCGTGTTTCTGCTAACGCCTGCAGCAAGCTACATCAACGGTGTTCTCCTGCCCATCGACGGTGGTCTCTCCATCGTGGAGTAAGTGTGCGCGGGGCTTGACTGCTTAAGCCCCTGCCGGCCCCATAGGGCTGTATCCGCCGCGCGTCCCAGCCGGCAAGAATTCAATCCTTGAGGATGTTATCGAATGAGCGCTAACACCGTTTCCCCGAGCGAGCTTCAGGCACTCCAACACGAAATTTTTCGGTTGAATGCGGTGCGAGAAATCCAGAATTTGATGGGTGCCTATACCGTCAACCATCTTCCGAAGAACATGCATGACCACATCGAGCTGTTTGCGATGAACATGCCCGATGTGTCTGTCGAGGTCGGCGACCGTGGTGTATACGTCGGTCCTGACGCACTGCGCACATTGTTCGGCAAGCAGTTCTCGATGGACCTGAAGGGCAATATGCTCATTCATTATCTTGCCACGCCGATGATTGAGGTGGCAGCCGATGGCAAGACGGCGAAAGGCGTCTGGCGATCGCCCGGTATTGAGGCCGTGAGGTATGAAGAGGGGAAAAACCCTGTTCCTCTCTGGTCGTTCGGTGCGTATGCATGTGATTTCATTTACGTGGATGGTAAATGGAAGATTTGGCACCTCCATTGGTTCCGTGTCGTGAAGTGCACGTTTAAGGATGGTTGGGTAGACGATCTTTCAATGACCTATACCGGGAAGATGGCCGAAAGCCCCGACCTCAAACCGACGACGTATCACAATCCATATACGCCTGAAACTGTTCAGGAGTCGGTTCCGCCATGCCCGTTGCCCTATGACAGCTGGGCCGATGACGGATGGGCTGTAAAGGAACAGATTCTGGGCGAGCGCTAATTTGGCGACAGGGGCAGCGTAGCGCCGTTGCCAACGGCAGATCGCCATGTATGTCTACGTGTCACCCGGGCCTTCAACAGATCGTGGAGAGGGGTCGGAAGAGGTGGCGATTCCCGATCTGGGCTCAGCGCCTTGTATCAGCACAGTGACCTAGGATTTCCGGCGGTTTTGCCTGAGATGCCTCACTGATAGAGTCTATGTGAGCGGTCACATTACTGCAAAAGCGACCGAGTGGCGCTCTCAGGTGCGCTACCTGGTGGATAGATGGGAAGGCATCGGCCCAGCTTGGCCGAATTCACGGAGAGAGATGATGAGTTACGAAGGACGCTGGAAAACAGTCAAAGTCACGGTGGAAGGCGGCATCGCATGGGTGGTCCTGAATCGCCCGGAGAAGCGCAATGCGATGAGTCCGACGCTCAATAAGGAAATGATCGACGTACTCGAGACAATCGAGCTCGATTCCGATGCGCAGGTGCTCGTGCTGACCGGCGAAGGCACGGCGTGGACCGCCGGCATGGACCTCAAGGAGTACTTTCGGGAGGTCGACGCGGGTCCCGACGTGCTGCAGGAGCGCATCCGTCGCGACGCGAGCCGTTGGCAATGGCAATTGCTACGCATGTATTCGAAGCCCACGATCGCGATGGTCAACGGCTGGTGCTTCGGTGGCGGCTTCTCGCCGCTGGTCGCGTGCGACCTCGCGATCGCTGCCGACGAAGCCGTGTTCGGCCTGTCGGAAATCAACTGGGGCATTCCTCCCGGTAACCTGGTGAGCAAGGCGATGGCTGACACGGTCGGTCATCGCGAGGCACTGCATTACATCATGACTGGCGACACGTTCACGGGCCAGCAGGCGGCGAAAATGGGCCTCGTGAACAAGAGCGTGCCTCTCGCACAGCTGCGCGAGGAGACCCTAGCACTGGCCGCGAAGCTGCTCGACAAGAACCCGGTGGTACTGCGCAATGCGAAGCACGGCTTCAAGCGCTCGCGTGAGCTTACGTGGGAGCAGAACGAAGACTACCTGTACGCGAAGCTCGACCAGGCCAACCATCGCGACCCCGAAGGCGGTCGCGAAAAAGGCCTCAAGCAGTTCCTCGATGACAAGGCCATCAAGCCGGGTCTGGAGGCGTACAAACGCTGAATGACGTCGCATCGAATCGAGTGAGGGAGGAAAACATGCAAGAAAGCGGACTTCTGATCGGCGGCGCGGCTCGTGCCGCATCGAACGGCAAGACTTTCGAGCGCATCAATCCGGCGACGGGTGAGGTCGCCACGCGCGCCGCTGCCGCCACGGTGGAAGACGCCGATGCGGCCGTGGCCGCTGCGGCGCACGCGTTTCCCGCGTGGGCCGCGCTCGCGCCCACGGAGCGCCGTAAGCGTCTCGTCGCTGCGGCCGACCGCATGGACGCACGCACGCCCGATTTCATCAGAATCGGCGCTGCTGAAACGGGCGCAATGGCGAACTGGTACGGCTTCAACGTCATGCTCGCGGCCAACATGCTGCGTGAAGCGGCCGCGATGACCACGCAGATCGACGGCGCCGTGATTCCGTCCGACGTCCCCGGTAGCCTCGCGATGGCCGTGCGTCAACCGTGCGGTGTCGTGCTTGGCATTGCGCCGTGGAACGCTCCGGTGATCCTCGCAACTCGTGCACTGGCGATGCCGCTCGCGTGCGGCAATACGGTGGTGCTCAAGGCATCGGAAGGCTGCCCCGGCGTGCATGCGCTGATCGGTGAAGTGCTGAACGAGGCGGGTCTTGGTGAGGGCGTCGTCAACGTCATCACTCACGCTCCCGAAGACGCACCGGCGATCGTTGAGCGCCTGATCGCGAACCCGGCCGTCAAGCGCACGAACTTCACGGGCTCGACGCGCGTCGGCCGCATCGTCGCGGAACTGTCGGCACGGCATTTGAAGCCCGCATTGCTGGAACTGGGCGGCAAGGCCCCGGTCTTGGTGCTTGACGACGCCGACCTCGACGCGGCAGTTGAGGGCATCGCGTTCGGGGCGTTCTTCAATCAAGGGCAAATCTGCATGTCGACTGAACGGGTGATCGTCGACCGCAAGATTGCCGATGCGTTTGTCGAAAAGCTCGTCGCTAAGGCGCGCACGCTCAAGGCCGGCGATCCGACCCAGCCGGGCTCGATCCTGGGAACGCTGGAAAGTGAAGGCGCGGCACGGCGTATCCGTGCGCTTGTGGAGGACGCGCGTGAGAAGGGCGCTAGTCTGCCCCTCGGCTGCGAGGTCAACGGCGCGATCATGCAGCCTGTGATCGTCGAAAACGTCACGCGTGAGATGAAGCTCTACGCAGACGAATCGTTCGGTCCGGTCGTGACGGTGCAGCGGGGGGATGGCGACGAAGAAGCGCTGGCAGTCGCGAACGATAGCGAATACGGGCTGTCGGCGGCAGTGTTCAGCCGTGACATCGCACGTGCGATGAACGTGGCGAAGCGCATCGAGTCGGGCATTTGCCACATCAACGGACCGACTGTACACGACGAAGCACAGATGCCCTTTGGCGGCGTGAAATCCAGTGGCTACGGCCGCTTCGGCAGCAAGGCCTCGATTGCCGAATTCACCGACCTTCGGTGGTTGACAGTGCAGACTGCCCCCCGGCATTACCCGATCTGACTGGTACGCCAATCGGCACTCGCTTGCGGTGCAAAACCGCACTCGAAGAACGTAAGTGCGCCATCGGTTCCCGGCAAATCAGTGCCGGGAACCGATGACCTCATCTAGGAGAAGGATTTGGAATCGCAACTACGCGAGAACGCTCGGGAGACACCATATCGCAGTGTCGCCGTTAGTTCGGTCTCGCCACGCATCGAGCAACGTGGCGATTGCTGGTACATCGAGGCGACGGATCCACTGGGTAGTTATCCCACGCGCTTGACCGAGCGTCTAGTTAGCGGTGCAGAGGCACATCCTGACCGCCTCCTTGTCGCCCGGCGCGATTCGAATGGTGTCTGGCGCGGCATTTCCTATGGGCAGATGGTACAGGACGCCCACGCTATTGGGCAGGCCCTGCGCGACCGCGGTCTCAGCGCAGAGCGTCCTCTTGTGATTCTTTCGGGGAATAGTCTAGAGCACTTGCAGCTTGCGCTGGGCGCAATGTGGGCGGGTATTCCTTACGCTCCGATTTCACCGGCGTATTCATTGATTTCAGGCGACTACGGGAAACTGCGTCACGTTCTGTCCACGTTGACACCGGGGCTGGTATTCGCTGACGAAATCGCCTCATACACGGCAGCGCTCGATGCGACGTTGGCCTCAGACGTCGAGCGAGTGAGCGTCACTTCGCTTGAAGGTGGCAGCCCAGTGACTAGCTTCGCCTCGTTGCTAAATACAAAGCCACGAGACGTTGACACGGCTCACGAAAGTATCGATGGTGACACGGTCGCCAAGTTTCTCTTTACGTCAGGGTCGACCCGTCTCCCTAAGGTTGTTCCTACCACGCATCGTATGCTCTGCTCAAATCAGCAGATGCTCCTTGAGACATTCCCGGAATTTGGCAAGGAGCCGCCGGTGTTGGTGGATTGGCTGCCTTGGAATCACACGTTCGGGGGCAGTCATAATCTCGGTATTGCACTATATAACGGCGGTACGATCTACATCGACGACGGAAAGCCCGTTCCCGGCAAATTCGAAGAAACGTTGCGGAACCTTAGAGAGATTGCACCGACGATCTATTTCAACGTTCCGAAAGGTTGGGAAGAACTAACCATTGCGTTGGAGTCCGACGCAACACTGCGCGAGCGATTTTTCTCAAGCGTCAAGATGTACTTCTTTGCCGGCGCAGGCCTCTCAAAGGCAGCATGGGAGCGGCTGGAGCGCGTGACCCTGAAGTATTGTGGCGAACGGATTCGCATCATGGCCGGACTCGGCATGACTGAGACGGCTCCGTCATGCCTATTTACAACTGGACCTTTCTCCGGTGCGGGCTATATCGGTCTGCCCGCGCCCGGATGTATGACGAAATTGGTACCTGTCGACGGAAAGCTCGAGGTGCGCTTTCGGGGGCCGAATGTGATGCGTGGATATTGGCGCGCTTCGCCGGAACAGACAAAGGATGTGTTTGACGATGAAGGATATTACCGAACTGGCGACGCGGTGCGCTTTGTCGATGCAGCGCGACCGGAAATCGGCCTCTCGTTTGATGGCCGCATCGCGGAAGACTTCAAGCTCGGATCGGGAACATTTGCAAGCGTGGGACCGATGCGCGCGCGAATCATCTCGGAAGGCGCTCCCTATGTTCAAGACGCTGTCATAACCGGAATGAATCGCGACGATGTTGGGGCTATGCTCTTTCCCCGCGTAGACGCTTGTCGGACCCTAGCTGGTCTTGGCGCGAATTCGACGGCAAAGGAGGTGTTGAATGCGCCATCTGTTCGCGCCTATTTTACAGAACTCGCCGCTCGTTTGAACTCTGGAGCAACAGGTAGCTCCACATATATCGCACGCCTGCGAATCTTGACTACGCCACCCTCACTCGACAAAGGCGAAATTACAGACAAAGGGTCAATCAACCAGCGGGCGGTTCTTCAGCACCGGGCACACTTGGTAGAAGCCATGTATGCGAATGACGGGGCGGATCCTGAGGTCATCTACGCGCGGCGGAAAAATTGACAATGCAGCGCTACGTGACCGACGAATCGCATCGACCTGTCGTGCGTCAATGAACAATGATGCCGTGCCCGATGACGATCGAGGTCACGCCGTCGCAGCGAATAGGTAGCATGGGAGGTACCACAGTCCCCGCATAGGGGCACCTATCAAAGCCGAATATGGGAGCGGCACTGTGTCCGAAGCAGAAGGGACTCCGCGATCAAGGCGAGCAAGGGGGCGTGTCACGCAAAGTGACCTCGCCGCGCTAATCGGCGTCACCAAAATGACAGTCTCACGGGCGCTGGCAAACCCCAATCTTGTATCGAAAAAGACTCTCGATCGGGTGAAAGAAGCGGTTTTGCAGACTGGCTACGCACCGGATCTTGTTGCCGGTGCCTTGGCCTCAAACCGTAGCCGCCTGATAGTCGCTTTAATCCCGTCGACGGCTAACGGAGTCCTTCGGCAAACGTTACCAATTTTGAGCGAACAATTGTTCGCTGCTGGATGTCAGCTGATGACGGCGCGATGGGATTCCGTTCAGGCAGAAGACAGTGCAGCAATTGACGCTATTTTAGGTCGTCGTCCGGCGGCGATCGTTCTGGCCGGGGTGGTTCGCACCGGCTTGACGAGAAAGAAGCTTCTCTCAGCGGGGATTCCCATTGTCGAAATGTGGGACACGACGAAGTCTCCTATCGACATGTTGGTGGGCTTCTCTCACGCTGCTGTTGGAAAAGCTGCGGCAAGGTACTTGCGGAGATTGGGTTGCGCTTATCCCGCAGTTGTGACGACGGGCGACAATTGGGCGCAAAAACGTACTCAGGCTTTCATCAAGTCGATTGTCGGCACTCGACCAGTACGTTTTGTAGTTGTGGATGCAACGGCGACTTTAGGTCAAGTTGGCAATTCCTTGTCGATACTTTTGGAAAACGAACCCAACATCGACTCGCTTTTTTGCGCCGACGATTTCGCTGCGATCGGTACGTTGCTGGCTGCTAAGACGTGGCATTCGAAAGGTAAGCCAACGCTTCGGCTGATTGCGTTCAGTGATCAAAACCTCGTCGACGGCTTGGATTTTCCAGTAACCACATTGCAGCTTGACGGTAGAAAAATTGGAGCCTTGGTTGCGCAGATTCTTATTGAGCAGTTGAATTTCGGCGACGTGACGCGAAGGCGGCTCAACGTGGACTTTACGACTGTGGAAGGGACCGCATAAAGCGGCCCTGTCGCCGATACACCGGGCGCGCGTCGTCATCACCGTGTATATCATCTCACTGCTCCCGAAATGGAAAGGGACGCAAGACGCGACGAGCGAACCATCGAGCTTTTCCGAGGCGCACTAGACGTTCCCCATTGCTGCAAAACCTTAAGACGTCGTTATTGCACCCTCTCTTCTAGGGTTTCCAATAATTTCGCGCGGTCACCGTTCTTGGTAAAGTCAATGTGACCGGTCACATTGATGCGCGGAAAGTGACGACTAGTAAAAGCGACAGCGCATCTAGTCCCAGTCGTTGGGTGCGCCGGATCAAGTGAAGTGTGAAGGGCACGGAAGAAAGCAGTCGCCCTGTACCCATATACGTTAGGCGTACCAAGCATAAATCAGAAAATATCGAAAAGACGTGATGATCCAAGGAGACGAAAGGTGAAAAAGATTACTGTTGCAGCGGTCGCCGCTTTTTGCGTAAGTGCAGTACATGCGCAAAGCAGCATCACGATGTATGGTCGACTTGATACCGGCATCGAGTATTTTACTGGCATACCCTCGACGACTGGAGGCTCCAAGTCCCGCTGGAGTGTTGAGAGCAACGACTGGGGAGTGAGCTATTGGGGCTTGATGGGATCGGAAGACCTCGGTGGTGGAACGCAAGCGACTTTCCATCTCGACACTGTGTTCAACGTCGCGAATGGAAATACTGTTGAGCCGGGCGCGATGTGGACTCGATTCGCAACTGTAGGTTTCACTAACCTGAAATACGGTTCGTTCTATTTTGGGAAGTCGCCCTTTATCTCGAATGAAGTATGGGAGTACGATCCACTTCAGCAAACCATTTGGTCGTCCGGCTCCCTCGTGCGTGCCCGAAGCTTGCCTGTGTCGATCAATAACATCGGGTATCGGTCGTCGAAGATCGGTGGGTTCGAATTCTATGGTCAGTATTCGCTGTCAAACGCGACTAACTGGAACGGCAATGGCACGACCGCGCAGGGGCGACAGGCAGGCGTGGCATTGTCTTATTCGTCGGCGCTCTTTCAGGTAAAGGGGATCTACGACGAGATTCGCGATCCGGCAAACGGAAAGTTTGACGACGTCTTCGCGCACTCGCGTGAATACTCCATCGCTACCAACGTATTCCTCGGCCCAGTCAAGCTATCGGCGGCGTATCAGACGTCCTCTGCGCCCGAGGCAGTCCCGGGCGCTCCAACTTTCACTCAGCATGGATGGGCTGGCGCAACGTGGCATATAACGCCAGCAGCAGCTCTCATCGCGGTCGCCTATCACATCAACGCCAACCAGGGCGCGGGCAACGCAACGATCTATACGGTCGGAGGATCTTATTCGTTGTCAAAGCGGACACTGCTGGACTTTCAAGCGGCAACAGTCCGCAATAGCAGCACGGGCAGGTTCAGTCTAGAGCCGCTCCCGGCTAACGACCCTGGCAACCCGCTCCCAGGTCACTCGCAGTCAGGGGTTTATGCCGGCATTCAACACCAGTTCTAAACAGCCGAACCGTTGCGTCCCGGCGTGGAAGAATCTGCTTACTTGCCTGACCAGACTGGACCAAGAGTAAGCTGTCCACTATCGACGTCTATCCCGCGGCACTCTGAAGGAGGAGCACAGGCGTCCACCTATTGGTGGACACCTATGGCTGACAATGACTCAGGGTTGAGAGCAGTTCGGTAAAGCAGGGAGAGCCCCGTCGCTGCCATGATGAAAATGGCAAGCGAGCATTGTTATAGGCGGCGGTACGCCCGGTCCAACCGCCACAAGTGGTGATATTCTCAAGTCGTACCCTCTGTTCTGGCGCTCTTTGTGGATTTGGTGGGCCGACTCATCAAGCGAGCTATGGACAGCTCGATGTTTATCACTCGCTTGGGACTATTGTTCCACCGACAAAGGTTCGGTCAACCATTGGAGCCGTCCTCAGCATCGAGTTGACCTTGTTGAATCGATGCATGGCAAGCCGGTATAGGGCTGTCGCGTACTTCCCCTAGAACAGGCAGTACAATTCGCGACGGCATTTCGCTTTTCGAACCAGCGGTTCTCATCGTCATTGGCCGCGGTGGCGTTGTATTGCAATTGCGTGGCTGCTTGGTCCGAAGTGCCGATACTGTATATGCACAGCATCACTACTGTCTTTCGGAGACAACATGCGTTCTCAAGTCGGCTTCGTCGACGGGGCCCCGTCGGCGAATCGCGCAGGCGTGCTCGAACAAAGCACGACAGAAGCGCTCAGTCAGGCCGGACTCGGCGCGCGCATGCAGGCCGAAGGCCTGCTGCATCATGGCTTCGAGCTCGAATTTGACGGTCAACGCCGTCGCATCGCGCCGACCGAATTGACTGGGCACTCGATCACGGGCTATGCGCAGCACGAAGTCGTCAAGGATCTCGTTGTGGCGAGACTCGCGGCAGTCGATGCACCGAAGTTCAAGCGGTCGAACGTGTCGCTGCACGACTTCCCGCACTAATTGCTGTATCGTGTCTCCCGGCTCGCGACGCGGCGTGATCAGCGCCCGCGCCCTCGCGCGAAGTCGTCGTTTCCGCTGAATGCTTGTGCCCGGCTTGCATCACCGTTCCATTCATCGGTTTTTCCGCATGAACTCACTGCTGTAACGGACGTCCCGTGCTGGGACTGCATACTTAAGACAATTGGAGAAAGTTGAAATGAAAACATTCTCGGCAATGAAGGTGATCGGCGGCGCGCTGATCGTTCTCACTTCCCTCAATGCTTACGCACAAGACAAGGAGTCGGCGGCGTCGCCTGCCGCTGCCGCGCCGACGGCGAAGCAGATCAAGCAGGCTAACCGTGCGTTGCAACGCAAGGTGCGCGCCACGCTGGCGAAGACGAAGGGCCTAAGCGTCGCGAACATCGTCGTGGGCGCGCGCGACGGCGACATCACGCTGGCCGGATCGGTGCCGGACGCGTCGCAAATCGACCGTGCGACGCAAGCCGCGCAAGGTGTGCCGGGCGTGAAGTCGGTAAAGAACGCGCTGACCATTCGTGCCGAAGGCGGTTAGTAGTCGGTCGTTTCGATGGAGCAAAGGCAGCGCCAGTGTCCGGTTCCGCGAAACTGGCGCTTGAACGGTGGAGGCATGTGGGTCGCCCGTAGGTAGCGTATGCGTTGTTTCCGGATCACGGATCAAATTTCTTGATCAACATCTTTCGGACAGTGTCACGGATCGGCGTAATCGAGCCGGTGATGATCGGCATAATGAGGCCACCAGAAGTGGCCCCGAAACGCGATTTCGAAGGGACTCAAGAATGCGGTTTTTTGCCAGATTTTGCAACGGCGTTTTCGCTGTTTTCAGGCATTGGTTTGGGCTTGCGGAAGCTGTCGCCTTCGATCACCACGCGATAGGCGCCGTGGCGTAGCCGGTCAAGCGTGGCGGCGCCGAGGATACGGTTGTCGGGGAACGCGTCGCCCCATTCGCTGAAGTCGAGATTTGAAGTCAAGACTGACGCCGCGCGCTCGTACCTGGCGGCAATCAGATCGTGGAAGTCTTCGTCGTGGGGCGGATGCAGGGGTTTGAGCGCGAAGTCATCGACGATCAGCAGCGGCACGCGCACGAACTGCTGGAACTTGCGTTCGTACAGGCCGGTAGCGCGCGCGGCGTGCAACTTCTTGAGCAGGTCAGTCTGCGTGATGAACAGCACGTCGCGCCCCTGGCGGGCCGCGCAGTGGCCCAGGGCCTGAGCCAGATGCGACTTGCCGACGCCCGTTTGGCCGACCATCAGAATGCAGACCTTCTCGTCGATGTAGCGGCCCGTGGCCAGATCGTGAATGTGCGCCCGATTGAGCTTGGGCAGCAGGTCAAAGTTGAAGCTCTCGAGCGTCTTGCCCAGCGCGAAGCCGGCGCGGGCGAGCCGCGCGCCGAGTTTCTTCTGGTCGCGCCGCGCAACCTCGTCGTGCAACAGCATGGCGAGGAATTCGGTGTAGGCAAGCTGCCCGTCGATGGCCTGCCGGTTGCGCTGTTCGAGCGAGTCGAGGATGCCCGAGAGGCGCAGTTGCTTGAGGATGGAATTCAGTTCTGGACTCGGATTCATGATGTTCAATGCAGCAGGATAGATTGGAGGTCGCGGCCGAAGCGGCCGCCGTTCAGATAGGTGTCGGCGGGTGCCGGCGTTTGCGCCGGGGCCGCCGCAGGCTGGCTGTCCAGCCCCTTGTCGAGAATGGTCTTGATGGTGCGGTACTTCGGGCTGGCGAACGTGAGCGCGCGTTCGCAGGCGGCATTCAGTCGTGCATCGCCGTACTTCTCGCGCATACGCACGATGCCCTGCGCGCCGCGCAGGTTCACGAGCACCGTATCGTTGAACAGCGCGAGAATCACCGCGTGGCAGGCTGGCCCGATCTCCTTTGCCCGGGCCAGACACCACTGCGGGTTGTGCTCAAGCCAGGCCTGTGCTTCAGGTGGCTGGTGGTCCCGTACCGTCGAGCGATCGCCGGGCTTGCGCTTGCGCACGTGTGTTGCGACGAGTTCATGCCGGTGGAACACCTGCACCACTGTGTCGGTCGCCTTCAGCCACAATTGCTTGCCCACCAGCGTGAACGGCACGGAATACAACACCTTCCTGTAGACGACGTGTCCATCCGTATGCACCTTGACCTCGCTCCACACGGCGAGCACCGGCGGCACATCGGGCAGCGGCGTGAGCAGCGGGCGCTCGATCGTAAATCGCGTCAATGGCTGTTCACGTGTCGTGCCGTGATCGCGCACACCGGCCTGCTGCATCACCCAGTCGCGCAACTGCCGGTTGGCATCGGCGAGATCGCGGAACTCGCGCAGCGGCACGAAGGATCGTTTGACGTATTTGACGCCCGATTCAACGATTCCCTTTTTTTGCGGGTCACGTGGCGGACATGCGTCGATCCGGAAACCGTATGCTTCGGCAGCCGAAGCATACGAGCGCTGCACCTCGGGATCGTACGTGCAGGCCTTGATGATCGCGCACTTCGCGTTGTCGATGATGACGCGGCCTGGACAACCACCGAACCATTCGAACGCACGCCGGTGGCAGGCCAGCCATGTCTCGACCGTCTGGTCCAGTACGATCTCGGCGTACTGATGCCGCGACCAGCACAGGGTCATGACGAAGAACCACGTCTTGAGCGGGATGCCGGACTCGTGCGTGAGCGCTGGCCCCGAGCCGAAGTCCACCTGCACGGCGTCAGCTGGCGCCCACTCAAGAATCGTCGTTGCGGTGACGCCGCGCTCGGCCTTCAAGTGCAGCAGGAAGCGGCGCACTGCCGAATAGCTGCCGGTGTAACCGTGGTTGCGTTGCAGCGCACTGAAGATCGTAGTGCCTTGTACGTCGGCGTCGAACCAGCCGCGCAACAGATCGCGAAACGGCTCGAGTGTGGAGATGCGGCTACGCGGCACCTTCGGGTCACGGCCGAAGATGCCCGCGAGCTCGGCATCGTCTGGCAAGGGCCTGCCCGGGTCGAGCCAGCCGTGGGTGAGCGCGACCTGCCGTACGGTCTTCAGCTTGCTGCGCCCCATCAGGCGCGCGCCGGCAATGTCGCGGTCGGAATCGCCCTGACGCATACGCGCCAGAACCTGTCGATACTCAAACACTTCGAACCTCCTGTTACTCATCGGCCCTCCGGGCAAAGAATCCGAAGGTACCGGGTTACGGAAATTCGAAATGCGTTTCGGGCTGCAGCCCGACATAACAACGAGCCGGTCAAGTGGCCCGATTACGCCGATCCTGAGGTGGCTCCTATACGCCGATCATCGAGTGGCTCCAATACGCCGATCCTGCACTGGCTCGATTACGGCGATCATCTGGTGGCTCGATTACGCCGATCCCGAAATGGCCTCATTACGCCGATCCGTGACAGACAGCTTGTGTTTGTTTTGATAGTCGTGTAGAAAGTGCCCGCGCCACCGGTCAATCACAGCTTGATCCTGTCGCGTGCGTCTTTCGCCATGATTTGCTCCTTAGGACTTCACCGCGTGCGGCCTAACTGCACGCACAGCGTTTATACCGCTGTTGTCGATCCGACCACCAGTCTAGAGCTGCAACGGATCTTGCTTAGCCCTGCGATGGGCGCAAGCTTTTGGCTGCCCGCAAAATGTATCCTCGGCGTTAGGCGGCGTTACACGGCGTTGCCCGTTCAATCGAAAAGGGTGGGCCCTGGGGCACGAATGGAATTGAATGCCCGCTCGATATGATTTCGAACGGTACGATCCGCACACAAGTCAGGCAACTGGTTGATCGAAAAAAAAGCGTCCCCGACTTCTGGTCCTGGTCGAGGGTTCGCGAAATCCGCCCGGTTACAGAGAAAATAGAGCTTATAAAAAATCCCGAGGATCTGGATTAAAAGGTCCTTTTGCCCGATGTCGCATGCTGTAGAGATTCGTTGCCACCACCTTAACGCAGGCTTCTTCAAGAAACTCTTTCTGCACGTTTTCTGCGGCCGATAGTCCTATCTCCGCAAACCCTCCAGGCGAAGCCCACCGGCCGGTGGATCTCTCTCTCACCAGAAGGACACGATCGTCCTCGATTAACGCGCCTCGAACGTCGATCACGGGGTATCCGTCCTGGCTCTGTTGCAGTAAGGCGTTCCGCTATGATGTGCGGAAAGACACTAAACTGAAAGCTCGATGAAGACGTTAAATCCGGCGGTGGCCCGAGTGCTCAAACGCCTGCATTATCCACTCGACTTGATTCTGACTTGCGTGCGCTGGTACGTGGCCTATCCGCTGAGCCTGCGGAACCTCGAAGACATGATGGCTGAGCGCGGTGTTTCGGTCGATCATTCGACTGTGCACCGCTGGGCCATCAAGCTGTTGCCGGTGCTGGAGAAAGCGTTTCGCCTCCGCAAGCGGCCGGTCGGCAAGAGCTGGCGCATGGACGAGAGTGTGTCACGAACACAAGCGAAAGCTTGTGGTGCTGTACTGAAGATGGGAGTAGGCCTCCCGAAGCCGGCTTGCAGGAGCAGGCTTCAAACCGCCCGGTGCTGCTGCGTTCAAAAGGCGTGGTGGTGAGCGACCGTGGAAAAGTCATCCATAAGGATGGCAGGTATGTGTTGAGAAGATGAGCGAAAGCAAACCGTTCGATGATGCGTCGTTAATTCGTTAAGGTGCTGTCAAAACTGGGGTCATTTCGTCGCTCCAGGATCAGTCAGGACGAGACCTGCTTACGGACCTGGCGGCAGCCGGCGTAGAGGCGGCATGAGCTCAATACAGGCTTCGGTATGGAACGTGAGAACCTTGTTGCGGATGGAAAGGGAAATGACATCGCGCCAGGAAAAGCCTGGGAAAGGGGAAAGTGAAAACGGAAACCTTTCATTGGAATCCAGAGGGTTCGACTCCCTCCCGGCAAAGGCTAGCCACCAGCCCGGAAGCAAGTCTTGCATGGGGTACGGTAACGTACTTCGTGAAGCGTAGATAGCAGATGCTGAAGCCGCGTGATTGAGTCTCGAAATACCTTTGTTGCTGGTGTCTTCGTCTTTGTTATAGCGAGGGCATTACTGTGCTGACCGTTACGGGTCGTCTCAAGATTCGGAAATTTGCGCACGTTAAGCTTTTTCGGACTGTGGCGGTTCGAATGGCGTTGGTCAACCCATTTGAGACGCTCAGAAAAGGTCTCCGAACGTCCGAACCAGGAGGCGGGCAACAAGTGACGTTCGCGGATGACACCGCCCGAGCTCAGGCAGCAGATTGTAGAAGCCCCCTGCCTATCCAGGTCCACAGAGGCCGGGTTGAATGTTTCATGCGCCTCCTTCCGTGAGCGGTTCAGCGAATTGAGATAGTCTTGCCGGCAATCCGGACCACGCCGCATGCAGCTCACGCGCCAACCGCCCGACCAATTCCGGCGTCGGCAATACGTCCCTGATAGCGCCCGCCCCCTGGCCGGCCGACCAGATGTCCTTCCACGCCCGGGCCTCATGATTGAGTTCTCCTCCAATGTCGACCGCGAGCTTTTCCGGCAGGCTCTTTGGGTCGAGGCCGCAGGCGCTGAGGGACGCATTCAGGAAATTCGCAGGAATGCCGGAGATGGCGGGTGTATAGATGACATCGTCGGATTGGCTGGCGATGATCATCTGCCGGTATTCGGCGACGGCTCGACTCTCACTGGTATTGATAAATCGTGTACCCATGTAGGCAAAGTCCGCGCCCATCAGCAGCTCCGCCGCAACGTCGCGACCGGTGGAGAGGCAACCCGACAGGACGATAGTGCCGCCGAAGAACTGACACACTTCGTGCACGAAGGCAAAGGGATTTCGGGTTCCGGCATGGCCACCCGCGCCAGCGCAGACGAGGATCAGACCGTCCACGCCTCTTTCGGCAGCCTTCCTCGCGTGCGCGATGGTGGTGACATCGTGAAACACCAACCCTCCGTAGGCATGCACTGCATCGATTACTTCTCGCGCAGTGCCCAGCGAGGTGACCACCAGTGGTACCTGGTGTCGCACGGTAACGTCGAGATCCGCACTCAGCCGCGGGTTGGTCTTATGGACGATCAGATTGACGCCGAATGCCGCGTCATTGGGACCCAGTCCGGACTGGATCGTGTCCAGCCATTGTGCGTACCCCTCGGTGGTACGCTGGTTCAGCGCAGGAAAGGTGCCGATGGCTCCGGCCCTGCAGGTCGCCATGACGAGTTCCGGACCGGATACCAGAAACATCGGCGCGGCGATAACGGGCAACTTCAGGTTCTTTCCCAGCAAGGCAGGAATTGTCATTGCGGGACTCCGTGACTTCGTTCGATTGATAGAAATGGCTAGGGCGTTACCGACAGCAGCACTTTCCTGTCGGTTCGTCTGTTCGCTAAAGCTGAAGAACGGTGCGGCACACCCGGTCGAAGTTGGGTTTTTGTCTCTCGACGAATGCCGTCACCCCTTCGACGAAACTGGGCTCATCTGCGCAATCGATCCATTTGCGCTGTTCGTCACCGGGATGCGCCGTCGGACTGATGTCGTGGGCAGAGCGGTATCGCTTTGCTGCAAGCCTGGCAGCGGTCCGAACTGACTTATGAGGAGCACTTACTGGCCGAATACGCGTTTGAGTGTCAGGTTGTTTTTCACGGTTGTCACGCCCGGCACGGCTTGGGCAACCCCGGCCGCCCTGTCGATCTGCGCTGCATCGGACACCGTGCCAAACAACGTCACCGCGCCACCTTTCGCACGGACACTGATGTTTGAAGCACTGATCTCCTTGTCCTTCATGAGCGCAGCGCGTACCTTCCTGCTGAGCGCGCGATCACCCTGTCTGGAACTCGTCGAAGCGCCGCTGCCCGGCGTCGCGGTGGAGGATGCGGCTGGCGCGCTGCCCGGTTCGCCAGGCTGTGACCATGCGTTGATGGATGTCGTAACGATCAATGCGCCGACTGCCAGCTTGAGCATGCTGATTACCTTCATTGCTTTCTCCAGTCTTCTTGACTCTTGTGGGATCCCGGTCGGAATCGCTGTTCTGCTACCGCGTGGCGAGCCGGCACGCTTCACCGGCCAGAGGTCTTCATTGCGAGCCCAATAAGGAGGATCCCTAGAAGTAGTGGCGTATCCCGAGCATGACCGCCGTCGTCCCGAGGCCCGGCGCGACGGGCTGGCCGTACGTAATCGTCTGCGTCATATCTCCGTGGTTGTTCACCCAGCCCACCTGGCCATAGAGCAAAGTGGCCTTGGACAGACTGTATTCGGCGCCTCCGGCGACCTCGAGTGACTTGTTGGTCGAGTTGTTCCTGTCCTTCAGGTAGTACACGCCACTGGTGAGCTTGAATGCCGGTGAGAACTGATAGCCGAGGCCGGCCGAATAGAGGTCGAGGTTGACCAGATTCGCGTGGGCCGGGTTCTTGCCGTTGGTATATGACGCGGAAACGGAAAAGGCGTGATACGTGTAAAGCGCGCCGAGGTAGTAGAGGCGGTTATTGGCGAGTCCGGTGGGCACCGTCGTCGGTCCGGGATTGGTGTCGTGACCGTTGTAGTAGACGGCTCTCAGATTGAGGCCATAGTTCGAGTATTTGAGCACGGCGGACTCGCGCGTGCCGCCCTGGAAGCTACCTGCCACGCCGCCGGGCGCATATTCGAGCGCTGCGGATACGCCGGCGAATGTCGGCGACTCGTAGACGATCGCATTGCTGTCGTACAGCGCGCCGATCGGTCCGTTGGTGCTGGTGCCGGCCCAGCCTGCGGCCTGGTTCATGCCCAGCCATGCCGTCAGGATGCTGCCGAAATACTGGCCCGCCCGCACGTCGGTATCGGCCATCGCGTAGGCCATCGGCACGATCTGGCGACCGAAGTTCACCGTACCGAACGGTCCCGACACGCCGACCGTCGCGAACTGGTTGAACTGCGCCACCGCGCCCGGCGTATCCGCCAGGCCGAACTTGCCGGTGCCGCTGTCGAACGACCCCTGCAGCCTGAAGTTGACGTGATAGCCACCGCCGATATCCTCGGTCCCTTTCATGCCCCAGATGCTCGAGTAGATCCCGCCGTCCTTGTAGCGATAGATCTTCCCCAGATTCTTCGCCGTCGGGCTGAACGAGGCCGCCGAGGTACTTTGATATAGCAGACCGGAATCAACGACGCCGTACAGCGTCACCGACGACTGCGCATAGGCCGGACTTCCAAGAACGGCCATCGCGGCCGCAGCTACCCATTTCAGTTTCATTGCGTCTCCAGTTTTGTAGCTTTAATCCACCCGTAACGACGTACGTTCAATACTCAACACGCCATGCCACCCGCTTCCTCAAGTCGGCAACAGATAGTCCTGAAACGCTTCGCGCAGCTGGTTCTTCAACACCTTGCCGGTAGCACCAAGCGGCATCGCATCGACAAACACGATGGCATCCGGCGTCCACCACTTCGCGATCTTCCCTTCGAAGAACCCCAGCAGTTCTTCCGCCGTCACCTGTGCATCGGGACGCTTCACGGCGACCAGCAGCGGCCGCTCATCCCACTTCATGTGCCTGGCCGCAATGCAGGCCGCGCTCGCTATCGCGGGGTGCGCGGCTGCGAGGTTCTCGATCTCGATCGAGCTGATCCATTCGCCGCCGGACTTGATCACGTCCTTGCTGCGATCGGTGATCTGCATGAAGCCGTCGGCGTCGATGGTCGCGATATCGCCGGTCGGGAACCAGCCATGCGCGTCGGCATCAATCCGCAGCGGGTTGCCACCTTCATTGCGGAAGTAGTTGCGCACCACCCATGGGCCGCGCACCAGCAGATCGCCAGCGCTCACACCGTCCCACGGCAGTTCCTGGCCGCTCTCGCCGAGGATCTTCATATCGACGCCAAACACCGCGCGCCCCTGTTTCGATTGCACGGCGCAACGGTCTTCCGGGCGCAGCGCCAGATGTTTCGATTTCATCGCGCCGATGGTCCCGAGCGGACTCAGTTCGGTCATGCCCCATGCGTGCAGGACCTCCACGCCGTACTCATCCTGGAACCTGTGAAGCATCGCGGACGGGCAGGCTGCGCCGCCAATGACGGTGCGCCTCAGGGTCGAGAATTTCCGGCCGGTCTGTTCGAGCCAGGTCAGCAGGCCTTGCCATACTGTTGGCACGCCGGCCGCAAATGTGACCTGCTCGGCTTCAATAAGCTCGTGCAGCGATTCGCCATCCAGCCCGGGACCGGGGAAAACGAGCTTGGCCCCGACCATGCACGCGACATACGGAATGCCCCACGCATTGACATGGAACATCGGCACGACCGGCAGGATCACGTCGCGCGCCGAGCAGTTCAGCGCATCCGGCAGTGCGGCAGCGAACGTGTGAAGCAGCGACGAGCGATGCGAGTAGAGGACGCCCTTCGGGTTGCCGGTGGTACCGGACGTGTAGCACAGCGTGCAGGCGGTATCCTCGTCGAAATTCGGCCACGCATAGGTGGATGAACTCCCTTCGACCAGATCTTCGTAGCACAGCAGGTTGGCAATACCGGTATCCAGCGGCATATGCGCGTGGTCGGTCATCACGATGAATGCCTTGACCGTCTTGCAGCGCCCGGCAATGGCCCTGACCAGTGGCAGGAACGTCAGATCGAAGCACAGGACCTGGTCTTCCGCATGGTCGACGATGTAGGCGATCTGGTCTACGTGCAGGCGCGGATTGATCGTATGCATCACTGCGCCCATGCCGGATATACCGTAGTACAGCTCCATGTGGCGATAGCCGTTCCAGGCGAGGGTGCCGACACGGTCAGACGGCCTGATGCCCAGACTCGTGAGCGCATTGGCCATCTGTCGCGCACGCCGGTGACAGTCGCGGAAGGTGTAGCGATGGATGTCACCCTCTACCCGCCGCGACACGATCTCCGTATCCCCATGATGGCGATCGGCATGCACGATCAGCGAGGAAATCAGCAACTGCTTTTGCAGCATCAAACCGTTCATTTCGTCCGTCCATTCTTTAATGCAAAGTCACGAGCCGACATCGCCCGCGGCAGCATTCGAGCCATTGAGCGCCTGCGGTCTTTTACCGGTCATTCGTCTGTTGCCAAAGACCGATCTCTGGAAGCGTTCACCCATACCATTCGTACAACTGATTGTTATGGCGGACCCCGAAGAGGTCGATGCAAGGATTTTTCAGGTGTGGTCGCTTCAGGTCACGCGGCGCATCGGGTCATATCACTACGCCGCCATTCGGGCTGATCACCTGACCGACCAGGTAATGATCGCCGGCGAGGTAGGTCACCGTCGAGGCGTATTCCTCCATCGTTCCCAGACGTCCGGCTGGCACCATCTGCCAGAACTGGTTGCGCTTTTCCTCACCGGCGGCCTCGAAATATTCCGTGAATTCAGGAGTGGCCACACCACCTGGCGCCATCGCGTTGACGAAGATATTGGCACCCGCCACTTCGGCCGCGACCGACTTCGTGAAGGCAACCACCGCGCCCTTGGTGGCGCTGTAGTGCGGGCTATGGGCGCTCATGGCCGAGATGCCGGCGATCGAGGCGATGTTGATGATCCTGCCGTCGCGCTGCGGATGCATCAGCCTGAGCGCTTCGCGGGTGCAGTAAAAGAGGCCGTGCACGTTAACGTCCCAGTAACGATGCCACTCCTCGTCGCTGATGCTGCTGGTGAAACCCAGCGACTGCCGCGGCACGGGCGTGGTCAGATACCCGTAATGCCGGTTGCGGCGCGCCGTATCGACGGGGGTGTTCGGCACGAGCGCGGCATTGTTGACGAGAATGTGCAGCGTGCTGAAGCGCTCGCCGATGGCGGCAAACAGACTGGCGACTTCGCTGCTGGACGACACGTCGCAGCGCAGCGCCAGACACGGAGCACCGGCCGCTTCCACCGCGGCGCGCGTTTGTTCCAGGGCCGGTATGTCGATATCGCAGATCGCGACCCGTGCACCGGCGCGGGCCAGATCAACGGCGATGGCGCCCCCCATGCCGCGGCCTGCGCCGGTGACGAGGGCGACTCGCCCTTCCAGATTCTGACGTTGGTTCTGCATTTTCATTACCTCACAGGTTGAATGGTTTCCAGTGCGGGCGCGCGGTGCCTGCGCGAGGCGCGCGCCGCGAGGGCGAAAAACAGCGCCGAACTGATCGTCATCACGTCAGTTGCGACGAGGACGCCCATCAGCGGAGCAGTGGCGCCAGCCTTGATGAAATGGTCAGCGGCCATACCGATGACCACGGTGCCGATGGCAAGGGCGAATACGTTGATCGACAGCATCGCGAAGCCCGTGACCGTCGAGCGCATGTTCTGCGGCGTCACGCCGGTAATAACCGTAATCGCCGGGCCGTAGACCGCCAGCGGCAGGAAGAATCCGGCGCACATGCCGATGTAAAACAGGGGTGACCCTGCCGGCACGAAGCGATAAGCCAGCATCAATGGCGCACAGATCACGACGAGGAGTGCCATGAAGCTGGCGTGACCGCCGCGCAGTTTGCTCGCCACACGATCGCCCATGACGCCACCCATCACCGCGCCCAGCGTGCCGAACACCAGTTGTAGCGCGCCGGTCCTGGTGGCAATGCCAGCCGCGTTCATGCCGCGCTCGTTGACGAGCCACAACTGCGAGAAGGAAAAGCTGGCAAAAACGAGGTGCACCAGTACGAAACCAACGATCACGAAGCCCAGCGCACGGTTGCTGCCGACGGTGCGCAACACCGCGAGCGCCTGGGCTACGAACGGTGCGCCGCGTTCCTGCGGTGCGAGCTGGCTACGGTCTTCCTTGAGCAGCGCCAGCGGCAAGGCAACGGCGACGCCGATGATGCCCAGGGCATAGAACGTGGTCCGCCAGCCGTGCGTGGCCCCAAAGCTGCCGGCGAGCAGGAAGCTGCAGCCGACACCTAAAGGAATCCCCATGAAGAACAGTCCCATGGCCGTGCCGCGCCGCTTCTCGGAGAACAGTTCAGCCAGCAGCGCCACCGCGGCAGGTACCAGCGCCGCTTCGCCGCTGGCAACGAAAAAGCGCGCCACGACCATCTGCTCGAAGCTCTGCGCGTGGCCGGAGGCCAGCGTGCACGCGCTCCAGATCAGCACGCCGGCGGCGATGACCCGGGTGCGGCTGAAACGATCCGCAAGGGTGCCCATCAACATCGCCATCACGCCGAAGCTCAGCACCCATACCGCGCCGACCAGAAAGCCGTATTGCGTGTTGCTGAGTGCCAGGTCTTTAATGATCTGCGGCGAGAAGCCGAGCAGCATATTGCGGTCGATGTGCGCCAGCAGGTGGATCACCAGTAGCGACGCCAGAACCGCAGAGGGGCTTTTCTTCCAGAACATCATCTGTCTCCATGCCTGAGAGGGGGTTTGTCGCTAGCGAGGCGCAACGCACTACGCTGCCGTGTTGCGCCCCGTTATCCCCGCTCAGGCGACCTTGCGTGCCGGCACGTCGCGCCGGCTGGGCGTCCGGTTAGGGACCATACGCAGGTTGTGCAGCGTCTCGTCGACCGAACTCCACTGGGTGCCGGTCTGGTAGATGCGCCGGGCATCCTCGCCGCTCGCGATGTCGCGGTTGAGCTCGCGCGCAATGCGCACCATCCGCTCGATCTGCTGCACCGAAGTCTCGCGTTCGCCATCCGGGCCGCGTAGCGTGTCCTCGATGCCGACTCTCACGTGCAGGCCCAGGGCAATGGCCATCGTGTTCATCGGCACGACATTGCGGTTATACGATTCGATCGTGAGGACGGCGCCGTCCGGCGTGCGACGGGCAAACTCGATCAGGTCGGCCGGATGTGACCACGACGAGCCGCCACCGAGCGTCACGTAATTGAGGTTCAGCGGCCCGCTATAGTCGCCCTTGCGGATCAGACGCTCGAGCGTCTCCAGTTGCGGCAGGTTCCCCAGCATGAACTGCGGCTGGATGCCGGCGGCAATCAGCCGCCTGATGTGCTCAACGTGCCAGGACGGATTGGACGGAGAGATCATGTCGCGGTAGGCCGCCTGCAGCACGGGATTCATGAACGAGGTGCCGGCGATGTCGGCCTCGGTCATCAACTCCATCACGTTCATCTGGCCGGTGTTGATCGCGACGGTGACCTGATCCGGACGCGGATTCAACTCCGCGAGCATGTGGCGCGTGTCGTCGTCGGCCCATTTGGCGGCTTCGCCTTCACTCTCGGGTGCAAACGAGATCGAGCCGCCGACCTGCAGAATCATCTTCGGTACCGCTTCGCGTAGACGCGCCAGCATCTCATTGAACATCGACAGGCGCTTGCTGCCTTTGCCGTCGGCTTCGCGGACATGCACGTGCAGGACCGTCGCGCCTGCGTTGTAGCAGTCGACGGCCTTCTGCACCTGCTCGTCCATCGTGACCGGGATATCGTCCGAATCGCCGGGGATCCATTGCGGCCCATAGGGCGCGACCTGGATCACGAGTTTTTCCTGGTTTTCAGGCAGCAGGGAGTCGTCAAGGAAATGCATGGTCTGTGTTCCTCTTTGAAAATTAATGAAGTGACGGCGCTGACGTCAGGCAACGGCCTGCGCAGCGTCGATGTTTGCCTTCTCGAAGGCGGCCAGTTCTTCCAGCAGGATCGGCGCGCCGAGACTGGAGGAATGAATGCCAAGGACGCTAACCGCCTGTAAGACCGCAGCGATTTCTTCCCTGGTGGCGCCCAGTTCGAGCGCGCGGCGGATGTGACGGCGTGTGCCCGGCGCATACATATGCGTGCAGGACGCGTCGACCGCGATGGCGAGGAACTCGAACACCTTCGGTTCCAGCACACCCGACATCACGGTGTGCATGCCCATCGCCATGAATTTCTCGGCCCAGACAGGATCGAGTTCTGCAATGGCATCCCAGGCGGGATT
The DNA here is from genome assembly GCF_050434085.1 of Paraburkholderia sp. UCT70. Classification (NCBI taxonomy): domain Bacteria; kingdom Pseudomonadati; phylum Pseudomonadota; class Betaproteobacteria; order Burkholderiales; family Burkholderiaceae; genus Paraburkholderia; species Paraburkholderia sp. UCT70. The sequence continues at coordinate 1,027,083 of NZ_JBNPVZ010000003.1, read as the reverse complement.
CCAGTTGCCGGTTGCGCGCAGTTGATCGCAGACCGGGGTCGCGCTGCGGCTCGTCTCATTGCTCATTGTTTCGCCTCCTCTCGAACTTCTCGAATTTCCGTACGCGTTGGTCATCACGCGTCTCTGGAGGCAAGTATCGGATACTGGCAAATAGCGGTTTGACAGATTGAGGCAAAAAATTTACATTTTGATGCACGAGGGAAAACCATATGTCCTATCTGCTTCGCAGTGCCGCCCTGACCAGTTACGTCGAAGTGGCCCGATCGGTGGGCCTTGATCCCTACCAGCAGTTGAGTGATGCCGGCATTGACCGTTCCGCGTTGCTGAACCCCGACATCATGATCCCGGCCGAGGCAGTGGCGCGGTTGCTGGAAACCTCCGCCCGGGCCGCTGCCGTCGAGGATTTCGCGCTGCGCATGGCCGAGACGCGCCACCTCTCCAACCTTGGCCCTCTCGGTTTTGCGATGCGGGAACAGCCGACACTGCGCAAGGCGCTCGAATCAATGGCGCACTATCTGCGCCTGCAGAACGAAGCGGTCGTGATGCGCGTCGAGGAAACGGCAGGACTCGCCATCATCCGGGAAGACCTCATGGGCGGCATGCCTGGCTCGATGCGCCAGGCAACGGAGTTGATGCTGGGCGTCATGTATCGGACGCTTGGCCTGGTGCTGGGCGCAGCGTGGAAGCCGCGCACCATCTGTCTCACGTACAGCGCTCCAGCCAGCCTCGCCATGCATACGCGTGTATTTGGCGCGCCCGTTGAGTTCAACCAGGATTTCGACGGCATCGTGTGCCTCGCAGCGGATCTCGACGCCGCGATTCCAGCTTACGATCCGGTCATGGCGCAGCAGGTGCGCCGGTATCTGGATTCGATGCTGCTTCAGTCCAACGCAACCATGTCCGACAAGGTCAGGAAACTGGTCATTGCGCTTTTGCCGTCTGGCACCTGCTCGGCCGACCGGATCGCGCAGCATCTGGGCGTGGATCGCACGACCGTGAATCGCCACCTCGCCCGTCAGGGTGACAGCTTTCTGTCGATTGTCGATGCGGTGCGGGTTGAACAGGTAATGCGGTATGTCAGTAGCGGCGACCGGCCGCTGTCTGAAGTGGCTACGCTGGTAGGATTCTCATCGTTGAGCGCGTTTTCCCGCTGGTTCAACGGCCGTTTCGGCTGCAGCGTTTCGACATGGCGCCGCAAAAATGCACAACGAAGTGCCGGGGCCCGCGATGCATCGCCTGGCTAGCCAGCGCGTTGGGTCGCTGATTCTCGTAGCAAGACGACGGGTGAAGCGGAGCGGTGAACCAGGGATCAAATCAACATCGACGAGTGTCTCGTGTCCAGCCGGAAGGGGACGACCAACAAGCCTTTTCGAGTGGCTGAAACTGGCCGACTACTGCCTGTCGGCAAGTGGTCACCCCGGAAAATCCGCGAAGAACAATCTTTTTTGGCCCGACGGTGCGAGAAATGCACGGATTGGAGTCGGCCCTGCCAGCTAGATAAGGGACGGTTGATCGCCCGCTTCGGGAGCGAGCGCGGTTCGTTCGCGCGGCGGAAGCGGGTACGGTTCCGCGTGCAAGGCGTCGGCTGGCAGCAATCGCAGGAACGATCTGGCTTCGTCCGTACTCCTGCACGAAAGCCAGTCAATGTGATCGGATTGCGGGAGCACGACGACAGCGCGCTTTTCCGCTCCGGGTTTGTGAAACCGCTTCATTAACGGATGATCGTCGGCGTTGAGCGTAAGCATCGTCATGCTCATGGCTTGCGTGCCGTCCGGGTTTTCCCACGTGCGCCATAGGCCCGCTATGGCACACGACACCTGATCAGCCAGACCGATCCGCCAGCGCACGGGCTTGCCGGTTTCATATGATGGCTTCCCCGGCGACACCCGCCCGTTCTTGCGTTGGCAACAGTTCGGGCCGTGAGTGCGGATGTATGGACGCCAGGCACGAGAGCACTCAAGCAATGACGCTATGGAGGATGGCGCGCTGGCGCGCGTCTCGAAACAGGGTCGAGGTTATTTCAAGCCGCATGCCCTTTGACGACGTGCGCTCCGCGGAGGCCTCGAGAAAGTATCGGACATTACGCCTGATCGCTTCCATATCGATTCCATAGATGTTGTAGCAGCATCTTCTGCCAGGCGGGAGTGACGCGCGCGATTTACAGGTTCCACATGGTCTCATGTATGGAGTGGGCGCTGTCTCTCGCAGTGAAAAACCTCTCCCTTTAATATTTTCATTTGATGGGGCATTGTCTGGCTTGATGAACGTATAAACACGATCTGGAAGCGATTCCGGGTAGAAGAGGAAACCGAAGCAAAAACGTGCCGAAGTGAATATATCCTGAAGATCGAAGCCTCTGAACGGGCGCGTCACGATCGTGCCGCCATATTCGAAGTACAGTTCTTCCCTGAAATGTATTGCGAACGCGCCTGAAGCGGCCACGATCTGATTACGCTCCAAAAACAGAAAGATGGCGCCAAGATCGACGGCATTGGCAACTTCACGCGCGCTGCGCCGAAGGATATTAGGATCGCTTTCCCGTTCGTAGAACGCAACAATGCCTGGAATGTCGCTGTGTTCTGCGCGTCGCAATGTGATGTCCATCATATGCGCTTTGTTGCGCCCTCCGCAATGTAATATTGGATCAGCCTTGGAACAGGGCACACACGTCTTCAGTTGACTAAAGGCGACGTCTCGCGAGCGGGTTCGAAATATAGCGAACCGCGAAATCGGAAAGCGGTGAGCAAGGCAACAGGCAAAGACTGGACAGCGCGAGCGTGCCTATCTTCTTCTTATAGCTCCAGAACGGATTGGCGACTATCGAGCGCAAATAACCATGCGACTGCCGGCTGACCCATCCCCAGCGCTTCGCGAACGAAGCCTGATAAACAGCAGAGCAAAAATACGCCTTCTCGAGTGAGAAGTCGTGAAACGATGGCGGAAGCTCTATGCCGAGCCGCGAGCGCGCCATCTGCCGAAGGATCGACCAACGCTTGGTCAACGCCCTGGGCGCCTTGTCGGTGCTGTCCGAATTGGCGAAATCGATTCCTGTGTTTTCGGTCCGATGCACGCGGTATGCGCCTAACGATTTCGGGATCGTCGCGATTGCTCCCAACAATGCGACCCCGTAGATCGCGTAGAAGTCTGCGCCGTAGCGATTACTGCTTGCTTCCGGCACGGGAAAGATTTTCTTTAATGCGCTGGTCCGGTAGGCGTTGCCTGACGCTGGCGGCGACGGATAGAGCCAACCCCGGCGCAGCAGGCTACCGCAGTCGACTGGCGCGGCGGAGTGAGGTACGTATGTACCCGTGGGCTTCCCGGCTGAATCCACAACGTCGAGACGGAACTGAACCTTGACGGAGTCGCCGGCCTCGAATGCTTGCATGACCTCGGACACCGCACCCTTGTACAGTAGATCGTCGGAATCGAGCAGGATCACGAATTCCGTGTCGATCATATTGACTACATCGTTATATGCGGAGACCTGGCCGCCGTTCTCCCTATAGAGCGCCTGGATGCGGCCGCCATAACTTTCTACGATTTCGCGTGAGCCGTCCGTCGATCCGTCGTCGATCACCAGAACACGCGTTTCCGGGTAGTCCTGAGAAAGAGATGAGTCAATTGCGTCGGCCAGAAAGCGACCGTGGTTGTAATTGCAGATCACGATTGTGATTTTTTGCATGGCGCTTCACCACTGTCGTTACCGCTAATGGAGAGTTCGCGAAAAACATCGGCAGGAAACTACCGTGCCCCGGGCGAAGTTGCTCGGAAGGAAGGCCTTATCGACAGGTAAGCGTCTGGTATCAGGCTTCCCCACTCGTAGTCGATCCTGTCCGGCATGAATGGCAGAACGCCCGCACCCGGCGTGAAAGTAAGTTCACCAAAATAAATCTGGTTATTGGGCGAATACAGGTCCACGCGGACATAGTCGAAGTCCGCCGAGAGCTTGATCCGAGCGTCCACGATCGCGTCGAGATTGTCCGGGCGAGGCGGCGGGTTTTCACTGGGTTTGTACTCGCCAATGACTACGTCCAGATGGTTCCAGTTGACGTCGTACAGATCGCCGCGCGTATCAGCGCCGAATCTGTCCGAGATGACGAGAATGTAGATGACCAGCCGGCCTGATTTGGCACCAAAGCACTGCAGCTTATAGTCGGGGGGAACGTTGCCGCTCTCATCGAGCAGCAGTTGCTCGAAGAAGATACGCGGCTTGATGGGGCGATAGTGCTTTTCCCGACCGATCTTGTAGAAGTCGAGGGACAACCAATGGTTCGCGAGATCCCGCAATTCCTCGAATGAGGTTGCCGATTTGTTTCTGACCACCTTGACATAAGTGCTGCCGTGATTCGCCTTCATCACGAACGAGTCCGGCAACGCATCGAATACCTCTTTCGTGAAGGTCTCGGGGGCGGCAAGCAACGGTATAAGATGGCTCTCGCCAAGCTTTCTCGCAACATAGTCCCTGACCGTAAGCTTGTCGGTCAACTCGGTGAGCCACGGATCCGGCCGCAGGCTTTTCTGCAGAATTTTCTCGTTGAATGTTGTCGGACGAAGCAGGTTCGGATAACGGCCAATGTACTTGTGATGCAACAGGCTCAAGAACAATGGCGCAGGCAGCATCGACTTGGCCGCGTCTTTCAGCTTGCGCAGAGTTGGGTTGGTCGTCGTCATGGTTCCCATCCCGTCAGATAGTCTTGCCGTATGTGAGGCCAGGCCAGCCTTCCAGGTACGTCACTGCGGAGGTTAGCGCACAGAGTCCGTCGTGATTGACGGCGTCGCTAAAGGAAGGTACTTTGGCCCATTTTCGCGAAAACGGCGGCTTCTGCAGGGCTCTTTCGGGATGAAAAGGTCCGGAGCCTTCTCAACGGCCAGAGATGGAAACTGCGTCCGCAAGATGGCTGGCGTGCGCGGCGATTCGTTCAGCAGCGAATTCAGCCCGCACCGGTCTGCCGTGAGGATATCCCTGCGCATGCGGGTACGCCCGCCGTCAGCAACGACGCGATCCAGAACCAGGTCTACCAATCGAACGAGATCGTCGCCGGTCAGTTGCTCGTAGCGCTTCACCGCAGGGCTAACGTAGTGTTCGCACCTGTGCCATCGCAGTCGAGCGCTACGGTCCCTAGCAGGTCCAGAAGTGCCGCCAGGCGTTGCCGGTCCTGAGCGGTAATTCCCGGCCGGACAAGCACGCCTTCAACCTCCGATACGCAGTAATCCCGGCGGATAACCCGCGGACGGCGCACCAGGGTGTTCACCGCAGCTTCCAGCTGTCCTATTTCGTTACGCACGACACCCATTTGCCTCTCCGCAATCCCGAACTGAAATCCGACCTGCTGAGACACCTCTCTCATGCGGTCGCCTGCAAATTCCGACAACGCCCGTCCCCGCTCTACCTGGGCGTTACAACGAGCCATATGACCAGAACAACACCCGTCAGCACTGCGAGCAAACGTCGCTAGCGACATCGGGAACAGCCTTTGAGATCGACCGGCATGTGCACCGGGGAATCAGATGTTTGTCCGAGCCTTCGGTGAAAGTGTCCGATAGTCATTCTTTGAGCATGGCGGCCCCGGCTCCGAGACTGTTCGCGCCTTGGCGCGGCAGGCACACGGTTAACACGGCTTAAGTTGGATCCGAATCGCGTCGATAGCGCCGTGATGTGCCTGCCCTGCTGCAACAAAATTCAGCGCACAACAGAGCGATGATGCGCGCGACACGTTGAGACGGTTGCCGGCGAAATGGCACAATAAATTACTGGCGCCTAAGCGCGCGGAGCAGGCAAGCGGGGCGCTCAGTAATGAATTGTCAGCGGCTCGGGATAGTATTGCGTGAGCGAATAGGAGCTTTCGGGAGACCAGGCTTCCAACGTCTCCTGACCGGGCGAGCATCGGCCGCTTATCAAGAAAGACATAAACGTCGTCTGGACTGAGTAAGTGTCGCCCGCAATATATACGGTCGCATCGACTCCTTGTCTGACGATTTGGGATGGCCGTACTTGCGAGGTCGCGGCAGCGGTCGGAGTGATTAGCGGGCTGCCACTGCAGTCTGATGTCGGATATGCAGAGAAGTCGCCCGCCCATTGAAATTGCGACGCTGAATGCTGACTACCGTTACTGATGCTTACCCGTTGAATCGGAGCAAAAATCACCGCGCCGTTCACGAGAAGAACAGTGCCAAGCGGCTCATAGCTAATCAGCGGCCCCACCACCTTGCCTTGGCTGTCAAAGACCTTCGGGGTGCGTTGCCCACCCCGTTCGCCGCTTTCCCTACCGCCTGACCCGCTTCCGTCGAAGCCGTAAGACAAAGTCGCCATACTTAGGGCGAGGAGAGCAGCCACCAGCACTTTGCGCACTTGAACCTCCATTGTCAGTGATGCGGCTAGGGTCGGGACTGAGCCGTTGCGGACCATCACGAACTGAAACGTACTCCGTCTAAAGAATAGCTGCTGGCCTCGCGCAGGCATGCCGATGTCTCCGCGTTTCGCGCCATTTTGCTGTACGGTCGTGGCCACATGTCGCGGGCCCGCATTCCTGACGCTTCCTGCAGGTCAACGTGGGCCACGACAAACGGCATCCGCCGTGAGCCTGGGCGAGCTCGAACGGTTGCATTCGAACGGCTCGGAGGACCGCTAGCTGCTAGTGATCGCCCGCCCGGCGGCGGGACAAGCCAGCGATTGCCTCCATCCACGGAGCTGGCCGGCGAGCAAACGAGGCGTGCTTCTGTTTTCGCCCAGCATCCGCTCTCTGATGTGACCAATCAAATGGCCGCTGGACCTCGGAAACTGCCGTCAAGGTTGTGCAGGCTCTACGTCCGCAGTGGGTCGTAAGTACCCATTCGCGGAAGCAAGAGTCGCCGCTTCGGAGCCGCCTCGGGCGAACGGCCGGTTATTGCCGTGCAGCCGCCCCATGAGGCGCGATAGCTGAGCGTCCGCAATGGCCGATCACCGCCGAATGCAAACGGCATACGTGCGCCGAATCCCGCAAGACCCTGATCGGCAGCACGTGACCCGAAGCGGTCCTTCAGTTTTCGCGAAAGCAGCCGTTCAACAGTCTGTGAAGTCTTGGATCAAAAATCATGTTTACCCCAGAGTTTTCTGCAACCGATGCCGCCGAGCATATCCTGCTCGCCAATCACTATCTGGAGACAGAAGAGGCGCTGAATCTAAGCATTGCATTCGTTCGGGGACGCATTCACTTTGGCCGACAACACGTACCTCTGCCCGCAACGTTTGTCGTGCACTACGACGTGCGCGGTGAACCGGCCCGGGATTTCCGGAGGCTCCACTTCTTGAGAAAATGGAGCTATGGAAAACACCAAGAAGAAGTCCCCAAGGTACTCGCCGGAAGTTCGTGAGCGGGCTGTGCGAATGGTGCTGGAACACCAGGGCGACCGCGAATCGCAATGGAAAGTGATCGCGTCGATCGCAGCGAAATTTGGCTGCTCGGGTGAAACGCTGCGTAGCTGGGTGCGCAAGGAAGAGCGGGATCGGGGTTTGCGCCCGGGCACAAGCACGCAGGAGCAGGATCGGCTCAAGGAACTGGAGCGGGAGAACCGTGAGCTGCGCCAGGTTAATGAAATCCTGCGCAAGGCGTCAGCATATTTCGCACAGGCGGAGCTCGACCGCCGACCGAAGTGATGATCACGTTCATCGATGATCACCGGCACGTCTACGGGGTCGAGCCGATCTGCAGGGTGCTGCCAATTGCCCCGTCGACGTACTACACGCATGTGGCCCGCCGCGTCAATCCAGGCCTGGTGCCGCCGCGGGCCCAGCGCGACAGGATGCTCAAGGATGAGATCCGGCGCGTGTGGGAAGAAAATTTCCAGGTGTATGGCGCAGACAAGGTCTGGACGCAATTGAAGCGGGAAGGCATTGTCGCGGCGCGCTGCACGGTCGAGCGGCTGATGAAGCAGATGGGCCTGCGCGGTGTGGTGCGGGGCAAGACGGTACGCACGACAGTGAGCGATGGTTCGACGCCGTGCCCGAAGGATCTCGTGAACCGGCAATTCACGGCCGAACGGCCCAATGCGCTGTGGGTGTCAGATTTTACCTATGTATCGAGCTGGCAGGGCTTCGTCTATGTCGCGTTCATCATTGACGTGTTCGCCCGACGCATTGTCGGCTGGCGTGTGTCGAGCTCGGCGCGCACGGACTTCGTTCTGGACGCACTGGAGCAGGCCTTGTGCGAGCGACAGCCGGCGCAGCAGGACGGGTTGATACATCACAGCGACCGCGGCGTGCAATACGTATCGATCCGCTATACGGATCGGCTGGTCGAGGCTGGCATTGAGCCGTCAGTGGGCAGCGTGGGCGACTCCTACGATAACGCACTGGCGGAAACGATCAACGGCTTGTACAAGGCAGAGGTGATCCATCGCCTCGGACCATGGCGCAATCCGCAGGCCGTTGAAATTGCGACGCTCGAATGGGTCGACTGGTTCAACAATCGTCGGCTCTTCGGCCCCATCGGCAACATTCCACCTGCTGAGGCAGAAGCCGCTTATTATTCAAAACTCGCTGGGTCCGCCATCGCGGCGTGACTCAAGCAAAACAGCCTCCGGGAAACCCGGGGCGGTTCAGATCACGTTCATCGATGATCACCGGCACGTCTACGGGGTCGAGCCGATCTGCAGGGTGCTGCCAATTGCCCCGTCGACGTACTACACGCATGTGGCCCGCCGCGTCAATCCAGGCCTGGTGCCGCCGCGGGCCCAGCGCGACAGGATGCTCAAGGATGAGATCCGGCGCGTGTGGGAAGAAAATTTCCAGGTGTATGGCGCAGACAAGGTCTGGACGCAATTGAAGCGGGAAGGCATTGTCGCGGCGCGCTGCACGGTCGAGCGGCTGATGAAGCAGATGGGCCTGCGCGGTGTGGTGCGGGGCAAGACGGTACGCACGACAGTGAGCGATGGTTCGACGCCGTGCCCGAAGGATCTCGTGAACCGGCAATTCACCGCCGAACGGCCCAATGCGCTGTGGGTGTCAGATTTTACCTATGTATCGAGCTGGCAGGGCTTCGTCTATGTCGCGTTCATCATTGACGTGTTCGCCCGACGCATTGTCGGCTGGCGTGTGTCGAGCTCGGCGCGCACGGACTTCGTTCTGGACGCACTGGAGCAGGCCTTGTACGAGCGACAGCCGGCGCAGCAGGACGGGTTGATACATCACAGCGACCGCGGCGTGCAATACGTATCGATCCGCTATACGGATCGGCTGGTCGAGGCTGGCATTGAGCCGTCAGTGGGCAGCGTGGGCGACTCCTACGATAACGCACTGGCGGAAACGATCAACGGCTTGTACAAGGCAGAGGTGATCCATCGCCTCGGACCGTGGCGCAATCCGCAGGCCGTTGAAATTGCGACGCTCGAATGGGTCGACTGGTTCAACAATCGTCGGCTCTTCGGCCCCATCGGCAACATTCCACCTGCTGAGGCAGAAGCGGCTCTGGTGCAAATAGGCGGTCTGGACGAGATTTTTGTTATAGAAAGGATACCTCATCAAGCAGACAGGACGGCCTCCCAAACTGCGGGCGCAGCGGTATCTTTGAGGCCGAGCTTCGCGAGGCTGAATTGGCCCTTGCGAATACGATGGACCAACTCAATACCTGAGAGAGTAATCGCTGCGTTCCTGAAACGTTTGAAGCCGAGCATGACTTTCGTCCGGGACTTGATGTTGCGGTGGTCCTGCTCGACCAGATTATTGAGATATTTCGAGGATCGGACGTTTGTGTCCTCAGGCAGCAAGCCATCGGCCTTCATCTCGCGCACGGCGCGGTGCGAGGCTGCATAACCATCAAGCGTGATGGTCTTCGGTGGCTGGCCTTGATGTTCGATTGCCTTCCTGAAAAAGGCTTTTGCCGCCTTCACGTCGCGCCTGGCGCTGAGCATGAAGTCTACTGTCTGGCCCACCCGATCCACCGCTCGATAAAGATAGACCCACTTGCCGCGCAGCTTGAGGTAAGTCTCGTCGACACGCCACGACCGCCCGGTGGGCCTGCCAAAGCGGTTCCACCGTTTCACGAACTCCGGCGCAAAGCGCCGCACCCAGCGCAGGATCGTCGTGTGCGCCAGCGACAGACCCCGTTCCGCCATCATCTCGACCAGATCGCGCAGGCTAAGCTTGTAGCGCAGGTACCAGCGAACACACAGAATGATCACATCGCGGTCAAAGTGACGGCCTGCGAACAGTTCGTCAAGGCTCTTCAGCTTGCTCATCGTCGGTTCTCAATTCGTTCAGCCTGACACCTTAACCGATTCGCCCCCGCGCTATTTGCACCAGAGCCCTTGCTGACATCCTCGTTTCGAAGTTCGCTGATCATCAACCGCTGTACCGGCAGTCGGCAATTGCCGCGCGTGACGGCGTTAAGCTCGACCCCGCCAGCATGGGGCGCTGGGTCGGCCAGTGCGAGGCTTTGTGCGAGCCGTTGACCGAAGCGCTGCGCGTCTACACGATGGCAACGTTCAAGCTGCACGCGGACGACACGCCGATCCCGGTGCTTGCACCGGGCAACAAAAAGACGCGCACGGGTCGCCTGTGGGTGTACGTTCGCGACGATAGCCGTTCGGGCTCGACGGACCCGGCCGCAGTCTGGTTTGCCTACTCGCCCGACCGAAAGGGGATACATCCGCAGACTCATCTGGCCGGATTCAAGGGCGTCCTGCAGGCCGACGCCTACGGTGGTTTCGACGAGCTGTATGCAGGCGGCAAGATTCGTGAGGCAGCTTGCTGGGATCACGCGAGACGGTACATATACGACGTTCATGTCCGCACGCCGACTGAGTCGACAAGGCACGTACTCGAGCTGATCGGCGAACTCTACGACATTGAGGCTGATATCCGGGGCGAGCCCGCCGCCGAACGATTGCGCGTACGGCAGGAGAGGAGCCTCGCGGTGCTCGCGACCATCAAGGCGTGGATGACGGACAAGATCGCGACCCTGTCGGCAAAATCCGAGTTGGCCAAGGCGATACGCTACTCGCTCAATCAATTGAACGCACTCGTTCTGTACTGCGAAGACGGTCGTATTGAGATCAGCAACGCTCTCGCCGAAAACGCTCTGCGCTGTGTAAGTCTGGGGAGGAAAAACTTCCTGTTTGCAGGCTCCGACAGTGGAGGCGAACGGGCCGCTGCCATGTACGGTCTGATCGGCTCGTGCAAACTGAATGACATCAACCCCCGTGCATATCTTGAGGTTGACCCGGTTCGACGGACGGATTTGCAGCCTGCGATTTGATGCGATCTAACCTCCGTTGAGTGTTGAGTCGCGGGTTGTCCACGGGCGGGCGGCGGGTCGCCTCTCACGACCATGACGCTGCCCGCCGGTGGACAACCCGCAAGGCGATACGGTTTGCCTTTTAACGTTGAGGTTTTCGAATTCAAGCGGCGAACGATAGCCAATGCCGCTGTGTAAGCGGCGTACGTTGTACCAGCCCGTGCGACACGTGTCGCCGTCCGCCGGACGTAAATCGGCAATGTAGTGGATGGCAAAGTCTGTTTCTGTCTTGTCACGCGCGGCTTGCCGTGCCGTGACCTGCCGTACGACCGGCAGTTGCCTACCTGGACGTGCGTGACTGGTAACGGTCGGGTGCGAAGCTCCAGGGACAACGTCTCGTCGAAAGACGTCATTACTGGCGACGGTGAGTGACGACGCTGCAAGCCGCAATGCGGCGTAGAGGCCAGGCAAGTTCCGCATGCGCAACAGATGTGAACCGTTGATAAACCTCGTAAACAACAACGGGCCGAAGCGGCTTACAGGCCCGAGCCAAAAAGGCACGCAGCTGGATGCTCCTTTGGGTTGTAGGAGCACGTCGTCGCAACGCTGCCGGGGAAAAGACGGGCGCTAAACGGACAGGCCCGCTGCGAGGAGAAGTTCAAATTGCATCTGGGTCGGCAGGAACGGGAACGTGGTAAGCCCGATTCTCCGCCATCGGTCTGAAGTCGGGCCCGTGGCAGGTGAGCCGTGAGGCAAGCTGTTGGGGGAGTGGGTAAGAGAACGCGGAAAAAGCGAATGTCGGGCTGTAATCGCCCGGACAGGGGTTCAAAATTTGCCCCGACCTGAAAGGGTGCTGACTTCCGTGTGGTGCAGCTGTCGCAGACGCGCACCTGAGGTCTCGGAAAGGCAGCTTGAGAGTGGCCGGCGCAAGCTGGTTCAGCGCCTTTCCCCTGAGTGATCAGGCAGACCGACGACGCGAGGGTTTGCGAAGGCCCTGTGCGGTTCCGGCAAGGCCGGCGTCAGTGCGACGCTTAACGCGGTGCTCGAGCCGTATGCGGGGAAACTCGCACGTACGGTTCTTCGGGGGCTCCGTGTCCGCAAGGACACGGGGCTACCCAATTCCAGGAACCAGAAGATGCGTTGCCGGGCCTGTTCACGAGTCGCAAAGAGTTCTCGCGAGAGTAGCTCCGCTTCAAGCGTGCCGAAGAACGATTCGCACATCGCGTTGTCGTACGCGTCGCCGGCCGTCCCCATCGACGGTTGCACACCGGCTTCGCGGCAGCGCCGTCCGAATGCAATAGAGGTGTATTGGCATCCCTGGTCCGAATGTAGAATTACGCCCTCGTGGCGTCGCTGCAGCAACGCCATATCGAGTGCGCGCAGCATCAGTTCGGTGTACAGATGGCTTGACATCGCCCAGCCTACAATTCGGCGACTGAACACGTCGAGGACTACGGCCAGATACAGAAACCCCTCGCCAGTCGGGATGTAGGTGGCGTCCGCCACCCACAGCATGTTTGTCGCCTCCGCGCAGAAGTGCCGACGCACCAGATCCGGAGCGCGCCGAGCCCCCGCGCGTTGCCGCGTGGTGTGTGGCCAGCGCCGCCGGCTCGCACCATGCAGGCCGGCCAGGTGCATCAGACGTGCGACCCGCTTGCATCCCACATGCACGCCTTCCCACGCGAGCTGCGCATGGATACGTGGCGCCCCATATGTGCCGCGTGAATTCGCATGCAGCGTGCGGATGCGCTCGAGCAGTTGCGCATCGCTACACGAGCGTTTCGATGGCTCACGCACCAGCCATGCGTAGTAGCCGCTCGCGGAGACCCTGAGCAGCCGTGCCATCGTGGCAATGGGCCACCTGGCCCGGTTCGCTCTCATGAATCCGTACCGCCCTTCGGCGGAACGGCTCCCGTCTCCCTCGCGAACCAGGCCGCGGCCTGCGAGAGAATGTCCCTTTCCATCTTCAGTTGCCGGTTCTCGCGACGCAACCGTGTGAGTTCCTGCCGCTCGGCCGTGGTCAGCCCGTCGTGACGCACACCCGCATCGCGATCGGCCTGCGCGACCCAGTTGTTGATCGTCTGTTCGGTCGGCTCGAACTCGCGCGCCAGATCCTCAGGCGTTCTTCCGGCCTTAACCAGCTCGACCATGTGAGCCCGGAATTCCACAGGGTATGGGGTACGATGCCTGCCCATTTTCGACACCTCCTGATCAAAAGCATAGGTGTCCGTTTTCGCGGGTCAACTTCATCTGGAATACATCCTGACTCACATCGCGGACCACAAAATCAGTCGCATCGACGAACTGCTGCCCTGGAACGTGGTCGGCAAGTTGCCCACGCAATCCACTCCGCCGTCAGCGACAACCTGATCGCCGCAACGTCTCCTGCCGGTATCCGCGAGGTATCGATCAACGCGTTACCGCTAGCGTGCCACATGCGCGCGACACCTCACGAACGGCCGACGCGAGGCGCTTACATCCCAGCCGTGCAGAATACCGGTTCATGAGAACACCGTTCGGTTTATTCGAGGACCACGAGTATAGGAAACGCCACCCGCCGGGCGCAGCCGCGCCGTTCGCAGCCGTTTTCACTCATTGTGGTTCCTGGCCGATGTTATCGGGCTGTTCTCAAACAATCTGGTCTCGTTCTCACGCAATGTGGTCCCACGCGTGCCGATATTCTCAGCGAATGTGGTCCCGCAAACCCGATGTAATCGGTTCCTGCGTCGGATGTAATCGGGCCGCTACATGTATCCATCGCTTGACCTGCGTCAGTTCCGGAGAGAGTAGCGAAGACTTATCGTGGATATGAAGAAGGAAAAATACCCCCGAAATTCATAAACTTGTTAGTAGCCGATCCTGATTCGGGCCAGCCTTTCCTCGGACAAGATTCGGCTCGACCGGGCAAATCTGAATGGATGCGGACAGTCGAGGTGGCCATCATGAACGGGCGTAGACTGTGCCAGCTATTGCTGGTGCTCGCGGCCTTGGGCGCCAGCGGTGCAACCTTGGCCGGCAGGGGGGGCGGTGGCTACTATCATGGCGGCGGCTACTATCGTGGCGATGGCTACTATCGTGGCGATGGCTACTATCGTGGCGATGGCTACTATCGTGGCGATGGCTACTATCGTGGCGATGGCTACTATCGTGGCGGTGGCTACTATCGTGGCGGCGGCTACTATCGTGGCGGTGGCTACTATCGTGGCGGTGGCTACTATCGTGGCGGCGGCTACTATCGTGGCGGTGGCTACTATCGTGGCGGCGGCTACTACCACGGGTACTACTATCGCGGTGGTTACTGCTGCGGCGGGTACATCGGTTTCTATTTCGGCCCGGGTTTTGTCTATGGTTATCCGTACCCGTACTACTACCCCGGCTATGACCCTTACTGGCCTATGGCGGACGGCGTGTCCTCGTCGCCGACTCAGTACATAGAGCAGGGGCAGGACGGACAGGCGGACATGGGCGGCCGCGCCGTGCCGCAAGCGGCCTACTGGTATCACTGCGGGAAGCCCGAGGGCTACTACCCGTATATCAAGGCCTGCCCCGGCGGCTGGCAAAGGGTACCGGCCCAGCCGCCCGACAACTGATTCGGCAGCACGCCGCGGTGGCGATCGAAGCCGCCGAAGCGCCAGGTGATGTCCGGCTGGAGCACAGACAGCCAGACGTCGAGGCCGATCAGGTCCGCCCAGTGCCAGCGGCCACAGCTCGGCTCACCGAGTCACCCCGGTTCGCCCGACTTTACCTTCGCACCGACGTTCTCGGCAGAGGAATGGCGCGCGGCGCAATCCGAGCGCCTTCTTAACAGGGCTGCGATTATTTCTGCGTCGCCAGGTGCAGTTGCCGCGCCATGGCCGCCGTTATTGATTGCGTGACCGTACCAGTAGTTCCCCACGGATCGACACTGGACTGCATCCGCGCCACGGTGGATTGCAGGTGCCACTGATCGCCGCTTTGAACATCGGCCAGTTCATCCCACGCGATTGGTACGGACACGCCCAGGCCCGGGCGCGCGCGCACCGAGTAGGTGTAGTGGCTCGATTACATCCTACGCAGGGACCGATTACATCGGGTGTTTCGGGACCACATTAGCTGAGAATGTCGGCACGCATGGGACCGCATTACGTGAGAACGGGCCCACCTTATGCGAGAACAGCCCGATTACATCCGCCGGGAACCACATTCAGCGAGAATGCCCGCGAGTCTGAGCCACGGTGGGTGTCACCGCCGGCTAAGACCCATTCCTGCCACTCAGTTAGTTTCTGCGAATATCACCACCGCGCTCTAGAACGGCCGTTCTGCCCCCGCCGCCCCGTCGGATGTAACTGGAGGCCGGGATTCGCGTTCGCTTCCGTCCATGCTCACGAAGGACTAGTACAACGTCCCGTAATTAGCTTTAATAATTCCGTGTGTAGGATGAAGCTAACGTCAGCGCCCTGTGCGCGGCGTGTGTGTTCAGGGCCGCAGCAATGTCTGCGGCTTTTTTTTTGGTGCGCCAGGCATGGCGCGTTGCGCGAAAGCGCAACTGGTTTTGGCTGTGGTGGCCAAGCTGGTGACTTGGAGGTGCAAGTCCTCTACACACCCGGCAAGGGGAAGTGTTAGCTGAAGGCAAGGGTGTCGCGGGCGACTGCGAATCTGAAGGAAGCCGAAAGCAAAATGCTGGCCTGACGAACAGGAAGCGGATTAGGCGGTGTAGCGGAGTAAGGCGGCCAAAATCGTCAAAGCCCAATACTTGCACGGAACGCTACGACGTAGATCCGACAGGCATAAGCAGGAAGGTCGCGCGTCTTACCCTGGGAGGCCTGTTGGTCTGCCTTGTGCTACTGCCGTCGAGAGGCGGCAGGATGGGCCCGCAGGAGTCAGCCGAAGCCGTAGTAGCTGCTGAGACCAGGGCAGTGAAGGGCCGAACCTGTCATGAGTGGATAGTCGCGCATGCTCTCTGAGCGGACAGGACAGATGCCCGAGACAACTCGGGGCCTGCCACCAAAGGCTGGCGGAGCCGGAAGCTCCAAGAGCGGTGGCGGCGTCTATTGGACGACAGGCGACATGATGAACGAAACGAAGCTCGCTGGGGCGGTATGCGCAGTAGGCAGGAACCGCCGTATACGGAACCGTACGTACGGTGGTGTGGGAGGACGGCGGGGGTGACCCCGCCTCCTACCCGATCATTCGGGGCTATCTCCGGCGCTTGCACCGGGTATCCGGTGCCGCTAACTTCGACGGCACAAATCGCCATGCAGAGCTACCGGAGGGAAAACGGCGGCCTCGGGTGTCGCCGAACGTCGGTATGGGCTTTGGCGTGACTGAGTTCAACTGGAAGGCCGGACCCAGCGCGACAACCAGCATCGGATTTGTGGCGGTCGTGAGGATCCGCAAGGCCCATGCCGCTGTCGCCGTGTTCTCCCCCACTGCGCGCTTCGGCGAATCGCGCGGCAAGCCATTTTTCAGCGAAGCCGATGCGCTGGTGGGTGGCTCTAGTGCAGGATGACGTATTGTCGATGACCTGTTGACTTCCCTTCGCGACAGCGGGAGAAGTCAATGCTATTGAGCCTTTACGCTGGTCAGAATTCTGAGAATAAGCGACTCGCATGGGATGTAATAAATATTTCTCAATATCAGATTATAAGCGGCCATGTCTGAAAAAGAGACTGCCCTATAAACGCCATATTCAAATATGAATAGGGGTGCTGCACGGCGCCATTGATTGGACTGCCAATTCAGACATCGAGGTGCGCGTCCAGATCGGCTCGGGCCCAGCCCATCAAGGTTTCCACGGTCACTCGCCGGCAGGGAATGGCAAGCGTCGCTTTCCATGCAGGCTAAATAAGCAGACAAATCAAAAAAGTACTCCGCATATTGCAATTGAAAACTGAGCGGTTATGATGACGTCTCTGTCAGGATTTCCCTAACGTTCGCTTTGCTTGGCAAGGGAAATATTTGCCGCCATTCTCCGTGAAGAGGGTAATTAATGCTCGCGGCGCAAACAGACTAAATCGAGGAGACGATATGCTGAGTCCCCATGAATTCGCCACCCTAATGCTCATCAAGGACGCGCCGGATCAGATCGAACTGGGCCGCGCCGAGCTCGACACGCTGCTGGAGCGTCAACTCATATCACTGGAAAGCCGCGCCTCGGGCCATCCACGTCCTCATGTCACAAGCGAAGGCGCTTCCATTCTCAAGGCCGTCGCGCGAAGGCGCTAGGGAATTGCGGCGCGTGCCGCTGCCCCACGCGGCGAGCGCGCCGAAGAAAAACTAAGCGAAGCAGCTTTTGTTGGACTTTAATGTGTAGTGCCTCCTGCTGTAACGACCCGCCGAAGTATTCGCGACGCATGCTGCCTGGCAGGCGTCCTTGCGCTTCGGTCCATCCATCATCGCCTTTCGCCGTGGTACATCCGGTCGACCGGGGCTTCGCGCGGCGGACTGAATCCTGAGGAATTTCAATAATGGCTCTATCGAGTCCCGAGCAAATCGCCGCATCGCAGAAGGCTGGCCTCGACGCATTCTTCGGATTGACCGGCAAGGTCTTTGAAGGCGTCGAAAAACTGGTCGCCCTGAACCTGCAGGCCATCAGGTCCACGCTGGCGGAGTCGCAGGAGAACCTGACGAAGGCGCCCGGCACAACCGACCCGCAGCAGTGGTTCACGCTGCAAGCCGGTTTCACCGCGCCTTTCGCGGAGAAATCACTGCCATACGGCCGTCAACTCTTCGACATCGCGTCAACCACGCAGGCTGAGATCGCGCAACTCGCACAAACGCAGTACGAACGGTATAACGCACGCATGCAGGAATTCATCGAGGAAGCGGCGAAGAGTGCTCCCGCGGGTTCCGAAGCGGCGATCGCCGCATGGAAGTCCGCGATCAGCGCCACCACCACGCTGTGCGAATCGCTGCAGAAGACGGGGCAGCAGGCCGTGGAGATGGCCGGGACCAGTCTCGAAGCCGTCACGGCCTCAGCGTCCAAGGCCGCCAAACGTAGTGCCGCCGAGTCGGCTGCCGTGGTCGCGAGCGCGAAGCACTGAGACTCAGGCGGGCAGCGATGCCCGCGTTATCGGTTCCATATCTATATGTAGGATTCCTTTTATTTATTCTGGGTAAGGATCTGGCATTTCAATGCATCCAATTCTTGACTGAAGGCAGTGTTGCTCCAGACGGGTACGCCGCCGGTATTTGTGAGGACGATTCGATGGCAAAGCAGATCGCGGTGGTAACGGGTGGCATGGGTGGACTGGGCGAGGCGATCAGCATCAAGTTGCATGACGCCGGTCATGCGGTCGTAGTTACCCATTCGCCGGGCAACACCGGTGCGAACGAGTGGCTCGCACGCATGGAAGCCGAGGGACGACAGTTCCGCGCGTATGCGGTCGACGTCGCCGACTACGACTCATGCGAAAAATGCCTGGCGCAGATCAGAGCGGAGGTCGGACCGGTCGACATCCTGATCAACAACGCCGGCATCACGCGCGACGCCAGCTTCAAAAAACTGGACAAGGTCAATTGGGACGCGGTAATCCGCACCAACCTCGATTCGGTGTTCAACATGACGAAGCCGGTGTGCGACAGCATGGTCGAGCGCGGCTGGGGCCGCATCATCAACGTGTCGTCGATCATTGGCTCCAAGGGCGGGTTCGGCCAGACAAACTATGCGGCGGCAAAGGCCGGCATGCATGGTTTCACGAAATCGCTGGCGCTCGAGGTGGCAAAAAAAGGCGTCACTGTCAACACGATCTCGCCCGGCTATATCGCGACGAAGATGGTGATGGCGGTGCCCGAGGACATCCGCGAGACAAAGATCATTCCGCAGATTCCGGTCGGCCGGCTCGGGCAGCCGGACGAAGTCGCTGCACTCGTGCTGTACCTGTGCTCGCGCGAAGCGGGCTTTGTGACCGGGCGCCAACATTGCGATCAATGGAGGGCAGCACCTGCAGTGAACCCGAGAGATTAGCAATGGAGGTTCCGATGAGCGAAGCAGTGGCAATCGTCGTAGGTTCATTCGTGCTGGTGACGGCAACAGCGTTCGTCGCCGCTCACTATCACCGGGAGCAAATGCACCGAAAACTGCTTAGACGGCTGGATTACTATCGCGACTGGTGGGATTGGAGCAGCGCCCGGCATTGAATCTCTGCGCTCGCCCCCTGTTGTTGCGGTACGGGGGGGTGATTGTATTGATAGCTTGTTGATCTGGTCAGCGTCGACATCTTCGTCTTGCATGATCGCCGAGAACTCCCCAGTTTTAGCGTTCGCGAGAATCAGCTTGGTCATGCTCACGCGATACTGCGGACAAAACCGATACTAAGCGCAAGCCAAACCGCTTCCGCCGTTACCTTCATCCAATCTTCAATCCATCGCGATTGGGCGAACTCACTGGACGAGTGTGTCGTCTACGACCCGCTGCCCAGCGCTGAACCCTGCCATGAGCGCGGCGGCTTCCGTCGCGAAAGGCTGCTGGTTATCTGCTGTCAGCCGTATCGGCGCAATCATGAGCCGAGTAGCGCCCGCCGTTCTAATGTGCACGACGGCGATGAAGCCACGCGGTGGCAGCAATGTAACGTTGCCAGACGCTTCCCACACTGGTTCAAGCTCGACCGCGATCTCGAAGCCTTTGTACGTATAGATTCTTTTCATCTGTCTATTTGAATTGTGACCCCGCTGTCTCGCACTCTACGAATTCAATTCTTCGACGTAGGCCCCTTCTCCCGTTCCGTTACGGAGGGTTCGCGAAAAGTGTTTGAACAATTTTTTCAGGGGCCGCCATATTCACCTTTCTTTCAAAGTTGGGGCTGGTGGGCCGCACGAATGACATTATGCCCACAATACCGCCACGGTAAATGATCGGCGTCACTGGCGAGCCTCGTCGAGGCATTGATAGCTCATCGACCGCTTTCAGGCGCAGCTATCGATCGAGGCGTCGCCGCGTCGAAGGGCCGCTCGCTCCTCATTAGTTGACGTTCGCGAACAGATCGTGACGGGCCGTTTCTGGCCGGGTGCCGCCTCATGCAATGGGCGTGCTTAGCCTGAACGTCGCAACGCGGCGATCGGCAGCACGCGACCCCTCTTCTGCCGTTTGGCCCCGAGCAATCCCGATGGCGGCTTCCGAGGCGCAACGGACATCCGTGCCTCCGCGGCTGCCGGTACGCTCCCTGCCTTTACCTACGGTCGCGGATCGCAAGGATCGTGTCTCACCGCTTTGTCCGGTGGGGTTGGCGAGCCGGAAAATTGTCGAGAGATGGGCCACGCTGACGGCACCCGCATGAAGTCTGATGGAGGGGCGGAGGGTCACGAACCAGGAGCGCCTCTGCAGCGAACCTCCGCGGCACGGTTCTGGTCGGCCTTGGCCACGGCGCCGAAGCCGCGTCGGTGGCGCGTCAGGCCCGACCCAGTCGACGGCACAGTCCGAGTAGCGTGCAGGTCCTCACCGCGGCCCTCCGACCCAATCCCAATGGCGCCGCGGTCGCCGAAGTGTATCCTGACAAGACGCTTGCGGCTGTAGAACGTTGCAGTCCATAGCGATGCCGTCGCGCGACTTGCTTTTCGAGCGCACCCGGCCCGTTAGGCGGATGGATGTTAACGTCTTCTTAACTCAATACTAGGCAGCAGTCCGACGGCAGAGTGCGACAGATAAACCCCTACGTATGGTTCCGGCGCGATGCGTAACAGCTTTCAAATCTTGTGGGACGATGGCGAGCGCGTCTTCTGTCGAGGGCGGCGCCCGGGCGATGGCGATGGCGGCGACGATGTCCTGATTGCGCGGCCCGCCGCCGAACATCCACCACCCGCCAGCTTCGATCGCCTCGCGCACGAATTCGGATTGAAGGACGAACTCGATGGCGGGTGGGCAGTGCGGCCACTGGAGTTGGTGCGCGAAGGCGGCCGGACTCTGCTGGTGCTCGAGGATCCGGGCGGTGAGCCGCTCGCGCAGCTGCTCGGCGCGCCCATGGAGGTGGGCAGGGTTTTGCGCCTCGCCATCGGCATCGCCGCGGCGCTCGGCAAGCTCCATCAGCGCGGCCTCGTCCATAAGGACCTCAAGCCCGCCCATATCCTGGTGAACTGCGCGGACGGCCAGGCGCGGCTCACCGGCTTCGGTCTCGCCTCGCGGCTGCCGCGCGAGCGACAGGCGCCCGCGCCGCCCGAGACCATCGCCGGCACGCTCGCCTACATGGCGCCCGAGCAGACCGGCCGGATGAACCGCTCGATCGATTCGCGCAGCGACCTCTATTCGTTTGGCGTCACGCTCTACCAGATGCTCACCGGCGCGCTGCCTTTTACGGCCGCCGACCCCATGGAATGGGTGCACTGCCATATCGCCAGACAACCGGTGCCGCCAAACGAGAGGGTGGAGAGGATCCCGGTTCCGGTCTCCCAGATTGTTATGAAGCTGCTCGCCAAGACGGCCGAGGCGCGCTACCAGACCGCGGCCGGCGTCGAGCGCGACCTGCAGCACTGCCTGGCCGAGTGGGAGCGTCAGCACCGCATCGATGACTTCCCGCTGGGCGAACACGACACGCCCGACTGGCTGCTGATTCCCGAGAAGCTGTATGGGAGAGCGCGGGAGATCGAGACCCTGCTCGCGTCCTTCGACCGCGTCGTCAAAGGCGGCGCCCCGGAGTTGATACTGGTGTCCGGCTATTCGGGGATCGGCAAATCCGCGCTCGTCCATGAACTGCACAAGGTGCTGGTGCCACCGCGCGGGCTCTTCGCCTCGGGCAAGTTCGACCAGTACAAGCGCGACATTCCCTATTCGACGCTGGTGCAGGCTTTTCAAAGCCTGGTGCGGCCGCTTCTGGGCAAGAGCGACACCGAGCTGGCGAGCTGGCGCGACGCGTTGCTGGAGGCGCTGGGGCCCAATGCACGGCTCATGACCGATCTCATCGCCGAACTGAAGCTCATCATCGGCGACCCGCCGCCAATCCCGGAGCTTGAGCCGCAGCAGGCACAAAGCCGTTTCCAGCTCGTATTGCGCCGATTCATTGGCGTATTTGCCCGACCGGAACATCCGCTGGCGCTCTTTCTCGACGATCTTCAGTGGCTCGACGCGGCGACGCTCGACCTGCTCGAGGATCTGCTGACCTGCTCAGATCTGCAGCATCTCATGCTGATCGGCGCGTATCGCGACAATGAAGTCGATGTCACGCATCCGCTGATGGTCAAACTTCAGGCCATCAGGATCGAAGGTGCCAAGATCGATGAAATCAGGCTTTCGCCGCTCGCCCGCCAGCACATCGAGCAGTTGATTGTGGATGCCCTCCATGGCGAACCTGACCGCGCCGCGCCGCTGGCGCAGCTGGTGCATGAGAAGACCGCCGGCAACCCGTTCTTCGTGATTCAGTTTCTGCACGCACTTGCAGACGAGGATTTGCTCACCTTCGATTATGACGCGGCGTGCTGGTCCTGGCATCTCGATCGCATTTATGCCAAAAGTTACACCGAGAATGTCGTCGACCTGATGGTTGGCAAACTGATCCGCCTGCCAGCCGAAACGCAGCAGGCGTTGCAGCTACTGGCCTGCCTCGGCAACACCGCCGCGATCGCGATGCTTGCGATCGTTCTCGGGACTTCGGAGGAGCAGGTGCATGCGGCGCTGTGGCCGGCGGTCCGTGAGGAACTGATCGAGCGCCTGGAAGGTTCGTACAGATTCATCCACGACCGGGTCGAGGAAGCCGCCTATTCGCTGATCCCGGAAGCTTTCCGCGCCGAGGCCCACCTCCGGATCGGTCGCTTGCTCGCGGCACACACACCTCCCGGGAAGCGGGAGGAGGCGATCTTCGACGTCGTCAGTCAGCTCAACCGCGGCGCCGCGCTGATCACCGACCAGGAGGAACGGGACCAACTCGCCGAGTTCAACCTGATCGCAGGCAAGCGCGCCAAGGGGGCCACCGCCTACGCCGCGGCGCTCGCCTATCTCGTCGCTGGTGTGGCGCAGTTGGCGGAGGATTGCTGGGCGCGACGGCATGAGCTGATCTTTGCGCTGGAGCTGAACCGGGCCGAATGCGAATTCCTCACCGGCCAGTTATCGGTCGCAGAGGAGCGACTGGCGGCGCTGTCCAATCGCGCCACGACAACGGTCGAACAAGCCATCGTCGCGTGCCTGCGCATGGATGTCTGCACGACCCGCGATCAGAGCGGCCGCGCAGTCGCTGTGTGTCTCGATTACCTCCGGCGTGTCGGTATCGAATGCTCAGCCCATCCGAAAGAGGAGGAAGTGCGCCGCGAATACGAGCGCATCTGGTCACTGCTGCGGGGCCGGACGATCGAGGAGCTCATCGATTTGCCGCGCATGGAGGACCCCGCATCCCTCGCGACTGTCGAGGTTCTGACCAAGGTCTTGCCGCCGGCCTTGTTTACGGATGCGAACCTGGCTTCCCTGACGATCTGCAAGGCGGTCAGTGTGAGCCTCGAGGGGGGCAACTGCGATGCTTCGTGCTTCGCCTATGTCCAGCTCAGCAAGATTGCCGGACCGTGTTTTGGCGACTACCAGGCCGGATTTCGATTCGGCCAGCTCGGCTATGAACTCGTCGAACGACGCGGGCTAAAACGCTTCGAGGCGAGCACCTATCTTTGCTTCTCGCTTTTTGTCGTGCGCTGGACAAAACACGTACGGGCTTGCCGTGATCTGCTGCGCCGAGCGTTCGAAGCGGCGAACCGGATTGGCGACCTCACGCATGGGGCCTACACGTGCAGCCTTCTCAACTCGGACCTGCTCTTCGCCGGCGAGCCGCTGCCCGCGGTGCAAGGCGAAGCCGAACACGGCCTCGCGTTCGCCGAGAAGGCGCGGTTCGGCCTTTCAATTGACCTCATTACAACGCAACTCGCGCTGGTACGGACGCTCCGCGGCTTGACGCCAAAATTCGGTTGCTTTGACGACGGGCAGTTCGCCGAGCTTCGCACCGAAAACCATCTGTCCAGCAACCCGGCCCTGGCGATCGCTGCGTGCTGGTACTGGATCCGGAAGTTGCAGGCGCGCTATATGGCCAGCGACTATGCGGCGGCTGTGGACGCCACATCGAAGGCGCAACCGCTGCTCTGGACCTCAGTCTCGTTCTTCGAGGAAGCCGACTATCACTTTTACGGCGCGCTGGCCCGAGCCGCATACTGGGACTGCGGCGACGCCGCACGAGCCAGCGATCGGCAGCAGCATCTGGACGCTGTGGCTGCGCATCACAGGCAACTGGAGGTCTGGGCGGAAAACGGTCCGGAGAACTTCGAAAACTGCGCCGCGCTGGTCGGCGCCGAGATCGCCCGCCTGGAGGGCCGCGGGCTTGATGCCGAGCTGCTCTACGAGAAGGCCATCCGCTCGGCCCAGGCAAACGGCTTTGTCCACAATGAGGCACTCGCCAACGAACTCGCCGGGCGGTTCTACGCGGCGCGCGGTCTTGAGAAGATTGCCGGTCTGTATTTGCAGGACGCCCGCTACTGCTACCTGCGATGGGGCGCCGAAGGGAAGGTGCGGCAACTCGAGGAGAAGTATCCGCACCTTGGGACGGAAGCGTCCGCGCCCAGCGGGACGGGCACGATCGGGACGCCGGTCGAACACCTCGACCTCGCGACCGTGATCAAGGTGTCGCAGGCCGTCTCGGGTGAGATCGTTCTTGAAAAGCTGATCGATACGCTCATGCGCACGGCGATTGAACAGGCCGGCGCCGAGCGCGGCCTGTTGATTCTGCCCCGCAGCGGAGAGCAGCACATTGCCGCAGAAGCCACGACCCGCGTCGACTCGACTCATGTGGAACTGTGCGACGTGCCAGTGAGCACCGCAGTGTTGCCGGAGTCGGTCCTCTATCACGTCCTGCGCACCCGGGAGAGCCTCGTTCTTGACGATGCCGCGCTCGAGCCATCGTTTGCCGGGGACCCCTACATCGGTCAGCGGAGGGCTCGTTCCGTTCTCTGCCTGCCCTTGATGAATCAGGCCAGGCTCATCGGCGCGCTCTACCTCGAAAACAATCTGACCACGCGCGTCTTCGCGCCGGCCCGGATTGCAGTGCTCCGGCTCCTCGCTTCTCAGGCGGCGACTTCGCTCGAGAATACCCGCTTGTACCGCGACCTCGAACAACGCGAAGCCAAAATCCGGCGCCTGGTCGACGCCAACATCATCGGGATCATGATCTACGATCTCGATGGCAAAATCGTCGAGGCCAACGACGCGTTTCTGCGCATCGTGGGTTACGACCGCGAGGACCTCATAGCGGGCCGGCTACGCTGGATGGACCTCACGCCACCGGAATGGCTCGCCCGTGACCTGAGTCAATGGTTACCACAACATAAAGTGACTGGGCGCCTGGAACCGTTCGAAAAGGAGTACTTCCGGAAAGACGGCAGCCGCGTGTCCGTGCTGATCGGCGTCGCCACGTTCGAGGAGGGCGGAAACGAGGGTGTCGCTTTCGTGCTCGATCTGACGGACCGCAAGGAAGCGGAGCACCGCTTGCACGAGTCCTACGAGATGCTGCGGGAACTCACCTCCCATCGAGAGACGGCTCGGGAGGAAGAGCGCAAGCACATTGCGCGGGAAATGCACGACGAACTGGGACAACACCTCACCGCGCTTCGTATGGGGGCGTCGGTATTAGCTATGCAGCTTGGCGACGGTCACCCTGAGCTCGTCGAACAGACCCGGGCATTGACCGCCCTGGTGGACACCACCATGCAGGTTGTCCGGGGCGTCATCGCGTCGCTACGCCCTGCAGCACTAAACGAAGGCATTGTGGCCGCGCTCGAGTGGCTCGCTGCCGAATTCAACCGCAATCCGCGCACGGTGTGTCGCCTCCGCTTGCAGGACGAGACTCTCGTGCTGAGCGAGGACCGCGCTATCGTGCTGTTTCGCGTCGCCCAGGAGGCGCTGACCAACGTTGCCCGTCACGCTGCGGCCATGCAGGTGACCATCACGCTCGAGCGAACGCCGGATGCCTGTCTGCTGGAAGTACGGGATGACGGAAAAGGATTCGATCCTCTGGCGACCAGAAAAAAATCGTTCGGGCTGGCGGGGATGAAGGAGCGCGTCCTGATGCTGGGTGGTCAAATCGATCTTGTCAGTTCGCCGGGAAACGGCACGACGATCAAGGTATGTCTTCCCGTTCATAAGGGTGTGCCAACATAGCCGCCCAGAACCGGTTTCGAAAAGACTCCCGAGGGGGCTACTAAAAAGCGCCCACGGGGTGCGCGATTATGAAATGAACCGTTGCGACCAAGCCGGCTTCTGGGTTTGGGTTACCTCGTTGATACCGCACCACGCAATGAATCTTGCCGCGAGATACGCGACGGACATGCCCTGCATATGAAGGTCCGGTGTCGGGGCCGAGCCGACGTTCGAACGTCCGTATGAGAGCTCGAGCGAGCGGCCGCAGTTGGCCGATTGCACCAGTTCGCTGAACTTCTATAGACCGGACCTTGGAATCGTCGACGGCAACTTTCCGGCGGATTGTGTGAACGCTTACTGCCGGCCACTAGCCGCCGGTCGAGGTCGCCATCCAATTTGAATAACCAAGG
Organism: Paraburkholderia sp. UCT70; assembly: GCF_050434085.1. Classification (NCBI taxonomy): domain Bacteria; kingdom Pseudomonadati; phylum Pseudomonadota; class Betaproteobacteria; order Burkholderiales; family Burkholderiaceae; genus Paraburkholderia; species Paraburkholderia sp. UCT70. Next base: position 1,000,396 of record NZ_JBNPVZ010000003.1, on the reverse strand, counting down.
GCTCGTTCGCCCTTGCTCAATGGCCGGTCTCCGGCGAGCGAATTACCGGTGGCACTGCCTCAACTCGGTAGAGTCGAGATGTGACGCGGTGGCGTTAGGCTGGGTTTGTCTGTTGCCGCCTCTTTCGTCTGGCGGTGCCCGAATAACCTCACCGTTGCTCCGTTTTCACACCCCGCTCATCGAACCGGACATGCAGATTTCCCGCATCCGGCTCTCGGACAAGACATCACGCCTTCGTACACGGCAAGTTACAGCCAAGGGCCCGTCAGGCGTACGAGACCGAAGTGCCCGTAGAGGTGCTGGAGTGGATAGCTCCCGCCCCGGCGACGCCTGACCTTATGCTTGTTCCGTAACCACCGGCGCAACCGCGCAGCGGTATAGCTGTCGAGCGCCCGGTACGCGCGTCTGAACGTCCCTACCTTAAAGTAGTTCGCCCAGCCGCGTAGCATGCGATTCAACTTGCCAACCAGCTCCGTGGTGTCCAGCCACGTCATAGAAGCGGCGGTCAGCGCATGAACCTTCTCAACCATGCGCCGGATACTCTTCTTCGACGGACGCATGCCCATGCGGGCCTGACCAGTCGTCGCTGAGTACATCCGCCCAAACGTGTAACCCAGGAAATCGAATTCCCCTTCCGGAACCGCACAAAGTTGTGTCTTCTCCTCGTTGACCGTCAGCTTCAGCTTGCTCATGATCTCGCGCAGTCGAGACAACGCTTCTTCAGCTTTGCCTCGCTTGCACAGGATCACCAGATCGTCCGCGTAGGTCACGATTCGACTGCCAAGACTTCGCTCAAGCCCGAGCTTCTTCCATGCCAACACAAACCGGCGCATGTAGATATTCGCCAGCAGTGGTGAGATGGGTGAGCCTTGCGGAATGCCGCGCCTGCTGTCCTTGGCCTCGGTCGTACGTGTCTTCCGGCCTCGGTGATCGGTTTCTTCAACGGAGCACTCCAACCACATCCTGATCAGATGCAGCACGCGCCGATCCACGATGCGTCGCGCGAGCGACAACATCAAATCGGCGTGGGGAATACTTCCGAAGTAGTCCGCGAGGTCGGCGTCTACGACGTCCGTTTGCCCTCTATGCAGCCGCTCTTCCACCTCGATCACCGCTTGCTGGGCATTTCGCCCCGGGCGGTAAGCGTACTGCTCTGGTGGGAGGTCAGCTTCGAAGATCGGTTCGAGCACCAGCATCGCTGCTGTCATGCACACCCGATCTCGCAAGGTCGAGATGCCCAGTGGCCTCAGCTTGCCATTGGCCTTCGGGATAAACACTCGTCTGATAGGGTCCGGCCGGTAAGTCTCCTGCCTGAGCGCAAGCGCCAGTTCGCCAAGCCATTTCTGCACCCCATACGCTTCGACCTCCGTGAAGTCTTGCCGATCGACACCCGGGGCGCCCCTGTTCGAGCGGCACTGGGCGTACGCATGCGCCAGCACATCCTCACGATAGATCTTGTCGTACAGAGCATAGAAGCGGTACCCGGCTTCTGCCTTCGCTTTCGCGTGTAACGCCATCTGCAGCTTCTGAACACTGATCGGAGTTGATAGGTTTCCCAATCTCCAGGTCCCTCACTACGTGTTGCGTTTGTCTTGAACTGAGGCCCCTTTCCTCCACCGGCATTACCCGGCTTCAGCGGTACTACGGGCCTCTCCGTCACCCCAAGGCGCCCGGCCTGTCCCTCACGGGCGTCCGGTTGGTCATCCCTGACCACGCCAGGGGGCTTCCCGTGTTGCGTGCGCTTCCCTTGTGTGCATGCTGTCGCCACTACCCCGGCGCAGCGACTGGATGTCCTGCCTGCTCATTCACCCAGCCGTATCAGCCTTCCCCGTAATGGCAGTCGGGTCGGCCTGCGCATCGACCTTTTCGAGGCTTGCTCGGCGTTCACACGTGTTACGGCCTGCACACTCGCGCTGTCACCGTAATTTGTGACACGCTACACCGAAGGCTTCAGCCATTTCGTTACCTCCATAGCTGCTCCGGTTGCTTCCGGCTGGAGCGGTTGCCGGGTGGGGCTTACACCCACTGGGAAAACGCCGCCTTTACACGGCGCACGCCAACTGCGGCCGTTGGCTAGCGCTTTCAGGCGGACATTCGAGCGTCGGCTTTCCTCCCTGACAGCGGACTCTCACGCTGCGAACTTATTTGGCGAGTCGTCGGCCTCGGGACAAACTCTTGCGTTCTTTTGAGACACTCGGGGTGCCTAAGCTTGAAAAGCGTCTCGTGGCCGCCTACGATACCGACAACAGATTCCAAGCGAATTCTCGCGAAAGCCGAGCGGTTTTTGGGCGGATTCCGGGGCGTAACCGGCGTCGGGGCAAATTGGCGCGACTTATTAAAATGATCAGCAATCGTTTCAATAAACTCTGGCGCTCTCGTCGTCGTATCGACGGAGAGTCTAGTCGTGGTCCTTGGAGGCACGGAGGCGAAAATGCGCAGGCTGTTACTCGTGGTTGGACTGTTGGTGACTTTCGTGTCCGGAGGATCGGCAACAGCTGCAGACTCCGGCCCTTACCTGGTTGGGCATTGGAAGCTGGCTGATACGTTTACGGAGTCTAAAGTACCGCCAGTAGTGACTGATAATACCGAGTTCGTTTTCCTCAATCCCACGCCATTAACTCTGACGCTCGAATATGCTTTTTTTGATTCGGCGGGGACTTTTTGTGGTTGCGACCGCGATACGCTCGCGCCAAATGGGCGTACTCGGTACACCATGTTAGCGGAGCTGAATGGCGGGCAGTTTTCTCAAGCGCTGTGCCCGAGCAAGACGAACCAGACCGACGGAGTGATGAAGACCATAGTCTTTACGAAAGCGGACGGGGGTGATGTTGATGTTGGCGATGCAGTAGAGGCGGGTTACCAAATCGACTTGTTTAACGGCGGAAGAACGGAATCCGATTTAAAGGCTGTTTTGCTGAATCCGCACACAAAGGCTGAAATCAATTCGATTCATAAGCAGTGCAACACGTTCATCAACAGCACAAGTTCATCAAAAAAGAAATAATTGACCGCAATAAAACGGCTGCGGCTTTCCCTGCCTTTCGCGCGGGATCGCAGCCGCTCGCAGTCTGTCTCGCCGGCTACGAGTCGGCGATGACGTTGGACCGTTCGAACGTCGGCTTCTATGGGGACTTGTTTGTCAAGCCGTTTTGATCACATGAAGGGCTTGGATCTCATGGTGGCGCCTGTAGGTTGTTGAGTGCGTGAAGCCTTGACGTGACATGGCTGTGCCATGGTGGTCCGAGGTCGGGGTGTGACGAGCGTTCGAGCCAGTGCCCGAACGAACTTCTATCCGTGCAGGGCGCCAACACCCTGCACCTCATGCAGCATGCGCGCAAGGCGCGCTGGCAAACCCCGGTTATGGGCGCGCCCCATCTCTGCGGGACGGTCACGGGGGCCGTGACCCGCCGACGTTCGCGACGCGCGCAATAGGAGTAACGGCGATAGCACTTGCCGGGCCAGCACATAGGCATCTATGACCGCTGGTATCCAGTAAGCTGCCGTTGAGGTGGCGCAGGTTCCAACGGCGGCAGTGGGTCGGGAGTACGCACTGCCGACTGGCCGCTTCCAGGCAGCGGAATTCCACTGGCCGCTTTCCAGCGATGAGTTTGAAGAGCGGACTGACGCAGCCCGACCCACTTCGGCCCTTCGACGCCGCCCGAATTGAACGGCGGCTCGCAATGTATAACAGCCGTTGGTACAGCCTCGTTGGCCGGCAAATGATCAGTCGAAGCGTCGTTCGCGCGGTATTGCGCACTACTTTCCCGGATGACCACTCGGCGCGAATCCTGCGCTGGCGATACACCCAGAGCGGCTACCGAGCGCAGGGTGTTCAAACACTTCACAATGGTTCGGCAAAGCTTCTTGGCCTACCGGCGTTCCCGAACGGAAACTGAGCTAAATGATGGAAGCGGCTGCGCGCGTCAGCGAGGAGGCTTTAGTGCGGTAAGGTAAGCGGTGCGCTCGGCCGTGACCAATCGGCGACCTTCAACTTGCGGGCGGAGGATCTGTTCGAAGAACAGTCGTTCGTCCGCTGTGAACTGTTTCGCGAGAATGTCGCCGAGCCGCGGAGCCCAAGGGTGAGGGGAGCTGCCAAGCAGCACATCCCAGGAGGTGACCGCGGCGGGGCGTACATCAATGTGGAACTCCATATGAATATCCGTGAACCCTGCATCTAATGCGAAGCGGACCAGATCGCGTTCGCCGTAGTTTACAATCGGACTCGCAGAAATTTTTTCCTCAGTATCGGGAAATTGAGCGGCTTTCCAGCGATGCAGCAGGTGAAAGAAGTTGTCCCCGGCGTTCTCGGGCAGGCCCTCAACGACTTGCCTCAGAGAGCTTGCCTCGATTGCATCGTCGCGCATAATCGGTTCAGCGATCGATAGCCGGCCGCCGGGTCCGAGAATCCGGTGAAATTCCCGTATGGCGGCCATCTTGTCGGGGACATAAGCGAGAACTGCCCGTGTCGTGACTGCATCGACAGAGTCGCCCTCAATGCCGTTGAGCAATTCGGCGGAGCATTGGATGAAGACGCATTGATCCTGAATGTTCCGCTGAACTGCGAGTGCTTCAGTGTGACGAAGCAGAGGCGCCGAAATATCTGTCAAAAGCACGCGCAGTGATGGGCCTATGCGGTCGATAGCGCTAAAGCCGATCAGTCCATCACCGGCACCGATGTCGGCGAGCGTCATGCCAGGAGCAAGCCTCGCGCCGTCCAGGACGCGGTCCGCAGATTGTTTGAGTTCGGCATGGAGGGCTCGTTCGTGCCCTGGATCATCGGCATGCCGAATATGCAACAGCCAATCGGACCACACATCGGATTGCGGCTGGGAGTCGCGGCTATTCATGTCGAGGGGCCATTGTCGATTGGGGGCGTTACTGTCGGCGCATGAATGTAGAGGAAGTTACCTTATGAGAACCTGAAGGACGTGTCATCAGTGCGGGAAATCGCAGAGGAATATCTAGCGTCGAACTGTGGATAGACAAAGGAGCCTGCGCTATGAGAGGCTTCGCATCATGCCGGCACGGCGATCCTTAAAGATAACGAGAGCTAGAACGTGAGTGAGTGGGAAGCTGGCAGCATTGATGGTATTGCGTACACGTACGGCTATTGCGACGAACTGGATCCGCTGCGCCTTAGACTTCCGTTGCTACAGTCGGGCGTCGCCCCTCCGGCGCTGCATACCGCCTGCGAGCTAGGATTCGGCCACGGCGTCAGCGTGAATATCCACGCAGCCGGGTCAGCTACAGAATGGTTCGGTACTGACTTCAACCCGTCTCATGCAAGCTTTGCACGGCAACTGACACAGTGCGCCGGATCGCAGGCGAGATTGTTCGCTGAAAGCTTCTCGGAATTCTGTATGCGAGACGATTTGCCGAAATTTGATTTCATCGGCATGCACGGCATCTGGAGCTGGATTTCCGACGAAAACCGTGTGCTCATTGCCGATTTCATACGACGCAAACTCAATGACGGCGGCGTCGTGTATATGAGCTATAACACCCAGCCCGGGTGGGCCACGATGTTGCCGGTGCGCGAATTGATGCACGGTCATTTTCAGGCGAGCGCGCGACTGAATGCACACGGCGACGTGCCCACCGAAACGCGAGCCCAGACGCACATTGCAGCGGCGATAGACTTCCTAAAGACCGTGATTGCGACGCAACCCGGCTACACAGTGGTCAACCCTCTGCTGGCTGAACGTGTCGACGCATTGTGCAAGGAGAACACGCACTACCTAGCACATGAATATTTCAATCGTGACTGGCAGCCCATGACTTTCTCGCAGGTCACATCATCGCTTGCCGCGAGTGGTTTGACTTATGGCTGCTCTGCAGACTATCGCGATCACGTTGACGAGATCAATCTCAACCCAGTTCAACGCGCCTTGTTGGCGGGCATTCCAGATACCGCTTTACGTGAGACCGTCCGAGACTTTTGCATCAACCGGTCAATGCGGCGAGATTACTGGGTCAAAGGGAGCCGGGCGCTCGGTGAAGAGGCGCAGCAGACGGCGCTGCGCGCGCATCGCGTCATGCTGGCGCTGCCGAGGGCTTCGGTCTTGCTGAAGGTGCGCGGAGCGCTGGGAGAAGCGACACTACCGGAAAGCTCATATGGTCCGATTCTCGACGCACTTGCCAGCCATCACCCCGCCAGTCTGGCCGATATCGAAAACAACGTCCGCGGACGTGGGATTACGCTCCCCTTCATCGTCAAGGCCGTGACATTGTTAGTGGGGGCCGGCGTGTTGCTGAATGTACAGGATGAGGCGCGCGTTGAGCTCGCTCGTCCGTCATCGGACAGGCTGAACGCCGCTATTTGCGAGCAGGCGCTCCAGCAGGGGGACGTACAATTTCTGGTCAGTCCGGTGTCCGGATCGGGTGTTTTGATTCCCCGTGTTCCACAGCTCTTCCTATTGGCGAGGCGGCGTCACTTAAGGGAACCAGCACAGTGGGCCGGATTCGCCGAGGCTGCTTTGCGCACGAGTCCCGCGCCAGCTCACGCCATGGAGGACGTTTCCGTTAGCCCGCCGAACACCAGCCGCGATCTGATTGCGGAAGCGAATCGCTTCGCTGAAATACATCTTCCGATATTGCAGGCGCTGGGAATCGCTTGAGGAAGAGATACGGTCGGCGGCATCGCGCGCTAACGCAAGCGCCAGAAAACCAGGTAAAGCCACTGCGTCGCGCGAAGCATGTGGCCATGCAAGCGCGCGTCGCAATAAGCCGTTCTGCGAACGGCCGCTGTCTAAATGGATCGGCCACTTGAATGTCCACCGCTCGATGCGGCTGAACGTCAGCAACTGGCCGCAGGTAGCCTTTCGCCCGATACCCGCCTTCGATCCAACAGAGGCGTCCTTCGCTCCAGTTGAAAGCAAACGCTCGTTGGAGCGTCTCGTTGGCCGGGGCCGGCTTCCGCGAGGGACTGCTTTGGCGAGGTTGAACGCGGAGGTTCAGCCCCCTCTACCTTCGATGGTGCGGTCTACACAGAAATGGCCCGATGCGGTGAGCGGCAGCGCTTCGCGCCCTGATGCATCACCATCTGTTGCGCAACTCGCGAAGCTTGAGAAACACCGTCCTGGGATCGGGTTTTTCCGGGAGATCCGGGAAGCTTTCCCGCAACCTGGCGATCACGCTTGCGCTTGTGAGCCGGAAGAAGGTGTTGAATTGCTCTTCGTCCTTGAGCGTGGTGACGATCGAGGTCTTCGGGTCATGACCGGCCACGCGGGGAAGCAGGGCCCGGGCAGCGGCGTTTTCCGGCTCGAGCGACAACGTGAACCTCAGATTGTTCTCGATGTAGTCATGCCCGGGGTAGATCTTTGTGTCGTCCGGCAGTTTGGCGAGCTGGCCCACAAACGTGGCATGCAGCTCGCCCGGATCGCCGCCGTTGTGGCAATTGCCGGCGCCCGCATTGAAAAGGGTGTCGCCGGAAAACAGCGCCGGCTGGTCGGTATGTGATCGCAGGCAGACGTGACACATGGTGTGGCCCGGCGTGTCCATGCATTCAAGTTCGACCCGCTTCCCGACCCTGATGATGTCTCCGGCCTTGACGCCGCGGTCCACCCCCGTAATGCGAGCGCCGGCCCTGAAATGAGCAAGCAGTCTGGCGCCCGTGGCCGCGACCATCGCTTCGTTGCCGCCGGTGTGGTCCCGATGCTCGTGGGTGTTGAGGATCTGCGTGATCTGCCACCCCTTGGCCTTCGCGGCGGCGAGGCACTTTTCATGGTCCAGCGGATCGATGGCAAGTGCTTCGCCGGTTTCCGGACATGCAATCAGGTAGTTGAAGTTGCGGTAGGCATTGCCAGTCCAGATACGCTCGACGATCATCGTGTGCTCCCGAGGGCTTGCTGCCGACGAACAGGCATAGGGCGCAAGCCATGTTACCGACCTGAAGCCCATGGAACCGGATCGCCGCCGGGGCAACCCGTAGGCTTCGATCTTTCGAATATGGTAGCAGCGGTCGTCCAACGCCTGTTGGGATTGCTCTAGCCAAGACAGCCGGAGCCTCGTCAGACGACATTTCCGCGGGTCACCGGGCCCGAGACGGCTCATACTGCAGATGAGTCCGTGACCGGAGGCGCCAGGCTAGAGGGAGTTCGAGCTTGCGCGGCTCACCCGGCGTGCGGCGCTCTTACGCTCTTCGCGGCGCAGCATGAGTACCTTAGCTGCTCATCCCACTCGGATCCACGTCGCTCGGGGCGTCGGCAGGCTCCCGCTCCTGACTTGCCGACGTGTCGCCAGCGAGCTCGTCTAGGGGCAGCTGCCAGAGACGTAAGGGCAAGCCGGTTCCAGCGATCCCGCCTGGAACGGCGAGGCGAAATCCACTATCGTGTCAGTTGAGGTGCATTGCAGGCGCGCAGGATCCCCGGGCGAGATGTCTCGCCCGATGCCGCCGGCGACGATCGCAGGACCGAAGCTGTCCTCTGGAGCGCTGCGCGGCGCTGCTGGCTTGTTAGCGTCGAAGGACTGCACGCTCAACGCGCTCACGGTCGGTCGATCACGGATGGAGGTGTCTCATGGGCACTAAAGGTCTGCTCGTCAGGTTGGAAGTCAAGGCCGGCTACGACGACGCCAGGGCGGAAGACGTCCTGCGCTCGGCTCTCGCGATGGGTCGGGCGGAAGCCGCAACGACCGCGTGGTTCGCGATCAGATTCGGGCGATCGGAGTACGGCATCTTCGACGTGTTCCCAGACGATGCCGGCCGCGAGGCGCATCTGGCGGGGCCAGTTACACAAGCGCTGCTGGATGCCGGCGGCAGCGTGTTTGCCGGGGCGCCGCTGATTCAGGAGCTCGACGTCCTAGCCGACAAGTTGCCTGCAACATCATCGGGCGAGCCGGTCACGAAGGCGCTGCTCCTCACGTTCAAGGCAAAGGCGGGCCATGAGTCGCAGGTCGCGCAGTTCCTTCGCGACGCGCAAGCACTCGTGGAGCAGGAACCCAAGACCATTGCCTGGTTTGCCATCCGCCTTGACGACAGTCACTTCGGCATCTTTGACGTCTTCCCCGACAACGGCGGTCGGTTTGCGCACTTGACGGGTCATGTTCCGCGGGAACTCGCCAAGCATTCGCTGTCATTGCTGGGCAGCGTGCCGGATATCGGAATGCTCGACGTTGTCGACGCAAAATGGGCCGACCAGTCTGCGGGGGCACGGTGACGGTCCAGCAGACGGCGAACGAGGCCTGATAGGGAACCTTCCCCAAAGGTCGGAATCTGCCTCCGGTCGTATCGTCAGGGACAGCGCAAAAAGTCTTACAGTGAATATCGCGTTGCACGGCGGTTCCCGGCCCCGAGAGTTTTCAGGCAAGACCGTCCGTGTTCGACCCATTTCTGACGGTCGGGTCGTCGCGGTTCCAACGGCAGGTATCAGATTGGAACGGCCATACGGGGCCTTCATATATGGACTCGTCTTCGGCCCACTCCGACCGCCGCGCTGACCACGCCAATGGCCCGACGGCGGGTTTGCGGTGAACTGTGATCGACGGCATAGGCAATCGCCACCCTGCGTCTATCGTCAACACGCTATCGACGATTGCTCACGCTGCGTACTGGCTCGCAATTCATGCTTCTGGCACTCACAAACCACCACCATGGCGACGACCGTGTTGCTGGTCCTGAGCAAATTCTCCAGCAAGCATTCGTTCGTGGATTTCCTCCGGCGCTGCGCCAGCGAGGCACGCGGCTACGAGTTTCTCAGGATCGACGAACGCCCGACGCGCGTGACTGAACCGGCCCGGGATTTCCGGAGGCTCCACTTCTTGAGAAAATGGAGCTATGGAAAACACCAAGAAGAAGTCCCCAAGGTACTCGCCGGAAGTTCGTGAGCGGGCTGTGCGAATGGTGCTGGAACACCAGAGCGACCGCGAATCGCAATGGAAAGTGATCGCGTCGATCGCAGCGAAATTTGGCTGCTCGGGTGAAACGCTGCGTAGCTGGGTGCGCAAGGAAGAGCGGGATCGGGGTTTGCGCCCGGGCACAAGCACGCAGGAGCAGGATCGGCTCAAGGAACTGGAGCGGGAGAACCGTGAGCTGCGCCAGGTTAATGAAATCCTGCGCAAGGCGTCAGCATATTTCGCACAGGCGGAGCTCGACCGCCGACCGAAGTGATGATCACGTTCATCGATGATCACCGGCACGTCTACGGGGTCGAGCCGATCTGCAGGGTGCTGCCAATTGCCCCGTCGACGTACTACACGCATGTGGCCCGCCGCGTCAATCCAGGCCTGGTGCCGCCGCGGGCCCAGCGCGACAGGATGCTCAAGGATGAGATCCGGCGCGTGTGGGAAGAAAATTTCCAGGTGTATGGCGCAGACAAGGTCTGGACGCAATTGAAGCGGGAAGGCATTGTCGCGGCGCGCTGCACGGTCGAGCGGCTGATGAAGCAGATGGGCCTGCGCGGTGTGGTGCGGGGCAAGACGGTACGCACGACAGTGAGCGATGGCTCGACGCCGTGCCCGAAGGATCTCGTGAACCGGCAATTCACGGCCGAACGGCCCAATGCGCTGTGGGTGTCAGATTTTACCTATGTATCGAGCTGGCAGGGCTTCGTCTATGTCGCGTTCATCATTGACGTGTTCGCCCGACGCATTGTCGGCTGGCGTGTGTCGAGCTCGGCGCGCACGGACTTCGTTCTGGACGCACTGGAGCAGGCCTTGTGCGAGCGACAGCCGGCGCAGCAGGACGGGTTGATACATCACAGCGACCGCGGCGTGCAATACGTATCGATCCGCTATACGGATCGGCTGGTCGAGGCTGGCATTGAGCCGTCAGTGGGCAGCGTGGGCGACTCCTACGATAACGCACTGGCGGAAACGATCAACGGCTTGTACAAGGCAGAGGTGATCCATCGCCTCGGACCATGGCGCAATCCGCAGGCCGTTGAAATTGCGACGCTCGAATGGGTCGACTGGTTCAACAATCGTCGGCTCTTCGGCCCCATCGGCAACATTCCACCTGCTGAGGCAGAAGCCGCTTATTATTCAAAACTCGCTGGGTCCGCCATCGCGGCGTGACTCAAGCAAAACAGCCTCCGGGAAACCCGGGGCGGTTCAGCAGTCTCGGGTGAACGATAATTTCGGTGTTCATCTGCACGCTCCTTGCTAGATACTGATTAATGAAACGAAACCGTTTCGTTCATATAAACTAGCAGGCTGGCATCAGACTGTCAACGCAAATTGATACGAAACCGTTTCGTTCGTTTACACCCCGGTCCGGCCGTGATACATCCACGGTGTATCCATACTCAAGCTACGCCTGCCCGAAGATGCAGAACTCAAAAGACTCGGCGCCGAAAAACAATGCTTCGAAGCAGTCAGCCGTCCGCGCGGGGCGCCCCCCTGGCAAGCTGGCCGGAGAAGTGGACGAACGCATACTTGACGCCGCATATCGCGTATTTATGGAGCGTGGTCTCCATGGTGCGAGCATTGACGAAATTGCGCGCCTCGCGCGCGCCGGCAAGCCCACGATCTATGCACGGTTTGAGACCAAGGAGGCCCTCTTTGCGGCTGTCGGCCTGCGCAACGCCGCACGGGTCAGGGCCCACTTCGGCAAGTACTCGACTACCGGAACGACGCTCCAAGCAAGGCTTCTCAGCATCGGAAAGGATATGCTGGAGAGGCTGCTTGCGGACGATGTGATCGACTTCATGCGGCTTTCCGCTGCGGAGGCACGCCGCGTCCCTGAGCTGGCCGATTTTGGTCGGAACGCGCGTGAGCGCGGGGCTTCAGCAGCATTGGAAGCCTTACGCGAAGCCGCGAGCGCCACTGACATCCGACGTTTCCCAGCCTTCAGGCCCGAACGCATCGAAATCACGGCGCGGTTCTTTCTTGACCTGGTCGTTGGCCCGTTGCTCATGCGTGCGCTCGTCGGCGAAAGCCTGAACACGCTGCGAGCGCAGATCGACACCCACGTGCAGAGCAGCGTCGCCTTTTTCCTGGCGGGGTGCCGGAGTGCCTAACGCGCCCCGCGCGCAAGCTCCCGGCATACTGTCCAGTGCACCGACCGCAGCAACGCAAGTGCGCTCGCTGGCCGCGCTCGAAAATGACCTTCTTCCAAGCGTGGCGCAAATTGCGCAAGACCTCAATATGGTCGGGCTGACCGTCCGGCAGGCCGAGCAGGCCTTGGATCAAGCATTAAATCCTCGCTCCATGAAAAAGCGAGTGCCGTCTCCCCCACCCTTGTTCAAGAGCTCGGGCACCTCAAGGTCGGGAGTCCAGGCGGGTTCATCACATCGATTTCGGCTGCTGTCGGGCGGGTGCAACAACGAGCCACAGAAATCGAGCGACAGTTGACGCATCTTCATTCGCCCCATCAACGACCGTTAGTTCAAAACGTCATCTGCCATGGGTCACATAGCCGCTCGGAAGCCGCCGTTCGCGAGACTTATCGGAGTGACCAATGTGGGTCGGCAAGGAGCGCTCGTGTTTGACGCGCGGACGTCCGGTAAGGAAGCGGAGCTGACCGCTGAACGTGCCCAGCGAGGACGACAGACAGCGTGCCCCTGCCGTCGCGCACGATTTCCATCAGCCTCTTCAGGCCGACCAGTGTCATCTTAGGATGTAGCTGATGCGCGTCGTCGATGAACAGGGCGACCGGCTTCTTGCGTTTGCGGATCAACGCGCGCAGCGTCGCACGCATGCGGGTTGCGGGTCGACGGGACCGAAGGAAAGTCTGCGCTGGGCATCTCGCGGATCATCGAACACGTGGATGAATTGCCCGCACTCGTCGAAGCGGCGGTGCGTGGAGCGTTCGGCGACGTGCAGTCGTCGCAGTTGCATCGACCCCATCGACGTCTGCCTGCAACGGGGCAGCGACGGGTGGTAACAGCGCGGGAGCGCCGCACCGCCGCCGAAAAACTGGCGCGCACTGCCCCTCGGCAATCCTCAGACAACCGGACCCGCGCGCACCGCCATGCGCGAGTCCGTGCAGGCTCACGCTGCGTCTGCGCAGCACTCACGCGCCACCGCGAGCGCTTCACGAAACTCAACCAGTTCCGCAATCGTCAGCATCGGCAGCTTGTGCTGCTCTGCAAAGCGCTCCACGTCCGCGCCGCGCGTCATCGTGCCGTCCGGATTCATCAGTTCGCACAGCACGCCGGCCGGCTTCAGACCCGCGAGAATCGCCAGATCGACGGTGCCTTCCGTATGGCCGCGTCGCGCGAGCACGCCACCCGGCATCGCCCGCAACGGGAAAACGTGGCCAGGGCGCACGATGTCAGCAGGCTTCGCGTTGTCGGCGATCGCGGCGCGGATCGTCGTCACACGGTCAGCGGCCGACACGCCCGTCGACACGCCCTCGCGCGCCTCGATCGAGACGGTGAACGCCGTACCGTGACGGCTCTCGTTGTTGGCGGCCATCGGCGGCAGTTCGAGCGAGCGGATCTTCTCGTCGGACAGACACAGGCACACGATGCCGCTGCATTCGCGGATCAGGAGCGCCATGGTTTCGTTGGTGAGACGCTCGGCGGAGACGATCAGATCGGCCTCGTTCTCGCGGTCGTGATCGTCCTGCAGGACGACGGCGCGGCCATCGCGCATCGCCTGCAAGGCAGTGGCGATACGGGGCGGGACAGCTTCGGTGGCAAGCAGCGGCAGATCGGCGAACGCGCTTTCAACAAACGTGGCCGGTGCAGGAAAGGTTGTAAAGGACATATGAAACGCTCATCGCAAAAGTTGCGTGCACCTTACACGAGGGAGGTGTTGCACTCCAAACTGGATCGCGCCCTTGCTTTCGTTCTTTCCTGGAGTGACATCACTGCAAAATTAAGGACTTGATCAGCCATGGCTTCGATTTGTTGCACAGTCTTTTCGTCGTCACAACCGCAGTCGCGAAACTTGACCGCTGCTGAATTAATGGCTACGCCAAGGGGTACGGGCCACCCACGCAGGGCGTGGGTTATTGCACGGAGGGCGTTCAAACCCGCCATGGGCCCTTGCACCCCAAATCCACAGCAGATCGCCCCTACAGCTCGACCATCCAGATACACTCTCTCGTCAGCGCTCATTTCCTCGGTGTAGTCAATAGCATTCTTGAGCAGCCCCGAGACACCGCCGTGATAACAGGGCGAAGAAAAAATAACGCCATCCGCTCTTCGCAAGGCATCAATAAGAGCCTTCGCATCCGGCGCAAGAACCTTGGATTGCGGCTCGTACAATGGCAACATCAGGTCTGCGCCACGAAACAACATGGTCTCCGCGCCAGACTGTTGTGCTTTGTGCAACGCGATGGCGAGTGACTGCTCGGACGAGGATCCCGGTCGGGTCGTCCCCCCCATTCCTACGATAAGTGGTCGCTTCATCATCATGACACTCCTATGTTTTGTGTGGCACCTGGGTCAATTTTCATTTGAGAGAGCTTTTTCCCGGCTCACCTTTTCAGCTGAATGCTTGTCGAACATGGCCTGTCTGGCTTGCATCGTCAGGACATCTAACTTATCCCAATTTTCACTGACCCATTGGAATGAAGACTGACGCGACGTATTCGACCTTCTGAAATGTGGCACAACGTAGCGCGCGTATAGCTCGTATGACCGCTTCGTTGCGTCAAAATCTGCCCAGTTTGTTGCCAGATGTAAGAACGCGCCAAAATCACCCTGCTTTCTATGCAATCGCTCAATCATCGCAATGGCATCCGCTGGCGTGCCGATAACAGCTCGTCCGCTTTCGACCAGCGCTTGCGCAGGGTCGCGACCGCGAAGATCCCGGTAGCGGGCCGGAAAGATGACGTCGTTGTAGGCTAAAAATTCCTGGATCCCGTATCGGACGTTCTCGTATGCCTTTTCGCGAGTCTCCGCAATGTGCATCGGCGCAACGAGGCGAAGTCTATCAAGTCCGACATGTTGTCCGTTCTCGGCGGCCAACTCCTGAGCCACTTGCCAATTCGTCGCCAAGGCGTCGTATCCGCTCCCCTCGGTCGCGGTGACACAAAGCATACCTAAGCCGTATTTTCCGGCCGCACGACCACCTGAGGGTGTCACAGAACTTGCAACTGCAACCTCCGGATGAGGGCAGGTGAAAGGCCTCAAATGAAGTTTGGCCTCGACCAGGGAGAACCAGTCCGTGGTCTCCGACACCGTTTCCCCTCGCAGCAGACGCATGATTACGTCCAGCGATTGCGCCATACGATCGCGCAGCGCACCTGGCTCGATACCAAGCATCATCGCATCCGAATTCAGGGAGCCGGGTCCCACCCCCAACATCACTCGACCACGGGTCATGTGATCCAGCTGAACAATGCGGTTTGCAACCATAAGCGGGTTGTGATAGGGCAGCGACACAACACCGGTTCCCAACTTGATCCGCGTTGTGCGCTCTGCGGCCGCGGCAATGAACAATTCCGGAGAAGAAATGATCTCGTAGCCCGCTGAATGATGCTCGCCGATCC
Organism: Paraburkholderia sp. UCT70; assembly: GCF_050434085.1. Classification (NCBI taxonomy): domain Bacteria; kingdom Pseudomonadati; phylum Pseudomonadota; class Betaproteobacteria; order Burkholderiales; family Burkholderiaceae; genus Paraburkholderia; species Paraburkholderia sp. UCT70. The sequence goes on along the minus strand of NZ_JBNPVZ010000003.1, from coordinate 985,017 downwards.
ATGCTTCCTCGAAGCCGAGTTTGTCGAGATGTTCTACCAGTTCAAGGTCCCGTTGCAACGCCAGAGTGGGGTCTTCGTTGGGTGTGTGATAGGGCGCAAGAAAAATTCCACTGCGGAGATTCTGTCCAAGCATGATGGTTCCTATTGTCAGTTAATTTCCGACTCCGGCGCGAGTCGGGTACCCGGTACGCGGTGCGCCTCCGGTGCTCATCAGTCGCACTGATCCGCCTTCAGCCTCACGCCCAAGTGCAACGCGATGCCACTCAGGAACAGCAGCGCAGCCAGCAGGTATAGTGCAAGATCCATGCTGCCGGTCGTGGTTCGGATCTGGCCGATTAACCACGGGCCCACGATACCGCTCGTCATACCGATACTGCTGATAGCAGCGATGCCGGGCGCGGTCGTCTTGCCTGGCAAGCAGGTCGGCGGCACCGCCCAGAAAACGGGGAAGGCGGCAAAACCCAGCGTGGTGCATATCGACAGCAGTGCGAGCATCACCGGAAAGCTTGGCAAATGCAACGTGAGCGCAGCAAGCGCGGCGGCGCCACCGAACACGCAAAACCAGAAATGCTTGCGGCGATCGCGTGCCCGGTCCGAGTGGCGTGCGATGAGGATCATTCCGACCGCGCCGATCGCGTTCGGAACGACGGTATAAAGGCTGATCGCCACGACATCTACGATCCCGAAATCGCGAATCATCAGTGGCATCCAGAGAACCAGATTGAGCGTAGCGCAAGTCAACGCAAAATGGACGAACGCAAAGAGATAGACACGCGGGTTGCGCAACACGGCGAGCAGTCCGCTGGAGTCATGCGCGCCGCTGCTCACCTCGCCGCTGCCCGCGAGCAGCAATTCAAGGCGCTGCTTTTCGTGAGTCGTAAGCCAGTTCGCATCCCTCGGCTTATCCACGAGGCAGAACGGCGCGACGAATGCCAGCAGCACAGCAGGCAAGCCTTCAATGACGAACAACCATTGCCAGCCCAGAAGACCCAACACGCCGCTCATATCACGCATGATCCAGCCCGACGCCAGTCCCCCGCACACGCCGGCGCCGGTCAAGCCGGCGAAAAACACCGACAGCACACCGGCGCGCCGGTTCGGCGGGAACCAATACGTGAGGTACAGGACCACCCCGGGAAAGAAGCCGGCTTCGAATACGCCGAGCAGAAAGCGCAGCACATAGAAATTGCCGGGCGTTGAGACGAACAGCATTCCGACGGAAGCGAGTCCCCATAACAACAGGATGCGCGTGAAAGTCCGACGCGCGCCGAACTTCGCCAGCAGCAAGTTGCTCGGTACTTCAAAAAGAACATATCCGACAAAAAACGTCGCGGCACCAAGGCCATAGATCGCGTCGCTGAAGCCCAGGTCGTGCTTCATCTGCAACTGGGCGAAACCGATGTTGGTCCGGTCGAGATAGGACACCACATAGCACACGAACAGAAAGGGAACGATTCGCCAGGCGACCTTGCGAAACAAAAGCTCGTCCGCGTCCGCGTCCGCGGTAGCGGCTGCGGCTGCGGCGGTAGTCACGGGGACCGTCGCCGTAGATCCAATGATCTTCTCCATGTCTCTCTCCCGATTTTAAAAAGTTGGAAGGACCGCTTGGGCGCCCTCCGCTTTTCGCTCATATAATTTAACGGTCGGTCCATTAAATCATAGCCAGTGCCGTTCCGCGCAAGTCGGTACTTTCCCTGATCGAGCTCGCGCCGTCGACCTCCGGGGCAGCGACGGCCATCCGCACACGATCGTGCCGTCTTCAGGGAAACTACCGACGCACCTCTCTTTGGACTTATGGTTTAATGGACCGACCGTTAAATCATTGCTGGCTCGCGGAACTTCGCAGTCTCACCGCCGGACGGAGCAAAATGGGGGGATATCGTGTCAATCGAAGCGCATCAAGCCCTACTGGAGCAGGGTCAACTTTGCTATCAGGCGTGTCAGGACTGCGGCCACGTCTGGCTTTCACCACACACGCATTGTCCGAAGTGTTTAGGTGCCAACTGGAAATGGGCTCCCGCGTCGGGTGGCGCAACGTTGGTCAGTTTTGTGGTCTTTCATCATGCATATCACGACGCGCTTGCGGACGAGGTTCCCTATGCGGTCGGCATTGTCGAGCTATCAGAAGGACCGCGGCTGATTAGTCGCCTCGCCGGCGTGGCGGATCCGGAAAAGTTTTGCATTGGACAGCGACTGACGTATTCAATCTCACCTCGCCGCGGCGTCGCCGCAACGACCTTTCTACCGAAGGGGTGACCATGGCTTCGTGCGCCGTTCGAATTGATGCAGGGGTCTTTGGCAATCGCCACGGGTCGATTGCTGCGCGGTTTTGCCAGGCGCCTCGCGATCTCCTTGCGCCCGATTGAACGGCCTCAACTCTGGCTGAAGCTCAAAGATTTAAGCCCGGAATATCTGACATGAAACCTCTCGACGGAATACGCGTGCTCGATCTGACCAAGGTCCTAGCAGGGCCGCTATGCGCGCAGTACCTGGGCGATCTGGGTGCTGAAGTGATCAAGGTGGAGAGTCCCAAAGGCGATGACACTCGCCATTGGCCGCCCTTCCACACCGACGCAAATGGCGGCGAGAAAACGGGAACCGTCTTTCTCAGTGTGAACCGAAATAAAAAGAGCCTCGGCCTTGACCTCAAATCAGATGAAGGTCGCGCGGTGCTGCGCAGACTCGCTCGCACGGCCGATGTGCTGATCGAGAGCAACGCTACGGGCGTAGTCGAACGGCTCGGGATTGATTATGCGAGCCTCTGCGCTGAGAACCCGCGTCTTGTGTATTGTTCGATCTCCGGCTTTGGACGCAGCGGGCCACTGAAGGACAACAAGGGCTACGACCTGATCGTCCAGGCCTTCACCGGCGTGATGGCGATGACGGGAGAGCCGGGTGGATCACCGGTTCGGGTACCCCTATCCCCCATTGATCAGGCGACCGGACTCAACGCGCAGTCTGGCATTCTCGCTGCGCTATATCAGCGGGAAAAAACCGGACGTGGCGCTTTTTTGGAGGTTTCACTTTTCGAGACCGCGATAGCCCTGCTTGGATTCAACCTTCAGCGAAGCTGGACGCGGGGCACGGCGCCTGCAAAGTCCGGCACAGGGCATGAATCTCTCTGCCCTTACCGGGTGTTTAAGGCTTCCGACGGTGATGTGCTGATCGGTGTTGCAAACGACTCGCTTTGGCGAAAGTTCTGTGACGCCGTTGGCCGGCCAGAGCTCGCTGACGACGAGCGTTTCAGCACCAACGCCGAGCGCGTGCGTCACGCCGATCAGACGAACAGGATCGTTGAGGAGATTGTCGGTCAACGTTCGATAGATGAGTGGGTTGCACGCCTGACAGAACTTGGCGTGCCTTGCGTTCCGTTAAATGATGCGCTGCAGGCCGCGGATCACCCACAGACGAAAGCGCGTGAACTTGTCCAGGAGTATGTGCATCCGCGCCTCGGTCCGTTGAAGGGGGTGGCAAACCCGGTTCTCTTTGCTGGTATCCCGCGGGATGTTGGCACGCGCCCACCCGGACTCGGTGAGGACAGCCGCGCCGTCCTCGAAGGACTCGGTCTCTCGGGGACCGAGATCGACCGGCTGATCGCCACCCGCGTTGTCATTGCATAGCCGTTTTTTTCAGGGATCGCCAAATGTCCGTCAATTTCAGTGTCGAAGATCACATCGCAACGATCACATTGAATCGTCCCGAGCGGTTGAACGCACTCGACGAGGAACACTACGCCGCCTTGTCTGCGGCGTGGATCGAAGTCAGAGACAACGACGACATCCGCGTGGCAATCGTCACGGGCGCTGGAGAGAAGGCTTTTTGTGTGGGTGCCGACCTGAAGAGCTATAACCCTGCGACGCGGGGCTGGGCCGATCTCTGGCTCACGCAGCGTCAAAGCCTTCTGAATCGAGGACTTGAAGTCTGGAAGCCGGTCATCGCGGCCGTCAACGGGTATTGCCTGGGCGGAGGTCTCACGATGATGCTAGCCACGGACCTGCGCTTCGCCACGCCCTCTGCAACCTTCGGCCTTTCTGAAGTGCAGCGCGGCCTCATCGCGGCGAACGGTGGAACGCAGCGCATCGCACGGCAGCTCCCTCACGCCATCGCGATGGAAATGCTGCTGGAGGGCACCGCTATCAGCGCAGAGCGTGCGGCCCATTTCGGCCTCGTCAACGCCGTCGTTTCGCCCGCTGAGCTGATGGTGACCGCGCGCGCGCACGCCGAACGCATTGCCGCAAACGCGCCTCTTGCCGTTCAGGCATCCAAGGAGCTTGCAACCCGTAGCCATGACGTTGACCTCTCGTCCGGTCTGCGAATGGAGCAAACCATGGCGCGGACTCTGCGCCATACCCGCGACGCGGCCGAGGGCCGGCAAGCTTTTGCCGAAAAGCGTCGGGCCCTGTTCACTGGAGAATGAGATGCGCGGCAAGGCAGTGATTGCAGGCGTTGGACATACCCGCTTTGGCAAGCTTGAAGGGCGAACTCCCCTGGCGATGATTGTCGAGGCAGTTGCCATGGCCGTTGGTGACGCCGGCATTGACAAGGAGGCTATCGATGCAGTGATGGTGAAATTTCCGACTTCGAAGCCCGAGTTCATGTTCGGCCAGCAGGTAGCGGAGGCGCTCGGAATCCAGCCAAAGGTCGGAGGCGTCTGGGATCAGGGCGGCGCAGCAAACATTGGACTGATTTCGCAAGCGGCGTTGGCGATCGAGGCGGGTCTGTGCGAAATAGCAGTGGTCTGTTTCGCCGACAATCCCAAGTCGGGAAGTCGCCACAACTACAGCCGCCCGCATGGCGCGGATGCGATCCACGGCTGGTATGGGACACCCGCCGGTTACGCGATGATCGCCCGCCGTCATATGGCCGACTTCGGCACCACCCGCGAGCAACTCGGGGCGGTCGCGATCGCGGCCCGCCGCCATGGCGCCGCCAATCCCAACGCACAGCTGCGGCGCCCACTTGACCTCGACACCTACCTGGCCTCGCCCGCACTTGTCACGCCGCTCCATCGAGACGACTGCGCCCTGGTGTCTGACGGCGGGGCCGCGGTAATCGTCATGAGCGCCGAGCGGGCGCGAAAGCTTCAGGTGCGCGCCCCAGTGCCAATTCTGGGCTTCGGGCAAGGCAATACATCCTGGTCCGTCGCGCAGCGTCCCGTGCTGACTACTACGCAAGCTGTTGTCTCTGGCGCGAAGGCGTTCGAAATGGCTGGACTGACGCCAAAAGATATCGATGTGGCACAGATCTACGACTGCTTCACCATCACGGTTCCGATGACCCTGGAAGACTATGGCTTCTGTCGCAAGGGAGAAGGAGGCGCTTTTGTATCCGGCGGCCGAATCGAAATTGGGGGCGACCTGCCCATCAATACCTCAGGCGGGCTTTTATCGGAAACTGGAATGCCCGGGTTGCAGCTCGTGATCGAGGGCGTCCGTCAGATGAGGGGCGAGGCCAATCTGCAGGTCCCGCACGCAAAGACCTGTATCGTCAGTAATCAGGGCGGCGTCATGACGACACACGCAACGCTAATCCTCAGTCAATGAGGTCAACTTCGTCCGGTAAGCGCCGGAATAAGTCACGTTTCTGAGCATGGAAATGGAGCAAGTTATGGATAAGTCCTACGCCCGCCTGGGCCTGTACATCGACGGCGCGTGGCGCGACGCAGCCACCTCAGCCCCGATTATCGATCCAGCCACAGGCGAGGAGATCGGTCGAGTGCCTCATGCCAGTGTCGCTGACCTCGACGACGCGCTCGCAGCCGCGCGGCGCGGCTTCGACGCGTGGAGCGCGATGGGCGTCGATCGACGCACACCCATCCTGAAAAAAGCAGTCAGTCTTTTGCGAGATCGCGCCGAGACCATCGGCGCGATCATGAGCCTAGAGCAGGGAAAACCCGCGGCTGAAGGTACGGCAGAGGTGCTACGCTCGGCGGCACTGCTGGAGTGGGATATCGAAGAAGGCCGCCGACTCTACGGCCGAATCATCCCCGGGGCCGCGGGTATGGCAAATTCGGTAGTTCGCTTGCCGATCGGCCCTGTCGCAGCCTTCACGCCATGGAACTTCCCGGCCTCGATTCCGGCGCGCAAGCTCGGCGCCCTGGCCGCGGGCTGCTCCGTCATTCTCAAGGCCGCCGAGGAGACTCCTGGGACTGCCTGCGAGATGGTCCGCTGCTTCGAAGAGGCGGGCCTTCCAGCTGGAGCACTGAACCTTGTTTTCGGAAACCCTGCACAGATTTCAGCATACCTGATCGCTTCGCCCGTGATTCGAATGGTGACCCTTACCGGGTCAGTTCCCGTCGGCAAACTTGTTGCAGCGCAGGCGGCGGCGGAGATGAAACCTGCAGTAATGGAGCTTGGTGGACATGCTCCAGTCATCGTTTGTGCCGATGCGGCCCCTGAAACGGTAGCGCGTGCCGCGGTCATGGCCAAGTTCCGCAACGCCGGACAGATCTGCACCTGCCCCACCCGGTTCTTTGTACATCGTTCGCTTTACGAGCGTTTCCTGTCGACCTTCGCTGACGGTGCGCGCGCTCTACGGGTCGGTCCAGGCAGCGATCCCCAATCTCAGATGGGACCGCTGGCGACCGAACGGCGCGTCGAAGCTGTGGATTCCCTGATTGCTGATGCGATCGGGCGCGGTGCGCGACTCGTTGCCGGCGGCGCACGCCGGAAAGGGCCAGGTTACTACTACGAACCCACGATCCTGGCCGACGTACCACCTGGCTCACGTGCACTGCACGAGGAGCCTTTTGGCCCCATTGCACTCGTGCTTGCGTTCGACGAACTGGAGGAGGCGATCGCCGCTGCGAACGCGGTGCCGTACGCGCTCGCGAGCTACGCCTTTACGGATTCGGCGCGCAACATCGACCTGCTGACACGTACTTTGGACGCAGGCCTGCTGTCAGTGAATCATTTTGGTGCGTCCCAGCCCGAGGGACCGTTCGGTGGGGTCAAGGACAGCGGGTTAGGCCAGGAAGGCGGGATCGAGGGATTGCACACCTTTACGACTCTGAAATATGTCCAACTTAAGACCGCCGCGTAACACCTTCCTGGACGGGGGAGACGTCGACTGCACTTACGGTAAGACCATTGATATGGTAGCCTCCATCGGTACATGATGGACTATATCCGGAGCAGCAGGTGACCGACGCCTCCCCAAAACTCGATGTTATAAAGGTGCCAAACCGATATGGGGCACTGGCTGACGTGCTACGTGAGAAGATCTTTTCGGGCGAATTCCCTGAGGGCACCGCCCTGCCCGCGGAGCGGGACCTGGTGGCGCAAACCGGGTTGAGCCGGAGTTCCGTGCGCGAGGCATTACGGGTACTCGAGGCTGAAGGCCTTGTGCGAATAAAGCTCGGCCGATATGGTGGGACCGTCGTAGAGCACCAGGGCAGAGGGGTGTTAGGACGGCTCGTCGACCTCTTCATAAAAGGCCGAAAAATCCGCTTCGAGGCGGTGCTTGAGGCACGTCAGGCACTCGAGCCAATGCTTGCCTATCTTGCTGCACGCGAACGAACAGAAGAACAGTTGCTCCATTTGCGAAATTTGACGGAGGCGCTTGAAAAGGCCTCTTCCGATAAACGCGGGGAGACGGCAAAACTCAACGTCGACTGGCACCTCGCGGTCGCCGCGGCGAGTAATAACGAGTTGCTTGCAACGTTCATGGAGTCGATGGCAGACGCGTGCCTACGCGCGTCGGTTATCGAGGACCATGGCTCGGAAGCTTTGCGAGGGGGCATGCTACGAGCGCACCGCGGGATTCTCGAGGCCATTGAAGCGCAGGACAGTGAAAAGGCCTTCCGCCGCATGGCCCGACATATAAATGCCTACGCCAGTACGTTAGCCGGACTTGCCCCACGCGAGGTTTCCCTCGGTTAGCAAGCCCACGCATCGGCTGCTTCGCTCACCGGCGCACACGGACTTCGGCCTGGATGCGCTGGAACGGGCCCTGTACGAACGACAGCCGGCGCAGAAGGATGGGCTGATTCATCACAGCGACCGCGGCGTGCACCTTAGGTTCAAGGGGTCGTTGCAACACCTGATGTTTATGACGCGAGTAGTAGATCTCTCAGTGCTTCTGCTGGTGCTTTCCACCCAAGGCTCTTACGCGGTCTGCAATTCAGTGCGTCTGCGACGGCATCGAATTCACGCTCCGTGTACCGGTTGATGTCAGTGCCTTTCGGAAAGTATTGACGTAACAGACCGTTCGTATTCTCATTGGTCCCGCGTTGCCACGGGCTTTGAGGATCGCAGAAATAGATCTCCAGACCTGTATCGATTCGAAGCTGCACATGCTGGGCCATCTCTGCGCCTTGGTCCCACGTGAGTGATCGTCTCAACCGCTCTGGTAATAACACGATCTTCGCAGCTATGGCATTGCGGACAGCCTCCGCGCCATGACCCGCCAGCGGTGGCCCATTCTTGACTCGCACGCCGTTGCCATGGCCCTCCATAGGTGGGAGATGGAGCAACATTGTAAAGCGGGTGGTACGCTCGACCAGCGTGCCCAGTGCGGATCGGTTAAGGCCGATGATCAGGTCACCTTCCCAGTGACCCGGAACAGCACGATCAGCAGTCTCAGCCGGTCGTTCACTGATCATGACCTCCGGAGTGATGAAATGCTTTCTACGCTGTTGCGTCCTGGCTCGAGGCACACGAAGTGCACGGCCCGTACGCAGACACGCAGTAAGCTCTCGTCGCAGAGCGCCACGGCCCTGGATGTAAAGCGCCTGATAGATGGCTTCGTGAGAGATTCTCATGGATTTGTCGTCGGGATAGTCGACCTGCAATCGTCGACTGATCTGTTCGGGACTCCAGCAGGTGCCCCAACGCCGGTCCGCGCGGCGGCCTTGCCGTCGTCCTTTCCACGGTACGTCAGGTCCTGCAATCGGCCTGCCTCCTGAGTCGGTGACTGCTCCGGCCAATCGACTCGGCACATACTTCTTTAATCTCTCGTTCTCTGCCAGCCTGGACGCTTTGGGACGTTCCGCTGCACGCTCTGCTTTCCACTGAGCAACCGTCGCCCTGTATATCAAAGTACCACCACGGGTTGCAGCGTTACGGCGCAACTCGCGTGAGATGGTCGAAGGTGAGCGCTGCAGTCTTCGCGCGATCTCACGAACCCCTCAATCCTGTGCCCGCAGCAGCGCGATTTCTTCGCGTTCAGAAAAAGTGGATAGCGTCAAGCAGGAAGTCCGGTTTACCGACAAACATCTTGGCCGGTCGGCCGAGGTGATTGTCGCTGCGTCAGGGGAGCATGGTTGTCGCTCCGTTCGGGTTGTCAGTGGGTAATTGACGGCGGCGCTCTTTCTGTTTGTCTCTAGCTGATTGACACCAGGCCTGCCAGGCGATCGCATTATCGGTCTTCCCGTCTGTTCCGAACCCCAACCCTGTGGTCGTCCCATTTGACACCTCCTTTAGGAGATGTTGCAACGACCGGTTGAAATCGCCCAATACGTCAGCATTCGATACAGCGAGCGACTGGCCGAAGCCGGCATCGAACCATCCGTCGGCAGCCGCGGCGACAGCTACGACAATGCACTGGCTGAAACGATCAATGGCCTGTACAAGGCCGAACTGATTCATCGGCCGTCTAGTTCGAACGTTGCCAGACTAGACCCCAACAGAGCAAGCGGCCACTTGGATCTATACTTGGGCAGTTGGAGACACCCATGGCTAATCACGACAGGCTGCATCCGCTACGTCCGCTCCTGAAGAATTGGGTTTGGGAGCATGGCCGAATCGGTACTCGCTATCTGGACTGCATCGATGGCGAAATCAAGTTTGACGAAGGCAAGAAGTCGCGCTTCGCGGCCGAAGAATACATTTTCGTGCCGCTCGACAAGGATGCTGACGACGATGCGTCTGTGGAGGGTCCTCCGATCCAGGAGGCGGGTCTTGCCCGGTTTTTGAGGGCAGCGCAGTTGGGCAAGCCGGAGGAAGCCGGCTCTATGGTGGAGGTCCAGCGCGCAGTGCAGGACTGCGTGGAACTTGGCCTGTTCAGCTCATATCAGATTGACGCTCAGGAAGCCTCTGCACGCTATGCGCAGGAGCCCATGTTCGACGATGAAATCCGCGCCGCGGTTGTCGACGATATCCGGCGTATCTACGCGGGCGCGCGCGAGCAACTGTCGCTGTACGATTTCAGTGTGCTTTACGGCTTGCCCACTCCGTTGCTCATCAACGAGGCGCCGTTCATCGACTGGCGCGTGCGCGCTAGTCCGGCCCTTCCGTTCGTCTCGCTTCCTCTTGGACCTTACTGCCTGCTGGTGGGTGCGCCCTCGGGCCGGAGCAGCCGAATTGGCCCAGTGGCCTGGAAGTCCGCTGCCACAATGGGACCGTTGAAGGACCACAACCGCCAAATCGCGGAGCACTCGCGTTTGTGGCTGGTGGCGACCACCGATGACCAACTCGTCGCTATACAAAGCCGCTTGGCTGCGGCCTGGAGCCCCAAGCCGGAGGATGCGAAACCCTGACGAAGTCGGCGGGAAACGCGCGGCCGGCAGTGGCCGAATCATGAGGGCCCAGGCGTTAGCGAGACAACAACCTTGCTGTAGGAAGACCCATGAAGAAAGGAAAGACAAAACTTACCCGCCATGATGCTGAGCGCCTTTTCGAGGGATTGCCCGGCGGCAACGTGAGAGTATCGGGCCGGCCCGAGAACCCATTCGAAGCAGGAGCATTCGACGTGGTCGAGCGCGTCGACGACGAAACCAAACTCTGGAAAGACAACCTCATTACGCTTCCGATGGCGATCGAGTTGCCTGTTGGCTATGAGTCGGTGTCTCGCATGCGCGAGGCGATGGTCCGGGCATGGCGCGTGAAGTGGGTGAGGGAAGGTAAAAACGAGGTTGTCACCGAGTTTCCCGAAGGATGGACAGCCGTTCGCCCGGAAAGCGGCCCCATAGAGCTGAGAGATCCGTCTGGCGTCGTCCGCGCCTTATACGGTTGGGCCGCGGATGCTGAACTCAAAATTCTGCCGCGGTATCTTATTGAGTCACAAGCGAACAGTTCAAGCGGACTAGGCAGCCTGCTTGTCCGTGATCGCGGGAACGGTCAAATTCTTGAGCGGTCATCGCGATCTGGTCCGCTCAGACCGGTACCAATCATCCAGATTGGACCAGGCTGTCAGCGTGGCTCAACTTACGCTATCCACAACATCGCGACCCGCTGCGGTACTGGAACGATTGCGAGGAAAACATCCAGAATTGAGCCGCTTTGGCGGCGCCGTTCCCGAGGCAAACTACTGCACCCGGCTTGACGGAGGCGAAAGCAGGGCTCACCGCTTGATTGCGGCCTCCGCGATCGGCCATGAAAGGTCATTCGCCAATTCTGTCCCGCGGACGTTCAGGTGACGGCTCCGAACAATATTCGGTCATTGAAAGCGCGCTGCCGCTGCCTTGGCGCGAATGGTACAACCGCGCCGATAGGTTAGTAATGCGTTCCTTAATTGGGGTCTGACAGACGGCCGTTGTCATGCTTGGACCGGTCTATCCCCGATAAAGCACGCTGAAACCAATAGTCCTTATGGAGAAGCCTGTCGTCGGCCAACTGACGACATCGAGCGCGAAAAAAGCATTGAAGTCATGAAAGTCATGAACTATATTGGTCTCCATGAAACGTTCACGCGATCTCCCGCCCGATTTCTCCTCCGACTCCGCCCGCGACAAGTTGCAGGAACCGGGGGCACATCAGCGGCCTGGCAAAATGTCCCGAAAGCTGCTGTCGACTCACAATCTCCAGAAGTGGGGCGCCGCGGCTTCGAATCCGGCGGCAGCGAAAGCCCTGCGCCGCGCCGTGCGGAGGGCGATGACGACAGCACGCCGCGCGGCCGTGGATCTCGACAAGGTTCTGGCCGAACCGTCGCAGGCGGGGCGTGCTAGTCAAGATGCCGAAGTCGGCTCGGATGAAAGGAGTTTCGCCGACTTGGTCTTCGTGTATGAGCCGGCCACCCGACGTACACCACTCGTGGTGAAGGTGAGGTTGCCTAGGGGCTCGTCGCCGCCATTGGGCAACGTCACCATCCCGATCGAGTCGCTGCGTTCACGCTCATCCACGCTGGCACACTACGTGATTCGAACACTTGGTCTCGAAGAGCACAAGGAGGCTGAGGACTATCTGGCCTTACTCTTCAGGCTGGTGTCGTTGGGCGTAAGAATGGATGAAATTTCGCTGCCCGAGCGCGAGCCAGAGGTTCGAGTGATCACCCCTGAGACGGCACACGGCGGGGCACCGGGTAGCGCGATTGATCCCCTTGCCGGCGCGCGAGAACGGGGGCGCCGATTTGCAGCCGAGGCCTATGCAAGCCCGGACAATCTCCCGCTGCTCCAGGCGAAGGTCTATGCTGGGCGAAATGAGCGGAGCATCAACGAACAGCGAAAAGCCGGCGAACTATATGCCTTGCTACCACCTGGCATCACGCGGGGTTTTCGATATCCGAAGTGGCAGTTCGATGCTGATCCGGTCAGACTGGCAGCCATCCTTCGCCCATTCGTCGACGCTAACGCAAACTGCTGGGTCATCCATTCGTTCATGCTGCGTAGGCGGGCGGAACTTGGCAACCGATCGCCGTCCGCAGTGATCCTCGACCCGCGCGCCGAGTTGGCGCCCTTGGCTTCGCTGGCTGCGCGTGATCTTGCTGGCGAACAGGGCGCATCATGACGAAGCGTGACCCGACAGATCCGGACCCGGCCGATCCGTTGGCGTGCCCGCTGCCGCCACCAAACTTTTGGCTGCGCGAGCTTCAGCTCAGGGAGTTTGACCCGTTGGTTACGCCGTTGTCCATTCCATCTGGGTCGGGTACTGCCGCTCGGCAAAGGACAAAGCGGCTGTTCACCAAGTTTGCTCAACTACGGTCGGTTCGCCTGACGATTCTCGCTATCCGGCCAGTTCACGATGCAAGGCCCGATACTCCTGCGAAAGTTTGTGTCCCGGATCGAGGTGAATGACGGGGGTCGCGTGCTGATGCGATTCGCGGATCTTCACGGACGAAGAAAGCCGCGAAGCCAGCACCACGCCAGTGCCGGATGAAGGTGTGGACGTCGTTGTGAGTGGATGGGCGAGACCCGCCGCGGACAGCAGCGAGACGGTAGCCGCATCGGGCATGCCATTGACGTCAATGGCGCCTGCTGTCGCCAGGGCACCGAGATCGCTGTCGCCCCTGCTTGCCCGACGATAAACGGCGTCGTCAGAAACGCCGGTGCCGTCAGTGTGACCGCATTGCGCTGCTGCAGAATCGTGACGACTGGCGATTGCGCAGCCAGTACATCGGTCTGATTTGCCAGCACCCGCTGGAACTGTGAGTTGCTCGGGAAACCCGCAATCCGAGGTTCCTCACATTGAAAAGTCGCCGATGTTGCTCCGGCATAGAGTAAGGCCGGTCAGATGTCGCCTCTTGCCTGATAGCCGGCGATAACGCTCGAATCGTGCGACTACGTCGCCACAGAGGGAAGCCCCCGGCGAGCAGTGCAAGCTGCTTGCCGGGGCAGGACTCAGGTCAGGTCGAAGCGGTCCAGGTTCATCACCTTGGTCCACGCCGCGACGAAGTCCTCGACGAACCTCTGCCGGGCATCGCTGCTGGCATAGACTTCGGCCAGCGCGCGCAGCACCGCGTTGGAACCGAACACCAGGTCGGCGCGGGTACCGGTGTATTTCACTTCGCCGCTCTTGCGGTCACGCCCCTCGTACAGCTCGGCCGTCGCGTCGGCGGCCCTCCATACGTTACGCATATCCAGCAGGTTGACAAAGAAGTCGTTGCTGAGCACGCCCACCCTTTCCGTGAGCACGCCGTGGCGGCTGCCGTCAAAATTGGCGCCCAGCACGCGCAGACCGCCGATCAGCACGGTCAGTTCCGGCGCAGTCAGCGTGAGCTGCTGGGCCTTGTCGACCAGCAGGGTCTCGGTCGTCGGTCCGTCCTGAACGCGGCGGTAGTTACGGAAGCCATCGGCAACGGGCTCGAGGACGGCGACCGATTCGACATCGGTCTGGTCCTGACGGGCATCGACGCGGCCCGCTGCGAACGACACATCGACCTTGACCCCGGCAGCTGCGACTGCTTGCTCGATGCCCACCACCCCGGCCAGCACAATCACGTCGGCCAGCGAGGCCTTCCCTGACGCTTGCTGGATGGCCTGCAGCTTTGGCAGCACGCCCGCAGCACGCTTGTTGACTTCCCAGTCCTTCTGGGGTGCCAGCGCCAGCCGCGCGCCGTTGGCTCCGCCGCGCTTGTCGCCGCCGCGGAACGTTGACGCCGATGCCCACGCCACCGAAACGAGCTCGCTGACCGACAGTCCGGACTCAGCAATCTCCGCCTTAAGGTGAGCGATGTCGGCGGCGCTCGGGTTGTGAACAGGCGCTGGCAGAGGGTCCTGCCAGAGCAGATCGACCGCTGGCACTTCCGGGCCGAGGTAGCGCGCCTTCGGTCCCATATCGCGGTGAGTGAGCTTGAACCAGGCTCGCGCGAACGCTTCATTGAAGGCCTGCGGATCATTGAGGAAGCGGCGCGAAATCTTCTCGAATTCCGGATCAAAGCGCAGCGTGAGGTCGGTGACCAGCATCGTCGGCTTGCGCTTTTTCGACGGGTCGAACGGGTCGGGGATGAGCTCCGGCGCGTCCTTGGCTTCGAACTGGATGGCGCCAGCCGGGCTGCGCGTCTGCACCCACTCGTACTTGAACAGATTTTCGAAAAAGTGGTTGCTCCACTGCGTCGGCGTCTGAGTCCAGATCACTTCCAGGCCCGACGTGATCGCATCGGCGCCCGCCCCGCTGCCGTGGGTGCTGGCCCAGCCAAGGCCCTGCGTCTCGAGCGCTGCCGTTTCCGGGTCCTTCCCCACATGCTCGGCCGAGCCGGCGCCGTGGGTCTTGCCAAGCGTGTGGCCACCGGCGATCAGCGCGACGATTTCCTCGTCGTCCATCGCCATGTTGCCGAACGTCGCGCGGATGGCCGGTGCGGCCGACATCGGGTCACCGCTGGCATTCGGCCCTTCCGGGTTCACATAGATCAGGCCCATCTCGGTGGCGGACAGCGGGTTCGTCGCCAACGTCTCCGGGTTGCGGTGGGTGAGCCACTGCTTTTCATCGCCCCAGTTCACGTCCTGATCGGGTTCCCACACGTCCTCGCGGCCGGCGGCGAAGCCAAAGGTGCGGAAGCCCGCGTTCTCCAACGCCACGTTGCCGGCCAGCACGATGAGATCGGCCCATGAGATCTTCTGGCCATACTTCTGTTTGAGCGGCCACAGCAGGCGGCGCGCCTTGTCGAGGCTGACGTTGTCGGGCCATGAGTTGAGCGGCGCGAAGCGCTGCTGGCCGCGAGCGGCGCCGCCGCGACCATCGACCATGCGGTAGGTACCGGCGCTATGCCAGGCCATGCGGATGAAAAGGCCAGCATAGCTGCCCCAGTCTGCCGGCCACCACTCCTGCGAATCGGTCAGAACGGTTTTGAGATCGGCCTTGAGCGCGCTGTAGTCGAGTTTCTTGAACTCCTCGCGGTAGTCGAAGCTTTCGCCGAGCGGATTGGAGCGGCTGGAATGCTGATTCAGCAGGTCGACGCGCAACTGATTGGGCCACCAGTCGAGGTTGGCGGTGCCGCCGCCCGCTATCGGCTTGGTGGCGGCGTGGAACGGGCATTTTGCTTCTTCGGGGGTAGGTGTGTCGATTGGCGTGCTCATGTGTATTCCGGGCGAGTTGGGGAAAACCCTAATAACGGTATTAATGACGCATCTCAATTGAACGCGTCAATATGGCCGACAGCTGGCTTCTGGTTGGCGAATGGGCCATGCGATCGTCGGCAAAAGCGGACGGTCGCGGAGGCGTAATTTTCAACCGCTGCGAATGGCTGCTTCGAAATGTAGCGGCAGTAGGTGCAGCCGAACATCGTCCGTTCCGCCGCCTTTGCTAAACTGACTGTGTCAGATCAGCGTTCGGCGGAAAACGTCGAACTTCGTTCTCTCGAGAATGGCTTCGCCACCATCGATGTGCGCTGCGATCTCTTCGAGTCTTGCATATTCTGCCCGGCTACCCCTCCACATCTGCGGCTGTAATACAAAGCGTAAGGATCTAAGTCGCAGTATTGCGATCAGCTTCGAAACCACCAACCCTTGAGTTTCAAATCCATGGTGGTCCTTCTCCTCAGGCGGCCGGTGCGAGATACTTCTTGCTGATCGCTGCGCCGACCGAATACTTCGGGTCGACGAAGTTGCCTAGCCTCACCTGGCCGCACTGGCTAAGCATCATGTAGGCGTCCCAGCGATCAAAGCCGTATTCCTTTTCGAGCCACAAGACCAGTTCGTGGTAGGCGATCCGCGTCGCATCTTCCAGCGGACGCGCACTGCCGATCGTCATCAGCAACGCATCGGTTTCAAGGCGCGGCCACTCGATGTGCCAGGCTTTGATCAGATCGACGTGAATCGTGGTGGTGCTGGAGAACTCGACGGCGGTGCCGCATACTTCGCCGTCGCCCTGGCAGGCGTGCGCATCGCCGATAAAGAGCCGCGCACCGGCTGAGCGCACCGGCAGATACGTGATGCTGCCCGGCCCCATGTCGGGCACGTCCATGTTGCCGCCGTGATTGTCCGGCGTGAGCGAATTGATCGAGTCGATCTCCGGCGACAGGCTTAGCGTTCCGATATGCGGCTTGTACGGGAGTGTGACGCGCTTGCTCCAGTACACCCCGTCTTCATCGACGTCGATCATGCGGGTGATTTCCGGCAACGGTTCGTTGAGCGTGGCCGTGTATTCCGTGCCCGTCAGCGCACCGAAGCGTGGAATCAGGCAGCAGGTGCCACGCGGATTGTCGCCGCGCGGCAGCATCGATTCGATGTACACGGCCACCACATCGCCTTTTTCCGCACCGTCGATCATGATCGGTCCGCTTTGCGGATTGAGAAACGGCACCTTCAGCTTCTGGCTCGGCAGGTCCTGTTCAGTGCGGATCTTGCCGTCGAAGGCATCGCGGGTCTGGACGACCACGCGATCGCCTGGCGCGACACTGAGCACCGGGGCCGAGTACGGTCCGATCGTGTAGTGGAAGGTCCCCTGACGGGCTTCCGTCAGTTCGTGCGTCTCGCGTACCTGGCCGCGTGCGACGCCGCGGGTGTGCATGATCGATTGTTCAAGCCAGTTCATCTGGATGTTCCTGTTGAAGTGTGGGTTTTCAAACTGAAGCGGTGCGCTGCTCGCGCCGCTTCACACCGAAATGAGCGATCTGACGTTATTGGCCTCCATCTGGTCGCCGCGGCCGGCTGACACTACCTGGCCGCGTATCAGCACCACATAGTCGTCAGCCACGGCCTCGGCGAAATCGAAGAACTGTTCGACCAGCAGGATCGACAGCGAGCCCTTTAGCGACCGGATTACCGCTTCAATTTCCATGACGATGGACGGCTGGATGCCTTCGGTGGGTTCGTCCAGAACCAGCAGTTTCGGGTTGGTGAGAAGCGCGCGGCCGATGGCAAGCTGCTGCTGCTGTCCGCCGGAGAGATTGCCTGCGATGCGCCGGCGCATCGTCTTGAGCACCGGAAACGTATGAAAGATATCGTCGAAGGAAAACTGCTTGCCTTGGGCAGTTGAATTGCGCTCACCCGCGTATGCACCAATACTTAGATTTTCTTCGACGCTCAGCAACGAGAAAATGTCGCGTCCCTGCGGCACGTAGCCGAGGCCTGCCTCCACGCGTCGGTGCGGCGGTGTGCGGGTCAGTGGCTGGTCGCCCAGGACGATCTCACCGTCCTTGACGGGCAACAGCCCCATGAGGCACTTCAGCAGGGTGGTCTTGCCCACGCCATTGCGGCCGAGCACCACGGTGCAGGCGCCTTCCTGCACGTTCAGCGACACGTCGCGCAACGTGTGGCTGCTGCCGTAGAACTGATTGAGTGCGGAAATCTTGAGCATGCTTATCGTCCCAGATAGACCTGAATCACGCGCGGATCGTTGCGCACCCTCTCCATCGAGCCCTCGCCGAGCAATTGCCCTTCATGCAGCACGCTGACGAGGTCCGCGATCTCGCCAACAAAATCCATGTCATGTTCGATCACGACCACGGCCCGTTCGGGCGACTTGAGCTTTGCGATCAATTCTGCGGTGCGTGCGGTCTCGTGATCGGTCATGCCGGCTACCGGTTCGTCGAGCAGGATGACGTGGGGATCAGCGACAAGCAGCATGCCGATCTCAAGCCACTGCTTCTGGCCGTGCGACAACGTTCCGGCCACGCGGCTTCCTTCGCTCGCGAGGCCGATCGTTTCCAGCACCTCATCGATACGCTGGTTCTGCTGCGCACCGAGCCGCGAACGCACCATATCGGCATAGCCACGGCCGTTGCGAATCGCGAGCTCGAGGTTTTCGCGCACACGCAATGCCTCGAAGACGCTGGGCTTCTGGAACTTGCGGCCGATGCCGAGACGTGCGATGGACGTTTCATCGAGCGCCGCGAGATTCGTGACCTTGTTCAGGAACACTTCTCCCGCTGCTGGGCGCGTCTTGCCGGTAATCACATCCATCAACGTGGTCTTGCCGGCGCCGTTCGGCCCGATGATTGCGCGGATCTCGCCATAGCGGAACTCCATCGAAAGATTGGTGATCGCAGCAAAACCGGAAAAACGCACGAACAGGCCACTGATATAGATAGCCGTGGCAGACAGGGACGCGTTCATCGGTGTGCCCCCTTGTCATCGCTGCCGGCGGACTTGAGCGTGCCCCACAGGCCGTTGCTGAAATACACCACGATCAGCAAGGTCACGCCGGCAAGAATGAACGGCCACAGAGCGGGAAGTTGCGCGGTCAGCCAGAACTTCAGTCCGTTGACCACGATCGCCCCGACGATTGCGCCGATCAGCGTGCCACGGCCGCCGATGGCGACCCACACCGCAATCTCAACGGATAGCTCCGGTGACACGATGCTCGGGTTGACGATGCCGACCTGCGGCACGTACAGCATGCCGGCAAGCGCCGCGAGCACGGCTGACAGACACCATGCAAACAGCTTCAACGTATGCGTGCGGTAACCGAGAAAGCGCATCCGTGCTTCGTCATCGCGTACAGCGATCAATGCACGGCCAAAGCCGGAGTGCGCAAGAAAGCGTACGCCGACATAAGCCGCGACGAGCAGTAGGCAGGAACACACCGCGAGGCCGATCTGCGTCGGCACATCGGCCAGTTTGTGGCCTGCGATGCTGGTAAATCCAGTCATGCCGTTATTGCCGCCCAGTCCGACATCGTTGATGAACAACAGCAACATTAGCGCGTAAGTCAGGGCCTGCGTGATGATCGACAGGTACACGCCGTTGATCCGGGAGCGGAACGTGACGAAGCCGAACGCGCCCGCCACCACGGCCGTCACGACAACGGTGACCAGTATCGTCACATCGAGACGCGAAAGCATCTTCCACAGGGCAGGGAAGTCGCTCGCGCCCATGAATTGCATGAAATCAGGCAAAACATGGGTCTCGGCGTAGGCACCGTTGAGCAGATAGATGGCCATCAGATAGCCGCCGATGCCAAAGAATATGCCGTGCCCAAGGCTCAGGATGCCGCCGTAACCCCAGACCAGATCGAGCGAGAGCGCAAGCAGCGCAAAGCACATGATCTGGCCGATCAGGTTGATGCCAAACAACGACAGATGCAACGCGTTCGACTCGGGAATCACTAAATACGCAAAGGGCAGATAGACGGCCACCAGCACCAGCATCGGTACGATGCCGATCTCGACGGTCTGGCCCATCCATTTCGTAGCGAGTGCCGACAAGGTGAATCTCCTGCGGGTGCGCGGATCGGGAAGCGTGTTCATACGCGGGTCTTCAATGCAAAGAGTCCTTGCGGGCGCTTCTGAATGATCAGGACAATCAGTAGAAGCACGGCAACCTTGGCGGCGACCGCTCCATAGAACGGTTCGATGAACTGGTTGATTTCGCCAAGCGCGAGCGATGACACGACGGTGCCGACCAGGCTGCCTGCGCCGCCCAGTACGACCACCATGAACGAGTCGACAACGAAGCCCGTGCCCATCGACGGATTGACGCTGGCGATCTGCGTGAGAACCACGCCCGCAAGACCAGCGAGGCCGGCTCCGAGGCCGAACGCGAGACGGTCGACGCGCTCGGACGGCACGCCCAGACAGCGCGCCATATCGCGCAACTGCGTCGTGGCGCGCATCAGCAGTCCAAGTTTCGTGAAGCGGACCACGGCGAAAGTCGCGGCGAAGATCAACATGGCGAGGACGATTGCGAAGACGCGGTTATAGGTCACGAAGAAGCCGGGCGCGACCTGCATGCCGCCGTTGAGGAAGCCCGGCGTGATGAATTCCACGTTCTGCGAGCCGAACAGCACCTGAACCAGCTTGATGAGGGCGATGCTGACGGCCCACGTGGCAAGCAACGTCTCCAGCGGCCGGCGATACAGAAAACGGATCACAAGGAATTCGAGCAACATCCCGCACACCGCGCAGATCACGAACGCCACGGGAATCGCCACGAAAATGTAGGCGTCGAATAATCCCGGCAGATGCGCCTGCATAAAACGTTCGACGAGATACGTCGCATAAGCGCCGATCATGATGAACTCGCCGTGCGCGAGGTTGATCACCCCCATGAGACCGAATACGATCGACAGGCCCAGTGCGGTCAGCAACAGCACGCCGGCATAGCTCAAGCCGCTGAAGAGAATCGATAACACGTTGCCGAACGAAAGCCACGTGTCCATCGAGCGGATGGCACTCTGCACTGCCGCCAGCACTTGAGGATCCGAACGCACCGAGTCTTGCGTCGCGAAGTTGGCGAGTGCGGTGCGAGCGGTCTCGCTTGGCACCTCGGCCACCGCCTTGATGGCGGCGAGCCGCTCGGCCTTCTCGGTGCTGTTCAGGCCGCGCTTGGCCAACGCGAGCGTGAGCACGGTTGCGGTTTCCGGGTCGTGCTGCTGCCTGATCGCGCGGGTAACGATGGCGGGGTCGAGCAACGCAAAGAATTTGTCGACCTGTCGCGCCGCCGCCGCGCGGGTGTCCTGCTGAGGGGCAAACAGGTCCATTTCCGCCGACGCCACCGCAAGCTTGCGCATCATCACGATGCTTGGCACATAGGGCGAATCCGCTGTCGCGTGGGTGCTCGGCTGAAGGGTCGCCGCGTCGAGCGCCGGGCTTCCCTGGAGCGTCGCCTGAGTGCCCGCCCCGCACACCAGTGCGCCGTTGCGTATGGCGTCGACGATCTGGCGAGCCCACGCCCGTTCGTGCGCATCGGCTGACACGCCAACCTCGACGAGCTGTTCCAGCGCAGCGGCCTTATCGCTGTCCGCGGCACAGAACGATGCGAGCGCCGCGGTTCGGCCTGGCGCAGGGACAGGCGCCGCGCGCGTGGAGGTGGCCCCGAGTAGCGCCAGACAAGCAATCGCGAGAAAAATCTGCCTGAAATTGATCATGGTGTTTCCATTCGATGCTGCTGCAGGGACCGGCGAGCGAGCGACCGCCGGTCCCATCTTCCTTGCGGGCGCGTCTATGCCTTACCGATATATGGGCTGAACGGCACGGGCTTCACGATGTCTTTCGACTTCCAGAGAATGTCGAAACCCTGCTTCGCATTGATCGAGCCGATCATGTCGCCGCGCCACAGGTACTGCGTGGAGGCGTCCATCTTCACGGTATAGCCCGCCGGGTCGACCATCGACTGGCCCGCGAGCGCCTTCCGTACGGCGTCGGTGCTGGTCGATTTCGCCTTCGCGGCAGCCTGCGCCCACAGGCTGATACCGAGGTAGGTCGATACCATCGGATCGATCACCATGTCCGGGCGATGCTTCAGGCTATGCGCGCTCACGTAGTTTTTCCAGTCGCTCCTGAACTGGCGGTTCTGTGGCGTATCGACGTTCTGGAAGTAGCACCAGCAGCTGAGGTGGCCGACCAGCGGCCTCGTGTCGAGACCTTCAAGGTCGCTATCCACCACGTCCAGACCGAGGATCGGAATATCGGTCGCGCGGACCCCCTGGTTGATCGCCTCCTTGAACATCGCGGGAATCGAATCGCCGACCACCGTCATCACGACGATGGCTTGACCACCCGGCTGGGCCGCAAAGTCCTTGATTTCGCGCACAATGGTCTGGAAGTTCGATTGCCCGAACGGCACATAATGTTCGCGCCATGCCGAATCCGGAATGTTCTTCGTCTTGAGATAGCCCTTGAGCATCTTGTTGATGGTGCGCGGCCACACGTAATCGCTGCCGATCATGTAGAAACGCTTTGCGCCGCCCCCTTGATCGCTCATCAGGTAGTCCATTGCGGGCAACACCGAACTGCTCGGCGGCGAATTCAGATAGACCACGTTCTTCGACTGCTCTTCGCCTTCGAAGTGAAGCGGATAAAACAGCAAACTGTCCTGCGCCTCGACCACCGGCAATACGGACTTGCGCGACACGGACGTCCAGCAGCCGAACAGCGCTGCGCATTGGTCGCGCAGGATCAGCTGTTTGGCGAGTTGCGCATACATCGGCCAATCCGAAGCCGGATCGACGACCACGCCCTGAAGCTGACGCCCTAGCACGCCGCCCTTGGCGTTGATCTGATCGATCGTCATCAACGCCGTGTCCTTTAGCAGCGATTCGCCATTGGCCATCGTGCCCGACAGCGAAAACAGCAAGCCGAGCTTGATCGGCTCGCCGGTTCCCGCAGCCAGCACAGCCTTAGGCAGAGCAGTGCCCGCAGCGGTCACCAACCCGGAACCGACTGCCGACAGGAAGGTACGTCTTTTCATTTGCTTCACTCCGACAGGGATCAGGCTTGCTAATAAAATCTGTCATCCGAGAGCGAGAAGATCTCAAATGACAAGACAGAGAATTAGTGACAAGTTGTCGCAAACGCTACAGCCCTTTGATTGCGCTGACGGAAAAAGCAACGACCAAACGGGTCTGGCAGAGGGGACATCTCGGCCGCCGGCGCGGAGAACTGCAGGAGGCCAGCCATGATGCACGCCCAGGGGTCAGGGTCTTGCCGAATCCCCCAGATGAGACAGTGGCCAGTCTCAATACGCCGGGCAGGCATGACTGACAACGGTGCGGCAGCATGAACTGGGACAGGGAAGGCGAACACGCCCATCCCCGACTCAACCTCGCAAGAAGAGTCATCAGGCGCTGCCTCCAAAAATGGGTTCAACATCATCTTCCTGTCCTCGGTGTTAAGAGTCGAAGCCGTTATCGAAGGACCAAGTGGCAAAGTCGGCTATGTTCCGCACTGTGCTATTGAATGCAGACCGTGCTCGGGTCCCCCGCTCTTTGATTGCGCCTGGAGAGACGGAGCGGAGTACGCCAGGGATACCGTCAACCGCGGGACTTGCGCGGTTCCCGATGACTGAAGAGTAGGTGCACAAAAGCCGGGAATCTATTACATGGGTGGTTGTAGTGATTCACCGATAGGGTTCGCTTGGATATACAGACGTATAAGCGGTGGTCAGCGAGAAACGGCCCCTAGTGTTCTCTCCCAATGGAATAACTTTGGATGAACGCCTGATCCTGGCGAGGATAGAATCGGCGGTGACGGTCCGTATGAAATGGGCGTTTACGACGGTTGCACACTCGACGTAGCGTTGAATGAAGAAGACCAACTGACGGCACGCTCTCGAACGAGCCGCGGCGAATTGCCTATTGGGTAACCAAGGCAAACCACGCTCGACTTGATTGAGCCAACTCGAATGCGTCGGCGTGAAGTGCATGTGGTAGCGCGAACGTTTGGCCATCGTGAAAAATAGCCGCTGCGCGATATAAAAATTCGCGCAGCGGCGTGGCCTTCGCAACCCCCACGCGTGACCGGAAACTCAGATCGCGCAGCGCGCGATGTCGAAGCGCATTTCCTCATCCGGCGGGTCGTCCGGCTCATTCGCCGGATGCATCACCTTGATCACCGAGCCCGCGTTGAGCGGCGTCAGCGCGACGAAGTACGAGTTATTCGAATCCGAGCCGACGGCGAGTTCCATCGCCGCTTTGATCTTCGGATGCTTGTGGGCACACACTCCTGTGCGTCGAGCCCCGCGGTGTTTCATGCAATACCTTGCTGAGCAACTCCGCAACCGCTTCATCGTCGTGCGTGCGCCGCGTCAAATGAAAAGCCAGTGGCGTCGAAGACGGTTTGGCTTCCTCGAGACCACGCATTCGGCGTACTGCGCCTGTGCAAGTAGTATGACCGCGACGCACCGGAGGGCGTGGCCCCCGCACCGCGGTGATGATGACGTGGAGTCGCCCGGCGACTAAGCGCATGGCCGTTGCCCGCTTAGCGCGCACCCTCGTCAGGCCGTTCGTCGGCATTGCTTGGATACCTGGACTGTCCGTAACGAATCAGCAGCACACCTAGCGCTATCAGCAAGATGGCGCCAGCCGAGGCGACAAGGTGCAGCTCGGTATTTGCGCCAGCGCGCAGGATGACATCGCGGGCGATAGAGACCATGGCTATGTAGAGCGGAAATCGCACCGGCAACTGCCCCGCCTTCAGGTATTGCCCGACCATCGCAAACACTTCGAGGTATAGAAACATGAGGAGCAAATCAGTCAGCGTAACGCCGCCGGAGTCTGTCATCTTCCAGATCAGATGCCCCATCGCCAGCGCGGTCCCGATGCCGATGGCCAGCAAGCCCACCAGTTCGGCCATCTCTATGACTTGTTCGAGCCGCCTTTTGATGCTCCGGTGCAGAGCGCCTTCATACTTCATCTACACTGCTCCTTTGAAACGTTGAAATGATATTTCGACATCGCTGCTCATCGGCGCAACTATGGCTGCACCGATTGCATGCCACGCCCGCAGCGGAGGCAGCGGGACCGGTGCAGGCCGTGCCGTTGAGAAGATGATTGATGGCCAGTGGCGATGAGCGC
The DNA here is from genome assembly GCF_050434085.1 of Paraburkholderia sp. UCT70. Lineage (NCBI taxonomy): Bacteria > Pseudomonadati > Pseudomonadota > Betaproteobacteria > Burkholderiales > Burkholderiaceae > Paraburkholderia > Paraburkholderia sp. UCT70. Next base: position 960,193 of record NZ_JBNPVZ010000003.1, on the reverse strand, counting down.
GGCACGGGTCGCGAGCTTCACACCGGTTCACACGGGCACGCCCATTGATAACTGCCTCCCGCTCGTTTTGAGAACGGCACGCCAGACGCTAGCATATTGGCGATGGCGCATCGATGCGTCACAGCGTCGCCACCGGTTTGTCACCGCGACATTACGAACGCTGCCTCATCTCCTCAATGCGGCCATACACCGGTCACGAAGGGAGCGGCGGCTCATGGTCGCGTGTCGCCGATCGCTGTCAGGCATAGTCCGGCCGTAGCGGCCGTTCGACACCGATGCATACATCGTGGACAACTGGCACTTCTATCAGCCATGCGTTCTCTCACATGATTGCTCAAAGTCATTTCGATGTATCCGCTCGACCTTGGCTGGGTGCGCGATCAGGCTCTCGGCGCCGCCTTCGATGAATATATGAAAGGCGATGCTACGCGCGTTGTCCTGCGAGAGAGAAATTGGCGAGATGGACCGGTTCGTCCGGACCGATCGTTTGGCTACAGCGGCGCAACCGGTCGGTCGCGTTCCCGGCCTATTGCTCGCGCGCTATCCGATCTTTCAAGATGCACTGCGATACGGCGAAACAACGTTTCGGACGCTCCCTGAATGCGCGAAGCTGGTGGCGCTCAACCGCACGACCATCGATGCGGCAGAGCAAGCTATCGCGTCGAAAATACTGGATGAAGTCGGCGTGTCCTATATCGAACTGGGCACGCGCACCGTGGATGAAGCCGTCGAGAGCTATCTTGGCAGGCACGCAGAGGGTGAAAATTTGCACGCCGAGCGCCCCTCCACATCGCTTGAAGACCTGGCCGGACAGATTCCAACTATGAACTATCCGCTGATGGCAAGGCCGCCTTGCGTGCTTCATGCCGGAGGGGGCATCTTTCTCGAGGGCTGGATGCGCTTCTTCGCATACCGTGCGCGCGGCGATCGGACGATTCCGGGTTTTGTCGCATTAACGCGGTCAAGTAAAATCCGTCGACCGCAACGCATGAGAAGCATGATGGCAAAGACGAAGGCGCCACGCAAGACGCTGCCCGCTGGCATTGGCAAGGTACTGAAGCGGCTGCACTACCCGCTGGACGTGATCCTGCTGTGCGTGCGGTGGTACGTGGCGTACTCACTGAGCCTACGTAACCTCGAGGAAATGATGGCCGAGCGGGGTATTGAGGTGGATCATTCGAGCGTGCACCGGTGGGTTATCAAGCTGCTGCCGGTGCTTGAAAAAGCATTCCGCAAACGCAAACGGCCTGTGGGCAAAAGCTGGCGCGTCGATGAGACCTACGTCAAGGTCAAAGGTCAATGGAAATACTTGTACCGTGCCGTCGACAAAACAGGTAACACGGTGGATTTCCTGCTGCGCGCCCATCGGGACAAGGCCGCGGCACGCCGCTACTTCGAGAAGGCGATTGAACAGAACGGCGAGCCCGAGACAATCACCGTGGACTGCAGCGGCGCGAATCTGGCTGCGCTTGAAGCGCTCAATGCCGAGCGTTTAACACCGATCAAGGTCCGTCAAAACAAATACCTGAACAACGTCGTCGAACAGGATCACCGTGCCATCAAACGCATCATCAAACCGATGCTGGGGTTCAAGGCTTTCCGCTGTGCGCGCATCATCCTGTCTGGCATAGAGATCGCACACATGATCCGCAAGGGGCAGTTGTGTGACGATGGCGTCGCCTCGACTACAGCCGAACAATTCTACTCGTTGGCAGTGTAAGTAGTCCTACTGATATCACGCTTTACTCAAGCTGTAATCGTTAGCGCGACAGAACCCTTTTACTTGGTCGAATCCGTGTTACGCCGCCACCCAAAAGAGTTCTCCGATGAAATCCGTCCTCGTGGCCCGCCGTATGAGTTAGATCCGACTACGCGCTCAAATTTCTATTCATGCCGACGAGGCGTCGGTCGGCTGGAGCCGCGCCTCGGCGATGATTGGGCCGGCTGGCGCACCCGAGCTTTCGATCCAGCGCTTTCTCATGGGTGCAAGGATGTACTTCGCAGATACGGCGGCAGCAATCGACACCACAGCTGCCGAGATAAAACCCAACTGGTTGCGGGTTTTCGACGGCCGTGGAATTTGTCTGCAAGCCGCGCCAGGACTGGATTTCAGGTCAGAATAGCCAGATCGGCTAAAGTCCAGATTTCTGGACGCAGCGAATGACCCGAAGCCCATACTGGCAAGAGATTCCAACAAGATTGCGCCTGGAGCAGTTCGAGCAATTTGTCTGGCCGCATCTGAGCCTGGGCCGTCGCGGACCTCCCCCCACGCTGGCCTTGCACAAGGTCTTCAACTACATCCTGCAGGCACTGTACATGGGTTGCCAATGGAAGATGCTGCCGATCGACAGGAATGCAGAAGGTCACCCTGAAATTCACTATACGCGCATCTACCGCACGTTTCGTCGCTGGCAGGCCGATGGTTGCATCGATGCGATCTTTTCGGGCTCGGTGCAGCAACTTCATCAGGACCAGCTGCTTGACCTTTCGGTCATCCACGACGACGGCACCACGACGGCGGCGAAGAAAGGCGGCGACAATCTCGGGTATAGCGGGCACAAGCATCTGAAGGGCGACAAGGTGGTGGCCTTGTGCGATCGCAACTGCAACGTCATTGCTCCATTCATCAGCGCTCCCGGCAACCGCAACGAATCACCGCTGTTGCGCGACGCGTTGCCCAGCCTCACCGCCATGGCCCGCGCCATTAGCGCGGACCTGCACGGTTCAATCGTCAGCCTGGATGGCATTTACGACTGCAGGGCCAACCGCAAGGCGATCTTCAATCGCGGCATGACCCCGAACATCCCCGAGAATCCGCGCGGACGCAAAATACCGAAGCGGGGCCGCAAGCAGCGCTACGATCCGGCCATCTTCGAGGAGCGCTTCAGGACCATTGAACGGGTCTTCGCCTGGGAGGACAAGTTCCGCCGTCTGCTGCTGCGCTTTGAACGCATCAGTGACGTTCACTACGCGTTAAAGACGCTTGCCTATACGATGATTAACCTGCGCCACTACTGCTGAACCAGCGCGGGGCTCGCACTTCACTGATTGCGGCACGCGCCGTGATTGCTCACGCCTGTTGCATTCGCATTCCTGATCATAATGCAAACTCCGATATCGAGATACCAGTCGCTTTTCACAACGATGTTCCTGGCTTCGCACGATTACCAACGGTCATCGTAGTCTTTCCGTTCGCAATGGACGGAAACGCGCAACCAGTTGTAACTAACTAACCGGCTGCCGTTGCAGTCAGCGGAAAGCGGTCACTCGTCGAAGGCAGGAAACGAGGTGGCGCGAACGACAGCAAAGGCCGAGCACGCGCCAGCCGACGTGACTGTCCGAATGGCCGTTGCGGCTTCAAAGCCGCCGGCGAGGCGGCGCTGGGTCGAACGGCGGCAGTGGGTCGGGTGCGGCCGACCGCCCGAAGGGCAGCGCCCGGCCAGGAAGGGACATTCGACATCGTGGTCTAGTTCGTTGACAATCCCCGTGGAATTGAACGATCCAGAGTCTAGGCGTACAACCAAGAATTGAACAAGCGGGTAACGCAAGAATGACATCCCAAGCAGAAATCTATTTAAAAGATTTTCACCGTCGTCGGGCGGGAGCAACGCGCCGGGCCTATGGCAATCATCCTGCGCGATCGACGCAGGCACAATACCCATCTTCCTATCATGCGCTGGCTGAACGTGTGCCGAATGATGAGATGTCGCGCACTGTGCTCGATCTGGCATGCGGTGATGGGCCACTGCTACAAATTCTGAACGACAGGGGCCACGCAGGAACGAAGTTGATCGGCATCGACATGAGCGATGGCGAGTTGGGTGCGGCTCGGGCGGTATTGCCGCAGGATGTACGGTTGATAAATGAGCGCGCACAAGAGGTGTCGCTCGATACCGGTTCCGTGGACTACGTACTGTCGCACATGGCTCTGATGTTGATGGACGACATAGAGCAGGTAATCCGTGAAATTCGCCGAGTACTGCGTAAAGGCGGTAGTTTTTCCGCTGTCGTCGGGCGGGCCTTTCTGACCGGGGAAGTCGGCGAAGTCTTTTTAGACATATTCAGACCGATTGCGAAGGCGAACCTGACACACTTACCACTCGGTGATGCGCGGACACGCAGTGAAGCCGGCTGGAGTGAACTACTCCAGCATGGTTTCGCTAATGTCGTGTTTGAAGACATCGAAATTGACTGGATGCCTACGCCGGAGCAGTTATGGTTGGACATGCTCGACACTTACGATGCCGACAGGATGTCCGAATCGGCGCGCGCGCAGTTCAAGAGCGAACTATTAGCGGCGTTTGCGCCCATGCAACGCGAAGACGGCACGTTAAATACGGGATGGGGACTGCGTCTTATTCAGGCCAGTGCTGCCTAGCGGCCACAACCGGTCACTGGACCGACGCGTCCAGATTGGTGACAATCTGGCCATCGTCGGCTCTCATTCGTTGCTGCTATGAAAATCGCTGCGCTATCTGATATCCACGGAAATCTCGCCGCGCTCGACGCCGTGCTGGAAGATATTCGCTCGGCCGGTGCGGATTTGATTGTTAATCTCGGCGACATTCTTTCTGGCGCGCTTTATCCAAGCGAAACGGCAGACCGGTTAATGTCTCTTGGTCTTCCGACTATCCGGGGCAATCATGAAAGGCAGGTACTTGCCGGCGATCGGGAGCATATGGGTCAATCCGACCGCTGGGCGCTCGACCACCTGCGCCCCGATCAACTGGACTGGATCGCAAGTTTGCCCAGCACGCTCTCTGTTGGCGAAGACGTTTTGCTGGTTCACGGGACGCCCGAAGACGACTTGACCTATTTTCTGGAAACCGTAACCCATTCCGGATGCAGGGAGGCCACGCCGGAGGAAGTCGAATGTCGCGCGGGGAATGCGGCTTCGAAACTGATTCTTTGCGGTCATACTCACTTGCAGCGCTCGATGAAACTCGATGACGGGCGTTTGATTGTGAATCCGGGCAGCGTCGGCATTCAGGCTTATGAAGATGACCGACCGTTTCCTCATCGAATGGAGATGCGCTCGCCTCACGCGCGATACGCATTCGTGACCCAGGTCGGATCGAATTGGACGGTTGAATTTCGCGCCATCGAGTATGACTGGGACGCTGCGTCGGCAATCGCGACGGAGAACGGACGGCACGACTGGGCCGTCGCTCTTCGCAGCGGCCGTTGCTAAAGCAAAGTCTTCACGCCTGATCGTCCATGAAGCGCTGTTCATAGATGAGGCCAAATGCACCGCTTTCCTATCGCGAGTTCGGCATGGATTTCACCAAAACGCTTGTAATCGGTAATTCCGGATCAGGGAAAAAGTTGGTTGTCGGAACGTCTCGCTGACAGCCTCAATGCGACATGGACTGACCTTGATCTGATTCACTGGCAACCCGGAGGCTTTAACGTTGCCCGGCAGCGGGACGAGGCAATTCAGCTTGCTCGCGAAGCAGCTAACGCCGATCGGTGGGTCATCGAAGGTATATACGGCTGGCTAGTCGCTGAGATTCAGCCAGACGCAACGGCATTAATCTGGCTAGACCTTACCGAAACCGAATGCACAGACAATATTCGGAAACGTGGCATCCGCCGCGATGGGAATGATACGTCGTTCGAGGCGCTATTGCGCTGGGCCGAAACATACCGAACCCGTGACGGTTCAAGCTCATACACTGCACACGCACGCATTTTCCAGGAATTTTTCTGGCACAAAGAGGCGCCTCGATAGCCGTGCTGAGATTGGGAGGTTCGCCAGCCTGTGGGCAGATCAGTAGATCAGGCGAATGTCCGCTTCGGCTAGCCGCGACTGTCTCTAGTGGGTCGTGAAGAGCCCGTCGTGTCGCCCGGGAACAGACATCGGTCGGCGCGTGCGCCGTTGGCCAGATCTCGCTTCCTCAACGACGACTTTGCATTGTTTGGCCGGCTCCCTGCGCTGCGCGCTTGATGGAGGCAAAGCTGGGGGGCGCAACGGGCGTGCGCCCGCGGCCAGCAGCTCTGGCAGGTCCGCATGCGTGGGCCTATGATTGCCCCATCCGCTACCGTGAGTGTCTGCGCTCCATGAGCCGTTTCCTGATCGTCGTTGGCCTCGGATGGCACTGGCTCGCGCGCATCCCGTTCGGCCGGCTGCCTGGCGACATTCATATCGTCCACGACGGATTCAACTTCCACTTCCCGATCATCACGTGCATCGTGATTTCGGTCGTGGTATCCGCACTGTTGTGGTTCTGTTCTTGCGGCGTTGAGAGCGGTGCGCGTTGGAGCACACAATGACGCCGATTGTGTAGGCGCGAAGCGGTCGGAAAGTGGATCGCGCGCTCAGTTGTTCGGAAATCTGCGGCGCCAGCGCCGACGGCAAATTCCGAATCACCGATTCGGATTTTTTCGCTCCAGTAACTGGCTGAGACCTTTCCGCTTTCCTGGACGCACTATGTCCACCTGATGCGGCGTACGCGTTCGCCTTAAGAGAATGTTTCAAAAAGAGTCGTCCGAACGCTGAAGCGTTCGCCAGCAGATCAGGCAACAGGCGAGTTTAAGGAGCCCTTCATGGATGTCGGGGTTCTGGTGCAAACGGTGAATGTGATCGGTTAGAGTGCTGCTTCCCCGATCTCATGATTCGATAATGAGCAAGCTTAAAAACATGGGCGATCTGTTCTCAGGCCGTCACTTCAACCGCGATGTGATCATTCAGTGCGTGCGCTGGTATCTACGCTACAAGCTCAGCCTGCGTGATCTCGTCGAGATGATGGCCGAGCGCGGCCTGTCGCTCGCCCACACAACGATCCTTCGTTGGGTGAAGCGTTACACGCCGGAGTTTGTCAAGCGCTGGAACCGTTTCGGCACGCCTGCGGGAACGTCGTGGCGTGTCGACGAAACGTACCTGTGAGTCCGCGGTAAATGGGTCTATCTTTATCGGGCAGTAGATCGGGCGGGTCAGACGGTTGACTTCCTGCTCAGGGCGAAACGCGACGTGAACGCGGCCAAAGCCTTTTTCAACAAGGCAATCAAACATCAGGGGCGGCCGCCGCAAACCATTACACTCGATGGCTATGCCGCCTCACACCGTGCTGTGCGCGAGATGAAGGCCGACGGCCTGATGCCCGAGGGCACGAAGGTTCGATCTTCGAAATATCTCAACAATCTGATCGAACAGGACCATCGCCATATCAAGTCCCGGACCAATGCCATGCTCGGCTTCAAGCGTTTCAGGAACGCCGCGATCACTCTGGCCGGCATTGAGTTGATGCATCGCATTAGCAAAGGCCAATTCAATCTCGCAAAGCTCGGCCTCAAAGATGCCACTGTACCCACCGTATGGAATGCGGTCCTGTCTTATCGATAAGGTATCCTTTTTATCGAGACCTTCTCGTCCAGACAGCCTATTTGCACCAGAACCGTCAAAATCACCACCCAGCATGAAGCGTCACGAAGACCGTACTGCGACATCTGAACTTTGCCTGGATACGACATTACAAGTTAGCCGCTACGGTCAAAATTTTGCTCATGGTGCTTATGTCAACACCTGGCCGCCGTCGACCACCAGGGTCTGGCCGGTGATCCAGCCCGCGTGCGAGCTGGCGAGAAACAGCACCGCGCTCGCGACCTCCGCGGGCGTCCCGAGCCGGCCGAACGGAACCGAACGCTGTATCCGTTCATACAGCTCGGGATCGGAAGTCTTGCGCTGTTCCCACGCTCCGCCGGGAAACTCGATCGAGCCGGGCGCAACCGAGTTGACACGAATCCGATCCGGCGCAAGTGTCAATGCATGGGAAGCCGTGTAGTGCACGACCGCAGCCTTGATCGCCGCGTAAGACTGGGTGCGTGGCGACGGACGCAACGCCGAGATGGACGTCACGTTGACGATGGCAGCGTTGGCCGACTGCCGCAGGAATGGAAGTGCAGCATGACCCGCGCGCACCGTTGCCATGAGGTCGACCTGGATGCCGGCCTCCCAGCCGGCTTCGGTATCCCCGCCTCCGAAACCGGACGCGTTGTTGATCAAAATGTCGATACCGCCGAGCGCATTGCCGGCGCTCGCAATGTAAGCGGTGATCGCCTCGCCGTCAGCGAGATCGCAAGCTGCGGTGTGGACCGGACGGTCATAGACGGACAACTCGGCCTCGACCGCTTTCAATGCTTCCAGGTTGCGTGCACAGACGGACACGGCGGCGCCTGCCTGCGCGAACCCGAGCGCGATGCTGCGGCCGATACCGCGCGAGCCCCCCGCGACGACGACGCGTTTGCCGTTGAAATCGAAACTCATGTTTTTGCCTCCGGGATCGTTAGACCAGCACGTGACCACCGTCGACAACGATGACCTGCCCCGTGCTAAAGCCCTGCTGCATCAGGTAAAGATACGTTTGCGCGACGTCGCTCGCCTCCCCGACCCGCTGTACAGGCATCTTCCCCGCGATATCGTCGTAGAGACTCTCGCGATCGGCTTTGCTCATGTTGTCCCACAGAGCGGTACGCAAGACGCCAGGCGCCACGGCATTCACACGCAGCGGCGCAAGCTCGACGGCCAGTGTCCGTGTGAGCGACTCGATGGCCCCGAGGATACTGGACAGGATCGTCCACGCAGGCAACGGACGCGACGAGGCCACTCCGCTCGTCAGGGTGATGGAGCCGCCCGCGCGAATGAGGGGAGCCGCATATTTAACGGCCTTGAGCGCACCCCAATAGCGCACCTCGAAGGCCCGATGCGCGGCTTCGATACTAAGCTCAGCGAGGGTTTGCAGGAACAATGATTCCCCGGCCGTGTAGACGAGGTGGTCTAGCGCTCCGATGCGTGCAAAAAACGCGCGCACTTGCTCCTCGTCGGTGAAGTCGAGTGACTCGCCGCGCGTGCCTTGAGGCAGGCGCTCAAGCGCGGCCGCGACACGCTCCGGCCTGCTCGAGGCGATGATCACTTCAGCTCCGGCATGCGCCGCAGCTTCGGCTACGGCAAAGCCAATTCCTGACGTGCCCCCGGCCACCACGACCCGGCTTTGCTGAAGAGTAATGCTGGTAGATTGGTTGTTACCCATGCTTGAAGTTTCCCTGAGAGAGCGGTCCACGCGGTGGTGTCCAACGTAACGCAGCACGTGCTGCCGAACCACAGATCGATGCGCTACCGCGGTGGCGTCCGAGTGTACGAGATTTGCCGCAATTGCGTTGAAGGCGCCACGCGGACAGTACATGTGTCCGGATCAACGCATTCGGTGGACCAGGATGACGTGAGCCTTGTCACCGCAAGCGCGACAGTCCGCCGGCGCGCTTAGTCGTGTTGAGCGGGGGGCACGTCGAGGTGTCCAACGAGCAAATCACCCTCGGGCGATGGAACATCGCTCAATCATTGAGTAGCGCCTCGAGTATCGTCACGTCGAGCGGCTGTGCGACCAGCGGTGCCAGTTCGCGAACCAGTTCCTTGAAGTGCTCGGTGCGCTCGTGCTCGGCGAGCGCTGCGCGGCTTGCCCAGCGCTCGAAGAAGACGAAACGCTCGGCGCGATCGAGGTCGCGGTGCGGCGTATAGAGCAGGCAGGGTTCTGTCGCGCTAACGATTACAGCTTGAGTAAAGCGTGATATCAGTAGGACTACTTACACTGCCAACGAGTAGAATTGTTCGGCTGTAGTCGAGGCGACGCCATCGTCACACAACTGCCCCTTGCGGATCATGTGTGCGATCTCTATGCCAGACAGGATGATGCGCGCACAGCGGAAAGCCTTGAACCCCAGCATCGGTTTGATGATGCGTTTGATGGCACGGTGATCCTGTTCGACGACGTTGTTCAGGTATTTGTTTTGACGGACCTTGATCGGTGTTAAACGCTCGGCATTGAGCGCTTCAAGCGCAGCCAGATTCGCGCCGCTGCAGTCCACGGTGATTGTCTCGGGCTCGCCGTTCTGTTCAATCGCCTTCTCGAAGTAGCGGCGTGCCGCGGCCTTGTCCCGATGGGCGCGCAGCAGGAAATCCACCGTGTTACCTGTTTTGTCGACGGCACGGTACAAGTATTTCCATTGACCTTTGACCTTGACGTAGGTCTCATCGACGCGCCAGCTTTTGCCCACAGGCCGTTTGCGTTTGCGGAATGCTTTTTCAAGCACCGGCAGCAGCTTGATAACCCACCGGTGCACGCTCGAATGATCCACCTCAATACCCCGCTCGGCCATCATTTCCTCGAGGTTACGTAGGCTCAGTGAGTACGCCACGTACCACCGCACGCACAGCAGGATCACGTCCAGCGGGTAGTGCAGCCGCTTCAGTACCTTGCCAATGCCAGCGGGCAGCGTCTTGCGTGGCGCCTTCGTCTTTGCCATCATGCTTCTCATGCGTTGCGGTCGACGGATTTTACTTGACCGCGTTAATGCGACAAAACCAGTAAAAGCCGCGATGAGTTCGTCGAACGGGGCGCCTACGTCGGCGAGTGATCGTTTTATTGATTTTTCCGTAAATCATGACAACCGTTGAGTGTCTCAAGCGTTATATTTTCAGGACGGTCCTGGAGACAAGTTGGCATGGCGCAAAGGCGAATGAGCGAAGCAGCAAAGAAGCGATTGAAGGCGGGTCGGCTGCTGCTGGCGGGCAAGGGCTGCGCCGAGGTGGCGTTGGCGGTGGGTGTGGCTCGGCAGACGGTGTACACATGGAAGCGGCTGCTTGATGAAGGCGGCATCGATGCGCTGCGAGAGGTGCGCGAGCGAGGGCGCCCGGCCCAACTCGATGAGCAACAGTTGGCGGCTGTTCGCGCCGCCCTGCTGCAAAGCCCCGTCGAGCATGGATTTGGCACTGAACTGTGGACTCTCAAGCGTGTGGGCGCGGTCATCGAACGCATGCACGGCATTCGCTTTGGCCAGACGCAGGTTTGGCGCATCCTGGGCTCACTGGGCTTTAGCCCGCAAAAGCCCGAGAAGCGGGCCATCGAGCGCAACGAGGATGCCGTGCGCAACTGGAAGCGCCGCACCTGGCCGGCCCTTAAAAAAAAGCCCGACGAGAAGGCCGGCTGATTGTCTTCGTGGACGAGTCCGGCATCAGCGAGCGCCCGACCAGAGTCCGCACCTGGGCGCCCAAGGGACAGACGCCCATCATCCAGTTTCACTTCAACTGGAATCACGTCTCGGTCATCGCCGGGCTCACGCGCACCAACTGTTTGTTCCGGCTGCACGAGGGGAGCATCAAGAAGGAAGAGATCGTCCAATTCCTCAAGGCGCTCAAGGCCCACCTGAAGCAGCCGCTGCTGGTGATCTGGGATGGCCTGAAGGCGCATCGCAGTCGTTTGGTGCGCGAGTACCTGGACCGCCAGGACGGACACATCCAGATCGCGTTCCTGCCGCCGTACGCGCCGGACATGAACCCGGTCGAATACCTGTGGGCCTGGCTGAAGCGCCACGCGCTGGCCAACTACTGCCCCAATGATCTCGGCGAACTGCACGCGAGCGCCCGCAACAAGCTCAAGAGCGCTCAAAAGCGGCCTTCGATCATTGCCGCTTGCTGGATGCAGGCTACGCTGTGGTGACGTCATGAATTATGGAAGTCTCAATAGTACGTCGACATCGGTGTTGCGCCCCTTCACCTTCTCCATATCCGCGCCTCGCTCGATTACGTTGCCGATCCAAGCCCGTTCCCGCACCAGTCGACGGTTTCGAAGACTGGGAAGCCTCGCGGCACTCCTGGAGTGGCTCGCCATCCCCGCTTTCCCGCCGCGCCAGCCGATCGCGCGTCCTGCAATGCGGCCGATCGCCGAGGCGCGTCCTATCGACCGCTTCGACGCCGAGCAAGCTGCACCTATCTGGCCCGCCACGCCGCGCGCCGACATTCCCGACGCAGGTCGCATTGCCCGAGATCGTCGCACCCGTTGCCGCCGCTCCTGCGCATCCCTGCGATGCTCGTCGCACCGATCCTGAAGAAGGCGGCGAAGCGCGCGGCGCATCAGCGGAACAAGCCGGCCGTCCTTCAGCCGTCGAAACTCGCCGTGACATGCGCCGCATACATCAAGGTCATGTACGACGTCGGGGCGGCCAAGTGAAGGCCCTGGGCATCAGCCGATGCCGAAATCTTGCGGCGCATTCCGCAACGGCGCGCAGAGACGGACGCCAAATTCACCGAGCATGAGGTCGCTCGGGCGGTTGCAGACCATGTCGAGGCGATCGGCGTTACGGTCATTGAGCCGCCCAAACAGAAGCCGGTCGTATGGCCCTTCCGCGTGTGTACGCGACCGCAACGGCTCTATGGATGTGTTGCACCTAGTCGACAGTCGATACACGGCTTCACAAAACCGCCTTATTTCGGGTAGCAGTCGCCACGTTGGCGGCGCTGTGAAAGCCCTGGACAGAAAGCGGCACCACTGACCATCGAGCAATTCAGTGTTTCGCGATTTGCGCGCGGACTGCAAACATATACTCGCTCCCTCCCTTAACAGGCAATTGCTGTCAGCCCCACCGGCTACACAACCTCAGTTGTGCTTCTCAAATCTTTGCTGTTTCTCCGATCTCCATTTTCGGAATTGATGCGTCACTCTGAAAGTACGCGGCAAGTGTGCTCTTGCCGCTTGTCCGCGACTTCTCGGCCGGGCCTGCTCACAACCTTTCATCATCGAAGTGCATATGATCCAGAAAAAACTTGTCCTTCTTTCCAGTCTGGTGGCGACGCTCTCCGCATGCGGTGGCAACGGATCCTCGACGACCGCGGCAACACCGGTTCCCGCTTCGGTCACCGCCGCTCAGACGGGCTACAAGATTTCGGTTTTTGCCAAGGCGCCCGGCGCGCTTTTGCCGGATGACCTTGTCCAGCACGGCAGCAACATCTTCGCTGTCGCGCAGGACAGCAATAACAATCCGGACGGAACCAGCGTTGCTGGCACGTCCCCGCAGAGCGAAGTTATCGAATACGATCTGAACGGAAATGTCGTCAAGACTTTCAACGTCCCGGGCCACCCGGACGGCATCATGGAGTTCGATTCACATACGGTGTGGGTCAGCACCAATGAAGACGCGGACCCGCTTCTGATCGTGATCGACACCGCGGCCAATACCCAGACAACGCTCTCTCCCGACGCTCCCACCGCACATGGTGGCGGACTCGATGACATGAAGATGCTCGGTGGGGTCGCGTATGTGAGCGCATCACATCCCACCTTGGGACCCGCTACCGCAACGGCGCCCAAAGGCGTGAGTTCGGTTCCTGCGGCTTACACCATCACCCTGAATTCGGACAAGAAAACGTTTCATCTGACTCCGGTACTCATGGGCAACGCAACGGCGACCAATATCCCGACGAACACGCCAGTCGTGCTTAACATGACGGATCCGGATTCGATGGCGACCGACCCGGCCGGGAATCTGGTTGTCGATAGTCAGGCTGACTCCGAGTTGGTCTTTGTTAAAAATCCAGGAGCAAGCCAGTCGGTGAGCGTGCTGCCGCTCACGTTGTCCAACAACCCTGCGGCGGTGGATGACACGCGCTGGGCGCCTTCAGGCAATTCGTTCATGTTGCTATCGGACAATAAGACGCAGTTCATCTATCGCATCGATGCAACCACGGGCTTTACTGCCGGAACGGCATATAGCGCGGGTTCGGGCACGCTCTTGCAGCTCAACACATCGACGGGAGCAATGACGCCGGTCTATACCGGGATGGGTTCCCCGCACGGAATGATTTTTGTGGGTCAGTAATCAGCCGGTTTCTATTTTTCCGTCGCACACCATCAAGTGCGCGGATAGGCGGCCAGGCGTTAGCAGTCGGCGAATGCCATTGACCGGCCGCTTCTCGCCGATCTGCCTCTGTTTGCGAGGCGTCATTGAATTACGGAGACTTCTAATGAAGCACAAAGTATTGTTTGCAGCGGCGCTTGCAGCACTCGGCACGACTGCAGCCCATGCGCAAAACAGCGTGACACTGTACGGTTTGCTGGATGCCGGCATCAGCTATAGCAACAACACCGGCGGTCATAGCAATGTCGCGTTGAGCAGCGGCATTATGCAAAGCAACCGTTGGGGCCTGAAAGGCGCCGAAGATCTGGGTGACGGCCTGAAGGCCGTATTCGTCCTGGAAAACGGCTTCGCGCTGGGCAACGGAAAGCTCGGCCAGGGCGGTCGCGAATTCGGCCGCAACGCCTATGTCGGCCTGTCGAGCAATACCCTCGGCACTCTGACCGTAGGTCGTCAGAACGAATTCATGTACGACTACGTCAGCCATATGTCGTTTGAAAACTTCAACGGCGCAGGCGGCAATGTCTTCGCGCACGCGATGGACAACGACAATATGATCGGTACGTTCCGCGTCAACAACGCGGTGAAATACCAGAGCCCGAACTACTACGGCCTGACCATCGGCGGCTTGTATGGCTTCTCGAACCAGGCCGGCGGCTTCGCGAACAACCGGGCATACAGTTTCGGCGCCATGTATAACAACGGTCCGATTACGGCAGCGTTGGGTTACACGCAAATCAACAACAACCTCGCTGGCTTGGGCTCGGTCACCAACGGTTCAGTCACCAACACCGGTGGCGCTGTCGATAGCAGTGCCGCCAGCACCAGCGCTGATGCGGCGCTCACCGCAGGGCGTCAGCGCACCTTCGGCGGCGGCTTGAACTACACGTTCGGCCCGGCTAACGTTGGTTTTGTGGTTACGGACACCAGGCTCAACAATGCAACGGGGTTCACCACTGGCGCCACGCCTTTGTCGCTTGCGAACTCCGCAAATGTTCATTTCACGAACTACGAATTGAACGCGCACTACAGCCTGACCCCCGCGTTGACGCTGGGCGCGGCGTACACGTACACCAATGGCAAGTTCAGCAACGCTCAGAACTCGGCGTCGCCGAAGTGGAACCAGGTCAGCCTGTTGTCGGATTACAACCTGTCGAAGCGCACGGACGTGTACGCGGTCGCCAACTGGTCCCACCTGAGCGGCGGTCTGACTCCGGCACAGGGGGGCGCGGGTCTGGCTGCATTTGAAGGCGCAAGCTCTTTTATCGGCGGCATTGCGTCAACGAAGAATCAGGTGGTGGTGGGTGCCGGTATCCGCACCCGCTTCTAGGCACTTGAGAGTTGTTGATCTAAGAGAGGCGCCGTTCGCGGCGCCTTTTTATGTAGTGATGCCGGCGGCGGAACAGGAAACCGTTTCGCCAGAAGCTCGGCGCCGCAGTCGGCCTGACCGCCCCATATCGTCCCCGATGACCCACGCCGTCCAGTGTATCGGCTGGCCGCGCCAGCGCACTGACTTCCTTCGCTGCGTGTAATTGGGTGTAATTGGCCTGGCAGTGGTTAACGTGCTGCTTGCGGCGAAGCACCCGATGAAGACCGCATCGACTTCATGCAGGCACCTTCGGTGCGAGCGTGCCGGGGCGCGAGCGGCAGTCCGCTGCATCCACGAGCGGTTGAATCCAGCCGGTTGTTGCTGGGCTTCGCGCGCCGGCGCGTCACGAGACCTTCCGGTCCATGCTCGCGCAACCGGCCAACGAGGCGGCGAACCTGCCGCGTCGTTAGCCTGAGCCGTTCTGCCGCGCGCCACGGCTTGAGTTTGCCGTCGGCAACGTCCTGAATGACCTTGAACCTGTCCAGTTCGCGCATCGTCATCGTGATCCGATTGCTCGCAGCCATCAAAGCCTCCGCGCCGGAACGCCGGTGGCCGGTCAGCTCACGCTGCGAAAAGCGGACATTTGAACTTGGCTAAACAGTCGAATCTGAACAAACCGGAAGCCCTTGTGTGGTGAGGCTCTACGGCCGAAATGCTGTTGTGGAAATTGCAGGGACCTGGCATATTATTGATTTTTCCGTAAATCATGACAACCGTTGAGTGTCTCAAGCGTTATATTTTCAGGACGGTCCTGGAGACAAGTTGGCATGGCGCAAAGGCGAATGAGCGAAGCAGCAAAGAAGCGATTGAAGGCGGGTCGGCTGCTGCTGGCGGGCAAGGGCTGCGCCGAGGTGGCGTTGGCGGTGGGTGTGGCTCGGCAGACGGTGTACACATGGAAGCGGCTGCTTGATGAAGGCGGCATCGATGCGCTGCGAGAGGTGCGCGAGCGAGGGCGCCCGGCCCAACTCGATGAGCAACAGTTGGCGGCTGTTCGCGCCGCCCTGCTGCAAAGCCCCGTCGAGCATGGATTTGGCACTGAACTGTGGACTCTCAAGCGTGTGGGCGCGGTCATCGAACGCATGCACGGCATTCGCTTTGGCCAGACGCAGGTTTGGCGCATCCTGGGCTCACTGGGCTTTAGCCCGCAAAAGCCCGAGAAGCGGGCCATCGAGCGCAACGAGGATGCCGTGCGCAACTGGAAGCGCCGCACCTGGCCGGCCCTTAAAAAAAAGCCCGACGAGAAGGCCGGCTGATTGTCTTCGTGGACGAGTCCGGCATCAGCGAGCGCCCGACCAGAGTCCGCACCTGGGCGCCCAAGGGACAGACGCCCATCATCCAGTTTCACTTCAACTGGAATCACGTCTCGGTCATCGCCGGGCTCACGCGCACCAACTGTTTGTTCCGGCTGCACGAGGGGAGCATCAAGAAGGAAGAGATCGTCCAATTCCTCAAGGCGCTCAAGGCCCACCTGAAGCAGCCGCTGCTGGTGATCTGGGATGGCCTGAAGGCGCATCGCAGTCGTTTGGTGCGCGAGTACCTGGACCGCCAGGACGGACACATCCAGATCGCGTTCCTGCCGCCGTACGCGCCGGACATGAACCCGGTCGAATACCTGTGGGCCTGGCTGAAGCGCCACGCGCTGGCCAACTACTGCCCCAATGATCTCGGCGAACTGCACGCGAGCGCCCGCAACAAGCTCAAGAGCGCTCAAAAGCGGCCTTCGATCATTGCCGCTTGCTGGATGCAGGCTACGCTGTGGTGACGTCATGAATTATGGAAGTCTCAATAATGCGTGAATCCTGCAATTTCTGACGAGGTGCGGATGGGTCCGAAGACGCCTGTGACGGAGGGAGATTTCTTCCGGCAACCGCTTCGCGAACAGATCAACCTGAAGCATCCGTTGATGCGCCTGGCTGACCTGATCAACTGGGATCGGCTGGGCGTGGCGATGTGCGAAAGCTTCGTGTCGCGCAAGGGGCGACCGGCGACATCGCCCAGGCTGATCGCCGGTCTGCTGTATCTGCAGCACGCATTTGACCTGTCCGACGAAGAGGTCGTCTGGCAATGGGTGGGGACAAAAACAAACTCTACGCACTGCATGCGCCAGAGGTCGAGTGCCTGGCAAAAGGCAAGGCGCGCACGCCGTATGAGTTCGGTGTGAAAGTGTCGATCACGACGACGCACAAGGAAGGTCTGGTCGTTGGCATGCGCTCGATGCCGGGCTTTGCGCCAGCGCGGCCATCGGGACGATCGTGCAACCGATCGCTGCGCCCGTAATGAGGAGTCGCTTCATGAGTGTAGATTCCTAAGGTTTGCTTGAGTACCTCGCCATGATCTAGCTCGCGCGCCGGTGCGCGGAGCCGGGATCTGACGAAAGGTATTTGCACTTTAGGACCTACAAAATACCCGTCCACTGCAGTTCAGTATTGCTGAAATGGTGTTGTGCTGCTCCCACGGGAACGACAGTTTCGCGCTTGTCTTCAGGTGGATTCTGGCGATAACGTTCTACCACGAAATCGACAAAACTGCGGAGCGCCACCGCCATGTACGGTTGTCCGGAATAGAGCACCCACACTGTCCGCGCGTCGCCGCACAATTCGATGTTTTCGAACACTGGCTTTAATGAGCCGTCTGCCAGCTCACCTTGAATGAGCGAGCGCGAAAGCCGGGCGATGCCGAGGCCCGCCTGGACTGCGCGCTTTATGAGCAGTGGGTTTTGCATGCTCAGAATCGGCCGTACCACTACGCGCTGCGTGCCATGCTTGTCACGAAACTCCCAGTAACGACTCGGCGCGTCCGACGCGACCAGCACATCATGCGACGACAGCTCCTCGGGGGTGCGTGGCGGCCGCCGACGTGCGAAGTACACGGGGCTCCCGACAATTACGTCCCGCGTCTGTGCGAGCGGCCGGCAAACCAGCGACGAATCACGCAGGTAGCGCTCGGCGCTGAAGCATACATCGAAGTCTGCCACCGTGACATCGGCCATGTTATCGAATACGGTCAGATGGAACTGCGTACGCTGCTCTTGCACCCGGTACGCCGCTAGTACTTCGGGCAGATCGGTCGAAGCATATAAAGAAGATGCCGCAATACGCAAAGATCCGGCGGGTTGGCCGGCAGCAGCTGCCATGCATTCGTCCATCGCCGCGAGCTGCCTGAGCAGTTCACCACAATGCTCCCGATACAACTGGCCGGCAGGCGTCAGCGACACCCGGCGAGTGGTCCGGTTGACAAGGCGCACGCTGAGATGTTGCTCGAGTACCGCCACGCTGCGAGTGACGACCGAATTCGAGATACCAAGCTGCTTCGCCGCCTCGGCGAAGTTCAGGCAGTCGGCAACCTTGGCGAAAATGCGAACGGAGGCTAATTGATTCATGGAATCGTTTCGCAGCGGTCGGGGGATTTTAGGCTAGCTCGCTCGCGAGCCGTTGGGTAGGAAAGAACAGATTGCCTGCGCATGAACGATGCGCCTCGCTTCACGGCGCGGCCCATTGACCTTACGCTACGTCACACGCATTTCTCCGCCGACAGACCGCGCGGTCTTCCGAAATCGCCGGCTTTGCCGATCCATGTGCGTCCGAGGCGGGCATTGCATGTTTCTTTGTATTCCTTACCCTAATCCTTCTTCACGAGGTCCATCACGTGCGTAGGCGACCTCAACGGGCGCAAGAAGAAAAGCGGAAAGGATTGCTATGTTCAATAAAGTCATCTTCGACTCCACGTTTGACATTCGCGCGCAGACGCAGACATTCCTGGCAGGCTTGTCACTGCACCGTTTCACTGGAAGATTGCGTTGGCGCCGCTGAAACAGGAGATACTTCTTCACCTTTGTGAGTGATCGCATACAGTGCCTTATTGCGTTCAATCGCAGCTTCGCTTGGCGGGTAGTCGTACTTCGGCGTAGGCACCAGACCATCCCGTTGCGCCTCGATGAGTTCCGCGCGAACGTCCGCCCGGGTCTTGCCAGTGGGCTGCGTCTGCGCCAAGGCACTCATCGCGATCGAACACGCAAGGACGCCAATCGCTATATGTGTTGTCTTTTTCACAGTTTTCTCCGAAGTCTCTAAGAATTTGCCAATCGGCCCGTTGATCGGATCTCATCAGGGCATGCCCGACGCAATGCACCGATGAGCCCATTGTCGTCAATTGACGTTGCTCCCAGACTGACAGCCTGATTACGATTTTGATATCTTCTTTCGGTCTTTGGCGATATTGCGGTGTGGGATGATGGCTGCGGACCCTGCCGCAACAAGGCGTTGAGGTAGGGGGCCGAACAAGGTCCGCGCTTACGCACTGCAGAGGACAGGGCAGAGGATAATCATGAACCTTGTTGATCCCCCAACAGGCCCGGATCCATGACGGTCTCTGGCGGGTATGCGACGAGGCGCGTCTTCGCCCGGTAGTCGTCGACCGCGCCGGCGGCTGGCGCGCAGGAAGCAGCTTGCCGATTGACGAACTGTAGAGCGGCCGGCGTAGTCCGACCGGAAAAGACAGCCGGATCGGCTTGCGCGTCTCGATCACGTTGATCGACTCGGCGGAGGGGTCGTCGGCGGCGAGCACGCTCAGTTGCACAATCTCGCCGTTGTCGTTGTAGAGGCCCTGAAGCACCTGGCGCGCCATGAAATTTGTCTTGACGGATGTTTTGACGCTGACCGATGGTCACTTCCGAACAGATCCGTTCATTCCAGGCCCGTGCGTGAAAGACACAACCCGCTCTCCTTCATCGCGCGCTGACCATGTTTACTTCAGCGTGCGCGACGATATCTTCGACCTGCGCCTGCTGCCCGGCGATCGCATGACCGAAGGCAGTATCGCCGACCGCTTCGGCGTTTCGCACAAACCGGCGCGCGAGGCGCTGCAGCGTTTTCAAAGCGACGGTTTGATGCGCGGCTATGTGCGCGGCGGCTGGGGAGTTGTGCCGATCGACTTCAAGCGCTTCGAAGATCTGTACGAAATGCGCAAGCTGATCGAGACGTTTTCGGTCAGCCGGCTCTTTGGGGTCGACAGCACCTTGTCCGCGACCGCCTTGCAGATGCTCGACCGACTCGACCGAATCTGGAACGTTCCTCACGCGCACCGTTTTCGCGATGACCGCGAGATGGTCGCGCTCGACGAAGCCTTCCACGAGGCGCTCGTCGTCGCCGCCGGCAATGCCGAGCTGAGCGCGGCCATGCAGCGCGTGACCGACCGCATCCGCGTGGTGCGGCGGCTCGATCTCGTCTATGGCGACTGCATCGACGACACCTACAACGAACACATTGCGATTCTCTCGGCCGTCCGTGATCCTGCGGCGGACCGCGCCGTCGAGTTATCGGGGCGGCACATAGAAGGAAGCAGGGCGGAGGTCCGCGCACTGACCACCGAGCGCCTGCAACGCGCCCGCACCGCATTGGAGCCTCACAATGCTCCGTATGCACCACCGAGGTTGCGAGGCGAAAAGCGCCCTAGACGTACCGTACTGGCGCGAAGTCGTATCGCTTTATCTGGTCATCGTGGGTCAACAACACGATTCCTTCTGCCATCGCTTGACCGACGAGGAGCCGGTCGAACGGGTCCTTGTGAAGAGGCGGGAGGGCCGCAACTTCGAACGCATGCTGTGCTTCAATCGACAGCTCTTCATAACCAGCATCAAGCAGGTTCCTGCGAAGAACGCGCGCATCGACCTGAAAGTCCTCACGGCCCAGTGCGCTTTTGATGACAATTTCCCAGATGCTGGCGACGCTGAAGTAGAGGGTGTTGTCGGCGTCCTCGATGGCAGCGCGCGCTTCGTTCGACAAGGCAGGGTCGTCAGCCGCAGCCCAGACCAGCAGATGGGTATCGAGCAACAGCCTCACTTTGTCTTACCCTCAAACATGTCGCAGATCTCGTCCGCTGCCATAGTGTCGAAATCTGGGGGTACCTTGATTTGCCCCTTCAGGAATCCGATGCGCCGCGGCGGCTTTGCGGCTTCGGCATCGATGCGCACGACCTTGACCAATGGCTTGCCGGCCTTGGCGATGACGAACGGCTCGCCGCCGTTCACGGTTTCCTCGATTAGCCGCGACAGGTTGGTCTTGGCATCGTGAATGTTGTAAATATGCATGGCAGCATCACATGAACTTAGTTTAGTGAACTTAGTTTATCCCAAACTTTTTCCTCTCGCAAATACATTCAAGGCGCTGCTTTAAGTGGCGCTTTATCACGCACGCAGCCTCGGATGGCGTGTTCGCGCCCATGCCTGCAGTGAGGTGACCAAGTTTTTGCGACCGCTGACATCATTGTCAGGGCCGCGGGAGGAGCCGGCGGAAGTCGCCCGCGTCGGAACGTCGGCCGCTCCGCTATTCGACGCGTGGGCCGGCCAGTCGCGCAGTCCGTGCTGCAGACGGGCGAAGCTTCAAGGGTTGCGCAGCATTCTGGCGATTTGACATAACGTAAATTAGCGAATATATGTAGTGTAGCGGCTAGATGATAATGTCCGCTTTTAGCCGCATAGAAATGTCCGCTTTTGATGCCGTCGTATGCTAGCCAGCTGCCGTTTTTCCGGCGCTGGAGACCTCGATGGCTGTGACAGAACGGATAACTATGACGATGCGGGAACTGGACCGACTCAAGGTCATTCAGGACGTGACGGAAGGACGGCTCAAGCCGTGGCGTGCAGCCGAACGACTCGGACTAACGACGCGGCAGATACGTCGGCTGACGACGCGGTTTCGCGAAGCTGGCGTGGCTGGACTGGTCTCGCGCAAGCGCGGCATGCCTGGCAACCGGAGGCTGGACGACAACCTGGCCCAACGCGCTTTGGCGATTGTGCGCGAGCGCTATGCTGATTTCGGCCCGACGCTCGCGTGCGAGAAGCTGCGTGAATGCCACGGCATCCGCCTGGCGAAGGAAACGGTCCGGCAATTGATGATAGATGCCCAGCTGTGGGTGCCGCGCCGTCAACGTCCGCCGAAGATCTATCAGCCACGAGCCCGTCGTGCCTGTCCGGGCGAGCTGATCCAGATCGATGGCAGCGATCACCGGTGGTTCGAGGATCGCGCGCCGGCGTGCGCACTACTTGTGTACGTCGACGATGCGACGAGCCGGCTGATGGCGCTGCATTTCACGGCGACCGAGTCGACCTTCAGCTACTTCGAAGCGACGCGTGCGTACATCGAACGGCATGGCAAACCCGGCGCGCTGTACAGCGACAAGTACAGCGTGTTTCGCAAGACTGGCGCGAACAAGGATGGCAATAGCGTGACGCACTTCGGCCGTGCCATGTACGAACTGAACATCGACACGTTCTGCGCGAACTCGAGCCCCGCCAAGGGGCGCGTCGAGCGCGCCCACCTGACGCTGCAGGATCGTCTCGTGAAGGAACTGCGGCTGCGTGGCATCAGCACCCTCGAGGCCGCCAACGCCTGGGCGCCTGCCTTCATGGCGGCCTACAACGCGCGTTTCGCCAAACCGCCCAGAAGCAATTTCGACGCACATCGGCCGCTTCGCGCTGACGAGAACCTTGATCTGGTACTCACCTGGCGGGAGCCGCGCAAAGTGACGAAGTCGCTGACGGTGCAATACGACAAGGTCATGTACCTGTTGGAGGATACGCCGGAGCACCGCAAGCTGATTGATCGATATATCGAGGTCTGGGAGTACCCGGATGCGCGGATCGAACTCCGGGTGGACGGCCGTGTTCTGACGTGCAGGCAGTACGATCGGCTGGCCGAGATCGATCAGGCCGCGGTCGTTGAACACAAGCGACTGGGCCACGTGCTTCAGGTCTCTCAGGCGATTCAGGCACAACGCGATAACCAGCGCATCGGCAAGGCACCTTCCCGAACGCATCTGGGCGCTCCAACCAAAATCCAAAGTCGTTCGACGGGCAAGAAGAAACAACGCGAGTTCACGCAGGCCGACGTCGAACATACGATCGTGGATCTTGCCCGGCAAAGACAGGCACAACCGCAACCTGCCAAACCTGGCCGACGGTCTGCAAGAGACAGTGGAACAGGCGTAAGCGCCCTGCCAGTTCAAACGCCATCCTTCGACACTGCGTGATCTTTAACCCAGGAGAAGCAAAAGCCGGAACCCTTAAACCCGGACATTTCTATCTGGCCAGAAAGCGGACATTTCAATCTGGCCTCGACATGTAGTAATCCTTAATGCATGACTAACCAACGATGACTGGCGGACACGTCAACTGGGTTCGTACGTTGGGAACAAGAACCTCAGGTCGCGATGGCCAGGATCTTCAGGAGGGGCCCATCCTGGGCAAGGTGCTCTTCGAAGCTTTCACGCGTCGTCATAGTAGTCCTCGGGGGGGCGCCTCGCGGTTTCGGCGTGTGCAGTGGCTTCGACATGTCTATGCCCATCATCTTCATGGCGTCCGTCAGCAGATCGGTCTGCAGCTTGAAATTGAGAATGTGCTCTTCGTCGTCGAACACGCCTCCCAAATCGCTGTGTATCGAGAGCACGTACCGGGCGACATGCAATGCGTGCAGAACCCTAGCTTCGTCGCTCGGCTGCCCGTCCTCTTCGAGGTCGATGGTCTTTTCAAGCCCGGGCGGCGGTGGGACGGAAACGACGTCGCTCGTCACCAGCTCGACGGCAGACGACACCAGGTGAATTTCCGGCTCGAGGAAACACCTCGCCCTCTGCGTGGCAGGTAATGCCGCTATGTTGCTGGAGCGTGCGCAGCGCGGCTTGCAGTGCATTCAGCACGAGACGATTGTCTGCTGCCTGCTGAACAGCGCGGCGAAGGGCAAGGGTCTGGCGTGTCGCGCAACTGAGGCGCCCTGAGTGCTGTGAACCGCCCCGGGTTTCCCCTCAGGATTACCCATAAGTCGCTCGCGACTGTGCGATTGAAGGGCGATGGCTTGTAAACGGTGACGACCGATGTTAACTTTGATCCGGTTCGTGATCTGTGATGTCGGGCATTGTCGGACACATCTGACCTTGATGATTGGGCAAATGAAGAGTTTGGCGCCGCCGAGCTCGGCGACGCTCGCCTGACCAGACGGCTCGTGACGCTGGCACGCAAGCTTTCGTTGGGCCCACATTGCTCTTTTCCGCAGTCGTTCAATGGTTCGGAGCTGAAGGCGGCATATCGTTTTTTCGACAACCCGCACGTGGATGTCGATGGCGTGCTGGGTGGGCACATCGGTCAAACGCTGTGTCGTATGCAACAGGTGCCAGTCGTCCTTGCTGTTCAGGACACCACCGAGTTCAATTTGTCTCATCTGCGGGCAACCGAAGGTCTGGGATATGGCTCCGATCCACATGTGCGTGGTTTCCTGATACACAGTCTGCTTGCGCTCACGCCAGAGGGGCTGCCACTCGGGGTGATCGGGATGAAGACCTGGATACGCAGGCACGAGGAGTTGGGCAAGAAACATCTGCGTGGGCAACGAACCGTACAACAGAAAGAGAGCGCGAAATGGCTCGAAGGCATCGAGCAACTGGGCGTACTCAAGACGCACTGTCCGTGCACGCATGTCATCGGCGTGAGCGACCGTGAAGGCGATGTCTATGACGTGTTCCTGGCGCAGCGGCCTGCCGGTGTCGACTGGTTGGTGCGCGCGTCGTGGAACCGACGCGTTGCTCACCCCGATCGATATTTGTGGGAAACCGTGCTGGCCTCGCCAGTGCTTGGAGAGGCGCAACTGCAGGTGCCTGCACGCGAAAACCGCCAGGCACGCACCGCACGGCTGGTTGTGCGCTGCATGCCCGTACGCCTTCGTCCGCCGCAAAATCGTCGTCGCGAGAAGCTTCCCGAAATTGAAGTGTTTGCAATTCATGCACAGGAAACGAACTTGGACGAAGGAGCAGAGCCATTGGAATGGCTTCTACTGACTTCGGTGCCTACGCAAACACACGCAGAGGCCCTCGAGCGTCTTGCATGGTATGCGCGCCGATGGACGATTGAATCGTGGCATCGTGTGCTTAAAAGTGGCTGTCGCATTGAAGCCCGCCAATTTGGCAATCTCGATCGATTCGTCCGCGCCACCGCATTGTTCGCCGTCGTAAGCTGGAGGATCCTGTACTCCATGTTGCTTGCCAGGCTTGATGGCAACCTGCCATGCGAAGTATTGCTGCAGCCAATCGAGTGGCGAGCCCTCTACTGTCGTACGCATGGCAGTACCGAAATACCTGATAAACCGCCGTCACTCGCGCAGGTCATCTTGTGGATCGCCAGACTCGGCGGATATCTCGCTCGAAAGCATGATCGTCCACCTGGTCCTACCGTCATCTGGCGTGGATTTCTTGTCCTGCACGAAATCACGATGATGTACCGAATATTCAGGCAAAACGAATAGCACCATCACATTACTTGTGGGTAATCCTGAGGGGTTTCCCGGAGGCTGTTTTGCTTGAGTCACGCCGCGATGGCGGACCCAGCGAGTTTTGAATAATAAGCGGCTTCTGCCTCAGCAGGTGGAATGTTGCCGATGGGGCCGAAGAGCCGACGATTGTTGAACCAGTCGACCCATTCGAGCGTCGCAATTTCAACGGCCTGCGGATTGCGCCACGGTCCGAGGCGATGGATCACCTCTGCCTTGTACAAGCCGTTGATCGTTTCCGCCAGTGCGTTATCGTAGGAGTCGCCCACGCTGCCCACTGACGGCTCAATGCCAGCCTCGACCAGCCGATCCGTATAGCGGATCGATACGTATTGCACGCCGCGGTCGCTGTGATGTATCAACCCGTCCTGCTGCGCCGGCTGTCGCTCGTACAAGGCCTGCTCCAGTGCGTCCAGAACGAAGTCCGTGCGCGCCGAGCTCGACACACGCCAGCCGACAATGCGTCGGGCGAACACGTCAATGATGAACGCGACATAGACGAAGCCCTGCCAGCTCGATACATAGGTAAAATCTGACACCCACAGCGCATTGGGCCGTTCGGCGGTGAATTGCCGGTTCACGAGATCCTTCGGGCACGGCGTCGAACCATCGCTCACTGTCGTGCGTACCGTCTTGCCCCGCACCACACCGCGCAGGCCCATCTGCTTCATCAGCCGCTCGACCGTGCAGCGCGCCGCGACAATGCCTTCCCGCTTCAATTGCGTCCAGACCTTGTCTGCGCCATACACCTGGAAATTTTCTTCCCACACGCGCCGGATCTCATCCTTGAGCATCCTGTCGCGCTGGGCCCGCGGCGGCACCAGGCCTGGATTGACGCGGCGGGCCACATGCGTGTAGTACGTCGACGGGGCAATTGGCAGCACCCTGCAGATCGGCTCGACCCCGTAGACGTGCCGGTGATCATCGATGAACGTGATCATCACTTCGGTCGGCGGTCGAGCTCCGCCTGTGCGAAATATGCTGACGCCTTGCGCAGGATTTCATTAACCTGGCGCAGCTCACGGTTCTCCCGCTCCAGTTCCTTGAGCCGATCCTGCTCCTGCGTGCTTGTGCCCGGGCGCAAACCCCGATCCCGCTCTTCCTTGCGCACCCAGCTACGCAGCGTTTCACCCGAGCAGCCAAATTTCGCTGCGATCGACGCGATCACTTTCCATTGCGATTCGCGGTCGCCCTGGTGTTCCAGCACCATTCGCACAGCCCGCTCACGAACTTCCGGCGAGTACCTTGGGGACTTCTTCTTGGTGTTTTCCATAGCTCCATTTTCTCAAGAAGTGGAGCCTCCGGAAATCCCGGGCCGGTTCACTGCCGCGACGATGTCGAACTTCGGCGTGTGGGCCAAGTCGACGATCCGATTGACGTCCTGCGGTCGGGTGTTGAGTCGTCGCGCCAGCTCCGACTGCGTCACCTCTTGCGCGATCATCTCGTTGGGCAGCAGCACCTTTGGTAACGCGCTGACGGGTCGGGTGATCATTTCTTCTCCTACCTTCGGTTCCGATGGAGTGGGAACGGTCTGCTTGTTCTCCAAATACATCAACAGCGCGTCTGCAGCCATGACGCGCGCTTCCTCAAGCGTGCGCCTTTGGTGATCGCCTCTGGGATATCTCGGAACGACACCACGAACGAGCCGTCGGCGCGCCCAAAAACCGCGGGATACTGACCTGATTGCTTGAGCACCAGACGGCAGGAGAGGGCGCCCGTCGGCGAACAACACCGTGCCGGCAAAGGTGCGAAAATTACCGTCGAATCCATCAGGAGCCGAAGAGGAGCGTTGATGACCGATAACACCTGTGTCCGGTGCGGAACAGTCACCCCACCGCACGACGTTGTCAGCGTTGCTTCGCCGGATGGCGGCTTCCGGTTGCTCTGTAGCCGCTGTTTTAACACTGAGATGGCGTATCTGGCGGACGTTCAAGCCTTCGAACATCCGGAGTTCACGTCCGTGCGTCTGCCCGATGCTGATGGCGTCGTACACGAGTTCCATTTCCGTAGCCTGCTGTTCGGTGACCAGCTTTCACTGGAGGCGTTCGAGCTCGCTTCGGGTGACGAGGACCGCGCAGGCTTCCGTTTCCAGCTTCTCGGTGATCCGCGGTCGGACCCGTTTGAGCTGTTGGGCGACCTGCTCCAGAAGATGAAGCGTGCCCTGGCAGTCAAACACCTGGTCGAGGATGCAGGCCATCTCGTGGTAGCCGAAACGACGGTTCGTGGACGAATCGAGTGGGACGGCAACGAGAACGACCGGCTGCCATGTGTGGTCATTGATGGCAGGCGGGTCGACTGGTCCGATTTTGGGGCGATGTTAATGGCGTTCGAAGGGTGGCAGTTCCGGATTGAACTGGTGGATCCGAGCGATGAGGCATGACCTCACGTATGGCCGTCCGCGATTCGGTCACAAGGAAACCTCGGCGGTTACCGCGTCCCACGGCGCAGTCAGACGACCTTCTTCGCGCACGATAAGGCCAGCGTTCTCCAGGATCACCACGTCCTCGTAGACACGCTTGTAGTCCCGATCCAGCGCAGTTGCCAACGCCTTCACGCTTTCTGCGCCTTCGCGATGTAGGTGACGAAGCATCTCAAGGCGCTTCGGCGACAGCGCAGCCAGCATCTCCTCGAGCGACAGAAACGTCACGTGCCGCTCTTCGACATGCTCGCCTGCCTGCGCACGGTTGAATGCCGCCGCGAACCGACGACCCATATCCCGCGCGCCACCAACATGCACATTAAGTTTGCTCATGATTCACCTCGCTCACGTTCTACATCATCCAGAAAATCAGCCACCATCTGCTCGGGCGTCGAGAATGCGTACGGCTCTTCCCGGTCGCGGTAGTGCCGGTGATCGCCTTTGCCCCGTTCGTTGTCGTAGCCGATGATTCGCTGACCTGCACGACCATAAAACAGGCTGTACTTGAGGCCGTGCGGTCGTTCGCCGTCGCTCTCCGGTAATCGCCAGATGCGCATTTCGAGAATGGCTCCATCCGGGTAGATGGTTCGATCCTCGAACAGGAGTGTGGCCTTCTTCTTCATATGGTGCAGGATGCCATACGACGATTATGGCGTCAAACGCCATAACAGGGCGCGGCTCTTCGGGGTTCCGAAATCGATGCAGCGGTCGCCACAGCGGATTGACTGAAGAAGTCCGCGAGAACGTCCGGCGCAGGATTGTGGCTTCAAGGTTGATGTGACGCTCGATGTAAACCCGCCAAAAGAAAACGCCCACGTTGTTCATGCAGGCGTTTCCGTGGCCCCGCTACCGCGCCCCCAATCAACGGTCTTCCCGTCCGTACTCCTTCGCGGCCGGCTTCCGCGCGGCTCCCATCCAGAATAGGACGCGCATAAAATCAGAGATATTTGCGAAGTGTGATTGCTGGCCACTCCATCCATCATCGTGCCGCAGCGGCGGTATGTGCTGAAGTGGACGATCGACGTGACATCGCGATCGAATGAGGGTCCGATGGTTCTGATTTTGCAACTGGCTGCTATGGAAAGAAAACTATCGCCATTGTGTAAAGGCGAGTCTCGCGAACGTCGACCCCATGTGCACGGCGCGCATGCGGCAGCGGCGACCGCGCCCGCGTTCCTCGCACTACGGCGGTTGCCGTCCGACTACGACTTTGTGTGCACCACGACGCCGTGCCGGTCAACCGTCGGCAAAGGCTAAACTGAGCTGAATGATCTCAGAGTACGAAGGGCCCGGCTGCGTCTGGCCGGGAAACGGCTGATCGTCCGGATGCGGACGATCTCTGCAAGTGTGGTCTCGTTCATCTCTTCGACGAGAGCAGATTCGATGCTCTTGACTTGAACCGGAACTGTCCGAAGGACTGAGCATGTCCATGAAGCCTTCTGAATTTCACATTGGTCTCGAATTCACGTGCGGCCCGTTTTGGTGGCGCTGCACAGACATCGGTACGCGTACGGTGACCGCCATCCGGCTCGTCGAGGATGATCCAGTCTGGTACGAAGGTCCGCCGTACATGGTCGATGAAGTAGTTCTCGACGAGGCCGAACTGGAAGACGCGCATCGAAGCGAAGCCGAAAAGATTCGCGCGAGCATCGATGAGGCGCGCCTGCCAGGCCATCCCGGCTTTTCTCATGCGGCGCTATGCCGGATGATGGACGAGAAGCTCGACAGTGGTCCGTACCCGCACAAGCGTTTATTGCAGTTCGACCGCGTGCGAGCCGATGGCGAGATCCTGCATCCGTACGCCGCGCGTCGAGATGGACGAAGTGATGGTCGCTCCTGGATCATTAGGCTCTATCTACCGTTCACGAACGAATGGGCGGAGCTGGAGGAAAGCGAGTTTCGCGCGCTCACCCTGTCCACGCCGGCTGCCATCCGCAATCGAGCGAGGAAATTGTAAAGGGCGTAGTGAGATCGACTATGCCGTCTGAGCGGGCCAACGGATGAAACTACAGACGTGGCTGATCGGGCATCCGCCCGAACTTATAAATAAACTACATACAGAAAAATTGATAATTTATATTATGTCAAATACATGCCGGCGAAATTGCATCGCCGGTTGCCTCCGGACCGTTAATGGTTTAAATTCGGTCCTCAACCCCCTTCGACCCGGAGCGCCAAATGCATCTCGCGGACCATGTGAAGCCAATCAGCTACCTTAAAAGCGAAGCTGCGCAAATCGTCAAAGACCTGACTGATTCGGGCGAACCACTCATCATCACGCAGAATGGCGAAGCGAAGCTCGTCGTCCAGGATCTACGAACCTACGAATCGACGCAGCAAACCCTCGCGCTCCTGAAAATTCTCGCGATTGGCCAGAAGCAGATCGAGCGTGGTGATCACATCGATGGTGACGAGTTCTTTGCAGAGCTAAACGAGCTCGACCGTCAAGAAAAGCTCCGCTGATGGCGGGACCCTTGCTGAAATACCGGATTCTCCCTACCGCGCGAATCGGCATCGACGAACTGAGAAGCTATGTCGTCCGCACGTTTGGTTGGGAAACATGGCGTCAGACATCCGCGCAACTGCAGGAAACGATCAACCACATTCGCCAGTTTCCCGCTAGCGGTCATGCGCCTGCCGAGCTTGAGGGCTTCTTCGAGGATGGTTTCGGACAGGCTCTTTCCGGCAAAAACCGGATCATCTACCAGATCCGCGACGATACCGTCTTTGTTCATCTAGTGGTCGACGTGCGACGCGACCTGCCCTCCCTGCTTCAGAGAATCGTGCTTCGCCTGATGTAAAAGGTCTGGACTCGACAACTGGGTCGCTTCAGACCGGACCGGCTCGCAGCCCAACCACGCGGCACGCCGCGAGCGTTTCGTTGAATTCAACCTCGAAGCAGAGCAAAGTACGCAGAGACGCGGCCGCGTACCGCGTACACTTTCTTTCCATCGGGCGTCGGACGCCTCAAAAGTCGAGAGCCCGCATACCGCCTGCGCGCCGATAGGACAGGCGCGGGTGGCACCCGCCGATGCTCCTTTGGAGGGCGGTCAAACATCAAGTCAAAATCGGTGAATCCGGTGCTCAGTCGTTGCCGCCGGGGCCGCCGTATTTGTGAGGAGCGTCCTCGGTGACGCCCACGCGCGGGAAAGTCCTATTTTGCGCCACGTGGCTGGACGTCTTTGCGAGGAAAGCTGGGAACGGGAAGGCCAGCGAGCACCCCCGTGGCCCGTGCGGCGCGGCAGCCAGCAACCGGATGTTCATGCTGTGCGGCCGACGCGCCGATCCAGACTGCGTTCGCGCATCTTGCACAGGATCCACCGTGGACGAAGATGATTGCTGCGGCAATTCGCGAGCAGTTCGGACAAGGACGCAAGGTGCCGGTTCTCACCGAACGGACGGATCATCTCGAAAACATGCAGAGTACTTTGAATAAAGCAGTCGAGCCGCTTTTCGTGCTGCACGTGCGTCTCGCGAAAAAAGCGCGTGCGGCGCAGCTTGCCGCCCTTGACGCGCTGTCCGATGACGTACCTCGCGTCGTCCTAGCCACTGGCAGGCTCGTTGGCGAGGGATTGACCGGCTTGGCCGAGAACGCCCAGAAGCGCGACATCGAGTGCGCGTTCACCCAGCTCATCACACGTTTCCGGCTCGAACTGGGCGCCGGCTTCGCGTTCGTGGGGCGTCAGTACCGGCTGGACGTAGGCGGCGACTGTTTGTCGTCGTTCTGGTTTTCTACCATCTCAACCTGCGTTGCTATGTCGTCGTCGAACTTAAAACGACGCCGTTCAAGCCCGAATATGCGGGCCAGCTGAACTTCTACCTGGCCGCGATCGACGCGCAGGTCAAGGCGCGCGAGGACCACCGACCATTGGCCTGCTGCTGTGTAAGGAAAAGAACCGGCTCGTGGCCTTGCCGCCGGAAAAAACCTTCGACCTGGTCGTAATATCCGGGCAACTCCTGTGCGACAAAGCGCAAGGCGAGACGTCTTCCGAGATCGAGCTCGTTCTTGTGCAGTATCGCAAAGATAGCGATCTGACGTTTCAACGTGCTCAGGAATCTCCTCGTCGAACGCGTCGCTAGAATCAGAAATCCAATAGATCATGCCCGTATCAAGCGAGACGTACGCGTTATGTTCCGTTGGCGCCGCAAAGCTGACGAAGTCGAAAGCAGAGAAAGATCATCGTACCTCACTGCGACCTCCCCCCACTGCGGCTCGTACCATTTTGCAGAGATCCTCAGGCTCCATATCTTTCAGCAGATAGCCTGCGGCACTGGCCTCCAGCGCAGCGTCGAGATCAAGTCGACTATCGGATACGGTCAGCATGATGAATCGGGTTTGCGAACCGGCTGAACGCGCCGCCCTGATCAAGGTGATACCGTCGATATCTCTCATGTGAAGGTCCACAAGCGCGACATCAGGTGTCATTCGCATGATCATATCGATTCCGTCCCTTCCGCAACTGTCCTCTGCCAGGACGGTTACACGCAGGTCGCTGTTAAGTAGTTGGCTCACGCCTCTTCGAGACAGGGCATGGTCGTCCACAATGACGACACTGATCTGCCCGGTCATTCTGACCACTTGGTTCTCGTGCTTACGCGATGTTCATTGCCCGTTCGACCTGCCCTATGAGCGCAATTAAGCCGCAACGGAATAAAGATACCGCCGGACGCACACAACCGTCCGGCGGGCATAGACGAGAAAGAAAATGCCCTCACGTGCTATCTCACAACGGCACGGGCAATGAATCCCATCTTGAACAGCCGCAGCACGGGCCTCGGCGTGTCCATAGCGCGTGGCTTGTGCCGAGTAGCGCGGCTGCGCCGTACCACCAACGCCGCTCAATGCCGCATCAAGGACCACAACAGCAGCGCCAGCAACACCACTACCACGACCTGCCAGAACAGCACCGGATCGCTCTCGAGCAAGGGCTTGCGTCGAACCGGCGCCATCGCATCCCGACCGCTCGAAAAACGATCGAGGTCAGCGCAGACTTCGAGCACGTCCTGATACCTGCGCGCCGGATCGGGCTGCAGCGCTTTCTCCAGCACCAGGTCAAGCCATTGTGGTGCGTCGGGCCGGTACTGATAGAGCGGCACGCGGCCATTGAAGCCGTAGGGCAGCTTGCCGCCGCTGAACAGCCGGTACAGGGTCACGCCATACGCGAACACCTCGGAGCGCGCATCGCCCTTTGCGCCCTTCATCAACTCGGGCGCCATATAAGCGGGCGAGCCCGGTGCGGCGTCGGGGCCCGGCAATTGCATGCCCGGCATATAACCGAAACCGAGATCGAGCAGGCGCGTGCTATCGCCCCGCATCACCAGCACGTTCGCGGGTTTGATATCGCGATGGAAGATATTGCGGCGATTCAGCACGTCGATCGAATGGCCCAGCTGCCGCGCAATCTCGAGCGCACGCGGCAGCGCCATGGGCTGAGGCGCCGCCAGTAGTTTTTCGAGCGTGACGCCTGCGCCGAGTGGCATCACCACATAGAGCCTGGTTTGCCGGTCGGCATCGACCGGCATCGGCGCAAGCACGCCATCGTCGCCGATCTTGCCGGCCAGCCAGCGCTCGCGCACGATCGACTGGCGCACGTTCTCGTCCTGCTCGACACGCGGCTTCGGGAACTTGAGCGCCAGCGGAGTGTTCGGATCGGCCAGATCGTAGCCGCCAAAAATCCGCGAATAGAAGCCATCGCTCAACACCCTCTTGAGCAGATATCCGTCGATCACTTCGCCGGCGTCGGGCACCGCCGGAATCGGCAAGGTGCCGACCACCCGCTCAAGGTAACCGATATCGAGCAAAGGCAGGTCGCCCACGTCGAGCACCGCGCTTGTCACGTCGTCTTGCGTGCCGCGCGCCACTGCCAGCGCGCCGAGCCGGCGTGCCGCTTCGAGCGCACCGCCGCGCGTCGCCAGCACCGTCTGCAGTTCGCGCATCGGCACGCGGCGATAGAGTCCGTCGGAGCACATCAGCAGGCGGTCGCCCTCGCGCAGTTCAAGAGTTTCGATGCGAGTCACCAGCGTCGGATGCATGCCGACCGCTTGCGCCACATAAGAACCGAAGGCGACCGGCACCACGTCGTCGTCACCGAGTTGGGTCAGTTGGCCATCGCGCAGCAGATAAAGCCGCACATCGCCGGCCGCTACCAGATACGCGGTAGCGCGCCGCACGATCAGCGCCGCAAAGGACGCGGCCATCTGCTTCAGTGCAGGGTCGACGCGGCCGATCTGGTGCAGCCAGCCGTGGATTGCTTCGAGCGCGCGCGCAGCGGCCACGCCGGGCTGCAAGGTGTCGGCGAGCCCGTAATAGGCATCGATAAAGGTTCGCACCGAGAGTTCGGCCGCGACCCGTCCGCCCTTGCTGCCGCTCACGCCATCGGCAAGAGCGATCACGCTGCCACGCGCGGCGCGCTCCGCCAGATCGCCGAGCATCACACCGACGTAGTCTTCGTTGATGTGATCCTGCCCGCGGGCGCAGGCAGGGAAAGAAACACAACCAATCGCGAGCGAGGCGCACTCGCCGCGCTCCGGCCTCAACTGCAGATCGATTTCCTGGCCGCCCATTCCGCGACCGCTAACGAGCCTTCCCTCGGGATCGTCCGGCATTCGCCCCGTGCTGGGTGCGGGCAAACTATCCGGAAAGAAGGGTTCACTCATTTACTTTTTGCCGTGGGTCATCACGTCGCTGGTTTCCAGATCGTGCTCGATCTTTTCGAGCACCTGCGGCGAGCGCTTCTTGAGCATCAGCAACCAGGCTGCGCCAACCAGCATATACGCAACGAACAAATACGGCAGGATGTTATACGGATAGTCGGGCACCGGATACACGCTGCCGATCACCGCGCCGACCATCGCCAGTGCACCGAGCACGCCCCACACCACGTTACTCGTCTTGAGCTCGCCCTGTTTCTTCAGGTAAACCGGCGCCGCGACGGCGACCAGGAAATACACGACCAGGAAGCCAAAGGTCGCAAACGTACTGGTATAGCCGAAGGTGTTGAGCGGACCCGTGCCGAGCATCGCGATACATACCACGAAGGTCACGATGGAGGAAAACGCAACGGCCAGGTACGGTGTCTGGTGCGTGCGATGCACCATGCCCATCGAGCGGTGCACGAACTGATAGCGGCCCATCGAATACAGCAGGCGGCTGGACGAGTTGATGCACGCAAGCACGCACGAGAACGCACTGACCGAGGCAATCAGATAAAACACCGGACCGAGCGGCGAGGCGCCGACGCTCGTGAGCAAGGTGCTGAGCACGGCCGAATCGCCGCCGAGCTTCGCTGCGTCGTCGTGGTAGGCGATCGTCATCGAATAGGCCACAAACATAAAGAACAGGCCCGACAGGATCACGCACCAGACCACCGCACGCGGAATGACGCGCAGCGGGTTCCTGGTTTCCTGGCCGAGCGAGGCCGCGCTCTCGAAACCCACGTACGAGAAGATGCCGAGCACCATACCCTGCGCCATGCCCTTGCCGCTCACGCCCTGCAGCCCCAACTGCGTATGGTCGATGATATGGTCCGGATGCAGTGCGAGCACATAGATCAGCACACCGCCCACGATCACCACCGAAGCGGCTTCGATTGCCAGCGACAGGCGCGAGGAGAGCTTCACGTCACGTGCCGAGAAGAACCAGGCGAGGCCGACAAAGACCGTGTAGACCGCCCACGACGGGACATTGATACCCCAGGCCGTAAAAGCGTTCTGCACGAACACGACGCCCGCGGCGCCAACCCCCATTGCCGTGCCCACGTAGGCCGCGATCAACCCCCAACCGGCAATGCCACCCGCCATCGGCCCAAGCGCGCGAGAGATATAGATAAAGAACGACCCAGCCGACGCGATCCGGCTCGAGAGCGCGATGATGCTCATGCTCACCAGCAATAGCCCGAGTGTCGAAAGACCATAAATCAACCAGGTCCCCGCGCCGGCCAGCGCCGCGATCGCGGTTACGTTGATCGACGGCGTGAAAGTTGGTGAAAGGTTCGCGATGGATTGGCCGATGACCTCGGGAAAACCTAAGGTACCGGCACGCAGGCCACCCGATGATGCCGGCGCTGCTTGTGTGGTGCTTTGCGGAGTGCTCATATTGGGCTCCTGATGGATTGGTGAATCAAGGTTGAATGCACCCAACTCTTCCACAGTCAAAAAACGCAAAACAACTCAATTCATGTGGTCCATCCGGGAATCCACGAAGTACCCGCGAGCGGAATGCGCGCCATCGCCGCGGCTTCCACAGTCAGGGCAACGAGATCCTCGGGCTCCAGGTGATGCACGTTCTGCTTGCCGCAGGCCCGCGCGATCGTCGTCAGCTCCATGTTCAGCGTCTTCAGGTAGTTGCGCACGCGGCGCGAGCCTTCGTCCGGCTGAACGCGTTGTTCGAGCACGGCGTCCTGCGTCGTCACGCCGACCGGGCATTTGCCGGTGTGGCAGTGATGGCAGAAACCCGGCGACGTGCCGAGCGCGGCATAGTCCGCCGTCGCCGGATGCAGCGCGCCGTTCTGAAAGTACGTATCGCTATTGCAGCCGAGCGCCATCAACATGCCCTGCCCGATCGCGACCGCGTCGGCGCCCATGGCGAGCGCCTTCGCCACGTCCGCGCCGGAGCGAATGCCGCCCGACACGATCAACTGCACCGTGCCCTTCATGTTCAGGTCTTCGAGCGCATCCACGGCCTGACGAACCGCGGCCAGCGTCGGAATACCCACGTTCTCGATAAAACATGTCTGGGTGGCGG
Source organism: Paraburkholderia sp. UCT70 (assembly GCF_050434085.1). NCBI lineage: Bacteria > Pseudomonadati > Pseudomonadota > Betaproteobacteria > Burkholderiales > Burkholderiaceae > Paraburkholderia > Paraburkholderia sp. UCT70. The sequence goes on along the minus strand of NZ_JBNPVZ010000003.1, from coordinate 923,675 downwards.
CGGTGCCGCCCTGCATGCCGTCGATCACCACCACGTCCGCCCCGGCGTGCACGGCCAGCTTGACGTCGTTGAACGTACGCGTCGCGCCGACTTTCACGTAGATCGGTTTTTCCCAATCGGTGATTTCGCGCAATTCCTGAATCTTGATCGCCAGATCGTCGGGACCGGTCCAGTCCGGATGACGGCTCGCCGAACGCTGGTCGACGCCCGCGGGCAGGGTGCGCATCGAGGCCACGCGCGGGTTCACCTTCTGCCCGAGCAGCATGCCGCCGCCGCCCGGTTTAGCACCCTGCCCGATCACGACTTCGATCGCATCGGCACGGCGCACGTCGTCGGGATTCCAGCCATAACGCGACGGCAGGCACTGATACACCAGCGTCTTTGACGCGCGGCGCTCTTCCTGCGTCATGCCGCCGTCGCCGGTCGTGGTGGATGTGCCCATCGCGGTAGCCGCCTGGCCGAGGGCTTCTTTCACGTTCGCCGACAGCGCGCCGAAGCTCATGCCCGAAATCGTGATCGGAATATCGAGCACGACCGGCTTCTTCGCGAAACGCGTGCCGAGCACTGTCTGCGTCGCGCATTTCTCGCGATACCCTTCGAGTGGATAGCGTGACAGCGACGCGCCAAGGAACAGCAGATCGTCGAAATGCGGCACGCGGCGTTTCGCTCCCAGACCACGAATTTCATAGAGGCCGCGCTGCGCGGCGGCGTGGATATAGTCGATCGTCTTGCGGTCGTAGCCTTGCGACTCTTCCTGCTGCAAGCGGGCGAAATGGATGGGTTTGGCTTCCATGGGGACCTTCTTGATGAACTCGGTGTTCGGTTGCGGGTTCAACCCGCGCTCGATATGTCTGGTCAATATTCCTGGTCCGCGTCAGCGTTCCAGTGGTAGAGCGTGCGCGCCGATGCAATGCGCTTGAACGAGCGCGGATCGTGATCGAGGCCCGCCGCGTCGAGCAACGCTCCGACCGCCGCCACGTCCGCGTCGGTCATCGGTTCGAACTGCGCGTCCGCGCCGAGCGATTTCACTTCGCCACGCACATAAAGCACGGCTTCGTACAATGAGTCGCCCAAGGCATCGCCCGCATCGCCGCAGATCACCATGCGCCCCGCCTGAGCCATGAAGGCCGAGAAACTGCCCACCGAGCCGCCGACCACGATGTCGCCGCCCTTGAGCGAAATCCCGCAGCGCAAGCCCGCATCGCCGTCGATCACGAGCAGGCCACCATGTGCGGACGCCCCCGCGCCATTCGATGCAAATCCCTTCACGTGGACCTTGCCGCTCATCATGTTTTCCGCGACGCCGGTGCCCGCGCTGCCCTCGACGACGATCGTCGCGAGCTGGTTCATGCCGCCCACGTAATAACCGGCGTGTCCTTGCACCGTGACCGTCGCGTGCGCGTTGATGCCCACCGCGATGTTGTGCGCCCCGTTCGGCGACGCGATGTCGACCTTCACGCCTTCGAGCGCTTCTTTCGCGCCATGCAGGTACTGGTTCAGTTCGCGGACCGACGACCCCTCAAGGTCGAACTTCATGCTTTCCATACATACATCTCCTCGGGTGCGGGTTCGAATACCCTGGCGTTTTTGATGTCCGGCAAATGCGCGAGCGAGCGGAACTCGGAAGCGATCGCCACGTAGTCGTCGTTTTCTGCGACCACTGCGGGTTTGCACGCGAACGGATCGCGAATCAGCGCGAGTTCGGTCGAGGTGCCCATCAGGAACGTGTAGAAGCCGTCGAGCTCTTCGAAGCCCTTCTGCAACGCGACCGGCAGTTCATCGCCTTCGCGCAGCCGCCATTCGAGGAAGCGGCACGCGGCTTCGGTATCGTTGTCCGTCTCGAAGCGGATACCTTGCGGCTCCAGCTTGCGGCGCACGCCATGCGCATTCGACAGCGAGCCGTTATGCACGAGGCAAAAGTCTTCGCCGGCCGTGAACGGGTGCGCACGATCGGGCGTGACCGCTGACTCGGTCGCCATCCGCGTATGGCCGACGAGATGCGAGCCGGTCAGCTTCGAGAAGTCGTAACGCTGCGCAACCTCGGCAGGCGAGCCGATGTCCTTGTACAGATCGATCGAGCGTCCGGTGGACAGCAGGAACAGCTTCGGAAAACGCTCGGTGAGCCATGCCTTCACAGCGTCAACATTGCCGTTCACGGTCAGCACCGCGTGATTGCCCTTCGTCTCCACCCGCGCATTCACGTCGATCGCGCCGTTCAGCGCATCGAGCAGCGCGTTCCAGTCGAAGCCGTCGCCGGCTTCCGTAAAGCCCGCATACAGGCTCAGCTTGCGCTGGCTTTCGCCGACCGCACCGCCGAACACGGCGAGTCCGGCCGAGTCAGGGCCGCGCTCGGTCATACCGATCAGCATCGGCACCATCAATTGACCGAGTTGCGCGCGCAGTGCCGGCGTCTTGACCAGCAAGCCTACAATTCCACACATAGTCGTACCCCCTTAGAAGAATTCCAGATAACTTTTCATTTCCCAGTCCGAAACATGGCGCATGTACTCGAGCCATTCCATTCGTTTGAGCTTGATGAATTCGTCGGCGACGGGGCCGAGCGCATCGCAGATCAGCCGATCACTTTCGAGTGCGTCGAGCGCCTGTTCGAGGTTCTGCGGCAGGATGCCGATCTGGTGCTCGCGCAACTTCGCGGGCGACCAGTCGTAGAGGTTTTCATTGGCCGGTGCACCCGGCGACAATTCACGTTCGACGCCGTCGAGACCCGCCGCGATCACGGCGGCCGTCGCGAGATACGGATTGCATGCGCCGTCGGGCAGACGCAGTTCGATGCGCTCGCCTGGCATGCGCACCATCGTCGAGCGGTTGTTGTCGCCGTAGCTGATGTAGGCCGGCGCCCACGTCGCGCCCGTCAGCGAGCGGCCCACCACGAGACGCTTGTACGAGTTGACGGTCGGATTGCATAGCGCGGCGAGTGCCGGCGCATGCGCGAGCAGTCCCGCAGTGAACTGATAGCCGAGCGTGGATAGCCCCATGCCGAGCTTGTCGCTTTTGTCCGAGAACAGATTGCGTTCGCCGTCGCCGATCGACATATGCATGTGCATGCCGTTGCCCGGACGGTTCGCGAAGGGTTTGGGCATGAACGAGCAGATCATGCCCAACTCGTTCGCGATCTCGGATGCAGCCATCTTGAAGAACACGTAGTGATCGCACGAGGTCAGGCAATCGGTATACGTGTAGTTGATTTCGAACTGGCCGTTCGCATCTTCGTGATCGATCTGATAGACGTCGATGCCGACCGAGCGCATCGATTCGGTGAGCCTTTCCAGGAAGACGCGAGTGCGCGACAGTCCCTTGTAGTCGTAGCACGGCTTGGCGAGCGTATCGCTCGGGTCGCACGGTTCGATCGCGCCCGTCACCGAGCGCTTGAGCAGCGAGAACTCCGGCTCCAGTCCGGTGAAAAGCGTCCAGCCGCGTTGCGTCATGCGCGCGACCTGCTTCTTCAGCGTGACGCGCGAGTCGTATGCCCACGGCAGCCCATCAACGTGGCCGTCGCAGACGATTCGCGCGAGACCGTCCTGCCAGGGCACCGGCGTGAGCGTCGACAGATCGCCCACCGCCATGTAGTCCGGACCGTTCGGCTCGATCCCCACGCCCCAGATCGCGAAGCCCGCAAAGCCGGCGCCGGCCTTCAGTACGCCCTTCAGATGCGCGACCGGGACCGACTTGGCCTTCGCGACCCCGTGAATATCCACGAATTGCGCCAGCACGTATTTCACGCCGCGTTGCGTGAGGTAGTCCTGCGCCTCTTCAGCCGAGCCAAAGCGGGGCACGCTACCCAACTCGTTGACCGGCAGCTTGCTCGCATCGTTCAGGTTCATCGTCACTCCTTGCATCACCATCGCTGGCTGATTGGCGAGTCATGCCCCATTGCACGACCCCACTGCGAGCCTGTTCGCAGCATCAATACAAATTTATTACTGTGCAACAATATTTCCCAACAAGAAACATTCAGCGCGCAATGCGGCCTTTCTTATCTGCTACCCTCACGCCTTTCAACGAGGTTCAACCATGCAAAACGGCGAAGACAGCAAAAACTCGCTCGAACGCTATCTGGGCGCGACGATCCGCGAACTTCGCCAGCGCCACGGGCTGACGATCGCCCAGGTGTCGGAGCAGGCCGGGATCAGCCGCGGCATGCTCTCGAAGATCGAGAACGCCCAGACTTCCACCGGGCTCGACGTGCTCAACCGGATCGCCAATGCGCTCGGTGTGTCGATGTCCACCCTGTTCCGCCGCTTCGACGTTCCCGAAGGCGGCGCCCAACTCGTGAAGAAGGGCGAAGGCATGGAGGTGGTCCGTAAAGGCACCAAACGCGGCCACACCTATCACCTGCTTGCCTACGACCAGGGCCCCAAAAAACTGTTCGAGCCGTTCCTGATCACGATGGACGACGAATCGGAAACCTTCCCCGTCTTCGAACACCAGGGCACCGAGTTCATCCACATGCTAAAGGGTGTCATCGAGTACCGGCACGGCCAGCAAACCTACATCCTGCATCCCGGCGACACCCTCACCTTCCAGGCCGACGTGCCCCACGGTCCCGAGCGGCTGATCGAAATGCCGATCCAGTTTCTGTCCATCTTCGTGTACGGCGAAGGTGACCGGGACTGATGCGCCTTCAGTCGCCGCTACTTCTTATGCAACCTCCATGCCATGATTACCAATGGGAACATAAGATTCACGATGGGAAACACTTTGGGCGAACCGACGGCATGAAACGGGTGACTTCCGCGGATCCTCACCGCGTCAAAGCAGTGCGGTTTACCGACCTGCGCGGTGCCTCGCTGCACAGGAACGGCACCTCGGGTTCAGATACATCAACAGCATTACTTATACAAAGTGGTCACAGGTGCTCGAGCGCATTCAGCGCGCCGCCCACCATGCGCTGTAGCGTGGGTTGAAGAACCGCCGCGCGTGCGTCGTGATAGGAGAACGGCGCGTCTTCATTCATGTAGATGCACTGACACATTTCAAGCTGAACCGCGTGGATACCGCGCTCGGGTTCGCCATAGTGACGCGTGATATAACCACCCTTGAAGCGGCCGTTCGCGACCCACGTGTAGGCGCTGTCCGCAGCGGCTCGTTCGGCTGCGTTTTGCACGAGCGCGTTTGCGGTGCGGCCGTCTTGCGTCCCAAGATTGAGATCCGGCAACTTCGCGTCGAAAAGGCGCGGCAGTACGCTCGCGATCGAATGTGCTTCCCATAGCAGTACATTCGGATGCCGCTCGCGCAGCCTCGCCAACTCCGCTTGCAATGCCGTGTGGTATGGCTGCCAATAGGCAGCCACGCGGCGTTGCTTCTCCGCCTGATCGGGTTCCTGACCGGGCCGGTAAACCGCTTCGCCCCGAAACGTTTCCGTTGGACAAAGGCCCGTCGTCGTTTGGCCGGGGTACAGACTCTCGTCGTTCGGCGGCCGGTTCAGATCGATCACGTACCGGGAAACGCGCGCGCCCAGCAAAGTCGCGCCCAGCGATTTCGCAAAGTCGTAGAGACGGTCGAGATGCCAGTCGGTGTCCGCTACACTCAGTGCCACCTCCGAATACCCATGATTCAGCGACGACGGAATCTCCGTGCCGAGATGCGGAATCGAAATCAGCAACGGCGCATCGCCACGATGCAAGTTGTAAAGCTCAGTCATCGTTGACTCCTTCTAATTTTTTTCTCAGCGCAGCGCGCCATCGGGCAAATGCGGCAATACGCGGGCCAGCGCCGGCCGGATGCTGTGATCGAGCACGCCACGTGTGAGTGTGATGATCTCCGACGCGAAATCGTCCCATTCACCCTGACGATGCAGCAGAAAAAAATCACGACGCCCAAGACGGCTATCGGGCAGCGGCAATACGGCAATGTCGTCGAGATAATGACGCGCCTGCCACAAACAGAGCGGCGTCGAAATGGCAAATCCGAGCCCTGCGGCCACGAGACTCAATAGTGGATCGGTCGCGTCGAATTCATAGCGCCGCGCGCTCTCTATGCCAAGATGCCGCGCGAACCGCTCAACCTGCTGGCCGATCACGGAGCGCGCCGTATAGCGGATTAGCGGCAATTCCAGTGCGAGCGTGCGCCAGTCGACGTTCTTGCGCTGATCGAGATAACGTCGCGCCACGACGGCCACGAAGGCTTCCGAAAATAGCGGGACTTCGACAATCCGTGCGTCGCTCAATAACGTCTGCGTGCAGATCGCCACGTCCAGTTCACGGTCGTGCAACTGCTTGCTGAGGCCCGGCGTCAGACCAGACCAGAGCGAAATCTGCCGCGCCGAGCCCGATACCGCCCGGATCAGTTCGGGCCCCACGGTGGCCGCGAACGAATCCACGCAACCGAGCCGCACCGGCAGCTTGCCTGCATGCGACGCATCGCCGACGCGCGCGCTCACCATCTGCGCATGTTCGATCAACGGACCGGCCAGTTCCAGCAATGCGCGTCCAGCGATATTGGGGCGTGGCGGCCGGCTTTCGCGATCGAACAGATCGACGCCTTGATCGCGCTCCAGCGCGCCAATGGCCTGGCTGATCGCGCTCTGGCTTACGCCCAACTGCTTCGCCGCGCCCGTCATGGACCCCGCCTCGCAGACTGCGATGAAAGCCTGCAACGCGCGCAGGTCGATGGGAGGTTGGGTTCGTCGCATGAAGACTCCGCTGGTTATCGCGTCTGGCGCCTTTCGCCTTCTTGCCCTCTTTTGTCACGGAAGAGCCTGCATGATGCTTTTTTTCTGCCGGCACTTGCCGACCATGAGCAATCCACGGTCTGCACCATAAGTTTGCCTAATACAAAAGTCCCGTGGGGTTCGGCTGCCTAGAATCGGCTCCATCTTCAACGCAGAGGTTCACATGAGCCATTACGATTTTGTTGTGATCGGAGCCGGTGTAATCGGAGCCTCGGTAGCCCATCATCTGGCCGCGCTCGGCGCGAAAAGCGTGCTTGTGCTTGAACGCAGCACCATTGGCGCGGGCACGACGTCACAGTCGTCCGGTCTGTTGCGCACCCATTATTCGGTGAAACAGAACGTCGAACTGGCCCGCTCGTCGTGGCGGGCTTTCAACAATTTCGCCGAATATGTTGGCGACGAGGAAGCGTCGTGCGGTCTCGTCAAATGCGGCTACATGATTTGCGCACCGGACGGCGGCAAGATCGATCCGCTGCGCGCGTCGTTGACCGCACAACAGGACATGGGTATCGAGGTCCAACTGCTCGACCGGGCCGAGGCGCGCGAACGCCTGCCGATCGCGCAATTCGACGACGCCGCGTTGATCGGCTACGAGCCGGAAGCGGGCTTCGCCGACGCGTATCTGGTTGCGACCAGCTTCGCTCGCGCGGCGCGCCGTCAAGGCGTCAGGATCATGGAAGGCGTGAGCGTTACCGGCGTAGTACGCGAAGGCCGCAAGGTGGTGGGGGTTCAGACGTCGGCTGGCTCGTTCGGTTGCGGCGCGCTGATCAGCACGCAGAACATCTGGACGCCGGAGATGGCCGCGTGGATGGACGTCGATTTGCCGGTCAAGCCTGAACGTCATACGGTGCTTGCGCTGGAATGCGACACAGCCGCCTATTCGTTCAAGATGCCCGCGTTCAAGGATCTTGGCTCAGCCGGGATGCTTTACTACCGCAGCTATGGCGGCAGCCAGATGCTCGTGTCCGAAGGCGTGGTCGGCGAAACGTTGAATGCGCCGGAGACCGAGCAAGGCGATATCTCGCTCGATTACGTCGGCGAAGTCGGCGCGCAAGTCGCCGAACGCTTTCCCGCTTATGAGACCGCAGGTCTGGCGTCGTCATGGACGGGTGTGTACGACGTCACGCCCGACTGGAATCCGGTGCTCGGCTCAGTTGGCGATATCGAAGGACTGGTGGTGGGATTCGGTTTCTCGGGACACGGTTTCAAGCTGTCGCCGGGGGTCGGTAAGATTCTCGCGCAGCATGCACTTGGGCAGCCCACTGAGGTTTCGCTGGCCCCCTATGCGTTGAGCCGGTTTGCGAGCGGTGCGCTGCTCGTCGGCAAATACGGCGCGGGCGCCGTGTCCTGATCCGGACCCTATCCACATGACCATTCGAATTCTCGTTCCCGTCAAACGGGTCGTCGATGCCAACGTGCGCGTGCGGGTCAGTGCAAGCGGCGTGATCGATACGGCCGGTTTGAAGATGTCGCTCAACCCCTTCGACGAATGCGCGGTCGAAAAGGCCCTGCAACTCAGGGAGGCAGGCGTGGCCTCCCAGGTAACGGTGGTGACGTGCGGCCAGTCCACCAGCCAGGACGTGTTGCGCACCGCCCTCGCGATGGGCGCCGACGACGCCGTGCTGATCGACACCGGCGCCGCCAGCGCCAGCGTGGACTCGCTGGCCGTCGCGCGCTTGCTGCGCGCGTACATGGCAACGAGCGACTTCGGCCTCGTCCTATGCGGCAAGCAGGCAATCGACAACGACATTGGCGGCGTCGCCGCCATGCTCGCGGCGTTGCTTGGCTGGTCCCAGGCGCTGAACGCAAGCGCGTTGTCCGCACGCGACGCTCACTGGCAGGTGACGTGTGGCGATGACGGCGGCACATCCGTGTGGGAACTGGACGGTCCGAGCGTTATCAGCGCGGACTTGCGTCTGGCCGAGCCGCGTCGCGTCACGCTGCCGAGCATCGTCAAGGCGAAGCAGAAACCGCTTGTGACGATCGACGGCGCATCGCTCGGCGTCGATCTGACGCCGAGCACGACGATCATCGAACTGCGAGACCCGCCTGTGCGCGAGGGCGGCATCAAGGTCGCGAATACCGCCGCGCTGCTGGATGCGCTCGCCGCACAACGTCCGTTGGACAACCTCGGAGCACCGGTATGAGAAGCCTTGTGGTAGGGGAATGGGAGCATGGCGAGTTCGCGGAATCGACGCGGCGCGCCGTCACTGCGGCGTTGCAACGTGGTTTGCCGGTCGACGTCCTGGTACCGGCAGCAGGCGCCCACGCTGCGGCCAGCATCACCGGCGTGGAGCGCGTGCTCGCCATCACGGGCGATGTGGCTCATGTTCAGGTGCCCGAAACGCTCGGCATGCAGCTTCAGGCCGTCTCTCACGATTACACGCTGATCGTCGCGAGTCACCGCAATCTCGGCCGCAGTGCGTTGCCGCGTGCCGCCGCGCTAACCGATGGCGCGTTTCTCGCGGACGTGACCGGCATCGACGCGCAAGGCCGCTTCACGCGAGGTCTTTATGCGGGCAGCGTCATCGCCAAAGTATCGGTCACAGCGCGCGTGACGTTTGCCACGGTACGCACCTCATCTTTCGTTGCGGCGCAGGCATCGGGCGGTGTCGCCGTGATTGTCGAAACGGAACCGGTCGCCGCGTTCAAGAAAACGAAGCTACTGGAGCGCCAGGCATCCGGACAATCCGGACGCGATCTGAACACGGCACGTGTCGTCATCTCGGGCGGCCGCGGACTGGCATCGAAAGACAACATGGTCCGTCTCGGCGAGTTCGCCGATCGCATAGGTGCCGCACTCGGCGCATCGCGAGCCGCCGTGGATGCGGGTTATGCGCCGAACGCCACGCAAGTGGGACAGACCGGCAAGACCGTCGCACCCGACGTGTATTTCGCATTCGGCATCTCCGGCGCGATCCAGCATCTGGCCGGCATGAAGGATTCGAAGGTGATCGTCGCCGTCAACAAGGATCCGGACGCGCCGATTTTTTCGGTGGCAGATTACGGCATCGTCGGCGATCTGTTCGATGTGTTAGGTGAGCTCGAAGCCCATGCCGGCGCAAGGGCAGCGTGATGGAACTCGACCTTCCGAACCCCATCTCGCGCGATAGCGGCGAAGCGCTGGGTCATCTGAAAACGCATCGTGCGGACGAGAACCTGCCGTCGGTCCGCTTTCTCGACTGCACGTCGGTCCCGCCCGAACCATGGGTCAACGGCGGCGGTACGACCCGCACCCTCGCTCGTGGTGCGAATCCGGCGGGCATAGCCGACTGGCGCGTGAGTCTGGCGGACCTTCAGGGCGCCGCGCGGTTTTCGCAATTCCCCGGCTTCGAACGGACTCTGCTGCTGATCGACGAGGGCACAGTCGATCTGCATTCGCAGGACGGCCAGTTGCTCGCGCGAACGGGTCAGCCAGTGCAGTTCTCCGGTGACCTGCACGTGTGGGTCAGCTTGCCGACGAAGCCCGTCCAGGTGCTCAACTTGATGGCACGGCGCGAAGCGTGCCGCGCGAAAGTCAGTGTCGCGACGAACGCGTTGCGGATCACGCCAGCACGCGTGCAACTGTTGATCAGTCTCTCCGGACAATGGAGCCTGTCGAGTGAGTTACTGAAGAACGTCACGCTGTCGCCGATGCATGGCATCTGGATCGAAGGCCGCAGCGACGAGCTGGATCTGCATCATGTCGGGCCCGGCGCGAAACTGGTGTCGATTGCGATCGAACCGATCGTCCCGCCACCCGCGCAATAAAGAATGCAACCATGCAGAACCTGAGAGAGCAATACGGCCCGCGCGAGTCGATGGAATACGACGTGGTGATCGTCGGCGGCGGCCCGGCTGGCCTGTCCGCAGCGATCCGCCTGAAACAGCTGGCGGCTGAAAAAGGCGTCGAGTTTGGCGTGTGCGTACTGGAAAAAGGCTCGGAGATCGGGGCGCATATCCTGTCGGGCGCGGTGATGGACCCGCGCGCGATCACCGAACTGATCCCGGACTGGAAGGAAAAAGGCGCGCCGCTCACGGTGGACGTGACCGAAGACAGGTTTCTGTTCCTGACCGAGACCGGCTCGAAGAGCGTGCCGGTCTGGGCGCTGCCGGAGAACTTCAAGAACCACGGCAACTATGTGATCAGCCTCGCAAACGTGACGCGCTGGCTGGGCCAGCAGGCCGAAGCCGCGGGCGTGGAGATTTTCCCGGGCTTTCCGGCCGCGGAGGTGTTGTACAACGACGACGGCTCGGTGAAAGGCGTCGCCACCGGCAACCTGGGCATCGGCAAGGACGGCGAGCCGACCGGGAACTTCCAGCTCGGCATGGAACTGCACGCGAAGTACACGCTGTTCTGCGAGGGCGCGCGTGGCCACCTCGGCCGTCAGCTGAACGACAGGTTCAAGCTGCGCGAAGGCGCCGATCCGCAGGTCTACGGTATCGGCATCAAGGAATTGTGGGAAATCGATCCGGCGAAGCACAAGCCGGGTCTGGTGATGCACACGGCTGGCTGGCCGCTCGAAAACGACACCTACGGCGGCTCGTTCCTCTATCACATGGACAACAACCAGGTGGTGGTGGGCTTCGTGGTCGGGCTCGGCTACACGAACCCATATCTGTCGCCGTTCGAGGAATTCCAGCGCTACAAGACGCATCCGGCGATCCGCGCGATCCTCGACGGCGGCAAGCGCGTGTCGTACGGCGCGCGCGCGATTACCGCCGGCGGCCTGATGTCGCTGCCCAAGCTGGTGTTCCCGGGCGGCGCGCTGGTCGGCGAGGACGCGGGCTTCCTGAACGCATCGCGGATCAAGGGTTCGCATGCGGCGATCAAGACCGGCATGCTCGCCGCCGACGCTGCTTTCGAAGCGGTGCAGGCGGGACGTCAGTCAGACGAACTGACCGCTTATCCAGCGTCGTTCAAGACTTCATGGCTGCATACCGAACTGCATCGCGCACGCAACTTCAAGCAGTGGATGAGCAAGGGCCTGTACCTCGGTACGCTGATGGTCGGCATAGAGCAGAAGCTGCTGGGCGGCACCGTGCCGTGGACGCTGCATCATCAGCATTCGGATCACGAGATGCTCAAGCCGGCTTCGCAGTGCAAGCCGATCGTGTGTCCGAAGCCGGATGGCAAGCTGACCTTTGACCGTTTGTCTTCGGTGTTCATCTCGAACACCAATCACGAGGAGAACCAGCCGGCTCACCTGACACTGAAAGATCCTGCCGTACCGGTCAATATCAACCTTCTCACTTACGATGGCCCCGAAGCACGCTTTTGTCCCGCAGGCGTCTATGAATTCGTAAAGGAGAACGGTTCGCCGCGCTTGCAGATCAACGCGCAGAACTGCGTGCACTGCAAGACGTGCGACATCAAGGACCCGACGCAGAACATCGTGTGGGTCGCACCGGAAGGTGGCGGCGGTCCGAACTACGCGAACATGTGACCGCGGCAAGGAAAAACGGCTTCAAAATTCGAAGCCGTTTTTCTTATGCACAGACGGATCAATTCAAACATTCGCCACCAACGATTGCACGGTGCCTTTTTCGACATCGCCCACATAGATGCCGAACGCGTCTTCGGTCCGCTCCTTGACGTAGCGGCGCAGCATCGATTGCACGGCCGGCTCGCGAATCTCGTCCCACGGTATCGCGTCGAGCGGCACGTAGCGAACGTCCGCTGCCGCCGGCGCGTCATCGACCACCCGTCCGCGATAGTAGATGTGCGTGACGCCCTTCTCTTCGAACACTGCAAACAGAAAATCGAGGTTGACGTTCAGCTTCAGACCGTCGAGCACGCCACGCAGACTCGCGGCGTCCGTCAGCGGCTCAAGCCGCGTGCCGGTGGGCAACTGCAATCCGCTCGCTGTCCTGATCAGCACGATTCCGTTGGCGTGCTCGAGAATCGCGCCGACCTGCGCACGTTGACCTGTCGCCGCCAACGCTTCCTGCGACAAACTGAAATCCACATACGCGCCACGGCAGTACCCTAACGGCGTCGCGCTCGAATGCGTGAAATCCACCACGCGACCGATCAGGATGATGTGATCGCCGGCATCCACTACCTGATGCGTCTCGCAGTCGAAGCTCGCCGCCGCGCCGTCCATCACCGGGCTGCCGGTGCGCCGCGCGTGCCACGCGACCTGTGCGAACTTGTCCGCGCTCTTCGACGCGAACACGCCTGACACGGGCCGCTGATCTTCCGCCAGCACGCTCACGGCGAAACGCTGCGTCTGTGAAAACACCGGATGGCTCGACGCGGTCTTGGCGATGCACACGAGGATCAACGCCGGATCGAGCGACACCGACGTGAACGAATTCGCGGTAAAGCCGCGCGGCGAGCCATCCCGCTGGATCGTCGTCACCACCGTCACGCCGGTGACGAACGCGCCCAGCGCACGGCGAAACTCGATGAGGTCAAAAGAAGAATCGGTCATGGTGCTGCTCCTCAGGACTGACGGCTCACATCGCGAATAAAGTGCAGAAGCCGCTGATTCACAATCGACGGCGCCGTAACGTTCATCATGTGCCGTTCGTTGGCGATGATCTCAGCGCGGCCAAGCGGCGCCGCGGCCGCCATCGACTCCGACATCGCCGGGCTCGAATTCGAATCGCACTCGCCGGTCATGAACAGCGCGGGCATGGCGAGCTGCGGCAGGCGACCCAGGTGCGCCTGGTCGGAACTCGCAAACAGGCGATATGTCCGCGCGTAGCCTTCGAGGTCGACGCTCTCCAGCAACGAACGCACCAACTCAGCGACGCTCGCCAGATGACCGGGCACGGGATCGTCGAACCAGCGGGCGAGCGTCGCGTCGATGCTCGGCTGGTCGAGGCCGCCGTTCAATGACGCCGCGCGCTGCATCACGGCAGCCCGTTGTGACGGCGTGCGGTCGTACACCGCGTTCAAAGCGGTCACGCTCGTCACCCGCGACGGGTGCCGCAACGCGAATTCGAGCGCGATCAGCGAACCCATCGAGTGGCCGACGACGTGCGCCGTCCTGACGTCGAGATGATCCAGCAGCGCCAGCAACTGCGCCGCGTATTCCTCCAGTTGCGGAGCAGCCGCAGGCAGCCGGCTCGCGCCATGCCCCAGCATGTCGTAGCTGACGACGCGAAAGTGCGCCTGCAACGCTTCGACCTGCGGTTCCCACACGCGGCGATTCATTCCCACACCATGGATCAGCACGAGGACCTCGCCCTCGCCTGCCACGCTATAGGCCGTGCCGTCGAATACACCGCTCCTCGACGCATTTGCGATATCGGTTTCACGCTTCATTGGAGCCCAGCTCCTTCAGATCCTGATAGCGGTCGCCAATCCGGTGATGCGGCCGGCCGCCAATCGACGCGCCGAGCGCAATGACGAGTTCGTCCGGCGCGGGCGCGTCGATGATCGAAAACTGGATGGTCAGGTAGTGCGAGCGCATGCCTTCGTCGTCCTTGTGCATCAGCGGAATCGTGACCGGGCAGTTCGGGCCGCCGCGCAGGTTCGTGAAGCTCAGATAGCTCTTGGCGCCGACCGCCTGGCGAAACCTGTTGCCAAAGCGCAGCGTGTGAATCAACGCCGAGGCGTGCTCGACTTCACCCGACGTCCCGACGATCGCCGCCTTGCCGTAACCCTCCACCGCGTCGCCAGAGCCAGCGATGCGCAGGATCTCGGCCGTCAACACTTCACCGAGCTGCGGCCCGAGCGCGTGAATCTCCGGCTTCAGGTCTTCGACGAAGCCGCGCCCGGCCCACGGATTGCGCAGCACCGCCGCTGCCGCGAACAGTTTCAACGGCTTGGGTGCGACCTTGCCGCCCTCGATGAACGTGTCTTCCACATAGGTGAGCAGCTTGCGAATCTCGAGCTTCATAAGAGTTCCTCCGGAGACAAGTGCGCCTTGGCTCAGTGCGCGACGCGTGGGAGGTATTATGGTATTCCATATTAGCGCATGCAAGGCCTTTCATCCCGATGACGGGTTTACGAGACTTCCTGCGAAGTACAGGCGAAAAAAAACCGTCGCGAGCGACGGTTTTTCTGGAGGACGAACCGACGTATTCAGGCGCTTTCGCTCTGATCCGTGACCTGCTCGGCAAGCGTGGTCATGGCGATCGCCGCGGTGCGCCGCACATGCTCGAGCGATGCCGCAGCGGCCGCATCGCCATCTTTCTTCGCAATCGCAGCCAGCAGCTTGTTCATTTCGCGATTCGAATCAGTGCCGCGCCCCGGCGAAGAAATCGTCACCGAACGCAGCTGGTTGATGCGGCCATTCAGCGACTTGACCACCTGATGCATCATCAGCTTGTGGCCGCCCGCGAACATCGCTTCGTAGAAGCGTTCGGTGTAGGTCAAAACGCGGCGGAAGTCGGACTTGTCGAACGCGTCTTCGATTTCCTTACGCAGTTCGCGCAGTTGCTTCACGAGCGCGGGCGTCGCAAGCTCGGCGCAGGCCCGGGCCGCTTCTGACTCAAGCAACGCCCGAATCTCGTAGATTTCCTGCACCTGTTCCGGGTCGAGTCGCGCGACGATCGGGCCCGAATGCGCGACCGTCTCTACCAGCCCTTCCGTTTCCAGATGGCGCAGCACTTCGCGCACCACGGTCCGGCTCACGCCCAACTGATCGCACAACGTCCGCTCGATCAACCGGTCGCCGGGACGATAAAAGCCCTGCGAAATGGCCTCGCGCAGCTTCTCGAGCGTGAGTTCGCGAAGGGTTGGTGCACTGCGGTCAACGCGCATCTGTTCGATCATGGCGAGCTTCCCAGGCAATATCCCTGGGCCGGTTGGTTCTTGGAATACCAAAGTATCGCACAGCCGTCGGCGGCGAACCGCGGTGCCGTGCGTCATGCGGGAAACACTTGCGCGTGAGACCGGTCCCAGTCGAGCCAGGCCTGTGCGCCCACCGCGAGCGCCGCTTCATGCGTGCCCGCTGCGGTGCGTATCGCGATCTCCTGCTGCCACGGTGTCGCCACCGAATAGTGCATCGTGTCGCCCAGGTACGTGATGTCGCGCACGACG
The DNA here is from genome assembly GCF_050434085.1 of Paraburkholderia sp. UCT70. Lineage (NCBI taxonomy): Bacteria > Pseudomonadati > Pseudomonadota > Betaproteobacteria > Burkholderiales > Burkholderiaceae > Paraburkholderia > Paraburkholderia sp. UCT70. The sequence goes on along the minus strand of NZ_JBNPVZ010000003.1, from coordinate 908,007 downwards.
ACCGGCAAGCCGTCGTTCGCAACCTGCGGCGCCTGCGCGCGAATACGGATCTGTTCGGGCCGCAGCATCAGCGCGCCGCCGTCGCCGGCGTTGAGCGTATGGTCGCAGCCCGCAATCGGCACCGGTTTGCCGTTCGGGAACACCGCATGCGAGTCCGCGTGGCCGCCGGCCAGCGTGACCGGCAGAAAGTTCGAATTGCCGATGAAGCTCGCCACGAAGCGCGACGCCGGCTTCCGGTAAAGGTCCTCGCCCGTGCCGACCTGCTCAATGCGTCCTTTGTTGAACACCGCGATCCGGTCGGACAGGCGCAACGCCTCCTCCTGATCATGCGTCACATACAGGATCGTGACACCGGTTTGCTGATGAATCCGGCGCAGTTCGGTCTGCAATTCTTCACGCAGCTTCTTGTCGAGTGCGGACAGCGGCTCGTCCATCAGCAGGACTGGCGGATCGTAGGCAAGCGCACGCGCAATCGCGACGCGCTGCTGCATGCCGCCCGACAACATGCCGGGCATCCGGTCGCGGCAATCGCCCAGGTGCACGAGCTTGAGCATTTCATCGACTTTTGCCCGCACTTTGGCTTCAGGCCAGCGCCGCACGCGCAACGGAAACGCGACGTTCTCGCCGACCGTCAGATGCGGAAACAAGGTATAGCGCTGAAACACCATGCCGATATTGCGGCGATTCGGCGCGACGGACAGTAGCGGCTTGCCGTCGAGCAACACGCGGCCGTCAGTGGGCGACTGAAAACCGGCGACGATATATAACGTCGTGCTCTTGCCGGAGCCGGACGGCCCGAGAAAAGTCATGAACTCGCCCTTGTTGACGTCGAGCGACACCTGATCGATGGCGACGACCTGATCGTAGGTCTTGCGAAGGCGCTGAATCTGCAAAAACGGTGAGTTCACGATTTACCTCTCTTGAGTACAAGCCCCAGCAACATCAGGACAACGGTCAGTCCAACCAGCAGAGACGACGCGGCGGCAATCACCGGCGTCAGATCTTGCCGCAGCGTGCTCCAGATGCGCACGGGCAGCGTCTGTAGAGTCGGACTTGCCATGAAGATCGAGACCACGACTTCGTCCCACGACGCAAGAAACGAGAAGATCGCCGCGGCAAACAGGCCAAGCCGGATAGCCGGCAACGTGACCCGCCATTTCACTTCGAACGGACCGGCACCGCAAATCAGCGCGGCATCTTCGAGCGACGTGTCGAAGCTCTCGAGCGAATTGCTGATCGCGATGATCGAAAACGGCAGCGCGATGATCAGATGCCCGATCACGAAACCGACCAGCGTGCCCGTCAAACCGATGCGAAGGAAAAACCCGTACAGCGCGACGGCAAGCACGACGACCGGCAGCACCATCGGCGTGAGGAAAAACGCCTTCAGCAACGCGCGTCCGCGAAAATTGCCGCGTGTCAGCGCCAGCGACGCCAGCAGGCCCAGCACCACCGACAACACCATCACGACGAGTCCCAGTTCGACGCTCGTGAGCAGCGAGTCGAACCAGCCCGGATCGGAGAACAGCGTGCTGTACCACTGCAGCGTCCAACCGGGCGGCGGAAACATCAGCCATTGCGAATCGCCGAACGACAGCGCGACGATGAACAGCACCGGCAGCAGCAGGAACAGCGACACCGCGCCACCCACGCTCAGCAGCATCCAGCGCAAGGGACCAAGACGATCGAAATCGAGCAGCATGTCAGTGAACTCCTGTGGCGCTCGCGGCGCGGCCCGAGAAGCGAAGCTGTACCGCGTACAGCGACAACGTGACGAGCAGCAGCACGAACGCGGCCGCACCCGCCAGCCCCCAGTTCAACAATTGCTGGACGAGTTGCGCGATCAGTTCGGCGAGCATCATGTATTCCGGGCCACCCAGCAGCGCGGGTGTGACGAAGTAGCCGAGCGCCATCACGAACACCATCAACGCGCCACTGGCAATGCCTGGCATCGCGAGCGGCACGAGCACGCGCCAGAATGCCTGCCAGCGGCTCGCGCCGCAGATTGCGGCAGCGCGCAGCGTGGTCGGATCGATCGCGCGCAAGGTGGCGTGCAGTGGCATCACGAGAAACGGCAACATGATGTAAGTCATGCCGATCGTCACGCCAGTGAGGTTGTTCACGAGCGTGAGCGGCTCATGGATGACGCCGAGCCACATCAGCAGGCGGTTGATCGGACCGGTCTGTTGCAGCAACACCATCCATGCGAAGGTGCGCGCGAGCAGATTGGTCCACATCGACAGCAGCAGGATCGCGAACACCAGCTTGCCGATCCAGCGCGGCGCGATTGCGAGCAACCATGCGGTCGGGATGCCGATCACGACGGTCACGGCGGTCACCACCGAGGCGACGAAAAACGTATTGCCGAACACGCGCAGATAGGTAGTCGAGCCGAATAGCTGCGCGTAGTTCTGAAGGCCGGGCGTCGGCTCCAGCACGCTGCGCAGCAGCAGTGAGAGCACCGGCAACAGGAAAAACACGACCAGCAGCAACAGCGCCGGCGCGACCAGCCGGATCTTCCTGAAACCGACGGTCATCTTCGGCGCCACGACCGGCGGCTCCGCGATAGTACTGACTGCATTCGACATGATGACTCCTTCGCTGGGTTCGTCCGGTCGGCGCTTTACTTCGATTGCCACGCGTACCAGCGCTTCGCGATTTCATCGCGGTGATCGGCCCAGTACTTCATGTCGAGATTGATCTGCGTCGCCTTGTATTGATCCGGCTGCGTCTTCGCGACATCCGGCGGCAGGAGCGCGGCGGATTTCAGATTGACGGGCGCATAACCGGTTGCAGCGGCAAAATTCGCCTGAGCCTGCGGCGCGGTTGCGCTGGCAAGGAACTTCATCGCCTCGGCTTTATGTTTCGTACCCTTCGGCACCACCAGCATGTCGGCCGCGGTCAGGTTCTGATTCCACGACACGCCCACGTCCACGCCGGTCTGCTGCAACGCATGCAGCCGGCCGTTCCAGAACACGCCGATCGGCGCTTCGCCGGATGCCATCAGCTGCTGCGACTGCGCGCCGCCGCTCCACCAGACAATCTGGCTCTTGATCGTGTCGAGCTTTTTGAAGGCGCGATCGAGATCGAGCGGGTAGAGCTTGTCGGGCGCGACGCCATCGGCTAGCAAAGCGACTTCAAGCACGCCGGGCGCGGACCACTTGTAGAGCGTGCGCTTGCCAGGAAAACGCCTGGTGTCGAACAGATCGGCGTAGTTCGCCGGCGCGCCGCTCCTGTACGCCGCCTTGTTGTAGCCGAGCACGAACGAATAGTAAAAACTGCCCACTGCGCCCGGCGACATGAAGCGCGGGTCAAGTTGCGCCTTGTTCACCACCGAATAGTCGATCGGCTCGACGAGGCCGTCACGAAGCGCCGCATACGCGAAATCGCCTTCGACGTCGACCACGTCCCACTGCACGTTGCCGCTGTCGACCATCGCCTTGAGCTTGCCGTAATCGGTCGGGCCGTCCATCAGGACCTGAATGCCCGACGCCTGCGTGAACGGCTGCGCCCAATCCTTCTGCTGAGCCGACTGGGTCGTTCCGCCCCAACTGGCGAATACGATCGGCGCGGCGGCCGCGGACACCGGCGTATGGATCAACACGGCTGACGCGGCGGCCACGGTGGTGGCCACCGTGAAAGCCACTGCGCGCGCCCGCGCGGGCATACGTAGCGCTTGCTTCATGACTGCTCCTTGAAAGGATACGGCTGGCTTCGAGAGGACGGGTTGCGAATGCGGTTCTTACTTCAGCGGCGAAAACGCGGCGGGCTTCATGATCTTGCTTTCCATGGTTTCCATCAGCGCCTGAATCTTCGGTGTGAAGGCCTGCCATGCGGGATCTTCGGCGAGCCGTTGACGGCGCGCTTCGCGCTCGTCGAGACTCGGATACGCCCACATGTGGATGATCTGGTTCAGCGGTCCGATCTCCGAGAAGAAGTAGCCGACGAGTTCACCCAGATAGCGCTTCTGCAGCTCGATGCCTTCTTCCTCGACCAGCTTCAGATACGCGCGCACTGCGCCTGTCCTGATCTTGTACGTGCGGATTTCGTAGTACATATAGGTTTCCTTAGCGCATGACGAACGGGTCCGCGATCGGGTCGTCCGACGTGCGAATCCAGACGGATTTGGTGCGCGTGTAATCGAGTACCGCATCGAGGCCACCCTCACGCCCGAGGCCGCTCAGTCCATAGCCGCCGAACGGCACGATCGGAGACACGGCGCGATAGGTGTTGACCCAGACGATCCCCGCACGCAACTGCCGCGTGAGCCGATGCGCGCGCGTCAGATCGCGAGTGAACACACCCGACGCGAGGCCATACTTCGTGTCGTTGGCGAGCGCGAGCGCTTCGGCCTCTGTGTCGAAGGACATCACGCTCAGGACCGGTCCGAACAACTCCTGCGCAACGCTCGGCACCGTGGACGACGGGCAATCGACGATGGTCGGTTCGAAGAAGAAACCGTCGCCGTGTCCTGCGGGACGGCCACCGCCCGTCAAAAGCATGGCGCCCGCCTTGAGACTGGCACCGAGCACTGCTTCGATGTGATCGCGTTGCCTGCGCGTCGCGAGCGGTCCCATTTCGGTATCCACGTCCTGCGGATCGCCGATCCTGATTGCGCGCGCTTTTTCGACTAGCCGTGCGAGTAGCCGGTCACGGATGCCGCGCTGCACGAGCAATCGCGAGCCCGCCACGCAGCTCTGCCCCGTCGCGGCGAAGATGCCCGCGATCACCGCGTGGCTGACGCTGTCCAAATCGGCGTCGTCGAAAACGAGCACCGGCGATTTGCCGCCCAGTTCCAGCGACGTCGCCGCAAGGTTCTCGGCGGAGTTGCGCACGATCTGCCGCGCGGTGTCGGGGCCGCCTGTGAACGCGATCTTCGACACGAGCGGGTGGCTCGTCAGCGCGCGGCCGCAATCCGCGCCGAAACCGGTCAGGATGTTGACGACGCCCGCCGGAAAACCGGCCTCGTGCACGAGCCTGGCGAAGGCGAGCAGCGGCGCGGGGCCTTCCTCGGACGCCTTCAGTACGATCGTGCAGCCGGCGGCGAGCGCCGGCCCGATCTTCACGGCCGAGAGAAATAGTTGCGAATTCCACGGCACGATGCCGGCGACCACGCCGACCGGTTCGCGCCGGAGGAAGACGTCCATGTCGGGTTTGTCGACGGACAGGCAGGCGCCCTGGATCTTGTCGGCGACGCCCGCGTAATAGCGGTAGTACTCGGCCACGTAGCCGATCTGGCTGCGTGTCTCGCGGATGATCTTGCCGGTGTCTGCCGTCTCGAGTTGCGCGAGCTCCAGCGCGTTCGCCGCAACGAGGTCCGCGAGCCTGTACAACAGCTTGCCGCGCTGGCTGGCCGTCAGGCCCGCCCACTCCGGCGCGAACAAGGCGCGGTCCGCGGCTTGCACCGCACGGTCCACGTCCGCCACGCTGGCCGCGGGCATCGTCGCCCATGCGGCGCCGGTCGCGGGATTCACGCTATCGAAGGTTGCGGCCGCGTCGCTGAACTCACCGTCGATGTAATGCTGGAACGACTTCAACATAACTTCTGCTCCTGAGTGCAGAACGTCGATTCAAGGATGAACGGCAATCAGCCGTGCGCGGCGAAGGCGGGCATCACATCGGAGATGAAGCGTTCGAGCGAGCGGCGCTTGCGCTCGAAGCTCATATTGCTGTCAACCCAGAAGCTGTATTGATCGAAACCGAGTTCCTCATACTGTTTGAGACGGTCGATCACGGCGCCCGGCTGGCCGATCACGAGATTCTTGCGAATCTGCTCCGGCGCGTATTGCGGGAACGACGCGATGTCGGCGTCGGTCAGCGGTTCGATGAAGCCCTGCGTGACTGGACGCTCGTTCTTGAACCACTTGCTGAAGTAGCAGTAGAAGCGCGACAGGTCTTCGACGGCCGTGTCGACTTCGGCGGCGTCCGCACCGACGAAGGTATGCATCAGCATCATGATCTGCGGCCGCGGAATATCGGGGTTCGCCTTGCATGCTGCGTTAAAGCGTTCCATCAGACTGACGACTTCGCCGTCGCCCGCGGCCAGCGAGGTCACCTGCACATTGCAGCCATTGCGCACCGCAAATTCATGCGAGTTCGGATCGCGAGCGGCGAGCCACATCGGCGGATGGGGCAGCTGAATCGGACGCGGCACCGGCGTGGTGGACGGCCACGACCAGAACTCGCCCTGGTGCGCGTAATCGCCCTTGAACAACTGGCGCAAGGCAGGAACCAGGTCACGCATTCTGGCGCCGGCGCCGAACGCATCGAGACCGGGCAACAGACGTTCATATTCGAACGAGTACGCCCCGCGCGCGATGCCCAGATCGAGCCGCCCGTTGCTCGCGACGTCGACCATGCCGGCCTCGCCCGCCAGGCGGATCGGATGCCAGAACGGAGCGATCACCGTGCCCGTGCCGAGGCGAATCCGCTCGGTGCGTGCCGCCAGATACGAAAGGTTGATGAAGGGATTGGGCGCGATCGTGAATTCCATCGCGTGATGCTCGCCGATCCAGGCGGTTTCAAAACCACCCTTCTCTGCGACCTGGACGAGTTCGGTCAGCTCGTCGAAAAGTTGCCGATGCGGCGTCGCAGCGTCGTAACGCTCCATATGAACAAACAGCGAAAATTTCATGATCGACCTGTATGCAGAAAGCTGGGAGTCGGTCCTGCCGCGACCGGCGCGTCCTCGAAGGACGCCGTCGCTCCGTATCGACCGCTGGGATGCAGCGGTTGGTATTACGGTATTCCACCCAAGCCAACAGATCAAGCTTTTCAATATTATGGAATACCATAATATATTGCGCTGGCGCCAACTGGGCGCGCAAAGCGATGGTGTAGACGTGGTGGGCCAGGAACGGTAGTCGCCGAACCTGCTGCAGCGAGCGGCAAGGGTACGTTCAGGCAGGGTGCGGCGGAGGTTTCGTCTCGAGAGGGCAGTGTCCAGCGTCCGTTATCTGACGTGCGTTCAGACGCCCCAAGCGCCGCAAATATTCGGCTTACCGCGAGGGCCGCGGCCTTGAAAAAATCAGCCGCTGAGAGCAAGCAGCTTCCCTCATACGTTGGAACACGGCGAATGCGCGCAAGCGTTGCGCCGATCGCCGATATCTTTTCGGCAATGAGTGCTTTAGGCTCTTCACGTTGAAACTCGTCGGACAGGTTCAGTCTGCGGTTCCAATCGCGTCGAGGTACTGCTGAACGCTTTCTTCAATCTGCTGCCGATGCTTGTCGATCTTGTCTGTCCTGTCACGGCTGTCCACAGCCTTGCTCTGCGCTATTCAGGGCGCCGGCGCGAAATTATTTAACATACGCCTAAAAACGCTTTCCCTTTCTCGCAAGCGTATTGATGCGCGCTGGAACATCCGTCAAGAGCGCCGGCACTTTACGATGGTGCGTTGCCTGTTCATAAGCATAGGCCATCGCGATAAGCGTCGCTTCGTCCCATTGACGGCCAACGAAGATAATCCCGAACGGCGAACCCGACGCGTAGTAACCCGCCGGGACCGTCACGCCGGGCAATCCCGCGATGTTGATTTCTCCAACCGTTGTTTCCTGGATCGTTTCCTTCCCATGAAGTGGCGGCAGTTCGCAACGCATTTGCGGAAACGCCAACGCGTCGAGTTGCTGTGCGTTCATCACTGCGTCGAAGATGCGCAGATACTGCGCCTTGAGTTCGATGAACTCGGAGATGTCCGGCGGCGTTGCTGGAGTCTCGAGTGCCGCAGCGAATTGCGGCAAGTTGCGCATGAAACTGAGCACGCCCTTCGGACCGAACGCATCTTGCGAAGCGGTGGCCCTCGCGAAGTCGTCGAACGTCTTCAACGGGGAATCGGGACCCAAGCGCTGCAAGTATTGGTGAACGTCGTAGGGAATCGACTCGATGCCGCGCGCGTCGAAATTGGCGAGCGGCGGTGTCGGCTTGCGAAGTGAAGCGAACGACGTTCCGGCGAACGGGTCGTCGACGATAATTGCGCCCGCCGATTGCAACTCGTGCTTCGCGCGTTCGTAGAGTTGCGCCGCTTCATCCGATAGCGGCTGCGCACGCCAGCCCGGTCCGTACAGACCGATCCGCTTTCCTTTCAATGCGTCGACGCTCAGCGACGCGGTATAGCCGCCCTCCGGTTGATGTCCGACCGAAGCCAGCGTCTTCGGATCTTCCGATGAGTATCCAGCAAGCACATCGAGGCACAGCGCCGCGTCGCGCACGGTTCGCGCAATCGGGCCGACCACATCGCGATTACCGGACAGCGGCACCACGCCCGCATTTGGCACAAGTCCGATCGTCGGCTTGATGCCAACGAGGTCTTGCGACGACGCAGGGTTCTGGATGGACCCACCTGTTTCTTCGGCGAGTCCCAATACCGCCATCGCCGATGCAACGGCGGCCGCCGTGCCTGCACTGCTTGCGCCCGGCACACGATCCGGCATCACGACATTCAGTGTCGGACCGGCCCAACTGTCGTTCGCATGCGTGCCGGAGTGGCTCAACACGGGCACATTGGTCTTGCCGAGCAAGATCGCGCCCGCGGCGCGCATGCGCGCCACGACCGGCGCGTCTTTCGCCGGCATCAGATCGACGCCGCCGGTCTTGCTGTAAAGCAGCGACCAGCCGGCCGTCGTTGGAAAACCAACCATGTCCATCGGATCCTTGATGACGACCGGGACGCCTGCCAGCGGCCCCAGTGATTCACCGGCTGAGCGGCGCCGGTCAATATCACGCGCATCATCGAGTGCTGCCGGGTTCAGAAAAATGAGGGCGTTGTATTTCCCGTTGTGCGCTTCGATCTGTTCGAAACACGCTTTCGCGAGCGACTCAGCGCTAAAGCGTCCGCTTGCGAAACCTTCCTGTACTGCTTCTACGGTGAGATTCGCGAGATCGATGCCGACTCCGCGTTCTGAATCTGCACGCATATTTGACGGATCATGTGTCATGTCGCACTCGGTACATATGGTCGATTTAATGCTGACCGCCCAACGCTGCCCAGAATCGCCAGGAAGGCGGCCGCCAAAGTGATGGTGAAATACGAAGGCCATCGTTCGTCGCACGCAGCAGATTGAAAACAGTTTGCTGTGACCTTTCAAAGTCACAGAACCTGTCGCGGCACCTGATTCACTCAACGCCTTACTTTGAGAGCGAACAATCCTTGCGGCCGGAAGTACAGCGCCACAATCACGAGCAAAAGAATGGTCGCCTTGGCCATCGATCCGCTCAACAGAAGTTCGAACATCGACTGAAGCTGGCCAATCGCAAACGCCGAGAGGAACGTGCCGAGCAGACTCTCGATGCCGCCGAACACCACGACGATGAACGTGTCGACGATGTACTGCTGTCCCGTCACCGGCCCGGTGGAGGCCAGCATCGTGAGCGCACTGCCTGCGATGCCGGCAAGGCCGCACCCCACCGCGAAAGTCACGGCGTCCACACGCTCCGTGTCGATGCCGGCAGCGCCCGCCATCGCGCGATTCTGCATGACCGAGCGGATACGCAACCCCCAGCGACTGCGAAACAGGAACAGGTAGACCGCGAGCGCCACCGCCAGGGTAAGGAACAGGATGAAAATGCGGCTGAGCGGCAGACCGATATTCGGTGTGACGTTCCACGCGCCCTTCAGCCACGAGACGGTCGGCACGCTAACGTCGATGGGTCCGAAGATCTGCCGGTAGACCTGCTGGAGCACCAGCGAGAGGCCCCATGTCGCGAGCATGGTGTCGAGAGGACGATGGTAGAGCCGCCGGATCATCACGCGCTCGAGCACGAAGCCGACCGCCGCCGTGACAGCGAACGCCACCAGTATCCCCACAAGAAAATAGGCGCCCATCAGCACGGGGAAAAAACGCTGGAAAACGATCGACGTCAGGTACGTCATGTATGCGCCGAGCGCCATGAGTTCACCGTGCGCCATGTTGATAACGCCCATCAGGCCGAAGACGATTGCGAGGCCCACCGCCATGAGCGCGAGCACAGTGAACAGGGACAGGCCGTTGAACACCTGGACGAGGAAGACATCGAGAGACATGGTGGCGACCTTGTAAGTGGGCGTCGCGGGCACGCGCCGGACGCGCGCCGCTCAATACCTTTTGTGAAGCGCTTTACCCGAGCTTCGGGAAAGGGTTCGGCTCGATCAGCGGCGACTCGTAGATGATGTCGACCTGTCCGTCCGGCCTGAACATCCCGATCAGTGAATGCTTCCACAAGTGGTGATTGCTGACGTGAAAGCGCACGTCTCCTTCGGGAGCACTCCAGGCGAGTCCCGATGAAGCGGCGACCACCTTGGCGACATCGGTGCTCTTCGATTTCTCGACTGCGAGCTTCCACAGGTAGACCGCGGTATAGGCGGCCTCAAGCGTGTCGCCCAGCACGCGATCCTGCCCATACTTTGTCTTGAACGCCGTCACGAATTTCTCATTCTGCGGGTTCTTTTCGCTCTGGAAATAGCCCATGCACGAGTACACGCCCACCAGGTTGTCCTTGCCGATGCCGATCGCCTCCTCCTCGGTCACCGCCAGCGCCATGATTGCCTGGTTCTTGCCAGTCATCCCCACGGAGTTGAGTTGCTTGTAAAACGCAACATTCGATCCCCCGACGATGGTAGAGAGAATCACGTCGGGCTTGGCCGCCTTGATCTTGTTGATCACCGACGAGAACTCCGTCGCGCCCAGCGGAAAGTAGTCCTCGCCAAGCACAGTGCCACCCGCCTTTGCAATTGCAGCTTTCGCGATCCGGTTGGTGGTACGCGGCCAGATGTAGTCGGAGCCGATCAGGTAGAACTTCTTGCCTTTGTTCCTGGCGAGCCAGTTCACGGCGGGAATGGTCTGCTGCGTCGCTTCCTGGCCGGTGTACATGATGTTCTTCGACATCTCCAGCCCTTCGTAGTAAGTCGGATAGTAAAGCAGCCCGTTGTAGCGCTCGAATACCGGAAGCACAGCCTTGCGCGACGCCGACGTGTAGCAGCCGAACACCGCCGCCACCTTGTCGCTTTCCACGAGCTTTTGCGCTTTTTCGGCAAAGGTGGGCCAGTCGCTCGCGCCATCTTCCACGATCGGCGTGATGGGCCGCCCCATCACGCCGCCGGCCGCGTTGATCTCCTCGATCGCGAGTTTTTCCGCATCGACTACGTGCGCTTCCGCAATCGCAATCGTACCGGTCAGCGAATGCAGAATGCCGACCTTGATCGGGTCCGCAGCGTCTGCCGCGCGCGAGCCCAGCATGAGGGAACCCGGGAGCGTACTGGCGGCCGCTGCGGCAGCGGCTGTTTTCAAAAAGTCGCGTCGAGAATTCGTCATGGTGCCTTCATCGAGAAAGTAGTAGACAAAAAAAAGCCCGCAACTAAGGATGACTTAGCTGTCGGGCTTTTTGGCCTTTACCGTATATGACACCTTTGTCACACGCGGCGGAATTCACTATGATCGTTCTGCAGGACTGGCGCGCTGCTCCAGATCACGAGCGTTAGTGAGCAAGGTCCGTGCCAAATTACTCGCGTCATCGCCGGAATCCGTCGACCGCCTTGGCTCGCCTTATATATTTGATTCAACGACGATGCGGCAATCTCAGCGAGCCTTACGATGTCCGCCCAGGCGTGCGTCCAACACGCCAATTTGTGGCAAGAATGCACGGCGGCTGTGCGCAGCGTGGCTAATGCGCACAAGTCTGGGCGAACGGACCGCAATAAGAAAACGCATCGGCGTCACAGGAAGCCCAATATGTCTTCAACCAGATATGAACCCGTGAAAATCGGCGTGTTGTATTCGACCACGGGCGTAACAGGTCTCATCGAATCCTCGCAGCAGAGCGCCACCCTTTTCGCAGCCGACGAAATTAACCGCGCGGGCGGCATCAATGGCCGGGAAGTCCAACTGCTTGTCCGCGATCCGGGCTCGGTTGCGGCCAACTATGCGTCGATGGCCGAGGAGTTGATTGTCGAGGAAGGCGTGCGACTCATCATGGGCTGCTACATGTCTAGCGGCCGAAAGGTAGTGATCCCCGTGGTCGAGCGGCACAACGCATTGCTCTTCTATCCGACGCTATATGAGGGCTTCGAGTACAGCCGCAACGTCTTTTGCACGGGTACCCTGCCTAACCAGACCTGCGTGCCCCTCGCCGATTACATGCTTGAAAACTTCGGCTCGCGTGTGTTCATGATCGGCTCGGATTACATCTACCCTTACGAAACGAACCGCATCATGAAGGACTTCGTGTTCGAGCGCGGCGGCGAAACGGTGGACGAGCTCTACGTGCCGCTCGACGCTAGCGAGGAGCACTATCGCGTGATCGCTGCGCGCATCGCGGCGCTGTCACCCGACTTCGTGTTCTCGACCGTGGTGGGGGTCGGCGTTGAGCACCTGTATCGCAGCTTCGCGAAGAGCGGCCTCGATCCGCGCACCATGCCGATCGCCAGCGTGACGACGTCCGAGGCGGAGATTGCCGCGATGGGGGCGCACCTCGGTGAAGGCCACTTCACATCTGCCTCGTACTTCCAGTCCGTCGACACGCCAACGAACCGCGCCTGCCTCGACAATTACCGGTGCTTCATGGGCGGCGACGCCGTCACCAATATGTGCTGGGAGGCAGCCTACTTCCAGATGCACGTGCTCGCCAATGCCATGCGCAGCGTGGGCAGCGACAATCCGGTGTCGCTGCTGCGCGCCTTGCCGGGCATGGAGTTCGATGCGCCGCAGGGACGCATCCGCATGGACGAAGAGAATCACCACGCCTATCTTCATACCCGAATAGGCCGGGCCAACGCGGCCGGACAATTCGATATTGTCAGCGCGATACCCGAACGCGTACGTGCTGACCCGTATGTGATCGCACACACGGCGGCCGATAGCGGCCCGTTCGCACATGGCATTCCCAGTGCCGCTGGAGGCCGTTCATGACGCGCAGGCCGCCCACTTCTCAGGCCTTGCAGGACATACGATCGCTGCGCATAGCGGTGGTGCATTCACCCGACCAAGACAGGGATGAGTTGCTCGGGCACCTGAAACGGATTGGCTGCAAGGTGCATGTATGCTGGCCGAACCTCGATGTCGAACTCGACGCGATCGACCTGGTGATCATGTCGGTGAACCCGCAGACCGCTGCATATCATCACACCTGGCTCGGCCAGAAAGGCGCGCCGCCCATCATTCCCGTCGTGACCTATGAAAACCCGGTGGTGATCGAAGCCGTCATGCTGCTGAACGCCTTCAGCGTCATTCCGTCGCCGGTGCGCTCGTTCGGCGTGCTCACCGCGATTGCTGTCACCATCGCGCAGCACAAGAAGCAAAAGTCGCTGGAAAAGTACATCCAGCGCGCTGAGGAGAAGGCGTCGAAGCAGCGGACCATCGAACTCGCCAAGTCGATCCTCATGAAGAGTCAGCAACTATCGGAAGAAGATGCGTACCGTGCGTTGTGTTCGCAGGCGCGCGACAATCAGGCGCTGATAGAAGCCGTCGCCGATGAAATCGTCAGGACCGATTCCATGCGCCACTGAAACGCCCGTTAGCAGTGCGAGACGCACCATCGATGCACGGCTGCGCACGTTCGTCGCGCAGAACATGCCGGCAAAAATCGATGACCGAATCTCCGCGAGCAGTACGGAAATCCGCTAGCGGCTAGCGCTGACAGCGCGCACATGCATCACGCGCAGTCACAGGCACATTTGTTGCTGAAGTTTCGTTGCAGCATGAGCTCGCGCGTCGATGTCAATCAGGCGTAAGCAGCAGCAAAGTTTGACTCAACGATGCCGAACGAGACAAAGACGTCTCGGGCGGCAAAAGGCCAAAAAGCCCGACTTGCCAGTGTTTCTGGCATTCGGGCTTTTTTGCATTTCAGCGGCCGAGCAAGCGCGCAGACGCTGAAAAAACGCATGGCGCATGCGACATGTCTTGCTCCAGTTTTCTGAAAATAAGATTAGTTATCCTTTAAATATTTCTATGAGGTCGATCTCATGATTCCTATCCCGAAGAAAGGCACTCCCGAACGCGAGCAGTTGATCGCGCTTCACAAGGAATGCACGGAGTCCATGCATGGCGTGGCGGGCTTTTCGGTCCTCAGGTGCCAGACACCGGGCGACACCACCGTCGTGACCGGCGGCACCCATGAGCACCATGACCTGCGCCGTGTGCTGCTGCGCATGCGCGGCGCGTCGCCAAAAAACAAGCTCGTCGTGATCTGCACGAAGGTGGACGCCGAATGGCGCATCGGCCGGCTGTCAGGCATTCGCGGCGTGCCGCCAGTGTTCGTCAACGACGATGTCTACACCAGCGAGCAGGATATCCAGCACGCGATCTTCCTGATGCGTCTGGACGAGATGCCGGAAACCGATGGCATGCCCGAGAACTATTCGCAGGGTTACAAGCGCCGCGACGACAACTGGCCGGTGACCTGACCCGGTCTGCAACAACGCCCTTCCCTGCGCGGCCCAGCCGGCGCGGGACCACGACGACCGCCGCTCGACGAGCGGCATGAAAGCAGGAGCGATTCTCCATGTGTGCAATGCGACTCACCGGTTACGCGGACAAATTCAGCGTCTATCCCGGCGACACGATCAGGTTCTACGTCAACTGTGACGGGCCGGCGCAATATCGCGCTTCGATCGTGCAGATGATCAACGGCGACACCAACCCGCGCGGACCAGGCTTCATCGAGAAGGCCGTCATGGCCGATTGCGAAGCGACTTACGACGGCCGCCCGCAAGCGGTCTACGGCGGCTCGTATGCGTACGTGCCAGATGCGCCGCAACTGCAGGTGGAGAGCTTCACGCTGCAATGCTGGATCTGGCCGACCACGCCGCGCACCGATGCGCGCTACTGGAAGCATGGCGAGCAGGGCCTCGTCACAAAGTGGTCGAACGGCGCGGGCTACGGCCTCTTCATCAATGAGGACGGCTGCGCCGAACTGCGCATCAACGACCAGACCTTCACCACCGGCGCGCGTCTGCGGGATCATGCGTGGCATTTCCTCGCCGCCACCTTCGATGCGAAGAGCGGCGCCGTGGTACTGTATCACGAACCGCAGATCGCCTATGCGCTCGACCCGGCCGTGCCGCCCGTTGAAGCGCAGTGCGCCGGTCCAATCAGGCACGCGGACGTTCCGCTTGTCATCGCAGGATTCGTGAAGGGACTCGAAAGCGGTCCGATCGGGCGCTCGTCCGTGCCGCAGGGTGTATTGATCGGCGGTCACTACAACGGCAAGATCGATAGCCCGCGCCTGTGCAACCGCGCGCTCTCGCGCTTCGAGATCGAGACGATGAAGGCCGGTGTGCAACCGGGTCTGAGCGAGCGCCGCCATTCAGGGCCGACCGGCCCGTTGTCCGAATGCATCGTGGCGGCATGGGACTTTTCGGACGGCATCGACACGCTCGTATGCCGCGACCAGGGACCGTACAAATTTCACGCAGCGCTCGTCAACTGCCCGACGCGCGCCATGACCGGCTACAACTGGGCCGGCCGCAACTTCGACTGGAAGCACGCGCAGAAGGAATACGGCGCGATCCACTTTCACGACGACGACCTCGACAATGCGCGCTGGGATGTCAGCTTCGAATGGAAGGTGCCGGAGGACATCAGGAGCCGCTTCTATGCGGCAAAGCTCACCACGTCCGAAGGCGATGAAGACTACATCCCGTTCTGGATCGTGCCGAAACTCGGCGCGAAGAAGTCGAAAATCGCGGTCATGGTGCCGACCATCAGCTACATGGCGTATGCGAACGAGCACGTCGCGTGCAACGCGGGCGGCGCCGAGCTCTTCGTCTATCGGGTTCCGATCATGCAGCAGCAGAACATGTTCCTCGCCGAGCATCGCGAGTACGCCGGTTCGATCTACGACACGCATACCGACGGCAGCGGCATCTGCCTGTCGTCGCGGCTGCGGCCCATCCTGAGCATTCGCCCGAAGTACGACCACTTCCTCGCACAGGCGCCGTGGCAATATCCGGCCGATCTGCACCTCGTGTACTGGCTCGAGACGCTCGGCTACGAATACGATGTCTTCACCGACGAAGACCTGACTTACGACGGCCTCGCGCGCCTCGAAGACTACAACGTCATCATCACCGGCTCTCATCCGGAGCACAACTCGGGACCGCAGCTCGACGCGCTGCACGACTACACGCAGCGCGGCGGCCGAATCATGTACATGGGTGCCGATGGCTGGTACTGGGTGCATTCGTATCATCCGGCGTACGATGAACTCGGCCGCGGCATCGTCACCGAAATGCGCCGCTGCGAATCGGGCATCCGCACGTGGCGTGCCGATCCGGGCGAGTATTACCATCAGGGCACCGGCGAACTTGGCGGCATGTGGCGCTACCGCGGTCGCTACCTGCATTCGGTCGCGGGCACGGGCATGTCGTCGGAAGGCTTCGATATCTCCAGCTATTTCTCGCGCACGCCGGAAAGTCTCGACGAACGCGTCGGCTGGGCCTTCGACGGCATCGACTACGACGAGAAGCTCGGCAACTTCGGCCTCGTCGGCGGCGGTGCAGCAGGACTCGAACTCGATATCGTCGACACCATGCTCGGCTCGCCGCCGCACATTCTGACCGTGGCCACCTCCGCGGGACGTCACACTGAAGCCTACCTGCTCGTGATGGAAGACTTCGGCTTCAACCAGCAAGGTCTCGACGGCACCGTCCATCCACGCGTTCGCGCCGACATCACCTTCCATGAGACGCCGAACGGCGGTGGCTGTTTCGCCTTCAGTTCGATCGCGTATTGCGGCTCGTTACCCTGGAACAATTGCGACAACAACATCTCGCGGCTGACGAAGAACGTGCTCGATCGCTTCAGTGCCGACGGCCCGCTGCCGGCCGCCCCGCCGAGCGCGGTCGTACACCGTGGACGCGCGGACTATGAATCGCCCGCTGTCGTGACAACGAGCTGATTCACGGGGAGACCACGCCATGAGTGAAATCGTCGCGTCACGCGTTAAGGCGGCCGTCCGGACATTCTCGCTTAACGCCGATGCCTACCGTACGCTCGCGTTTGCACAGATCGAGGACGACGCGGTCTGGACCCGCGAGTGGATCTGCATCGGCGTCGACGAGGACATTCCCGACGCAGGCGACCTGCTGCCGTTCACCGCCGGCGATCATGCGGTGCACGTGCAGCGTCTCGCGAACGGCCGGCTCGCCGGCCGCTTCAACCTCGCGCAGCACGGCGGCTGCCGGATAGTGCCGTTGCAATGCCGGCAAGGCGCGAAGACGTCGTGCTCGTTCACGTCCTGCGGACATAGCCGCGACCGCGCGCCACTAGGCGAAGCCGAAACCGGCACGCCGAGCCCCGAGATGTATCAGTATCTCGGCCTGCGTCCGGAGCGCCTGCTGGGCGTGCGTGTCGCCGCGTTCGGGCCGCTGCTGTTCGTTCATCTCGACCCGGCGGGCAACGCGTTCGATGCCGGCGCGGCGCCCGCAGCCATCGCGAGCGTGAGCGGACGGCACGGCAACGAGTGGCTCGAAATGTCCGGCAACTGGAAGCAGGTCGGACAGCGCATCGCGGCAGGTGCGAAGCTCGCAGGCGCACGCGACGGGTGCGCTACATTCGAAAGCGGCGGCGATCCGGTGCATGCCACGTGGTGTTTTCCGAATCTGATCGTGCTCTCTGCAGGCGAAAGCACGTGCGTGATCATTCTCCAACCGATGGCATTGCAGCGCACGTTATGCCGTGTGAGCGTCTACGGCTCACAATCGCTCGCGCGATGGCGGGAGCTGCTCGAGCGCCGTTGCGCCGCAATCGGCAGGCCTGACGATTCGGTCCGCTGGCTCGAAACCACGCTCGCCGCTCGCATCGCACAGCGCATGAACCTCCTTCCCCTGACCGGATACGCCACATGAATTCCGTGACACAGCCAAGCGTCGACGAGGCCGTCAAGTTATATGCGAAGGGCCGTTTCGACGACGCCTTTCGTTCCTTTGAAACCCTCGCCGAGGCAGGCGACAGCAACGCCCAAGCATGGCTCGCCGCGCTCTATGCGAATGGCGAAGGCGTCGAAGCCGATTTGCAGCGCGCGTTCGAATGGTATGAAAAAGCCGCATGCCAGGGACATACGCAAGCGCAGACGAATCTAGGCGCCATGCTGCTGTCGCCTCACGAAGCGCTGCACGACGAGGCCGAGGGCGTGCGCTGGATAACGAAGGCGGCCGGAAACGGCGACCCATTCGCGCAGGCGAACCTCGCCAGTCTCTTCGCGAAGGGCCGCGGAATGCGGCAGGACGATGCGGCCGCCGCGCAGTGGTATCGCCGTGCTGCTGAACAGGGTCATTACCCGTCGCAGGCACGGCTTGGTTTCAGCTATGCAACGGGACGCGGCGTCGAGCGCGATCGGGTGCAGGCCTTCGCGTGGCTCTCGCTGGCCGCGCAGCATGGCGTCGGCACCGCGCTCAATGCGCTCGAGAACGTGTTGAGCGACATGTCGGCGGAAGAAAAGCGCGCGGGGGCGAACCTGTTCGAGCAGTGGCGCTCGCGCACCGCTAGCGGAGCATCGCCGGCACGCCTGATGCCGCTCGCAGGATAAAACACGCACGATGCCCCGGAGGAAACCGTGAACTACAGCGTGCAGCAGATCAAGTTCGAGTGTTTCAGCTACATCAAGGAGTTTGGCGCGCGCATGGAAGACTGGGTGATCGGCGCGGCGAGCGACCCCGACCGCGCGCTCTTCGAAGCGTGCGCCGTGGATCGCCGCGAGGACATCTGGATGTGGAAGCCCGCGCTGTCTCCGGCGGCGGCTTCGGCGGTGATCGACTTCATGACGTCGCGCTACCGATTGAGTCGCGCGGTAATGCAAGCAGACGACACGCCCGCGCGCTTCGTCTTCATGTACAGGAAGCGGCCAGCACGGGGTTGAGCGGGCTATGCCGTGACCGCTGCGATGCGTCGCAGCGCGACCGCGAGACCATCTTCCTGCGCCACCAGGGCCACGCGCTCCCGCCCGAACATCGTAACGGCGACGTCGAGCGATACGGCGTCGAACGAGAGGCAGGCACAACGAATTCCCTGCGCCGTCAGCTCTGTGATCGCGCGGCGCATGTCCTCGCGCAGATAGCGCGGATCGAAACTGTCGATATCGAAGGGCACGCCATCCGATACCACAAGGACCGAAGCCCTCGCGCCGTTGCGAACTTCGGGATCGAGCTTCGCGCCGACATGCCGAAGCGCCGCTCCAAATCGGGTCGACAGTCCCGGACGAACAGCCATGAGCCTCGTCTCGACAGCGCCGCTCCACGCGTCGGCGAAATCCTTGAAGATGTGAAACCGCACGCGCTGGCGGCCGTCGGAGTGAAAGCCGTACATCGCGAACGGGCGGCCATTCGCCGCGAGCGCTCGGCCCAGCACTCAGCTCGACGCAACCGCGCAGCGCATGCGCCCCGCCGCCGACGCCGACAGATCCAGCAGCACCGCGAGCGGCCCGCTCTCCGAACGCATGCGCCGCACAATGAAGCCCTTGACGTCGTCAGCCATGCCGCGACGCGCATCGATCCGGCCCATAATGCAGGCATCCAGGTCGAGCACGTCGCCCTCATATGCTCGCGTCCTGCCCACCGCCACGCGATGCCGCGCCGCGCGAAAAATAGCGCGCACGCGCCGCTCCACCGCTTCGTCGATGAACGCGGGCAAAAGCCGGTCGCCCGGTTCGGAACGCAGCGACTCCACCCGACACCAGTGACTCCGATAGCGCCGGATCACATAATCCCATTCGCGATACCGCGCCACGGAGACAACGGTCGACGGCGTCTCGTCGTCGTGCTCCGCGGGTGCGGCCGACGCCGGCGCTTCGCCCGGACTTGCCGCGAGCCCGCGAGGC
This sequence comes from Paraburkholderia sp. UCT70, assembly GCF_050434085.1. Taxonomy (NCBI): domain Bacteria; kingdom Pseudomonadati; phylum Pseudomonadota; class Betaproteobacteria; order Burkholderiales; family Burkholderiaceae; genus Paraburkholderia; species Paraburkholderia sp. UCT70. Next base: position 888,227 of record NZ_JBNPVZ010000003.1, on the reverse strand, counting down.
GGTTGCGCGGCATCCGGCGGCAGCTCGCGCAGGTTCGGCGACTCCCGTAGCGTCGCGTTGCGCTCGGCAGGAGCGTCGTCGGGCGCATGGGCGATCGGCGTCGGCTCGGCGTTCCAGACGAGGCTATTGTCGTCGCGATACGCGGCCTCCTGCGCATAGGTCTTCGCGTTGAACTGCACGCGCATCTGGCCGAGATCGTTGCCGAGCAGGTTGCCAAGCTCGCGCGAGATGGCCGGATCGGCGCCGTGCGTCGCGGCGAACGCTGAGTCGAAGAGACGCCGGCCTTTCGTCACCCAGCCGTCGTCGTCGGCATAGTCCGGGTCGAGCAATGCGCGCGACAACCTTGCGATCAGCGCCGGCGCCGTCCTCGCGCCCTGCGTGCCGGTCCGATGAAACGTCAGCCACCATTGCCGCAGACCAGGATAACGCAGCACGGCGAGCCGCTCGACACGCGCATCCTCGAGCACCCCCACCAGCGCGACCTGCAGCGGCCGCAGCTTGCCCCGCTCGAAGCGCGCCGTCGACCACGTCAGGTGCGCGGCCGCATGCGCCGCACTCGCGAGGTAGAAGAGAGCTTCGTCGGCGGGTTCATCGCATGCGACCCGCGCGTCGGGCAGGAACAGCACCGGCTCCGTCACGAGCGGACGATCCGCCCGCATCTCGCCGTCGTCCCTCTGTGCGGCGAGCGACTGCACTTTCGGCGCGACGCTCCACGCCGCCTTCAGATAGAAAGCGAGCACGCGCGCGGCCGCGTCCAGTGAACCCGTGACTGCCTGGTCCGCCTGCATCGCTTAGCCGAACACGCCGGCGACCACTGCCATCAGCGCGGCGCACAGGTCCGCGTCGTCGGCGAGCGGCTGGATCACGCCGATGCGGCACGCGGACTGCTCGTCCATGCCCCCGGCAATCAGCGTCGCCGCATAGATCAGCATGCGGGTCGATGCGCCCTCGGGCAACGCGGGATCGTCGAGCGCGCGCGTGCGCGCACCGAGCGCCACCAGCTTTTGCGCGACTTCGGCACTCACGCCGGTCTCATGCGCGACGATGTCCGCTTCGGCGTGCGCGTCGGGCCAGGTCATTTCAAGCGCGACGAAGCGTTGCCGGGTGGACGGCTTCAGATCCTTCGACGCGTGCTGGTAATCCGGATTGAACGAGATCACGAGCACGAAGTCGGGATGCGCCGCGATCACCTCGCCGCACTTGTCGATGGGCAGGATGCGGCGCGAATCGGTGAGCGGATGGATCACAACCGTCGTATCCGTGCGCGCTTCCACGACTTCGTCGAGATAGCAGATCGCTCCGTGACGCACCGCCTGGGTAAGTGGTCCGTCCTGCCAATAGGTGCCATTGCCGTCGAGCAGGTAGCGACCTACCAGATCGCCCGCCGTCATGTCCTCATGGCAGGCAATCGTGACGAGTGGACGCCCGAGCTTCCACGCCATGTACTCGACCAGCCGGGTCTTGCCGCAGCCCGTCGGCCCTTTCAGCATGATCGGCAAACGGGCGTGATAGGCCGCCGCGAACCACCCGGTCTCGTGATGCACCGGCCGATACCACGGTTCCTTCGGCAGCCGCCACGGATCGAGCGGTAGCGCGGCGGTTGCGAGATGCGGCCTCGTCATGCGGGCTCCTTGTATTGGACGATTGAATGATTGGACGCTGCGCAGCGCTCACCCGTTGCACAACGCACCGCGAACCGCATCGATCGCGCGAGCGAGCGTCGTTCGCAACGAAAGACTGTCGGTGGCGAGGACGCGCATAAACGCGCCGCACTGTCCGGGCAACAAGCCGGCACCCGCGTAGAACGCATCTTCGGTCGCGTGTTCGAGCGCATGGGCGGCGGCAGCCCCTTCTTCGGCATTGAGCGTCAGCACCATCAAGCCACCATGCGCGGCGAAGCGCGAACTCACGCCACCCAACGGCCGGCCCGATGCCCCGTCGAGACGGAAGCGGTCGCGCGCGAGCAACCGGCCCTGTGCGCCGCGCACCGAGATCGCCGCATCGAGCGCGCCGAACGGCGTCTCGCTGCCTGCGGGGTCGTGCGTCGTATAGCAGTCCGCCAGCATGATGCGCGCACCGGGATGCAGGACGACGTCGATGCTGCTTTCGAGCCGCGTGCCGGGAAAGAGAATCGACGGATGCGGCAGCCAGTCGAGTTGCGCGCCCGCGTGCGCTTCGATATGCACGCGCGATTTCGCCGAGCCGCGTGTCATCGAGTGGACGATGGTGGCCGCGGCCGTCTCCACACGAGCACGCGCCCGTTCGGTCGCGACGACATGCTGATGCACGTCGTCGTCCTCGAACAGTCCGCCCGACGACGACTGCACGATCACTCGCGCATCCGCTCCATGTGCGAGCAGGCGGCCCACATGATACGGATACCCCGCGCGCTGCCGCGACAGATAAGTGGCGCCCGACGGCCCGCGCGAAAAGCACAGGTCGAGTTGCGGCTGCCAGAGCCCGGCGCTCGCCGGCAGGGCGTCAATGCGCATCGAAGAGCACGTTCTCCACGATCGCGTCGACTACAACATCGACGCCGTCGCCCGTCGCACAGTTGGTGAGCGCGACCGCGCGCTGGCCACGCACCTCGCGCGCCTCCCTCACCATCCGTTCGAGATCGACGCCCACGTAAGGCGCCAGATCGAACTTGTTGATGACGAGCAGATCGCAGGACACGACGCCGAGGCCGCGCTTGCGGGGGATATCGTCGCCGGCCGCCACGTCGATCACAAAGATCCAGTAATCCACCAGATCCAGAGAAAACGATGAAGCGAGATTGTCGCCACCCGACTCGATCAGCACGAGTTGCAGGCTTGTGAAGCGCTCGTCGAGTTCGTCGGCGGCCTGCAGGTTCAGCGTGGGATCCTCGCGGATCGCCGTATGCGGGCACGCGCCGGTTTCGACCGCGAGCACGCGCGCCGGATCGATCAGACCGCTGCGGCGCACGCGCTCAGCATCCTCGCGCGTGACGAGATCGTTGGTGATGACCGCGAGCTCGATGCCGCGCGCGGCGAAACGCGGGATCAGCCGCTCGAGCAACCGCGTCTTGCCCGATCCCACCGGACCGCCGATACCGACCCGCGCCGCTCGCGCCGTCGATTGAAACACCGGCTGGATATCGAAAGCTTCCATTTCAACTGGCACCGAACGTCTCCGGAAAGTACGAGCGATTAGCGCAAGATGTAGCGTCGCGACAGCGGCACTTCGCGCGCCGGGTCGCAGCGGATGACCTGCCCGTCGATCATCACGTCGAAGGTCTGCGGGTTGACCGTGAGATTTGGGCAGGCGTCGTTGTGCAGCATGTCGCGCTTGCTGAGCTTGCGGGTGCCGCACGCGCCGACGAGTTGCCGCGCGAGCCCGAGCTTCGCCGCCGCGCCCGCATCGAGCGCGAGCGGATTCACGAAGTTGACCGCGAGCGAGGCCGGCGCGCGGCCGAACGCGCCCCACTGCGGGCGCATCGCGAGCGGCTCGCAGGTCATCAGCGAGGCCGCCGAGTCGCCCATCGCCCCCCACGCGATAAAGCCGCCCTTCACGACCACCTCCGGCTTGATGCCGAAGAAAGCGGGCCGCCACAGCACGATGTCGGCGAGCTTGCCGTCCTCGAGCGAACCGACCGTATCGGCAATGCCGAAGGTGCGCGCCGCGTTGATCGTGTACTTGGCGATATAGCGCTTGATGCGCTCGTTGTCGCCGCGCGCCGAGCGTTCGCCGGGCAGGCGCCCGCGCTGGTCCTTCATCTTCGATGCGAGCTGCCACGTGCGGCAGATCACCTCGTTGATCCGGCCCATGCCCTGGCTGTCGGAGCCGAGCATCGAGATCGCGCCGAGGTCGTGCAGCACGTCCTCGGCGGAGATGGTCTGCGCGCGTACCCGCGATTCCGCGAACGCCACGTCCTCGGGCACCGCCGGATTCAGGTGATGGCACACCATGATCATGTCAAGGTGTTCGTCGAACGTGTTGATGGTGTATGGGTTGGTCGGGTTGGTCGAGGAAGGCAGGCAGTTCATGCGCCCGGCCACCGCGATGATGTCCGGCGCATGACCGCCGCCCGCACCTTCCGTGTGATACATGTGAATGGTGCGGTCCTTCATCGCCGCGATGGTGTCCTCCAGGAAGCCTGATTCGTTGAGCGTGTCCGAATGCAGTTGCACCTGGAAGTCGTATTCGTCCGCGACGCTGAGGCACGTATCGATCACGGCCGGCATCGCGCCCCAGTCTTCGTGGATCTTGAGACCGAGGCAGCCGCCGCGCAACTGGTCGACAAGCGACCCCGGCTTGCTCGAATTCCCGCGTCCAAGAAAACCGAAATTGAGCGGCCACTGTTCGGAAGCCTGCATCATGCGCCCCACGTTCCACGCGCCGCCGCAATCGATCCCCACCGTAATCGGCCCAAGCGAGCCGCCGATCAGCGTGGTCAGGCCCGAGGCAAGCGCATGCTCGCAGAGCTGCGCGGAGTCGAAATGCACGTGCACGTCGATGCCGCCCGGCGTCGCGATCAGGCCCTCTGCATCCTTGACCGTGGTCGCGACGCCGCACACGAGCTTCGGATGCACGCCGTCCATGACTTCCGGATTGCCTGCCTTGCCGATGGCGACGATGCGCCCGCCCTTGATGCCGATGTCGCCCTTGACGATGCCGAGAACCGGATCGATCACGGTCGCGTTGCAGATCAGCATGTCGAGCGCGCCGTCCGCGCTGTCGTGGCCCGCCTTCAGTCCCATGCCGTCGCGCAGCGTCTTGCCGCCGCCGTGCAGGCATTCATCGCCGGGCACCGCGTAGTCGTGCTCGATCTCGGCGAGAAGCGACGTGTCGCCCAGGCGCACCGCATCGCCGACCGTCGGGCCGAACATCTCGGCGTAGGCCTTGCGTGTCATCGTGACCATTCAGGCTCCCTTGAAGCCGCGCGCAGCGGCGCGACCGATGGCCGCTTCACGCAAGCCGGTTGCGTCGACAGCGCCGTCGGTCAGTCCATTGAGGCCGAAGATCTTCTGCGTGCCGCCGAATGCGACGAGCGTCACCTCCTTGTTGTCGCCTGGTTCGAAGCGCACGGCCGTGCCCGCCGGGATATCGAGCCGCATGCCGAACGCGGCCGCGCGATCGAAGCGCAGCGCGCGGTTGACCTCGAAGAAATGAAAGTGGCTGCCGACCTGGATCGGGCGGTCGCCGGTGTTCATCGCAGTGAGTACGACTTTCGCGCGGCCCGCGTTCAGTTCGATGTCGCCATCCGCGGCGAGGAGTTCTCCGGGGACGAGCGCGTCGGCGGGACGCGCCTCGTTGCCCGCGCGGATCGGCTGGTGCACGGTGACGAGCTTGGTGCCGTCGGGAAACGAGCCTTCCACCTGCAGCATGGGCAGCAAGTCGGCCACGCCCGGCAGCACATCGTCTTCGGTCAGGAGCGTCGAGCCGTACGCGATCAGATCCGCGACGCTGCGCCCTTCGCGCGCGCCCTCCAGAATCTCGTCGGCGATGATCGCGACCGCTTCGGGATGGTTCAGCCTGAGTCCCTTGTCGCGATGGCGACGCGCGAGCTGCGCGGCAGTGTAAAGCGTGAGGCGCTCGTATTCGGTGGGTGTCAGTAGCATCCGCACATCCGTCGTATTCAGTTCAGTTGGCGAAGAGCCGCGCGTCGTGCCGGCAATGGCGCATTGCGGCGATGTCCGCGGCGAAGGTGCTGGACCGCAGTTCGTCGAGATCAGGCGCTGGACGTGCGAGCACGGCGGCGAGCGGCGTGCGCAGGCTCGTGAGCACGCGCTGCGCGTCGAGATGGCCGACGATGCCGAGCCGCACCGCCGAACTCACAGCGCCCGTGCACGCCGCGTGCGCGGAGATTGCTCGCGCCTCGCCCTCACCGATGCCGAAGCTGCGCCACAGCATGCCCTGCACGGCCGGCAGATGGCCGGGTGTGCGCCCGGCGACAATGGCCGCGCGCAGGTCCTTCGCAAGCGCCGCACCGAGCCGCGCATGCACCTCGGCAAGCGTGCGGCCGAGCCGGCGCGAGCCTTGCCGCATCGGTTCGGGCAGCGTCACGGCTTCGGCCGCGGCATCGACTTCGAGCCAGGCGTCGAGCCGGTCCGCCCGCCATGCGGCGCACACGATGCCCTGATCGAGGCTCGCCCAGCGTTCTAGCGCCTGCGCTTGCACGAACACCGCGAGCGACGCGGCATCGGTCACGAGTCCGTCCTGCTGCAAGGCTTCGAGGCCCCATGAAAAGGCCATCGAACCGCTCGGGAAAAAGCTGTCCGATTGCTGCAGGCCCGCGAGCAGGCCCGTGAACTCAGTCATGTGCGTGCTCGTGCGCATGCGGGTGCGGGGAAGCGTGACGGCGCTCGTGCGCATGTTCGTGACCATGCTCGATCTCGCTGATGTGCCCATCTTCGAGCATGGGTGCAAGCCGCACGCGGTAGTCTTCGACCGGCCCCTTCACCGCGATCTCCAGCACGCTCCCGTCGAAGCGCACCGCCCAGTGCATGTTGCCGGCGAAATACCCGAGTTCGAGCGCGCTCGCGGCGTCGCGCGCCTGCACACGCAGCCAGCGCGTGTGCTCGGTGCGCACGACGAGCGCCGCGTCGGCGTCCAGATGCAGCACCGCGCCGTCGAAAAGATGCGTCCGGCGATCTAGCGCGATGCCGCATTCCACGCCGCGCTGGGTGCGCGTGCGCAGCCGGTGACGGCGGATGTCGTCGGCGGCGAGCGTGACCGTATCCACGCGCCCGCGATGTTCGAGCGCGTGCAGCAGATCGGCTACGTGCGGGTCCGACGCGCTGCCCACGATGGACGTATAGGTGATCATCGCGCGCTACCGATGCGTCAGGTCCGACGGGTTCGGGATGCCTGGGATCGGGCATTCCTCGGTGCCGGGCGTGCTGCGCGTGATGTCTTCAACCATCTTGCGCGTCGCTTCGGGGTCGGTGATCCACTTCGAATAGAAGTCGAACGGGCATTCGGCCACGCCGTTCGCATCCTCGCGGGAATTGATCTTGCCCGTGTAGCCGCGATGCAGCAGCTTGTACAGATGGTTTTCCGACTGCATGTTCTTACGCGCGTCGCGGATCAGGCTCTTCGAAAGCGCCGCGTACTGGATGCCCATCTCCTCGGTGCCGCACTCGCCTAGCGTGCGCCCGTCGAAGCCGACGATCGACGAGTGGCCGAAGTAGGAATACACGCCGTCGAAGCCCGCCGCATTTGCAACCGCCACATAGACGTTGTTGGCCCAGGCCATCGACTTCGCCATCACGATCTGCTGTTCCTTCGCCGGGTACATATAGCCCTGGCAGCGAACGATCAGCTCCGCGCCCTTCATCGCGCAGTCGCGCCAGATCTCCGGATAGTTGCCGTCGTCGCAGATGATGAGGCTTATCTTCATGCCCTTCGGCCCTTCCGACACATACGTGCAGTTGCCCGGATACCAGCCTTCGATCGGTACCCACGGCATGATCTTGCGGTACTTCTGCACGATCTCGCCCTTGTCGTTCATCAGGATCAGGGTGTTGTACGGCGCCTTGTTCGGATGCTCCTCGTGGCGCTCGCCGGTAAGCGAAAACACGCCCCACACCTTTGCGCTGCGGCAGGCTTCGGCGAAAATCTCCGTCTCTTCGCCCGGGATCGCGGCCGCCGTGTCGTACATCTCCTGCTGGTCGTACATGATGCCGTGCGTGCTGTATTCCGGGAAAATCACGAGGTCCATGCCGGGCAGGCCGGCCTTCATGCCCTTCAGCATCCCGGCTATGTTGCGCGCGTTCGCGAGCACCTCCGCCTTCGTGTGCAAACGCGGCATCTTGTAGTTCACGACAGCAACCCCGACGGTATCGAGACTGCTCGAAATATCACCATGTTGCATGCTCATCTCCTCGTGGATCAATGACATCGGTCCGGGCGTCTGGCATTACCGCCGTTCAGATGGTCAGGTAACGCATGATGCGATCGGCGTCGACGTTCTCGCGTTTGTCGCTGTGCACGAATCGCCCCTTCTCGATGATGAGGAAGCGGTCAGCGATGTCGAGTGTGAACGTGAGCACCTGCTCGGATACGATCAGTGCGAAATCGCGCTCCTTCTTCAGGCGGTTGAGCGCCCGCGCGATGTCCTTGATGATCGAGGGCTGGATGCCTTCGGTGGGTTCATCGAGAATCAGCACCTTGGGCTCCGAGACGAGCGCGCGCGCGATCGCGAGTTGCTGCTGCTGGCCGCCGGACAGATTGCCGCCGCGCCGGTTGCGCATCTCATGGAGCACCGGAAACGAATCGAAGATGTACTCGGGAATCACCGGCCGCTTGAAGCGGTCCATGCCGGACAGGATGTTTTCTTCGACGCTCAGATAAGGAAAGATCATGCGGCCCTGCGGCACGTAGCCAAAGCCCGCCGTCACACGCTCGTAGCTCTTTGCATTCACGAGCTCTCGGTCATTCAGTTTGATATGTCCGCTGCGCGATGGAATCATGCCGATCAGCGCCTTCAGCAGGGTCGTCTTGCCCATGCCGTTGCGGCCCATCACCGCGACGGTCTCGCCCGCCGCGAGATCGAAAGTGAGGTCGAGCAAGACATGACTCTCGCCGTAGAAGACGTTCAGGTTGTCGATAGCAAGCATGGTCAGTGCCCCAGGTAAACTTCGATCACGCGCGGGTCGTTCTGCACCGCGTCCATCTTGCCCTCCGCCAGCTTCTTGCCTTGATGCAATACCGTGACCTTGTGCGCAACCGATTTCACGAACTCCATGTCGTGCTCGATCACCACCACCGAGCGCCCTTCCGCGATCTTGCGCAGCAGCTCGCCCGTCAGCTCGCGCTCCTTCGCGCTCATGCCGGCAACAGGCTCATCAAGCAGCAGCAGTTCGGGGTCCTGCATCAACAGCATGCCGATCTCAAGCCATTGCTTCTGTCCGTGGGACAGCAGCGCCGCTTTGCGATCGAGTTCATCGTCGAGGAAGATCATCTGCGCGATACGGTCGATCTCGTTGCGCACCGTTTCACTGCGGTTGAAGAACAGGCAGCCGATCACGTCGCGCTTCTTCGGATATGAAATCTCGAGGTTCTCGGCCACGGTCAGATCCTCGTACACCATCGGGTTCTGAAACTTGCGCCCCACGCCCGCGCGCGTGATCTGGTACTCGAGCATTTTCTCCAGATAAAGCCCCTTGAACTCGATAGTGCCCGCCGTGGGCTTCGTCTTGCCGCAAATCATGTCAAGCAGCGTGGTCTTGCCCGCGCCATTCGGCCCGATCACGACATGCAGTTCCTTTTCTTCCACGTAGAAATTCAGATCGTCCACGGCCTTGAAACCATCGAACGACACCGTGAGGCCCTCCACCGCCAGGATCATCGACGTCATTGCGCGACTCCGTGACTGTTGCGTTGCCGGACCGGCTGGCGATCACGCAACCAGTCGATCACGCCAGCGAGCCCTTTCGGCAGGAACATCGGCACGAAAATGAAGAGCGCGCCAATGAAATACACCCAGAAGCCCACGAAATTTTCGGACAGAAAGCTCTTCGCCGCGCCGATGATCACAGTGCCGTACACCGCGCCGACAAGCGAGAGCCGACCACCGACCGCCGCATAGATCACCATTTCGATCGACGGCACGATGCCGCATACCGACGGCGAGGCAAAGCCGACCTGCAGCGTGAACATCGCGCCGCCAATCGCCGAGAACAAAGCGGCGACCGCGAAGATAAAACCCTTGAAGAGCGCCGGATCGTAGCCCGAGAAACGGATGCGGTCCTCGCGGTCGCGGATCGCGATCAACACCTTGCCGAGCCGGCTTCTCAGGATGAAGCGTCCGGCGAGCAGCGCGCCCAGCAACAGCATGGTGGTCACGTAGTACATGATCAGAGTGGCCGTGTTGCTCTGCACGCTATAGCCCATGAAGGTGGGCAAATTCGTGATGCCGTTGACACCGCCCGTATAGCCCTGCTGACCGATGATGACGATCGACATGATCGATGCGAGCGCAAGCGTCACGATCGAAAAATACACGCCGCCCACACGCTTTCTGAAGTTCGCATAGCCGAGCACGAAAGCAACCAGCGCCGGGATGACCAGGATCGCCGGCAACGCGAACCAGCCGTGCTCGAACGGCACCCACCACCACGGCAGCTTGTCGATGCTGTTCCAGGTCATGAAGTCGGGAACCGGCGAACCGCCGCCACCGAACACCGCTGCGGCCGGGTCGTTCGCACTGGCCTCGAGCTTCATGTACATCGCCATCATGTAGCTGCCCAGACCGAAGAAGATTCCTTGACCGAGGCTCAGGATGCCGCCGTAGCCCCATGTCAATACAAGGCCGACCGCGCAAAACGCGAAACTCAGGTACTTCGCGAACAGACCGAGACGGAACGCTCCCGTGAGCGCCGGTATGGCGATCAGCAGCACTAGGGCCAGAATCAGCACGGAATATTTGTCGAGCAGGAAGGCGCCACGCCAGCCGGCCGCGGCCGACGTGGCAGCGTTCGACGCGTCACCGCGTGGCGAAGAGAGAGGAAGGTTTTTCATGTTTCCGCGATGCCTCGATTTCAGTGTGTCCGATGGTCCGAAAGTGAATGGATGAAGACGTTTGTATGTTGCGGCCCTCGTCGCGCGTCACCGCCCGCGGACTCCCCGAAAAAAAAGCCCGAAGCCAGGAAGAACCTGGTTTTCGGGCTTTTTGGCCGGTGTCATGCGAGACGCCTTTGTCTCGGACGACGAAACGAGTGCGAAATTAACCGGCGATGAACGCGGCCGGTTGTTTCGTTAAGAGCGGACTATCGTGTGACGGATCGTGCGCTCGCAGGCTACGATTTGCAAGAGCCGTGCCATCCGACAAGAACGATGCCCAGTGCGGCATCCGTCCTTTCGCCGCGATGCGAGGCTCCCCAAGCTGGGGTGGAGGCGCACATTTCCCGTGCACTACGCATCGATCCTGCACAACGACGGAAGAAGTGCAGTTGGATTAGCAATTCAGAAATGCAGGTTTTCGTGAGCCTTGATGATTATGTCCGCCATCGCCTCGAGCGACTGGCGCTGGCCCATTGCGCGCGAGCGCAACACCTCGTGCGCCTCCGGCTCCGTCAGCTTGCGCGTATCCATCAGGATCGACTTGGCACGTTGGATTTGCCGCTGGTCCGCGGATTTTCCGGCGATTCTCTGCGCGTAGCGTTCCAGCGTCATGCGGCTCTTGTGCTGGTGCAGCGACACCGCCATCGCAGTGAGCACGCCAAACGAGCGCACGGGCGACGGCACTGTGCAGTAAGCGTTCAGTTGCATAACGATCTCGATGAAGATCGGATTCTCGTAGCTCACCACCGGGATCACTGGCGGCGTATCTCGCAACTCCAGCCACGGCAGTGGGCCTGAGAGCGTCTCGGGGCGCATCGCCATGAAGACGATGTCGGCCTCCTCCGGCAAAGCCGCCGGCGCCGGCCAGAAGCGGCACACGCGGCAGCCGATGCGGCGCAACTGCGCGAGCAATTCCTCGCCGTCCTGGTCGAGCGGATGGATTGCTACAACACTGAGCGAGCGGATGTCGCGAAGCCCTTGAGGCGTCGTCGGCAAAGGATGGCGTTTCATCGCTGCACCTCGTGATGGTCTACGTGCGGCACGGAGGCTGAAAGCTGTGCACGTCGCTAAACTCCTTCAAGGCGACTAACCGCATCGTTCAGGGGCCCATCGCCACGCCTTCGTAGCTCCAAGGTGGCCGAAACACAACTTTTCCGATCGGGCGCATGTCGACAACGGCGGCGCCCAGTATGCACACGAAATTTTTTTAACGCAACAATAGTTCCTATTAGGAAACTCCGGGGAGAGCCCCATGCCCGTCACGTAGGAGACCTTTCGTTCCGTATGCGGCTAGCGAATGCAACTGGACGACTGCGCTAGTCTGTCCGAACACGAACTTGGCGTCGCCGTTTGTGAACTGCGCGAGCGGCACGAACCGGAGACGGACTCAACGCGCTCAGCCGCAACTCGAAGGCGCTATTCCTGCCCGACCGATGGGCTTTGTCGATAACGAACAAGGGGCGAGTGAGATCGATATGCGAAGTAGTGCTTATATTGCGAGGTCGTAGAATTGGTCAGCGGCGGACGGAGGGGTCCCGAGAGGACATTTCATCTGCCCTTCAGCGATCATGTGCATAATTTCCATGCCGACCAGAAGAATCGGGGCACAGCGAAATGCCTTGAACCTTTAGCATGGGCCGCGTCCGTCGCTTGATCGCCCGATGGTCCTGTTCGACCAGGTTATTGAGATATTTCGACTGGCGGATGTTGATGGGCGTTTCACGATCGGCATTGATCGCGGCGAGATTGGCGCCGCTTGTGTCGATGGTTATCGTCTGGTGTACACCGTTCTGGACGATCGATTTCTCAAAGTAGCGCCGGGTCGCACTTTGTCCCGATGGGCGCGTTGCAGAGAGTCGATAATGTTGGCGGGCATTGTCACGTTCACGAGGCGGTCGGTTAGGATGACGAGATGAAGAACTCGAAATCGCTTTATCACGGTCACCGATTCCCGGCGTCAGTCATCAGCCATGCCGTTCGTTGGTACTTTCGCTTCCAGCTCAGCCTGCGCGACGTCGAGGAACTGCTGTTCGAGCGTGGCGTGATCGTCAGTCATGAATCGATTCGTCGTTGGACCGAGAAATTCGGCACTGGTTTCGCGCATCGCGTCAGGGCTGCGCGGCGCCAGCCGGGCAGCACGTGGCATCTTGACGAGATGTTCGTGACGTTACGCGGCGTGCCTTATCTCCTGTGGCGCGCGGTCGACCAACATGGCATTGAGCTCGATATCCTGCTGCAGAAGCGGCGTGGGTATTGTCACGTTGTTGATGTGCGGCCGAACGAAACCGCGGCGCGCGAGGATGATGAACTCATGCGGCGAGACGTCCGAGCATCGAGACGCACGTCACCCTCTCCCAAGCCTCGAAGGCTTGGGTGCGTACCTCTCGCTTCTGTTGCGCATTCGTGTGATATCGACAGTGCATGAACGGTTCTGGTGCAAACAGTGAATGTGATCGGTTAGAGTGCTGCTTCCCCGATCTCATGATTCGATAATGAGCAAGCTTAAAAACATGGGCGATCTGTTCTCAGGCCGTCACTTCAACCGCGATGTGATCATTCAGTGCGTGCGCTGGTATCTACGCTACAAGCTCAGCCTGCGTGATCTCGTCGAGATGATGGCCGAGCGCGGCCTGTCGCTCGCCTACACAACGATCCTTCGTTGGGTGAAGCGTTACACGCCGGAGTTTGTCAAGCGCTGGAACCGTTTCGGCACGCCTGCGGGAACGTCGTGGCGTGTCGACGAAACGTACCTGAGAGTCCGCGGTAAATGGGTCTATCTTTATCGGGCAGTAGATCGGGCGGGTCAGACGGTTGACTTCCTGCTCAGGGCGAAACGCGACGTGAACGCGGCCAAAGCCTTTTTCAACAAGGCAATCAAACATCAGGGGCGGCCGCCGCAAACCACTACACTCGATGGCTATGCCGCCTCACACCGTGCTGTGCGCGAGATGAAGGCCGACGGCCTGATGCCCGAGGGCACGAAGGTTCGATCTTCGAAATATCTCAACAATCTGATCGAACAGGACCATCGCCATATCAAGTCCCGGACCAATGCCATGCTCGGCTTCAAGCGTTTCAGGAACGCCGCGAGCACTCTGGCCGGCATTGAGTTGATGCATCGCATTAGCAAAGGCCAATTCAATCTCGCAAAGCTCGGCCTCAAAGATGCCACTGTACCCACCGTATGGAATGCGGTCCTGTCTTATCGATAAGGTATCCTTTTTATCGAGACCTTCTCGTCCAGACAGCCTATTTGCACCAGAACCTCATGCAGGACCGTCTGCCATTGCGCGCCTCGACGCGCTTCCCGGAAAAGCTCACCTTCATGTCGAATCCGGCCGCCCGCAGCGGCGTCGCGCTGCAACCCGCTCCGCTCGAAACGCTCGCTATCCCTGCGGCGCTTGACGGTCGCACGGGATCGAACCGCGCGATCGGCGGCCATGCGCAGATTGCCGCGGCAAACGACCTGGAGGCAATACAGGCATGGCTCGCGCGCTTTGCCGACAAGCCGGCGACCTTCGACAGCTACCGCAAGGAAGCCGAGCGGCTGCTGCTCTGGTCGCTGGTGCAGCCAGGCAAACCGCTGTCGTCACTCACCCACGAGGACCTTGTCCGCTATCAGCGCTTTCTCGCCGACCCGCAGCCCGCCGCAACATGGGTCTCGGGCAGGGGTCGCAAGCATCCGCGCGGCGACGCGCGCTGGAGACCTTTCTACGGCCCACTGTCCCCTGCCAGCACCCGGCAGGCGATGGTCATTCTGAACGTGCTGTTTTCATGGCTGGTGCAGGCCGGGTATCTGGCCGGCAACCCGCTCGCGCTCTCGCGCCAGCGGGCGCGGCATGCCGCGCCGCGCATTACCCGCTATCTCGAACCCGGGCTGTGGCAGGAGGTGAAGGACACCATCGCGTCGATGCCACAGGACACCGCGCGCGCCCGCGCGCACTATCACCGCGTGCGCTGGCTCTTTACGCTGCTGTATCTGGGCGGCCTGCGCATCGCCGAGGCCGGGGGCAACACGATGGGCCAGTTCTTCGCGCGGCGCGATGCCGATGGCGCGATGCGCTGGTGGCTGAGCGTCCACGGCAAGGGCGACAGGGAACGGCTGGTGCCGGCGACGCGCGAACTGATGACCGAACTCACGCGCTACCGGCAATCGTTCGGGATGACGGCCCTGCCCTCACCCGGTGAGGCTACGCCGCTCGTGCTTCCTATTGGCCGGACTTCAGAAGCCAGGACGAAGCTCGCCCGCGAACGCGCTGACGGCCGATCACCCGCGCCGCTCACGCGGGCCGCGCTGCACGCGATCGTGAAAAACGTGTTTGCAGGCGCCGCCGCCCGGCTGCGCGAACGCGGCGGAGAATTCCTGTCACGCGCGGACCTGCTCCAGGCGGCGTCTGCGCACTGGCTGCGACATACTGCCGGTTCGCACATGGCCGACCAGAAGGTCGATCTGCGCCTCGTGCGCGACAACCTCGGGCATGCGTCGCTGACCACCACCAGCGTGTATCTTCATGCTGACGACGATCGCCGCCATGATGAGACCGATGAGAAACACCGCATCGGCTGGTGAGGCCGGTGACTGTTCGTATTGCGCATGTCAGCGCCCCGGCGCAGTACAGGACAGCCGTCCCATATCCAGATTGCATCGCCTGTGCAAAAATGCTCTTAACGCTCCCTGAAGCGTCGTCCCTGACCACCTATGGAACTCCTCGACCTTGAACCGCAAGTGCTCGCGAATCGCCGCGGAGTGGCCTTCGGCCTCCCCCATCAGAGCACGGTTGGATGCGTCATCACCATCCGGGCGCTGGAAGCCTGCTTCTGGCTTGAACCGCAGGCCAGCGACGCGCGGATCCTGAAGACATTTCGTGACGGTTACAGCCGCATCCGGGCCATCGCCGAACGGAAGCTGCTCGCCCATCCGGCCACCACGCTTGAACTGACACCGACCGACTTCGTGCATCGCTAGGCGCGAGACGGCAGGCGAATGCGCACGCGACGCGGCGCTTAGGTGGCGCGCAGATTCGCGCTTCGTGCGCGGGCGCGAGAAGAACGAGCGGCGCAGCCTCGCTGCGGCGCCCAACGCCCCGCCATGTTGCCGGCTGCACAGCGAAGTCGCGCAAATCGGCGAGACCGCATCGCTGCGCACGTCCTCTCTACTGGTGCACGGTGCACGGCCTTGGCCGCCCATTCGACCTGGCGCAGTGCTTCAGCTGCGGCGGGCGGCCGAAGTAAAGTTCATCGCTGCGCGACGCGCTATACGTCGCGAGCTCTGATCCTGCGGATCGGTCAATCAGCGCGGCCTTGCCTGCACCCGGAGCGCCGACGAAACTTGGCATTACGCCATCACCGGCCACCGGGAATTTCATCAATCGCATCATTCGGTCAACGGCGACGGATCCTTATTCGGGCAGGCGTCAAACGCGTCTTTCACCGGTTACGTCTTCATCCGCGCTGTAGACGGTCAATCCTTCTACTGGGTCCATCGGTGCGTCCCACGGGCGCGCGGCAATGGCCCGCATTGCTGCTTCATAGCCCGCGCGCTGTCGGGAAGCAATGCCGGCTGGGGTGAAATCGATATCCTTCAACTGGTCGTCCCCGTCCAGGCGGGGCGCAGCAAGTTTGATCATACGCATGGTGGTCTGGCACCCCCAGGCGGCAAGCTCCTGGACTTCGGACGAGGCGCGCTCGGCTTCCGGCAAGCGCTTAACCAGTTCGCGGATCACATGGCGGAGACGGTGTATCTGCTGCTGACGCGCGATGTGGCTGTCGGTGCGACTGGCGTACTGGATGTCCTTTTGCCGCTCCGAGATCTGCCATATGCTTTCCGGCTCAGGGCCGATCGGGTTCCACACCTGTACCGAGAAGATGACCGAACTCTTGCGGGGCTTGTCATCCAGCACCACCTCGACCGGGGTGTTGGAATAAACGCCGCCGTCCCAATACGGCTCTCCGTCAATCCGCACGGCCGGGAACGCGGGTGGCAGCGCGCCCGAGCTCATGATGTGCGAGGCATTCAGCCGTTGGTCGCGCGAGTCGAAGTAGCGCATCGCGCCCGTGCAGGCGTGAACTGCGCCCACGGTCAGTCGCGGATGCCCGGCGTTCAGCAGATCGAAGTCGACCAGCGAACAAAGCGTATCGCGCAACGGCGCAATCAGGTAATACGACGCTCGATCCACGCCGAGCCGGGCGAGCGGTCCGAGCCAGGATGCCGGATTAGGCTGGAAGAATCCCTCGATGCCGCCGCCGATGATCATCCATTTTGCAAAGATTTTGTCCCAGCCAGGCCAGGCAGCAGGCACGTCCAGGCGGGTGCGGTCGGTCACCTGGTTCCAGAATTCCTCCAGCCGTCGATAACGGTGCTCCGGTGGATTCCCGGCGATCAAGGCTGCGTTGATCGCGCCAATGGAGGTGCCGATCACCCAATCCGGCTGTATGCCCGCTTCGTCCATCGCCTGATAGACACCAAGCTGATACGCGCCCAACGCGCCGCCACCCTGAAAGACGAGTACGACTTGCCCGGGCAACTCTGTGCGCGCTGGCTGGTTCACTCTCATCGATTGCCTCGCTGATCTTTTCCGTAGCGCGACCTGAGTAAGGCGCCCCACGCGCAGTTTCACCGTTGGGGGAGCGGTGCGCGGGGCGAGCGCGAATCGATTGCCAGGATGTGATCCTGTTTCCTTGGCGTTGCGTGACGGCGTGCGACGATGGGACCCGAATGCCATTAGCAAGTGTAGGCGATCGACACACGCTGACCTCCATTTCATCTGGCGACCAAGCGCGCTCAACCTCCGGTACCGGCGACATAGCCGACCCGCTTGATACTGCCGCGAAACGAGGTCTTACAATCGAAACCTGTCCCGCGCGGGGCGATGCTTCGCCAGGCCTGCCCCGGCCAGAGCGGAACAGGAGACATGCGCATCGCGGTTACTCGCCATCGCGATGGGAGGAACGCTGACCGACGAGGCGGCACAGGACTGCAAGGAGGCTACGCGATGCTCGCACTCTTTACCGATTTCGGGGCCGACGACATCTATGTCGGACAGGTAAGGGTCGCCTTGCTGCGACACGCGGCAGCCGGTACCCCCATTATCGATATGCTGCATACTGCCCCGAACTACGACTCGCAGGCAGGCGCGCATCTGCTCGCGGCGCTTGCGCAGTGGTATCCGCCGGATTGTGTCTTCCTGGCCGTGGTCGATCCGGGCGTGGGCGGCGAGCGGGATGCCGTCGTGCTGCAAGCCGACGGGCAGTGGTTCGTGGGGCCGGACAACGGGCTGCTCTCGGTCGTGGCGGCGCGCGCGGCGCGTACCCTGATCTGGCAGATTACATGGCGTCCCGCCGCGCTATCCGCCTCATTTCATGGTCGTGACCTGTTCGCCCCGATGGCAGCATGGATCAGCCGCGGCGAGTTGCCTCCCGACAAGCTCGTTGAGAGGACAGGCTTGCGCGTGCACCTGGATGCAGACGATTTCGCCGAGGTCATTTACGTCGATCACTACGGCAATGCAATGACGGGGCTGCGGGCTGGAACCGTGCCGAGGACTGCACGGCTAAGCGTCGCAGATACCGGTGTCCAATATGCCCGGGTCTTTTCCGATGCAATGGCCGGTCAAGCCTTCTGGTACGAGAACTCAATCGGGCTCGTCGAGATCGCCGTGAATCGCGGCAGCGCCGCGACGCAGCTTGGCGTACGTGTCGGAGATCCCGTCCGAGTGAACGGGGGCGGTGAATCGCCGACATAGCGCCAGGAAAACACGCTGGTGTCCCGAAGGCTGAAATGCTGTTTGTCCTCGAGGCGGTTCCTGGGGGCAGCGGGGAACCCGGAGGCGGCACATCTCGGGATGACAATCGAGAGGCGCCGTCAGCAAACATGCGGCAATCTACGCGAAAGGCATAAACCGACCCAGGTCGTGTGGAAACCCGATGGAATTTCAATGCGGCGCGTGACCCTGACCCAGCGACGCGTTTGACTGCCTTTACGGCGATGAGGGTGTAAAAATTTTTGTGTAAACGGTCATTTGGCAGGAAACTGTCAGCAACTGGAGCACAGATGACCGTAGCGAAACGCAACAAAAGAGAAAACCCCGATCCTGAACTCGTCAAGCTGGCAGACAGCCTGCTGGCGAACTACCAGAAGCCGGAAGATCTGATAGGCGAGAACGGGTTGCTCAAGCAGCTCACGAAGATGCTGGTGGAGCGAGCGCTTGAGACGGAGATGTCCGAGCACCTGGGCCATGGCAAGAGCGAAGCGGTGACTAATGCCACTGGCAACACCCGGAATGGGCATAGCGCCAAGACATTGCAGGGGGGAGTTTGGCGGGTTCCGTCGCAATAGCGGCGGCTGGTATGCTGGGGGACCTTACAGAATGATGTGAACGACAATGAAAGCACTCAGTCCGGCGGTAGCCAAGGTGCTGAAGCGGTTGCACTATCCGCTTGAGATCATGTTGGTGTGCGTGCGTTGGTACGTGGCCTACCCGCTGAGCTTGCGCAATCTCGAAGAGATGATGGCCGAACGCGGGATCGCGGTCGATCATTCGACCGTTCACCGGTGGGCCATCAAGCTTCTGCCGGTGCTTGAAAAGGCGTTCCGCCGCTGCAAGCGCCCGGTCGGCAAGAGCTGGCGTGTCGACGAGACCTACATCAAAGTCAAGGGGCAATGGACCTATCTGTACCGCGCCGTCGACAAGGCCGGCAACACGGTTGACTTTCTGCTGCGAGCCAGGCGGGACAAGGAAGCGGCCCGACGGTACTTCGAGAAGGCCATCGATCAGAATTGCGTGCCCGAAACCGTAACCATCGATAAAAGCGGTGCCAATCTGGCCGGGCTGCACGCCGTGAACGCCGAGCGTGAGACGCCCATCACGATCCGCCAGGTCAAGTATCTCAACAACATCGTGGAACAAGACCATCGGGCGATAAAGCGCCGTACCCGACCCATGTTGGGATTCAAGATATTTCGTTGTGCGCGCATCTTGTTAAGCGGCATTGAACTTATGCATATGATCGCCAAAGGGCAGATGAAAGACTGCGGCATCGGACAGACTGCCGCGGAGCAGTTCTACTCGTTAGCCGTATAAATAGTCCTAATCATGCGGGCCATTGTTCAACGCACTTTTTCTTATTGCGACAGAACCCTTACACTTGGGGCACTGGCCATGATGCTCCCTCCGGTTTATCGCAACCACCCTCAGAACTGGTCCTCCGATAGCGCCAGCCCCCCGCATCGCCATTCGCGCTGACAATCGACGCTTTCAGCCCCACTGCCTGGGGCAGCACATGTTCGGCAAAGAACTGCGCGGTCGCGATTTTCGCGCCGTTGAATAAAGAATTCTCGGCCTGCTTCTGCGCTGCGGCAAGCAGCGAACGCGCCATCTCCCATTGTCTACGTCCTCCGCGGATCCGATGAAGACAGCTGCGCCGGATTACACGTTCCTGCGCTTCGACAACCTCTTCTACACCTATATAGGTGTATGATTCAGCTGTCTTCCTCCTGCTCACTTTTGCACCGGTAGTCGGCAGCCTCATCGACTCACAGGCACGGTCCTCGAAGTCAGCGAGATCGCAAATTTTCGGCTCCAACGCAGCCGCCAAAGCAATATGACAAAGCTCTCCAGCGTCTCTGACGCGATCATCCGTCACATCGAATCCGGGTCACTGCGCGAGGGTGACCGCCTGCCCTCCGAGGGCGAACTCGCGGCATCTCATGGCGTTAGCGTTGGCACCATTCAGAAGGCTCTCGCCCGTCTCGTGCACTCCGGACTGATAACCCGCGAGCAAGGCCGCGGCACGTTTGTGTCGGGTACGCGTGTGGCCCCCGCAGACGTCCGCTACCTGCGCTTTCGCGACGCCGATGGCAACGAATTGCCGTCCTATGTTCACGGGCGCTCCGTAAGGCGTATGAAACGCAAAGGACCGTGGTCAGAATTTCTCAACGGTGACGGTTTCGTTCGCATTGAGAGAATCATCAGCGTCGGTGGACGCTTTGACCTCTATAGCGAATTCTGGCTGCGCGAGGAGCAATTCGTCGGACTGGGCAGTCTCGACAATGAGGCTCTTGATAAGAACCTGCGTGAACTCATCGGTCAGCGACTATCACTTCCCACGCTACGAGTCGACCAGTGGATCCGCTTCGGTGCACTTCCCCCGACGGCCGCTCGCGAGCTTGGGCTTGAGGCCGACGCGCCCGGCTTCATCATGGAGTTGCGCGGCTACACCCTGCGCGACCAGCCGCTTTACTATCAGAGCGTCTATTCCGGGCCATTTTCGGAGCGCCTCGTGGTCGTGCGCGAGAACGCAGCATAAGCCTGACGGCTTCATCGTTTGCGCACGCAGGAGGCGCTCTCGTGCGCCTCCTGTTTTTGGAGCTGCAGTTGCCCGCGAGCGTCGCATCAGAACTGATCTCCCGACAACGCCAGCACACCCTCGTCACCCTTCGCATTGACGATCGCCACTTCGAGCGCCGCCGCCTGCGGCAGCACATGCTCGGCGTAAAACCGCGCGGTCGCGATCTTCGCGTCATGGAACGCGGGATCCTCGTCGCGCCTGACCGCCGCAGCAAGCTGCGCACGCGCCATCTGCCAGCCGCCGAGCACGATGCCCGCGAGCTTCAGATACGGCACGCTGCCCGCGAACACCGCATTCGGATCGCCCTTCGCATTGGCGACGACGAAATCGACGACCGCGCCAAGCGCGCGCTGGCCCTGCGCGAGCTGCGTGCGCATCGACGCGAACGCCGCACCCCGCTGCTCGCCAAGCGCTTCAACCGTTTCGGCGAGGCCAGCGAGCAGTTCCTTCGCGACCTTGCCGCCGTCGCGTAGCGTCTTGCGACCGATCAGGTCGTTGGCCTGGATCGCGGTCGTGCCTTCGTAAATCGGTAGAATGCGCGCGTCGCGGTAGTACTGGGCAGCGCCGGTTTCCTCGATGAAGCCCATGCCGCCATGCACCTGCACGCCGAGGCTCGTCACGTCGATCGACAGCTCCGTGCTCCAGCCCTTCACGATCGGCACGAGGTATTCGTAGATCGCCTGATGCTTCGCGCGCGTCGCATCGTCCGGATGACGATGCGCGATATCGCAGTGTGAGGCCGCGACGTAGGCGAGCGCGCGCGACGCCTCGGTGAGGCTGCGCATCGTCGACAGCATGCGGCGCACGTCCGGGTGCTGGATGATCGCGACCGACTGCTTCGCGGAGCCGTCCACGGGACGGCTCTGCACGCGCTCTTTCGCATACGCGACCGCCTTCTGATATGCGCGATCCGAGATCGCGACACCTTGCATGCCGACCGCGAAACGGGCGGCGTTCATCATGATGAACATGTATTCGAGGCCACGATTCTCTTCGCCGATCAGCTGACCGAGCGCGCCGCCGTGATCGCCGAACTGCAGCACCGCGGTCGGGCTCGCCTTGATGCCGAGCTTGTGCTCGATCGACACGCAATGCACGTCGTTGCGCTCACCGAGCGAGCCGTCTTCGTTGACGAGAAACTTCGGCACAAGGAACAGCGAAATGCCTTTCACGCCATCGGGCGCGTTCGGCGTGCGTGCGAGCACCAGATGCACGATGTTCTTCGCCATGTCGTGCTCGCCCCACGTGATGAAAATCTTCGTGCCGAACAGCTTGAATGAACCGTCGGCCTGCGGCTCGGCGCGCGTGCGTACGAGCGCGAGATCGGAGCCGGCCTGCGGCTCGGTCAGGTTCATCGTACCGGTCCATTCGCCGGAAATCAGCTTGGGCACATACGTCTGTTTTTGCGCTTCGCTGCCAGCGGTTAGCAGCGCTTCGATGGCGCCGTCGGTCAGCAACGGACACAGCGCAAAAGAGAGGTTCGACGCGTTGAGCATTTCGATGCAAGGCGTCGCGATCAGCTTCGGCAGGCCCTGGCCTTCGTAGGCGAGCGGATGTTGCACGCCCTGCCAACCGCCTTCGGCAAACTGGCGGAAGGCTTCCCTGAAACCCGGCGTCGCAGTGACCACGCCATTCTTCCAACTGCTCGGATTGCGATCGCCGTCGACGTTCAGCGGCGCGAGCACTTCGCCGCATAGTTTCGCCGACTCGTCGAGCACGGCCCGCGCGGTGTCGAGGTTCGCGTCCTCGAAGCCGGGCAGCTTCGCGATGTCTTCGAGTCCGGCCAGTTCTTTCATCACGAACAGCATGTCCTTGATGGGCGCCGTATAGCTCATTTCGGTTCTCCTCCCTTGATATGAAAAAAGGGCGCGGGACTTGGTCGGTCCTGCGCCCTTCGCTTGCTTTCGGCGGCCTCTTTCAGGCGCCGCGGCGCTTAGCCGAGTTCGCTCACGAGTTCCGGCACGAGGGTGAACAGATCGCCAACCAGGCCGTAATCGGCCACGCTGAAAATCGGCGCTTCTTCGTCCTTGTTGATCGCGACGATGACCTTCGAGTCCTTCATGCCGGCCAGATGCTGGATCGCACCCGAGATGCCGACCGCGACGTACAGTTGCGGCGCGACGATCTTGCCGGTCTGGCCGACCTGATAGTCGTTCGGTACGAAGCCCGCGTCGACCGCCGCACGCGATGCGCCCAGTGCCGCGCCGAGCTTGTCGGCCAGCGGCTCGAGCACCTTCGTGTAGTTCTCGCCGTTGCCCAGACCACGGCCACCCGACACGATGATCTTCGCGCTCGTCAGTTCCGGACGATCGAGCTTCGTCACTTCGCGGCTCACGAACTGCGAGATGCCGGCGTCGGCTGCCGCTTCGATCTTCTCGACCGCTGCGCTGCCGCCTTCGGCCGCGACGGCATCAAAACCGGTCGAGCGCACGGTGATGACCTTGATCGGGTCAGCCGATTGCACGATCGCGATTGCGTTGCCCGCGTAGATCGGACGCTCGAACGTGTCGGCGCTATCCACTGCGGTGATGTCGCTGATCTGCGCGACGTCGAGCTTCGCGGCGATACGCGGCGCGATGTTCTTGCCGTAGGCGGTAGCCGGCGCGAGGATATGCGTGTAGTGCTTCGCCGCATCTTGCACAAGCGTCAGGACCGTCGCTTCGACGTTTTCCGCGAGGCCTGCGGCCAGTTGCGGCGCATCGGCGAGCAGCACCGTGCTGACACCAGCGATCTTCGCGGCGGCATCGGCCGCGCCCTGCGCGTTATGCCCCGCGACCAGCACGTGAATATCACCGCCGATCTTCCGTGCCGCTGCGATCGTGTTCAGCGTCGCGGCCTTGATCGACGCATTGTCGTGTTCTGCAATTACCAGGTTCGTCATTTCTTGGGTCTCCTCACAGCACCTTCGCTTCGGTCTTCAGCTTCTCGACCAGCGTCTTCACGTCCGGCACCTTCACACCGGCCGAGCGCTTCGGCGGTTCGGCGACTTTCAGCGTCTTCAGACGCGGCGTGACATCGACGCCGAGGTCTTCGGGCTTGACCGTTTCCAGCGGCTTTTTCTTCGCCTTCATGATGTTCGGCAGCGTTACGTAGCGCGGCTCGTTCAGGCGCAGATCGGTCGTCACCACGGCCGGCAGCGTCAGCGACAGCGTTTCCGCGCCGCCGTCCACTTCACGCGACACCGTCGCCTTGCCGTCCGCCACGACAAGCTTCGACGCGAACGTCGCCTGCGGCAGATTCGCGAGCGCGGCGAGCATCTGGCCGGTCTGATTGGAGTCGTCGTCGATCGCCTGCTTGCCGAGGATCACCAGTTGCGGCTGCTCCCTGTCGACGAGCGCCTTGAGCAGCTTGGCAACGGCCAACGGCTGCAGGTCTTCGTTCGATTCGATCAGGATCGCGCGATCCGCGCCGATGGCGAGCGCGGTGCGCAGCGTTTCCTGTGCCTGCGCAACCCCCGCCGACACGGCGATCACTTCGGTCGCGACGCCCGCTTCCTTCAGACGCACGGCTTCTTCAACCGCGATTTCGTCGAACGGGTTCATCGACATTTTCACGTTCGCGATATCGACGCCCGTACCGTCCGATTTCACGCGGACCTTCACGTTGTAGTCGACCACTCTTTTCATTGGCACAATAATCTTCACAACGCTTTCCTCACTAGTTCGAATCCGACGGACCGGCAAAAGTCATTAATACCGGTACACACCGTGGCCTGATTTACGTCCAAATCGTCCCGCCGCCACCAGTTCGCGCAGAAGCGGACATGCGCGGTACTTTGGATCGCCAAGGTCTTTCAACAAGACATCCATAACCGAAAGACAAACATCGAGCCCGACGAGGTCTGCGAGTGCCAGAGGACCGACCGGCTGATTGGCGCCAAGCCGCATTGCGGCGTCGACTTCCTCGGCGCTGGCCACGCCCTCTGCCAGCACGAAAAACGCTTCATTGATCATGGGCACCAGGATACGGTTGACAACGAATCCCGGCGAGTTCTTCACGTCGATTGGCGACTTTCCAAGCCGCACGGTCAATTCACGAACTGCTTCAGCGGTATCAGCGCTGGTTTGCAGACCGCGAATGATTTCCACCAGCGACATCAGTGGAACCGGGTTGAAGAAGTGCATGCCGATGAAGCGCGACGGATCGGCCAGCGATGCAGCGAGCGTCGTGATTGAAATCGACGATGTGTTCGATGCAACTATCGCATCGGGTCTCACCACCGACTCGATCTGCTTCACGATACGCAGCTTGAGGTCAGCGTTTTCGGTGGCTGCTTCGATCACCAGGTCGACGGCAGCCAGTCGCTGATAGTCAGTCGACGTTTCGATACGCGCGAGCGCCGCATCACGCGCCGGACGCTTGAGCTTCTCTTTTGCGACAAGCCGGTCCATGCTTGCGCTCAGGGCGGCCATGCCTTTTGCGAGCGCCTCATTGGTGACGTCGACCATCACGACCTTCACGCCAGCGATGGCCGCCGTCTGTGCAATGCCATTGCCCATCGTGCCGGCGCCGACGACACCTATCGTTTCAATTGCCATGATTTGTCTCTCAATGCGCTATTGCGCACGCACTATGCGCGACGAAGGTTTTCGAACACGGCCGCGATGCCCTGGCCTCCGCCAATGCACATCGTGACGAGCGCAAAGCGTCCATCGATACGCTGAAGCTCGTACAACGCCTTGACCGTAATCAGTGCGCCGGTCGCAGCGATCGGATGGCCCAGCGCAATGCCTGATCCGTTCGGGTTGACCATGGCCGGATCGAGTTTGAGCAGTTGCGTCACTGCGCAGGCCTGCGCCGCGAACGCTTCGTTCGATTCGACGACATCCAGATCCGTTACATCCAGTCCCGCCCGCTGCAACGCGATGCGTGTCGCCGGCACCGGGCCGATGCCCATATAGAGTGGGTCGACCCCGGCGTGCGCGTATGAGACAAGCCGCGCGAGTGGCTCGATGCCGCGTTGCTCGGCTGTCTTGCACTCCATCATCACGATCGCAGCGGCGGCATCGTTGATGCCGGACGCGTTGCCGGCCGTGACCGTGCCCCCATCCCGCAGGAATGCAGGACGCAGTCCCGCGAGTTCGTCGGACTCGAGTTGCAGACGGACGTGCTCGTCGGTGTCGAACACTGTCGACTGTCCCTTGACCTTGCGCGTGACCGGAACGATCTGCTCCTTGAACCTGCCTTCGGCAATCGCGTGCGCTGCCCGGCGGTGCGACTCCAGGGCCAGCGCATCCTGCTGCTCGCGCGTAATCCCATACTTGCGCGCAACATTTTCGGCGGTCATTCCCATGTGCATCGAATGGATCGGGTCGTGCAGCGCGCCGAGCATCATGTCGATCAGACGTGTGTCTCCCATGCGCGCGCCAAAGCGGGCGTCAGGCGTCACGTACGGCGCGCGGCTCATGTTCTCGGCGCCGCCGCCGATTGCTATGTCCGCATCGCCAAGCAGGATCGTCTGCGCAGCCGAAACGATCGCCTGCAAACCCGACCCGCAAAGGCGGTTGACAGTGAACGCAGGGGTCGCTTCGCTCACGCCCGCGTCGAGCGCCGCAACGCGCGCGAGGTAGAGATCTTTCGGCTCCGTCGCGATCACGTTGCCGAACACCACGTGGCCGACCTCGTCTCCCGACACGCTGGCTCGCGCAAGCGCTTCGCGCGCCACCAGTGCCCCGAGCTGGGTCGGCGGCACGTCTTTGAGACTGCCACCGAACTTGCCGATTGCGGTGCGCACACCGCTTACAACGACGACTTCCCTTTCCATTGCTACTCCTTTGCCGACAGCGAATGCGCGCAGCGTGCGCTAGCGACGTTCGCGATACGAAAAAACATCGCTCTCAAGCCGATTGCGTGCGCCGGTAGCGGGCCAGTTCCAGTCTGGCGATCGCGTTGCGGTGAACTTCATCCGGTCCGTCGGCAAGCCGCAGCGTGCGCTGATTCGCCCACGCATAGGCAAGTGGAAAATCGTCCGATACACCAGCCGCTCCGTGTAGCTGGATTGCCCAGTCGATCACCTTCAAGGCCATGTTGGGCGCGACCACCTTGATCATCGCAATCTCGGCCCTGGCCGCCTTGTTCCCAACCGTATCCATCATGTATGCGGCCTTGAGCGTCAACAGACGCGTCATTTCGATTTCACACCGTGCCTGTGCGATGCGTTCCTGCGTGACGCCATGCTCACCGAGCGGTTTGCCGAAAGCGACGCGTTCCAGGCTGCGCGTGCACATCAATTCGAGTGCACGCTCGGCGGCGCCGATACTGCGCATGCAGTGATGAATACGCCCAGGGCCCAGCCGCCCTTGCGCGATCTCGAAGCCACGTCCCTCTCCAAGCAACAGGTTGGAAACCGGCACGCGAACATCGCGCAACTCGATCTCCATATGACCGTGCGGGGCATCGTCGTAGCCGTACACCGGCAGGAAGCGCTTCACCGTGATGCCCGGCGTATCCGCCGGTACGACGATCATTGACTGCTGTGCGTGGCGTGGCGCATCTGGATCGGTTTTACCCATAACGATATAGACTTTGCATCTCGGGTCGCCGGCGCCAGACGACCACCACTTCGTGCCATTGATCACGTAGTGGTCGCTGTCGCGCTCGATCCGGCAGGCAATATTCGTTGCGTCCGATGATGCGACTGCTGGCTCCGTCATCAGGAACGCCGAGCGGATCTCCCCGCGCAGAAGCGGCTCGAGCCAGCGGTCCTTCAGTGCCTCGCTCGCATAGCGTTCGAGCGTTTCCATGTTGCCGGTGTCGGGCGCCGAACAGTTGAATACTTCCGGCGACCATGGAACCCGGCCCATGATTTCGCACAGCGGCGCATACTCGAGATTGGTCAATCCCTCAGGCGCACGCGTCGAGCGCGGCAGGAACAGATTCCACAAGCCCGCCTTTCGCGCAAGCAGCTTCAGCTCGTCTATGATCCGAGTTGGCACCCAGGGATTGCCCGCCTGCCGGTTCGTCCGGATCTCCTCGAGGTAGCGCGCTTCGTTCGGGTAGATGTGTTCGTCGAAGAACGCCAGCAACCGCTCCTGCATGTGTCTGACGTTCGGTGTGTAGTCGAATTGCATGATGTCTCCGTTGTTGCTGACGTCAGAGGGTCAATCCACCGTCGACGACGATGCATTCACCGTTCGTGTAACTCGCGGCGTCGGACACGAGGTAGAGTACGGTACCCGCCATTTCGCGCGGTTCGGCATGGCGACGCAAAGGAATGCGCCCCATCCATTCGTCGTAAATCGATTTCGTTTCGAACAGTGCCCCCGCGAACTTCGTTCTGGTCAAACCTGGAAGGAGCGCATTCACGCGTATTCCGTAAGGTCCGCATTCTTTCGCAAAGGCCTTCGTCATGTTGACGACGGCCGCCTTGCTGACCGAATAGATGCCCTGCATGTCCCCCGGCTGCAATGCGTTGATCGACGCAGTGTTGACAATCGCACCGCCGCCCTGTTCCCGCATCATCCGTCCGGCTTCTACCGACATGAAGAAGTAGCCGCGAATATTGACCTCGACGGTCTTGTCGAACGCCGCGAGGTCCGTGTCGAGTATGTGGCCAAAATAGGGGTTCGCCGCCGCGTTGTTGACCAGAATGTCCAGCCGCTTGTGGACTGCGCGGATGTGCTCGAAAGTCTTTGCGATGTCCTCCATGCGCCCGACGTGGCATGCGAGTGCCTCCGCACTCCCACCGCCTTCGCGAATGCGCCTGCATACGGCTTCGCAGTCTTCCAGCTTCCGGCTCGTCACAATGACATGCGCGCCCTGTTCAGCAAGCAAGCTGGCAATCTCTTCACCGATTCCCCTACTTGCACCGGTGACGAGTGCGACCTTGCCGGTCAGATTGAAGAGGTTAGTGCTCATGTTGATGGTTACTCTTTAAATGAATAGGTCCGCCGGTTCGTCATTGATCCGACGGATCAGCCTTGTTCCTCGAGGACATCTACCGCCATGCGTGCCAGCCTTTCCGCCATCGCCCCGACCTCTTGCGCGTTTGCATGCGACGCATTGCCGTCCATCGCACGCTTTTTGACCCCTTGCACGATGGCGGCCAGTCGAAAGAAACTCATCGCGAGATAGAAGGACCAGCCGTAAATCGCCGGGATGCCGCGCAGTTCACAATATCGGGCAACGATTTCCTTTTCGTTCGGCAAACCCAGCGCGGCCCTGTCTTCGCCCTGAAGCCCCACGATGGGGCCATTCGCAGGCAGCCGCAGGCACATGCAAAAATAGGCAAGATCCGCAAGCGGGTGACCCAGCGTCGACAGTTCCCAGTCGAGCAATGCCTTGATACGGCAATCGTGCGGATCAAAGATGAGATTGTCGATGCGGAAATCGCCGTGCACGAGGGAAGGCGCAACCTGTTGCACGGGGCAATGGACAGGCAACCATTTGATCAGGGTCTCCATCGCGTCTATGTGCTCTGTCTCGGCGGCACGATACTGCCGTGTCCAGAGAGCGATCTGTCGCTCGAAGTAATTGCCCGCGCGGCCGTAATCGGACAGACCCACGACGTCGATATCCACATCGTGAAGCGTCGCCAACGCGCGAACGATCGCGTCGTAATAGTCACCCCGCCGTTCCCGAGCAATCTCAGGCAACGCGGGATTCCAGAAAATGCGCCCCTCTTCGAAGCTCATCACATAGAACATAGTGCCGATCACATCCTTGTCTTCGCACAGGTGATACGCGCGAGCCACGGGTACATCCGTCTTTGCAAGCGCGTCCAGTACACGAAACTCGCGATCCACCGCGTGGGCCGATTTCAGCAGCGGTCCGGACGGTTGTCTACGCAATACGTAGTTGCCACTTGCGGCCTTCAGCAGGAAAGTCGGGTTCGATTGGCCGCCCGTGAATTTGTGCGCGGACGCAGGACCGCTGAAACCCCGAATCGATCGCTCGAGATACGGAGCGAGTGCGCCGATATCGATATCAGTGGTATTCGTAGTTGTCATTCAATCGTCTCCTTTCGTTACGCGTATGTCTGATAGCGTCGACGGTCGACGCGATCGAGATGCGGATCGCTATTGAAGCTGCCAAGCTGCCATGCACGTTCGTTAAAGAAGAAACGGCAAAAGCTGCTGTTGCGAATCTGCATGTTCAGCGCGATGGCCGTCTCGGCCGGCGTTCTCAACACCTGCTGCGCCATGACGGCCATCACGCCGCCCGAGGTCACAACCAGCACGCGCTTTCCCGGACCGTCCTGAATAGCGCGCCTTGCCTCCGACACGCGACGCTGAAAGCTCGCCCATGCCTCGGGAATGGCTCCGTCGATCCCGTCTTCCGACCACAGCTGAAGGACCTGCCGCAGTCCCTTGTAGAAGTCGCTTTTCGACCCATGCCGCAAGGCCTTCAGCGCCGCGTGCTCCGGGCCCAGTGCTTCGAACAGTGCATGAAAGTCGTACTCGTCCAATCCAGCATGCTGCTCGATATGCGTCACGGCGTAGCCGAGGCCCTGAATGATCGCGTCGAGCGTCTGTCTGTGCCGACGCATCGTGCCGGTGATCACGCGATCGAAGACCGCGTCCTGTTGCGAGAAATATTCGCCGAGCCACACGGCCTGGCGCTCGCCGACCTCGGAAAGCAGGTCATAGTTGCCACTGCCAAACGATGCCTGCCCATGCCGGACCAGATAGAGTTCCGCCATACATCCTCTCGTCTGAATTCTGCGGTGACCGCGCGGTCTTACGCCGCTGCCTTCACCATGTCCTCGATGACCTTCTTCGCATCGCCGAACACCATCATCGTCTTGTCCATGTAGAACAGATCGTTGTCGAGCCCCGCATAGCCCGCCGCCATCGAGCGCTTGTTGACGATCACGGTGCGCGCCTTGTACGCCTCGATGATCGGCATGCCGGCGATCGGCGACTTCGGATCGTTCTTCGCGGCCGGATTCACCACGTCGTTCGCGCCGAGCACCAGCACCACGTCGACCTGGCCGAACTCGCCGTTGATGTCCTCCATCTCGAACACCATGTCGTAGGGCACTTCGGCTTCCGCCAGCAGCACGTTCATGTGGCCCGGCATGCGGCCGGCCACCGGGTGAATCGCATACTTCACCTCGATGCCCTTCTCCACCAGCTTGTCGGTCAGTTCCTTCAGCGCGTGCTGCGCTCGCGCGACGGCCAGCCCATAACCCGGCACGATCACCACGGTTTCCGCGTTGCCGAGCATGAACGACGCGTCATCGGCCGAACCCGATTTCACCGGACGCTGCTCGGCCGGCCCACCTGCCGCAGCCGCACCCGGCTCGTTGCCGAAGCCGCCGAGGATCACGTTGAAGAACGAACGGTTCATCGCGCGGCACATGATGTACGACAGGATCGCGCCCGACGACCCGACCAGCGACCCGGCAATGATCAGCATCGCGTTGTTCAGCGAGAAGCCGATGCCCGCCGCCGCCCAGCCGGAGTACGAGTTCAGCATCGACACCACCACCGGCATGTCCGCGCCGCCGATCGGGATGATGATCAGCACGCCGAGCACAAACGCGATCAGCGTCATGACGATGAACGGCAGCCACGACTGCGTGACGAAGAAGAGGATGCCGAAGCCGAACATCGCGAGCGCGAGCACCAGATTGATCAGATGCTGGCCTGCATAGACGACCGGCGCGCCTTGGAACAACCGGAACTTGTACTTGCCCGACAGCTTGCCGAATGCGATCACCGAACCGGAGAACGTGATTGCGCCGACGAACGTACCGATGAACAGCTCGACGCGATTGCCGTAAGGCAGGAAGCCGGGCAGACCCTCTTCGGCGCCGAGCCCGAACGCAGCCGGTTCCGACACGACCGCATACGCGATACAGACGGCGGCGAGACCGATCAGCGAGTGCATCGCCGCGACCAGTTCGGGCATCTTGGTCATCTCGACGCGCGCCGCGACGAACGCACCGATGGCGCCGCCGACAATCAGCGCGACGGACACGAGCGACAGACCGAGCGTCAGGTTCGAACCCAGCGCCGCCGCCTGTTTGGCGATCAGCGCGATGGTCGTGAAAATCGCGATGGCCATGCCGACCATGCCGAACACGTTACCGGCGCGCGCGCTCTTCGGATTCGACAGCCCTTTGAGCGCCTGGATGAAGCACACCGACGCGATGAGATACAGGAGCGTAACGACGTTCGTACTCATTTACACACCCTCCTTAACAGCGATGCCATGGCCGACCTTCTTCTTCGGCTCCTTCTTCCTGAACATTTCCAGCATTCGCCTCGTGACGAGAAAGCCGCCGAACACGTTGACGGCGGCCAGCGCGACAGCGACCGTGCCGAACGACTTGCCCGTGGTGCCGACAGTCAGCCCCGCCGCCAGCATCGCGCCGACAATCACGATCGCCGAAATGGCGTTTGTCACGGCCATTAGCGGCGTATGCAGCGCCGGCGTTACGTTCCAGACAACGTGGTAGCCGACGTAGATCGCCAGCACGAAAATGATCAGATTGATCACGGTGTGGTTGATGACTTCCATCACCCGTCTCCTCTTAATCCTTGCGCGTAACTTCACCGTCGCGTGCCAGCAGCGTGGCCGCGACGATGTCGTCCGCGAGATCGATATTGAGCGCGCCTTCCTTCGTGATGATCAGCTTCAGGAAGTCGAGCAGGTTGCGTGCATAGAGCGCCGATGCGTCAGACGGCACCATCGATGCGAGATTCGTGTGGCCGACGATCTGCACGCCGTTCTCCGTCACGATGACCTTGTCCGGCTCCGTGAGCAGACAATTGCCGCCACGGTGGCCGTTCACGACGGAACCACGTCCCGCTGCGAGATCGACGATCACCGAGCCTGCCTTCATCGCCTGCACCGTCTCGGCGGATATCAGCGTCGGCGCGGCACGGCCCGGAATCAGCGCGGTCGTGATGATCACGTCCGCCTGCTTCGCGCGCTCGTGGACAAGCGCCGCCTGGCGTTGCAGCCAGCTCGCGGGCATCGGCCGCGCATAGCCGCCGACGCCCTGCGCAGCTTCGCGCTCTTCGTCGGTCTCGTAAGCGACGTTGAGAAACTTCGCGCCGAGCGACTCGATCTGCTCCTTGACCGCGGGGCGAACGTCGGATGCCTCGATCACGGCGCCCAGGCGCTTGGCGGTCGCGATCGCCTGCAGACCCGCGACGCCCGCGCCGAGAATCAGCACGCGTGCCGCCTTCACGGTGCCCGCCGCCGTCATCAGCATCGGCATAAACCGGGGATAGTGATGCGCCGCGATCAGCACTGCCTTGTAGCCCGCGATGTTGGCCTGCGACGACAGCACGTCGAGACTTTGTGCGCGCGTGGTGCGCGGCGCGGCTTCCAGCGCGAACGCGGTCACGCCCGCAGCTGCAAGGCGCTGCGCATTCTCGGTGTTGAAGGGATCGAGCATGCCTGCGAGCACCGCACCGCGCATCATCAGCGGCAACTCGTCGGCAGTCGGTGACGCAACCTTCAGGACGATCTGCGCGCCGAATGCCGCTGCCGCATCTCCAATCCGTGCGCCAGCAATACGGTACGCGTCGTCGGTGTAATGAGCAGATTCGCCGGCTCCCGTCTCGACAGTCACCCCGTGCCCGTGGGCGACGAGCGTCTTGACCGTCTCGGGCGTCGCCGCGACCAGTGCCTGGCGGCCTTTCGGCTCCGCGGGTATTCCAATCTCCATTTGCAACCTCACATTGCGCATGTCTGCGCGATACTGTTTTGAATGGGTGAACGAACCAGACAGCCGCCGCGTTCGCGACTGTCACTCGCTCGTATCCGCGATGGTTGTCGAAACGCGACCCGTCACTGTCCGCTGCATGCGTTCCCGCTGCGCGACATGGCCGCGCCGATCCTTCGATCAGAAAAGATGACGAATGCCGATCTCGCCGCCCAGCTGATTCGACCCGGGATGCGGAGCCGCCGGCACTGCGCTGGAGGCTGACACCGAATAGATGCCCTGTTTACCGCTGTTCTTCATGTAAGCGAATACACCGTAAAGCGCGGTGCGTTTACTGAGGTTGTAGTTCGCCCGCAACGTGCCCATCGTGCCGTTGGCGTCGAAGTCGCCGTTATGGATATGCGCCACCTGCGCATCGAAGATCCATGCGCCGTAGGGCACCGATGCGCCGAGGTAGCCGATATCGAGTTTGGCCGACCGTACGTCGCCCTCGATCACCCTGTGCAGCCATCCCGTGCCTAGCCGCACCGACTTGATGTCGATGTGCGCGGCCAGCTGGTAACGCCGGTCGGTATCGCCGGATTTAGTGAAGGCAATACCCGGCGCACCCGGGACAACGGTGACGGGCGTCGCGCCTGCACCGCCGCGCTGTTCGTCATAGGTGGCGGCCACGCCCCAGGTATTACCTTCATACTTGAGCATCCCCGTGACCGCTCGACAGGCAAGGAAGTCGTTACCCGACTGGCCCGGGCAATTTGCCGTTGCACTCGAATCGCGGCCGAACGAGTAGCTCGCTCCGACCGTCACGCCGGAAAACGTGCCCATGTACACCACGTCGTTATCGAAGCGGGCAGCAAGCAGAAAAGGATCGAACGACGCCAGGCCGCCGAATCCCCCCGAGCCGATGATGTTCGATTCCACCATACCCCAGTTCGTCATGCTGTACTGCCGGCCAAACGTGAGCTGCCCCCAAGGCCCGCTCAACCCGACATAAGCCTGCCTGCCGAACAGGCGTCCGCCCTGCTGGAGCCCGCCGTTCGACGCCGAAAACCCGCTTTCCAGCGTGAAGACCGTTTTCAGTCCACC
The DNA here is from genome assembly GCF_050434085.1 of Paraburkholderia sp. UCT70. Classification (NCBI taxonomy): domain Bacteria; kingdom Pseudomonadati; phylum Pseudomonadota; class Betaproteobacteria; order Burkholderiales; family Burkholderiaceae; genus Paraburkholderia; species Paraburkholderia sp. UCT70. Next base: position 853,645 of record NZ_JBNPVZ010000003.1, on the reverse strand, counting down.
GCCCAGGTCCTCCGTGCCTCGCATTCCCCAGCGCGACGGCACGTCGCCTCCACCGATCACGGGCATTCGCGCAACGGAGCCGCCCGTCGGCGTGGCATGCGTGAAATACTCGATGCCCGTGTCCACGATCCCGTACAGCGTGACGGAACTTTGCGCAAACGCAGGCGCCGATGCGATCGCGGCCACCGCCGTCATTGCGATCCTGGTCTTTTTCATCTGGTCTCCACTTTCCGCCAATATGCTTTTCTTCCACAATTGATTCGTATAACGAATCAATAAACAGACACCGTCAGCAGCGTATCGCCGCGACGCCCTACCCGCTATCGACTGACACGCTGCGCGTCAGACGGGCACTTCTCCTTCGAGCGTGATCCGGTTCAATACGCGCTCTGCCTCGCCATAGTCATGCACGGCATAGTGCATCGTGCAACGGTTGTCCCACATCACCACGTCGCCCGCCTGCCACATGTGGCGGTAGACGTTGTCGGCGCTCGTCGAATGGTCGTACAGGAAGTCGAGCAGCGGCCGGCTCTCGGCGACCGTCATGCCCTCGATCTGCTGGGCGGTCTCGGGGTGGCCGACGTATAGGGCCTTACGGTGCGTTTCCGGATGGGTGCGCACGATCGGATGAACGGCAGTGGGAATTTTGTCGATCCCTCTCATGCGTGCAAGACGCAGCCCCGTGAAGCGTGCACGCAGACCCTCGAGCATGCGCTGCATGGTCGGCGACAGGCGGTCGTACGACACGTACTGGTTGCACCACATCGTGTCGCCGCCATGCGGCACCACAACCGCGGAAAGAATCGAGATTTTCGGCGGAACGGCGGTATAGATCGAATCCGAATGCCAGGCTTCCGTCGACGCGGTCTCTTTCGGAATTTTGGTGACCTGGATCAGGCCCGGGTAGCCCGGCACGGCCGGATCCAACGGATTGCTCTGGGCAGGGTTGCCCCAAAGCCTCGCGAATTCGACGTGCGCCGCCGGCTGCAGATTTTGCCCGCGGAACACGAGGACACCGTGCTCGAGAAATGCCCGATGCAGGACGTCGAACGTATCGCGGTTGACGGATTCGTTCAGATTGATGCCTTCGACCCGCGCTCCAACCGAGCCGGTCAGCGGAGTAATTTGGATGCTCATTGCAGTCTCCTGTTTATCGATACTGTGCGTCTGAGATTCTCATGCCACCGTCAGCACGATCTTGCCGACGTGCTGATCGCGTTGCATGTAGGCGTGTGCTTCTGCGATCGCGTCAATGGAAAATGTCCGGTCGATCGGCAATCCTATGCGTCCCGCCTCGAGAAACGGCAGCAAGTCGCGCGCGCACGCCTGGATGCATTCGAGCCGTTCCTCCTCGGTACGGGTGCGGAACGTGACGCCAATCAGCTTCAGACGCTTGAGCCACAGCTTCGTCAGATCGATCTGGGCGGTGGCGGACCCGAGCCGCGCGATATGGACGAGACGCCCTTGGACCGCAAGGCATTCCATATTTGCTTCGAAGACAGGCCCACCCACCGTGTCGATGATCACGTCGACGCCGCGCTTGTCGGTCGCGGTCATTACTGCGTCGACCTGCGACTCGCGCGACGAATCGATACACACGTCGACGCCGAACCGCGCGAGCTTGTCGAGCTTGGCAGCCGAGCGCGACATTGCGATCACGGGCTTCGCTCCGAGCACCGACGCGATCTGGATCGCGGCCATCGCTACGCCGCCCGATGCGCCATTGATCAGGATGGACTCGCCTTTGCGTAGTTGACCGTTGGTCACGACCGCATCATGCGCCGTGACGAAAACATTCGCGAATGCTGCCGCATCGATCCACGACAGGTTCTGCGGAATGGGCATCAGCGCGCGCGGGTCGGAGAGCACGTATTCCGCCTGACAACTGCGGCCATGACCCATCACCCGGTCTCCTTTGCGCCAGCCGCTCACGCCGTCGCCAATCTGGGCCACTTCTCCGGCGAATTCCACGCCCGTAGTAATGACGTTGCCCGTGCGAAGCTCGCGAGCCTGGTTGATCTCGCCACGATTCAGGCCTGCCGCCCGCACTTTGACCAGCACCTGTCCGGCGCCAACCTGCGGAACGGGAATGTCCTGGATCTCGATCTTGCCGCCGTTTGGCGTCGGTACTACGCGTACTGCTTTCACTGTTGTCTCCTCCGTTGAATACGGGGCGCTTCTGATGTTGATCAGCCGGCGCCCGCCATCACCCTTGTGTGAATGACCGCTAGCAGCGCGAGCGCACGGTCCGCTGCCGCCTGCGCGCCCGGCCAGTTGCCGCGCACGAACGGCGCACGCAAATCTTCGATCTCCGACAGCGCGCGGAGCATCTCGCCGTCCGCGACGCACAGCCGTCGATATTCGTTGATCGTCAGAAGGTAGGTATGCATGACGTCAGTCGCTGGCCGCGTCACGCCCATGCGATGCAGCGCAGCATTCAGCCAATGTGTGCCGGCCAGCATCGCCCCTTCAATCTTCATCTCGCAGTCCTGGGGAAGGCACTTCTCGAGCGATCGCTCGATGCGCGCTGCCGCTGCAATGTGGTCCTCGGTATTCATGCGGCGCCTTCGTCCATTCGCTTGTTCAGCAGCCGAAGACACTCGCCCAGCGCAGCATCGCATTCGTCCACGATCGCCACGGTGGGCGCGACGCCGTCTCGCACGCACGGGTCGCGATGCCCTTCGATGATCTCCATCTGGTGCATCATCGCCGCGACATCTTCGGGCACCGCCGCCTCCACCCTCGGGCGGCCAACGTGCAGCACGTCTCCCAGCGGATGAAAAGCAGGCTTGAGCGAGCGGTCCGGTTGCGCAACCAGATAGACGCCAGGCTGCATCGGAAACGCATCGTCGTCACGCGTCACCGCTGCATGGTGAAGTGCAGCATTCACCGCGTGCGTCCCGGCTGTCATGCCCGCCCAGAACCAGAGCTCGAAGTCATCCAGCGGTTCGAGCCGGGCACGCAGCCCCTCCAGACTCCGGATCTTCTCGAGGTGTGAAGCCACCTTCATGTCTGCGTCTCCTGTAGGTTCCGGCAGAACTGCACCGTCATTGCTATCGAATATAGGCGCCCCTCCGCGTCATCGTCAAGAACTTCTATATAGGTGTTATTTCCGATGCGGCCGGCTAGTGCAAGTACCTAGGCGAATTATCCTTGACTGTGCGCCGCGCGCTCGCTACATTTAAATCACACTTCTATATAGGACTTTGATCATGTCTCGCGCCATCGTGCTTAACCGGTCCGACAATGTGGCTACGCTGATCGACTCCGGACGCGCCGGAGAAACCTGCACCCTGCAGGGAGATGCGTCCGGCCATGTCACGCTGCTCCAGGATGTGCCGTTCGGTCACAAGGTCTGTGTCCTCGACACCCCGCAAGGCGCAAACGTGCTCAAGTACGGCCAGGTCATCGGCAAGGCCAGCCGTGCGCTCAAGATGGGTGAGCACACCCACGTTCACAACATCGAATCCGCCCGCGGCCGCGGCGATCTGAATAAGGGGTAAGCAGATGATGCAAACTTTTCTTGGCTACCGGCGTGAAAACGGCACCGTCGGCGTACGCAACTGGGTGGCGGTGATTTCGGTCATGGACAACTGCAACCCCGCCACGCGGGCAATTGCCCAGGCAGTGAACGGATGCATTCCTATAACCACGCTTTTCGTGCGTGGACAGTTCGGCGCCGACCTCGATTTCACCTTCGAATCACTGGCTGGCCTCGGGCGCAACCCCAATATCGCAGCCGTGCTGCTGGTTGGACTGGAACCATCGTCGACCGAGGAAGTGGCGCGCCGCATCAGGTCCACCGGCAAGCCGGTCGAAGCGGTCCACCTGCAACCCGATGGCACCATCAACTGCATCGCCGACGGTACCCGGCGCGCCGCGCGGCTCGCGCTGGGCGCATCCAGGGCCAGACGGGAATCGTGCCCGGTTTCTGAACTGATCATTGGCGTGGAATGCGGCGGGTCGGACACAACCTCGGGGCTTAGCTGCAATCCGACTATCGGCCGCATGGCCGATCATCTGATCGAAGCGGGCGCCACGGTCATCATTTCCGAAACATCGGAATTCATCGGCGCGGACCACCTGTTTGCCGCCCGCGCCGCCGACGATTCGGTCAGAAGGGCCTTCGTGGACGCCGTGCGCAACATGGAGAATGTCGCGATCAGCCGCGGCGTTGACCTGCGCGACGCACAACCGTCGCCTGACAATAAGCGCGGCGGCCTGACGACGGTCGAAGAAAAAGCGCTCGGCGCGATGGCCAAGGCCGGATCAAGCCCGCTGGTCGGCGTCCTCGGCTATGGCGAAGCGCCAAAGCGCAAGGGCCTGCACTTTATGGACGCGCCGGCTGCTGCCGTCGAAAACCTGACCGCGATGGCCGCCAGCGGTTGCCAGCTGATCTTCTTTGGCACCGGCGTCGGCAATCCGATCGGCAATACCATCGCGCCGACAGTCAAGGTCTGCGGCAACCTGAATACGGTTCGCACGATGGCTGACAACATTGATTTCGATGTCAGCGGGATTCTCGAAGCCGGCATGAAAATCTCTGCGCTCGGCGATCAGCTCTTCGAATACGCAATTGACGTCGCCTCCGGCACGCAACTCACGAGCGAGGTGCTCAACGTCCGGGAGATTGCGATCAGCCGGTTCGAACGCAGCATTTGAGGATACCGAAGTGACCAAGCTTGCCAGCGTGGCCGACGCGATCATCCGTCACATCGAATCCGGGTCGCTCCGCGCGGGGGACAAGTTGCCCTCCGAGGGAGAACTCGCGGCGAGTCACGGGGTAAGCGTAGGCACCATTCAGAAGGCGCTTGCCCGGCTGGTGCATTCTGGACTGATTACCCGCGAGCAAGGCCGGGGAACGTTCGTCTCGGGCACCCAGGTAGCGCCCGCTGACGTGCGCTACCTGCGCTTTCGCGACGCAGAGAACAAGGAGCTGGCGTCCTACGTTCATGCGCGCTCCGTCAAGCGGATGAGGCGCAGCGGACCATGGTCAGCGTTTCTCGGTGGCGAGGATTTCGTACGCATCGAGCGCACCATCAGCGTCGGCGGGCGCGTTGATCTCTACAGCGAGTTCTGGTTGCGGGAGGACCACTTCGCGCAGTTGGGCGACCTCGATCGCGTTTCGCTCGGGAAGAACCTGCGTGAACTGCTCGGCCAGCGGCTCTCGCTGCCCACGCTGCGAGTCGACCAGTGGATCCGATTCGCCGCGCTTCCCGCCGCGGCCGCTCGCGAGCTTGAGTCGAGCACGGACGCGCCCGGCTTCATCATGGAGTTGCGGGGGTACACGTTGCGCGACCAGCCCCTTTATTACCAGTGCGTCTATTGCGGGCCGTTCTCCGAACGTCTTGTGGTCATGAGTTAGGAAAAGCGATGACGAATAACCAATGGAATTGTCAGGCACTCGAGGACTGGACCGCGCGGATCTTCGAAGCCTGCAGCATGCCAGCTGAACAGGCGGCCGAAGCCGCCGCGATCCTGGTGCGCAGCGAACTGCGAGGGTACAAGACGCACGGCATGACGCGCGTGGCCTCCTATACCGAGCGTCTGCGAGCGGGCGACTTCAACCCGCGCCCAAACCTGCGCCACCGGTCGTTCCCAGGCGGGATCGTCCTCGATGCGGACGGCGCGATGGGACAACTCGCCGGCCCCTACGCGGTACGACTGGGGCTCGAGGCCCTCGCCACCAGCGCATCGGTGCTGATCGCGGTGCAATCGAGCGGCCACCTGGGAGCGCTCGGAATTCACGCTCTGCTTGGCGCCGAGGCGGGCGCATTCAGCATGATCGGCCAACGTACGCCGCCGATCCTCGCGATGGAAGGATTCCGGCACGCAGCCATCGGCCACAACCCGATTGCCTTCGGTTGTCCTGTACCTGGCCAGGCTCCCCTCGTTTTCGACATCGCATGCAGCGTCGCCGCGCGCGGCCATATTCTGCTCGCCGCACGCGAAGGTAAGCCGATCCCCGAAGGCTGGGCGCTGGACGCCTCAGGTACGCCAACAACCGACGCGGATCGCGCGCTAGGTGGCTCGCTGCTACCGATGGGCGGACACAAGGGAATCGGCATTGCGATGATGGTGGAATGCCTCGCTGGTGCACTGACCGCCACCGCAGATTCGCTCGGCACCGCAAGAGACGATGTTCAGAAGGCGGGCGCCGCAGGACGACAGGGTGGCTTCCTCTGGATGGTGAAACCCGGCGCATTTGCCACGCAGGGAGTCTTTGACGAATACATGTCGCAATGGACCGGGACCTACCTGAACTCGGGCGGCGACGAGGCGAGGCTGCCTGGCCACCGTGGCGACGCAATGGAACGCGAGCGCCGGCAGCGCGGCGTCATGCTGCCCCCCGAGATCGCGCAGGAGCTTCGCGCGCTGGGTGAGCAGTTCGGCATCAGCTTCCCGGCATCAACGACACAACCTACTGACACCCGTCGGGATCAATGAATCGCGACGTAAGCGGCCCGGGCACTCTCGCCTGCCGCCCGCTCACCACTTCGGAGTAACTGCTACATGAATGCCCCGCTTTCCGATGCCACCCGCAAGGCTCTCGAAGTCGTCACACTCGACGACAAATACACGCTGGAGACGGGCCATGCGTTCATGAACGGCGTCCAGGCGCTCGTGCGCCTGCCGATGCTGCAGCGCGAACGCGACGCACGCGCGGGACACAATACCGCGGCCTTCATCTCTGGCTACCGGGGCTCGCCGCTCGGCACCTATGACCAGGCACTGTGGCAAGCGAAAAAACATCTCGCTGCTCACCACGTCGTGTTCCAGCCCGGCCTCAACGAGGAACTGGCCGCTACGGCCGTCTGGGGATCGCAGCAGCTTGATTTCGATCCCGCCACCAGGAAGTACGATGGCGTGTTCGGGATCTGGTACGCAAAGGGACCGGGCGTGGACCGCAGCGCGGACGCATTGAAGCACGCCAACCTGGCTGGCACCGCGCCGCTGGGCGGTGTGCTCGCGGTGGCCGGCGACGATCATCTGTCCAAGAGCAGTACGCTTGCGCATCAGAGCGACCCCACCCTGATCGCTTGCGGGATGCCGGTCTTCTTTCCAGCGAGTGTTCAGGAGATTCTCGATCTCGGACTTCATGCGTTGGCCATGAGCCGTTATTCCGGTCTATGGGCTGGCATGAAAACGGTTCAGGAGGTGATCGAGGCGGCGTCGTCAGTTGTCGTCGATGCTGGCCGCGTTCCGATTCTGCTGCCCGAAGACTTCCAGATGCCGCCAGGCGGCGTCCATGCCCGTTGGCCGGACGAACCGCTGGTTCAGGAAGCGCGGCTGATGGAGGTCAAGTGGCCGGCCGCGCTGGCCTACATCCGCGCCAACCGCCTCAATCGCAACGTGATAGAGGGGCCGCGGGATCGCTTCGGCATCATCGCGAGCGGCAAGGCCTTCAGTGATACGAGGCAGGCGCTGGCCGACCTCGGCCTGGATGACGCTTTGTGCCGCACCCTCGGCATCCGTCTGCACAAAGTCAGCGTGATCTGGCCGCTGGAGCCAACCGGCGTGCGTGAATTCGCACACGGTCTGCGAGAAATACTGGTTGTCGAGGAAAAGCGCCCGCTGATCGAGCAGCAACTCAAGGACGAGCTCTATCACTGCGCGCCCAACGCTCGGCCTCACGTAATTGGTAAGTACAACGAACGCGATGGCGAACACTTTGGCGGAGAGTGGAGTCACAGCAACCCTGGCGCGAATTGGCTGCTGCGCGCCAACGCAGACCTCACGCCTGCGCTCATCGCCAAGGCTATTGCCCGTCGCCTGAAGATGCTGGGTGTGCCTGAAGACGTCGCCGCGCGGATGGATGCGCGCATCGCAATCATCGAGGCCAAGGAACGCGAACTCGTCGCCAACGACGGCAGCGATGGCAATCGCCTGCCATGGTTTTGCCCTGGTTGCCCGCACAACACGAGCACCCAGGTGCCTGACGGCTCGATCGCGATGGCCGGCATCGGCTGTCATGGAATGGCGGTCTGGATGGACCGCTCGACGACCTCCTGGAGCCAGATGGGTGGCGAGGGCGTGCCATGGGTCGGTCAGGCGCCGTTCAGCACGCGCTCGCACATGTTCGCCAATCTCGGCGACGGCACGTATAACCATTCCGGGTCGCTCGCTGTCCGGCAAGCGATCGCTGCGGACATCAACATCACCTACAAGATCCTGTTTAACAGCGCAGTGGCCATGACCGGCGGGCAGCCGGTCGGCGGGCAACTCGACGTGCCGGCCATGACGCGCGAGCTCGCGGCAGAAGGCACGAAGCAGATCGTCGTCGTTACCGATGAGCCGGACAGGTACGACGGGACGGCGAACCTCGCGCCCGGTGTCACCGTCCGCCACCGCGACGATCTCGATGCCGTGCAACGCGAGCTTCGCGACGTATCGGGCGTCACCGTCATCGTCTACGACCAGGTCTGTGCGACCAAGAAGCGACGCGAGCGCAAGCGCGGCACCATGGCGGATCCGGCGAAGCGCGTGATCATCAACGAGCTCGTGTGCGAGGGTTGCGGGGACTGTTCGGTGCAGAGCAACTGTCTCGCGGTTCAACCCGTTGAAACCGAGTTCGGCCGCAAACGGCGCATCAATCAGGACACCTGCAACAAGGACTTTTCCTGCGTCAAAGGTTTCTGTCCGAGCTTCGTCACGGTCGAGGGCGGGCAGCTCAGAAAGCCTGCGGCGGCGGCCAAGGCGAAGCACACCGACTTCCCGTCGATTCCGGAGCCGGTGTTGCCGGTGGCGGATTCGGCGTGGGGCATCGTCGTGGCGGGCGTGGGCGGTACCGGCGTCGTCACCATCGGCCAGGTGCTCGGCATGGCTGCCCACCTGGAAGGCAAGGGTGTAATCACGCAGGATGCCACTGGCATGGCGCAAATGGGCGGCGCCACCTGGAGCCATATCCAGATCGCCCGCGACCCGGAGGCGCTTCACGCAACCAAGGTCGCCGTCGCCATGGCCGATCTGGTGATCGCATGCGATGCGATCGTGGGCGCCAACAAGACGACGCTCGCGACGATGCGTCAAGGTCACACTTTCGTCGCCTTGAACACCCACGGCGTGCCGACGGCGGAAGCGATCCGCAATCCAGACTGGAAGTCTCCGGTCGACCGTTGCATGACCTCCATCTCCGCGGCGGTCGGCGCTGACCACCTTGGCATGTTCGATGCCGAGCAGGTTGCCACCGCGCTACTCGGGCAGTCGATCTACACCAACCTGCTGATGCTCGGCTACGCATGGCAGAAAGGCCGCGTGCCGCTGTCGCGTGACGCCCTGATGCGAGCCATCGAATTGAACGCGGTGCAGGTAGAAAACAACAAGGCGGCATTCGAGTGGGGCCGTCGTTGCGTCCACGATCTGCAGGCTGTGCAAGCGAGCTTTGCGGCCCCGAGGGTGATCGAGTTCGTCAGAAAGCCATCGATCGCCGATATGGTTGCCAAGCGCGTTGAGTTCCTCACTGCTTACCAGAATCGTGCCTACGCCAGTCGATACAGTTCGTTCGTCGAGAAGGTTCGCGCTGCCGAAGCTCCGCTTGCCAGCACCCAACTCACCGAGGCGGTCGCGCGTTATCTGTTCAAACTGATGGCTTACAAGGACGAATACGAAGTAGCGCGGCTGCAAACCGCGCCGGAATTTACCGCCAAAATTGCGGCGATGGTTTGAAGGGGATTACAAACTTGTTCATCATCTGGCGCCGCCTTTGCTGGCCAAACACAACGAAAAGGGCGAACTCGTCAAGCAGGCCTTTGGCCCGTGGATGCGCCGCGCTTTTCGCGGACTCGCCAAGCTCAAAGGCCTGCGCGGTACCGGGCTGGATCCGTTCGGCTACACCGACGAACGCAGGACGGAGCGTGCATTGATTGGCGAATACCGCGCCTGTATCGAAGAACTTCTCACGACCCTCTCGACCCACAATCTCGCGCTGGCGCTGGAGATCGCTCGCCTGCCCGAAGAGATTCGCGGCTACGGCCATGTCAAGGCACGTAACCTGGCGGCGGCGCGGACAAAGTGGGATCGCTTGATGGTGCGCTGGCGTATCGGCGAAACCACCGGCGTCGAACCTGAGCGAACGCTCAGCCTGAACGCGACGTAGCAGAAAAAGATGCGATGTGCCCCTCCAACCCGGTGGGGGTGCATCGTGTGCGATCGCGCCGAGGCGGCTGCCGCGCGATTCGCACTTCCGATCACGATTTCGATGGCCGCCGTTACCGAGTCCGAGCTGTGAACCGCACACTACCGTGCGGATCATGCTTCAACAGTCAGAACGAGTATCGAGCTCGTCACAATGGAGACATCATGTACAACGATTCCGCCAAACGAGCACCGCTTTCCCCCATCGTGAGCGACGCGCCGCCACACAAGGCATTGTCCAACTCCTTGGCCATTACTGCCATCACCATCGGCAGCGGCCTGGAGTTGTACGACTCCGTGGTCTATAACTTCTTCGCGACCCTGATCGGCCCGCTCTTTTTCCCTGTCGGCAATGCATTTGGACAGACGCTACTGTCGTTCGCAACCTTCGGCATCGGCTATGTGATGCGGCCCCTCGGCGGACTGGTATTTGGCCGATACGCCGACCGCGTCGGCCGCAAGCCGGCGGTGATCCTCACGCTGTGGCTGATGGGGTTGAGCGCATTGATCCTCGTGCTGGCGCCCACCTATGCGCAGATCGGTCTGCTGGCGCCTGTGCTGGTGGTCCTCGCCAGGCTGCTTCAGGGCTTCGCGATCGGCGGCGAAATGGGACCCGCCAGCGCAATGCTGCTGGAGTACGCCGACGAGCACTCGCGTGGCTTCTACACCAGCTGGCAACCGTTCAGTCAGGGGCTGGCAGCGGTGCTCGCCGCGCTGGTCGCGCTGACGCTGAGCAATCTGCTCGACCCGGCTGCACTCAGCGGGTGGGGCTGGCGTATCGCCTTCGTCATCGGCATCATGGTGATTCCAGTCAGCATGGTGATCCGGCGGCGCCTGGAAGAAACCTTGACGCCTGCGCATGCGAAAGCGGCGACGGCGGGTGGCACCCGGCAGATGCTGAAGGAGCATTGGCCCAAGCTCGTGGCCAGCGTTCTGGTCATGATCGGTCTGGCATCGGCCGTGCACATCGTGGTCTTCTACCTTCCGAACTACGCCGTCATCCAGCTGCATATGCCCCTCTCGCAGACGATCTGGGCCGGCTTCGTCGGGTCATTGATACTGGCCGCGTTGTCACCCTTCTCCGGCTGGCTCAGTGATCGGATCGGCCGGCGCAAGGTCGTGTTCTGGTCGCGCGTGGCACTGCTGATCATGATCTACCCGGCGTTCGTGCTCCTCAACGGGCAGCCTTCGCTGGCGTGTCTGCTTATCGTTGCCGGCTGCCTGGCGGTGCCGATGGCGATGACCTCGGCCGCCACACTCGTGCTGGTCAGCGAAGTGCTGCCGCAGAGGCTGCGCGCCACAGGTGTGGCTGTCAGCTACTACGGGGCGATCGTGATCTTCGGCAGTTTCTCGCAGTTCTTTTCGACCATACTTATCCATCTGACCGCCAATGCCAACGCACCCGCCTTCTACGTGATCGGCTGTGGCCTGGTCTCACTTCTCGGGCTGGCGATGGTGCCGGAAACGCTGGGCAAACGGCTATCGTAATTCAGAGGACGGTCATCAGTTGCGCCGCGCGCCCGCGGTGCACTGATCCTTTCGGTTTGAGCTGAGCGTGCGTGACATCGAGGAGCGGCCGTTTGGGCCTGGCGTGGTGAGGAACCGATGCTTCAGCGTGTCGAAGAACCACCTGACGATGCGACGTCGCGAACCGACCGGCCTCGCGACGCCCCGTCAGAGCTGGAACTGCGCCACGAATTGACCCGCTGCGCGGCCTGCTGCCTGAGGCTCTCGGCCGCGCACTGCTCTCGACCAGTGCGGCATTCTGCTTCGTCGTCTGATCCATCTGACCGACAGCTTCACCCACCTGCTCGACGCCGGTTCCTGATTCGGATTGGCGTGTGTGCGACCGAAAAGCCTTCACTTGCAAAGATTCGTGAGTCGGTGATCATCAGCGACTTCCGGCGATGGTTGCAAATGCACCGACGGTTCGACTCTATCATCCCCAACCAGGACAGTACGGATCATGAGAGAAAAGCCGCATCTGATCATCATTACCGGTACATCGCGTGGCACTGGCGCCGCATTGATGCGAGCATACTCAAGCCGGGGAACCGCCTGATATGCGTGTCCCGTAGCCGCAATCTCGATCTGGAGGCAACTGCAGCCGCCAGCGGCCGGCTGGGGACCGGCCTGCTTTTCGACCGTATCCACGCCGGTGCTGTCGTGTTCGTATTCTTCGTCGCTGGTGCCGCTGGGGTATTCCTACTGCATTCCGCACGGGACTATCGCGAACTTCTTCTGGCCGCTACGCTTGTCGGCCTCACCATCGGCGCGGAAGGAGACTTGATTTCTTACCAGGTGCGATCGCATTTTGGACTTCGCGCGTTTGGCACACTCTACGGCATCGCCTTTTCGGGATACAGGCTCGGCGCCGTAATTGGCCCGGTAGGCCTCAGCGCCTGCCTCGATCGCCACGGCAGCTACGATCTTCCTCTCCATGTGATATCGGTTCTGCTGCTGACCGCCTCCGCGCTGACGCTGACACTTGGGCGTTACCGGCGTTCCGGGCCGCTCGATGGGGCAACGCCATCTTCCCTCGGCGGCGCCTGACTGTGCGTCAGGCAAGTGGTCGCCTGACGATGGATCACCCCCTGCGCGCGCACCTCGCAAACGAACTACATGCGCGGCCGTTTCTCCGGATTGCCGGATCGGTCGCGCTGACGCACTACGCCATCTACGCCGTTGGCGACACGGCAGTCCATCACTCACTCCTCAAGTCATTGTGCGAACTCACCGGTCTGCCTGAACCCGCGCCGCAGGCCACACACTACAACGAACGGTGGGTGCCCTGAACGGCAGTTGAAGTGGGAGCGACATACCGAGTTCTCCACGTTCAGCTTCATTACCCACCGCCACGATGCGGACTACTTCTCGGGGCTCGCGACGGAACACATTCCTTCCGCGTAGTTGCAAACGCTGAGAGGGAAGCGTTTCGTCGCCACTCGCATCGAACTGGTGTCCAGCGAAGAAACCAGTATGGCGGCCGACAACGCGAGTGCGTGGTTCGACGGTTCGTCGATGGTAGGAAGCCAGGTCCTTGGCGGCGCACAGGTGTTCTGCGACTGGACAATACAGGCCGACGGATTCCTGCGTTTCCTTATCGTCGACAAAGGCTTACGCCAGGTACAAAGTGGTCGCCTTGTGCAGCGTCTTTATGAAATCGAAACCTACCGCATGATGACGTTGCTTGCCTTGCCGGTTGCACGCGAGATGAGCAGGAGTCTGGACGAACTAGAACTATCGCTTGCTTCACTGATGCGGAGCATGGATGAACGGCAGTGCAGACAACATGACGCGGCGCTGCTAGCCCAGCTGACTCATCTGGCGGCGCGCACCGCAATCCTGGCCGACGCGGGATCCCGGTTCAGCGCCGCCCGCGCCTACGAAGACCTCGTGAAAGCTCGCATTCGCGAGTTGTGTGAGGAGCCTATCGAAGGTATGCCCACGATCGCCGAATTCCTCGAGCGCGCCGCTTCGGCCCGGCCATGGCAACGTGCAAAGCCGTCTGGCTACGGCATGAGCAGATAGCGGCCCGCGTCGCGAGGGCGGTCGACTTGTTGCATACGCGTGTCAGCATAGCTCAGGAGGCGGATACCGCCCGCCTCCTGAGAGGCATGGATCGGACCGCCCGCAACCAGCTAAGGCTTCAGCGTGCCGTCAAGGGCTTGTCTGTTGCGGCCATTTCCTACTATGTTCTGTCGCTGTCCGGAGTCGCACTCAGGTCCGTCCATGCTGCGCACCTCATCGCAGACCCTGATCTCATCGAGGGCCCTGATCCTGCCGGTCATCCTGACGGTGATGTGTATCATGCGGCGCACGAGACGATCCCGAAGCAATCAGGCCTGTGCAACCGAACCGGAACATTAAAGGCACTCGCGGCCGAATACGGGCCGCAAGGTGTGCGCATCAATGCAATTCTCCCGGGCGCGGTCGACACCGAGATGTATCGCGGCATGAATGACACGGCCGAATCGCAGGCATTCGTCACGGCTCAGGTATGCGGCCGCCCTTGCGGTCGATTTCGCCACGCTGCGACGTCTGCGCCACCAGCACCGTAACGGTCGACCCGCCGTCGTAGTCCTCTCGCGCGCTGACCGTGATAATGTAGCCCCGGTGCGCCTGTTGCTCTTCCATGGCCAACTCCAGACAACAAATGAAATGTTATTCAGCGATGCCGGCGAGGTCTTCGATGTCGTTTTCAATACGTCCTCGCGCTTCAACCGCCGCTTCCTCCGTAGTTTTTGCGATCAGTGGGAAAACCAATCCGTTCCCTTTGAATGCGCCGGCGAAATGGACCCATGCCGCGTAAGAACATACGCCGGATTCGAGCCGACAAATATTCAGAACTACATCATAGGTACGCTGCAGTCCCTGTCGACGCGCGTATTGAAATCTGTACACCTCGGTATCAGGCATGACGACCTCTTCCGCACCTTAAGCCTTAAGGGAAGGTGGCTACGTAGCGACGAAGATCTGCGCTCGTCGCTCGGCATAGCGCGGCTGCCTCCGTTCATACGAGGTTACGCCCTTCCGTATAGGTTGCGAAGGCACGGTCAGCGCGCCGCACAATTACGTTGACCGGGCCGCTCGGCAACGGTGCACTGGCGTCACTTGATCGCCGACGGGGGCGATTGGGTTCGTCCGTACCCGGTAGAGTCATGCCCTGAGCAGGTCTGTCAAGCTTTCGTTCGACATCTACGCTCGCTACGACGATTATCCCGCGCCCGCCCGTGAACAACGACGCTGCCCACAGCACGAGGCTGTGGACAGCCGCCTAACGGCGGTTCCCTCGTTGACCACCGTCTCCCCGCGAGCTTCGCCTTCAGCCTGACGCGCCGCTGCGCGGCTTGCCCCAATCAGATAAAAGAGCAGGACCCGGTTTTGACCTAAGTGCTCAGCTTGCCGGCAAGGAGCGAACCGCGTTTTCTGAGCACGTTGAGGTAAACGGTCTCGTTGTACGGCGTGCGGTTCTGCCAGCAGCGATACAGGACGCGAATCCACTTGAACGCGAGGGCTTTCACGGCGACGTGGTGCGAGCTGCCCTTCGCACGCTGCTGCCGGTAGTAGGCACCAGCCCACGATGGCTCTGGTGCAAATAGCGCGGGGGCGAATCGGTTAAGGTGTCAGGCTGAACGAATTGAGAACCGACGATGAGCAAGCTGAAGAGCCTTGACGAACTGTTCGCAGGCCGTCACTTTGACCGCGATGTGATCATTCTGTGTGTTCGCTGGTACCTGCGCTACAAGCTTAGCCTGCGCGATCTGGTCGAGATGATGGCGGAACGGGGTCTGCCGCTGGCGCACACGACGATCCTGCGCTGGGTGCGGCGCTTTGCGCCGGAGTTCGTGAAACGGTGGAACCGCTTTGGCAGGCCCACCGGGCGGTCGTGGCGTGTCGACGAGACTTACCTCAAGCTGCGCGGCAAGTGGGTCTATCTTTATCGAGCGGTGGATCGGGTGGGCCAGACAGTAGACTTCATGCTCAGCGCCAGGCGCGACGTGAAGGCGGCAAAAGCCTTTTTCAGGAAGGCAATCGAACATCAAGGCCAGCCACCGAAGACCATCACGCTTGATGGTTATGCAGCCTCGCACCGCGCCGTGCGCGAGATGAAGGCCGATGGCTTGCTGCCTGAGGACACAAACGTCCGATCCTCGAAATATCTCAATAATCTGGTCGAGCAGGACCACCGCAACATCAAGTCCCGGACGAAAGTCATGCTCGGCTTCAAACGTTTCAGGAACGCAGCGATTACTCTCTCAGGTATTGAGTTGGTCCATCGTATTCGCAAGGGCCAATTCAGCCTCGCGAAGCTCGGCCTCAAAGATACCGCTGCGCCCGCAGTTTGGGAGGCCGTCCTGTCTGCTTGATGAGGTATCCTTTCTATAACAAAAATCTCGTCCAGACCGCCTATTTGCACCAGAGCCGCCGTGCTTTACTGCGAACCGGGTGGCTATTACGAGGCCGATGCGGCTTTTACGAAACCGGTCGTCGCCTGCGTCGTGGGTCGATGGAAGAGCCGGTTGACGCGGGCAGTCGGCCACGCCGGCGCGATGGCCGGCGGCGCCGACGACGCGAAAGCCAAGGAACGCTGGTTCATGGAGAAGTTCGGCGTGGAGGGCCTCTTCACGCCCGACGATCCCTGCTGCTCCGCCAAGGGCGCCGTGGTCACGAACATTGCGCATATCCCGGCGGCCCTGACTGCCGTGATGCGCGCCAACGCGACGATAACCGACTTCGAGCCCGAAGGCAGTCTCGCGCTCAAACCGTGGTTCGGCTCCAACCAGGGCATCAAGCTTCCTTCCGGCCTTGCGATTCCCGTGGTGGAAGCGGTCGCGCCATACAACGAGCAGGTCCTCCAGGTGAATCGCCAGGTCGGTGCGATCGCACCGCGTCAGGCGCTCAAGGACGCATCAGGCGCTTCACAGATGGATGCGAAGACGCAGGTGAGCAGCCTGCACGGAACCTCGATGCTGGAAGCCGCGACGCGCTCGCTCGAAGCGAACGTGAGCCTTGCCCTGCTGCACGAATTCGGTGGCGCGAACGACGAAAATCTCATCGATGTAGCGGTCGCCGCATTCGTGAATCTGCACGGCAAGCCTGAACTCGCGGCGGCGCAGGCAGCACGCGAAGCCGACAACGCCCCGAATGCAATTCTCGCGGCTGCGGCGTCGATCGTCGGGCCGAAACGTCAGCGCGGGGCGCGGGACGCGGCCAAGTGGCTGATCGATCGTTTTGCGCGGCCGCTGGTCTTGCCGACGCGCTGAATGAAACCTTCGACGTCGCATGCATCGACGCAAGCGGCTGTGAACAGTTCTTCGCCGACTCTCGCGATCCGCTCGCCGAAGCAATGCTCGCGGGACTCGCCGCGCGCGGCGCGAAATCGGCGTTCGTACGCTGGGTGACGTCGCAGCCCGCTCACCCGACCGGCGACGCGGTGCTGGCCGCGATTACGACGACGCTGGCGTGGGGCCCGCTCATGCGCAAGCGCATCTCGCGCGTGACCGCCGAAAGCCTGCCCTGGTGGACCATGCTGTTCGGGACGCTGATCGGCGCTTCCGCGGATGCATCGCGACACAGTCCAGACGGCTTCTGCGGCTTTGCCACGCAAGAGCTGCTGAACGAACGCAGTCTGACTGAAATCTGCTTTGCCGCGTTGCTCAACCTCAAGCCTGGCCCGGATGACCTGTTCGCCTTCAGGACGCTCGCCGGCCTGCTGCTCACCAACGGCCCGGGAGCCATATCGGCGCAGGGGGCAAAGGGCGCGGTATCGGCCGACGGTCCGGAAAGTCCCGAGCGCGTGCAACTCAACAAGGCGCTCGTCGGCTTTCTTTCGCATACCGGCTATACGCACGGCGGCAACGGTTACGAGGGCATCGCGTTTCTGATTGAAGCCTTCAGGGACAGCGAACTCGCCGATCCCTCCAATGCCGGGCATGGCGTGGATCTGCGATCGCTGGCCGAGCGCTCCGTAGACCGGTACGCGCAATACAAGGCTCGGCAGAAAAATGCCGGCAGCCTCGACATCGCGAAGCTTCCGGGCGTGAATCATCCAGTCTTCAAGGACAGGCCGGTCACCCACGACCCGCGCGAGGTGTTCATGGCGGACCTGTGCGAAAAGCGTGGGGAATACAACGTGTTCCATGCGTTCTATCGCGAGCTCGTGCAGGCGCTGTTCGATGGGGGCGTCTCACGCAACGTCTATTGCGTCAATGTCGATGCCGTGATCGCCGCCCTGCTGCTGAAGATGCTGTGGCAGCCACTGCGGCGCGGAGAATTCGCCGAGTCCGAGCTGGAAACGGCCGCGTTCACGATCTTCCTTTATCCGCGCATGCTCGGCTGCGCGGCGGAAATCGACGATCACCTCAACCGCGGTCGCAACATGGATACGCGCACGCCAGCCTCTCTGTGCCGCTTCGTGGCGTGATCGGATTCCGCGCCGGCTGCGGGGCAAGGCGCTCAGGCAGGCTTCCCGCGTCGATTGATAACCAGTAGAACATCAATCGTTCCGAAGGTTGCACTTATAGTTTCGCGGCGTTCGGGCGAATATTCCAGCCAACAACAATCCGCCGAAGCGGCGCGACTTCAAAATTTCAGGAGACATCTCGAAGCAACCCTCAGCCTCCACCCTGCCCCTCGGGCAATCCAGGAGCTCCGCCGTTCTTCGTGTGACGGCGGAAAATTCCTGGAGCAGTTCGACTTCTTCCTGTTCGGCTTCTATGCGACGCAGATCGCCGGTGTCTTCTTCCCGGCGGGCAGCGAGTTCGCATCGCTGATGATGACCTTTGCGCTCTTCGGTGCCGGCTTTCTGATGCGGCCCCACGGCGCGGTGATTCTCGGCGCCTACATCGACGACGTCGGCCGCCGCAAGGGAGACGGTAGCCCCACTGCCTCTTAACAGCAGGGCCCCCGAAGGTAGGGTCATGCCTGACGAAGTCTGTCAAGCTTTTTTGTTTAACGTCTAAATCTCGGCTACGACGATCATCCCGCGCCCGCCCGTGGACAACGACGCTGCCCACAGCACGAGGCTGTGGACAGCCGCCTGACGGCGGTTCCATCGTTGCCCACCGTCTCCCCGCGAGCTTCGCCTTTGGCCTGACGCGCCGCTGCGCGGCTTGCCCCAATCAGATAAAAGAGCAGGCCACGGTCTTGAACCTAAGCGCCCAGCGTGCCCAAAAGGCGCGAACCTCGTTTCCTGAGCACATTGAGGTACACAGTCTCGTTGTACGGCGTACGCGTTTGCCAGCAGCGATACAGAATGCGTATCCACTTGAACGCGAGGGCCCTCACAGCGATGTGGTGCGAACTACCCTTCATCGCGTCATGAGCGGTCACGTTCATTTCCATCTGCATTCCTGATGATAATGCAGACCTCGACATCTCACCCATCAGTTTCCGCAATCATCCATCCAGTTTCGCGTGTTTGCGGATGTCGCTCACTAACCACCGGCTTGCACCGGACTGAAACGCGCAACCAGTTGCACGTCATAAGTCGCCCCCGCCAGCCATCTGGAACGTAGCAAATTACATGAGGCAACAACCCCGGCCTGGCGACAAATAACCTGAGTCAATGCGCCGAAATTCGGCGATGGCGTTCGACCCGAAGTCGGGCCGCCTGTTGATTGGATCGCGCAACCCTGGCAAGCTGTTCGTCATGGACGCGAATGACGGCTCTGTCATTCAGACTCTCGGCATCGTCAACATCTGCGACGACATGACTTTCGACCCGCAGCATCGCCGCCTGTATGTAACCGGTGCCGAAGGCCTCGATGTCGTCAAACAGGCCGGTCCGGACAATTACGTGATCGAGCAACACGTCGATACCTTCGCCGGCAAGACTTCAATCTATATTCCGTCGCTAAACCGGTTCTATGTCGTTCACACGAAAGGCCCGCAGGCAAAAAAAAGACAGGAAACGCCGGGGCAATTTCTACTGCGCCGGCGCTTTTTGCACCGGCGTGTGTCGGACAAGTCGCGCTCCCGCCTTCAATCAGGTTCTCCCAATCGATCTAATCTGCCTGTGTGAAATCAAAGGATTGTTCGACGACGACCTGGTCGCCGCCATCGACCTTGCATTGATACTGGGCCATCGCGCGTCGCACCGACGCGTCAAAAACCCCCGGTCGCGTCGAGTTCACGATGTCCACCCGGATCACCTTGCCACCCTTGATCGTGGCGCGCGCCGTGACTTCGCCGGAGATTCCTTCGGCTAGCGCACGCGCCGGCATTTCCGGTTTGGCCTGCACAGGACACACGATCGCAATGTCGGCGGGCGCCGCAGCGGCATTTGCGGTGTTGCCCGAACCCACAGTCGAAGGTCCCGCCGCAGTTGGCACAGCTTGCGAAGTAGAAGGCGCATCCTGCGTCGCGACGGGCGCGGCAGCAACCGGTACCGGTGCGACCGGCGGCTTCGCCACGCGCGGTTGCGCCGGCGCGGCGGCCCGTGTAACAGGAGTGCGCTTCGGCACCTCGGATTGCTGTCTCACCACTTTCCTGATGACCGGCGGCGGTGGCGGCGGGGGTGGTGGTTTGGCGGCTTTGACGAACCGCATCTGCATCACAGGCGTTAGGTGTGCCGGCTTTGGCGCTGGCACGTGTATCGACGTCACGCCCGCGATCAACGCGCCCTCGATCGCAAGGGCCGCGAGAATCGCGATGGTCATTGCATTACCGGAGCGTGGTTGCAAGGCCTCGATCGACCATATCGTGGTGCGGGATTTTTCGGACATACTCATGTTCATTCCGCTCGATTCCAGAGGCTATTGAGCATCGGTCGCGAGCGCGACCGAACTGATCCCCGCTGAGCGCACCAGATCCATGGTCTTGATGATCGTTTCGTACTCGACTCCCTTGTCGCCCGCGATCGTGACATTGACCTGCTTCGCGGCCTCCATCTCCTTGAGACGCGCAGTCAACTGCATCGCGGAAATTTCGTTCTGGTCGAGGTGCAATGCTCCGTCCTTCTCCACGCCGACCGTCACGTCGACCGTATTGAGCCGCGCGGCGGTGGACGATTGCGGTAATTCGAGTTTCAGCCCGTTTCCCTGGATCATCTTGAGCATGACCAGCATGAAAAATACGAGCAGGAACATCATGATATCGATCATCGGAATGATCTCGATCCGCGGTTTTTCTTCACTGCCGAAGTAGTGAGCCCGATGGTTTCTCACGGTGTTCTCCTGGAGGTGATGTGGCCGCGGTTCACGCAGCAAGCCGTGTGACGAGCATGGACTTGATCATATCCATCTGCAGGAGAACCATCCGCACGCGCTTGTTCAGATAGTTGAGCGCCACGACGCCTACCAGTGCAATCGTCAGGCCACAGGCAGTGGCGATCAATGCATGCGCAATCCCGCCGGA
Source organism: Paraburkholderia sp. UCT70 (assembly GCF_050434085.1). NCBI lineage: Bacteria > Pseudomonadati > Pseudomonadota > Betaproteobacteria > Burkholderiales > Burkholderiaceae > Paraburkholderia > Paraburkholderia sp. UCT70. The sequence goes on along the minus strand of NZ_JBNPVZ010000003.1, from coordinate 832,651 downwards.
GACGGCCATCGGGTCACCCGTCCCCGACGAGCCCAGAATGTTGAACGAACCAATCATGCCGATGATGGTGCCCAGCAGACCGAGCAACGGTCCGAGCGTGATAGCGGTATCCAGTACCCAAAGATTGCGGTCGAGCTTCCTCATCTGGAACATGATGCTTTCTTCGACTTCACGCTCGAAGTCCTCGACCGGTCGGCCCTGCAATTCGAGCGCAGCCTTCATCAGCTCGTTTTGTACCGATCCCTCGTAATGGTGAACCAGTTTCTTCACGTCGTCGCCCCTGGCCCGACCTACATGTTTGAGATCGTATTCAATGTTGCTGCCACTACGCACGGAAGTACTGAAGAAAATCATGCGCTCGATGATGATGGCGAGCGCGGCCAGAAAGATCAGTGCCATCAAAGGCAACAGGCCGCATGACTGGACCGATGAGTCGATAATGTTGCGAAGCATGGTGCTACCTTCCAGGTTGTATCTTGAATCTGCGAGATGCCGGCGATATCGCCGATGCGATACCCCCGGTGGTTCGATTGATGCGATGGCGGTACGTTAGTTCGCGGCCTTCTGTGTCATGCGTTGCGCAACCAGTACGTTGAACGTATCCGGCACGACACTCGCGCGTGGATGCGGATCGTTAGCCGTCGCAGCAGGAGCAGGGCCGAATTTTGACGAGACCAGGTAGACGCGGTGCGCGTCGCCGTCGAGCGCCATCGACTTCGCGCCGACTTCGGTCGGCACGTTCTGCAACACGGTGTAGTGATCCGCGTCGTCTTCGTGCACCACAGTCAGCGTGCCGTCCGCGCCGTTCGAACTGAACGCGGTCTTGAGTACCGGATCGAAGGCTGCGGCATCGGGATGGCCGCCGATCGGCAATTGCGCGACCTGATGCCCGAAACGGGCATCGATCACCATCATCCGTTGGTTGGAGCACACCGTGAAGAGCCGCTCCGACTTTGTATCGATTGCCAGTCCAGACGGCCCTTCACAAGGCGCGATCGGCCAGTGTCTTAGCACCTTGTTCGACTTGCCGTCCATCACAACGATCTCGCTCTTGTCTTCGACGTTGACGAAGACACGGCCATCACTGTCGACCGCGAGCGATTCGGGCTTGCCGCCGACTGCCATCGTCGCGACGACCTTGCGGGTGGCAGGATCGATCGCGCTGACGCTCTGGTCATGGCCATTGCTGACGTAAAGGCGCTTCAGATTGGCTGCATACAGGATGCCGTCCGGGTCCCGGCCACCCGCCTTGATCGTTTCGACGGTGCGCAGCGTGTCGAGGTTGACGACCGTAATCGTGTCGGAGCGGCCGTTGGTAATGAAGCCAAGCTTCTCGTCCTGGACAAATGCGAAGCCATGCACGCCGTCAGTGTTGGCGATCTCGCCGATCAGCTTGCCGGATTGGGTATCGACAACCTGGACGTGGCTGGCACGGCTGATAAACAGATGATGGCGCACCGGGTCATACCCGATGTAGTCCCAGCCGTCGGTGCCACCCAGCGTGTAGTGCTGCGCGATTTCAAACTGGGCGTGATTTCCTGTCGGTACGGCGTGCGCCGTGTCGCACAGTAGCAGCGTTGCGGCGAGCGACGCTGCGGTAATGGCCTGCACAATCGTCTTGAGTTTCATATTGATCCTGTTCTCTGCGGGTTATTCGTTGATCGTCATGCCGACCATCACGGTCGGGCCGTAGAACTCACGCTGGATCGGACGATCCGGCGAGCCTTCATAGAACTTCAGCGGCGTGTTCAGGATGTTGCGCACATTGAGATAGATGCCCACATCCTTTCGGACCTGATAACTGCCGCCGAAGTCGAGCGAGAAGCGCGACGCGGTGTAGACGTCGGTTGCAGCAGAACTGCCCACCGCCCACAGGCTCTTGCCCACATAGGAGGCCGACAGGCGCAGGTCCAACGGACCACGCTCGTAGAACACGCTGGCGTTATACGTATTGCGCGGACCGGATGGCAGCGTGTGGTCGTCGCCCGGGCGAATGTCAAGGTGCGAATTGGTCCAGGTCCAGTTCGCACCTGCGCCCAGGCCGCTCAGGAACCCCGGCAACTGCGTAAAGTGCTGCTCGTAGTTAGCGGTGACACCACGCACACGCGCCGACGCGACATTGGTAAAGCTGACGAGCCTGATTGGGCCCGAATACCCCGGAAGATAAGGCGAGCTGAAGACGGTCGATGACTGGCCCACGACGTAGTCGCTCATCGACTTGTCAAACGCGCCGAGCGAAACGATCCCGCCGTGCGGCAAATACTTCTCTAACTGAAGATCGAAGTTCTGCGAAGTGGTCGGCTTCAGGTTCGGGTTACCGGTGGTCACGGTTCCCGTTCCCGCATCGGCAAGGACCGACGCGCTGCTCTGGGCAAAGCCAGGACGCGCAATCGTGCTCGAATAGATCGCGCGACCCACCAGTGTCGGCGTGAAGTCGTAGCGCAACTGCAAGGACGGAAACAGGTTGAAGTAGTTGTTCGCCGTCTGGTTTGGCGTGATGTTGCTGCCGTTGATCAGATTGCCGCTGAACGCATCCTGCGTCCACTCACCGCGCAGACCAGCCAGCACGCCCAGGCGGCCCCAGCCGAACTGATACTGGCCATACATGCTGTAGATGTTCTCGTTGATAGCCGAGAACGCGGCGGCGTTCTTCAACGGGTAAGCCGTGACGTTGCCGGCGGCCGCAGCCGCGCCATAGAGGTCGCTCATGACGCCATCGCTGATGGACGGCCCCACGTTGTACATGCCGTTGTAGAAAACGTTTGGAGAGCCGAACACCGCCTGCGACAGCGGGATTCCCGCAGCCGGCGAGTACGAGTAGTTGCTCTGCGAGCTGGCGAACGTCATCCGGCGCAGGCCAGTGCCGAACTTGAACTGTTCGTCGTCGGCACTCGTGAAGTGAGTCGGCAGCGTGTAGTTGACGTTGGCCGACCACTCGTTGGTCTTGACGTACTGCGACGAGTTGACGATCTGGCCCAGCGTGTAGCCGGCGGGATCGGCCGGGTTCGGACCGGACACGATCGATTGCGTCGCGTAGTCCGAGCCAGGGTAATACGTCACCGTGCCCGGGGCGCCATTGTTGAACGTCGAATTCAGGTCGTACGGTTTGTCGTACGTGCCACTGGTGAAGCCGGCGCGATAATCGATCTTGCCTGGGCCGAGCTTGTTTTCTCCGCCTAGCGCAAAGATTTGCGTTCGCAGCGTCTCCTTCTCGTCGCGCAATCCCTTTGCATAGGTCGCCGTATCCGTGAGCGTGCCGTTGGCGTTCTGGACCGGATTGCCGTTGAAGTTGGTCTGAATGTCTTGCCGGTTCACATTCTCCGTATAGCCGAAGTTGTAGTAGCGGAAATACCACTTGTTGTCGGCGTTAGGCTGAAAGTCCAGTTCGCCGCCGTAGCCAAGGCGCTTCCGGTGATAGTTGTAGTAGCGCGGGTCGGTTTGCGCGTACGCCTTGTTCGGTACACCAGCCGCATCGACATACGCGTTTTCTTCGTCGTCGACGCCGCGGTGGTCCTGGTTGTAGGCAAGGGTACCGATGAAGGTGAACGGCGCGTCGGAATATGACGTGATGCCCGAACCGAGACCGGCAATGCCGTGCGCGCCGAAGCGCGCACCCGCAGTCATCCCTACATCCTGAATTGTGCTGCCGCGCAGCGTCTCGACACCCGAGCCGAGCTTCGCGTCCAGGAACGGCTTGCCCGAAGGGGGCAACGTGCGCGGCGAAATGTCGATCGTGCCGCCGAGCGCATCCGCATCCTGTTCAGGCTTGTTGGTGCTGGTTACGACGATCTGCCCGATCATGCCGGCCGGGATCGTATCAAGCGCGACAGCGCGCCCCCCGTTCTGGGCCGAAGCCGGATTGGTAGGCGGCAGGTGGATGCCGCCGAAGGTCGTACTGTTCAGGTTGGTGTCGAGACCTCGAATGTTGACGTATCGGCCCTCACCCGAATCCGTTTCGAGCGAGACGCCCGGCGCGCGAGCAACGGCTTCCGCCGCACTGACGTCCGGTAGTTTCGCGATGTCGGCGGCGGTGAGGATGGTGATCATGTTCGCGGCGCTCTGCTGGGTCGCCCGTGCGACTACGTTCGCATTGCGTTGCGACGTAACCGTCACGCGATCCAGCGACGCAACGGCTGCGTCCACCAGAACGTCCTCGCTCGTGGTGTCGTTCTCGCGCACCACCATGGTCCGTTCGACCGCGGGTGAGCGAACCGGCGTGATGACCAGTGTGTATTGCCCCGCCGGAAGCCGGGTAAAGCGAAAGGAGCCGTCTGACGACGTCGTGGTGCTCGTCCCGGTTTCCCGAATCTGGATTCGCGCGCCAGCAAGCGGACGCTTGTCCGCGCTCGACAGCAGGTGACCTTGCAAAATCGCCGTATCAGCGGCGTAGGCGACGGTCATCGCCACGCTGCTTACCACCCCCACCAACAACCCTGTCATATGCCTGTGCGGCATGCTAATTCTCCGTCAATCGTTGCAGACATTCCGTCCTGGTCACGCGTTCCAGCTGTCCGGCATGTAGAAATTTCGGCATCCTCTACGAAGCCGCGGCACACCGCTGTACCGCAGGAATACCAATGATTTTTTCGCTCGTTCCGTGGATTCATACCGACGTTGTCAGGATCGATATCGGCGGCCGTACCTCCGACTGTCTCGCCTTCGACGCCGGAGACGTTTTACGGATCTACTGTGACGCCAAGGTGTCACCGGGTGCGTTTGTATAAATTGTCATCGTCATATGACGACTATTTCTTACGCTTTTATTTTTCTACTTTTTCACGTATCTACGCACGTTATAAGGTATTTTTCTTTGCTCAACTGACACTGCGTCATGCCCGTTTTTGTAATTTCCATATTATTATGTCGTCGCTTGACGACAACGTTGGTGACGACGTGTGTGCAACGGGCGCTCACGGGGATCCACTGTGGACAAGCACTGATCCGGCGCGAATGTCGAAGCGACGCTGCCGCCACACTGCGCTGCCTGAAGATGACAAGTCGGTAATCTTCGCGTAACGGACATGACACTGTTGCAAACGACAATGCCGCGTCTGCCATTCGCAGTGCGGCGCATTCAAAAACACTTCAACAGGTAATCATGGACATGAGGTTCACTCGTCGGCGACTCTCCGTGGCAACTGCCACGGCGCTTGGTCTGGCTATCACGCTTGGGGCGCACGGCGAAGACAACGCCAGTTCGAACGTCGGAATGACCTCGGCGCCGAGCGCCCAGCATGGAGAACGGACGGCTACCCCGATCAAGCATCTCGTGGTGATTTTTGGCGAGAACGTTTCGTTCGATCACTACTTTGGAACCTATCCGAATGCGCTTAACCGGCCCGGGGAGCCGACTTTCACCGCATTGCCCAATACACCGCGGATCAACGGACTACTGGACGGCTTGCTGAAGTCCAACCCGAACTCGACGAACCCTGCCAATGGCGACGACGCAGCGGATCCATTCCGTCTCGATCGCTCCCAGGCGCTGACGGCGTCGCAAGATCACGCGTACAAACCCAGGCAATTAGCGTGGAAACGTCATGGCGGGTACGCAAAGATATGGCCCGACTCCCGCCTGTAGTGCGGCCGCTATCAGACGGAACTGAGCGATGCCATGCACGGCGCGAGCCCCAACTCAACCTTTTCCTTATCCTTGGACATCAGATGAAACACCGCGAACCGCCCGCCTCTCCTCCCGTGAATGAAGACGCCGACGCTGCGCAGGCGCCCCAACGCCCCGGCCGCCGCCACTTCCTCGGCGGTGTCGCTGCGGTGGCGATGGGAGGAGGACTGGGCGCCTGTGCGCTGGCGCCTTCTCGCGAAGCTGCCGTGACGGATGTCGCAGCGGGACCGCAGTTTGATCGTGCGCTGCGGTCCAAGGTCAAGACAGTCGTGGTGATCTACGCCGAAAATCGCAGCTTCAATAATCTGTTCGGCGATTTCCCTGGCGTTGAGCGCCCGCTCTCCGGCGTGAAGCCGGAAGATTACCTGCAGCGTGACCGCGATGGCTCGAGCGCATTGCCGCAACTGCCACCGGTGCCCGGCGGCTGGCTGTTAAAAGACCAGACCGTGGACGGCGTTACGTACAAAGCCGGCCTGCAATATCAGACCAGTCTGCCGAACGCGCCATTCGCACTTAAAGGCCCGCAGGGCGAGAATCTGCCGTTGTCGCTCGTCACACATGATCTGTGGCATGTGTTCTATCAGAACCAGATGCAGATCAACGGCGGCAAGAACGATATGTTCGTCGCATGGGCGGACTCGGCTGGCTTCACGATGGGTCACTATGCGAATACCAGCTACGACCTGCGGATGTGGGACCTCGCCGGCGAATTCGTGCTGTGCGACAACTTCTTCCAGGGTGCGTTCGGTGGCTCGTTCCTGAACCACCAGTATCTCATTGCGGCGACGCCGCCGGTGTATCCCAATGCCGCGCAGAGCATCGCGAAGTTCCAGATTGCGGAGACTCTCAGCGGACGCCCCGACGATCCCAATCTGAAACCGCTCGCCACGTCGCCGAAAAGCGCGTTGGATGGCATCCCCAAGTTCGGCCCGAGTGCGCTGACGCCGCCGGAAACGTTACCGGGCGGCCGGACCGTCAGCTATGCCGTCAATACGATGATGCCGCCGTTCGCGCCCACGCCCTACAAAGTCGGCGCAAACGGCGTGGTCGACTTCACGCAGGATAGCAACACGATGGCCGTGCCGCCGCAGACGCACGAGAACATCGGCGACAAGCTCAACAAGCGCGGCATCGACTGGGCCTGGTACGCGGGCGCGTTTCAGCAGACGCTGGACATGCACGGCAAGAACACCAACGACGGCACGCCACTGGTTCCGAACTTCCAGTATCACCACCAGCCGTTCAACTACTTCGCGAATCTCGGACCGGGCACGGCCGCACGTGCGAAACATCTGCGCGACGGCGGACTCGGTGATGATGAAAGCACCAACCGCTTCCTTGCCGATGCTCGCGCGGGCCGGCTCCCGGCCGTCACGTTTTACAAGCCGCAGGGCAACCTGAACATGCACGCGGGCTATGCGGACGTCGCGTCAGGCGACCGCCATATCGTGCACGCTGTGAAAGCGCTGCGTGCAAGCCCTCAATGGGAAAACATGCTGGTGGTCGTCACTGTCGACGAGAACGGCGGATGGTGGGATCACGTCGCTCCGCCCAAAGGCGACCGCTGGGGGCCGGGCACACGCGTGCCGACGCTGGTGATCTCGCCATTCGCAAAGAAGGGATATGTCGATCACACGGTATATGACACGGCATCGATCTTGCGCCTGATTACGCGTGTGTTCGACCTCGAAACGCTCGACGGCATACGCACGCGCGACGGCGCGATGGAGGCGCGCGGCCAGCTCGTCATGGGCGACCTTGACCAATGCGTTGGACCTGTCAGCGTAATGTGACCGTACGTCGCCGGAAATGCCTGCAAACGTGAGAAGCAGCTGTTGAAGTTCGCTGATTCCGCTAATGACGTCCGTGAGCGTGCTAATCGTGTTCATTAATTCTGCTAGCGCGGCTGGGAGAGTCAGCCGCCGCTGCTGCCCGCCGTTCCGGATGAGATTGCGCATATCCCTGCGAACACTTCAGGATGAGTGCTTCGATTAGCCAGTCAGAGCAACTGCTGTAGCAACTGCAATACATTGGGCCACTGTTCTCATTCGCCTCTTCCCCTGCAGCGGATCTCCGGCGTCACACGCCTCGAAGCGACGTCGATTGTTCGCCCGGGTCGGCTGATTCACGTGCGAGTTGCATTAGCAGAATTAACGGACAAGCTGAACGCGCTAGCAGAATTAATGGATATCCTGCCGCACGGCCGTTGTCAAAACGCAACGTCGAAAAAGCGAGACAATCTCCCACTCAGGCCCGCTGGCCGGAGCTGCCCGCCGATCTTTCATTAGCGAAAGCTGTGAACACGGCTAGCATAATTAACGAACATCAACAACTGCCTCGTCGCCGACCTCGACGCGCCTGGTCTCGCCCGCTTGCTGATTCCGTTGACCGCCGCCAGATCGCTTCAGCCGAAACTCGCAACCAGTTGGCAACCAGTTGAAGCACATCGTCGATCTGCCTGAGCCATTGGATGTCGCTGCTGTCGAGCAGGTTGTGAGGCCAGAAGCGCAGCGCAAGAATCAGGAACGACACGAACATCACGACGCCGACGAACGGATGCAGGACGCGCGTCCACTGGCCACCCCCGAAGAGCGCGGTGAGCCAGAACATCGACGGATGAAACAGCGCGAGCCCGGACAACGCGAGCAGCACGAAACTGATCGTGGTGATTCAGTGGTTCGTGCGCTCGTTAGCGGAATAACGCAGGATCCGGTTCGCGTCTGCCGTATTCTGGTCAGCTTTCATCGGAACTCTCCTTCGAGCGGTGCGCTTCGTCACGGGCGGCCGTTTCATCTTCTTCCGTGACTTCGTTCGGGCCGACGCGCGTGTAATGGAAGAACCCGGCAAGCGCCGCCAGCGCCATCGCACCCAATGCAAACGGCTTCGCCGCGCCCTTCCAGATGCCGACCAACGGACTGATGTGCGGATCGTCCGGCAGGCCGTGATACAGCGACGGCTGGTCGGCGTGATGCAGCACGTACATCACATGCGTGCCGCCGACGCCGGGCGGATCGTACAATCCGGCATGCTCGAAGCCGCGTTCCTTCAGGTCCTCGATGCGTTCCGCCGCGTGCTGCTTCATGTCTTCCTTGGTGCCGAACACGATCGCACCGGTCGGGCATGTCTTCACGCATGCCGGCTCCTGGCCCACCGCGACACGATCGGAACACAGCGTGCATTTATACACACGATGATCCCGCTTCGAAATGCGCGGAATGTTGAACGGACAGCCGGTGATGCAATAGCCACAGCCAATACAGTTTTCCTGATGGAAATCGACGATGCCGTTCGTGTACTGGACGATCGCACCCGGCGAAGGACACGCCTTCAGGCAGCCGGGATCGTCGCAATGCATGCAGCCGTCCTTGCGGATCAGCCATTCGAGGTTGCCATCCGGGTTTTCATATTCGGCGAAGCGCATCACCGTCCACGAGTGCTCCGTCAGGTCGGGCGGGTTGTCATAGACGCCGACGTTCGTGCCGATTTCGTCGCGCAGGTCGTTCCACTCCATGCATGCCGTCTGACATGCCTTGCAGCCGATGCACTTCGTGACGTCGATCAGCTTCGCGACGCTGCCCGTAGCCGGCTCGCGCACTGTCGGCGGCTGCACCGTGGTGGCCGACACGCGCCTGATATCGAGCGATTGCAGTGCCACCGTGTTCTCCTTTCGCGTATTCAGGCTTTCTCGACTTTCACGAGGAAAGACTTGAATTCCGGCGTCTGCGTATTGCCGTCGCCAACCACTGGCGTGAGCGTATTGATCAGATAGCCCGGCTTCGCGAGTCCCTTGAAGCCCCAATGCAACGGAATGCCGACGGTCTGCACCTTCTTCCCGTCAATCATCAGAGGTTTGATGCGTTTGGTGACCACGGCAACCGCAACGATGTGTCCGCGATTAGACGACACTTTCACGCGGTCGCCCGCCACCACACCGACCTCCTTCGCGAGATCCTCGCCGATCTCGACGAACTGCTCCGGCTGGATGATCGCGTTCAGCCGTACGTGCTTGGTCCAGTAGTGAAAATGCTCGGTGAGCCGATAGCTCGTCGCCGTGTGCGGGAAGTCCGCCGCCTTGCCGAACGCCGCGCGATCGTTCGGGAACACACGGGCGGCCGGGTTGCTCGTCGCCTGGGCATTTTGCGGATGCAGCGGGTTGTAGCCGAGCGGCGTCTCGAACGGCTCGTAGTGCTCAGGGAACGGACCTTCGGCCATGGCGTCACGCGCAAAAAAACGCGCGACGCCTTCCGGGTTCATGATGAACGGCCCCATGCCGGTTTCGGGCGGCTCGTCCGCCTTGTAGTCCGGCACGTCGGCGCCGCTCCACGTCTTGCCGTTCCAGGCGATCAGCTTGCGCGTCGGATCGAACGGCTTGCCGTTGACGTCGCACGATGCGCGGTTGTACAGGATGCGCCGGTTCGCCGGCCACGCCCACGCCCAGCCAAGCGTCTGGCCGATGCCCGTCGGGTCTGCATTGTCCCGTCGCGCCATCTGGTTGCCAGCCTGCGTCCATGCTCCGCAGAAGATCCAGCAGCCGCTCGCCGTGCTGCCGTCGTCCTTCAGTTGCGCGAAGCCAGCGAGCTGCTCGCCCCTCTTCACGAGCACCTTGGTCGCGTCCTTCGGGTCCGTCAGGTCTGCCAAAGCCTTGCCGCTGAATTCCATCGCCATTTCTTCCGGCGTCGGTGCCGACGGAGTCGCATAGGGCCAACTGAGATTGACCACCGGGTCCGGGAATTTGCCGCCCTGATCCTTGTACAGCCTGCGGATCCGCACAAACAGGCTCCCCATGATCTCCAGATCCGTCTTCGCCTCGCCCGGCGGCTCGGCACCCCGCCAGTGCCATTGCAGCACGCGCCCGGAGTTGACGAGCGAGCCGTTCTCTTCGGCAAAGCAGCTTGTCGGCAGCCGGAACACTTCGGTCTGGATCTTCGACGCATCAACGTCGTTGAACTCGCCATGGTTCCTCCAGAACTCCGACGTCTCGGTCGCGAGCGGGTCCATGATGACGAGCCACTTCAGCTTCGAAAACGCGACGGTCATCTTCGCCTTGTTCGGCGCAGCGGCAAGCGGGTTGAAGCCCTGAGCGATGTAGCCGTTCATCTTGCCCTGAGACATCAGTTCGAACACCTGCAACATGTCGTACGGCTTGTCGAGCTTGGGCAGATAGTCGAAACCCCAGTTGTTCCCAGCGGTCGCCGCATCGCCCCACCACGCTTTCATCAGACTGACGAAGAAGCCCCGATAGTTTTTCCAGTAGCTCAACTGGTTCGGCCGCAACGGCTGCGCTGCGCGCTTTGCGATGTAGGCGTAGTAATCCTGCTCGGCTTGCGACGGCAGCGTCATGTAGCCCGGCAGCAGGTTCGACAGCAGGCCGAGATCGGTCAGCCCCTGGATGTTCGAGTGGCCGCGCAACGCGTTCATGCCGCCGCCCGCAATGCCGATATTACCCAGCAGCAGTTGTACCATCGCGCCCGTGCGGATCATCTGCGAACCGACCGAGTGCTGGGTCCAGCCAAGCGCATACATGATGGTAGCGGCGCGCGTCGGCGACGCGGTCGAGGCGAGCATTCCGCACACCTTCAGGAACTTGTCCTTAGGTGTACCGCAGGTCTTCTCGACCATCTCCGGCGTGTAGCGCGAGTAGTGCTGCTTCAGCAGGTTGTAGACGCAACGAGGGTGTTGCAGCGTCGTGTCGACCTTCACGAAGCCGTCGTCGCCCAACTCGTAGTCCCACGTCGATTTGTCCGGATAGCCGTGCTTCCCGGCGTCGTAGCCGGAAAAGATGCCGTCGTTGAACGCGAAATCCTCGCGCACGATGAACGGCAGGTCCGTGTAGTTCTTCACATACTCGTGCTGGATCTTGTCGTTCGTCAGCAGGTAATTGATGATCCCGCCGAGGAACACGATGTCGGTGCCGGTGCGAATCGGCGCGTAGTAGTCAGCGACAGATGCTGTACGCGTAAAGCGCGGATCGACCACGATCAGGCGCGCCTTGCGGTGTGCCTTCGCTTCGGTGACCCATTTGAAACCGCATGGGTGCGCCTCGGCAGAATTGCCGCCCATCGCCAGAATGACGTCCGCGTTCTTGATGTCGACCCAATGGTTCGTCATCGCTCCACGGCCAAACGTCGGGGCAAGACCTGCCACCGTCGGGCCGTGTCAGACACGCGCCTGGTTGTCGAATGCAAGCATCCCCAGACTGCGGGCCACCTTGTGCGTCAGGTATCCTGATTCGTTGCTGCTTGCTGATGCGGCCAGCATGCCCGTCGTGAGCCACCGGTTGACCTTCTTGCCATCGTCCGTCGTTTCGACGAAGTTGGCATCGCGGTCTTCCTTCATCAGCCTGGCGATGCGGTTGAACGCGTCATCCCACGAGATGCGCTGCCACCGGTCGGAACCAGGCGCACGGTATTCCGGGTGCTGGAGACGGCTTGGACTGTGAATGAAATCGATCAGGCTCGCGCCCTTCGGACACAGCGTGCCACGATTGACCGGGTGGTCGGGGTCACCTTCGATATGGATGATGCTGGCTTTGGCGTTCTTCGCGCCATCGCCAAGGCTGTACATCAGGACCCCGCAACCGACTGAACAATACGGACACGTATTACGGGTTTCAGTGGTACGCGCCAGCTTGTACTGCCGCACCTCCGCGAGCGCTGGTTCCGGCGAGAAGCCCATCAGGGCGATACTCGATCCGGCCAGCGATGTGGCGGTGAGTTTCAGGAACTGGCGCCTCGTCAAGTTGACCATGGTAGCGGCCCTCGAACGTGGACATTGCACCAATTACCAGTATAGATAGCGACTTTATAAATTTCCGTCGGGGCGGCAGCGGATAAACCCTCACGTGGCACGGCGGACGCGACGGCGACGGAGAAGCGTTCGCTCGATGAGGATGCCGAAGCGGTTCGCCAGTGCGTGGACAACAGCACGGCCGCGTGACTCGAGCCGGTCTGTACGGCGATGCCCGTGGCGGTCATCCCGTGGTTGTCGTGCAGCGCCGGATCTGCGCCGCACGCAAGCCATCTGGCAGTTCGCGTGAGGCTGAGCAAGCGCGAATGTCACCTTCGTCGCGATCGGCAAGGCGATGCACGCACGCTCATTGCCGATAAGGTCCCATTGGGTCGGCGGGCCGACCACGAGGCCATGCTACTTCGGCGCCCATTCGCCGGCCGAGTGCTATCTGAAACAGCATTCTCATGGGCCAGCAGAGATCAGATCCCGTTCAACGGGTGGTAATCGCTACCTACGAAGCTAAAATTGTTAGTAGGACCATTGAAATGGGCAGACTGCAGGCGCGTCGCATCAGGCGCGCGGAGTTCGGCCTCAAATCGCAATGAGCACGAAGGCACGTTTTCCGGTCCAACTGCGGCGCGCGCGTCGCAGTTGGCGCAAGTTTGCGCTTGAAGTGACGGCACGCGCCATGGGAGCGGTATCGACGCTCTCCCGCGCGATCGTCTGGAACGGCACGCCCGCCAGTACAAGAGCTGACGTGCCTGAGCTACCGCGCCGGCCGGTCCCACCGCCTCGCGAGCGGGGCACCTGTCGTGCATTTGCACTCGCCGTAGCGATGCACGTAGTGCTGGCAGCGTTCCTGTTCTCCGGCGCACACTGGCAGAAAAACACACCGGCCGGCACGACGGTAGTCGTGGCTGACCGGTCAACGTTGGCTCCATCGTCGTTGCCTGTGCCTTCCGTGACGGAGGAGCCCATGCGATCCACGGCCCGCAACGAAAATGCTCATATCAATGTCGCGTCGCGGCCGGAAATGCACCGGTATCGGCAAACGGTGCGTCAGGCCCAACCGGCCAAACGGCCACAACAAGCGCCTGCTGTCCGAACCCTGGTGGCGAAGGCTGGAGAAAAAGCCGCGCAGAAGGCAGACAGTTCGGCCGATAGACAACACGAGGAACGCCTCGCCGCATTGCTGGCATTGGCAGCGGACGTATCGTCGGGTAACGACCTGAAGCCTGACACCGTCGCAACGGCGTCGCCGGGTTACGCGGACCGGGTCAGACGGCGGGTGCGCCCGAACGTCGTGGCGCCGACTAACATCAATGGAAACCTGTCGTCGGTCATTGCCGTGAGATGCGCACCCGATGGGTCGCTTTTGAGCGCCACAATGCAGCGTTCGAGCGGCAACCTCGAATGGGACATCGCCGCGTTGAGCGCGGTGGAGAAATCCAACCCGATGCCGCGGGATGTTAACGGCAGCACACCGTCGAGCTTTCTGATCACATTTCGGCCGAAAGGCTGATTCCGATTCGCCAGGTCACGGTTGAACGGCTTGTGGGCGTCGTTCAGGGCGATACACCGGCCGCAGCTATGGGCGACCCTGTTTCTGAGCTTTTTCTTAAACGGGTCGTGTTCCGTGATTTCTGTAGGGAATACGGTGGTAGGAAACACCCAGCTCGACAAGGCTTTGCGGGCGGCCCCTATAAAAATATCCCGTCCGATCAGGCACTGTCGGTCTGGTCTTTTCCCTAGTTGCGACACACCTGCAGCAGGCTTGGGCGGCCATCGGTATGCGTCAGGAAGCGCGGTGCACACCGTTGAGCGCGCTAAAAAAAACGGCCCGCAGCGAGCGGGCCTCATCCGAGGCGGGGTGGAGACAACTGCAGACTTATGTCCGGCCAGCCGGCCTTCACCCCGTTTTGCGGTCGCGTGTCGAAAACACGGACCACATATATAGGATAGCCAATACGCCGGCGCGCGGCGGATTTTTCGACCAGGATGCAGATCCGTCAAGCATCGGCACCCAGCCGCGGGCGACTGACATGGCGAGCAGTGTCGGATTGCATATTCCACGCAAATCGAGCGGCCATTCTGCGGCAAAGCGAGCAAGCATTCCACGCGAAACCGAGCAGGCATTCCACAACAAAGCGAGCGCTGCGGACATGGCGACGCGGGGTGAGTTTTTTTACTCCTTCCCGCCTTCGGCGGTCAAACTATTTCGGCGCTTGCGCATCGATTCGCCTGAGAGCGTGAAGCGATGCGCGTTGTGAACCAGCCGGTCGAGAATTGCATCAGCGAGCGTCGGATCTCCGATGGCAGCATGCCAGCTGTCGACTGGAATCTGGCTGGTGACGATCACCGAGCGCCGGCCGTGCCGGTCGTCGAGCACCTCCAGCAGATCGCGCCGCGCCGCATCTGACAGCGGTGCCATGGCCAGGTCATCCATGACGAGGATGTCGGTCTTGGCCAACTGTGCCAGCAGCTTTGCGTAGCCCCCACTGCCGTGCGCGATGGCCATCTCCTCGTTGAACTTCGGCATGCGCAGATAGCAGGCCGAGAAGCCCTGGCGACACGCCTGGTTGACCAGCGCGCATGCAAGCCAGCTTTTACCGAGCCCGGTTGGTGCGACCAGAATGATGTTCTGGTGCGCCCGTACCCATTCGCCAGTGAGCACCCGGGCGAGCAGCGCACGATCCAGTCCACGGGGCTCGCGGTAGTTGATGTCTTCGGGCACCGCGTCCGGGAAACGCAGCTTCGCGCGGCGTAGCCGCGCCGTGAGCAGGCGCGACTGACGTTCGCTTGCTTCCCGTTCGACGAGCAGCCCCAGGCGCTCCTCGAAGCCGAGCTGGTCGATGCTGCTCTGGGATTGCTGGTCGGCCAGCGCGGCGGCCATGCCGAACAGGCGCAACTCGTGCAGCCGCTCGACAGTTGGATGATGCAGCATGTCATGATCTCCTTTCAGTGGTAGTAAGACGGTCCACGCACGTTGGCATGCGCGAGCGGCAATTCGGTCTGGGCGGCGGCCGTGTCGGCCCTGTTCTCCAGACCGTTCTTCAGCGTCGAGGCGATGAACCGATAGCTCGGCGCTTTAAGATCAATGGCACGCTGGCAGGCGGCTTCCAGTCGCGCATGGCCATAGTCCTTGCCCATGCGCAGCACGCCCAGACAGGCGCGGTAAGCCTGCTGTGGATGCTGGCGACCGCCAAGCAGGTGTTCGATGACTGCGGCGGTGTGCGGGCCGATCTCCATGGCCCAGTTGATCAGCCGCTGCGGATTCCACTCGGTGGTCGCTGCCCGATGATTCGCCGGCATGTGGGCGGCGATCGTGGTGTGATGGCCGCGGCGCTCGCTCTTCGCGTGCGCGGCAATGCGCTGACCGCGCAGGAAGATCTCGACGGTCGTCTTCGTGTGGCGCACCTCCACCTGCTCGCGGGCGTGGCTGTATGAGACGGAGTAAAAGTGTTCGTCGAGCTCGACATGGTAATCAATGCCGACGCGAGCAACCTTCCACTGCGCATACTGGTAGGGTCTGTCTGGCAGCGGACGAAGTGCCGGACGATCAAGTTCCTCGAAGGCGCTGCGGCGGCAACCGGGCAGTTTCTTGAACGGCCTGTTGTTCAGTTCAACGAGGAGTGCCGCGATCGCGCGGTTGGCTTCGTCGAGGCTGAACAGCCGCTGGTTGCGCAGCCGTGCCAGAATCCAGCGCTGCGCCAGGAGCACCGACTGCTCGACCTTCGCTTTATCACGGGGCCGACGTTTGCGGGCTGGGATGATCGCCACGGAATAATGCGCGGCCATCTCTCCATAGGTCCGGTTCAGAACCGGATCGTAGAAGTCGGCTTTGTGCACGCCGGACCTCAGGTTGTCGGGGACCAGGATCTCGGGACAACCGCCAATGAAGTTCAAGGCGCGCACATGCGAGCCAATCCAGTCCTCAAGCTGCTGGGTCCAGGTGACTTCGGCGTAGGTGTAGTTTGATGCGCCGAGCGTCGCGACGAATACCTCTGCTTCACGGATCTCGCCGGTGTGCGGATCGACGATGCCCAACCTGTTACCCGAATAGTCGATGAACAGCTTCTCCCCGGGCGTGTGCGTCTGGCGAAGCGTGACCGGCAACGCTGCCGCCCATCGCTCGTAATACTTGCAGAACCAGCTGTAGCCGTAGCCTTCGGGCTCCTGCGCTTTGTACTCGTTCCATAGCAGGTCAAGCGTCACGCCTTTCCTGCCGAGCTCACGATGTACCATCGGCCAATTGGGCATCGGCCGTGTCCGGCTTGACGACGGCGGCGGCGGGAATAGCAGCGCATCCAACGCTGTCTCCTCCATCGTCATCGCCTTCTCGAAGTCCAGTTGTGCGCGCCGTACGCGATCCAGATAGTCCCAGACCGTCGCGCTCGATGCGCCTATCGTCGTCGCGATCTCACGCTGGCTACGCTGGCACACAAAGCGCAGGCGTAGCACTTCCTTGATTTGACGCATGGATAACCTTTTATTCGACATTCGCTCGCTCGACAAAATCGTCAAGCGTGCCATGGTTATCCCGCGTTGCCGTCCCTCCAGCTTACCGCTCGGTTACGCGTGGAAATCGCGCTCGGGCAGTCGCGGAATCCCTGCTCGATTTGCCGTGGAATCGACGCTCGGCTTGCTGTGGAATCCGTGCTCGGTTCGCCGTGGAATTGGTGTTCGGTTTGGCGTGGAATACGCAGTCGGATCCGCCAGCCGCTCGCCGAACGCCTCGGCACGCGCGAGATATCAGCCTAACGACGGTGATGCTTTGTGGCCGAAGACGTCCTGGATCCGGGCGCCGATGCGCTGCAGTGCGGCGCGGTCCACTGACGCGGCGCCGTCATCGACCGCGAGCGCCCACTGAAGCGGGTCATCCGCATGCAGATCATTGGATGCCGCATAGGAAACCCACACCACTTTGACACGCCTCCAAGCCTGAGACTCCTGATTGTGCCCGCAGCTTCTTCGTGATGATGGGCATGCCAGGATTTCTCCGGGACATCGCCGGGGCCGAGCCGCGGACCTGCGGAGATCAGGCAGCACCTTGTCTGAGTTCTCGTTCAACAGCGCTGCGTCGATTTCGATCAAACCCGCAACCAGTTCTAAATTAATAAGCCAATGACGAAATTGGCAGGTGAAAGCCCATGTACAGCTCGTTGCGTCGTTGCATGCCCGTCTCAGAGGTGGGCGCGCAAATTCGGACAGTCGGATAAGTGGAACGCTCGGGGCCTGAGCCGGCGATAATGCCGACAAAGGAACCAGGAAGATGACGAAGAGAACCCGACGGACGCACTCAGCCGCGTTCAAAGCGAAAGTGGCGATGGCGGCGGTCAAGGGCGAGCGGACGCTAGCCGAACTGGCGCAGCAGTTCGATGTGCACCCGAACCAGATCACCGAATGGAAGCGGCAGTTGCAGGAACGTGCCGCCGACGTGTTTGGCGCAGGCGGCACGGCGTCGAGCGAGCCGCAAGTCGATTTGAAGGAGCTACATGCGAAGATCGGCCAGCTCACGCTGGAGAACGATTTTTTAAGCGGCGCGCTCAACAAGGCGGGATTGCTGAGCGCAAAGCGATGATCGATCGTACGCACGCATTGCCGGTCTCGCAGCAGGCGCGACTCGTTGGTATCGCAAGATCGAGCGTGTATTACCGGGCGCAACCGGTGAGCGAGGCAGACCTGTTGCTGATGCGCCGGATCGATGAACTGCACATGGAGTTTCCGTTTGCCGGAGCGCGGATGCTGGCGCGACTGCTGCGTCGCGAGGCACACGAGATTGGCCGCAGGCGCGTGCGCACGCTGATGAAGCGCATGGGTATCGAGGCGCTGTACTGCAAGCCGAACACGAGCCGACGCAATGCTCAGCACAAGATCTGGCCGTATCTGCTGCGGGGCATGACGATCAGTCGGGCAAACCAGGTCTGGGCACTGGATACGAGTTATATCCCGATGGCGCGCGGCTTCGTGTATCTGACCGCCGTGGTGGACTGGGCCAGCAGGAAGGTACTGGCCCACCGCGTAGCGATCACGATGGAGGCGATGCACGCTGTCGAGGCGTTGGAAGAAGCGTTCGCAAAGTACGGGCAACCTGAGATCGTCAATACCGACCAGGGCAGCCAGTTCACCGCGACAGTGTTCACCGGGGCCGTGCTCAGCCGGGGCATCCGCCTGTCGATGGACGGCAAAGGTGCCTGGCGAGACAACGTGTTCGTCGAGCGCGTGTGGCGAAGCGTGAAATATGAAGCGGTGTATCTGAAAGCCTATGAATCGGTAGGCCACGCCCGGCGCTCAATCGGCGATTACATCAATCTGTACAAGTGCGTTTCATACTGCCCAACCTCGCTATGTTGTTGATAAATCTAGAGAGCCCTGTTGTGTCGTTGGTATTGTGGGGTGTCCACGCCGTGCGCGAGCCCGTCCGACGAGTTCGGTAACTGCGTCCCCGGTCAGCGAATTGCGATTGAAGATCCATGGCCCGTTGGGTAACGGATGTTCGGCTGGGATCTTGTTGCGCTCAACTGCGAGCCTGAGCGTTCCGGGGCTCACACCGATGAACGCCGATGCCTCGGTCAACGTCATCCATCCTTCAGCAGCACGTCGTTCGCTCGAATAGACCGGGATCTGATGGTGGCTGCGCAACGCGGTGACTCGCTCCTGGGTCCAGAAGTTACCCCGGCCGGTTCGCAGGTCATTGCGATTGAGTACGCCGGCGATCACCAGATCCGGACAGATACGGACAAGCTGGCGCACGGCATCAATTGCTTCACGTGACGTATGCGTAGTGTTCTCTCCGCGGCGCCGCCGCGGCACGCGAATCTCGGTATGTACTCCGCCCTTCCAGTGAATGACGAGCACGATTTCGCTCGTTGCGTCGTCAACGTCAACGACGACTTCGTGGATCAGGGTGCGCACTATGCGCTTCTTCAGGCGGGCGTCGGCCTGCGGCCAGATCGATTCCAATGCAGTGGCAAGATCGGCAAACTCCTCTGGCTGGGTAGGCGGTATCTGGCCGGATGTGCGCGACTGTTGCTCGATACGCGATTCCAGTTCCTCGACGCGTAGTAGCGCATGATTCCAGCGCCGCTCCAGTTCGTCGGCGACGAGCCGGTTCTCGGGGTCAGCAGCATCGTACTGTTTCTGCGCGCGTTGCGCGGCGTAGCGTGCAGCCTGAAGATCCCGCTGCAACGCGGCCAGCACTTCGTCCTGCTTCAGGGTCTCTTCTTCGCGCGCCACGATTGCTGCCTCAATTGCCGCCGGTTGAACGACCTGCAAGACCGCCTCGGCGATGGCCGCGTCCGCGCGTGTGCCACCGAACGCAATACAACGCGGTTGCCCCTTGTCCATCCAGCCGCGATGACAGCTATAGCGCAAGGCGTCGTGCCTGTTACCCGTGTAGTGTAGCGTCAGCTTGCTCGCGCAGCGCCTGCAGCGCAATAGTCCCGCCAGCAGGGCCTCACCGTTCTTCGGGGCGCCAGCGTGTCCGGCCAGACGCAGGTTGCCGCTAATGGCACACTGGATCCGTTCGAATTCGTCCCAGTCAACGTACCCTTCGTGGGCATTCGGAATGAGCGCAAGCCACTGATCCCGTGGTTTGCGGCGATCACGTTTGCGTGGTTCCCCAGCCTCGTAATGGATCGCGCATTCGGTTTTGCCATAGGCATACGTGCCACCGTAGATCGGGTTGGTCAGGATCCGGTACACCGTGCCGTAGCTCGGCCGTTTCCATTGGATTTCGCCGCGCGGCATGCATGCCGGCAACTGCAGGCCGTGCTCCAGGAACCATAACAACGTCTGACGCACCGAACCAATCGCGCCGAACTGGCGGAATACTGAGCGGATGGCGTCCTGCACGCGCAAATCCGGATCCTTCTCCAGGCGCTGGTCTTCGGTCTTGCAGTAACCCACCGGCGCCGCGACAATGAGTTCGCCGCGTTTGGCCTTCTCCCGACGAGCTTCGAGCGAACGCTGACGCAACAGATCCAGCTCGTATTCGTTCAGGCTGCCCTTCAAGCCGAGCAGCAAAC
This sequence comes from Paraburkholderia sp. UCT70, assembly GCF_050434085.1. Taxonomy (NCBI): domain Bacteria; kingdom Pseudomonadati; phylum Pseudomonadota; class Betaproteobacteria; order Burkholderiales; family Burkholderiaceae; genus Paraburkholderia; species Paraburkholderia sp. UCT70. The sequence continues at coordinate 812,272 of NZ_JBNPVZ010000003.1, read as the reverse complement.
GATCGTTGCTCTGCCGCGGTGAGTAGACGGTCTCCTGATCGACGAGCACCGTGTCGACGACGCGGCACACCTCAACCAGTTGCTGCCACTCGCGACTGTTGCGCGCGAATCGTGAAACCTCGCGAGCGGCAACTGCGCCGACGTGCCCAAGACAGACCTCTGCGACCATCCGTTCGAAGCCCGTGCGCGTTTGCGTTCCGGCCGCAGAGCGTCCCAGATCCTCGTCGATCACCTCGATCTCGTTCCAGCCCAACTGATGCAGACGATCCTGCATCGCATACTGCAGCTTCTGGCTCTCCAGATTGTGGCTGACCTGGTAGGCCGACGACTGGCGCACGTACAGCATGGCCTTGCGCGCCAGATGCTGCGCCCGAATCTTGTCACTCATCGCGCACCTCCGGCTCGTGTACGGCGGCGAGCAGCCCGCGACGGTGTTGCCGCAGCAGCTGCGCCAGCAAACGCACCGTCTGCTGCCGGACCTCTTGCGGCAGGTGCTCCCATTGTGGTGTCTTCGGAAAGAGACGGAACAGGTCGAGTTGACCGCCCGGTTGGGGGTTTGTCTGGCGTCGCATCAGCACCTCCTGTACGGAGCAAAGGATGGTGCTCGGCTTGTACCATACCGCGCGGCGTGGCAGCAGGCGCCTGCGCCAACAGGTACTTCAGTTCCCTCAATGCTTCACAGCTGACGGCGGGAGACGTTGCCGAGGTAATGCGACAGCAGGCAACGGGATCGAACATCCATTGCGGCACCTCCAGCAAGCCCGCCGTGTCGAACGGCTCTCGCCCACAGCGCAGCACTGACTCGGCGTTCTTCCTCTCTATCGTGGTGAAAATCCATACCGTGTGCCCGTACCACGGGTGCCAGCGGTAGAGAACCTCCTTTGATTCGCCGATATGGGCGTTGTGTTGACGGCTTGTACAACCAGAGACGGCCTCATTCGAGTCTGGAAGACCGCACGCCGGATGAGGCATACTTCGCAACACTGCCTGCGATCAAATTGGCAGCATGACTGCCCCGGACGTTCCACTTAAAAATATCCAGAACCTGTCCGAACAAGCGAGGCCACCTCTGTCGGCGAGTTGCGCCCTCCCGCCGCCCGTCCCTCACGGATACGCGGTGCGACCGTGCTCACTGCTCGCAAATGGAATCCCCGAACAGATCCAGGGTTGGGGCACGCTGCTGCGCCGGCAGTGCGCCGCTGCGGACCTGGGCCACCACTGCCTGCGGCAGCCACGCGTCTTCCATCGCGCCGATGCCCTTCTCGATCAACTGCTTGAGAAAAAACGACTGGCTGCGCCCGGTGACCTCCGCCAGCAGTCTCAAGCGCTGTTCGATTGCCGCCTCGACGCGTACCGCGATGACGTGCGAGCTGTTCCCTGACTTCCTTCTCAACCTCGGCTCCTGATTCCATCTGTGCGCAACGGACCGGCGCATTCGCGCGCTGTTTTACCACAACCGGACCGAGCGGCGGCGGGTCGCGCAGATCGCTGCCCGGACTCGCATTGCGTCGACGGGGACATTGCGATCCACGACCCGTCTGATCCCATCGCCGGGCGAAGCAGGAAGAGTTGCCGACGCTATATCGATAGCGGACACGCCCCATCCCTCACAAGGTTGCCCGCACACCAATCCATAACGATGCCTTTGCGAAAAACGCATCACATAACCGGTCTATTTAGATAAGTTTTCTTATCTTAAGGTATCTGTTTGTGCGCTAAACTTCTCTGCATGCAAACGCGCCTCAGCCTGCCCTAGATGCCCGCCCCTGACACTGCGTCCACTTTTCCCCATGCGGACGAGCTCGCCGTGCTGCGCGCGTGGTATGCGGGGGTACCGGTGCGCCAGGCCGTGGCGCGTTACCTGCCCTTCGCACTCGGTGACGGGAAATCGGCGCGCGGCGTCCTCGGGCGCATCCGCGGCAAGCTGCTGGACGTTGCGCGCGCGGCCCATCGCGACGATCTCGTCGCACTCCTCACTCATCCTGTAGCGGGACGCGAGCAGCAAGCGAAAGGCGTGGCGCAGGCGATCGCTGCGCTGCGCACGGCGCGCCCGCCGGAACCGCAGATCGCCGACGACATCGCGCAGTGGTTTTCCCCGCGCGCGGTGCGCGTACTGCACGCGTACGGCATCACGACACTCGCCGATCTCACCGTGCGCATTCCGCGCCGGCGCCAGTGGTGGAAGGCCGTGCCGGGGCTCGGCACGGCGAGCGCCCGTTCGATCGAGGCGTTCTTCGCCGCCTGGCCCGCGCTCACGGACAGGGCGCGTGGGCTGGTGGTCGCGAGCCAGCGCGGCGAGATCGTGCCGTGGGAAGCCCTCAAACTGCCGCATGAAGTCGACGGCTCTGCAGGCATGTTCCGCGCACCGGGGTAATCGTTCGAATCGTGCAAATTCTGGCGGTTTGCACGAAAAATATCCGACGGATCAATGGCTTGCATGCCTCCCGATCGCGCGACATCCACGGAACCGCAAACCCTTGCTGCGCGCGGCTCGACGTCCTGTTAGCGCCATTTTCTGCACGAGAAGTACGATTACCCCATGGTGGGCGAAAGGCGGGCAAAGTGTTCAGCTTAGCCCTAAAGCCGCGCGCTATCCGGCAGAGCTGTGGGCGACCATCCGCGAGCTGTGGGAGGCCGATCCCCGCATGAACTCCAAGGGGTAGGCTTGCTTTTGCAGCAAAAATAAGCCTACCCCTCTCAGCAATGCCGGCAGGCGCAACGTCGCGAGCGCGATGCCGACGGGGCGAGTACCAGGCCGTATGCGGCCACACGTGACAAGGACTACGTACCTTGGGATTTGGACGAGGTGAGAATCAGGCGACCTGAGTCTACCCTGTGCAAAGCCAGTGAACGACGACCTCGCCATGGACGCATCCTTCTACTGACTTCTCCTTGACGCGACTGTCCGCCCTCCCCGCCACGCGAGCTTAAGAACTGGCTCTGGTTCCCTCGGCATTGGCCGAAGCCACCGCCGTCATGTTGATGATCCGGCGCACGGTCGCAGCCGGCGTCAGGACGTGCACCGGCTTTCCCGCGCCCAGCAGGAACGGCCCGACCGTCACACCCTCGCCGCCCACGACCTTCAGCAGGTTGTACGCGATGTTCGCCGCTTCGACGTTCGGCATGATCAGCAGATTCGCTTCGCCGGCGAGCGTCGTGCCCGGGAACGCGGCCTTGCGGATCGTCTCCGACAGCGCCGCGTCGCCGTGCATTTCACCGTCGATTTCGAGCGACGGCGCGCGTTGCGTGATCAGCTTGCGCGCCGCGGCCATGCGCTGCGACGACGACGACGGCGCGCTGCCGAAGTTCGAGTTCGACAGCAGCGCGACCTTCGGCGTGATGCCGAACTTCTCGATTTCGCGCGTGGCGAGCATCGTCATGTCGGCAAGCTGCTCGGCGGTCGGCACTTCGTTCACGTACGTGTCGCAGATGAACAGGTTACGGCCCGGCAGCATCAGCAGATTCATCGCGGCGAAGTTCTCGACGTCGTCGGCCTTGCCGAGCACCTGCTCGATGAAGTTCAGATGCGTGTGGTACTGGCCGATCATGCCGCAGATCATGCCGTCCGCTTCGCCAAGGCGCACGAGGATCGCGCCGATCAGCGTGTTGAACTTGCGCATCGCGGCCTTCGCGACGTCCGGCGTTACGCCTTCGCGCGCGCCGAGTTCGTGATACGCCTGCCAGCACTTGTGATAGCGCGGATCGTCTTCCGGATCGACGATCTCGACGTCTTCGCCGCACTTGAGCTTCGAGCCCATCTTCTTCAGACGCATCTCGATCACCGACGGACGGCCGACCAGGATCGGCTTGGCGATCTTTTCGAGCAGCACGAACTGCGCGGCGCGCAGCACGCGCTCGTCTTCGCCTTCCGCGAACACGATGCGCGCCGGTGCCGACTTCGCCGCCGCGAACACCGGCCGCATCACCATGCCCGAGCGATAGACGGTCGCGCCGAGCTGTTCGCGGTACGCATCCATGTCCTGGATCGGGCGGGTCGCGACGCCCGAATCCATTGCGGCCTGCGCGACGGCCGGCGCGATCTTGATGATCAGGCGCGGATCGAACGGCTTCGGAATCAGGTATTCGGGACCGAATTCGAGCGAGTGGCCTTCGTAGGCCTTCGCGACTTCATCGCCCTGGTCGGTTTCCTCGGCCAGTTCGGCAATCGCGCGCACGCACGCAAGCTTCATATCTTCGGTGATCGTCGTCGCGCCGACGTCGAGCGCGCCGCGGAAGATGAACGGGAAACACAGCACGTTGTTGACCTGGTTCGGATAGTCCGACCGGCCGGTCGCGATGATGCAGTCCGGGCGCACCTTGCGCGCCTCTTCCGGACGGATTTCCGGCTCGGGGTTCGCGAGCGCGAGAATCAGCGGCTGCGAGCCCATTTCGGCGACCATCTCCGGCTTCAGCACGCCGGCGCTCGAGCAGCCGAGGAACACGTCGGCGCCGCGGATCGCATCGGCGAGCGAGCGCGCTTCGGTGTGCGCCGCATAGCGCTCCTTCGACGGATCGAGGTTGCCGCGCCCTTCGTAGATCACGCCCTTCGAGTCGGCGACGAGAATGTTCTTCTTCGACAGACCGAGATTGACCAGCAGATCCAGACACGCAATGGCCGCCGCGCCCGCGCCCGAACAGACCAGCTTCACTTCGTCGAGCCTCTTGCCGACCACCTTGAGGCCGTTCAGGATCGCCGCCGACGCGATGATCGCGGTGCCGTGCTGATCGTCGTGGAAGACCGGAATCTTCATGCGCTCGCGCAGCTTCTTCTCGATGTAGAAGCACTCGGGCGCCTTGATGTCTTCGAGGTTGATGCCGCCGAGGGTCGGCTCGAGCATCGCGATCGCTTCAACCAGCTTGTCCGGATCGGACTCGGAGAGTTCGATGTCGAACACGTCGATGCCGGCGAATTTCTTGAACAGACAACCCTTGCCTTCCATCACCGGTTTCGCGGCGAGCGGGCCGATGTTGCCGAGGCCGAGCACCGCGGTGCCGTTCGTGATCACGCCGACGAGGTTGCCGCGCGACGTGTACTTCTGCGCGTCGAGCGGTTCGTCGTAGATCGCCATACAGGCCGCGGCGACACCCGGCGAATACGCCAGCGACAGATCGAGCTGATTCGACAGCGGCTTGGTGGGCGTCACCGAAATCTTGCCGGGTTTCGGATTCTGGTGGTAGGCGAGAGCACTTTGCTTCAGTTGTTCGTCCATGCTGTTCGAAGCCTTCCATTCTTTATCTGTTTAGTGGACCGATCTGCGACAGTTATGTGCCGTCGCACCATGTTGGCCGCAGAACATCTACGGCGGGCGTATCTTTGCATCGCTCTGCGGACCCGGGAAATCCTGCATCAGGAAGCGGCAAAACTCCTATTGCGACGGAACCACTACATGCGCTCGCGGCGTAGCACCTGGCCCGGCCGCGCACCGCTGGGCTGGCCATTGCGCCACACAACGGTGCCGTTGACAAGCACCGTATCAATGCCGATGGCCGGGGCGATCGGTTTAGCAAATGTCGCACCCTCATCGACTGTGTCGGGATTGAAAATGGTCAGGTCGGCGAAGGCGCCCTCTTGCACCACACCGCGGTCCGCCAGGCCAAAATTCCGGGCCGTCAGTCCAGTCATCTTGTGGATTGCGGTCTCAAGCGGAAACAGGCCCAAGGACCGTCCGTAGTGTCCGAGCACGCGCGGGAAACTCCCCCACAGACGCGGGTGCGGCGCTTCGTCGTGCGGCAAACCATCCGAGCCGATCATGGTTTGGTCGAACGCCAGAATGCGTTGCACATCGCGGTCGTCCATCATGTAATAAATCGCACCGGCGGGAGACAGGCGGTCGATGACCTCATCCAGCGTACCACCGAGTTCAGCGACGATGTCGGCCAGATCCCTGCCAGCGTATTGCGGCAGGCTTTTCGACCAGGTCACGGGTCACTCGGGTTGCGTTTATTGCACGATGTGCGGACAAAATGGTGGACGACGCCGGATAAGGGTAGCAGTCGAGACAAATCTCCTGCTTTGCCATGTGCTCGGCAATGAATTTCAGCGTTTCGGGAGAACGGCCATAATTTTTGACGCCGACCAACTTATGGTGCGAAATGACGACCGGCACACCGACTTCGCGGCCGATGCGGAACGTTTCATTCAGTGAGTCGATGATGCGATCGCCTTCGTTGCGCATGTGAGTGCAATACAGTCCGCCGTACTCGCGCAGCGGCTGGCATATTTCGATCACTTCGTCCGTGGGCGCGGCTATCGAAGGTTCGTAGAACAACCCGGTTGACACGCCGATCGCGCCGGCGCGCATCGCTTCATCGACCAATGCGCGCATCGCGACGATCTGGTCTGCATTTGCCGGTACGTTCAGGTCTTCCATTGTGGCGACACGCAACGTCGTATGGCCAACCAGCATGGCGCAATTGGTTTGCCGCAGGTTGTACGCGCAACGCGGCCAGATATTCAGCAAAGCTGGCGAACCGAAACCACGCGCCGATATCATCCAGCAGATTAAGCGGCGGGGTGACCGGATTTGGGATCGGTCGCGGCATCGGCGCCAGAGAAACGCCGCAATTGCCGCCCACCACGGTCGTGATGCCCTGGCTGACCTTCGGCGCCATGTCTCCGCCCGATAGCATCAGGCGGTCGTCATGCGTATGCGCATCGATAAAGCCAGGCGCAACGGCCAAGCCCGACGCGTCGATCTCGGTCGTTGCGCTGGACCCTTGCAAATCGCCGATGCAGGCAATGCGATCGCCTTTGATAGCCGCATCACCCTCATAGCGGACAGCGCCCGTGCCGTCGACAATCGTCGCATTGCGGATCAGCACATCGTAACGCTCACTCATCAACACTCCCTTGTATCGCATTTACCTGGGGCTCAATACGGTGGGCAATTCAGTGACTCTTGGCCGTAATGCGTTCACCGCGAACGTTTAGTGGTGAGCTTGAGGCGTGCCCGTCCGGAAACAGGTATGCCGGCATAACAAACTAGAGAGTCGGCAAACGCTGGTGCGCGATGATCCCGAGCCTGAATCATTCGCCTCGCGGGCCCACTTCGAAACTGAACTCTGCGACGCCCTCCACTCCACCGGTGAGCTTGTCGCCTGGCTGCAGCGCGCCAACGCCCGCAGGCGTTCCACTGAAGATCAGATCTCCCGGCTTGACAGTCACGCCTTGCGACACGTAACTGATGATATCTGCAACAGGCCAGATCATATCGGCGAGATCGCCTTGCTGACGGGCCTCGCCATTAACGGCCAACCAGATTCTGCCGCTGGCCGGATGACCGATGTCGGACGCCGGCCTGATCTCGCTCACCGGCGCGGACGCGTCGAAGCTCTTTGCCCAGTCCCACGGGCGGCTTAGTTTCTTTGCCGTCGCCTGCAGATCGCGCCGAGTCAGATCGACACCGACGCCGTAGCCCCATACAAAGTCGAGCGCGTGTTCAACGGAAATTGCTCGTCCTTCCTTGCCGACCGCGATGACGAGTTCGACCTCATGGTGGAGGTCGGAGGTAAGTGGCGGGTATGGAAGCATGCCGGATGCCGGCACAACTGCATCGGCAGGCTTGGAAAAAAAGAAAGGAGGATCGCGATCCGGGTTGGCACCCATTTCGCGCGCATGCTCGGCGTAGTTTCGTCCCACGCAGAACACGCGGCGCACGGGGAAGCGGCTCGTCGAGCCGCCGACAGCAACGGAGGTAATTGGGGATGGTGTTACAGCGTATTCAATCATGGCAGGCCTCTCCAGAAAATGTTGGTCTACCTACGATATCGCCCTGCGAATGGGTCGTGCAGGACAAATCCGCCGAACACCAGGACGATCTTACGGCGCCCCCTTGCGCACGGCAGAACCATCGCAGCGTTGACCCGCGACCCGATGCATGGCGCGAAAGTCGCTCGGAGACTGTCCGACCGACTGACGAAACCGCCTCGCAAAATAGGCTTCATCGCGATAGCCGACCAGAAACGCAATGTCCTTGATGCGCCGGCTGTCGTTCGCCAGCAGGTCCTTTGCTCGCGTGATGCGTCGCTCGGTCACCCACTCGACGAAGGTCCGGCCCGTTTCCTTTTTGATCAGATGCGCAAGATAGTTTGGCGACAAAAAAGCAGCGGCGGCCGCAGAGGTCAGAGACAGTGTGTCGCTAGCGAGATGTGCATTGACGTGACGGTTCACGCGGACAAGGGCTTCTCTTCGGCCGCGTCGCTGGACGTTATGGGAGGAATGCTGAAGAAGCTGCTCCCCGTGTCGCTGGCATACGATCCCGATGAACTGAAGAAGGTACCCGCGCAGAAGTGCGGTCGCACCGAAGCGTCGTGTCTCATTGACCTCCAGCATGCGCGACGAGAGCATCTCGATGTTGGCGAGATCGGCGTCTTCCAGAATGAAGTCCATGTACTCCTGAAACCGGAAAGGAGCGAGCTCAGGCGCCTGCATGATCGGCACGTCTTCGAAGTCCAGGACATCCGCGATTCCGTCCGTATTCGCGCGCAGAAAATTCTGCGTGAAGTTGATGACCATGAAGCGCGAGTGTGCCGGGTGCGGTATTAGATGCAAGCGATGCGGCAGGATAAAGGCAGCCGCGCCAGCAGGAAACGGCCTGCACACTCCGCCAATGTGCTGCTCGGTGTCTCCGCCGAGGTTGAGCTGAATCTGAAAGTATTCGTGCTTGTGCGGCTCTTCGATCGCGGGCCGCGACGCCTGATCGCGTATGTAGAAGTCGAGCCGATCGCTTCGCTCGAGCATCGCATAAGTGCGTGATGCCACCGCCTGTGACGCCTTCATCGCTTTGTGCTCCGGTTGATACGTGGTCGCCGGTAAGTTTCTCGACTCGCCACGAAGCGCCCGAAGGCGTAGCGAAACGGTTCCAGCGCTGGACGAACTCCGGCGTGTAACGCTTCACCCAGCGCAGGATACGAACTATCTCTTCCAGACCGTCTATTTGCACCAGAGCCGTTTGTCGCCCCTTTCGTCAAGCATCCCCGAATTGACGGCTGGCGTTCGGGGCCTGCCGGCTTCCTTGATTAGCAACACTAAAACACACGTCCCGATCAGGCTACCGCCCATGACCAGCAAACCTGCGGAAAACGACTGCGTGACTGCGCGGACATAGCCAATTAGATAGGGACCGGCAAACGCACCCAGAACGCCAACCGCATTGATTGTTCCGCTGACTGAGCCGGTCACGCTGCTCGGCAGGATCTCAGTGGCGATCGACCACAGTACCGGTTGTGAACCGTATAGCGTCGCGCCTGCGATCACCAGCAGTCCCATGTTAACGACGAAGGTATTACTGCCATAGCTCAACCCTCCGATTATTAGCGCCGCGCCTGACACGGCGAGCGGAAGCGCGGAGAAAAGCCGACGATCCAGCGTACGGTCTGACCAGTAAGTCAGGACCTGCATGACGACAATCGCGCATGCATAAGGAATCGCACTGAGCCAGCCGATGTCGGTTTGCGTCAAGCCCTGCTGCTGATGGATCACGCTCGGCAACCAGATGACGAAGCCGAGGAAACCTACGTTCCACAAGAGGATCGATGCGGTGAATAGCAGCACGGGAAAACGCCGCATCTGCGAACCGAATGAGGCAGGGACGGTCGGGGCTCCTCTTTCGGCGCGCAGCCTGTTTTCGGTATCGATCTTTTCGATGAGCTGCTCGCGGTCGGCCTGACTCAGCCACTTCGCATGGCGCGGGGAGTCGGCCACGCCCCACAACCAGACAAACATCCAGACGAGCGGGAAGATGCCTTCGATAATAAACAGCGAGCGCCAGTCGTGCGCACCCAGGATATAGCCAGCGACAGGACCGCTTATGACCGCGGCCAGCGGATAGCAAAGCTGCCAGATACCATTCGCGCGCGCCCGCTCGGAGGGGGCAAACCAGTTCTTCACGAACAGCAGGAAAGTCGGGAACACGCCGCCTTCGAACAAACCGATGGCGAAGCGCACGATGACAAGTTGGCTTGCGGAATGAACGAAGCCCTGCGACATCTCGGTCAGGCCCCAGAGCACCATGAGGACGGCAACCAGCGCCCGGCCATGCCCTTTGTCCGCGAGCCAGCCGCATAGCGTCTGCGACATGCCATAGCCGAAGAACAGCACCCCGGAGGCGAACCCAAGGACCGAGGCCGTTATGCTCAGCTCCTTGCCCATCATCGGTATTGCGAAACCGATGTTCGTGCGGTCCATGAATGCAATGATGAACGTGATCATCATCACAGGCAGTAAGCGAAACCAACGCTGGTTCATCATTCGTCTCCGGGATTCTGTTTTTGAAGCGAGGCCCGCTGATGCAGGACTTGCCGGGCGCTGTTCGATTATCATGCGAGTAAGCCCACGGCTTATACGGATGCTTGGGTACGTCGCACGCTAAAGACAACGGCAAGAAGGATATTGCGCGAAATCGAACACGCGTGGCTCATGCGGCGGCAATACCGTAGCGCCAAGCGCAGCCAGGCGTTTGAAGCTAGCGGCGTACGCACGCAAGTCCGTGTGATTTCCGTTGGGTACCGCCTGGCTTTCCGTGCCAGGCCAATTTTCATAGAGAGGGACCAGATCGCCTGCGATCAGGAATTCACCCTCTGTGGTATTGACGAGGACGCCCTGTGAACCCGCGGTATGCCCCGGAAGAAGCAAAGCGCGCACGCCGGGCACGATCTCCGTGTCCCCTTCGAGCACTTCCATGCGGTCCAGGATTGCAACCCACGAAGGCACCGTGCCGCGCTGGTTAGTCTCGTAAATGGGCCGTTGAAAAGGGACAGGTCACACCGCTTCCGTGAGCTCCGCCTTCTGCACATAAAAACGAGCGTTCTGCAGGAGCGGCGCGCCCCCTACATGGTCGTTGTGCAGATGCGTCAGTATCACGCGTGTCAAACTGGACGGATCTACGTCCAGACGGAGAAGCTCGTCGAGCAGAAGATCCTCGCGGTTCTCGTCGTCGGTATAGAAGCGTCCTGCCCGGGTCCGGGTGCCCGGTCCTGTGTCCACAAGCAGTATTTCGGTCTGACCGCGCAGCAACCACGCGATACACGGAGCATTCAGCCGCGCGCCGCCGCAATCCGTGCGATACAAGAAGCCCGACCGTTCGTGATTGCGGATAGTGCCGCAATAAAGCGGGTGGATCGTAAATTCGTCTACCTGCTCAGGCAGACGTATGGTGGATTCGGTCATGGGCGTCTCCTGATCGCTTGGTATTCGTTGGCGCGTGACGGACTTCGTCCCTCACGAAGCGCTGCTCTGGCCGGCGGTGGAATGCACGCGTAGCATCGATCGGCTTTTTCACCGGCAGTAAGCGATTACGCAGAATGTAGAGACATTCGTCCATGCTGTCAACGACCGCGGTTAAGGAATACCCCGACTACCGACAAATTATTTGACATTAAAACAATTACTTAAGTTGACGCCTGCATGTGTTTATTGCTGTACAGGACAGGGGGCTTTAGACGGGAAAATCATTATCATTCGCTCGTAAGGTAAGCGATTACAATCAAAGTCGGAAGGTTCACGCACGGATGCACTTATTCCCACGCTCATGAGCACCCGCCTCACGCGCGCAGCATCAGATAACCACTCAGCCCAGTTCCTGCGCCACTGCTTCCAGTGCTTCAGCAAGCGCCAGTACGCTTGCATCGCCTTCGCGCTGTCTCAGACGGACAAGCCCGACTTCGCGCACGAAGCGGGGCTCATCGATCGGCAATACCCTGAAATTGAACCGACCGCCTCCGTGGGTATGGGTGTGCGGTATTAGCGCCACGCCGATGCCCGCCTCCACTGCCCCGGCAATTGCGTCGAGTTCGTCGAGTTCGAGGCTTTCGTTGACTGCAATGCGCTTGCGGCGCAGGAACTGCTCGACTAACCGGCCGCCAAACGACGCGCGATCGTAACGCACGAAGGGCTCGTGGCGCAGTGCTTCTCGCCAGTCGGAATACGTGCTGCCGGGCGGCAGCGCGAGAACAAACGGCTCGTTCAGAAGCGGCTGCCAGACAAGCTCGGGCGGCAGTGCGAACGGCGGCTTGATCATCAGAGCCAGGTCGATATTGCCTGCGCCGACATCGCCGAGCAGGCTTAGGGAGACGCCGGGCAACACCCGCACACGCGCGTTGGGAATGCGCTGGCGCAGCGACGCCAGCGCGCGCGTGAGCAACACCGGCTGCGCAGACGCGATAGCACCCACGAGCAGCAACGGCGCCGTGGCCTGCTGGCCAGGACGGTTCACGAGCGAATCGAACAGCGCGACGATCTCCTGAGCGACCGGGAGCGCGTTCTGGCCGGCATCGTTAAGAATGGCCGTGCGCTTTGTCCGCTCGAAAAGCTGCGTCCCCAGCACCTGTTCCAGCTTCTGGATCTGCGCACTGACTGCCGACTGGGTAAGCCCCAGGCTATCTCCCGCGGCCGAGAACGTACCGTCCCGGGCAATCGCGATAAAGGTCTTGAGTTCTCGGATCATGCGAGCATGATATATCGATAAAACTTGTACTCAGCGCCAAAACAATTTGTTTTTTAATCGAAGAATCGAATCTTAAAATAACGTATCGGTCTTGGCAAAACCGGACAAACCCTTTCCAGGAGCCACCATGAGTCATCCAGCCAGCGCAGCCATGCCCCCGTTTCATCTCGCGTTTCCTGTCCATAGCCTCGAAGCGGCGCGCAGCTTCTATGGCGACCTCCTCGGTTGCTCCGAAGGCCGCAGTTCGCCGGAATGGGTCGACTTCAATTTCTATGGCCACCAGATCGTTGCGCATTTGTCGCCGGACGAAGCGGGACACCGAAACACGAGCGCAGTAGATGGCGACAACGTTCCGGTTCGCCATTTCGGCGCAGTGCTTTCCATGGAACAGTGGGAAGCGGCCGCGGACAAGCTTCGCGCCGCCGGCACGAAGTTCATCATCGAGCCGCATATCCGCTTCAAGGGCGAAGTCGGCGAACAGGCGACCATGTTCTTCCTGGATCCGTCGGGCAATGCGGTGGAGTTCAAGGCGTTCGCCGACATGGCGTCGCTGTTCGCCAAGTAAGCGCGAGTCCGGCTTAACGCTTGGCCGGCGCACGGCCCGTCGTGCCACGTACGATCAGGTCGGTGGGCACGATGTTCTGCGAGCTGACGGGCCGTCCTTCTATATGGGCGAGCAGGTATTCGGCGCTACGCGCGCCGATTTCTTCCGCGGGCAGGCGCATGGTGGTGAGCGGCGGCGTGGTGAAACTGGCGAACTCGATGTCGTTGATACCGGCAATCGACAGTTCGCCCGGGACGTCTATGCCCGCCTCGTGCGCTTCGGCAAGCGCCCCCACGGCAAGCAGGTCGGTGCCGCAAATGACGGCAGTCGGCCGGACCGGCCCCTGCATCAGCGCACGCATGGCCATCTGCCCTTCAATGATCTTGTGCGGCATCTCGATCAGATGCTCGTGGCGCAACTCAAGTCTGCGCGCCTCCAAGGCACTGCGCACGCCGATGATCCGATCGGCTGCGCGGTCGCTGTGCTGGGTCATCTGCGTGATCATGCCGAAATGCACGTGCCCGAGGTCGAGCAGATATTCCGCGATCCGCCGCCCCACCGCGACATTGTCGAACCCGACGTACGGATGATGCTGATCGACGGTCCAGCCGTTGACCAGCGGAATCTGCTCCTTCGCGAGCAGTTCGTACAACGCGGGAGAATGACTGCGGCCGACCAGCATCAGTCCGGCAACGCCATCGGCGATCAGCGCACGGACCTGTTTGAGTTCGTCCTCCTGGTCGTAGTACGAGCACGCCAGAAGCAGCGTATAACCTGCTTCGCCGATACGTTTTTGAAGGGCGAATACGCCCAGCGCGAAGTTCTGGTTCTCGAGCGAGGGAATCACCGCGCCGATGGTCTTCGAGCGCTGCGAGGCGAGCGCCCGCGCAGCAGCGTGCGGTGTGTAGCCAAGTTTTTGCGCGATCTCGCGCACCCGGTCCTGCAATGCCGGAGCGACCGTGCCGTTGCCATTAAGGACACGCGACACGGTCGCCGTGGACACCCCGGCGGCACGCGCGACGTCCATGACGGAAATCGCATTGGACTTTCGGCGCGACGCCCTCTTCTTTAGTTCTGTGTTCAACGTCCACCTGCTTCTCGTCGTAGGGTCATGAAGGATGTCAATTCACGACCGCATACTATAACGCGACGCACAACTTGCGACGATGGACGCGTCACGCTTAGTCGATCTGCTGCGGATCGCCGTCGAATTCGACGAGACAGCCAAAGCCGCCATGAAAAAGCGCCTCGCGCGTATCTTCCACGTGTCCTGTTGCGCCGATCTCCGCCGTGTGCAGTTCGGCGTCGTCTTCCGGCTCGAACCCGAGAAAACGCACGTTGGCGTTGTCCCAGCGATTGCGCGCGTTAGCGGAGACGCCATACACGACTGCGAAATGGTAGTCCGGGTAGTCGATACAACGGCGCGCCACCTGCACCATATCGCGATGGCTGATCCATGTGAAGAGGTGCCGCGGCGCGGTAGGCCGGTCATCCGGGCGGAACGAGCCAATACGGATGCACGCAACGGACATGCCATGCTTGTCGGCGTACATCCGGCCAAGCGCCTCGCCGAACACCTTCGAGATGCCGTAGCGGCTATCCGGGCGCGGCTCGACGGTGTTATCGATCATCCGGTCGCGACGATGAAAACCCACTGCGTGGTTCGAGCTTGCGAACACCACGCGCTTGACGCCCGCTCGACGCGCCGCTTCGAAAACGTTGTAGCAGCCTTCGATGTTCATGTCGCGGATGCGCTCCCAGGGCGCCTCGTCCGGAATGCCGGCCAGATGCACGACGACGTCCACGCCTTCCATGATTGGCAGAAGATCCTCCAGCCGCGTGATGTCCGCGGTCACGATATCCTCGCCCGCCTGCGCCTCGGCTTGCGGCGCAATATCGGCGAGGCGCAACGCATAGTGGCCCTGGAAACCGGCGCGCAGTACGCGTCCGATGTGACCGGCCGCGCCGGTAATCAGTACTCGAGTCATTCATACTCTCCGTGTCATTCGGTAAAGCAGTTAATCGGTTTCGCTTTTCTGTGCGGCGTAGCCGAACGAGCGGCGGTGTTGCGCTTCGAGATAAGCGTCGCGGGATGGCACCAGATGCTCCCGGCACAACCTGATCAATGATTCGCGGTCGCCGGTGCGCAGCGCCTCGATCATCTGGTGATGCTGCACGCGCGCCTTCTCCAGATACTGCGGAAACACGATTGATACCGAACGGATGGCATGCGTCCTGCGCTCATACTCCCGAATGGCCTCGGTCAGGACCTGGCTTTCCGACAACGCAAAGAACGCATGGTGGAACGCCATGTTCGCGCGGAACACGCGCCGCAGATCGCCGACATCGGCCGCTGCGTCGTGCTCCGCCTGGATGGCCGCCAACGAATCGAGCGCCTCGCGACTGACCGGAAACACGATGCGCCTGGCCGCATCGACCTCAAGCAGCTCGCGCAGCGCATACAGCTCGGTGACCTCGCGCGGCGTGTATGACTTGACCAGCGCGCCCACATTCTTGCGGCGCTCGACCAGCCCGCGCCGCTCCACCTCCACCAGCACCTGCCGCGCCACGTGGCGCTTCAGGTTGAAGCGCTCGCACAAATCGTCTTCCACGAGTCGTTCTCGCGGATGCAGGACGCCGAGGACGATCTGCTCCTCGAGTTCATCCGCGACGCTGCGCAAGGTCTGGTCGACATGACGGTCGCGCTCGACCGTCCTGGCTGTGGGGGCATCGGGGCGTCTGGACTTGGCAGCGTTGGTCATACTAGGGTCCGCAAATTGATCTAAGCCGCGAGCCTATACGAAAAAGCGAGGCCGTTAAACCTTGCTTCCATCGCCTGGAACCGTCGCGGTGACGCGGGTCGCCTGCAGGAAGTCGAAGTCGCAGCCCTCGTCGGCCTGAGTAATCGTGGTCAGGAAAAGCTTGCGATACCCCCGCTCGTCGGGATCGGCCTGGCGCGCCGGCAAGGCGGCGAGACGCGCGGCAATTTCCTCGTCGCTCAGCGCCAGTTCGATCGAACGGTCTGCCACGCTCAGGCGAATCCGGTCGCCGGTCCGCACGATTGCAAGCGGACCGCCGATCGCGGCTTCCGGCGTGACGTGCAGCACCACCGTACCGGACGCCGTGCCGCTCATGCGGCCGTCCGAAATGCGCACCATATCCTTGACTCCCTGGCGGCCAAGCTTGCGCGGAATGGGAATGTAGCCCGCTTCCGGCATGCCCGGCGCACCCACCGGTCCGATCCGCTTGAGCACGAGTACGTCGTGCGCTTCCACCTCCAGATCAGGGTCGTCGATACGGCGTGCCAGATCTTCCGCATCCTCAAAGACGACGGCGCGGCCTTCGTGTTCCATCAGGGCGGCGCTTGCTGCCGACTGCTTGATGATCGCGCCGCCTGGCGCAAGATTGCCACGCACCACGGCAATCCCGCCTTGCGGGTAAATCGGGCGCTCGAACGGACGGACGACATCTTGCGGGAAGCTGGCGGGCGCGGCATCGAGCTCTTCGCCGAGCGTGCGGCCGGTCACGGTGAGCGCATCGAGATGCAACAGGCCCTTGATCTCGCGCATGACGGTCGTCAAACCGCCGGCGCGATGCAGGTCTTCCATATAGTGCTGACCCGACGGCTTCAGATCGACCAGCACCGGCGTCTCGCGCGCCATCTGGTCAAGCTGCGCAAGGTCGATGCGAATCCCGAGTCGGCCCGCAATTGCTGTGAGGTGAATGATGCCGTTGGTCGAGCCGCCAATCGCGAGCAGCACCCGCAACGCGTTTTCGATTGCCTTGGGCGTCAGGATCGCCGCCGGACTGAGGTCCCGCCCGATCATCGCCACGGCCTGAGCGCCGGTGCGCTCCGCAATGCGGATGCGATCGGCGGTTACGGCAGGCGCGGACGCGCCGCCGGGCAGCATGATGCCCAAGGCTTCCGCAATGCAGGCCATTGTGCTTGCCGTTCCCATCACCGAACAGGTCCCGACCGTCGCGACGAGCTGGTTGTTGACCGCTTCGATCTCGGCCGCGTCGATCTGGTCGCCGCGAAAGCTCGCCCAGAAGCGACGGCAGTCCGTACACGCCCCAACCCGCTCGCCCCGATGCGAGCCCGTAAGCATGGCGCCCGTCACCAGTTGAATGGCGGGAACGCCCGCCGCCGCCGCCCCCATCAACTGGGCCGGGACGGTTTTGTCACAGCCGCCGATCAGCACCACCGCATCCATCGGCTGGGCGCGGATCATCTCCTCCGTGTCCATCGACATCAGGTTGCGCAGGTACATGCTGGTCGGATGCGAAAAGCTCTCGGCGATCGAGATCGTCGGAAATTCGACCGGCAGCCCGCCAGCCAGCATCACGCCGCGTTTTACCGCCTCGATCAATTGCGGCGCGTTGCCGTGGCACGGGTTGTAGGCACTGCCGGTGTTCGCGATCGCCACGATCGGACGCGATAACGCATCGTCGGTATAGCCCGCGCCCTTGATGAACGCCTTGCGCAGGAACAGCGAGAAACCCTCATCGCCGTAGTTCGTCAGGCCCTGCCGCAAACCGCTTTTCTTCTCGCTCATTCTTGCTCCTTAATCGTCGATGACATTATCAATAATCTTGACGTGAATCTTAACGATATTTATAGTGCTTCGGCAAGCGGTTCTTTTCGGTGGTGTTCGATGCCGCGTCGCCACTCTCTCAAACAGCATTCCTCGAGGTCTTCATGAAGCATGTCGTAGCTTATCGTTCGTTGCCTCGTGCTGTGCTGGGGCTTCTTCGTGAGCACTGCTCCGTCGAACTGGTCGACGTTTCGTCCGGTGACCTCGCGCCGTTCAGGCACGCCTTGGGCACGGCTCATGGGATGGTCGGCAACAATCTCAAGATAACGCCCGAGATCCTTGATGCGGCGCCCTTACTTCAGGTCGCCTCCACCATTTCGGCCGGCTTCGATGCCTTCGATGTCCCCGAACTCTCGCGTCGCGGCATCGTTCTGACCAATACGCCGGAAGAAGTCACCGAAACCACCGCCGATCTCGTGTTCAGCCTGATCCTCGCGACTGCCCGGCGCATTTCGGAACTTGCCGACTGGACGCGTCGCGGCCAGTGGAAGCGAACGGTCAGCGAGGCGCAATTCGGTGTCGACGTGCATCACAAAACGCTCGGAATCGTCGGCCTTGGGCGCATTGGCAGCGCGGTCGCGAGGCGCGCCGCCCTCGGCTTCGGCATGGAGGTGATCTATTCCAACCGCTCCCGCAACCCCGAAGCCGAGGAGCGCTACGGCGCGCAATGGCGACCGCTGCCCGAACTACTCGCGACTGCGGATTTCGTCTGCGTGCTCGTGCCGCTATCTCCCGCCACGGAGCGCCTGATCGGCAGCGCCGAGCTCGGGACCATGAAGCCGTCGGCCATTCTCATCAACTGTGCTCGCGGACAGGTCGTCGACGAAGCCGCCCTCATTGCGCATCTGCGTGAAGGCCGCATTCTCGCCGCCGGCCTCGATGTGTTCGAACGCGAACCCGTGTCGCCGGACTCGCCGCTGCTCCAGCTCCCCAATGTGGTAGCGGTGCCGCATATCGGCTCCGCTACGCAACAGACGCGCGAGAACATGGCCATGCGCGCGGTACGCAATCTCGTCGCCGCGCTCGACGGCAAGCTCTCGTCGACCTGTGTCAATCCCGAAGCGCTCGAGGCCCGCTCGTCCGCGCGACAGAACACC
The DNA here is from genome assembly GCF_050434085.1 of Paraburkholderia sp. UCT70. Taxonomy (NCBI): domain Bacteria; kingdom Pseudomonadati; phylum Pseudomonadota; class Betaproteobacteria; order Burkholderiales; family Burkholderiaceae; genus Paraburkholderia; species Paraburkholderia sp. UCT70. The sequence continues at coordinate 793,593 of NZ_JBNPVZ010000003.1, read as the reverse complement.
GTCTGAATGGCGCGAAACACCCTCACTTCAACCCAAAGGAACACGCGATGACCTCAGTCAACCGGCCCCGCGGCGTCTACTCGCCCGTGGTCACGCCCTTCACAAAAGACCTTCTTCCGGACCACGACCGCTATGTCCGTCATTGCCGGTGGCTAATCGAACAGGACGTCGGACTCGCTGTGTTCGGCACCAACTCGGAAGCGAATTCGCTCGCAGTCGGCGAGAAAATCAAGCTGCTCGACACGTTGGTTGACGCGGACATTCCGGTCGATCGCCTGATGCCGGGCACCGGTTGCTCGGCACTCACCGACACAGTTGAACTGACACGCCATGCGCTCTCGCTCGGCGTGAATAACGTGCTGATGCTGCCGCCGTTCTACTACAAGGGCGTCACCGACGAAGGCCTGTTCCGCAGCTACGCGCAGATCATCGAGCGCGTGGGCTCCGATGCCCTGCGCATTTATCTGTATCACATCCCGCCTGTGTCTCAGGTACCGCTGAGCCTCGCGCTGATCGAGCGGCTGCTGGCTGCTTTCCCGGGCGTGATCGCCGGCGTGAAGGACAGCTCGGGCGACTGGAGTAACACACAGGCCATGCTCGAGCGCTTTCAGCCGCAAGGCTTCGATGTATTCGCTGGCAGCGAAACTTTCCTGCTGGCCACGATGCGTGCGGGCGGCGTCGGCTGCATCACCGCGACCGGGAACGTCAACCCGGGGGCTATCGTCGAGTTGTATCGTCACTGGCAATCGGCCGACGCCGATGCCCATCAGGCCGCACTCGATGCCACTCGTGCGGTGTTCGCCCGGTTCCCGATGATCCCCGCGCTCAAAGCAGCGATCGGCGTGTATTCGAACGGTGCCGACTGGGGCGTCGTACGCCCTCCTCTCGTCGATCTGACGCCGGTGCAATCCAATGCGCTCGCCTTGGCACTGCGCGAGATCGGCTTCTCGATGCCGGGAATCGAAGTCACCGGCTGATTCCGTGAACGAAATACCCGCCGGCTGCATGCGCAACCGGCGGACTTGTCGAGCCAATCACTGCTTCTCCATTTATGCCCAGTCGTCCAGCGCGTATTCGTTCAGCGCGGCTTCATCGAAACCGAATCCGAGGCCTGGACGAGTCGGCACGATCAGCATGCCGTCTGCGAACGACAGCTGCGTGTCCACCAGCCGGCGGAAATTCAGCACCTGATCGTCGGGAAAAAATTCGACATAGCGCGCATTGGTCGTCGACGCCACCAGATGCACGTGCAGATCGTGGAACCAGTGCGGGCACATCGTCACACCGACCGCCGCGGCCGACGCCGCGATCCGCCGCCATTCGCTGATTCCGCCGCACACCGCCGCGTCCGACTGAAGGATCATGGCCGCGCGCTTATCGAGCAGTTCCTGATGCCGCCAGCGCCCTGCTTCTATCTCGCCGGTCGCAACGGTCACCGGTGTGCGCCGGCTCAGTTGCGCATGGCTCTCGATGTCGTCGGGACTGAACGGCTCTTCTATCCAGTACGGGTTGAACGGCTCGTATCGGCGCATGTATTCGAGCGCGGTTGGCACGTCGGACCAGGCGTTGTTGGCATCGAGCATCAGCAGCACATCGTCGCCGATGGCCTGCCGTGCAGCCCTGATCCGCGCTTCCTCGCTGCGCGGATCGAGCCGCCCTACCTTCATCTTCACGGCGCGGAAACCTAGCGCCACGTAGCCCGCCATTTCCTCGCCGAGATGCTCCGGCGTCTTGCCTTCGAGGTAGTAGCCGCCGCTGGCATAGGCCGGCACGGTGGCGGCGGACGTACCGCCGAGGTAATGGCTTAGCGGTAGGCCGGCGGCACGTGCGTTCCGGTCCCACAAGGCGATGTCGAGAATGGACAACGCCCGCATGACCGAGCCGGCACGCCCTTGCAGCAGCGACTCGTCGTACATGGCGCGCCACGAGCCTTCGACATCGAGCGCCGAGCGCCCGCGCAACAGCGGCGCGAACAATTCGCGCACGGCATACGTGACCAGCATGCCGGCGCGGCTGCCGCCGTAGCAAAAGCCGATGCCGTAACGGTCATCGGCTGTCGTGACGCGCACGACCGTGTAGTCGCGGGCAGTCACGAGACGGGTCGAGAATGCAGTGTGGCGGTCGAGCGGCACGCGAATGGTGCGTGCCTCCACAGAAACGATCCGCGAACATGTCTGGTAATCGGTTTGCTCAGGTTCAACGATGACGTGTTTCATGGCAGTCAATCGACCCGGAAAAGATAACGATATTCATGGAGCTGATCTTCCGGCGGCGGTAGCCGTCCCCGTTGCGTCCCCTGCCGTGGTGCGCCGGCCGATGACCAGCAGCATGGCCAGCACGCCGGCAAGATCGACTGCCGCGCCGAGCAAGAAGCCGCTGCTGTAACCGCCCAGGTACTGGACCGCTAGACCCATCATGGTCGGACCGACGATGCCCGAAATGTTGCTCATCAGGTGAACAAAGCCGCTTACGCCGCCAAGATGCCTGCCTGGCACAAGCTCGTGAATGGTGGCCCAGCACGCTTGCGACGAAGCCGTCAGGAACAGCACGGCGCACGCGACAAGCATTACCGCCGGCGCTACGGAATCGACCATGCTGACGCCCACCAGCGCGAGACCCGACAGCGCGAGCGGCACGATCGCGGAGAGCTTGCGCGCCATCAGCTTGTTGCTCATGCGCTTGAAACACGCGTCGGCGAGCAGGCCGCCGCCGAAGTATCCGATCCCGCCGCATGCCCATGGCACCGCGCTCAGGATACTCATGTGTTTCATGTCCAGATGCAGCGCGTTGGTGAAATAGCTCGGCATCCACGAGATGAACACGAACAGCGTGTAGTTCACCGCGAACAGGCCGACCCCAAGCGCAAGCGTGCTCGGACGAAACAGGTAGCTGCGCAGGGGAGTGGCTTCGTCGCCACCTTCTGCGGGGTGCGCCGCGCCGCGGCTCACTTCGACCATTTTGCGTTCGGCCGCGCCGACCCGGGCGCTTTGCGCGGGCTTGTCGGTCACGAACAGGCGCCAGGCGACGATCCACACCAGCCCGAACGCCGCGATGATCACGAACGACGTACGCCAGCCATAAGAAATCGCAATCAGTCCGACGACCGGCCCGGCGATTGCGCTGCCTGCCGTCTGCCCCGAAAACGTAAAGCCGACCATGGTCGCGGTTTCATGCCGGGGAAACCAGTTCGTGATGGTCCGGTTGGTCGTCGAATTCATCGGACCTTCGCCGAAGCCGAACAGCGCCCGGGAAATCAGCAGCGTGCCGAACCCGGTCACGGCCGCAGTCAGGCCGCAGAGAATGGACCACGTCCCCATCGCCCAGGAGAACACCCGGCGCGGTCCGTACTTGTCGGCGAGTTGGCCGCCGACGAATGCGAAGATGGAATAGCCGAAGAAGAAGCTGCTGAACACCACGCCGAGTTGCGACGGAGAAAGACTCAGCTCCTTGTTGATGATAGGTGCGACCACGCCAAGCGCCGCGCGGTCCATGTAATTGATCGCGCCCGCAATAAACAGCAGCACGGCGACGACGTAGCGATACTTCCCGGTCTTCATGTTGTCTCCGTTCCGGATAAATAAGGATGCCAAATTTTATTGTCTGACACTTCTCGCGAGTGCCATGAAGGTACTACTTGTTGACAAGCCTGGCAGGAAGCTGCGTCAAGATGAGACTGGCAGACACGATCAGCGACCCCGCGATCAGGAACAGGCTCGAATCAAGTGAATGCGTAACCGTCTTCAACCATCCAACAAGCGCAGGGCTTACGAATCCCGCGAGATTGCCCGTCGAATTAATCAATGCAATGCCGGCGGCCGCACCGGTGCCACCGAGAAAAGATGTGGGCAAGGCCCAGAACATGGGTAAGGCGGTAATCACACCCGAAGCGGCAAGCGTCAGGCCAAGCAACGCAATATACGTATTGTTGCCCGCATAGGCGCACATCACGAAGCCAGCCGCCGCCGCGCATTGCGGCAACACGACGTGCCAGCGGCGTTCACGCGTGCGGTCCGCATGGCGTCCGACCACGACCATCGAAATCAGGGCGGCAAGATAAGGCACGACAGTGAGCAGGCCGATGGTGAAGGCGTCCGTGACACCCGAACCCTTTATGATGGTGGGCTGCCAGAAGCCAACAGCATAAGAGCCCATCACAATACCGAAGAGGATCGCACACAAGGTCCAGACCTTGAGCGACGTGAAGACCTCGCGCACGGAGCCGTGGCTTTTGGTGCGCGCTTCCGCATCGATTTCCGATGCGATGAATTCGCGGTCCTGAACCGGCAGCCACTTTGCATCCTTCACCCGGTCGTCGAGGAACCAGAAAATGACCGCTGCCAGAATTACCGCGGGGGCGGCTTCCAGAATGAACAGCCACTTCCAGCCGGCAAGCCCCGCGTTGCCCGCCAGGCGCTGCATGATGAAGCCCGATATCGGGCCGCCGACAATGCCCGCCACCGGATTGCCGGCCATCAGGAAAGCGATCATCTTGCCGCGACGATGCGATGGGAACCAATACGTGAGATACAGCACCATCCCCGGGAAAAAACCCGCTTCTGCCACACCCAGAAAGAAGCGCAATACGTAGAACATCGTGGGCGTGGTGATCCATGCGGTCGCGGCCGAGAGTACGGCCCAAGTCAGCATGATCCGGGCAATCCAGCGGCGCGCGCCGAGCCGGTGCAGCAGCAAGTTGCTCGGCACCTTCAGATCGCTGAGCATCTGGAGCTTGGCGAAGCCCACGTTAACCCGATCCAGATACGCCACCACGTAGCAGACGAACAGCAAGGGCATGAAGCGCCAGGTCACCCGCGTGTAGATCGAGTTGCTTGCCGCGCTGTCAGGTATCCGTATTGCGGGTGTCTGGGTACTCAAGGGCTGTCTCCATTATTTTGATCGACTGGCTATCGGGCTGCGGTTTTACTTATCGGTATAAGTGGCCGTTCGCCCTCGCGATGCGCTGAACTGCTGCCGACTCAACTCATGATGCCGATCTGCCACGGTACGAATTCGTGGTCGCCCAGCCCGAGCATTTCGCTCTTTGTGCGCTCGCCCGACGCGGCGGCAAGAATGGCGTCGAAGATTTTCTGACCCGTGCTCTGGACCGACGCAACGCCATCCAGGATGCCGCCGCAGTTCAGATCCATGTCTTCAGTGAGGCGGCTGTACATCGGCGTGTTGGTGGCGAGCTTGAGCGATGGCACGGGCTTGGCGCCGAACATCGAACCGCGTCCTGTGGTGAAGGCAATGAGGTTCGCGCCGCCGGCAATCTGACCGGTCGCCGAGACCGGGTCGAAACCGGGCGTGTCCATGAAAACGAGTCCAGCTTGCTTCACCCGCTCGGCGTACCGATACACCTCCATCAGCGGCCCGGTGCCGCCTTTCATCGATGATCCAATCGACTTTTCGAAGATGTTCGCCAAGCCGCCCACCTGATTGCCAGGGCTGACCTGACCGTTGATCTGGACGTCCCGGCCGACTGAATATTCGTCTTTCCACCAGCGGATCCGTTCGACGAGCTTCTCGCCCACTTCGCGGCTGACGGCACGCCGCGTGAGCGTATGTTCCACGCCGTAGATTTCGGGTGTTTCGGAGAGAATGGCCGTGCCGCCATGCCGGACCAGCAAGTCCATCGCCGCGCCGAGCGACGGATTTGCGGTAATCGACGAAAAGCCGTCCGAGCCGCCGCATTGCAGGCCGATCTTCAGGTGGCTGGCCGAAACCGTCGCGCGCTTCACGCGATTAGCGTCGGGCAGCATCGCCTTTACCGCAGCCACGCCGGCCTCGATGGTCCGGCGGGTGCCGCCGCTCTCCTGCATGATGAAGGTGTGCAGCCGCGAATCAGCTTTCAGGCCTTCCTGATCGATCAGTCCGGCCAGTTGATTGCGCTCGCATCCCAGCCCGACAATCAGTGCCGCCGCGAGATTGGGATGGCGCGCGTAACCCGCCATGGTCCGACGCAGCAGCGCCATCGGCTCACCGCTCATCTCCATGCCGCAACCGATCGAGTGAGTGAACGCAACCACGCCGTCTACGTTGGGGTAGTCCGCCAGCCGTTCCGGCGTGAACCATTCGGCGATCCTGTGCGCGACCGTGGCTGAACAATTGACTGTCGACAACACGCCGATGTAGTTGCGCGTGGCAACCTCACCGTTGTCTCGCACGATGCCTTGGAATGTGGCGCGCTCGCCTTCGGGCAGCATCTCGACGGGCCGGTAGTCGGCGCTGAACGCGTAGTCCCGGTTGAACTCGCGGAACTCGACGTTATGGCTATGGACCATCGTGCCCGGCGAAATATCCGTCGTGGCGAAACCGATCACCACGTTGTATTTGCGAACCGGCTCGCCCTTCTTGATCGACGTCGCCGCGATCTTGTAACCCGCGGTCACCTGGCTGCGGCAAACAAAATCCTCCGATGAAACCGCCGTACCAATTGCGACGTCGATGCGCGCAATCACCACGTTGTCAGCGGGGTGCAATCGGATCACCGGCCCGGTCATGTTCTTGCTCGTCATCTCAGTCATCAGGCATTGCCTTCCTAAATATGCAGCTCGACGGTCAAAAAAGGACGCGATGCGAGTAATCGCTTTCCTGAACGTCCGTTATGGTCGAGGCGCCACTGGCTTGATCATCCGGAATTCCATTGCATCTTATGGTACTTCGGTCGCGAGTTCAAGAGAAAGCGCTTACTTATTTCCTTTATACTATCGACCGGGCCGCCGCATTGGCGGATGCCGGTACCCGAACAGGAGATTGAGATGTGGCAACAAGCTGAGCGATACCCCGACCCCCGTGTGATCTCGCTGGACCCTTCCTTCGATAAATACCGCGTCGCCTTTTCGGCTGTCGAACGGTTGGCTACCGGCTACCGGTGGACCGAGGGTCCGGTGTGGTTCGGCGATGGCCGTTACCTGCTCTGGAGTGATATTCCGAACAACCGGATGCTGAAATGGGAGGAGGAAACTGGCGTGGTCAGCGTGTTCCGGAATCCTTCGAACTACGCGAACGGCAACACTCGCGACAGGCAGGGACGGCTCGTCACATGCGAGCACGGCCGTCGCGTCACGCGCACCGAGTATGACGGCAGCATTACGGTCCTCCTCGATTCCTTCGAAGGCAAGCCGCTTAATTCTCCGAACGATCTGGTAGTGAAATCGGACGGTTCTATCTGGTTCACCGATCCGCCGATGGGCATTGCCGGGCACTACGAAGGGATCAAGGCGGAACAGGAACTCCCGCATTCGGTGTATCGGATCGATGGCGTGACGGGTGAAGCGTCCGTGGTCACCCGCGACTTGAAAGGCCCGAACGGCCTGTGCTTTTCACCCGACGAGAAGCTCCTCTACATCATCGAGTCACGCGGTGTGCCCAACCGGCTCATTCACGTTTATGAAATGGATGCGGACGGTCGCGGAATCGGTAAAGGCCGGCTGTTCTACGACGCGGGGGTCGGCACAATCGACGGCATGCGCGCGGACATCGACGGCAACTTGTGGTGCGGCTGGGGCATGGGCAACGACGAACTGGATGGCGTCATGGTCATTTCGCCGCAAGGAAAGATGGTTGGCCGGATCGCCCTGCCCGAGCGCTGCGCGAATCTGTGTTTCGGTGGGCGCGCACGTAACCGGTTGTTCATGGCGTCGTCGCAGTCCATTTATGCGGTGCACGTCAACACGCAGGGCGCGCTCGGCGGATAACCCGGTGCGTTGCGAAACGTATCCCGGCCACCGGCATCTGCCGGTGGCGACACTTCACTTCAACACACAGACTTGGTAACCCTGACATGCAAAGCAAATCAGTATTGACCGTTGTAGAGGCTACGCGGATCCTCGAAGCCGCGCGCGCGGAAGCGGAGAAAAACCAGTGGGCAGTGACGATCGCGGTTGTCGACGACGGCGGCCATCTGCTGGCCCTGCTCCGCCTCGACGGCTGTGCGCCGATAGGCGCTTACATCGCGACCGAAAAGGCGCGTACGTCGGCACTCGGTCGACGTGAATCGAAGCAATACGAAGACATGATCAACGCCGGGCGGACCGCATTCCTGAGCGCACCGCTGGCCGGGACACTTGAAGGCGGGGTGCCGGTCGTCGTCGACGGGCACGTTGTGGGCGCAGTTGGCGTGTCGGGCGTCAAGCCGGATCAGGATTCGCAAGTGGCCAGAACCGCAGCAAACAGCCTCAATGGCTGACTGATTAATATTTGAAACTGTTGGAGCACATGATGGGTGAAATGATCGAGCGAAACGGGCTGCGCGTCGCGGCTGTACTCAGTAAATTTGTCGACGATGAGGCGTTGCGCGGCACCGGCATCGACAGCGAGTCCTTCTGGAGCGGTTTCGCCCAGTTGGTCCGCGACCTTGCCCCGAAGAACCGCGCGCTGCTCGCCGAACGCGATCGTCTGCAGACGGAGCTGGACCAGTGGCACCGCGCAAACCCGGGTCCGGTGCGCGATCTGAAGGTATACCGTGCGTTTCTCGAAGGCATTGGTTATATCGTGCCGGCGAGCGCAGCCGTCAAGGCGACGACCCAGAATGTCGATACTGAAATCGCCGTGCAAGCCGGCCCGCAACTCGTCGTGCCGCTCTCGAACCAGCGCTACGCGCTCAACGCCGCAAATGCACGCTGGGGCAGCCTGTACGACGCACTCTACGGCACCGATGCAATCCCCGGCACCGATGCCGAGCACACCGCGCACTTCAACCCGATCCGCGGAGCGCGCGTGGTCGCCCGTGCCCGCGCATTCCTCGATCAAGCCGCGCCGCTCGCCAACGGCTCGCACTTCGACGCCATCGCGTATCGCGTGGAATGCGGCAAACTCGCCGTTACGCTCGAGAACGGCTCATCTGCGTTGGAGGTCCCCGCGCAGTTCATCGGCTATCAGGGCGATGCGGGCTCCCCTTCCGCAGTCCTCCTGAAGCATCACGGCCTGCACTTCGAGATCCAGATCGACGCGACGGACTCCATCGGCAAAACCGACCCCGCGCGCGTGAAGGACGTACTGATGGAAGCGGCTGTCTCCACGATCATCGATTGCGAAGATTCGGTTGCCGCCGTCGATGCCGCCGACAAAGTCCAGCTCTACCGCAACTGGACCGGCCTCATGAAAGGCGATCTGGCCGAGCAGGTCACGAAGAACGGCGAGACTTTCACGCGCCGCCTGAATGCCGACCGCGAATACACCACGCCCGATGGCTCGACCGGAAAGCTGCATGGCCGTTCGTTGCTGTTCATCCGCAATGTCGGGCATCTGATGACGAATCCGGCGATCGTCGATGGCGACGGTCACGAGATCCCCGAAGGCATTCTGGATGCCGTGATGACCTCGCTGGGCGCGCTGCACGACCTGGAGAACAAACTCAATTCGCGCACCGGTTCGATCTACATCGTCAAGCCGAAGATGCACGGCCCGGCGGAAGTCGCGTTCTCCGATGAACTGTTCGGCCGTGTCGAAGATCTGCTTGGGCTGCCCCGCCACACCATCAAGATGGGCATCATGGATGAGGAGCGCCGCACGAGCGTCAATCTGCAGGCCTGCATTGCGGCGGCATCGGCGCGGGTGGCGTTTATCAATACGGGCTTCCTGGACCGCACCGGCGACGAGATGCACAGCACGATGGAAGCGGGTCCGATGATGCGCAAGGGCGACATGAAATCGTCGGCGTGGATCGCGGCTTACGAACGCAATAACGTGCTGGCGGGATTAAGCTCGGGATTGCGCGGGCGCGCGCAGATCGGCAAGGGCATGTGGGCGATGCCCGACCTGATGTACGCGATGCTCGAACAGAAAATCGCGCATCCGAAAGCGGGCGCGAACACGGCTTGGGTTCCCTCGCCCACGGCCGCGACGCTGCACGCGCTGCACTACCATCAAGTCGACGTTCAGGCCGTGCAGCAGGAGCTCGAGAAAGCCAGCTACGACAGCGCACGCGACGAACTGCTCGACGACTTGCTGACGATACCTGTCGTCGAAAAGGCGCAATGGTCCAACGAGGAAATCCGTCAGGAGATCGAGAACAACGCGCAGGGGATCTTGGGTTACGTGGTGCGCTGGATCGATGAGGGCGTCGGATGCTCGAAGGTGCCGGATATTCACGATATCGGCCTGATGGAAGACCGCGCGACGCTGCGCATTTCGAGTCAGCACATTGCGAACTGGCTGCATCACGGAGTGGTATCGGAAGCGCAGGTGAACGAGACGTTCTCGCGCATGGCGAAGGTGGTGGATGCACAGAACGCCAACGATCCGTATTACCAGCCGATGTCCGGTCACCTTGACTCGTCGCTGGCATTCAAGGCGGCGAAGGCATTGGTGTTTGAAGGGCGGGCGCAGCCTGGCGGATATACCGAGCCGTTGTTGCACAAATTCCGGCTCGGTGCGAAATCGTAGGGCGCACATCGCAGTCGAATCGGGGAGACAGATTGCTGATCGTGAGTTTCTATCGGTAATTCCGGACGTTTTCGATTGGCGCCATTCATTTTTGCGTCGCTATACTCGGTTCCAACCAGCGCCGGCGCACGCATCCGCGGCACGTGGGCGCCGAGCTCAGGGCATGGGGCATCGTACGTCTGGCGCGAAACGCGTCGGGGCTGAACACGGCATTCAACAACAGATAGGGTGAACGGTATGAGCAAGGTATACGCATCCGTCGCGGCGAACGTAGAGGTCAAGACTTCAGTTCGCTGGCGGATTTTCCTGATGCTGTTGCTGCTCGTCACGGTCAACTACATCGATCGTGCGTCGCTGTCGGTCGCCATGCCTATGATCTCGGCCGAGTTCACGCTTACGCCGGTCATGCAGGGCCTCATCATGAGTTCGTTCTTCTGGTCATACACGCTGATGCAGATTCCTGGCGGCATGGCCGTCGACCGCTTCAAGCCGCGGCTGGTGCTTGCACTGTGCACGTTGCTGTGGGGTGCGTTCCAAGGCTTGGGCGCGGTGACGACCAACGCAGTGTCCCTGCTCGTGACGCGGCTCGGACTCGGCGTTGCAGAAGCGCCTGTCGCATCGGCCGGCGGCGCCCTCAATGCGATGTGGCTCACGCAGCATGAGCGGGTGCGCGGCGCTTCGCTGATGGATGGCGGTTCGCCTCTCGGCGCGGCACTCGGATCGCTGTTGATCGCGTGGTTGATCGTGGTCGCGCATTCGTGGCGGGCAGCCTTCGCGATTGCGGGCGTAGGAACCATCGTCTGTGGCGTCGCCACCTGGTTCTACGTCAAGAATCACCCGCGGGACCACGCAGGCGTCAATGAGGCTGAAGCCGAGCACATCGAAAAAGCGCAGCAGCAGGAATACGAGAAAGAGGCGAAAGAGCTTTCAGGCAGAACGGTCGATTTCTTCAAGCATCGTTCGGTGCTTCTGATGTTCGTAGGTTTCATGTGTTGCACGACGCTCTACTACGGTCTGCTGACATGGATGCCCACCTATCTGCACAAGGTACACGGTCTCGACATACAGCAAATGGGAAACGCCAGCTTCGTGATTTTTTTCTGCGGCTTCATTGGTGAGCTCGTCGGCGGTTATGCCGCCGACAAGTGGCTAGCAAGTGGAGCGTCGCCGAATCGCGTCATGCGCACGATCTTTGGCGTGGCCGGCGCGGTTGCCACGGTCGCCGTGTTTTCAGTCGCGCACGCGAAAAGCCCGACAACCGTCGTCATCCTGCTTTCCATCACGCTTTTCTTCCTGCGCTGGGGCGGCCTCTACTGGTCGATTCCCGCGATGCTCGCCACGCGCCACAAGGTAGGCGTACTGGGCGGTCTGCTGAACTTCGGCGGGAATATCGGCGGCATGGTCATTCCGATCGTGATCGGTGCGATCGTTCAGTACACGGGCTCGTATTTTCTCGCGTTGATGTGCTTTGCTGCGATGGGCGTCGGGCTTTTGCTCTGCTCAGTCTGGATCGACTACGAAACGAAGATTCCGGTCTGAGCGGTCCTCGCGGCTTGCATGAACCAAGCGTGTTACTTGATGGGAAAATTGGAAAAATGGGAATCGCAGTAGTCGAGAACATCATTGGCCAGACCGTACGGCGTGATATTGGCCGCATGAAGCGCTTCGTCGAAGGGCAGCTCGAAGCGGCCGCGCGGTCGATCCTGAACACGCCCAACGCCCACGTCGGTATCGTGACGGGCTTTTTCATACGCAACGCCGTTCCACCGTCGCCGGAGACAGATGGCCTCGGCGGCATGGCGCATATGGCCGCAGCGCTCGTGAACCTGGGCATTCCGGTGACCGTGATTTCCGACGCGCCATGCAGCAAGGCGGTCTGGGCGGTCACCACGGAACTGCCCAAGGAGGTGTCGCTTGAGATCACCTCGCTGAGCGAGGCGTCGGTCAGGTTGTTGCGGGACCGGCTGAGTGCGGGCGAGCGGCCGCTCACGCACCTGATTGCAATCGAGCGGGTATCGCCGGCGAACGACGGCAAGCCGCATCGCGAATACGGTGCGGACATGTCGGACGATACTGCGCCGTTGCACCTGCTGTTCGACGATGCCGGGTGGCAACGCCCGTGGGTCACGATCGGCATTGGCGACGGCGGCAACGAGATCGGCATGGGCATCCTGCCCGAGGAGATTGTCCGCGAGGATATCCCCAACGGGCCCCTCATCAGCGCGGCTACCCCGGCGGATTTCCTGATCGTGTCCAGCGTCTCGAACTGGGGTGGCTGGGGACTTGTCTCTGCCATGGCGATGGTCGCGTCGAAGGAAGAGGCCGCACGGCTTCTTGCCGACTTCAACCCGGAGCGCGACCGGGCCTATCTCACCGCCGCGGTAGTCGTCGGACAGGCCGTCGACGACAGCCGCATCGACCTCGCCGCGACACCCAAGATGAGCGTCGACCGGCTTGCGTGGGAACAGCACGCACAAGTGCTGGGGCAGCTTAGAGCGCACATAGACGGCTATCTCGCGGATCTGCCGCGTACGTGAAAAACGGCGCCTGAAAATGGCGCCTAGAAACCATACAGGTCTGCCGGGTTATCGACAAGGATCCGACAGGTTGTGGTGTCGTCAGATATCCATGACGCCAGGTCTTCAAGCAGTCTTGCGGCGTCTGGCTTTTTGTCGGCGGACTGGGTGGGATGGGGCCAGTCCGTTCCCCATAGCATCCTGTCCGCGGCATGCAGTGCGAAGCTGCGCGCAACCTCCCCGGCGTCTGCGTAGTCGGGCCCACCGGTTTGCGACACCAGATAGGGGCCGCTCAGCTTGACCCAGGTTCGGCCACGCGCTATCAGCTCCTTGACTACCCGGAACGCGGGATCCAGCACCCCGGCTGGTTGCGGGATCTGTCCCATATGATCGATGACAAGACGCGACGACACGCTCGCAAGCAATGCGTGATGCTCCAGAATCTGCGCAGCCGTGGCATTGAGCTGGATATGCCAGCCCAGCGGTTCGATTCGCTCCGACAGCGGCGCGATCATCGCCACGGTCAGACCGACCAGGTACTCCAGGTTGAAGCGCAGCCCTCGCACGCCGGCGTCATGAAGAGTGTGCAGTTCACGATCAGTCACTGTGTCAGGAACCGAGGCAATGCCGCGCGCATTCGTTCCGAACTGGCGCAACGCATCGAGCAGACAGCGGTTATCGGTGCCATACGTGGACGGTTGAACCACGACATGCCGTCCGATACCGAGCCGCTGCTGTAACGCGCGATAGTCGGCGACTGTTGCATCGGTGGGGCGCAATTGCGCGGCCGGATCGAGCGGATACCGCGAGTCATAGATGTGGTGATGAGTGTCAGTCAGTTTCCCGCGGGTGTTGGCTACAAGCGTTTCCAGCGATGATGCAGGTTCGCCCCGACGGGTAGTGAGGGTCTCATCATGACGATCGCAGTTATCGCGGGAAACATCGGAGCAGTCCTGTTTGTCCTGCTTCAAGGTGCTCTCCTCTTCTCGGCTCGTCCTTGCGCAGGACGAGTCAACTGTGAAAAGACGGCGGCTCGCTACTGCTGCGCGCTGACCGAACCTTCTCCGGGTTCCGCGACCGCGTCGATCTCGATCCGCACGCCGTTGAGCGCGCATCCGATGGTAGTTCGTACCGGCGCGATATCGCCCATCACCTGCGCGTACACGGCGTTGAAGCGCTGAAATTCGCTGATGTCGGACAAATAGACCTGGACGCGAACGAGCCGGCTGAAATCAGTGCCAGCGTCTTCCAGAACAAGACGCAAATTGTTGAGAACTGCGACCGTTTGCTCTTCGATCGTGTTTCCTAGCAAATTTCGCTCGGGATCTCGGGGAACCTGACCCGCCACAAATATCAGACCGCCTGCGCGGCGCCACAGGCAGTAGTGGCCGCCCAAAGACGGTTTCCTGATCGATTCAGTCATTTAGTGAAATCTCCACTGGAAGAAAATGTCGACAAGGGTCCGCAGGCGCTGACCTGTCGACGGCCATCATGGGCGTGCAACGACAGAACGTTCGTTGCCGAGCTGATCGCGGTATTCCCATCGCCCGTGGACGGAGCGGACGAGAGCATGGCTGTAAAGGTACGCGGTGGTGCACGTGTGCTCCGGCACCAGCAGCAGCCGGTCGCCCGTGTCGAGCGTTTCGTTGCGAATCACGGTGTGCTCTTCATTCATCATCACGATTTCACCGGCTCCCTGAAAACGCTGTTGCGCTGGCTTGTCCGGCGAGATCGCCTTGCTACCGGCATCCAGCGTCGACGTGCCATTGCGGGTGGAAATAACCGTCGTCAATACAAACGCGGCCGCAAGCCAGTCGTGATGCGCAAGCTCCCTCAGATGCTGCGCGTTCGAATACACCCAGGTGCCCGGCGACACATGCCGCATGACGGAGCGTGGCCACAGGTCGAACGTATAGCTGCATGCGCCGACCGCATCGACGTCGATGCCCTCTTCGCGCAGGCTCGACTGCAGGGCCTCAAGGGTATCGGCAAGCTTTTGCACCGCGACTTTGCGCTCGTCATAAGTACCGCGGATGTTGCCGTCGTAGAGATGCCAGCCCGCAAGCCGGCCGATCCGGACAACCGCGCGAGCAAGTTCAAGAGCGGTCTCATCCATTGGGACTCCCGTGCGCCCCATCGCCGGGTCGAGATCGACGCGCAGGTTAATCGAAGCCGGCGCGCCCTCGAGCAGCCGGGTCCACACGTCCAGTCCGTGGCGGGAATCGATCAGGCCCGTCAGTTCGGCCTTCGGAAACTTCGCGGCCAATTCGATAAACCGGCCAATGTTCTGCGGGTTGACAGTCGGGAACGCCCAGGTGACGCGCGTGGCGCCTGCGGCCAGCACCATTTCGACCTCGGTAACCGTACTGGCCTTGAACGCGCTGACGCCATTGGCCAGCAACAGGGCAACGAGCCACGCGGCACGGTGAGTCTTCACGTGCGGCATCAGGCGCTCGACGCCGCCGCACGCCTGGGCGGTGACCTTCAGATTGTGCAGGATGCGGTCCTCCACCACCACGAAACAAGGTGTCGCGACCGCCGGCACGAGGTCCGCGGCAAGTGGGGGGAACGTGTTGTGTGTAGTCATGGCGTCATAGAGTCATGGTTAGGGGCAGCGGGGTCGTCTCGCTCGCCGGCCTGTACCTCACTGGAGAGCGACCTCGCATCGATGACAGTGGCTAGTGGCGCAAGTCAGAAAGGAATGCCTGCGCGCGCGGGTGTTGTGGCGACCGAAAGAACGTTTGCGGGTCGGCTACTTCGAGAATTGCGCCGCGATCCATGAACCATACGCTGTCGCTCACCTCGCGCGCGAATCCCATCTCGTGGGTCACGCACATCATCGTCATGCCGTCTTTGGCAAGCGACTTCATGACGTTGAGCACTTCGCCAACCATCTCCGGATCGAGCGCGCTCGTCGGCTCGTCGAACAGCATCACTGGCGGTTCCATAGCCAACGCACGTGCGATCGCGACACGTTGCTGCTGCCCTCCCGACAACTGCTGCGGATATGAGGTCGCCTTGCTGGCCAGTCCCACGCGATCGAGCAATGCCAATGCCTGCCGTTTCGCCTCCGCGCGGCTCTTTCCCGCCGCCTTCGTCGGCGCGAGGCACACGTTGTCGAGTGCTGACAGATGAGGAAACAGGTTGAACTGCTGAAACACGAAGCCGACACGACTGCGAAACTGGTTCAGATTCATCCCGGCCTGATGGACGCTCGTTCCGTCGACCGTGATCTCGCCTCCCTGAATCGCCTCGAGGCGGTTGATGGTACGGATCAGCGTCGACTTGCCCGACCCCGAAGGGCCGCACACGACCACCACCTCGCCTCGCTTCACCTCGGCGGTTACGTCGACCAGCGCCTGATACTCGCCATACCACTTATTAACTCTGGACAACTGAATCATTGATGAAGCTCCTGACATTTGGCATCTTGCCCGAAGCGCGCCGGTGCGAAATACGCTGTTCGACCACCTGCACCCATCGGGTGAACGTGTAACACACCGCGAAATAAACCAGCGCGAGTACCAGAAAGACCTGAAACGGCTGCGTGAGAAGGCTGGCGTTAATCTGTTGGGCCGAAAACGTCAGTTCCTGAACACTGATTACATAACCGATCGACGTGTCCTTCACCGTCGAAACGCATTGGCTGAGAATGCTCGGCAGCATGTTGTACAGCGCCTGCGGCAGAATCACGTGGCGCATCGTCGATGCGTAGCTCAGCCCGAGCGAGCGCGCGGATTCGGCCTGGCCTTTGGGCAACGACTCAATACCCGCACGGACAATCTCGCTCAGGTAAGTCGCCTGATAGATCACCAGTGTGACGACCAGGGTCGTGAACGCGCTGACGATATGGCCGATCAACTCCGGCACGAGGAAATAACTCCAGAACACCAGCATCACGAGCGGCACACCGCGCACGATACAGACGATCACCACGGCAGGAGCACTCAGCAACCTGTAGGGCGAAACCCGGCACAACGCCAGCAGCAAGCCGAGCGGAAAGGCAAAAGCGAGACCGAGCAGCGCGAGAATCAGCGTGAGCGCGAGACCGCCAATCGGCCCATTCGGATATGGCCCGAGCAGCAGGAAATGCGCATTGTTGGTGAGTATGTCGAGCATCGCTTATTTCGCCAGGATACGTGTGTGGCGCGTAATCACTGCTCCGACACCCATCACGCCCAATGAAATGGCCAGGTAGATGACCGTTCCAACGAGATAGATTTCAAAGGTTTGAAAAGTACGGTTCTCGATGTCGCGCACCGTATATGTCAGCTCCGCAACGCCGATCGCCATCGCAAGGCTGGTGTTCTTGAAGAGCACCACCGTATGGTTAATGAACGGCGGCATTGCGATGCGGAAGCTTTGGGGCAGGATTACGTATCGCATCGACTTTGCAAAGCTCAAACCCAGCGAGCGGGCTGCCTCGTGTTGACCTGTCGATACCGCCCGCAGGCCGCTTCTAATGTCCTCCGAGTAGTACGCCGCCATGCACAGGCCAATGGCAATCGACGCGAAGATGAATTCACCTCCATGCGCATTGATCCATTGTTGCGTGCTGTCGGGCAGTAGCGTCGGAAATCCGAAGTACCAGAGGAACAGTTGCGCGAGCATTGGCACGTTCTGGTGGTAGGCAACGTAGCCAGCGACCAGCCTCTCGATGATCGGGTTACCCATCGTGCGCAGCGTCGCCATCACCGTTCCGAGCGCAACCGCGAGTAGCCAGCTGGTCAGCGTGAGCAGCACAGTTAACTGCACGCCCAACATGAGGTTTTTCAGATTCGGAGCCTGAAATAGGCTCGAAAAGTCGAGATGTAACAGCATGAGCAATCCCCATCACACAGAACGGCCCGAAGGTCAGCGTTTGATCGCCCCAATCCTGAATTCGCGATGCATCTGATAAATGGTGTTGGGCCCAAGCCACTTGTCGAATATCTGCTGGGCTTCGCCGGATTTCTCCATACCGTCCAGCGCGTTGTTCACCGCGTCGAGCAATGCCGGCTCGCCCTTCCTGATCCCGAGCCCCCAGTACTCCAGGCCCACCGGCGGCGACAGCGCTGCAACGTTGGTGTCATGACCGAGTTTGGCTGCAAAGCGGTGCATGATGGGTTCGGAGACGACAAAACCGTTGACCTTACCTTGCACCATGGCCAGAAAAGCGGACGGCGAGTCGTCATAGCTGACGAGCTGCACGCTCGGCATGACCTGCCCCATGATGGCGATATTGCTGGAGCCTTTGATCGTACTCACGCGCTTGCCGTCGAGGTCGTCCCGGACCTTGAACGGGCCGCCGGTCTTCACGGCGATGATCTGTCTGGCCACATAGTACTGATGGGTGAATGCGAGTTGCCCCGCGCGCGCCGGCGAGTAGCCGAGCACCGCGGCGAGCACATCGACGCGGCCTTGCAGCAGTTCGGGGATGCGTGCTTCCATAGACACCACCTGCAACACGGGCTTGACGCCCAGCATCTTCGCAACGCCCTTGCAGTAGTCCACGTCGTAACCGACGATTTCTCGCGACGCCGGATCTTGGAAGCCGAATGGCTCGAAATTGGCCAATACACCGCACACCAGCGTTCCGCGCGTCTTGATGTCCGCGAGCTGATCCGCCCGGGCGGAGCCCGCCAGCAGAGCGAGGGTGAGTACAAGCAATGTGGCGGTGAGTTTGTTAGACAATTTCATGCGATCTCCGTAGACAGCGTGCTTCATCACACAACGTCGACCTGCATTGCGGATGACATGGAGGTCGTATTCTTGGCGGAAAATAAACGCAAACAAAGAGATATTTATGCATAATTGTTCATTCCGAAATCAGATGGATTCGAGAGGGGCTGCGTGGCACATCAGATTACTTTTCTGCAACTCGAGGCACTGGTTGCAATCGCGGACATGGGTTCGTTCGAGGCGGCCGGGCGCAAACTCGGCAGCGTTCAGTCCGGTGTGTCGCGCCATGTTCGCGAACTGCAGGGGCAATTCCCGAAGCCGCTATTCGACCGCGTTTCGCGATCGGCACGGCTGACCGTCGACGGCCTCGAGGTACTCTCTCAAGCGCGCGCGATTCTTCAGCAACGCGACTATCTGTTGAGCCAGTATGCGAGCGAAAAGGTACTCCGGCGTTCGTTGAGGCTGGGCGTGACCGAACTCGCGGCACTCACCTGGTTGCCGCGCTTCATCGATGCACTGCGCTCTACTTTCCCGCTGGTGAACGTCGAGTTGGAGGTGGGCGGCGTCGCTGCGGAACTCTACGAAAAGCTCAGACTGGCGCAGCTGGATCTGGCCATCGTGCCCGATACGCCTCGCTGGACGGACATGTTGAGATTCCCGCTCGCCAACGTGCGTAACGGCTGGTTCTGCAGTCCCACGTTCAGCATGAAGCGGCGCAGGCTCGCCGTGTCCGAGCTCGGTCAGTTGACGTTGCTTTCGCAGTCTACCGATTCGGCGGTCGGACATGTGATGAGCAAATGGCTCGAGCGTAATGGCGTGCGACCGCGCAGCATCCTGACCTGCAACAGCTTCGCGGCGCTGGGTGGCATGGCGAGCGCCGGGCTGGGTATCGCCTGTCTGCCGAAAGCCATTTCGCGCGAGCTCGTTACGCTGGGCATGTTGTTCGAAGTCCATGTGGCGCCCGCGATCCCACCCGTGCGTTACGTCGCCGTCGCGCGGCACGACGCGCTGACGCCGTTTCACCGCAAGGTCATTGCGCTCGCGCGCGCAACGTGCAACTACGCGACGCGCTATCAGGACGCCGGCGCACCGTTGCCAAGAGAAGCTGAATAGCAATGCTGACTGTCAAACAGATTGAGACGTTCTACTGGATAGCGAAGCTCGGTACTGTCCAGCGCGCAGCCGACAAGCTCCATATCACGCAGTCCGCGGCGACCAAGCGCCTGCAGGATGTCGAAGCCAGGTCCGCGGCACCTTTGTTCGAACGCGGCGGCAAGAAAGCGAGGCTATCCGCGAAAGGGAACGAGATATTCGCGCTGTGCGAGGGCTTGCTGGATAGCATTGGGCGGCTGCAGGCCTCGCAGGACGCCGACCGGCATAGGGCCCGTGTGCTGCACATCGGTCTGACTGAACTGGTTGCGTTGACCTGGTTCCCGGCGTTTCTGCAGGAGATGCGCGAGTTTTTTCCAAATGTCATCCTGCAACCCCATGTCGACATGTCCGGGCCGCTGCAGGAGCAGGTGATCGATGGACGCCTCGACCTCGCGATCCTGCCCGAACCGGAGGTACCCGCATCGGTCGCGCGAGTACCGCTCGGGAGCGCCCGCTTCGCCTGGTTCTGCCGTCCCGGCGAGTTCAGCAGCAAGCGCAGGGTGCCGCTGCGCGAACTGGCCACCCGTCCAGTCATTGAGCAGATTCCCGTATCCGTCATTACGATCATGAGTTCAAGGGCCTTCGAGAGGGCGGGCGTCGATCCCCAGCGTATTTGCGGCGGCAATAACGCGGTCGCGGTGGGAGGCCTCGTGGCGGCTGGAGTTGGCGTGAGCTTACTGCCGGTCGATCTTTTCAGGCAGCAAATCCAGGACCGCCTGATGCAAATCGTGACTACCGCCCCGCCCGCGCCGCTGGTTCGCTATGACGCGATTTTCCTTAAGCAGTCACATTCCGCGCTAGGGCATACGGTCGCGGACGTTGCACGGCGTTGCTGCCACTTCAGTTCAGACGAACAAGCGCCGGCGCTGTCGCGCGAAAGATGACAGGACGCGCAAGTTCCGACACGATCAGGATCGCTTATATGACCCGGACCTGTGCCCCGCACCACGCCGGCACCGGAAAACGATGGCCGGTTCCGCGAAATCACTATATCGAAGCAAAATTGACGGAGATAATAATACGATTTAGTGAAGGCTAGCGGACAGCAAATATAGTCATGCGCATTTCCTTGCAGCAAATCGAAACCTTTTACTGGGTTGCGCGACTCGGCGGATTTCACGCGGCCGCACGTCACCAGCATCTCACGCAACCCACCATCTCCGCGCGCATCCAGGAGTTCGAAGAGCACCTCGGCGTGCGGCTATTCGAGCGCAGCCGGAGCCGCTCCGAACTGACGCTGGCGGGCCGCGACGCACTCGCCAACGCGGAGCAAATGCTCAAGCTCGCGGACAAACTCGAATGTATCGGCAAGCGCCGCGACCCCATGCAAGGGCTGCTGCGTCTTGGCGCGAACGAGTCCATTGCTCAGGCGGGACTTGCGGAGTTGCTCACGCATATGAAGACGCGCTATCCGCAGATGAAAATCGAGCTCACCATCGACGTCGGCGTAACGCTTGGTCGCAAGCTCGGCGCTCGCGAACTCGACGTCGCAATACTGAACGATTCCACCGATGCTCCGAACGTCGTGGAGACGGCAATCGGTCATACCGATCTCCACTGGGTTGCGTCGCCGCTACTCGTGCCTGATCGCGTTGTCACGCCTCTCACGCTTGCGCCTGTTCCGATCATTACCGTCTCGCAGCCGTCGTCGAACCATTCGCTCGTCATGAACTGGTTTCGCAACGCCGGCTGTACGCCGGAAAACATCAGCTCGTGCAACTCCCTGTCTACCATGTTGCGGCTCGTCGCGGCGGGGCATGCTGCGGCGGTGCTGTCTCCGGCGATCATGCGCGCGGAGCTCGAGGGCGGACTGATTCATGTGCTCAACACCGAACGGCCCGTTATACAGCAGGCCTTTTACGTGGCCTATCAGGACGAGCGCCATGGCGGCATGGACACCATTGTGAAACTCGCGAAAGATGTGCTCACGCGCAGCCGTTTGCTCATTCCCGACTAATCGCCGCGGCGCGCCATTTCCGCGCGTCTCTCACCCCTATCGGCAGGCGCTGGTTAAGCTCACCTTGAGCGATTCCCAGCATAACGCGGTCGTCACGGCACTGTAAGGTTAATGGGGAGGCGACGGTAGAATGAAGTGATGAAGAAGACAAAATCGCTTTATCACGGCCACCGTTTCCCTGCCGTGGTCATCAGCTGCGCGGTTCGCTGGTATTTCCGGTTCAGCCTGAGCCTGCGCGACATCGAGGAGCTGTTGCTCGAGCGTGGTGTCGTGGTCACGTACGAAACGATCCGTTGCTGGTGCGACAAGTTCGGCGCTCGATTCGCACAGTGCGCCAAAGCGGCGCGACGCAAGCCAGCGAGCATATGGCATCTGGACAGGCTCTGTCAACTTGGTGGGCGTAGGCTACCTACGTAGCCAAAGCGTAGTTATCCTTATCAGATAACTTCCTCGACTGCGGCAATAACAGTCCAACCATGCCATGTGGCGAAGCGTTCTTTGAGTACGGCACGATGCCATGCCGCGTTCATTTGATGTCTGGGCAACGCGCAGTGCTGCCGTATCGGTCCGAAGCATGAGAGGAATGCCTGCGTGCGACGCGCATCGCGAAAGCCGCACATCTGGCGTTCGCGCCTGCGGGTCGGCTGGTGGCTGTTCTCGGCACGGTTGTTCACGCGTGCAGCCGCTTTGACAAAAACGTGCTTCACATGAGCGAGTTCCGGAATTTCAGCCTTCGCCGCCGGATAGCTGCGCAGCTGGTCGGTAACGATCTTGCGCGGCACCGGGTTTGAACGCAGCACCCGCCGGAAGAAGCGCTTTGCCGCAGCCTTGTCGCGCCGCTTTTGCACCAGCACGTCGAGTTCGGCACCATGCTCGTCGACCGCTCGCCACAACACATACGGCTCGCCGCGCAGCGTCACGAACATCTCGTCCGGATGCCATATGCTCGCTGGCTTGCGTCGCGCCGCTTTGGCGCACTGTGCGAATCGAGCGCCCAACTTGTCGCACCAGCAACGGATCGTTTCGTACGTGACCACGACACCACGCTCGAGCAACAGCTCCTCGATGTCGCGCAGGCTCAGGCTGAACCGGAAGGCGAACCGCGCAGCTGATGACCACGGCAGGGAAACGGTGGCCGTGATAAAGCGATTTTGTCTTCTTCATCACTTCATTCTACCGTCGCCTCCCCATTAACCTGACAGTGCCACACGCAGGACTCGCACCGCGTCGACGGGGAAATGATAATCCGCGCCCGGTCTGATTACGGTGTCGGCGGAGCAGGAAGAGTTGCCGACGCTATGTCGATGCGCAAACGCCCCATCCCTCTCAAGGGTGCCCGCACGCCAATCCGTGAAGATGCTTTCGCGAAAAACGCATCGTGAGACCCGGCCATTAGGCTACCGCCGCGTTAAAACTACCCGCGGACGGCCCGATCTGTCTTCAAACCCGTCACCGGGGCTTGCGCCGGCGAGCGTACGGATTGTCTCCGCAGTGCGGAGACAATTACGGATACCTGTTCGGCCTCGCGGCCGTCTCCTCGCCCGGGCGAACCGTCCGCCCCCGAGTCGCATCTCGCGAATGATTGCAGGACGACTGCCCGATGTGACCACTCGCGGCCTCGCTCACCGATCAACGGTGCTGCACTTTCCGTGTCGCCATGTAGGTGTCGAACAGGCCCGCATGCAGCCGGCTGAGCTCCTGGCGCAGCCCGATGAGTTCATGCTGGTCGCCTTCGTGCTCCCGGCGCCGGATCTCTCCGAGCAGGGCCGTCGCGCGCCATGCCGCCTGGTCACGCTGTACGCGCGCCTCACCTAACCTGCCGGCGAGCGCCGGCTTCACCAGCAGCAGCCAGGCCGGGAACCAGGCGTAATCGTCCACTTCGCCGGTGCCAGGGAATTCGGCATCGAAGCGCCGGCGCAGCGCGTCCAGCGAAGCATCACCCAAGGTGGGCAACAACGCCACGAACCTCGCCGGCGCCAGCCAAGTCAGCTGCGCGAGCAACGGCCACGCCGCATCCAGGCCGGCCGCCCGGTAGCGTGCCTCGGTCCTCCACGCGAGCGGTGCCGGCATGCGCCACCAGGACTCAATGGCCTCGACCGCTTCGCTGGCGGCGGCCCAGGCGGCCGCCAGCAGCCACAGCGGCGCGGCGTGGCTGTCGGCATCGGCGCTCTGAAATGGAAGGGTTGCGGCCTGCCGGGCGAGCGATCGCCAGCACGGTGCGAGCCATGCGGAAACGGTGTGCGGGGGCAGCACCCGCCAGGCGGCAAGTACGACCTCGTCCTCCAGGTGCCGGCGTGCGCTGGCCAGCGACTCGTGATCAGAAAAGGGCGTGGGGGATCCGCGTTCCAGCTCACGAACCAGCACGGTCATCGCGGGCAGCGCGCCATCGTCCGGGTATTCGGCGGCGAGCTGCGCCAGTGCCGTTCGCGCGGCCGCCACATCCCGCCGCTGCAACGGCTCCAGCACGTCGTTGCGCAACATCACGTCACGGCTGTCGGCGAAGATGTCGAGCTGCTGAATGGTGGGCTGCTGCATGTTCATCCCGCTCAGAAGAGCTGATCGTGAAGAGCGGCCAGATTAGCCCACTTCACGGTGCTGCGGAAGGTACTGCCGTCTTCGTGCACCGACTCGATGATCACGCGCTGGCCGCTCGCTTCGGCGATCACGCGCACGGTCCGCTCGCCATAGCGCATCAGCGCGCCGATCGGCGGACAGACCGGGGCCTTCCGTCTCCTGCGCGGGCGGGTTCTATTTTCCATCCCTCTTTCCCCGCTTGCGGTGCACTACGGTCTGGCTGGCTGGCGCGGGCGCGACACGCGGCGCGCGTGAAGGGCGTGTCGCCACCGGCCGCGCCGCAGTGGAGGCGGACTTCGCGCGGGCTGGGCGGGCGTCGCGTGTATCCGCCTGCCGCAGTGCCGCCAGCTGTTGCTGCAGCGTGACATTCGTGGCCAGCACGGCATCAAGCCGTCCCTGCAGCACGCCCGCCTGGTGACGCACGTCCCCGAGCTGCGCCTGCAGCGCCTCGACCGCCCGGTGATGGTCCGCCCCGCGACTGTCGGCCCGCTTGACGGCGGCATCGAGCTCCTTCTGCAGCTTCGCGGCCGCACCCCGCTCGCGGTCGATCTCCAGCAGCGCGCGCTTTTCCGACGCTCGCAGGCGCTCTTCGGCGCGTTCCGCGCTCTCGCGCAGCTTCTCGAGATCCCGCGAGAAACCTTCGCGCACCTTGTCCAGTTCACGGTCGCGCACGCGCGCCTCGGCCTTGAGCCGGACGACCTCGGCCTCGCACGCCTGCCGCGCCGCGTGGCCCTCGGCCTGCGCCTTTTCCAGTTCGCGCCCCTCGACCTGCGCGGCAAGGAGCGCCGCCGTGCGCTGTTCGAGCGCGGTCTCGGTGCGACCCAGTTCGTCGCGGGCAGCAACGACCGACCGTTGCGCCTCAACGCGTTGCGTCTCGACCTCGTCGCGCAGCGCGTCGAGCGCGGCTTCGGCAGCGGCGGTTGCGCGGGTCCAGAGCGCCGCCACCAGTTCGCCGGCAGCCGGCCCCAGATCGGCGGGCAGGTCCGGGTGGTCGATGCGCACCCGGCTCTTTTCGCGCAGTTCGGCCCAGAATTCACCGAGCACCTGGGTCGGCGTGCTCATGCTGCCCCGCTTCACCAGCTGATAAAGCCGGTTCGCGGTCGGCGTGATCCCGAAGCGGAAGAACAGTAGCGCGCAGACCTCGCGGTACAGCTCGCGGGTCTTCGGGAATGCGGCCTTCAGGCGGTCGATTTCAGCGGCGAGACGGGTTTCGTCAGGGAGGGCGTCGGCCATGGAAGCATGCTGGGGTGGAATCGGATAAATAATACAACGTAAACCGCCCTATATCTAATGGATTGGCCCGCCTATTTTGACATTACGGCTATAATGTTGAAAATCTCGAGCCGAAATCTGTCGCCTGCCTAGTCTCACCTTTCTCATGTCCGGTTCCGCCATCCCGCCCGTTGCCGTTGTGCCCAAGCCGCTAGACGCGCTGGATATCCCTGTCGCACTGGATGGGCGTGACGGCGTAAACCGGGCCACCGGGCGCCAGGCGCAGATTGCCGCGACCAATGACCTCGACGCGCTCCGCGCGTGGCTGGCGCGTTTCACCGATACGAAAACTACGTTCGAGAACTACCGCAAGGAAGCCGAACGTCTGCTGCTCTGGTCGATCGTCCAGTTAGGCAAACCACTCTCCTCGCTCACCCACGAAGACCTGCTGGTCTATCAGTACTTCCTCGCCGATCCACAACCGTCGGCCGTCTGGATCGCCGGGAGCGGCCGGAAACATCCGCGAACCGATGGCCGCTGGCGCCCGTTCCATGGGCCCCTCTCTCCTGCCAGCCAGCGGCAGGCGATGGTGATCCTGAACGTGATGTTCGCGTGGCTGGTGCAGGCGGGATATCTTGCCGGCAATCCGCTCTCCCTGTCGCGCCAGCGGGCGCGCAAGGCACCGCCGCGGATCACCCGTTACCTCGAGCCGGAGTTGTGGCAGGAGGTCAAGGCGTACATCGTGTCGATGCCGCACGAGACAGAGCGTGAGCGGTTTCACCATGCGCGGGTGCGATGGCTCTTTACGCTTCTCTATCTGGGCGGCCTGCGCATCACTGAGGTCAGCGCCAACACAATGGGACAGTTTTTCAGCCGGCGCGATGCGGCCGGACGCGATCGCTGGTGGCTCGCGGTGACCGGCAAGGGTGGCCGCGAGCGGCTGGTGCCGGCCACTGCCGAAATGATGGGGGAACTCACCCGCTACCGCCGCGCGCAGAATCTCCCCGACCTCCCCTTGGCCGGTGAAAACACGCCACTGGTGCTTCCTGTCGGCGAGGTGCGCAAGCCGTTGACCCGCTCTGCGCTCCACACCATCGTCAAACGGGTTTTTTCGAGCGCAGCGCATAGCTTGCGAGCGAGCGGCAATTCGAATGAAGAGCGGGCGAAGCGCCTTGAACAGGCATCAGCCCACTGGCTGAGGCACAGCGCGGGCTCCCACATGGCCGATCAGCTGGTCGATCTCCGGTTGGTCCGTGACAATCTCGGTCACACATCCCTAACGACGACAAGTCAGTACCTCCACGTGGACGACGATCGGCGTCACCGCGAAACTGAAGAAAAGCATCGGATCGGATGGTGAAGCCGTCGTGGGGTAACGCGGCTCCGGGTCTGGCAGAACGCAGAATGTACCTGCCGCGGTCGGGGCCCCCGCGATCACCTGCCGCGTCGCGGTAAAGGCCGCAATCGACCGTCGGGCTGAAGTATGTGATCGCTCGTGTTTTTAGAAAAGCGCCACAACTGGTCAGTCGAGTACTTCCTGTTCTGCGGTAAATTCTGACTCCGCGAGCAGGAGCGCCAGATCGGTCCAACCGGCGCTCGCTGCAAAGGCGCTCATCCGCACCACCTGCTTGTCTGCGGCGGGGCGGCGACGATCCTCCGGTATATCTTCCGGACTCATCCTGAAGGGGCGAAGCTCATGTCCGACGCCGCGCGCCGTTTCTGCAATATTGGCTGCGATGCGAAACCCTCCCTCATCCACGTCGCCCCAGTGCAGCACCGGCACGCCTCGTGGCAAGCCGGCAAGCACGCGCGCAAACATCGCGCGCCAAGACGGGGACGGCATGCCCGCCGTGTAAATTAGCAGCACATTATCGTTTGTGCGACGCCTGGCCTCG
Organism: Paraburkholderia sp. UCT70; assembly: GCF_050434085.1. NCBI lineage: Bacteria > Pseudomonadati > Pseudomonadota > Betaproteobacteria > Burkholderiales > Burkholderiaceae > Paraburkholderia > Paraburkholderia sp. UCT70. The sequence goes on along the minus strand of NZ_JBNPVZ010000003.1, from coordinate 766,240 downwards.
CTATGAAACGTCGTCTGGTTTTCGATTGTCAGCACGACTTCCGGTGTTCCTTCAATACCGAGGATAGTTGCTGCCGGAAAAGCACCGTAGCGGTCATGCGCCTGCCGAGCTTGAGGGCTTCTTCGAGGACGGTTTCCGGCAAGGCCTTTCCGGCAAGAACCGGATCATTTATCAGGTCCGCGACGAGACCGTGTTCGTTCTTCTCGTGGTCGACGCTCGACGCGACCTGCCCTCCCTCCTCCAGAGAATCGTGCTTCGGCTGATGTAACGCGTCAGGACGGCCGCCTTGCGTTTCACACGCATTACATGCGCGCGCTGCGCGCCCGACTCAGGAAGCCTCCGGACCCGTGCGAAACCCGAAAATGTCCAGCACATGCAGCGCGCGTGCAACGGGTATGTTAATCAGCATTCTCTCCGGCTAAGGGCCTTCCCTCGACAATCGAACGCGGGAAACACTAATTGTGAGATACGGATTACTCATTCAACCATGACCGCACCCCGGCTCGCGCTTTTCTTGTATCTGATCGCTCAATGGCGAACTCCGACGCAGATAAAAAGCGCCGACCGGTTTGCACTCGAACTACCGGGGCGCAACGCGAATCCTGTCGCGTCGAGCCCCCGATATCCCCTGCAATGCCTCCACGCGTTGCCGTGTTTATTGTGGTGCGTCACCTTCGCGATGTACCGGCTGCGTCTGCTTCAGGCTCTTCGCGAGGCGCGAGGCCTGCAGATAGCCGGGATTCGCGGGCCGCTTCAGATAACGCCCGGCTCCGCGCCGCGCGCGCAGGTCGCCGTCCGCCCACACGAGTTCGCCTTGTGAGACGGTGTGTGTCGGCACGCCGCGAACCGTCATCCCTTCGAACACGTTGAAGTCCACGTTCTGATGATGCGTCTTGACCGATATCGCGCGCGTGGCCTCGGGATCCCAGACGACGAGATCGGCGTCGGCACCCACGGCCACCGTGCCCTTGCGCGGGTACAGGTTGAAGATTTGCGCCGCATTGGTGGAAGTGACGCGCACAAATTCGTTCGGCGTGAGCCGGCCGGTGTTCACACCTTGATCCCACAACACCGCCATGCGATCTTCCACGCCGCCGCAACCATTCGGAATTCTCGTGAAATCATGGCGGCCCATGGCTTTCTGCGAAGCGCAGAACACGCAGTGGTCGGTTGCGGTGGTGTGCAGCAGGCCGCCCTGAAGCCCGCGCCAGAGCGCGTCGCGATGCTCCTGGGTACGGAACGGCGGACTCATCACGTGGGCGGCGGCGCGCGTCCAGTCCGGGTCGCGATAGACCGACTCATCGATCACGAGATGCCCCGCGAGCACTTCGCCGAATACGCGCTGCCCTTCGCCGCGTGCGCGCGCGATCGCCTCGAGCGCGTCTTTCGCCGAGACATGCACGATGTACACCGGCACTCCGAGCACCTGCGCGATGCGGATGGCGCGATTCGCTGCCTCGCCTTCGACTTCGGGTGGCCGTGAAAGCGGATGCGCCTCGGGCCCCGTGAAACCGCGCGCAAGCAACTGGCGTTGCAACTGGAATACGAGCTCGCCGTTTTCCGCATGCACGGTAGGCAGCGCGCCCAGTTCGAGTGAGCGCGCAAAGCTGTTCACGAGAATCTCGTCGTCGGCCATGATGGCGTTCTTGTAGGCCATGAAGTGCTTGAAGCTCGATACGCCATGCTCGTTCACGAGGAGCCCCATGTCCCGATACACGCTTTCATCCCACCACGTCACCGCCACGTGAAGGCCATAGTCAGAAGCGGCTTTCTCTGCCCAGCCGCGCCACTCGCGAAAGGCGTCCATCAGCGGTTGCTTCGGGTTGGGGATGACGAAGTCGATGATCGATGTCGTGCCGCCCGCAAGCCCCGCCGCCGTGCCCGTGTAGAAGTCGTCGCTGGCGGTCGTGCCCATGAAGGGCAGCTCCATATGCGTGTGCGGATCGATGCCGCCAGGCATCACATATTGGCCACCGGCGTCGACCACGGTCGCGCCCGCAGGCGCGTCGAGGTTCTCGCCAACGCTCTGGATCACGCCGTTTTCGCAGAGCACGTCCGCACGCCAGCTCTTGTCTGCATTGACGACGGTGCCGCCTCGAATCAGGATCGCCATGATGCCAAGTCTCCTTCAGTTGAACATTCACGCTTGAAACGCTCACGCGCGCGCAACACGTGGGCGCCGGCTCTTGCCGAGCTTCATCATCACGCCATAGACGAGCGCCGCAATGGCGAGCCCCACGAACCACGCATAGGTGTAAATGCTTTTGAACGCATCGGGCACGGTGGCAAACGCATTCGGGAACGCGACATTGAGAAAGCCCGGCAGGTTCGGCAGCACGCCTGCGATCAGCGCGATCACGGCAGCCGGATTCCAGCCGTTCGAGTAGGCGTATTCGCCGTTTTCCTCGAACAGCTGGGCCGTGTCGAGGCGTGTGCTGCGAACGAGAAAGTAGTCGACCATCAGGATGCCGGCCACAGGCCCAAGCAGCGCCGAATAACCGACGAGCCACGTGAAGATGTAGCCCTGGGTGGTGGCAAGGATCTTCCACGGCATCATCACGATGGCGATACCCGCGGTGATGAGACCGCCCGTCTTGTACGAGATGCCCTTGGGCCAGAGGCTCGAGAAGTCGTAAGCTGGCCCGACGAGATTCGCGGCGAGATTGCAGCACATCGTGTCCAGTGTGAGGATGATGAGCGCGATGCCCACACCGACGCCCTCCATGCGACTCGTGAGGTCGATCGGGTCCCAGATCGCCCTTCCGTAAATCACAACCGTTGCCGAGGTCACGACCACGGAGACCACCGAGAGCAACGCCATCGGAATGGGCAGGCCGATGGCCTGGCCCACGAACTGGTCTTTTTGCGTTTTTGCGAAACGCGTGAAGTCGGGAATGTTGAGCGCGAGCGTGGCCCAGAAGCCCACCATGGCCGTGAGGCTCGGCCAGAACGTCGCCCAGAAGAGGCCCGCCTTCTTGCCGCCGGCGGCGAACTGTGACGGTTGCGACAGCATCGAGCCCACGCCGCCTGCCTTCGAACATGCCCACCACACGAGCACTGCGCACATCACCACCTTGATGGGCGCGGACCAGCTTTCGAGCCAGCGGATCGAATCGGTGCCGTGCAGGATGAAGTACAGCTGGAACACCCAGAAGACGAGGAAGCAGCTAGCCTGTCCGATCGAAATGCCGAGCCACGGCAGTGCGTCGCCCACCAGCGCGTTGTGCGTGAGGATGTTGACGAGCGTATAGATGGCGCTGCCGCCAAGCCATGATTGAATGCCGTACCAGCCGCACGCCACGACGGCGCGCAGCATGGCTGGCAGCTTCGCGCCCTGGGTGCCGAACGACGCTCGCACGAGCACCGCATAAGGAATGCCGTACTTCGTACCCGCATGACCGATCAGCAGCATCGGCATGAGCACGATCAGATTGCCGAGCAGCACGGTTAGCACGGCCTGCCATGGCGCCATGCCCTGCTCGGTGAGGCCGGCGGCGAGCATGTAGGAGGCGATGTTCATCACCATGCCTACCCATAGTGCCGCGAAGTGATACCAGCGCCATGTGCGCTGCGCAACGCCGGTGGGCGCGAGGTCATCGTTGTATAGCTCGCTTTCGGCGCGGCGCGCATTGGCGTCGACTGCAAAGGGCTGGCTCATGACGTGGGTTCTCCGTGCTTGTCGTGGGTCCGGCTCGATCCGGCTTCGAAATGTCAGGCGGCTTTCGGGTCGGCGACACGCGCCGGGTTGTTCGGGTGCGTGGTCCAGTTCTCGTAGCGCTCGCCCGAATCGACGCGCTCCATCGTGATGCATTGATCGACCGGGCAAACATGCATGCATAGATTGCACCCGACGCAGTTCGCATCGACCACCTCGAAGTGGCGCTTGCCGTCGCGCGTGGCGGTGATCGCCTGATGCGAGGTGTCTTCGCAGGCGATATGGCAGAGCCCGCACTGGATGCAGCGGTCCTGATCGATACGCGCCTTGATGTCGTAGTTGAGGTTCAGGTATTGCCAGTCGGTGACGTTCGGCACGGCGCGGCCGCGAATGGCGTCGAGGCTGGCGTACCCTTTGTCGTCCATCCAGTTGGAAAGGCCGTCGATCATGCCGCTGACGATCCGGAAACCGTAGTGCATCGCCGCGGTGCATACTTGCACGCTGCCCGCTCCCAGCACGATGAATTCCGCGGCGTCGCGCCAGTCGGAAATGCCCCCGATGCCAGAGATGGGCAAGCCTTGCGTTTGCGGGTCGCGCGCAATCTCCGCGACCATGTGCAGTGCAATGGGCTTCGCGGCAGGACCGCAATAGCCGCCATGCGTGCCCTTGCCGTCCACGGTGGGCAGCGGCGCCATGACGTCGAGATCGACACCGACGATCGAGTTGATGGTATTGATGAGCGAGACGCCGTCCGCACCACCCTTCATCGCCGCGCGCGCGCCGTGACGAATGTCGGCGACGTTCGGTGTGAGCTTTACGAGGCAAGGCAGCCGCGTGCCTTCCTTCACCCAGCGGGTGACCATTTCGATGTACTCGGGCACCTGACCCACCGCCGCGCCCATGCCGCGCTCGCTCATGCCGTGCGGACAGCCGAAGTTCAGCTCCACGGCGTCCGCGCCAGTGTCTTCCACCTGAGGCAGAATCCACTTCCAGTCGTGCTCGTTGCAAGGGACCATCAGCGAGACGATGAGCGCCCGGTCGGGCCAGTCCCGCTTCACCTGCGCGATTTCCTTTAAGTTCACGTCGAGCGGCCGGTCGGTGATGAGCTCGATGTTGTTCAGACCCGCGATGCGCTGGCCGCGCCAGGTGGTGGCGCCATAGCGCGAGCTTACGTTCACCACGTGCGGGTCGAGCCCGAGCGTCTTCCAGACCACGCCGCCCCAACCCGCCTCGAAGGCGCGATTGACGTTGTAGGCCTTGTCGGTGGGCGGCGCGGAAGCGAGCCAGAACGGGTTGGGCGATTGAATGCCGGCAATCGTGCAGCGCAAGTCGGCCATGATGCGACTCCTTCGTTTTATCTGGATTCGGTGCAGCTATCACGCGGCTCGGGCGGCCCTGGCGGACTGATTCGCAAGGAAGCGGTCGATCGCATGCGCAGCGAGCTTGCCGTCCTGCACGGCCTGGACGGTCAGATCGGTTGCGCCGTGGCCGGCACAGTCGCCGCCAGCGAAAACGCCCGCGAGCGAGGTGGCGCCGTTTGCATCCACTGCGACGCGCCGGCCGTTGCCGGTGAGTTGCAGTCCGTCGAGACCTGCGGGTAAGAGCGTCTGGCCGATTGCCTTCAGCACCATATCGGCCTCCACGCGCACGATCTCCCCAGTGCCGCGCAATGCGCCGCTCATATCGAGCCCGGCGCACTCGAATTCCACGGCCCGCACCTGCGTGTCGCCGACGATTCGCAGCGGCTTCATCCACTCGGCCAGCGTCACACCCTGGCTACGCGCGAATTCCAGTTCGGCCCAGGTGGCGCTCATCTGCGCCGCGCCGCGACGATAGGCGAGCGTCACTTGCTCCGCGCCCAGCTTGCGGCTTTGCACGGCGGCGTCGATTGCCGTATTGCCGCCTCCGAGCACCACCACCTTGCGACCGACGGGCACGCTGGCCAGATCGTCGGCCTCGCGCACGCGCGCGATGAAATCCACGGCATCGAGCACGCCGTCGAGCAGTTCGCCTTCGATGGAGAGCGTATGCGTGCCGCCAAGGCCCACGCCGATGAACACCGCGTCATACGCCGCGCGTAACTCCACAAGCGTCACGTCATGCCCCAGTCGCTGGCCCTGGCGCAGTTCTATCCCGCCAACGGAAAGAAGCCACCGCACTTCGCGCTGCGCGTAGTCGTCGACGGTCTTGTACGCCGCTATGCCGTACTCGTTCAGGCCGCCCGGATGTTCGCGCGCGTCGAAGACGCTCACGCGATGCCCGGCAAGCGCGAGCGTGTGCGCGCAGGCGAGACCCGCGGGACCCGCGCCGACCACGGCAACATGACGGCCTGTCTCGCTGGCGCGCTTGAAGAGCGCAGGGGCACCGGCGGCTTCGCGGGCCATCTGGAAGTCGGTGGCATGACGTTGCAGCGCGCCGATCTGAACGGGCTCGCCATCCTGATGATTTCTCACGCAGGCGCCTTCGCAGAGAATCTCGGTCGGGCACACGCGTGCGCACATGCCGCCTAGCGGGTTCGCGCTGAGGATATCGCGCGCCGCGCCCTTGAGATTGCCGTTGCCGATCTTGCGGATGAAACCGGGAATGTCGATGCCCGTGGGGCACGCGTTCACGCAAGGCGCGTCGTAACAGTAATGACAGCGGTCGGCGGCGATCACGGCCGCATTCGCGGAAAGCGGCGGCGCGACGTCGGCGAAATTGCAGCCCAGTTGCTCGGCACTGAGACGGCCTGGCGCGATGCCGTTGGCGGCATTCGAGGTGGTCTGGGACATCCGGATGCTCCTTGCGCGGCAAAACACGGGTCCGCCGGCCGTGTGCGTGACGTGCGCGGCCGGTACGTGGGGAATCGTTGGAAAGACAGCGCGGCGCTGAGACCGCTTGCGTTCGATCGAAATTGCGTCAGCCGGGCTCCCTCGCACGTTCGAGCATGGCGTGCAGCAACACGTTCGCGCCGGCTTCGATCCATTCGATCGTCGCGTCCTCGACTTCGTTGTGGCTGATGCCGTCGATGCACGGTACGAACACCATCGAGGTCGGCGCGACCGTCGCGAGATAGCACGCGTCGTGACCTGCGCCCGAAACGATGTCGCGATTCGAATAGCCGAAGCGCTCGGCCGCCGCGCGCACGGACTTCACGCACGCCTCGTCGAACGGCACCGGCGCGTAGTAGAAAATCTGCTCGACGTCGGCTTCGAGCTTGCCCTGTTCCGCGATCTTCGCGATGCCTTCGCGCAGCTCGGCGTTCATCTGCGCCAGCACCTCGTCCTGCGGATGGCGAAAATCGATGGTGAAGAACACGCGGCCCGGAATCACGTTGCGCGAATTCGGATGCACCTGCATCATGCCGACCGTCGCGCACGCGAGCGGCGCATGACGCAGGCCGATTTCGTTGACGAGTTGCACGACGCGCGAGGCGCCCAGCAGCGCGTCGCGGCGGCGCGGCATGGGCGTAGGCCCCGCGTGCGCCTCCTGGCCCGTGAGCACGACTTCGTACCAGCGCTGACCTTGCGCGTCGGTGACCACGCCGATCGTCCTGTTTTCGGCCTCGAGTATTGGCCCCTGTTCGATGTGCAGTTCGAACGCCGCGTGAATCTTGCGGCCGCCGCACGGCAACGCGCCCGCGTAGCCGATGCGCTGCAATTCCTCGCCGATGGTCTTGCCCTCGACGTCCTTGCGCGACAGTCCGTACTCGAGCGCAAACACACCCGCAAATACGCCCGAGGCGACCATCGCCGGCGCGAAGCGCGAGCCTTCTTCGTTGGTCCAGATCACCGTTTCAACAGGGCGCTCGGTTTCGATGCCGTAATCGTTGAGCGAGCGAATCACTTCGAGGCCGCCGAGCACCCCATAGATACCGTCGAAGCGCCCACCGGTTGGCTGCGAGTCGGCGTGCGAGCCGGTCATCACGGGCGGCAGGTCGTTGTTGCGCCCCGCGCGGCGCATAAACACGTTGCCCATCTGATCGACACTGATCGTGCAGCGCGCCTCTTTCGCCCATTGCACGATGAGATCGCGGCCCTGCTTGTCGAGGTCGGTCAGCGCAAGACGGCACACGCCGCCTTTGGGCGTGGCGCCAATCCTGGCCATCTCCATCAGGCTGTCCCACAATCGCTGACCGTTCACGTGGATCGCGGTCGTCAGCGCGGCTTCGCTTACTGCGTTCATGCGTGTTCTCCTGTCCGTGCTTGTCAAACGTGCATGCATGCCACCGTGTTGGGGCACGAAGGATCACGACGGTGCACGTCTCGATGGCACTGCGCGGCCCCTGAAACCCAGCCCTTCGAATCCTGTCCGATTGGACAGGTTTTAGACGAGAAACTTCGCGAATTCAATGCGGAGTTACGAGCGAGAAGCGTGCCATTGATGCTGCAGCGCGTGAAAAAACCAGGCGTCCGTGCTGCGCGTTTCTCCGGATGTCGGTGAATTCGCAGCGCACTTGCATCGTGGCTACAATGATTCCCGCATGCGCGCGCCGCCGCGCTCCTTTTCTCTTCCGAATGGACCGAACATGCGCGACGACGAACCCACCACGCGAGCCGCGCCCCTCGCGACGCGCGGCACCGCGCAGGCGCAACGAGCCGCCGACACATCGCACAAGCCACAGCGGCGCAAAGCCTCCATTCGTGCGTCGAATGAATCCCATCTACTCGCCTGTGCCGAAGCCGTGTTCGCTGAACGCGGATTCGAAGGCGCGAGCACGGCGCTGATCGCCGAGCGCGCGGGTTTACCGAAGGCGAATCTGCACTATTACTTCCCGACCAAGCTGGCGCTGTACTGGCGTGTACTCGACGATGTGTTCGAGGAATGGAACGCCGCCGCCAACCTGTTCGATGCAAGCGACGATCCGATCGAGGCGATTGGCGGCTACGTGCGCGCCAAGATGGCCCTGTCACGGCGCCGCCCACTTGGATCGAAGGTGTGGGCCAACGAAATAATCAGCGGGGCGCTGCACATGCAAGAGATCCTGCTCGAACGCGTGAAGCCGTGGATGGACACACGCGTGAAGCTGATCGAGCGATGGATAGCCAAAGGGTTGCTCGCGCCCGTCGACCCTCGGACGCTCCTCTTCATGATCTGGGCGACCACGCAGCACTACGCCGATTTCGAGGCTCAAATATGCGCGCTCTCGGGCAAACGCGCGCTCTCGACGAAGCGCTTCGAGGCTACGACGGAAGAAGTGGTGAGCATGATCCTGCGGGCGAGCGGAGCGCGATCGCCGGTCCGATGAATCGTTTAGGGAGTTTCCCTGATGACGTCATTTTCTCGTTGCCGCGGTCGCTGTTTTGCGCGTTAATGTAAGCGCTAACACGCCCAACAAGCAGCAACACACCCTCATTCACACATGTCATCGTCAAAAATGCTCGAAAATGTAAGCGCTACCATTCAATCTGCGGACCAGCATTCCTGGGACCGGATCGTCGTGGTCGGCAGTGCGAACATGGATCTCGTTGTCCACGCAGAGCGACTTCCGGCGCGCGGCGAAACCTTGCTCGGTGGCGCGTTCGCTACATTCGCCGGCGGCAAGGGCGCCAATCAGGCGGTGGCGGCGGCGCGTCTCGGCGCATCGGTGGCAATGCTCGGCTGTGTCGGCCGCGACGAATTCGGCGCGCAGCTTCGCGACGGCCTTCAGCACGAACACATCGACACCGCGCACTTGCATACGGTCGATGGCACGTCGAGCGGCATCGCCGCCATCACCGTGGCCGCGGACGGTGCGAATACGATCGTCGTTTCGCCCGGCGCCAACGCCGCGCTCACGCCCGATCACCTGGACGCCGCGGCTGCCGGCATCGCTGCCGCCGGCATGCTCATTTGCCAGCTCGAAGTGCCGCTCGATACCGTGCGGCACGCGATTGCGCTCGCGGCAAAGTTCGGCACCCCAGTGCTGCTGAATCCCGCCCCGGCGCAGGCCCTTCCAGACGCACTTTACGAACAGACCAGCTTGCTCATCCTCAATGAATCGGAAGCGGCGTTGCTGGCGCAGGTTCCCGTCGATAGTCCCGCTTCTGCGCGCGAGGCGGCGACGCGTTTGCGCGCGAAAGGCGTGGAGACGGTGATCGTCACGCTCGGCGCGCAGGGCGTCTGGTATGCGACGACCGGAGAGGAAGGCCATCTGCCCGCGCTGCGCGTCGATGCGATCGACACCACGGCAGCCGGCGACACCTTCGTGGGAGGCTTCGCAGCCGAGCGCGTGCGCGGCGCGAGCATCCGCGGCGCGATCGACTTCGCTCAGCGAGCCGCGGCGCTCAGCGTCACGCGTGAAGGCGCGCAGGCATCCATCCCGACACAGTTCGAAGTGCGGGCGCAACCCACGTTCGCGGCGGCGGTTTCATAGACCCGGCTGCGCGACGTCGCAGTCCATTATTCATAAGACGACACGGAGACGACAGCATGAACCCAACCCCCGCGCCCGAACAGGCACCATCCCGCGTGCGCCGCGCCCAGATCGTGGCGCTTGCGCTGCTGATGGTGAGCGGCATCGTGAACTATCTCGACCGGGGGACGCTCGCGGTCGCCAATCCACTGATCCGCAAGGATCTCGGTCTGTCGCTCGGCGAAATGGGGCTGCTGCTATCGGCGTTCTCCTGGAGTTATGCACTGTTTCAATTGCCGGTCGGCGGCCTCGTCGACCGCATCGGCCCGCGCAGGCTGCTGGGTTGCGGCCTGATCCTGTGGTCGCTCGCGCAGGCGGCGGGCGGCATCGTGTCCACCTTCGGCTGGTTCGTCATCGCGCGCATCGTGCTCGGGATCGGCGAGTCGCCGCAGTTTCCGTCCGCGGCGCGCGTCGTGAGCAACTGGTTTCCGCTGCGCGCGCGAGGCAAGCCGACCGGCATCTTCAATTCAGCGTCGCCGCTCGGAACCGCGCTCGCACCGCTGTGCCTGTCGGTCCTCGTCGTCGAATTTCACTGGCGTTGGGCCTTCATTATTACGGGCGCGCTCGGCCTCGTGGTGGCGGTGATCTGGCTGGCGGTTTATCGCGACCCGAATCCGGCGACGCTGACGCCGGAAGAAAGGCGCTATCTGAAGGGCGACGCCGCCGAGACGAAGCCCGCCGAAAGCCTGAGCTTCGCGGACTGGCGCGCCCTCTTCTCGAACCTGACGACGTGGGGCATGCTGATCGGCTTCTTCGGCTCGGTGTATCTGAACTGGGTCTATCTGACCTGGCTGCCCGGCTATCTGACGATGCAGCGCCACATGACGCTGATCCACACGGGCATCGCGGCCTCGGTGCCGTTCTTCTGCGGCTTTCTCGGCGCGCTCTGCGCGGGATGGTTCTCCGACCTCATCACGAAGAAGAGCGCCTCGCCGGTGGCGAGCAGACGTAACGCGGTCGTCATCGCGATGCTCGGGATGGTCGCGTTTACCGTGCCCGCCGCGCTCGTCGAAAGCAATACGATCGCGATCGTCTGCATCTCCGTGGTGATTTTTCTCGCCAACGCGGCGTCCGCCTGCTCATGGGCGCTCGCGACGGCCGCTGCGCCCGCCAACCGCGTCGGCTCGCTTGGCGCGATCCAGAACTTCGGCGGCTTTCTGGGCGGCGCGCTCGCGCCCATTCTCACGGGCTACATCGCGCAGGCGTGGTCCTTCGTGCCGGCTCTGCTGACGGCTGCCGCGATTGCCTTCGTCGGCGCCATGAGCTATCTGTTTCTGGTGCGCAAACCGATCGAAAGCGAACCGGAACCGGGCAGCCCGGCACGGGCACCCGCTTGATGAACTGCCCGTTCAACCCTGCTAAGGACAACACCGACATGACCCTCCCTACTTCTTCGACGCGCTCGTCGCAATCGATCGAAGGCATCGTGCCCGTGATGCTGACGCCTTTCGACGACGACGGCGCCATCGACTATGCCGGGCTCGAACGGCTGATCGAGTGGTATCTCGCGCACGGCTCGGACGCGCTGTTCGCCGTGGCGCAGTCGAGCGAGATGCAATTTCTCAGCCTTGCGGAGCGCGCGGCACTTGGCCGCTTCGTGGTCGAGCGCGTGGGCGGCCGCGTGCCGGTGGTGGTCTCGGGCCATATCAGCGATGAACCCGACGCGCAGGCTGAAGAGCTGAACGCCGCCGCGGCGACCGGCGCGGATGGGATCGTGCTGGTGACGAACCGGCTCGATCCAGCCCGCGACGGCACGCAAGCGTTCTCAACGAACTTGCGCCGCCTGATGAGCCGCTTGCCTTCCGACATACCGCTCGGGCTATACGAATGCCCGGCTCCCTACCGGCGCCTGCTATCCGACGACGAGCTCAAGATGTGCATCGACACCGGCCGCTTCGTGATGTTGAAGGACGTGAGTTGCGATCTCGACACGGTGAAGCGCCGCGTTGCCCTGGCGAAGGGTTCGCCCATGAAGATCCTTAACGCGAATGCCGCGATTGCCTGGGATGCGATGAAAGCCGGATCCGCGGGATTCAACGGCGTGTTCACGAACTTCCATCCGGACCTGTACAACTGGCTGCGCAATCGCGCCGACGAGAACCCAGCGCTCGCCCGCGAGCTCTCGATCTTTCTCGCGGTCGCGGCGGTATCCGAGGCACTCGGCTATCCGGCGCTCGCGAAGATGTACCACCAGCGCATCGGCACGTTCCAGTCCATTCGCTGCCGCGCGATCGACTACGACGTGCGCGAACGCTTCTGGGCGCTCGACGCGGTGCTCGACAAGATCGTCGAAGGTACCGGGCATTTCCGCTCGCGCATCGCAGCGGGGGCCTGACGGATGCGCCGTTGTGTCGCGCCGCGAGTAAGATGACGGGCTCCCTGTACGAAACCTGAACGTCGATGCCTCGCTCTTCCGCCTCTGACTCTGCTCTCGAAGAAAAACCGTCACCAGCCGGGCGGGCGGCCGGGGCGCGCTCCCGCCGCAGCACGGGGCGCACGGTGCTGTCCGACGTGGCGAAGCTCGCGGGCGTATCCACGGCGACGGTATCGCGCGTCTACAACGAGCCCAGCAAAGTGTCGGACAGCGTGCGCGAGCGCGTCGAGCGGGCTGCGCTGGAGCTGAACTGGTTTCCGAATGCAGCCGGACGTGCGCTCGCATCCACACGCAGCCACATTGCGGGCATCGTCATTCCGACGCTCGATGATCAGGTGTTTGCCTCGCAGGTGAGCGGCATGCAGGCTGCGTTCGCCGCGCGCGGCATCACGCTTTTTCTCGGGTGCTCGAACTACGATCCTAAAGAGGCTCTCTCCCAGGTTCAAGCGATGCTCGCGCGCGGCGTGGAGGCGATCGCGGTGGTGGGCGAAGCGCATCCGCCGGAGCTCTTTGATGCGCTACGAGTCTGGCGCGTGCCCTACGTCGTGCTTTATGCGTGGCGCAAAGGCAGTCCGCACGATTGCATCGGCGTTGACAACCGCGCCGCGTATGAAGAGATCACCGAGCATCTCGTCGCGCTCGGTCATCGGTCGTTTGCGGTCTGCATCCAACCGACGCGCGACAACGACCGTGTGCAGGCGCGGCTCGCAGGCATCCGCATCGCGCTGGAGCGTCATGGCCTCGCGGTGCGGCCGGAGCACCTCGTCGAAGGTGAATCCACGCTCGATTTTGGCCGGCGCGCATTGCGCTCGCTCTGGCAACAGCCGGGGCCGCGTCCGACAGCGATCATCTGCGGCAACGATCATATTGCGCTCGGCATTTTGCGGGAGGCGGAAGAGTTGGGCATCGCCATTCCCGAGCGACTTTCGGTCACCGGCTTCGACGATCTCGCGATCGCACGCGAAGCGCGCCCGCCCCTCACGACGATGTATGTGGACACACGCGAGATCGGCACGGTCGCCGCGAGGCATCTGCTCGACGCGCTGGACGGCCGGGCAACGCGACAAGGATATGCGCTGCCTGCGGTGCTAAAAGTACGCGGGTCAACAGGGCCGTATCCCGATGCGGCTGGCAAAAGATGATGTCCTCGTGTGCGCTTGCGGAAGCAGACGTGCATTTTTCGAAGAATTGCTAATCGCTATTAGGCCAGACGGCTTTGCAGTAAGGTTGTCGCTTTCATGTACCGAACGGCATGAACGGCTGAAAGCTCAATGACGGCGTTGAGTCCAGAGGCGGCGCGAGTACTCAAACGTCTGAATCATCCGCTCGCGTTCCGTGCAAAAAGCTGGTCTCGCCGACTTGGATATCCCGCCAGGCGCCCTATACTTAAAGAAAGCCGCGCGGAAGCCGGCCCCGGATGCAGAAGCGGACGAGAAATCGTTCATTGGGGCGCGGTAGCGGGGCCACGGAAACGCCCGTGTGAATAACGCGGGCGTTTTCTTTTTTGTGCCCCGATCGTGCAGGCGCCCTGCCCTATGGCAGGGTGCCGAAGGAATGGTGGTCCGATGTCCGCGGGGTGCGCCAACCCAAGCGTGTGCGCATTCCACCCCGGCGACTACGAGGAAGTCGAAGATCCGAGGGCTCGTCAGTACTTCGCGGTTCGCCGGTTGAGGCTAGCTGCTCGCTCGAGTCCCAGCCGACACGCGGCAGGTTTCGACTTCTCAGTGTATGCGCGCGAGGTTACGAAGGAGCGAATCGCCGTCCTGCGTCACGCGAGGTCGCACTGCCCCGCCGGCAAGCCTCTCCATGGTGACGAGCTGACGTTCAAGCAGCGTATCGAGTTCTTCCCGCTCGGCAATGTGGTCAGCCGAATCCCTGACCAGCATCAATGTCGCAAATTCATGGGCGCTGAGCATGCTTGCCTCCTGATAGCTTGAGTAGGTGCTGTATGGATTGTGTTGGCTGAGGCACTCGCTTTTGACGTCGCCTGCCGATGGCGCGCTCGCTGCAATGGCGCGGGGAGTTGATGGTAGGGGGAGCGCAGCGGCGCGGCAATCCAGGGTCGTCCCGCATATTGGGTCGATTGGGGAGTACCGCACTGCAACAAATGCGGTTGCGATCACGCAAAAACGGGTTTCGGCGCGCTGGAGATTGGGAGGATCGTCGACGTAGCCGTTCGGGCTGTACGCCGCCTTCTCGAGTTGAGCCAGTTCGGCCGCCAATGACTACAATTTAGGGATGGTCGCATTCCCCAAGGAGGCTACCATGACTCAATCAATGATCAGTTTCTGGGTTGGCCTTGTGGTTCTCGTTGTCGTTGCATCGGCCTTGTCCAGGCGCTACAGGCGCGATCACCCGGGAGAGAGCCTGAGTCAGTGGCTCGACACGCATCATATGAGCTGGATGCATCGCAAGCACTAGCTGGCGGCGCGGGCTGACGCCGAGGAGCGCACTATGGCCTTCACCCTCACCTCACAAGCTTTCCACGAAGGAAGCGAGATTCCTCGGCGCTACACCTGCACGGGCGCGGACGTCTCCCCGCCGCTCTCGTGGTCCGGAGTACCCGCCAATGCGAAAAGCCTCGTGCTGATCGTCGACGACCCCGACGCGCCCGACCCGGCCGCGCCACGGATGACGTGGGTACACTGGGTGCTTTACAACATCCCGACGACGGCTCCTGGTGTTCAGGAGGGCGTCACTTCGGGCGCGCTTCCGGCAGGCACACTTGAAGGCACCAACGACTTCCATCGCACCACGTATGGCGGCCCATGCCCGCCCACTGGCCGTCATCGGTATTTCCATAAGCTCTACGCGCTCGACACCGTGCTGCCCGATCTTCACAAGCCCACAAAGGCGGCGTTGGAAAAGGCGATGGAAGGCCATGTCGTGGCGCACACCGAACTGCTCGGCACATTCAAGAAGTAACACGCAGACCCCTGGACGCTACTTGTCCGGGATTGTCGATTCCGTGTCGATGCTGGCGGTGCTGGTGTTTGAGCGTGTTGTGATGCCCTCTTCGCGTGGTGGCTCGACAGAATAGTCGCGATGATGCGCCAATGCCGGCCGCCCTTCTGCCCGAACACGTGAAAGGTCGGCAGCGCCGCCCAACCGGCTTGGGCTCTATGGATCAACCGACGCATCAAATACCAACATCGCCCCGTCTATATTGACAAAATTCCACATACCAACGATCGCATGGAGTCTTACTTTATGAGTCAAGCCCGCGGTCTCTCCATTTTCAAACCTCAGTCTCCTTCAGGCGATGCTCAGCTGTTCGAGTTTGGTGTCGACCAGCTGTTTCTTCAGTTCCGGCACGCAGGACCCGCAGTTGCCGCCGGCTTTCAGGCACGCGGTAATCTCTGCGGCGGTCTTTAGTCCCTGCTCGCGGATCGCCGCACAGATCGTATTGCGCCCGACACCGAAGCACGAACAGACCGTCGGTCCCGTATCGGCGCCCTTGCCGATTGGCTGACCCAGCGGCGCGGCAACCGGGTTTGACCTTGCGCGAAGCGATGACAGGCGCCCCAGAATTCCCGCACCAGTTCGCGATTGCCCCGCGCGCGGCAGCAACGCGCGCATTCAGCGCGACGATGTTTGCACGGGAGATCGCTGCCAGTTCGTCGACGACGGTTAACTGACGCCGGCGCGCCGCCCGAAAGCCAATTTCCCAATGGCTTCATATCCATTCCGTTATACAACACATAACGAATCAATATTTCGGCCTTGATATTGACTCACCACCATCATCGCTGACGCGACGCAGCCAGTCGTCTGGACGACTGGCGTCGTCTCCTTCCCGTTCCCCATCTTCGGAGACTCCATGAGAACAAACTTCGCTCGCGCGGTGGTGCGCTCACTGCGCCCTGCGGTTACGCTTTTAGCCGCGCTTGGCATCTATGTCGCGTTGAGCCCCACTGCCACCGCCGCGGTGCCGATGGGCGTCGCGTTCGTCTACCTCGGCAACCCCGGTGACGCTGGCTGGACCTACGCACACGAACAGGGTGTGAAGGCGATCGAAGCGAGGTTCGGTGACAAGATCAAGGTCACGCGCGTCGAGAACGTACCCGAATCCGCTGACTCGGAGCGCGTGTTTCGCGACCTCGCGAACAAGGGCAACAAGATTATCGTGGGCTCGAGCTTCGGATTCCAGGACTTCGAACTGAAGACTGCAAAGGATTATCCCGACGTCGTCTTCGAGCATGCGACCGGATACAAGAAGGCCACGAACTTTGCGACCTATGACGTGCGCACGTACCAGAGCGCCTATCTGGCTGGGCTCGTCGCCGGCTATACGACGAAGACGAATACGCTCGGCTTCGTCGCCTCGGTGCCGGTCCCGGAAGTGGTGCGCAACATTAACGCCTTCACAATGGTGCGCGTTCGATCAATCCGAATGCGAAGGTCAAGGTCATATGGATCAATAGCTGGTTCGATCCAGGCAAGGAAAAACAGGCGGCCGAAACGCTGATTGGCCAGGGAGCCGACGTGCTGATCCAGAACACCGATTCGACGGCGACAATGCAGACTGCCGAGCAGAAGAATGTGCACGCGTTCGGTTGGGACTCGGACATGAAGAAGTTCGGCCCGAATGCCCAACTGGGCGCATGCGTGAGCTACTGGGGCGTCTACTACTCTCACCTGATCGAACAGGTGCAATCCGGCACGTGGACCAACGCGCCGACGTGGTGGGGTCTCAAGGAAAAAGCAATCGACCTCGCTGACATCAACACTGCAGCCGTATCGCCTGCCGCGCAAAAGGCGCTGGCGCAAAAGCGCGACGACATTATCGCTGGCAGATTCGATCCGTTCTCCGGACCGATCAGGGATCAGAATGGCGCGATCAAGGTGGCAGCAGGCACGTCGCTGCCCGACGCCGAGTTGCTGCGGCTCAACTGGTTCGTGCAGGGGGTCGAGGGCACGTTACCGAAGTAACTCAGCCAACGTGGAGGAGACACACTTTGAGCCTTGTCATTTCCCCGAAACAGAACGCGTCGGCGTTCCCTGAGCAGGGGCTCGCGCCGACACGCGAGCAGATCGTCCGCCATCTGCGTCACGCAAGCGTTATCGCAGAACGTGCGATGCTGTTGGGCCGTCACCCGTTTGGCGCCATACTCGTCGGGCCTGATCAGGAGTCGGTTCTAATAGAACAGGGCAATGTCGATTCCGTCAATCATGCGGAAGCGGTGCTCGCGCGTATCGCCGCGCTCAACTTTACGCCGCAATTCTTGTGGGGTTGCACGCTCTATACGACGGTTGAGCCATGTTGCATGTGCGCAGGCACGGCATATTGGGCCAACATTGGGCGGGTGGTTTTTGCAATGACGGAAGAGCGCCTGCTGCAAGCCACGGGCAATCATGCAGAGAATTCGACGATGAGTGTGTCGTCGCGGTATGTCTTCGACCATTGCCAGAAGCGCATTGAACTGGTTGGGCCCGTGGCCGAGGTTGAGGAAGAAGTGATGCAGGTGCAGCGCAGGTTCTGGGGACGCCCATGAGCATGGCGCATCGCGGCCTTATGTTCGCATCATGCCGCGCGCGGAGCCGCCACCGCCCGCGCAGCGGCCGCCGCAGCCACCGCGCCCGCAGGGCTCAGTTCGGGCCTTGCGCAGTTGCGGCCGTTCGCCGGATCAGACCACCCGAACGTACCCCCACGCTGAGAGACGGACAGCATCCTCGCATGACTCGATGGTGAAAGCCCTGCGCCTCGCAAACTCACGCCGGCGATCGAGGAAGCCAGCGGCGCTCACTGGAACGAGCGTGAGCGGAGCACGTTGCTGACCGACCCTCGCGCGCACTTTTCCGGTGAGGTAGGAGCACAAATGCTGAGATGGTGCGGTCAGATCCCGTGACGTCGCATGCCGGTGCTCCGAGCACACCACCGGTCTGCGTTGGCGTAGGCATGGCCACCGCTCACGCCGCGGCAACTGACGACAACGGTGGACACGATCGCTGTGCAGACCGGCACGCGGTACCCTCCACCATGCCGCAGACGCGCGCTACCGCTGCGGTACGCCGTCGCGCCACTCGCCCCAATGCGTGACGATGTCCTGCACGAGCGGATTGCCCGTGAGGAACAGATTGTCGATCGCGATCGTGAAGCCCCCCTGCGACGAGTAGTTGAGCAGATTGTCCGCGCTCGACTGGCCCGCGTACGGCCGGTCGAAGTCCGAGCCAGCGCGCAGCACCGCGACACGGTTCAGGTCAACGCGATGCACGGTCGCCGCGCGCGTCAGCGCCTCGAAGGTGGCGTTGTCTTCCTGCTGCGTCGTGCAATAGGTGCCCTTGCCGTCGGTCAGGATCTTCGTCCAATGCCGCGCGCGCTCGCCGAGATCGGCGCCCGACCACCAAGTATCGCCCGCCAGCGTGTCGCACTGGATCACGGTCGGCGGACGGTTCGCGGGCGCATAGTTGTATTTGGCGCGGGCAGCCTGCGCCTGTGCGTCGTCGGTCAGCGTCACGTTGCGCGACAGCGCGAATGCCGCGTTCGAAAGCGCCGGATTGAGCTGGAACACTTCGGTGCGATAGTCGAGCGGCGGCTTCTGCGTCGGGCCCGTCGTGTTGATGCCGAGATAGCCGGTATTCCAGCCCGGCGGAATTTCGCGTCCGTCGATTTCCCATTGAATCCCGAAGTCGACCAGCCAGTTCGCCCACGCAGCGGAACCGACGGTGCCCTGAAGCGGATCAATACCAGCAATGCCCGCCACCATGAAGTACGTATGACGCAAGTCGAAACGCGGCGAGAACGTCAGCGCCATGATCGACGCGGCGGCATTCGCGTGCCCCATGCCCGTCGTCATCACGCAGACCTCCTTGCGATTGCAGTGTACGGCAGGGTAGTCAGGAGACAGGCCCGCGACGGTGATGTCCTGCCACGGGCCGAGATGATCGAGCCACACCTGGCCTTCCGGACCGAACATCGAAATGATCATCACCTTGACCGGCCGGCCATGCGACGCGCCGTCGTCCTGCGCGAAGCCGTCGTCGGTATGCGCGATGGCCGGTGCAACTGCGGCGCCTGCCACGAGCAACGATGAAATCGCTACACCAAAAGCACGATTTAGCATAAGAGGTCCCACCTGATATGTAAGAACTGCGGTTGCGAAACGTGAGTCGCGTGCCGTGTTGTCGACTGACGTCGTGGTTTTTTGTCGGCGTGCAGCGTGGGACCTGGGCGTGAGCCGTTCAGGTGACAGTGAGTATAAGCAGAGAAAAATCTGTATTGCCAGGCGGCGGCGAATTTTGATGCGGACGAAACGGCAACGGCGGACACAACGTACAGCGACTGGTTCTGGCGCAAATAGTGAAGGTGAATCGATTAAAGTGTTGCCCCCGATCTCATCATCCGACAATGAGCAAGCTGAAGAGTACGGACGAACTGTTCTCAGGCCGCCACTTCAACCGCGACGTGATCATTCTGTGCGTGCGCTGGTATCTGCGCTACAAGCTCGGCCTGCGTGATCTTGTCGAGATGATGGCCGAGCAGCAAGGCAACCAAACATCAGGGCAAGCCGCCAAAGACCATTACGCTCGATGGCTATGCCGCCTCACACCGTGCTGTGCGGGAGATGAAGGCCGACGGCCTGCTGCCGAAGGACACCAAGGTCCGATCCTCGAAATATCTCAACAACTTGATCGAGCAGGACCATCGCCACATCAAGTCCCGGACGAATGTCATGCTCGGCTTCAACCGTTTCAGGAACGCCGCGATCACTCTTGCAGGCATTGAGTTGACGCATCGCATTCGCAAAGGCCAATTCAACCTGGCGAAGCTCGGCCTCAAAGATACCGCCGCGTGAGCACACGTTGTGCGCTCAACTCGCGCAACACGCGCGAAACGGTCATGCGTGCGACTCCGGACTCCTTGACCAACTCGGTTTCCGAAGGGATTGCGTCTCCAGGCTTCCGCGTGCCATCGGCTATGCGCTCGATTACATAGCGCTTTATCTGTTCGTATGCTGGCGCAAGCTTGCGCTGCAGCTTCAACCGCTTCGCCTCTCCCCCCGCCTGCGCCGCCTCGGTCATGACTGTCCTGGTTGCACCGTGAACGATTTGCGCGCGCCGCGCGACGCCAGCCTCAAGTACCAACCGCCCCGGGCAAAGCATCGTTCGCCGAGGCCGCCGCGCTGCCCGCCACGGAGTCCGTTGGTGCCGGAATGCAGAAATCCCGTAAGGGCCGGACCGTCAACGGGCCGGGCAACGGCGGCGGACCATCATCCATGATCATGTGGAATGCGTGTGCCATGTCGTCCGCAAGCGGACGGTCGTCACGGTAGGTCGACAAGACAGCGCGAACCTGGCTATACAACGCCTGCGTATACGGCGCGCGCTCGGCCGCGATAGGCTGCAGGTCGTATGCCTGAACCGCGGCAAGCAGTTCAATGCCAAATATGCGGCCGCTGTTGTCGATGACGGCAAGCGCCTTGAGCGCGGCCGGCGTGGCGTGGCAAAGGTGATCTTCCTGCAAGCCGGACGTCACACCGCCGTCGAGGCTCGCGGGCGCGGCCTCGCGGCGGTTCTGCGCGACCAGCGCCGCCGCCGTGTACTGCGCGATCATGAAGCCCGAGCGCGTGCCGCTCGCTTGTGCGAGAAACGCGGGCAACCCGCTCACGAGCGGATTGACGAGACGATCGAGACGCCGCTCCGCCATCGCGGCCACCTGTGCGACCGCAACCGCGAGGCTGTCCATGGCGAGCGCGATCGACGCGCCGACGGCGTGCGCCTGCGAGAACACGCGCGGCTCCTCGGGCGTGCCGGCGATGATCGGATTGTCAGTCGTCGAGGCGAGTTCGCGGTTCACGACTTCGGCCGTCGCAGACAGCACATCGCGCGCCGCACCGTGCACATGCGGAATCGTGCGCATGCTGAGCGGATCCTGCGTACGCCGTCCGAGTGCCGCCGCCAGCAGACCGCTGCCCAGCAGCGCTGCGCGCATGCGCGCGCCGACCTGCGCAAGGCCCGGTGAGACGCGATACGCGAGCGAGCCCGCGTCGAACGCCACCATCTGCCCGCCGAGATTCTCGAAGCTCATCGCCGCCACGGCGTCAGCCCAGTCGAGCAACCGGTGCGCGCGTTGCAACGCGAGCGCCGCGAGCCCGGTCACGCACGGCGTGCCGTTCACGAGGCTCAAGCCTTCCTTCGCTTCGAGCGACAAGGGTTCGAGACCCAGCCGGCGCAGCGCCTCGGCGCCGCTGATGCGCTCACCACGCCAGTTCACGTGCCCCGCGCCGACGCACACGAGTGCGATATGCGCCATGTGGCTCAGATAGCCGACCGAACCGAGCGCGGGCACTTCGGGCAGGCAATCGGCCTGGAGCAGCGCGACGAGCCGCTCGACGAGTTCGACGCGCACGCCCGAATGCCCGTGCGCGTAATTGTTGATGGCTGCGGCCATGATCGCGCGCGTCTCCTGCGCGCCGAGCGACGCGCCGACGCCCACCGCGTGGCTCATCAAAATGTTGTGCGAAAGCGTGTGCTGTTCGGCCGGCGACACCACCACGTCGCACAACGCGCCGACCCCGGTGTTCACGCCATAGGCGCGCATGCCGCGCGCGATGATCTGCTCAACGAGCGCGCGCGCGGCGCCAATGCGCTCGCGCGCTTGCGCGGAAAGCTCGAGCGGTGCGCCTGCCGCGACGGCGCAGACTTCGCGCCAGTCCAGCGGGCTTCCGGTACGGATGACGGTCATGATGAACCCCGACGATGGATCAATGTGCGTTGCGGTCCTGATGGCTCGACACGAACTGGCGGAAGCGCTCCGACTTCAGTTCGCCGAATACCTCCGCGGGCGTGCCGTTCGAATCGACCTGGCCCTGATCCAGGAACATCACGCGGTTGGAAACGTGTTTCGCGAAGCCCATCTCGTGCGTGACGACGAGCATCGTGCGGCCCTCGTCGGCAAGCGTGCGCATTACGCGCAGCACTTCGCCCACGAGTTCGGGATCGAGCGCCGAAGTTGGCTCGTCGAACAGCATCACCTTCGGATGCATCGCGAGTGCGCGCGCGATTGCCACGCGCTGCTGCTGGCCGCCCGAGAGATGTGCGGGATAGTGGCCACGCTTGTCGGCGAGGCCGACCTTCGCGAGCAGCGCCTCGGCTTCCTCGACCGCTTCGGCGCGGCTGCGCTTTTGCACGCGCATCGGGCCTTCGATCAGGTTCTCCAGCACCGTCATGTGCGACCACAGGTTGAAGTTCTGGAACACCATGCCGAGCTGCGAGCGCACGCGGTCCACCTGGCGGCGGTCGCCCGGTTGCAGCGTGCCGTCACGGCGGCGCTTCATCTTCAGCGCTTCGCCGGCAAGCGCGACGGTGCCGTCGTCGGGCATCTCAAGTAGGTTCAGGCAGCGCAGGAACGTGCTCTTGCCCGAGCCGCTCGCACCCAGGATCGAAATCACGTCGCCTTCGTGGGCGTCGAGCGAAATGCCCTTGAGTACGTGATGGTCGCCGAACGACTTGTGGATGTTCCTCACGGACAGGGCGACCGGTACGACTGGGTTCATACGATTCTCCGGAAAGCTGGGCCGATCAAGACGCGACGCGGCGGGTTTCGAGTTGCGTGGCGGAACGGCGCACGACGGTGGGCGCGGCGCGCAGATGGCGCGAGAGGCGACGCTCGACGAGGCCGATGAGGCGCACCACGAGGAAATTCAGGCATAGATAGATCAGCGCAGCGCACGTGAACACCTCCGTCGTGCGATAGGTCTGCTGAATGATCTGTTGCGCGACACCAGTCACTTCCCAGACGGTGACAAGGCTTGCGAGCGCCGTCGACTTGACGAGCAGCACGGCTTCAGTCGAATAGGCGGGCAGGCACTGCCGCAACGCGATGGGGCCGATCACGCGGCGCAGCAGCGCGAAGCCCGACAGGCCGATTGCATAACCCGCCTCGATCTGCCCGACCGGCACGGCCATCAGGCCGCCGCGGATGATCTCGGCGGTGTAGCCCGCCGTGCACAGCGCGAGCGAGAGCACGGCGCACACGTAGGGCTCGCGCAGCACGGGCCACAGGAAGCTTTCGCGGATCACGCCGAACTGTCCGAGCCCGTAGTAGACGAGAAACATCTGGATCAGCAGCGGCGAGCCGCGGAACACGAGAATATAGGCGCGCGCGAAGCGGTTAGGCAGCCAGTGCGGCGAGACGCGCATCGTGACGATCACGAGCGAAAGCAGGCCGCCGAGCACGAGCGAGGTGAAAAAGAGGCTCAGCGTGGTCGGCACGGCGGCAACGAGCTGGCGCGTCGTGTCGAGAAGAAAATCGAAATCGATATGCATGATGAGGCCGCCCTTGCGTCAGTTGCGCGCGAAGTTGCGCTTGAAGGAGCGGCCGACGATCGTCTCCGCCCGGCCGAACACACGGTTCGAAACGCCCGTCATCGCGAGATAGAGCGCTCCGCCAACGACGAAGAACAGGAAGTACTGGTGTGTCGATCCCGCCGCGACCTGGCTGGCACGCAGCAATTCGGCGAGACCAGTGACCGAGATCAGCGCCGAGTCCTTGAGGCTCAACTGCCACACATTGCCGATACCCGGCAGTGCGAATCGCAGCACCTGGGGAATAAGGATGCGGCGCGCCATGGTGAGCGTCGGCATGCCGATCGCGCGCGCAGCTTCGAGTTCGCCGCGCGAGACAGCTAGCACGGCGGCGCGATAGACCTCCGTCTGATACGCGCCGGAAATCATGCCCACCGCGAACGCGCCAATCACGAACGGCGGCACGCCGATGAAGCCGTCGGCACCGAACCACTGCCCGATCGAGGACACCAGCGTCGAGCCGCCAAAGTAGAACAGATAGATGACAAGCAGTTCCGGCACGCCGCGGAAGACGGTCGTGTAGAAGTCGCCGATCACGCGCGCCGTGCGGAAGCGCGAGAGCTTTGCCGCTGCGACGATCGCGCCGAATACCGCGCCGATCGCGAGCGCCGCAAGCGTCAGCATCACCGTCATCAACGCACCGAGCAGGAGCAGGCCGCCCCAGCCATCGGTCCCGAAGCCGAGCATTTCGAAAAGAGCCATCACGCCACCTCAACCAGGCCTGCGAAACAAGCCGCGCGGCATCAGCCTTTCGAGCCGGATCAGGCCGAAGCGCGCGGTCACGTTGTGAGCGACGCTCAGGGCGTCACATCGGTCTTGAACCACTTCTCCGAAAGCTTCTTCACAGTCCCGTCGGTAATCGCCGACGTTATCGCCGCGTCGAACTTCGCCTTCAGGTCCGCGTCCTGCTTGCGGAACGCGAGGCCTTCGCCCGGCCCCCAGATCAGGCCGCCGATCTTCGGGCCGGCCGTCACCGTCGGCACCGCTTCCTTCTTGTCGGCATTTGCGGCGTAGTACGTCACATCGTCGAACGACGCGTCGATGCGGCCATTGGACAGATCGAGATCGCGTTCCGGCGAGGTCTTGTAGACGCGGATCGACGCGACATCCTTGAAGTTCTCGTTGATGAAGCGCGTATAGACCGTGCCCGACTGAATGCCGATGGTCTTGCCCTTGAGCGCCGTGCGCAGCGCCTGGACGGCGGGCGCGTTCGACTTGGAGTCGGTGTCGAGCTTCAGCGGCGCCAGGGTGTCGGTTGCCTTCGGCAGGATCTTCGTGTCGGTGACCGCGAAGGTCGCCGGCGTGGACGCATACGGCTTCGAGAAGGCAATGATCTTCTCGCGCTCTGGCGTGATCGAGATCGCATCCATCAGAACATCGAACTTTCCGGCTTGCAACCCGGGAATCATGCCGTCCCAGTCCTGCGCCACGAGATTGCACTTGAGTTGCGCCCGCGCGCACAGGTTAGCGGCGAGTTCGGGTTCGAAGCCACCCAGCTTGCCGCCCGGCAGCGTCATGTTCCAGGGCGCGTAGCCGCCTTCGAGGGCGATCGTCACTGTCGTCCAGTCCTTCGCCTCGGCGGTGTTGCCCGCAAGCGCCGCCGCTCCAAACGCGGCACCGATCAAACTCTTGACCACCCATCTGCACTTCGCCTGCATGTCCACACTCCTTGGATTGCCGAAAACTTCATTACGGTAGCGCGCCAATCGCGGTTTCGTCTTGTCTAGACAAGATGCGGGAAGTCGAATTTTGACGCAAGCGCATTT
This sequence comes from Paraburkholderia sp. UCT70, assembly GCF_050434085.1. Taxonomy (NCBI): domain Bacteria; kingdom Pseudomonadati; phylum Pseudomonadota; class Betaproteobacteria; order Burkholderiales; family Burkholderiaceae; genus Paraburkholderia; species Paraburkholderia sp. UCT70. Next base: position 740,765 of record NZ_JBNPVZ010000003.1, on the reverse strand, counting down.
TCTGAAAATGTCGCCGATTCAGGGTATCCACCAGGTCAGGGTCTCGGAACCCATCTTGCAGGAACCTCGGAAGGATTGCACTCGTGGCGCCTTGCGCCAAAATGGTGCAACCATTGTTCAGCAGGCTCTGAACTTATGACGGGCATGCCAGTACTCGGAAACGCCTCGAATCTGCCGAGGGGACACAGAAGAAAGCGGGCGCGATTTCGGGATATACCTCGAGTTGACTAGACTTTTCGGCAGCGACTGCGCTTCTACATCGCTGCCTTTCAGGCTCGCAGCACAGCTCAACACGGCGATATGCGCGGGTGAGCACCAGTGCTTCCTCACCTTGGTCGGAAACTGGAGAAAAAGCGCTGGCGCGAATCGGAGTCATTCCAGTGAGTGCGGCCGCCACAGATCCCGCTAGCAGCCCAGGCTTACTGCATAAACCCTGCGTGACGCAGCGCCTCCTCAGCGGCCTCATGGTCTTGCACCGATGTTCCGCCAGAAACACCGATGCCACCCACCAGACGCCCTTCGTGGAAAATCGGTACGCCACCGCCGACCGGCGTCAGCCGCGGATGGTGCGCCAGCGGGGCAACGGTGGGTTCGGCCATGTACTGATTCCATTGATGCGTGGCCATGCCGAATGACGCGGCGGTCCATGCCTTGTCGATGGCGACGTCAACAGTCAGGAACGGGACGGAATCCGAGCGCTCGAACGCGCGCAGGTGACCGCCTGCATCGGCAATTGCGATTGTCGCGGCGAACCCGCGCGCGGCGCACGCGCGGCGTGCTTCTGCCAGCAGTGCTTGCGCGGCTTCCAGGCTGATCGTTGTCGTGCTGATGATTTTCGATGTCATGTTGATGCTCGTTTTCAGAAGGGTTCAGTGGTTAGCGACGACGACCTTGCCGATCATGTCGCCCGCCTCGACCAGCGCATGCGCTTCGATGAGACCTGCGGCGTTGATGCCGTCAATGCGTCGGGTCAGGGTGTGCTTGAGGCGGCCCTGGTCAACCAGCTCCGCCACGCGGCGCAGCAAGGCGTGTTGCCGTGCGATGGTGTCGGTGGTGAACATCGCGCGGGTGAACATCAGCTCCCAGTGAATCGAGATGGATTTCCCCTTGAACGGTCCGATGTCCAGATCCACCGGGTCGTCGATGAGTGCGAACTGGCCTTCCGGGCGCAGCACGGCGGCGATTTGCGGCACATAGGCGGCGCTGTTGTTCAGCCCGGCTACGTGGGTGACGTGCTCGATGCCGAGCGCGGCCAACTGGGGTGCCCAGGGCTGGTGGTGATCGAGGACGTAATGCGCGCCATGCGCCAACACCCACTCGCGGGTTTCCGATCGCGAGGCCGTACCGATGACGGTCATGCCAGTCAACTCGCGCGCCAACTGGGTCAGAATCGATCCGACGCCACCAGCCGCTCCAATGACGAGCAGCACGTTGTTATCGGTCGGGTCCGCGGCCTGAACACGCAGACGGTCGAACAGCAGCTCCCACGCGGTGATCGTCGTCAGCGGCAACGACGCGGCCTCTGCGAAGTCCAGGGATGTCGGCATGGGTCCGACGATGTGTTCGTCCACGGCGTGCAGTTCGCTGTTGCTGCCGGGCCGCTTGATGTCGCCTGCGTACCAGACTCGGTCGCCTGGCTTGAAGCGCGTGGCCAGCGCACCGGTCGCGCGGACGATTCCCGCAGCGTCCCAGCCAGGGATGCGCGCACCCCCTTCTGGAATATCTCCACCGAGCCGGATTTTGGTGTCGACCGGGTTGACCGATACCGCTTTCACTTCCACCAGCAGATCGTGGCCGCGCAGTTCCGGCGTCGGCAGCTCGATATCCTGCATTGCCTGCGGGTGGTTGATGGGATGGTTCTGATAGAAGCCAATGGCCTTCATACAAGTGTTCTCCAAGGGTGTTGGAGCTTATGTTATCTTTCGTCGATACGCGGATAAATACCCGCCTCACCCAAATACTTTCGGCATTTCAGTGAAAATAATTCGACTCGATGACGTTCAGATCTTCGTGCAAACGGTCGACCACGGCAGCTTCTCGGAGGCTGCGCGCCAGCTGAATATCGCGCCCGCACATGCGAGCGCGTCAGTGCAGCGGCTCGAAAAGGCGTTGGACACGCGCCTGTTCACGCGTTCGACGCGCAGCATGCAACTGTCGGAGGCCGGTGAGCGCTACCTGCCGCATGCGCGGGTCATGATCGGTGCGCTGGAGCAAGGGGAGCAGGCTCTGGCAAACGGCCGGGAGGTGCTGTCCGGACCGCTGCGGCTGTCTGCTCCGTCTGACTTTGGTCGAAACCTGCTGTTGCCGTGGCTGGATGAATTTCAGCACCTGCACCCTGGCTTGTCGCTGCACCTGAAAATGAGCGACCGTGCGGCCGACCTCATTCGCCAGCCGCTGGATGCAGTCGTGCGCTACGGAGCGCTGCCCGATTCGTCACTTCTGGCGATGAAGCTGGTCGACAACAACCGACGCGCATTGTGTGCCGCACCGTCATACCTCGAACGGCATGGCGCACCGGCCAAAGTTGAGGACCTGCGGCGACACAACTGCCTTCGGTACGTCTGGAGCGAGCAGATACATGAACGCTGGCGCTTTACCCCGCCTGGCGGCGAACGCACCGTGGCAGTCACGGGTAATCGCATCAGCGACGATGCCGATGCAGTTCGTCGCTGGGCGATAGCCGGGGAAGGCCTCGTCTACAAGTCGCGACTGGACCTCATCGACGATCTGAAGGCAGGTCGACTGGTGGAGTTGTTTCCGCCGGAGTATTGCGAGCCTTCGCCGCTGCACTTGATTTGTGCTCACCGTGCGCAACTGACACCGACGATCAGCGCGTTGAATGCCTTCCTGCGCGAGCGCTGCTCCGCATTGCTGGCCAGCTACCCCTCGGGAAGCTCCCGATCTGCGTAACGAAGTTCGCCCTTTCCTGATCGTCTCAATGAGTCGACCGAAGGCTCAGGCGCTAGCTCAGTGTCTTGAACTGGATACCCGGATAGGCGAGTTTTGGCATCCTGCTTTCCAGGAAGGTGCGGAGTTCCTGCACCTGCGCCGCTTTGTCGGAATCTTCCGGTCTGATGAGGTAATACGCGTCACCACTTCCAACGGCGGTTTGAACGGCAGCACGAGTTGCCGCTCGTCGATCGCGTTGGCGCAGAGCGCCAGATCGCCTGTCGAAATACCGTGCCCCGCTGCGGCCACAGCGATTCCCTGTTCGAGCATGTTGAAGACCTGGCCACGGGTGATGTCCACGTTGGCGAGGGGTCGGGAGTGTGAGTTCGCTGATGCAGGAAGCTCCATTGCGAGCGTCGACCCCCGCTCGTTCTGTTCGGCAAGAGCCTCGGCGCCGCGGGTTGGACGCGCCTGTCGACCAGCTGCATCTCACCGACGACGTTGCGCTCGCGGTCCGCGCGAACGTCGCGGTCATCACGACGCTCTCCGCACAGATCGCCATCGTGGAAAAGCGTCTTCAGGAAAACGTCGCGCACACGCGGACTGCGCCCTCTTTACTACAGTACCCGGCATTGGACAAACGCTTGCGACCGTGATCGTACTGGAGACGGGCACACGCCACCTTCGTGTCGGAAGCCAGTTAGGCCGTAACCAGGTCAGCCCCAATCTTTGTCGCGGGATAGAAGTCAAGATCTGGAATGAAAGGAACTGATGGAGCACGCTTAATTCGCACCCTTTGTCTTATAACAGTTTCACGAACTGATTGAATTAAATGCCATTTCACTTATCCTCTTTTCATAGTCGCGCGATGGTCCAAACCAGCAGTCCTCTCGTCGGAGGTCACGGCCAATGAGTCCCGTCGTCGTCACCCTGCTCGTGCTGCTGGGCGTCGGGCTACTGCTCGCGCTCCGCCTCATGGGCATCTACAACGGGCTAGTGGTCGCCCGGAACCGCTTCGCGAACGCCTTCGCCCAAATCGACGTGCAGCTCAAACGCCGCTACGAGCTGATTCCGAACCTGGTCGAAGCGGTCAAGGGCTACATGGGTCACGAGAGGGAGACGCTCGACGCCGTCATCAAGGCCCGCAACAGCGCGATGGCAGCCGAGCAGAAAGTCGCCGCCAACCCCAGCGACCCGGCGGCCATCAGGGGGTTTAATGAGGCCGAGGCGCAGCTGGGCGGCACTCTGGGCCGGCTCTTTGCGCTATCCGAAGCGTACCCGGACCTCAAGGCCAACCAGAACATGCTCGCCCTGCAGGAGGAACTGAGCTCGACCGAGAACAAGATCGGCTTCGCCCGGCAAGCCTTCAACGACGCCGCCACCGACTACAACAACCGGCGCGAGGTCTTCCCGGCCGTCATGGTGGCCGGCATGTTTGGTTTCAAGGAAGCGTCACTGCTCGAAACCGCAGAGGCCGAGCGCGCAGCGCCCAAGGTGTCGTTCCGGTAACCCGGAACCGCCACGGCTCCGTGCGCTTCACGCTCTCAAAACCGCGCCGACCATGGCCACCAATTTCTTTCAGCAGCAGGATTCGGCACGGCGCAAGACCTTCCAGCTGGTGGTCTATTTCGTCCTCGCGATCCTGATTCTGATCGCCCTCGTGTACGGTCTGTTGGTGGCGCTCAGCATGTATGGCGCTCACGAGCCAGTGTCTTGGTGGCAACCTGACATGCTCCTGCTCGCGGCGCCGGCGGTGGGCATCGTGGTCGGCGGTGCCAGCGCGCTCAGGGTGGCCCAGCTCGCTTCTGGCGGGCAGGCCGTCGCCTTGATGTTGGGCGGTAAGGAGGTGCCCGGCACGACCACCGACGAGCGGCAGAAGCGGCTGCTCAACGTCGTCGAGGAGATGGCCCTCGCTGCGGGAGTGCCGGTACCCCCCGTATATGTTCTGCCGGTGACCGGCATCAATGCCTTCGCGGCCGGCTACGCCCCGGGCGATGCTGTGGTCGCCGTCTCCCAGGGCTGCCTCGACTACTTGACCCGTGACGAGCTGCAGGGCGTGGTGGCGCACGAGTTCAGCCACATCCTCAACGGCGACATGCGGCTCAACATCCGGCTGATCGGCCTGATCTTTGGGATCATGGCGTTGTCCATCATCGGCCGCAGCCTCATGTTCGCGTCCCGCGGACGCTCGTCGGGAAGACAGGATTCCCGCGGCGGCATGGTGCTACTGGGCCTGGGCGTGTTTGTGCTGGGACTGGTGGGAGCGTTCTTCGGTCGGCTGATCATGGCAGCGGTGTCCCGGCAGCGCGAGTACCTGGCCGACGCGAGCGCCGTCCAATTCACGCGCAACCCCGACGGGATCGGCGGGGCGCTCAAGAAGATCGGCGGGCTGGCCGAGGGGTCGCGCATCGACACCCCCCGGGCCGCCGAGGCTGGTCACATGTTTTTCGCCAACGCTTTCGCCGGCGAGGGCCTCGCCGGACTGCTGGCCACCCACCCGCCCCTCGTCGAGCGCATCCGCCGGCTCCATCCCCAGTTCGACGGCCAGTTCCCGGAAGTGCGACCGGTCGATGTCGATCGGGAACAACTCAAGGGCACCCGCCCCAGCCGCGTCCCGCCGTTCGCCGGGGTTCCCACGTTACCGGGGCTGCCGCAGGTGCCTGTGCCGGTATTGGGCTTCGCCGAGGAAGCGGCGTCTCGAGTCGGCCACGTCCATCCGGAAGTGATGAGCTACGCCCAGGCACTGCACGACGGTATGCCCGACGCGCTCCGGGTTGCCGCCGAGGAGCCGTTCAGTGCTCGCGCCCTAGTCTGCGCCCTTCTTCTGGACCCGCTGGAGGACCTGCGGGAACTTCAGCTGGCCCAGCTGAAGGCCGGCGCCGAACCGCAGGACTTTGCCGAAACCTTGCGGCTGGTCGCCCCAGTCCGGGCTCTGCCGGACACGCATCGGCTGCCCCTCCTGGATCTGGCGCTGCCAGCCCTGCGGCAGATGTCGCACCGCCAGCACCAGGCTTTCCGCGCACAGGTCGAGTTGCTCATGATCGCCGACCAGCGGCTGAGCCTGCTCGAGTACACGCTCCGCTGCGTGCTGCATCGCCATCTCGACGCCCAGTTCCTGCCGCAGCGTCAGACGCGTCCGTTGCACAGCTCGCCGCAAAAACTGGCGCAGCCCGTGGCGACGGTGTTAGCGCTGTTGGCCTGGGAAGGCCGGCCGGAACCCGACCGGGCCGCCCAAGCTTTCGATACCGGCATGCGCGGCTACATCGGCGGCGACCACACCCACCGCTTGCCGCCCCGCGAGAAACGTTCCCTCATCGAACTCGATGCGGCCCTGCGAACGCTCAATCAATCCGTTCCGGCAATCAAGCGCCGGATCGTCGCCGCCTGCGCGGCGTGCATCCTGGCGGACCAGCAGTTCACCGTCCGTGGAGCAGAGCTGCTCCGCGCCGTTTGCGACACGCTCGACTGCCCGCTACCGCCACTCGTCGCGAGCGAATCGGACAGACGATGAACGACATTGCATGCAGGGCTTTGTCGCGGCAAGGAACGCAGAATAACTGCGATCGCTATGCAAACCAGTGCTTATAAGTTTTTCAGAATGCTCGCAACGTTGAGAATCATCCTTGAGTGCATCCATCCCAATAGGGCTTCGTAAGCGGTGTGAGAAAAGGTTGCGGCGCGGTACCAATAACAACTATTCGGCATCGGTTGAAGCCGACTACCCGTTCGCGCTTCCTGACCACTTCGATGTTGAGTCTCAGCTGCAACTGCTTGGCCAGCATCTGAGCGTGCACGTCGCGGCTGACGCCGACGGGCTGGCGGTCAACATCGACTCGCAGAATGAGTTGATCGGCCGGCTCGGGGCGCGCATGACCCGACCATTCGACATCGCGAGCGGTCGCCTCATGCCGTATCCGGGCATTGACGTGCTGTATGCGTTTGCCGGTGGCAAGAACGTGGAGATCAGCGAAGCGCGCTTCACGTCGGGCACGATAGGGGACACGGTGCAGTCCTCGGTTGGCGTGAATGGCACGAACACGCCGAAATCTCTCGCTCTGTGGCCGCGTTTCTTACCAGCAGTCGTTCGGCAACGCGGGATTCCGTGGCGGGTTGCTGAATGCGGGCGCGCGTTACCTGTACTAACGGGAGATGCGAGCTTGTCAACAAGCCGCGGGATCGAAGAACCGGGGTTACACCCCTTGCTCCGGTTTTCTGATCGCGGATGACCCTGCCTGAGCGGCTGCTGTGTCGGTGGCAGTCGCGGCCGTCGCGCTTGGAACGATGTGCAATTCACGGGTGCGCAACGGCAGCGAACATTGCGCGTCGGTCAATGTTTGCCGCACCTGGCGAGCGAGTTCCCAGCGCATGGTCCAGAACACGTCCGTGTTCGACCAGACGCGGATATTCAGCACCGCCGTGCTGTCGTCGAAGCGGATGACCATCACCTGCGGCGCGGGATCGCGGAGCGCACGCGGATCGGCCGCGGCGAGCGTGCGCAGCGCCTCAAGCGCGCGATCCACATCGTCACCGATCGAGATCTCCACTTCGAGATCGAGCCGGCGCATCGGATTACGGCTGAAGTTGCGGATCGAATTGCTCCACAATGCGCTGTTCGGCACGTATTCGCAGATCCCGTCGGGTTTGGTGAGACGCGTCGTGAACAGATTGACTTCGTCGACCGTGCCCGCGACACTGCCGGCTCCGCCCTCGATATAGTCGCCGACCTTGAACGGCCGCAACACTAGCAGCATGATGCCGGCCGCGATGTTCTGCATCGTGCCTTGCAGCGCGAGACCGACCGCAAGACCGGCTGCGCCAAGCACGGCAATGATGCTGGCCGTCTGGATGCCTAACTGCGACAGCGCACCGACGATCGCGACAATGCGAATGCCCCAAAGGCCGATGTCGCAGAGGATCGGTCGCAGCGTGGCGTCCATGCGTGATTGACGCGCAAGGAGCCGGCTCAGCGACATCGAAGCGCGGCGCGCGACCCACCATCCGATCACCAGTATGCCCGCAGCGGCGCACAGACGAATCGAGAACGCGGTGAGCATATCCAGCAAGAAGGCCCATCTGTCCGGACTGATTTCGACGAGAAGATTCTCCATGTGTCTTGACGATCCCTATATTGGACAGCGGGTAGATTGCCGCGCGCGAGCATCGACGGTATATATGGACGAACTCGACTGGCTTCCGGGAATTTAACCAGATAACTTCCGTTTTGGGCATTATCAGCGGTTAAAACTGCGTGTTTTTTCTGAGCCTGTTGTCCAGATCGCTTCCCGGATTAGCCGTCTGTCACCATCAATCTTCCGTTGTCGTAACGGCAGCCGCCCGGGCTAGCGGCTGACCGCCCCGAGTTCCGTGAACGCCCCCGCCGGCGTGAATTTGAGGAGACGGAAACGATGTCCTCACGCCCCGTTCGAACCACGCATTTCGTCGAGCTCGGCCATACTCTTTCGTGGCGCGGGCATCGCCGTGGTCTGGCAACCCTTCCGGTGGCTCGCGGCGATAAGAGGTCACGCAGCGCATGAATGAGCGCTTGCTACGCCGCGCCGAGGTCGAGCAGCGTATCGGCCTAACCGGATCGACGATCTATCTGAAGATCGCGCAAGGCAAGTTCCCCAAACCCATCAAGGTCGGCGTAGCGGCGGTGCGCTGGCGTGAAAGCGAGGTCAATCAATGGATCGCAGATTGTGCGGCAGGCACATTGCAGCACGACCCGGACTCAGGCAAGGCGCAGATGAAGCCGCCAAGGAAGGCGAAGCGCCAGCGATCCGAGACCTGATCGCAGGACATCCACCCGACCCGCATCGCGCGGGTCTTTTTTTGCCTGCGCGCTGCGCTCGATCAGATCGCAGTCACACTTCCGATGTTTGTTAAATCACGTGAAAGTATTGATAGTGCATAGCATCCCCGTTGCAAATGCTTGCGTATCCGGGTAAAAGATTGTCCGTTCGTAGTGCGTACCTTATTAAAAATGAGGTCGTAACCATGCAGCGCTCATTTAACCATTCAAGGAAAAATTCAAGATGCCAATTCCTGCGCATATGTGGCTGAAAGATGATGGCGGCGCAGACATCAAAGGCTCGTCAACCGTTCAGGATCGCGAGGGAAGCATTGAAATTATCGGCTTCAGCCACGGCGTGAATCTGCCGGTTGATGCGGCTAACGGCAAGATTACCGGCGCGCGCTCGCACTCGCCAGTTGCGTTAGAAAAGGAGTTTGACGCTGCTACGCCTTATCTTTACAAGGCCGTGGTAAAGGGGCAAACGTTGCAGTCTGCTGAGATAAAGTGGTATCGCATCAACGACGCGGGGAAGGAGGAAGTTTATTTCGTGATGCTACTCGAAGGCGTAAAGGTCTGCGGCATCAATCCTGGCATGATGAATACCAAGCTGTCACCCGACTCGCTGCTCAATCACGTTGAGGCCGTGTCGATGATGTATGAGCGAATCACATGGCACTACCTTGACGGCAATATCAAATACACCGATGCATGGAATGAGCGCGGATAAGCGGGAGTGACAATGGCCTATGAGGGTAAGTTTTTGGTGAATAACAAACCGTTTTCACCGCTCACAATTTTCGGTGTCGGCACGTTCGACGCGTATTCGGGCGATGGTCCGTACCTCAACCGGGGCGGCTGCACGATGGTGCCTGACAAGGGGCCGATTCCTGCCGGTAAATACTGGATCGTGGATCGCCCCACGGGCGGCATCCGTTCGCAGGCTTACGCATGGGCAAAAGATACGTGGAATGCCGCATGGGGCAGTGCGACCAATCACGATGACTGGTTCGCACTGTATCGGGATGATGGCAGCATTGATGATGTGACATGGGTTAATGGCGTCCGGCGCGGCCAGTTCCGGTTGCATCCCGCAGGTGGTGCGGGGGTGTCACTTGGCTGCATTACCCTGCCGAGCCGTACCGACTTCATGCGAATCCGCAACGCGCTGCTGCACACCGTGAAAATCCCTGCGCGCAGTTCGGGCCTTCGCGCCTATGGAACAATTGAGGTCATCACGTATGGCAACACTTGCCCGTAGGGTGTTCAAGGTCGCACTGTTCTTTGGTCTGTTCGTTCTTTCGGTTCGCTATGTGCGCCCGTATCCCTACCCGATGCCGGAGAGCCAGCTAGCAGTCTGGTGGGATGCTTCGGATTGGCTCGGCATCCGGGACCCCGAAGATTTGATTTTCGTGGTCTGGGTGACTATCGAACTGATCGTCGCCGTGCTCGCCTATGTGGTGATCATAAGGCTATGGCGGCGCTATCAACGCAAAAATTAACAGGGTCGATGAGCAGCGATCGGGCCGAATTCATTCCTGCGCGGTCCCGTCAAGTCCGGCGCGTGATGATCGCGTTGCGGGGGTTAACTGGTGGGTCAGAAAGTGCGCGTTTGCTCAGAGCCAGGCGGGACAAGGCTTTGCGCGGCGCGCGCGAATTTTGGTCTGGAAGGCGATCCCTTCGATGATCCCGATGATATCCGCAATTCTGGTGGAACTCGTCCTGATCTCGCTCATCGTATCGACCGACGGCGGTGCTCAGCGCAATTTTTCAAAGGCCCAGCTCGCTCGGACCGGGGTGATCGTCGGGGCGGCGACCCAGCGGCGAATGGAACTTGCGATCGCTTGCCTTGATCGGCATGTCGTTGATACAGGCATACCGGTGGTGCATCAGACCATCAGGTCCAAACTCCCAGTTCTCGTTTCCGTAGGAGCGGAACCAATTGCCAGCGTCTTTCGCAAGTCGAATCTTCTCGATTGCGGATTCAGGGTGAACGGTGGGATGGGCGGGCGCACTTCAGCGTTTATGGACATCACAGACTCCCCTTATTCAGGCGGGATTGAGATAGAAATCGGCACTACTCAGCAGCGCAACCGCGCTACACGTTCGTCATCTCGAGAGAACTCAGTCTGAGAAATCGGTTGACGCCGACAGTGCCTTCCATGTTTCAGTTTCCGTAGCAACATAGGCGTTCTTTTCGGCTATCGCCTTCAGCGTGTCGGTTCCGAGCGGCAGACGCAGTGGCGGTCTCGGTACATCGACAAGCGTGACGAGGGCCTTCGCAAGCTTCTGCGGGTCGCCCGGCTGATTGTGATTCATTCCTTCAGCGAATCGACGCACGTTGCCCGACGTCTCGTCGTAGCCGTCGATGACCTCCTTGCCGACGACGAGCGACGACGGATCGAGGAAATCGGTACGGAAATAGCCGGGCTCAACGACGGTCGCGTGAATGCCGAGCGGCTTCAACTCCGCGTGGAGCGCTTCCGTAATGCCTTCGACGGCGAATTTCGTCGAGCAATACACCCCGAATCCCGCCGCCGAGCGAGGACACGTTGATCACATGGCCCGAGCGCTGTCCCCGCATCACTGGCAGCACCGCATGCGTGACATTGAGCAGTTCAAAAACGTTAGTGTCGTACATGCGACGTACGTCTGCGTCGGCCGATTCCTCTACGGCTGCGAGCAGTCCGAAGCCGGCGTTGTTGACCAACACGTCGATCCTGCGAAACTTTGCCAAAGCAGCCTGCGCGGCTCTTTTGGCCTGCTCCTCGCCAGTTACGTCGAGCGCGACCGGCAACAGCGCAGGTGATTCGCCAAGACGCTCAATGATCGCCCGAACGTTGCGTCCCGCCGCAACCACTGCATTTCCGTCCGCCAGGCCCGCTTGTGCGATCAGTGTGCCTAACCCGCGTGAGGCGCCCGTAACGAACCAGGCGTGCTTGAACCGGTGCTGCGTAGCGTTGCTCATGATTTGCTCCCGTTTCGTGGTGAATGTGAAGAGAAGCATAGGGCGCGCGATTAACAGCTACCAGGCATCGAATGCTAGACTCATAATCAATCAATATTTGCGAATGGAGTCAGCCATGAATGAGGTCCGGGCGATTTCGGTGTTCGTCCGTGCAGCAACGCTCGGCAGCTTCCGTCGGGCAGCCGCAGACCTCGGCATCTCGCCGCAGGCCGCGAGCCACGCGGTCATGCAGTTCGAAAAGTCGCTTGGCGTCCGGCTGTTTCATCGGACAACGCGAAAGTTGAGTCTGACCGAAGAGGGGCAAAGACTATTGCAAGGTGTCGAGCCAGCGCTCGCTATGTTGTCGTCCGCGATTGACGATGCTCGCCGTTCAGGGGAAGAAGTTGCGGGGCCCCTACGGATAAGCGCTCCGACGGCGCTCGGGCGAACGGCACTCTGGCCATCGATCCTTGAGTTTGCGGTGCTATACCCTGACGTGCAGATCGATATTCGCTTCGACGATCATTTCACGGACCTCGTCAGCGATCGCGCCGACGTCGGCTTCCGCGGCGGATCCCCGCCTTCCGAGGGGGCAATTGCCAGGCGACTGCTACCGATTCAGTTGATCGTATGCGCGTCGCCAGCCTATCTCGAACGGTACGGCACGCCGAAAACCGTGGACGAGCTCGATGCGCATCGTTGTTCTGGATACCGGCGTGCGAACACCGGCAAGCAGGCGCCGTGGGAATTTATGGTGGGCGGGGAGATTGTGTATCGGGAGATGGCTGCTTCGGTCTGTTCGAACGATATCGACGCGGAAACCGAAGCGGTACTGGCCGGCGTGGCAATTGGGCAGCTTGGAAGCTTCTCGGCCGTCTCACACATCCGGGCTGGACGGCTCGTGCCTTTGCTCACTCAGCATTTGACCCAGCGCGAGTCGATTTACGTCTACTACCGTCGCCGGACGGAACAACCGCTCCGCGTGAGAACCTTCATCGACTTCATCGTTGCGCGCCTCGCGGACAACAGTCAATTTTTCCTCACAGCAGAGGAGTTGGTTACTTCGACGAGCAGAAGCGGCCGCGCCAGGAGTAGACGAAGTGCCGCGTAGGGGTGTCTGTTGCGGCAAGCGTAGCCAGCCGTGGTAAATCACCCGCTAAACGCAAACAAGGCTTCGTAGCGGGACAAGGGCGTGACGAACGAGCCGTTTCCGCCTGTACATCAATGATCGTGTAACAATCCCTCCAACGACCGCGAGACGCCAACGAGCGTCGAGCCGGCGGATGCGCACGTCAGCCCGGGAGCATCAAATGAAGCCCATACGTAATACCGACTCCGCTTCAGGAGAGTGGTACATCGACACTGCATGCATCAATTGCGGTGCATCTCGTCACGTCGCGCCTGGGCTGATTGTCGAGCGCAACGACAAGAGTGTCTTCGCTCGGCAGCCGGCCACACCAGAAGAGCAGCTTGATGCCTGGCGTGCGGTGCTCGTGTGCCCTACGGCGTCGGTACGCAGCGAAACGAAACAGCCTCGTCCGAACGCAGCGATCTTTCCGCAGCAGATCACATCGGGCGTGTGGCGCTGTGGATTCAACGCACGGTCGTCGTTTGGCGCACATTCTTATTTTGCCGCGCGTCCGGAAGGCAATCTGCTCATCGACTCTCCGCGCTATGCGGCGGAACTCGTGAAATGGTTTGACGGCGCTGGCGGTATTGCGCACATTCTGCTGTCGCATCGTGACGACGTCGCAGACGCGGACAAATACGCGCGTCAATTCGGCGCGCGCGTCTGGATTCACCGCGAGGACGTGTCGGCCGCCCCATATGCGACGGATCTGCTCGACGACGGTTCAGCACTGAACATTGCGGCCGGCGTGCGCGCGATCCCTGTACCCGGGCACACTCGAGGTAGCGTCGTGTACCAGCTCGATGATCGCGTGCTGTTCTCGGGGGATTCGCTTGCCTGGAGCCAACGCCAGCAGGACCTCGTCGCGTTCAGGGACGCGTGCTGGTACTCGTGGACAGCGCTCACCGAATCGCTCAGCAAGTTGGCCGCGTATCGCTTCGAATGGCTGCTTCCTGGTCACGGTTGGCACGCGCATTTGCAGGCTGCGGAAATGAATGCCCGCTTGCTCGCATTGGTTGCACGCATGCGAAAGGACTGAATTCGCTGTTTTTCGCTAAAACGCGTCGTCCTTGCCCCTGTGGAAGCGCTTGAACTCGAACCGCACGTGCCAAACAATCGCCTCGGGGTTGTGGTGCAAATTCAGCAGGTGGGCGAGAAATCGCCCATTTTTCAGGGACCTCAACGAGCTGAAAGAACCGCCATCCAGATCGAGGGCGAAGTGGTATCTTCGAGGTGCACGCCGGTGAGATCAAACTCGCCTTTGCGAATGCGATGCATCAGTTCGATGCCGGAGAGGGTCACGACCGCGTTCCGGAACCGCTTGAACCCGAGCATCACGTTCACCCGCGATTTGATGTGGCGGTGATCCTGTTCGATCAGGTTGTTCAGGTACTTCGAGGATCGCAATTTCGTTCGCCTGGGTAGCGACCCGTCAGTCTTCATCTCGCGGACCGCCCGATGAGATGCCTCGTAGCCGTCCAGCGTGATCGTTCCAGGAGCGCGCCCCTGAGTTCCGATCGCCTTCGCGAAGAATGCCTTTGCTGCCGCCACATCGCGCCTGGCGCTGAGGCGAAAATCGATCGTCTTTCCCGCCCGGTCACAGCGCGGTAAAGATAGGCCCATTTGCCACGAATCTTCACGTAGGGGTGAGTAGACCCAGGGAATTGCGCCCCGAGTCTCTCGCAGAACCGTGCGTAAACCTCTCGATTTACACGGCCCCCGTTATCCAACCCGTCCCCCTGATACTGCCAGTGCGCGAACTCTCGCGGGTACGCCTTCTTCATCTTGCGCAACCACTCTTCACTGCACCGTTTGTACCGTCGCAGTGTTTTGTACTTGCGCCGAACCCAGCGCACGAGCTTTCGGTCGAGATACCGACTCAACTCATGCATGGCTGTCCGATAGAAAGCCCCGTAGTAGTCGAGACCTGCCCGTGCCGGGTCAACACCCTTCGCGGACGAAACTGAAAGCCCAGAAATGTGAAGGTCACATTCGGGTAGGTTTGGGTGCGACTTCTGTCCTTTCGGCTGACCATAGATAAGCGCGTTCAGCAGTGTCGATTCGAACTGCTCAAATGCGAGTGGATTGCGCAGCGGATGCGCCTCCGTACTCATGATTTCCACGAGCATCGGCAGCAACTGCATCAGGCACTGCCCCTGTGCCGACGTCAGTGCGAATTCTGGCTCGAATTCGATTGCCCCACGCGCCGCGTCGCCGAAATGACGCTGTGCATGACGCTCGAGCACATCGCGCTCGATACGCAGGATGGCCTGCGGGCAAGCCTCGCCCCACCGCATGCGCAGCGCCAGCGTGGGCGACACCAGCGAGCCAGCGAGCGTCCATATTGAAGTGGACCTGCGCGTCGGCGAGCTCGTACAGTTTGCGCTGCTCGTCGGAAGGGCGGCCGTCACCGATCAATGCTCGCCTCGCATCCATCCCGCTGCATAGGGTATCTACCGAACATTTCATGCTTGCGTTGTCAGGATACCTGATATCAAATACGGAACTATCGCGACGGACAGGCGCGTCTTCCAGGACGCGCTTTATTTTGTTCTTGATATCAGACTGCCTGATATTGCATCAACGGTGATCGGCGTCAGCATCCCCGTCACGCTCATCGCTGCAATCGCCTGAAACCGAAGATCCCTCAACCGCAGTTCAACAAAAAAACATACAACTGGTCTGGAGACATCACCATGCAATTGAAGTCGACTCACGTTCTCATGTTCGGTGCGCTATGCGCGCTGAGCACTGGAGCCTTTGCGCAATCAAGCGTCACGTTGTATGGCATCGTGGACACGGGGATCGAGTATGTCTCGCACGCGAACGCGAAGGGCGACAGCGTCTTTCGCATGCCATCCGTTACCGGAGAGTTCCCATCACGCTGGGGGCTGCGCGGCAACGAAGATCTAGGCGGCGGCTACAGCGCTGTCTTCACGCTCGAAAGCGGCTTTAACGTGCGCGACGGCAGTTCTGGACAGGGCGGGAGGCTGTTTGGACGTCAGGCATTCGTCGGCATGAAAAGCCCGTATGGAACGCTCGCGTTCGGACGTCAGTACACGATGACCTATCTTGCGGTTCAGGGCGCCGACATCATCGGTCCGGACATTTACGGCATGGGCTCCCTGGATGCCTATGTGCCCAACGCACGCGCCGACAACTCCATCACCTATCTTGGCTCGTACAAGGGCTTTACGCTGGGCGCGGGCTATTCATTCGGACGGGACGCGGCGGGTACCGGCAACTCCCCGGGACAAGGAACCTGTACCGGCTCGGTTCCAGGCCACGCCACGGAATGCCGCGACTGGTCCGCAATGCTCAAGTACGACTCTCAATATTTCGGCGCGGCTGCGTCGTACGAGGAGCAACGCGGCGGCGCGACCGCGGCCGCGAACTTCTTCGACGGAATTGCGCCGACACCTCTCATCAACGCCGCGGACAAGGACGCCCGTACCCAACTGAGCGCCTATGCGCAGTACGCAGGCGCGAAGATCGGCGCAGGTTGGATTGGACGCCGCGTAGTGACCCAGTCGCCGACAGTACCGAATATCCGTTCGGATCTGTTCTTCCTGGGCGCTTCGTACATGGTCACGCCTGCGTTCCTCCTCGATGGCGAAGTGTTTCGGATCATCAATAGCGACCACGATACCCGCGCCACGATGGGAACGTTACGCACCACCTATCTTCTGAGCAAGCGTTCGTCGGTCTATGCGCAGGCTGCGTATCTCGCGAACAGCGCGAAGGCGCGCTATTCGGTCAGCGGTGGCGGCGGTGGGACCACGCCAGGCGCGGGCATGGGTCAAACGGGCGTGATGGTCGGCATTAAACACATGTTCTGATAGGGGGCGAGAATGAAACGAACTTCAATTGCGATGTGCGTATCGACAGTGTCCGCGATGCTGGCGGCCTGCGGCGGCGGTTCCGACTCGCTCTCCACCAGTGCGACACAATTGCCTCAGCTTTCCGCAGCACAACCCGCGACGCTGTCAGGAAACTGCAGCGCGCTCGCCGCCAGGTTGACGTTTGCGGCCACGACGTTCACGTCCGTTACCGACGTGCCGGCCGGAACGCTCACGGTGGCGGGAAAGTCCGTGCCCGAACATTGCGTGATCGAAGGGAAAATGAATCAACGCACGAGCGCCGTTGACGGCCAAACTTATGCGATTGGTTTTGAAATGCGGCTACCTATCGCGTGGAATGGTCGCTTTTTCTATCAGGCCAACGGTGGTCTCGACGGTAATGTGACACCGGCGACGGGGGTGCTCAGTGGCGGGGGCCCGCTGAACAACGCTCTAAACATGGGCTTCGCCGTGATCAGTTCGGATGCAGGTCATTCCGGGTCGCAAAACCCGCTGTTTGGTCTCGATCCCCAGGCGCGCCTCGATTATGGCTATAACGCCGTTGCTACGCTCACGCCAATGGCCAGGCAGGTGATCAAGTTGGCCTATGGCAAGGGCCCCGACCGCAGCTACTTCGAAGGTTGCTCGAACGGCGGCCGTCATGCGATGGTGGCGGCAGCCAGGTCTTTCGCGGATTACGACGGCATCATTGCCGGCGACCCCGGCTTCCATTTGCCAAAGGCGGCGATCGGGCAGATGTGGAGCGCACAACAGCTAGCTACCGTCGCGACCGCCAAAACGTCGTCCGGAATTGCCGATATCACCAGCGGCTTGACGACTGCTGAAAGGCAGCTCATCGCGTCGAAGGTCATCGCGAAGTGCGATTCGCTGGATGGTGTAGCGGACGGGATGGTGCAAGACATCAAAGCGTGCCAGGCGAACTTCGACCTGGCCACGGACGTACCGACATGTTCGAGCAATGGGCGCGACGGCACCTGTCTTACGACGGCTCAAAAGCAAGCCGTTGGAAATATTTTCTCTGGGGCGAAAAATAGCGCTGGCACTGCGCTCTATGCGAGCTTTCCGTATGACGTCGGTGTCAACGGATCAGGCTGGGCCGCGTGGAAGCAAGGCAATTCGATCAGCCTTGACCCGGCCGCGGCGGCCTTTGTATTTACGTCGCCGCCTCAGAGCGCTTCGCTGCTCAGCTCCATCGGCGCCTACGCTCTGAACTTCAACATGGACAGTGACGCGCCGAAGATCTTCGCAACGAGCGGTGTCTATTCCGAGTCTTCGTGGTCATTCATGACCCCGCCGAACGAGACTGATCTGAGCGGTCTGAGGAGCCGGGGCGCGAAGTTGATCGTCTATCACGGGACGAGCGATCCAGTGTTCTCGTCGAACGATACGACCGACTGGTATCAGCGCTTGTCCACGGCTAGTGGCGGTGACGCGAGCAATTTCGCCCGGCTCTTCACTGTAGCAGGGATGAACCACTGCAGCGGCGGTCCGACGGCCGATCAGTTCGACATGCTGACGCCTATGGTGGCATGGGTCGAGCAAGGGCAAGCGCCGAACCGGGTCATCGCAACGGCTCGCGACACGACCAACGCGATACCGAATAGCGAGGTGCCGACTAGCTGGGGTGCCGGGCGCACGCGTCCGCTCTGCTCGTATCCGAAGGTGGCCCGCTATACCAGCGGAGACGTGAACTCGGCAAGCAGTTTCACTTGCAGCTAAGCCACTGACCGTGCGAGGGGGAGAAGATGTGAACGCTCCCCCACTACGCCGAGGAAACGTTAGGCCCCCTCACCGCCCGCGATCGCTTTGAGCCGGCGATAAAGCGTGCGCTCGCTCAATCCCAGCTGCGCGGCAAGCTCACTGCGTTTTCCGCGGAATTGCGCCGCTGCGCGCGCGAGTTCCGCATCGGTCAGCTTGCGCGGCAAGCCCTCGGCGGCGGCTCCATCATTGTGCCGATGATGCGCAAGCTGACGGACGTGTCGATGCACGGTATCGTCGCGACTTCGCTGATGGTGATCGCACTCGTCGGCAGTGGCGGCGTTCTCGCGACGGCCACGCACGGCGCAACGCTTCCACTCGAAGTCGCGTTGTGGTTCACTGGCGCCACCGCCGCCGGTATGCTCAGCGGACGGCTTGCGTCGCATCACATCGCCGCGCGTCAGGTGCAACTGGGCTTTGCGAGCATCCTCGTCTGCGTGGCGCTCGGCCTGCTGGTCAAAGCGGCGCTGATGTAAGCGCTGCCGCTTCCCTCCAACCCACACAACAGTCAACCTGAACGATGATCGATCTCGACCATTTCACCCCGCTCGCGTCCCTGTGCGGAGGCCTGCTGATCGGCGCCGTGGCTGCGGCGATGGTGCTTTTGCTGGGCCGCATCGCCGGAATCAGCGGGATAGTCGGCGGCCTGCTGCGCTGGACCAGGCGAGACGGCGCATGGCGCGTCGCCTTCGTTGCCGGGCTGGTCGCTGCCGCGGTAATCGCGCGCGCAGTCGGTGCGCCCGTCGCGATCAGCGTCGACGCGTCGTGGCCGGCCGTGATCGCGGCCGGCTTTCTGGTCGGCATCGGCACCCGCTATGGCAGCGGTTGCACGAGCGGACACGGCGTGTGTGGCATTTCACGCGGCGCCAGGCGCTCGCTCGTGGCGACGGCGACGTTCATGGCGGCCGGCTTCGTCACCGTCTATATCATGCGACATCTTCTCGGAGCCTAGGATGGCAACAGTTGTTTCATTCGTATGCGGGCTGCTGTTCGGCTTCGGCCTGCTGTTGTCGGGCATGGCCAACCCCGCCAAAGTGCTGGGCTTCCTCGATTTCGCAGGACGCTGGGACCCGTCGCTCGCGTTCGTGATGATCGGCGCGGTGGCTGTCGCAGCAATCGGCTTCGCGATCGCGAAGCGCCGCGGCAAGTCGCTGCTCGGATTGCCGATGCAGATTCCCGCGTCAACGCACGTCACGCGAAGGCTGATGGTGGGCAGCCTCGCGTTCGGCGTCGGTTGGGGAATTGCAGGGTTCTGTCCCGGCCCGGCGCTCGTTGCGCTCGGACTCGGGTCGGCGAAAGCGTGGGTGTTCGTGGCGGCGATGATCGCGGGAATGGCCGTCTTCGAATGGTTGGAACGGCGCAGACAGGCGGCCTTGACGACTGCCCCTTAACCTGGCCTTAAGGCGCGGTCGTGTACGATCTGTTTCGACTGAATCCAACTCACAGGCTCCCCTATGCAAGTCTCCACTGAACACCGCTATGACATCGTCGCACGTTTGCTCCATTGGCTCGTCGTCGGGCTGGTTGCCGCGCAGTTCGTGATCGGCTGGACGATGCCGGACGTGCACCGCGATACCGTGCCGGACGGCGAAATCGCCTGGCACCTTGGCGTCGGCACCGCACTGCTCGCAGCGATGGTGTTGCGGGTGCTGTGGCGCGTGACTCATCGGTCGCCGCCGGACAACCTGCCGCCGCTGTTTCGCGCCGCTTCGAAGCTCACGCACCTCGCGCTGTATGTGCTTCTCGTGCTGGTGCCGCTGCTCGGCTGGATCAACGCTTCGTCGCGCACGTGGACGGTCCGCCTCGCCGGACTTGCTTCGTTGCCCTCACTGTCGGCACCGGGTTCGTCATTCGGACATGCGATGGGCGATGTTCACGGCGTCCTCGCCTGGGTTCTATTCGGCGTGATCTGCCTGCATATCGCAGCGGCGATGTTTCATCAGTTCGTCGCCGGCGACCGCGTTCTGCAGCGCATGAAGATCTAGCGGTAGTTCGAGCGCTGCCTATATTTGCCCGTCAAACAGGGCAAAGCCGCGTGGCATGTCACGCGGGCGGACAGTTGCCCGAACTGACGCCGTACGGTCGAATGTTCAAGCTGAACGGATATACCTTCGGCGAACGTACGATTCCAGTGGCCGTGATGGCGATGCTCGACGTGACCCAGGACGAGGCTCAACCATGATGCCAGCGGCAATATCGTCTCTCCCAAAGACGGTCTGCCGATTTTCGATTCAGCCAGCATCTTCCTCGCCGGCAAGATCACCGACAGGGTCGGTGCGTTCACGCAATTTACCTACTCGAACTACGACCATCAGGGAAGCGATGGACGCTGGATCGGCCACTGGGCATCGGACAACATGGATTTCCGTTATGTCGACAGGATCATTGGGAACGCAAGCGACCTGATTCTCGGCGATGCTGGCGGGCCAACCACGGGTGTTCAAGGACCATCGTCGCCCAATCTCGCTTCGTGGCATTTGGGACTTATCGGCCAGTACGTGCCCGTCCCGCCGGAAACCAGCGTGGAAGCATCGCGATCAGGACGTCGTCTTTAAGGAAGGCATGATGAAAAATAGCCGCGAATGCGTGCAACCCCGCAAGCCACATAATGGCGTCGCCGAGCCACGCGTGCAGCGATGCGAGGGCTGAGCCTGCTCCATGCGAACTACTGAGCAAAGGCGGAATATCGTAACCGCCGATCAGCGTCAGCGGATGCCCTTCGAGCCACGCGCCCGAGATGGCGGTAAGCGGTAGCGCGAGGAGAAGCAGATACAGCATCCATCGAACGGTTGTTGCCATCACAGCCATCCAGCGAGAAACTGGAGGTGTCTCGGGACGCGCGTCGTATGCTCGCCACAGCAGGCGGATGAGGGTGAGCGCCAACACGCACAAACCCAAAGTCTCGTGCAGTCGCCGGTCGAACTCGTGCACCGAAGAGTAGACGCGCTGTTCAGATCCGCCGGGCCCATACATGAACGTCACGAGCACGACAATTGCCGTGCACCAGTGGAGGAATTGGGCAATCGAACCGTAGCGTGTGGCAGAGCTTTTCACTATAGCGCTCCCGATGTGTGCCGATCGACGAACGGTAGGCACGACCGCGACACGGCAAGCCAGTGGATACCACACGCAGATGCATCGTATCGTGACGTGGCATACATGGCTGGCCGGACGCTGGCGTATTGGATTCGTGAATGGATTCTACGCGCAAACTCCTGGTGAAATCTCAAGCTGTTAGCGGCTCACGTTTCAAATCTTCTCCGTCCAGCCAGGCGGCGCGGTGTGCAGCCGGTCGCGTGGCGCTTGCAAAGTCATTCTCAAGTTCTTCGTATTGCTGCCGATATCACCATCGAGGAGACAATAGCCCGGTTACCGCGCGCAGTAACCGGTAAAAGATGCTGACGCACAGCCACGCCGCCGTCGAGTATCAAATGTTATGTACTCGTGCGCGCGCTGATTCTTGACCGATGCAATATATTTCGAGTTTAGGCATCGCCGGCATTATTGGCCGGTGGAGGCGGCGACATGGCGTCGACCGGCAACTGATCATCACCGTCGCACTGGTGTTGACTGGCCTCGTCATTTTCGCTGTCGGCATTGGTTACACGCTCATATGGCATGAGCGGTCCGACGCGGAGCGCATTCACGCTCTGCGTGCACGCGACGACATCGAGACGCTGCAGGCAGTGAACATCCAGGCGAACGCCGATTTCCTGGTGGGGCTCGACAGTGCACGGGTGGCGTCTTTCGCGTGGCCAGTGCAGCGGGTAGTTTCGGCCGCCACCAGTTTCGACCGCCTGGAACAAAGTTACGCCAGCGACCCGCGAAGCCAACTGATGGTAAGGCACCTGCGCGGTGAGACGGCTCGCTGGGCGTGGCTTCTTGCCGACATCGCGGTACATGCGCGCGTGGCGGATGGCCGCGCGTCGGTCGACAGCCCGGCGCTGCTCGAAGCGAACCGTATGCTGGCGAACATCGTCACCCAACTGGTGACTCTCCGCGACGCGCAGACCGCTTCCCTGAGGGCTGCATCCGACAGCGCGACGCGCCACCTGGTGATAGAGCGGACCGTGCTTGCAATCACGGCGCTGGCGGCATGTTTTCTCCTTTGCTATGCGTTGGTTGCTCACTATCGCGCCCGTCTAGCACGGCAGCGCGCGCGGGTCATTGCTTCAGAAAGCGAGCGCCGGTTTCGTCAGTACTTTTATCATCATCCACTTCCGATGTTGATTTTCGACGTCGAGACGCTATCGATTCTCGCTGCGAACCGGGCCGCCGCATCGCAATACGGACGCACGCGCCGTGATCTGTGTTCGCTCGACATGACCTCTCTGTATGCGAACGCCGACTTGCCGTCATTTCTGCACGATCTGCACGCGCTGTTGGCCGCGGCTACCACGAGCGGCTCGGCCGGCGTATGCCGGCATCGACACAGCGACGGCACGCCCGTGTACGTGGAGCTGTCGTATCACTTCCTCACCTATGCCCGCCGTCGCGCGTGCTTCATTACGGCCGTCGACGTAACGGAGCGCAAGCACGCCGAACTCGCGTTATTGCTGCGAAGCCGTGCACTCGACGCAATTGGCAACGGCGTGCTCATCACCCGACCCGATCCGAGCGGCGACGTGGTCGAATACGCGAACCCGGCATTCGAGAAAATAACCGGCTATGAGCGCCCGCAGATCGCAGATCATTCCGCGCGGCCGGAAACACCTGGATTGTGGAAACAGATCAGTTCCGCTATTGCCGAGAAGCGAGAGGCAACCACGCTAACGAAAAGCCTGCGCGCAAACGGGACAGAGTTCTGGTATCAGCTGTACGTGGCACCGGTGAGCGACGAGGCGG
Organism: Paraburkholderia sp. UCT70; assembly: GCF_050434085.1. Lineage (NCBI taxonomy): Bacteria > Pseudomonadati > Pseudomonadota > Betaproteobacteria > Burkholderiales > Burkholderiaceae > Paraburkholderia > Paraburkholderia sp. UCT70. The sequence goes on along the minus strand of NZ_JBNPVZ010000003.1, from coordinate 717,549 downwards.
AAAAGGTTACGCATCACATCAGCGTGGTGAGCGACCTGACGGAACTCATTGAGTCGCGCGATCTACTGGTCAGGCAGGCACGTCGCGATGCGCTGACGGATTTGCCGAACCGCGTGACGCTGCGTGAGCTGATCGACACGGCGATTCTCGATGGTCACGAATTCGCGCTGCTGTTCATCGACCTCGATCATTTCAAGGACATCAACGACAGCCTGGGCCATGGCGCAGGCGATCGCCTGTTGCAGGAAGTTGCGCGGCGGCTGTCGACATCGGTCGGAACGGATGGCGTGGTGACGCGATATGGCGGCGACGAGTTCGTGACGATGTTGAAGGGTTCAACCGACGATGACGAACTCTCCGCGCTGTTGACGCGCGTGATGCAAGCGCTGGACAAGCCAGTGCAAATCGACGACATGCAACTGCGGGTCCGGATGAGCATCGGGGTCAGCTGCTATCCGCAAGACGGCACGGACTGCGAAACTCTGCTGAAACACGCAGACCTTGCGATGTATCGAGTCAAGGCAGGCGGGCGTAACGGCGTCGAGCGATTTGCCCCTTCGCTCGCGCATGCGGCGACTCAGCGCATCGCGCTATCGCACAAGCTACGCAACGCCGTCGAGCAGAACGGCTTTGAGCTGGCGTACCAGCCGCAAGTGGACATACGCAGCTACCGGCTGACTGGAGTCGAGGCGCTCATCCGATGGCGCGACGCGGACTTCGGCACGGTCAGCCCAACGACGTTTATACCCCTGGCCGAAGACATCGGTTTGATTGCGTCAATCGGAGAATGGGTGCTGCAAACTGCCTGTGCACAGGCAAAGCGCTGGGAGGAAGTGCTGCCGGAGCTGCGCATGTCGGTCAACGTGTCGCCCAGCCAGCTTACTTCGAGTGATTTCGGCGCCGTCGTGCGTCGTGCTCTTGCCGCATCACAATTGGCCGCGGACCGGCTCGAACTGGAGATTACCGAAGGAGGCCTGGTTGCACCGGGCGCCCTGCCCACCCTGCGCGCCCTGCACGACATTGGCGTGTCCATAGCGATCGACGACTTTGGCGCCGGTTACTCGAGCCTGGCTTACCTGCGCAGCTTTCACGCGGACCGTCTGAAGATCGACATGTCGTTCATCCGCGGCATTGGTAGCAGTCTCGCGGATGAGACGATTATCGGTGCGATCATCGCACTCGCCCGCAATCTGCGTTTCGAAGTCGTCGCGGAAGGCGTCGAACGAGCGGAACAATTGGCTTTCCTTGCCGAGGCCGGCTGCGAGATCGTTCAGGGATACTACTTCGCCGCGCCACAGCCAGCGGCGAATATTCCGGCCTACGCTGCGAGCCTGATGAGCGAGCTGCAAAGTGGCTCGTCTTGAGAGCCCCCGGCGCGACGACTTCACTTTAGCTGTGCGACGCCAAAGAGCGGCGCCTCGCCGCTCTTTTGTGCGTCGTATTTAACGCGGATCCGACAGCGTCTGATTGAGCGTCTGCCCAGCGATGATCACGTTCTGCAACGTAATGTCGTGCACGTTGTAGAGGTAGATCGGACCCGGCGTGCTGGCGCTCGCGGGGCCTGCGGCCGCAGGCGTGCCGAAGTCGCAGTTGGAAATCGTCACTCCCGTGATTGCCGGTACGGTCGGCGCAGGCGCCGGACCGTTGTAATCGAACGCAACTGGACCTTGCGCAACGATGGCCTGGAAACAGGAGCCGGTTGTACTGCCCAATGTCACGTTCGAAGCATTGACGTTCGCGATGTTGACGTTGTCAATGAGTGCGGGGCGTGTGCGAATCGCATCGGCGGCAGGCTGGTAATCGCAATCGAACGTGATCAGGCCGCCTTGAGACGCGGACGGGTTGGCGGCTGTTGCGGTGGCCACACCGATGGGCACGGTGCCGTTGATCGGACTGCCCGTCAGCATCTTGCTGCCGTAGCCTCCACCCGTCAGGCTCACGCCGTGTGGGAGCGTGACGCCATTGACGTAGAAGTTCTTGACGTAGCCTCCACGGTTCATGTTCGTCTTGATACGGATCGCGATGTTCAGCGAATTCGTTGCCCAGAACTGATTGAGCATGGTCAGATTGCGCGCGTAGATGTTCTGCACGCCGCCACCCATCTCGCTGCCGAGCGTAATGCCGCCGTGACCGCTATTCATCATGCAGTTCTGGATCACATGGTTCTGCGCGGGTCCGTACTCCGTGTCGAGATCCTTGCCTGACTTGATCGCGATGCAGTCGTCGCCGGTGTTGAACGTTACGCTGTCGCACAGCACCGTGTTGCAGGCGTCGGGGTCGAAGCCGTCGTTGTTCGGTCCGATACTGTCGGCTGTCACGCCACGGATCACGACGTTCGTGCAGTCCGTCGGATGATGCTGCCAGAACGGCGTGTTGTTGGTTCGGTAGTTTTCCATCAGCACGTTCGTGCAACCGATGAACTCAACCATACACGGCCGCAGAAAGTGGCCGAGACCAAAGATTCGCTGCGCGACCGGCACGCCCGCTTCGGAGAGCGCCGGCAGGTAGTTCTGGTCTTGCTGCCACGGCGTAGCCGGATTGGTCAATAGCGTGTAGAGCGAGGCCGAAATGGTGGGGGCGACCACCATCAGATCGACGTTGTTCGGGTTCGTATAGGCCTGGGACGGCGTGGTCGACCCCGCGCAGCCGTACGCGCCGCTGGAACCCTTGTAGGTCCACCAGCAAGTGCTGGTGTTTCCGCTTCCGGCGAACGGCGTCATCGCCTGACCGTTCAGCACCGAGGTCGGGCCTTCGCCAGTCACCGCGATGTTGTTCGCATTTCGCGCGTACACGGGCGAGCCGAAGTTCAGGCAGTCGTTCGCCTGCCAGCGGCTGTAGTAAAGATTGCCGTTGGCGCCGCATTTGACCGGACCGTCCTTCGCATAGTCGGCGGGATTCGGGCTGAAATAGATCGTGCAGTTCGCACTCAGATGGAAGTTGACGTTGCTCTGCAGCACGATGGGACCCGCGCAATACCACGTGCCCGCCGGCACCACGACCCGGCCGCCACCGGCTGCGCTGCAGGCCGCGATTGCCGCGAGGAAAGCGGGACGTGAATCGAACGATCCCGGTGCGTTGGTCGCGCCGGCCCCCGTACTCAGGGGCGATGAACTGCCGGTGTAGGGGTTGGCCTGGGCAATGACCGCGCACGGTTGCGCACCGTACTGTTCGACCTGGAAATCGACGGCCGGGAACGCGCTCTGCGTGATTTTCTGCAGCGCATTAATGATGTTCGTCGCTGATCCGTTGGGACCCCAGATCGGATCGGCCGCAGCCGTTGACGGCGTGCTTCCCGTCGCTGGCGTGGAACTACTGCTTCCGCCTGCCGCGGAAGCGGAAACTCCGCTGCCGCCGCCGCAAGCCTGCAGGAGTGCGCTGCCGGCGAGCGCGCCTCCGAGGCCCATGAAGCCACGGCGCGAAATGCGCAAGGTGTCGCCCGTTGCGGGCGCGTTTTTATCAAGATCGCACGACAGCTTGGACATCGAGTCCCCTCCTGATAGATAGTTGTAGGCGCACGAGAGAATCGTCATTGCGCCGGTTGTATGACAAGTCTAGAAGAGTAAAGACAAGACGCGGGTCAGTACACATGGAGGAAACCCTTACTAAATGGTTTCCTCGATAGCATTCGCGAGGTGTGAAGAGGGTTCGGGTCGCTTTTGGAAACTCGCGCAGGCGCTTCGACTAGAATAATTTCGACGTGCGGCTCCGGATTCGATGCACCACACCCGTTAATAGGTATCGCCATGAACGACGGAAGGCTCGTATTGCATGCGCGACATCGGGTCGAGGGCGGCGGCTTGCTGGTCGCCGCAGCCTGCTGCCACGCCGCCAATAGGCACGGCGCTATGCATATATGCGATCGATGAAACCGCGATCCGCCGCCTGCACTGCTGTCCTGATGATCGCAACGTGCATTGCGGGCATCATGCAGACCTCACCAGTAGCGGCACAGGCATGGCGCGACCTCGCGCCGCAACCCGCACCGCAGGCGCCGCGAAGCGCGTCGTCACCCTCCTCCCCAGAAGCGCAGGCCGAGTCCGCACGGATCGCTGTCGAGCGGCTTGCCGGGCTCATCTTCGAACCGGCCGGCGCGTCCGCGGCGGCATCGCCGAGCCAGCAAGGTCGTATCGTCGCGCAAGGATTGCCCGTACTCGACGCCGCCTTCCTGCAGAGCTTCGCCACGGACCTCGACAAGCCGCTGACCTTCGGCCGCCTCGCCGAGATACGCCGCGCCGTGGTCGAGCGTTATCGGGCGGCGGGAAAGCCGCTCGTCGACGTCTACGTGCCGGAACAGGACGTCAGCTCGGGTGTCGTGCGTATCGCCATTGCCGAATTCAGACTGGGTCGGGTTCATGCCAGCGGCAACACCTACTTTTCGAGCAGGCTTCTCGAACGTGAAATGCCGCTCGAGCCCGGCGGACCGATCCAGCAATCGGCGGTCTCGAAGGGACTTGCGGTGCTCAACGCGAATCCTTATCGACGGGTCGATGCTGTTTTTGCGCCCGGTGAGGCCGCCGACACGACCGACGTCGTGTTGCAAACCGAAGACCGGCTGCCGCTTCGTGTAAGCGCGGGTTACGACAATGAAGGCGTGCCGGAACTCGGCCGTGATCGTTTCTTTGCAGGCATAGGCTACGGCAACCTGCTTGGTCTCGATCAGCAGATCGCCTATCAATTCACTGCCAGCAACGATTTTTTCAGCGGCAATCCGAATATCGAAGGCCGCCCGAACCGCGCCCGCTTCACCGCGCACGCGCTGAACTACACGGCGCCGCTGCCTTGGCTCGACAGTATCGAGTTGTTCGGCGTCTACGCGCAGAGCACGCCACGGTTGCCCGACACGTATGGGCAAACGGGCATTTCTGCGCAGTTCAGCTTTCGCTACGACTTGCGTCTGCCGACCATCACGGACACGACACAGTTGATCCAGATCGGATACGACTTCAAGCGCAGCAACAACGATCTGGAATTTGGCGGCTCCCAGGTTTTCAACTCGAATACGCACATACATCAGTTCGTGTTGTCTTACGACATCAGCAAACCGACCGAGGCTGGCACGGCGCACGCCGCGGCGACACTCGTCGCCAGTCCGGGCGGACTGGATGGCAACAATCAGGACGAGGCATTTAACGCCGCGCGGCAGGGCGCGACGGCCCGCTACATCTATATGCAGTTGACAGCGTCTCGTGCCACCGCGCTTGGGGCTGGCTTCACGCTGATCACGAACGGAACGTTTCAGTGGACGCCGAACACGTTATTACCGAGCGAGGAGATGGGGCTCGGCGGGGAGTCCAGTGTGCGAGGCTACGACCCATACGTCACGCTGGGCGATCGCGGCTGGAACATTCAGACCGAGGTGCGCACGCCTGCGATCTCGCTCGGCGCGAGCAACGCAGTCGTGCAACCCTTTGTGTTTCTCGATGCGGGCCGCGTATGGAGCACGATCGACCAGCCAGCCGAAAATAACCCCGGTCTGCTCGCGGGCGTCGGCGCGGGCGTGCGCGTCCAATGGTCGAGATTCGTGGATTTGCGCTGCACCTATGGCGCGCCATTACGCTCGGCGACACCAAATGGTTCGAAGGCGCCGATCGTGCTCTTGTACGTGTCGGTCGGAACGTGAGCCGTCGATAGATGCCCCATGTTCGACACGGCCCGCCGCCGTGTCTGCCTTCACTGCACCGTCATCCGGCCGAGTCCGAGCCCTGCTCGGGCTCCCAACCGCGCGCGGCGGCGAGACAGGCGCGGACTTCTTCATCGGTCGTCTGGTCGAAATTCACATAGAACCCGCTGATCCCCATCAACCAATCCGGCTCCAGCACGCTCACGAACGCGTGCGCGATTCCTTCGAATGCCGTGCGCGCATCAGATTGCGACACCGGGACCGCCACCACGATCCGAGCGGGATGTCTGCTGCCGAGTGCGTCGAGCGCCGCATGCATCGACGCCCCCGTCGCGATGCCGTCGTCGACCACGATCACCGTCTTGCCCTGTACTGGCACCGGCGGGCATTCCCCACGGTACGCCAGTTCCCTGCGCGCGAGTTCGGCTCTTTCGCGCGCGATCACGTCGGCCAATTGGGCGTCACTGATTTGCAGTTCGCGAAGCACCGACCTTTCCAGATGAAGGGCGCCCCCCGTCGCGATGGCGCCCATCGCCAGTTCCTCGTCTTGAGGCGCCCCAAGCTTTCTGACGACGAGAACGTCGAGCCTGGCATGCAATGCCCGTGCGACTTCGAACGCGACAGGAACGCCGCCGCGCGGCAGAGCCAGCACCACCAGATCGCCGCGACCCTGATAGTCGCGCAGTGCGTGGGCCAGCTGTCTGCCAGCGTCGGCGCGGTCGCGAAACACGTTGCCCATCGCTTTTCCTCCACCGCAACGTCAGTGCGGGTTGCCAAACCCACTATGCCATCAATTGGCCGCATCAAGCGTTCCTCCTGAACGGAGAAGTTTTCACGGCTCTCGTAGGCGATACCGATACAGGGGCATGCTTCCGCGGCGGCTGCCTCGCGCTTGACGGCAATGAAACTGTCCGGACCCACCGACATCGAATCGATCGCGCACTCGACGAGGAACGCCGCGAACTCCCGCCTGCGGTCCGCTGCGCGTAGCGATGCCGGCGACCGACGGAACCCGCGCCAAGCGGCGTCGATTCGTCGACGGTGACGGCGGGGGCGCTCATCACGTCACGCACCCGAATCGAACGCTCTTTCAGATACTCGACCGCGAGTGATCTCCACATCGAGTGCCCTGCGCTGTCGCACATCGGTGCAGGCAGGCGCGAGGCGACGCAATTGACGGGCGCTGAAGGACGCGTCGCCGCGCTCCCTTCGGCGCCAACTTCGAATCCGCTCGCGCGGCGTGCCGCCGCGACGAAGTCCGCGTCGACCAGTCGTTGCAACGCGTCGATTCCGCCGTGCGATGCGCCTATCGCAAAGATCCGGCCACTCGTGATTAGCCCCGAGTTCGAGTACAGCCCAATGATCGATGCGTAGCGGCGGACCATTGTTGATTTGCATCAAGCATCAAGCCCGCCCTCCGCTGTCCAGGCGACGGTGACGACGTCCATGTCGATGCGCCACCTGGCGAATTCGCACTGCCGACTGCGATGCGACGGTGAATTACCGGTCACCCGCTCCACGAACGTCGCGTCAAAACGCAACGCTGAACGCTGTCACGAATTCGTCGAGCCGCGCGCGATCGAGCCCGTCGATACCGGCGGCAGCGACCCTGCCGTTTCCTCCGAACTTCCTGCAAAGGACGTCGGCGCCTCGCGGACAATCGAGCGGAGCCCGTACGCTCGCCGTGTATCGGCCATCGGCGCCGGCCGTCAGCACCGCGTGCGCTCGCGCCGGGTCGCGTCGCGCGACGAGATTGGCGAAATCGCCTCGCACGCGCCGCGCCCACGCCGCGTCGGGAAGAATGTGCACCGTTCCATTGGCGACCCGCCGCATTACCGCGAGTCCCAAGGCCAGTTCGAGGTCTTCCGTTCGTCGCGCCTGCAGTTCGGGCAGCACGCCGGTCGACGCAATGAACTCGAGCGGATCCGAATAGGGTTGAATGGCGCGATACATCTCGACAGGATCGACGGCAAGATCGACGACGCTGTCCCCGTAGGCGTTGTAGTTGATCGCTTCGCCGAGTTCGCGCAGTTTGTGCTCATCGGACGAGTTCACCGCGCACGCAGTGGCGGCCCGATGCGCTGCCCGATGCAGGTTGTCGCCATAGGCCGCGACCACCGCCCATCGCGTGCACCGGCCTTGCAGATGGCGGTCCACGATCAGCGCAGTGCACCTATCCGGTGACGTATCGATATGCGTCGTCAGCAGCGCGTGTGCGGGGATGGGCCCGGGGAAATGATGATCGAAATAGTCGATCTTTACACCAAGATCCAGCAACGCGATGAGTGGCTCGCGGTTCGAGTCGAGCGAAATATCCAGCACCGTCACGCTGTCGCCCTGCTGCGCGTTCGCGCGTTGCAGAAGCGTTATCTCGCGCTTGGCTCCCGTGATCAGGATCGTGTCGGCAGGCTCGGCGAGCCGCAACTGATGCAGCGCGCAGATGCCGTCGGCATCGCCATTGAAAATATCGAATCGCTTCATCAGCTGCTCCACCGGCGCGTTGCTGCTACGATCGCACGCGGCTTGACTGCGGTCAAACGGTGACCCACGCTCCATTTCGTATGGAAGCGTACAGGCAGTTGCCGACCGACTGGCGATGCCCGGCTACCGCCTCGCTGATACAGATCAAGCCGGTTACCATACCCGATGGCTTAAATGAGTAGACGATTCCGGCTCGCGCGCAAGGCGGGCGCCGGCCGTCCCACCAGGCGGAGGTCAACCGTGCCGAATGAGACGCTCGTGCTTCACGATGACGCCCGGCAATTGCTGCTCAATAGCGTCAATGCGCTCGCCGAGGCCGTCAAGGTCATGCCTGGTTTCGGCGGCCGCAGCGTGATCGTCGAACGCGCGCCCGGCGTGCCGCTCGTCGCGAATTCCGGCCTGGTTGTCGCGGGCTCGGTCGACTTGACCGGTCGCCACGAAGAAATGGCCGCGCAGCTGCCCGCGAGGTGGAGTCCGGCATGAGTTCGCCACGGAGCCGCAAGCTTTCTTCACCACGCGCCAATGCAAGCATGCGCGGCATCCAGCATCTCGACAACCGGGTCCGCGCCGCGCGCCGCAGCGTGCGCGGACTCGACGCGACGCTGCGCAGGCCGGGCACGTACCGTCATCCGGCGGGCAGGATCGTCCGGGTCGAAACGCACATATCCGTCGTGTATCTCGCCGGGCGCTTCGCGTACAAGATCATCAAACCCGTCGCCCCGGGTTTCGCGGACTTTACCGCCACCGCGACCCGCAAGCGCTGCTGCGAAGCCCAGCTCCGTCTGAACCGGCCACTCGCGCAAGGTATTTACGCCGGCGTGCTGCCGATTGCGCGCCACGCCGGCGTGCTGACACTCGGGGACGGCGGCGTGACAGTCGATCACGCGGTCAAGATGCGCCGCTTCGACGAGGCGATGCTCTTTTCGAGTCTCGCGGCGAATGGAGCACTGACGCCGCGCGACATCGACGGCGCGGCGAAGCGGCTCGCCGACTATCACCTGAGGGCGCCCCGCAACGCGCCGTCGTCGCGCTACGGGAGCGCCACGCTGGTGCGAACGCAGATCGAAACGATCAACGCGGCGCTGCTGGCCAATTGCAGCCATCCCGCGCTGCCCGGTATTGCCGCGTGGTGCGCGCGACAACTCGACCAACTCGCGCCGCTGATCGAGCGGCGCTGCGCCGAGGGTTTCGTGCGGGGCTGCCATGGCGATCTGCATCTGGACAACGTGGTTCGCTGGCGCGGCGCAATCGCGATGTTCGACTGTATCGACTTCGACGATGCGCTACGCTGGATCGACGTCGCAGCGGACGTCGCGTTTCTCGTGATGGACCTGTGCGCGCGAGCGGAGCCCCGTCTGGCCAATCGACTGTTGAACCGTTGGCTGGAAACGTCGGGCGATTATGCGACGCTGTCGCTGATGCCTTTGTACGTCGCCTATCGCGCGCTGGTGCGGGCGTGGGTCGCGTGCCTGAAAGCGGGATACGTAGCGGGCCGCAACGTCGCCATCCCGGATCCGGCCCTGCGCTACCTCGAGGTGGCACGGGCGCAAACGCAGAAGCCGGCACCCGTTTTGCTGCTGTGTCATGGCTACTCCGGTTCGGGAAAATCAGTCGCGAGCCGGGCTCTCGCGGACCTGTGCGGCGCGGTGCGAGTGTCGAGCGATGCCGAACGCAAGCGTCTGCGGCCGGCGCCCGACGCGCAAACCTCGCTTGGCGCCGAACACTACACGCCAGCCGCACGTCACGCGATCTACGACCACCTTCTTCGACTCGCGCACCGCGTGCTGCAAAGCGGCCACAGCGCGATCGTCGACGCGACCTTTCTCGAGTTCCGTCACCGCGACACGTTTTTCGCGCTCGCCCAACGGCTTGGCGTACCGGCTCGCATTCTCGACTTTCGTGCCGAACCAACGGTGCTCGCGCAACGCATCGAAGCGCGCCGGCATGGTCCGCGCGATCTATCCGACGCCGACACCGCGACGCTCGCGCGTCAACTCGCGAGCGCCGAAGCACTGACGCCGGCGGAACAGGCGTCGACCTTGTCATTCGACACCGCGGTACCGATGGCGGCGTTCGACTCCCCCGCGTTCTGGCGACCCGTGCTTGCACTGATGCAGTCAGCGCCGTTTGCGACACGCTGATCGTGTTCCGACGCGAAGCGGGGTCATTGATCTGCGCGTGTGATCGAGGTCGCGTCCGCGTCGATCACGGCTGGCCAAAGTGACATCTCACACAAACGGCCCGACTGCCCGCCGCGGATAGCGGATAATGGATCGCGAACGAGACGCCAATCGCGAGACGGTCGGAGCCAGCGGTCACGAAATGCCGTTCGGATTGATCGGCGTGCGCGAACACGCGCCGATGCTCGGCGACTCCATGCGGATCGATACCGCGCAAAGCGCGGACTTCGCGATTGCGGTCAGGTTTCCCCTGGCAATGGATGCAACCGGGAGAGATCACCCCCTGATCAAGGTGTTGCTGGCCGACGACCACACGCTCGTACGCGACGGACTGCGCCATATCCTGCAGCGCGCGAGCGGCTTCGAAGTGGCCGGCGAAGCTTGCGACAGCGCGACGCAGGCCCACGTGCTCGTGCTCGACCTGTCGATGCCGGGGCGCAATGACCCGGCGACACGATGACGACACGAACCGCGTGCTCGCGGGAACGATCCGAAAGGAGACTTCGAGATGACCGATGCCGCCCAACATGACGCGTGGGAAATCGGCGAACCGCACTTCCACGCCTCCACGCCACTGGAACAGCAGCTGCGCTTTGCGCTGCATTATGCGGTGCTCGCGCCGTCGAATCACAACACGCAACCGTGGCGGTTCATCGTCGACGGCGAGACCGTACAGATCTGCGCCGACCGCATGCGCGCGCTTCCCGTGGTCGATCCTTTCGATCGCGAACTGCTGATGAGCTGCGGCGCGGCGTTGCTCAATCTTCGCGTGGCGCTGTGCCGTCTCGGTCTCGCTTATGCGATCACGCCGTTTCCATCGGAAGCCGACCCCGACATCGTGGCGCTCGTGCGCGTGTCGCGCGACGGGCCTCGCGATCCCCACCTGCACGAACTATTCGACGCGCTGACGGCGCGCGTGACGACGCGTGCGCCGTTCGTCGACGAAGCCGTTCCGGTGGCACTGCAACGCAAGCTCAGCGACGCCTGCGACGACGAGGGCGCGATTGCCTGTTGCGTGGAGCAAACGACCGCGCGCGAGGCGCTTGCGCAACTGATCGCCGACGCCGATCACGCGCAGTTCGCGGACCCACGTTTCCGTCGCGAGCTCGCCAGCTGGATCCACCCGCGCCGGCGCGACGATGGCATGCCGGCTTACGGTACCGCTGTCGGAGCATTGCTCGACTTCGCGGCGCCGCTCGTCAGCCTGGCCGTCCGCGTATTCGATGTGGGCGCAGGACAGCCCGCCACGCATCAGCACCTCGTGCAAGGCTCGCCGCTGATGGTCGGCATTGCCACGATGCGCGACGACCGCGAGGCATGGCTCGCCGCGGGACAGGCGCTCGAGCGGATGCTGCTGGTCGCGGCATCCGCGGGACTGAGCGCTTCCTACCTGAACCAGCCGATCGAAGTGGACCCGCTGCGCGAGCGGCTCCGGACGCTGCTGGGAACGGAGGCGATTCCGCAGCTTCTGCTCCGCGTCGGCCGCGGCCCGCGCGTCAGTCATGCGCCGAGGCGGCCGCTGGCCGATGTGGTGTCCTGACACGCGTGGGTCCGGGCACGCGTGGAAACGGTACCGATGGGCCCGTGATGAAGGTCGCGCGACAGCCCGACCAACGCCGGCATGGGCGATCCGACCGAAGGATCGCCATGTCATGCGCTACCCCAATGCCGCCACATGCTGTATGAACTGGACCTCAGCACTTCGCGATGGCCGCGCTTGAGCGAACGCGGCCAGCAACAATATCAAGCGGAAAACCAGCGCGTTGCCTCACCTCAATGTCGGTTAGCGGGCTACACCTCGCGGGCTACACCGTTACCACGATCTTTCCGAACTGCCCGTTGGTTTCGAGGTAGCGGTGCGCGTCGACGATCTCGTCGAACGCAAAGGTGCGATCGATGACCGGCTTCAGCGAGCCGCTTTCGAGCCCCTTGAGCACGAACTCCACCGCAGCCTTTCGGCGCGTCGGGTCGCCACTCGTCAGCCAGATGTTGTGCGCCTTCACGGAAATCATTTTGGCGATCATCTGCAGCACGGGCAGCGTCGTGGCACGTTCGTCTAGCACGCCGTACAGATACGCGATCCCCTGGAAGGACAGCGCCGAGACCAGTTTCGCGAAGTTCGGGCCGCCGACCGGATCGAAAGCGACGCGAGCTCCCTTTCCATCCGTGATCCGCATGATCGCTTCGACAAGGTCCGACTCGTCCGTCACGACCACGTGTGCGGCACGCGCGTCGAGCAACTGCTGTCGCTTGCCAGCATGGCGCGTGACCGCGATCGACGTCGCCCCCGCGTAATTCGCTAGCTGGATCGCTGCCAGTCCAACGCTGCTCGAAGCGGCCGGTATGACGACGTAGTCGCCGGCGCCCACCTTCGCATCTTCGATCAGCGCGCCATATGCGGTGACGAACATCATCCACACCGACGCGGCCTCGGCGAAGGAAAGAGATTTCGGGTGCCTGACGACTGCATGGTCCGGCACGATGATGACTTCGCCGTAGGTGAAGTACTGATTCATCGAGAACGACGGGATCACATTGACCTGGTCTCCGGGCGCGAATCCGCCGACGCCCTCGCCCACCGCGTCGACGATGCCGGCCGCCTCGTACCCGAGCCCGGCCGGAAAGCGGACGGGCTCGGTGTACTGGTCGGTGCGCCACATCGATTCCGCGCGATTGAGACCGATCGCTTTCACGTTGATGCGAACTTCACCGCGGCCGGGGCCGCGGACCGATTCGTCGACGAATCGAAGCACTTCCGGCCCACCGGCCTCGGCAAACCTGACAGTCCGTGACATCACTACCTCCTGGATGGATTGATGGTAGAGCACTGCGAAAATTACAACGTCGTTCCCGCGAGGGAATTCGACTGATAAGCGGGGAAATCCGAACAGTGCTTTTCGTCGTCGCCCCAGAACGCCGCCTCGCACAAAGAGGGTCGATCGAAAACTATGCGGTGGCCGGATTTTCGCCGGTCATTCGCCTGATGATCGCAAGCAGTTCTTCGATATCGACGGGTTTGACGAGATGACTATCACACCCCGCCCCCGCTGAACGAGCCACGTCCTCTGGCTGTCCGTATCCCGACACGGCGACGATTTCAAGGCGCTTGCCAGCCGCCTGATGATCCCTCAGCCGACGCGCAACCTCATAGCCGCTGATTCCCGGCAGACCAAGATCAAGGAAAACGATCTGCGGCTCGAAGGCAGCGGCAATCTGAAGCGCTTCTTCCCCGCTGTGTGCGGTGCGCACATCGTGCGCGTCGAGAATCATTGCGAGCGACAGCGCGGCATCGCTGTTATCGTCGACGATCAGAACACGCATTGGATCGGACGGCGTTCGACCTGCTTCGGCACCGTCCTTCGCCCGCTGGTTGCTGCCCTGGCAAACGGGTAGACGTATTTCGAATTCACTGCCTCTGTTCTTGCCTTCGCTCCTGGCGACAATGGTCCCGCCGTGCATCTCGGTCAGCGTCTTGCACACCGAGAGCCCGATCCCAAGACCGCCCCTGGACGGCTCGCCGTGGCAGGAACCCTGTACGAACAGATCGAACACGTGAGGCAGTGCGTCGCCCGAAATACCCGTGCCCGTGTCCGACACGGTAACGGATACCTGCTGACCGACGAGCGTCGCGCATACCACGATCCGGCCACCCTCGTCGGTGTATTTGATCGCGTTATCCAGCAGATTGGAGAATGTCTGGGTGATCCGCGCCGGGTCACCGTGGACGTACACTGGGTGCGCGAGCGGCAGACGCACGATGTCGTGATGCCGCTGCAACGCAGCCGGCATCGTGATCTCGAGAGCGTGGTCGAGTGCCAGCCTGATATCGAAGACCTCGCGCTTCAACTCGATCTTGCCGGTGGTGATCCTCGATACATCGAGCAGGTCGTCGATCAGATGCGACAGGTGGCCGGTCTGGCGTTCGATCACATTCCGCAGCCACTCACGTTTGGCGGGATCGGCTCCCGCGCTGTGGCCCAGCAGATGCGCGGCGTTCCGCACGGGCGCCAACGGGTTGCGCAGCTCGTGCGCGAGCGTGGCCAGAAAGATGTCCTTGCGGCGATCGGCGTCCTGCAATTTCGCCTGCGCGTCGGTCCGCTCCGTCACGTCGCACAAGCTGCCAATGAACGTGTAATCGTCCTGCTGAGCGGGCGAACGCAGATACCCGAACATTTCGACGGTCCTGAGCGCGCGGTCGGTTACGCGGTGCAGCCGGAACGCGACATGCACCGGCTCGCCGGAGACCAGCCGGGACTGAAAATGGCATTTCAGCAGTTCGACATCGTCGGGATGAACGACCGACGTCATGAACTCGGTTTCCGTCAACGGCCCCCTCTTCTCGGGCTGCCCGGTGATTTCGTACATCTGGCGGTTTTCCCACACGCCTTGTCGCGAGGCGCCACACCACTCGAAGATGCCGATGCCGGCCGCGCTCGTGGCGACACGCAGCCGCTCCTCGGAGAGCTTCAGCGCAGTCAGCGCCGTGTGCAGGCTGTCCTGCGCCGCCGCCACCTCGGCGGCCTGACGTTGCATTTGCGCCTCGATGGCGTTTTCGATCATCGCGCGAAACGTGCGCTCGACGATGTCGTGTGCCCGCATGTGAACGTCGACGGAAGACGCAACCGGACCGAAATACGCGCGGATCTCGTCTTTCAGAAAGCGCTGCATCAGATCGATGTTGCGAAACAGATCCGTGACCCGCCAGCCCTCTGGCCAGAACCTGCCGGGGTGCGCGACCGCCACATGCGCGGATAGTGACGCGTCGCTCCCGGCGACCAGCAGGGCGGCGCATACTTCGGCCAGCATATAGGCGAAACAGCCAATGAGTCCCTGCCCGCTGTCCGCATCGGTGTGCGCTCCCAGCTCCGAGGTCTCGGCGATCCAGCGATGCATCAGTTGCTCACGGGTACGCCCCAGCCTGCGCGCCAGCCCGTTTAGCGTGATCGCGCCTCGGGAATCCAGATCGAGATGCCGTTTCATCCAGGTACCCCCGGACGAACGCTGTGAGCCCGCGATGCCGTCCCGGCACACCGGTTTGTGTCAGTCAACCTCTTTGTCATGGACCGTTTTAGTAGGTTACGCAGCGCGCGACTATAAATAGTATCGCAGCATCCAAGGCGGTCCGCCATGGCATGCGGGACAGGACGAACCATTAAAAGCTCGACGTTTCCGACGCAAGTATCCTCGCGTGCGCGTAAGATTGCCGGAAACGCGATGAAGACGCGAAGGAGCCATGGCGATGGAGGAACCCCGGAACTCAACGCGACAGAACGGCCCCAAGATCGCGTTTGCCCTGCAAGGCGGCGGTTCGCACGGGGCCTTCACGTGGGGTGTGCTCGACCGTCTGCTGGAGGCTTCGTCGCAGGCAACCCCGCTCGATATCGCGGCGATCAGCGGCGCAAGCGCGGGCGGAATCAATGCGACGCTGTGCGCGGCGGGTCTCACAACCAGCGGCGCACCGAAAGCGCGCGACATGCTGCGCGCCTTCTGGGAAGCGGTATCGCGCGCCGGTGCGCTGGCGGGCAACGCGCTCCTCGGCTTTTCCGAACCCGGCCCATTCGGCGGCTGGAATATCGACTGGAATCCCGCCGCCATCATGCTGGAGGCCGTGGGACTCGTCGCTTCGCCTTACGGCAATCCGTTTTACCGCGATCCTCTCGGGCCGGTGATTCGTTCCGCCCTCCCCGAACAGGATCTCGCCGCGCTCAATACCACGCGCGATGGCCCGCAACTGTTCATTTGCGCAACCGACGTACGAACCAACCAACGCGCAATTTTCACCCGCCCCGAGATTTCCATTGACGTATTGCGCGCTTCCGCATGCCTGCCGAGCGAGTTTCGCACCATCAGCGTGGGCGGCATACCGTACTGGGATGGCGGCTATCTGGGCAACCCGCCATTGGCACCGTTGATCGCCCATGCCCAGGACCTGATTCTCGTTCTGGCGAATCCGTTCGTGCGCCACGACATGCCGCCTAAAGACGCGCGCGGCATTCTCGACCGGCTCAATGAAATCGGTTTCAACGCGTCCGTCGTATTGGAGATCAACGCGATCGAAGCGGTCAACCGTGTGCTCGACTCGGTCGGCGAGGAAGCGGCGCGCAAAAGCCGCTTCAAGCCCGTCAGGTTTCACCTGATTCGCGACGACGATTTTCTCGCGAAGTTCGGTTTTGTTTCCAAGAGCAGCACGTCCTGGTCATTGCTCAAAACGCTCTTCGAGCGTGGCCGCGAAGTGGCGAACGTATGGCTCGAGAACGACTACGCGAAACTCGGGCAAGCGTCTTCGCTCGACGTCAAGGGTTCGTTGCTCGATCCGACGCTCAGGCACAGCGGCAACGCGAGCGCGCGACGAAACTGAAAAGGACGGAGGTCGCACGCCCAGCGCTCATCGTCAGACTTCATGGCCGTACTTCGTGGTCAACACCACGGGCTTCAGCCGCAACACGGCGACGCTATGCGGACCCGTCGATCCAGGCGGTGATGATCCCGCGTGGATACAGCCGGACTGATCGCGTATCCGGCCGCGGCTGCCAGCTTGCGGCAGTCTCAATCGCCTGCCCGCGAGATGACCCTCGCGATGGCCTCCGCAGCCGTCGCAACGTTGTTGTCATTGAGCGCGGCGACGCACATGCGCCCGGACCGGATCAAGTAGACGCCGTGCCGTTCGCGCAGCGTATCGACCTGGTCTGCCGACAACCCGGTGTACGTGAACATACCGCGCTGCTCGAGGTAGCGCGCGAGCATCGTGTCCGGCACCTTGCCGCGCAGGCGTTCATGGATCTCCGCACGCATACGCATGATGCGCCGGCACATCGATGCAAGCTCTTGTTGCCATGATTGCCGCATTGCCGGTGTTGTCAGCACGCGCGCTACGATCTTTGCGCCGTGCGTCGGCGGATTGCTGTAGTTCGCGCGCACAGCGCTCGTCAATTGACCCAATACGCGCCCGGCGACATCCGGCGACTCGCAAATCACCGACAGTCCGCCGCACCGCTCGCCATACAGCGAGAAGTTCTTCGAGAATGAATTGGCCACCAACGCCGGCACGTTCTGGCGCACGAGTTCACGAATCGCAAATGCGTCCGCGTCGATGCCCGCGCCGAAGCCCTGGTACGCCATGTCGATGAATGGCAGCAGGGTCCGCTTCCTGATGACCTCGATCAGTTGCATCCATTGCGCGTCGTTCAGATCGACGCCCGTCGGGTTGTGACAGCACGCGTGCAACAGGACGACGCTGCGCGCCGGCAGCGCGTCGATGGCCGACAGCATCTCTTCGAACTTGAGCCCGCCGCTCGATTCGTCGTAGTACGGGTACGTGTCGACTTCGAATCCCGCGCGCTCGAAGATGAAACGGTGGTTTTCCCACGTCGGATCGCTGACCCATACCCGTGAGCCCGCAAAATAGCGCTTGATGAAATCCGCACCGACCTTGAGCGCGCCCGAGCCGCCCAAGGTCTGCGCAGTCGCGATGCGCCCCTCGGTACGTGCCGGCGAGTCGTCGCCGAACACCAACGATTGCACGGCATCGCGGTAGTGGGCGAAGCCCGCCATCGGCAGGTACGGCTTTGGACCGGGCTCGGCGAGCAGTTGTCCTTCGGCCTCGCGTACGGCTTGCATCACCGGTAAGCGGCCTTGATCGTCGTAATAGATGCCGATGCTCAGATTGACCTTATGGTCGCGCGAATCCTTCGCGAAGTTCTCGTTCAATGTGAGGATCGGGTCGCCCGCATAGGCATCGATGTGTTCAAACATGCTGGTTCCCTGGATTAGGCCAAATGGTTGCAGAAACGCGGTGCCTAGCGCATCGGCACACCAACTGGTACCGAGGCGTCCGCGCGTCGATTGCGCAAGCGATAGCCGACGCCCAGCGCAACGAGCCAAACGGGGATCAGGTAGACCGACATGCGCAGATCCGGTATCAGCCACATCACCACCAGAATGCCGCCAAGGAACACCAGACACAGATAGTTGGTGAGCGGATAACCCACGCTGCGGAATACGGTCGTCTCACCGGCTCGCGCTTTCGCGCTGCGAAAGCGCAAATGAATGATGCTGATCATTGCCCAGTTGATGATGAGCGCCGAGACGACGAGCCCCATCAGCAATTGAAATGCCTTGCCGGGCATCAGGTAGTTGATCACCACGCAGGTGGCCGTCGCCACGGCGGAAACACCCAGCGCGACGAGCGGAATCCCGCGGGCGTTCACCTTCAGCAGAGCGCGCGGCGCATTGCCCTGGCCTGCGAGGCCGTAAAGCATGCGGCTGTTGCAGTAGACGCCGCTGTTGTACACCGACAGCGCGGCGGTGAGCACCACCGCATTGAGCACGTTGGCGACGAAGTTACTATTCATCGCGTGAAAGATCAGCACGAACGGACTACCGCCCGTAACGACTTTTTCCCACGGATACAGCGACAGCAGCACGCCGAGTGCGCCGACGTAGAAAATCAGGATCCGGTAGATCACCTGGTTGGTCGCGCGCGGGATGGTGTGCGAAGGATCTTCCGCCTCGGCGGCCGTAATGCCGACGAGTTCCAGTCCACCGAACGAGAACATGATGACAGCCATCGCCATCACGAGGCCCGACACGCCGTTCGGAAAGAAGCCACCGTGGCGCCAGAGATTGGCCACGCCCGCGTCAGGGCCTGCATGGCCCGAAATCACCAGGTAGCCGCCGAAGCCGATCATGCCAACGATCGCCGCGACCTTGACGATCGAGAACCAGAACTCGAGCTCGCCGTACGACTTCACGCTGGTGAGGTTGATCGCGTTGATGACGCAAAAGCAGACGAGCGCGGAGACCCACGTGGGCAGACCGGGCCACCAGTACTGCATGTAGATGCCAACGGCCGACAGTTCTGCCATTGACACGAGAACGTACAGCACCCAGTAGTTCCAGCCGGACACGAAGCCGGAGAATTGGCCGCAGTATTTGCCTGCGAAGTAGCTGAAGGATCCCGCAACCGGCTCGTCGACGACCATTTCGCCGAGTTGCCGCATGATGAAGAAGGCGACGATGCCCGCGATCGCGTACCCGAGCAACACGGACGGTCCTGCCGTCTTGATGGTCTGCGCGATGCCGAGAAAGAGGCCGGTGCCGATTGCGCCTCCTAGCGCGATCAACTGAATGTGACGATTCTTCAGGCCGCGCTGTAGCGTGCCCTGTTGCCGGTGTGCCACGATGTTGTCTCCTGTGTCCTGCGGTTGGTTCTGGACGCCACGCCTCGCTTTTCACCTGCTCTGGTCGGGCAGGCGAAACGTGCCGAGGCCTCACAGCCGACGCTTGTGGCGCCGGTGCCGTGTCTTGCTGGAATAGGTATTGTTGCAGCGGCTATCAACGGGGTTGTATGCGCGTCAAACCTTCAGCGTGCCCCGCTCGATCTGATCGCGTTCGAGCGACTCGAACAGCGCCTTGAAATTGCCTTCGCCGAAACCTTCATCACCCTTGCGCAGGATGAATTCGAAAAAGACAGGGCCAAGCAGCGGCTTGGAAAAAATCTGCAGCAGCAGGCGCGGCGATCCGTCTGCCGTCGTTCCATCGAGGAGGATGCCGCGCGATTGCAATTCGCCCACCGGTTGACCGTGGCCCGGCAAGCGCGTCGCGAGCGCATCGTAGTAGTAGCTGTTGGGCCCCGTCATCAGCGGCACGCCTGCCATCTGCAGGTTGTCGATAACCGTTATCAGATCGTCCGTCAGGAACGCGATGTGTTGAATGCCCTCGCCATTGAAGGCCATCAGGAATTCCTCGATCTGCCCGCTCCCCTTGCCAGATTCCTCGTTCAATGGAATGCGGATCTTGCCGTCCGGCGCCGTCATCGCCTTCGACGTGAGACCCGTGTATTCGCCCTCGATGTCGAAGTAGCGTAGCTCACGGAAGTTGAACAGCGTCTCGTAGAAGTTGGCCCAATACGTCATGCGGCCGCGGTAGACGTTGTGCGTGAGGTGGTCGACGAGGCGCAAGCCATGACCGGCCGGCCGCCGCTCGACACCTTCGATGAACTCGAAATCGATGTCGTAGATCGACTTGCCGTCCTCGAAGCGGTCGATCAGATAAAGCGGTGCGCCGCCAATGCCCTTTATTGCGGGCAATCGCAACTCCATTGGACCGGTTGCGATTTCGATCGGCTGAGCCCCTAGCGACAGCGCGCGGGCGTAGGCCTTGTGCGAATCCTTCACGCGAAATGCCATGCCGCACGCACTCGGGCCATGCTCGGCGGCAAAGTAAGCGGCCGCACTGTTGCGCTCGCGATTGACGATGAAGTTGATTTCGCCCTGGCGGTAAAGCAGCACGTCCTTCGAACGGTGGCGAGCCACCAGTGTGAAGCCCATCTGCTCGAACAGCGGTTCGAGCACATTGGGTACGGGCGAGGCAAATTCAACGAATTCGAAGCCCATCAGTTGCATTGGATTGTCAAACAGGTCGGCCATGATCTCTCAGGTTCAGCAGAGGGTGAATGATTTGTGGCGAGCAACCGGCACCGAGTGGTGCTGGGTGTCGCAATGATGAAAGAAAATTTCTCCAATCGCCACGCAGGCAGCGTCCTCGGACCACTCTCTCAACGCATTTGCCGGCGGCATCGCAGCGACATCTCGATTCAGTGTAAGTTTTTATCGACGCAATTGGATTTCCTTGCAGACGCAGACAAACCCTGATTTGTGCATTAAAATTTCATTTCACTGGCGAATGAGGAAATAAAAGTGCATGCAATCGACATCGATCGTATCGACGTGCGTTTACTGGAGATTCTTCAGTCCCAGGGGCGCATCTCCAATCTCGAACTTGCGGAGGCGATCAAACTGTCGCCCGCGCAAACGCTGAGGCGGCATCGCCGGCTCGAGGAAATGGGTGTGATCAAACGCTACGAGACGCGGCTCGACGCGCAGCTGCTGGGCTTTGGCGTAGTGGCCTTCATCCAGGTGACGATGGAGCGAGGCCATGTCCGCGACCTGTCGAAGTTCAAGCGAATGATCTCGGAACTCACCCAGGTTCAGGAATGCTTCGTCGTAACGGGTGATATCGATTACATGCTCAAGGTCGTGGCGCACGACCTGAAAGCGCTGTCGGAGTTTCTGCTGGATACGCTGATGCGCATTCCGGGCGTGAGCGGAGTCAAGTCCAGCGTTTGCCTCGATGAAATCAAATGTACGGGCGCTGTCCCGTTGGCGGCCTAGCCCGCCGAGCGCGAGCGTCGCCCATCACATTCCGGTGCCCACTATTCCCCGCATGCGTGCGTGCGGATCAACGGTCACTTTGCTCCTGAAGGTCAAAGCTCCCAGGCGATGCAGAGCGAGGCACTAGTTCACCCTCCCGACCGACCGCAATATCGAGCGTCCTTGCGCAGTCAGACGCCCTCGCGCGTATCCAGACGCGCATTTTGTCGCATACCTCGATGCCCGAATCCGGCTTCCCGGGCGCAGGTCGAAGCCTCAGCATGCCGCCAAGCTTCGTGTAGGAGGTTCCGCCCCGATAGAGCCCAACCGCCCCGCAACACGGTCGATAGCCACGAGATGACTGAGTGCCTTACAGAACGTCTCGTCGAGACTCCGCTCCGCATCCAGCGCGACAACGCCGTTGACCTCGAACACCGCGCGATAGGCCGCCACCTGACGCGTCAGAAAGCTCATCGGCGGCGGCTGGTCGTTCTCGTCGTTCCTTGCCCGCACGCGACGGTGTGAAGTCGCGCCGGAAACGTTCAGACCAAAGGCGACGTCGGGACGCAGCAAATGACCAGCGATGCTGCGGAGCACAGGCGCAGTCTCTGCGGGATCGGAACGCGTGCCGATTTCAGCCTGGGAGGTGAACACGTAGCGGTCGCAGAAAACGACGTCGCCACGTTCCAGTGCCGGTATGACCGTGGCGGTCAGATGCTGGACGAGGTCTCCCATGATGGACAGCAGAATGCCCAGCATGTCGACGCGCCGTCGGTTTACGTCGAGTCCGGAACCGGCGCTCGATGTATGCCAGTGGCTGTCCACCATATCCCGGAACACCGCGTCTTTGCGAATCCGACGGGTCGGCGTAAACGTCGTCACGCAGTTGAGCCCCGCACGCGTGCACGCGCTTTCGAGCCTTTCCATCAGTGACGACTTCCCCGCCCCATCCACACCGCACAACGTGACCAGAACCCCCGGATAAGCATGCGGTTTGAGCTCGAGCGTTTCGAAGACACCATTCGACATGAAATCACCTCAGACCAAAACTTCCCGAGACTCCGCGAGCATCTCGTCACAGGCCTCGATCGGCGCGAGGACCGCGGTGAAGTGCTTGAGCATCGACGGTGCCGAGACGATGCGCATTCCCCGGATCGCATCGCGTCGTTGGTAGACCCGGATCAACGCGGCGGCAGCCGCCGCGAGGTGGCTATCGGTGTAGACGCGGCGAGGAATAGCCAGCCTCAGCAGCTCCAGCCTCGGGGCGCTGACAGTGCCCGTCGACGGATCTTCTTTCAGGAACGCCAACGAGCCCAGACCGACGGCGCGCACGCCGCCCTCCAGATAAAGCTCGGCAGCCAGCGCCTCGGCCGGGAACTGCGAGCGCGGCAAGTGCGGCAGGAAGGCGGCCGCATCGACGTACACCGCGTGTCCACCGGTCGGCCTCAGTATCGGAACGCCGCCGGCGAGCAGTGTGTCTCCTAGCCGTTCGACCTGACCTACGCGGTGTTGCAGATATCCGTCGTCGACCATCTCGCGCAGACCGATCGCGAGCGCCTCGAGATCGCGGCCCGCCATCCCTCCGTAGGTGACGAAACCTTCGTACAGCACGAGCAGCGGCACGACCTGCTCATAGAGCGCGCGCGACCGTGTCGCGAGCAAGCCGCCGATGTTGACCAGCGCATCCTTCTTGCAGCTGAACGTGCAGCCCTCGGCATAGGAAAACTGCTCCTTCAGAATTTCCGCCACGGACCGGTTCGCATAGCCGCTCTCGCGCTGCTGGATGAAGTAAGCATTCTCCGCGCAGCGCGCCGCATCGAAGTAGACCGGAATCGCAAACTCATCGGCCAACGCCCTCACCGCGCGCAGGTTCGCCATCGATACCGGCTGGCCGCCGCCCGCGTTGTTCGTCAGCGAGACCATGATCAGCGGAACATTGTCGCGCCCTTCGCTCTCGATCACGTTGCGCAGCTTCTGCACATCCACGTCGCCCTTGAACGGGTGCTCGACAGCGGGTTGGTAGCCGATTTCGGCGACGCACGGTATCGCGCTCCCGCCGGCAATCGATACGTGTGCCTCGGTCGAATCGAACGGCGCGTTGAATGGCACCACCTGGCCTGGGCGCACGAGGGTCCGAAACAGGAAGTGCTCGGCCGGCCGGCCCTGATGGGTTGGCAATACGTATTCGAAGCCGAGCATGTCCCGCACGGCCTGCGTCAACTTCGTGAAACTGCGGGAACCGGCATATGATTCGTCGCCGGTCATGATGCCTGCCCATTGGTTCGCGCTCATCGCGGAGGTGCCGCTGTCCGTCATCAGATCGATGTAGACGTCGTCTGCTTCGAGGCGAAAGACGTTGTACCCGGCGGCGACAAGCCGCGCCTGCCGTTGCTCGCGGTCGATCAGCCTGATCGGCTCGACCATCTTGATCCTGTACGGCTCAGGCTGGCTGTTTTCTAAAAGCATGCACTCCTCCTGGGTTGAAAGTACACAGGCCACTGGATGACTGGCCGCTTCGGGCATCGCACACCGCATCAGGCACTTTGCCCGATCGGCACAACCTCGGTCGGTGCCCAATCCGCATCGCCGCCGGCCGCGGACGTGCGGTGACAACCGCGAGCGTCGTGGGCCGCTTCGAAGCGTTTCTCGATCCGGTTCAGGATCGACCAATACGCGCCCCGCTCGCCTTGCGCGATCGCTTCGACCAGCGCGTCGTTCGCGTTGTAGTTGAACAGACTCGCGTTGGTCCCGAAGAACCGGCGATCATTGCCGATCAGATCGGCAATGAATTGCTGCGGGTCCGGGCCCAATGCGGTCGGCAGATAGAACACCGGATGCAGCAGATCGTCGTTGCCTTCAATATGGCCGTGAAGATTCGGATTTCCGACGTGCAGGCCTTCGCGGCGAATCATCTGCTCTAGCTCGGTGCCGGGGAAAATCCTCAGCCCGACCGTCACCGAAACGCGCTCGGGATCGACGCGCTTGATGAACTCGATCGTCTCGCGCGCGGTTTCCTGCGTCTCGCCGGGGGCGCCGAACAGCAGCTCGATGATGTGCTCGAGGCCGTGGCGCTTCGCCGTATTGACCGCGTGCTCGATGTCGTGGGCGCTAAAGGTGCGGCGCAGTATCTTCAGCATCGTTTCGCTGGCGGTGTCGACGCCGAAGTTCATGCCCACGCAACCGGCTGCTTTCATCGCGGCCGCGAGTTCATCGGGAAACGGCCGCGGCATACCGTACGCATACCACTGGATTTTGCCGGCGAGCCCATGCCGGATGATGGCCGCGCACAGCGCAAGAGGATGCGCGACGCTCAGATTGAATTCCGAGTCGTTGATGTGAAAGACGTTGACCCCGCGTTCTTCGAGCGATGCCATCTCGGCGACGACATCATCGGGTTCGCGCATGCGCACCGTGCGGCCTTTGATCAGCGGCTCGACGCAATAGATGCAGGAGCGATTGCAGCCGCGCTTCGTTTCGATGCCGATCTGGCCGCCTTTGGCGAAGTAGTGGGGGTTGTCGACCAGCTCGCGTTTGTGAGGCCCTATGCTGGCCAGCGGTCCACATGCGTTCGGGGCGAGCGGCGTAGCGCGCACCCCGGCCGTATCGCGGTAGACCACGCCGGGTATGTGCGTGAAACTCCTGCCTTCTTCGAGGCAGGTCAGCAGCTCGGGAAAGCTGAATTCGCCTTCCCTGACGATGCCGAAGTCGGCGTCGAGGTAAGCAAGCAGCTTTTCCGGCATCACCGAGTAGCCCGCGCCGCCCATCACGACCGGAACCGCGCGCGCGCGCCGAAGCAACGCGACGATCTCCCTGATTCTGTCGAGAAAGCTGTAGCCGCTGGAAAAATAGACGTCGTCGGTATTTCGCAGCGTCACCCCCCAGTAATCCGGCGCGGCGGTGCGGCAGTGCGCGGCAATGGCCGCCTCGCAATCGTCGGAGAAGCACAGGTCGAGCAAATCGAGCTCGAACCCGGCTCGCTCCATCGGCGCCGACAGGTAGTCGAACGCAATCGGCGCAATCGCCGGTTTGATCTGGTTCGTGTTGACGAAGGTGACGCGCTTGGCCATGTTCGATCGGTCTCGGTGGAAAGGTTCGCGAGGGCTCGCAGGAATGCGCCTAGACGGCGACGTCGATGGACATCTTCTGGCCCGCGCGGGCCACCGTCATCTCACTCATGAATTCACCGAACCGATGCATCATCACCGCCGCGAGGTGCTTCGCCTTGTCCTCGCAGTCGGAGAATGCATAGAAGCCCGGACCCGCGCTGCTCATCCCCGCGTACACCGCGCCCTCGCGTTGCATCGTCTCGTCGAACTCGCGCATCACGTCGGTCCGGAAAATGCCTTCGAGCACCTTCATGTTGCTCATGCTGTTGAGTTCCCAGCCGTGCTTCAGAAACGCGAACAGGTCGTTGCGATGCAGTGCCGGCCGCAACTTCTGCTCGATGAAGTTGCGCCACGCGATGCCGTAGCGCTTCTGCCACTCGACAAAATGCGTCGGCACGAAGCCCGCCTCGGTGGTGCCGGACATGTCCGCGCCTTCGCCATGGGCGCGCAGCGCTTCGGTCGATAGCGTGTCGTAGTTGCCAACGGCGGTGGTCACCCACAGGTTTTCCGAACTCAGGTTGCCGAGAAAACGGCCGTTGCCGTGCTTCTCGTCGACCCAGACCAGACCGCCGAAGAACAGGCACGCTTCGCCGACGCCGGTCTCCAGTCCGAAATACACGTGCTCGTCATCCTTCGCGGTCTCGACGTAGTTGCGGGTGATCATTTCCCACATGTCGTGCGGCGAAAACGGTGAGCCGAACAACGCGTTCAAGCCGGCGAGCGTCGCGGTATTGAACGAGACATTCGAGCCGAAGCCGCTGTGCTGGTGCTGGATGCTGCGCACCCGATCGACGCGGATGTCGTCACGTGCGTAGCCGACGGCTCGCTTGAACAACTCGAGCATGTGCCGCCCGCTCGGGACGTCGCAGCCACCCTCGCCGTTGGTCGTCTTCGTGACGGTGATCCGGTGTCCGACCGTGCTCGTCGATACGCCGAGTCCGCCGCCACCGAAGCCGGGCGCCATTTGCATAAAGTCGAATACCGCGAAGTGAAGGCGCCCTGGCACCGAGACCTCGGCACGATCGTAGCTCGGTACCGCGTCGCGCTCCCAGTGCGGCAGCACAGTCAGATTCGCGCCCGGCAGGAACTGCCCCGCTTTCGCCTTCCATGCCTGATTCATTGCTCTACCTCCATCCTCGTGAGTTCTACGAATTTCAAAGCGCACCAGCCATTGTTCGCGCTCCTGACGCACTGTTCATGCCAGGCATTCTTTTGCAGCACGACGTGAGTCCTCGTCAGAAGCAATGACGCAAGCGGGCAGCCAGATTTCAAAGGGCAGCGCGATACATCCGCACGTTTAGATGTTTGGACGTCGGCATGCGTACCGGGCCGGTATCGAATGTCCTGCAGTCGACCCGCAACCAACAGATGCGCTTCACGTGTTGGCCCGGCACCGACATCCAGCAGGCTGCGAGGGGCTCCCCCGAACGTGCGTTGGCAAATCGCAGATCCGCTTCAATCCACGCGATACCCGCGCCCGCCTTTTGAGATCTGGCCACTTCGGTCCGTTCTTGCAGGGGATGAGGACGACTTTTGTGCTGCCCGCGGATAACTGGCATGAACCCTGCAAAAAGCGTCCACAGGTAGTGGCACCAGTCGATTTCCACTCGTGACTCGCCCTCTTGATCTTTGCCGGGAGCCGCAGATGACAGCAACCTTGAAGGACGACGCGCTGGCGCGACGCCACATCGATTGGCCGCGCGCCTTGCGGGCGATCAAGGCGTTGAGGGCGAACGTAGACGATATTCAGCATGCCTACGAAGTGATGATCGCGCTCGACGGCGGCCAGATGGAGACGATGTACCAGCGTTTTCTCGGCGAGCCCGGCGCCGGCGCGCTGCTTGCCGAGCAGCCGTCACTGCTCGGCACGCTCGCGGATTCCGACACGCTGCTGCGCTTGCCGCCGGGCTCGTTCGGCCGCGCTTACATGGCGATGATGGAGCACAGCGGCTACCGCGCCGATGGTCTGCTGCAGGCGAGCCGGCTGGCCGCGGGCCTCGAAGAAATCCTCCCCGGCCCGGACCGTCAGTGGTTCATCGAGCGCAGCGGCTGCATTCATGACCTGCTGCACGTGTTGACGGGCTATGGCCAGGACTGGGCCGGCGAGACCTCCCTGCTTGCATTCGACTGCGGGCTCGAACCGATGCGCGCGCGCATCGTCGGTCTGCTCGGCACCGCGCTGACTGCGCCGTGGTGGCCGAACTTCTGGGTCCATCGTTTTCTGCGCCGCGCGTGGCTGCGTGGCAAGCGCGCGCGCATTCCCCTTTCCTACCGCTGGGAAGAAGCGTTGCAGCGGCCACTCGAAGCCGTCCGCCTGGAGCTGGCGATCGAGCCTGTCGCGCTCGCGCATCCACAGGGCATCCTGGCCGGCGGCCAGACACTGCCGTGGCGCTACGCCGCGTCGAGCAACGCGTGAACGGAAAGGATCCCAGCATGGCCAGCACATCGAAAAAAGCGTCGACGCGCAACACCGTATTCGGAGTCGTACGCACGCAGTTACTGCGCGTCTGCCGCGAGCATCAGCGTGACTTCAACACTGAGATTCGCCTCGACAGTTCGCTGATCGCCGATCTCGGCCTCGACTCGCTGTCGCTCGTCGAAGCCGTGGTCGCAATCGAGCAGGCGTTTGGCATCGAGCGTCTGCCTCTAGAAGCGTTGAACGAAGAATGCGCCGAAGCGTATTTCACGGTCGGCTCGCTAGTGGACCTGTGCATCCGGCACGCCGCCGTCCGTGTAGACGCCAATGAGGGGTTGCGCACATGAGCCCGCGCCTTTCGCTGGCCACCGCGCATGCGAGACGTGGCCGGCTTGCCGCCGCGGCAGCCGCTTTCGGCAACACGCTCGGCCGCTTGCCGCTGGCGGCCGAGGCGGTGCCGATCGCCGGCGCGTTGGTCTGCTCGCTACTGCTATACGGACGAATAGCCGGCGTCACCATTGAACCGGGCTGGCGCTTGCTGGCCGGTCTTGCGTCGTTTTTTTTGCTGTTCGTCCAGCTTCGCCTGATCGACGACCTCGACGACCTCGAACGCGACTATCCCGCCGGGCACGCGCTGTTGGGGCGACGCGAGGCGCGACGCACACGCCTCGTCGCCAGCCTCGCGACAAGCGCGATGCTGCTCGTTGCGCTGAACACCGGCATGGGGCACGCGAGGACGGCCGCCGCTGCCGCTACCGCACTGGCCTTCGCTGCGCCGTTCGTCTTCAAGCGGCTGCTCCCGACCCACCCGCTGCTGTGCCTACCCGTTTTCGAGGGAGCACCCTTCGCCATCTTCATGTACGGCTTTTTCTTGTGGCGCGACGTTGCTGGGCGCGAACTGAGCTTCTACGTCGTGGTGTGCGTAGCGGGTTCGATGTGGACCGGCTACGAATTCTGGAAGTTCTCGCGCAAGGTCGGCACCGCCGCGCTGCGGCCCTATCACCTCTCCGCGCGCGCCATTCGGGTCGCGCTGAATGCCCTGCTGATTCTGGCGCTCGGCATCAACGTGTCGCTCTCGCGCCTGGCAAGCCTGTCGCAAACGTATTCGATCTATGCCGCAACGTTGCCGCTCGTATGGCTCGTGTGGCTCAACGCGAGCTGGCCGGGCCCCGCGAACAGACCGGGCCGGCCACGCTGGGCTGGCACCCGCTTCATCGTCGCCGTCGAGCTCGGACTGCTGGCCGGGCTTCTCCTCAAATGATACGCAACCCTGAATGGTCACCCACGATGGATAAGCACGTTCTCGTCACCGGTGCGCGAGGTCTGTTGGGCGCCGAAGTGATCGCCCGGCTGACGGCAATGGGGTACCCGGTCGTCGCATTCTTGCGCTCCGATGGACCGGTTGTCCGCAACGACGGCACACCGCTCGCGGCAACACCGTACGGCGGCCACACACCCGCTGCCGGAACCTTCGCATGTGTGCGGGGCGACGTCGCCGAGCCCAGGCTTGCGCTCGATCCACACACCTACGAGGCACTGCGCGCGGCAACGGGCGCGATCGTCCACTGTGCCGCGCTAACCAGCTTCGGGCGCAAGCCCGAGGTCTACGACGCGATCAACTTTCGCGGCACCGAGCGCATCGTCGAGTTCGCGCAAGGTAGCGGCGACGCGCCGATTCCGCTGCTCTACGTGAGCACCGCCTATGTCTGCGGCGAGCGCCCCGGCGTGTTCAGCGAGGACGATCTCGAACTCGGTCAGCGTCTGGGCAACCCGTATGAGCAGAGCAAGTACCGCGCGGAACAGTCGGTGCGAGCGGCGATGCGCAGCGGTCTGCCGGCGGCGGTGCTGCGCCCGTCGATCATCGTCGGCGACTCGGCGAGCGGCGTGATCCGCAAGTTCGACACGCTGTACACCGTCGTGCGCCTGACGGCCGCGGGACTCGTGCGCACGATGCCTGGCGACTACGGGGCGACGCTGAACATCGTGCCGATCGACTGGGTCGCGGACTGCGTCGTCGAAGCGCTGGCGAAGTTTCCGCTCGTGCGCGGACGCACGCTGCATCTGACCTCGGGCACGCCGACGACGCTGCGCGAAATCAATGACGTCTGCGCGGAGTTTCCCTCGTTTCACGTGCCTCGCTATGTGCCGCGGCATGTCTTCGACGCCGCCGCGATGAAACCGCTCGAGCGGCGTTACTACGACGAGGTCGTGAAACTGTACGAGTCGTACCTGACGCGCCAGGTGCGCTTTGCACGCGACGCGACCGCCGCGATCCTGCCGGCCCTGCCTCGGGCGACGGGCAAAACGCTGCTGCGCAGGATCTTTCGTTACGGGATCGCGGCGGGCTACTTCGTGCCGCGCTCGGCTTGACGCTCAGGGAGCCTAACCATGTTGATGACTGATCCGATGCTCGCCGAGCTCTGGCAAAAAGCGCGGGCCGCGCTCGGCGCCCAGTTCGAACAGCGGGCACCGAGCGCCGTGTTTCTCGAAGGCTCGATCGCCGAAGGCTTTGGCAACGAGCGCTCCGACGTCGACTTCGTCGCGATCGTCGATAGCGGGCTAGAGCCAGCCACGATGCCGTACATCCTGTTCATCGACGGCCGCCGCGTCGAGGTCAGGTTGCTGAGTCCGGCGCGGCTGCGCCGCGAACTCGCGCAGGTTCGCGCAGCGCTCGGCAAAGGCCGGCGCGCGGTCGCGCGTCTGTCGTGGAATCTGCTCGAACGGTGCCAGCGCTTTATCGGCGCGCTGCCGATCGACAACCCGGCGTTGATCGAGACGCTGCAAGCGGCGCTTGGCCGCGAGGCGCTCTGCGAGGCGGTGGCGCTGTGGTTCGAGGATTTCGCGCGTCAGACCGGCCGTTATGCGGTGGCGATGTTCGCGCTCGGCGAGCCCGACTACGCACGCGCCTGGATCAGGACCGCCGCGTTTCATGCGGCGAAGAGTCACGTGGCGCGCCTCGGCGAGTGCTACATGAGCCCGAAATGGCTGTCGCTGCAACTCGAACGCGCGACCGTCGACGCCTGCCGCGTCGGCCGTCTGTGGAGCCTGCTGCACGCGCCGCGCGAGCATGGCGCCGAAAGCGGGTTCCTCGCGGCGGGGGTCGCGCTGATCCGCGAGTTCGGCGTCAACGGTGTGAGCCTCATGGCCGACAACGTGCTGATTGGCCCCGGCAAGGACACGACGACCTGGCAGATCGGCGAACGGGTCCACGTGCTGCGAGGTAGCGACGTTTTTGCGCTCGACGACGAAGCGGCCCAGGCCTGGCGAGCGATCACCTTCGACACGCCATGCACGGCCATCGCCAGCCGTGGCGACGCGCCAGCGGCGAGCCGGCAGCGCGCGCTGATCGCGGACTTCAGCCGGCTGGGTCTCGTCAGCCTGCGCTGGAAGGGCAGCGGAGAAATCCACGCACGTCAGCAGGCGACGTCGATGCCGGTGTCGCGCGCGCCGTTGATTTCGATCGACGGCGCGCGCCTCGCGGGCGGCCGCGCGGGCGGTGCCCAGTTGCTGCCGATGCCCGCCGGGCGCTTCGCCGAAGCGGGTCTCGAGATCATCTGGGCCAACATCGGTCTCGAGAACGCGCGCGAGGACGCCCAGGGCGCACTCCAGCGCGGCCAATGGAAGGTGCTCGAGTACGCGCTGCAACGGATGATGCAGACCGCCTGCATGGTCACGCTCGGGGCGCACGGCGTGACCCCCCAGTCGACGATGGAAGAAGCGACGCTCGACGCGATCCGGCTGCTGCCGCTCGATGCGGCGCTGATCGACGGCATCCGCGAACTCGAACAGTGTTCGATCGGATCGGCTCGCGATGCACAGCGTTACGTCGCGCTCGCCGATGAACTCGCGCAGCGTCTGCGCGACCTCGGCGGCGACCCGCAGTTTCCGGCGAGCTTCGATACGGCGTCGGGCTGGCGCGGAACGATCCACGCCGCCTACGACTGGATCAACCTCGGCGCGCATCTGCACGCGCGCTTCCCGCAGACCGCTCACGGCGGGCGCGGTACAGCCGAGGAAGCAAGAGACCTGCTCGCTTCGTCGAGCACCTGAGCAACGGGGACCTCAATGACTTTCGACACCATTACACGCGCACGCGGCGAATTCGAATCGGCCCAAAGCTGCGCCGCCCCGACAGCATCGCCACGCCTGATCCTGAGCGCGGCGAGTCCGGCCGAAACCATCGAGCGGCTCGCCGGCAACAAGGGACGATCGCTCCATCGGCTTGCGAACCTCGGCGTGGCGGTGCCGCACTGGGCGATTCTCGGCACCGACTGCTTCGCGGAGTTCCGCCGCGACGGCGGCCTCGATCAGACCATCGCCGCGCTATTGCGCGACTTCACGCCTGCGAACGCCGCCGCGATCGCGAGCGCGATCCGCGAGGCCGTGCTGACGTGCGACATCAGCGCC
This sequence comes from Paraburkholderia sp. UCT70, assembly GCF_050434085.1. Classification (NCBI taxonomy): domain Bacteria; kingdom Pseudomonadati; phylum Pseudomonadota; class Betaproteobacteria; order Burkholderiales; family Burkholderiaceae; genus Paraburkholderia; species Paraburkholderia sp. UCT70. The sequence goes on along the minus strand of NZ_JBNPVZ010000003.1, from coordinate 685,189 downwards.
GCGTTGCGCACCGACATCGCACGCGCGCACGACATCATTGGAGACGGACCGCTCGCGGTGCGCTCGTCCGGCATCGAAGAAGACAGCGCCAGCTTCTCGTTCGCAGGCCAGTTCGACACGTTCCTCGACGTCCGCGGGCTCGACTCGACGCTCGAACACGTACGCCGGTGCTGGGCTTCCGCGTATTCCGAGCGCTCGCTGCGCTACCGGCATCAGCACGGACTCTGTATCGCCGGCGCCGGTATGGCCGTGATCCTGCAGCGCCTCGTTCAGGCGGACACGAGCGGCGTCGTGTTCACGATCAACCCGGCCAACGGCAACCGCGACGAGCTCGTGCTGAGCGCCGTCTACGGGCTCGGCGAGGGACTCGTGTCGGGCGCGGTCGACGCCGACACGATCACCGTGGACCGCCACACCGGACAGCCCAAGCAGGTGGTGATCGGTGAAAAACACGAGCGTCATGACGGCCGCCACATCCGCGAGGTGCCAGCCGCGCTGCGCGACGCAGCGGCCCTCTCTAACGACGAGATCGAGCGCGTCGTGGCGGCGGCCCGCACGCTCGAAAGCGAGTTCGGCGAGCCGCTCGATATCGAATGGTGTATCGCGGAGCACCAGCTGTGGATTCTGCAGGCGCGCCCCGTGACCACGTCGATCGCACCGGCCCCATCGCGGACCGGCGAATTTCAGCTGTGGGACAACTCCAACATCGTCGAGAACTATCCCGGCGTGACGACGCAACTGACCTTCACCTTCGCGCAGCACGTCTATGCGCAGGTGTTCCGCGAGTTCTGCCGGTTGCTCGCGATTCCGCACAAGCAGCAGCGCGAGATGGATGGCTTCCTCGGCTCGACGCTCGCGTTCCTGAACGGGCGCGTGTACTACAACCTGCTGCACTGGTACAAGCTTTCCGGGCTCGCGCCGTTCCAAAACCTCGGGCGCAAGATGATGGAAGTCCAGATGGGCGTCGACGAGCCGCTCGATCTGGCGAGCTTCGCCGCGCTGATCGCGCCGTACAAGACCGGCTCGCGCGCCGGACTCGCCTGCATCCGGGCCTTGAGCGGCACGAAGTTCGCGTGGCACTTCGCGCGTCTCGAGCGCAACGTCGAGCGCTTCCGCGCGTTTTTCTATCCGGTCTACGACGAGTTCAACGCGCTCGACTATCGCTCGCTTCCCGCCGACGCCGTCTATGCGCACTACTGCCGCTTCGAGCAGGCGCTGCTAGGACGCTGGGGCATGATGATCGTGCTCGAGTCGGCGATCGGGCTCAGTTACGGCGTCGTCCGGCGGCTGATCAAGCGGTGGATGCCCGGTGCGCCCGACTGGCTCGAAGTGGCGGTGATCGGCGGCATGGACGACATCGAGTCGATCGAGCCGGTCCGCAGGCTGACCGCGATTGCGCAAGCCGTGCGGGCGAAGCCTCAGGTCGAAGCGCTGATCCGCAGCACGCCGTCTGCCGTTGCGTATGCGGCGCTGCGCGGATGCGGCGCGCCCGGGATCGTCGCCGACATCGAGCGCTACCTCGCCGACTTCGCGTACCGCAGCAACAACGAACTGAAGCTCGAAGAGCCCGATCTGCGCGAAGACCCGGGCGTGCTGTTCGATATGTTGAAGGCCGCGCTCGCGCATGGTGCCGCGTCGATCGATCGCAGCGCCACCGAAGCGCACATCGACGCGTTGTTGCGTGAGCGGCTCAATCCGCTGCAGCGCTGGATTTTTGCACGCGCGCGCGGCCGCGTGCGCGCCGCGATCCGGGCGCGCGAGACCGTGCGCTTTTGCCGTTCGCGCGCGTTCGGGGTCGCGCGCCGGATGTTCCGCGCAATCGGCGAGGGTCTCGCCGCCGACGGCGTGCTGGCGACGGGTCGCGACATCTTCCATCTGCGCCTCGAGGAAATTCGCGGGTGCTTCGAAGGCACCGTCTCCCACCGCGAACTGCGCCCGCTCATCGAGCAGCGCAAGCGCGACGATGCCAGCTATCGCGACATGGCTGACCTGCCGCCACGCTTCGTCACGCATGGCCCGGTAGCGGCCTGGCTCAGCAACCCGGCGAACCTCGCCGCGTTGCGCGTGGCGCCTGCCCACGCGGCCGGCGCGACGCTGCGCGGCACGCCTTGCTCGCCGGGCTTCGCCGAAGGACGGGCGAAGGTCGTGCGCGAAGCGAACGAGTTCGACGGCGGCATCCTCGTCACCTATCGGACCGACCCCGGCTGGGTGCCCGTATTCGCGTCGGCGACCGGGCTGCTGATCGAGCGTGGCAGTCCGTTGACCCACGCCGCGATCGTCGCCCGCGAAATCGGCATCCCGACCGTCGTCCAGATTCCGGGCCTCACCACGCGCGTGCAGTCGGGCATGCAGCTCAAGGTCGACGGCCATAGCGGCGTGATCGAACTGCCCGAGCCGACCTGACATGAATTGACCGCCCGCTGACCACTGAAACCGCCCCTGAAGGAAACCACCATGTACCGCCTGCTCAACGATCGTCGCGACCTGCCGCATCTGCGGCTCTACCTCCACTGCGCGCTGATATTCATTCCCGCCGCAGCCGTGCTGTATTGGCTCGGCCGCTTTCCCTGGTGGCTGGGCGTTGCATACGTGCTCGTCTGGAACGCGTTCGGCGACCGTTTCACGATGAGCTACCACTGCACGCTGCATCGGCGGCTCTTCAGGAAGCAGTACCGCGCGCTCGAAATCCTGCTCGACTGGATGCTGTGTCCGTTCTTCGGTCAGACGCCGGGCACGTTCTATGTCCATCACATGGGCATGCATCACATCGACGACAACCTGCCACGTGACCTGAGCTCCACGATGCGGTTTCAGCGCGATAGCGTCATCGGCTTTCTGCACTACTACCTGCGCTTCGCCGCGCTGGTGCCGCTCGATCTGTCCGTCTATCTGTGGCGCTCGCGCAATACGAAGCTGATCAGGCAACTGCTCGTGGGTGAGGTCGCGTTCTACGCGGCGGTTGCCGCCGCCGCGTACTGGAACCTGCGGGCGACGCTCGTCGTGTTCGTGTTTCCGTTCGTGTTCGTGCGGCTGATGATGATGATCGGCAACTGGGTCCAGCACGCGTTCATCGACCCCGATCAGCCTGACAACCCGTACACGAGCAGCACCAATACGATCGACTCGCGTTTCAATGCGCGCGTCTTCAACGCCGGTTATCACATCTACCACCACGTCCGCAAAGGCACGCACTTCAGCGAGCTCACGAAAGAATTCGCGGCGAACCTCGAGAAGTACGGTCGCGAGGACGCGGTCGTGTTCGATCGCATCGACATCGCGCAGATCTGGCTGCTGCTCGTCACGCGCCAGCACCGCAAGCTCGCCACGCATTTCGTGCGCTTGCCGGGCGCGCCGGTACGCAGCGACGACGAGGTGATCGCGCTGCTGCGTCGCCGACTGCAGCCGATCCGCGACTGGACGCCCGCTGCTTCGCTCGATCACTGAATCTCGATTAATTGACCGGGGATCCCTCACCATGGACCAGACGCTTGTCGATGCCGTTGCAGCACTGCCGCGCGGCGACGCTCGAGGCCTTCGCTTCGTCTCCACGCACGGCGACGAGCACTACTATCCTTACGAGGCGCTCGAGCGCGAGGCGCGCAACCACGCGAAAAAGCTCGTGGCACTGGGGCTGAACAAGGGCGACCGCGTCGCGCTCGTGATCCTCGACCCGGAAGCGTTCATCCTGAGCTTCCTCGGCGCCTCGTTCGCCGGTCTCGTCCCGGTACCGATATTTCCGCGCGGAAGCCTGAACTTCAGGACCCGCACACGTTACGCCGAAACCGTCAGTCACATCGTGCGCTCGGCAGGCGCCCGGATGCTGCTCACGTCGAACTCGACAAGAGAGACCATCGAGGACGTGCTCGCCGTCGACTCCGGTCTCGAACGTATCGTGACCATTGAAGCGCTGCTCGACGGCGAGCCGCCCGCGTGCGAATTGCCCACGCTGCATCCCGATGACCTGTGCTTCCTGCAATACACGTCGGGCAGCACGTCGCTGCCGAAAGGCGTGATGGTCACGCATCGCAATCTGGTCGCGAATGCGACAGCGTTCCTCGGACCCCGCGGCATCGATCTGCGCGAGCAGGACGTCTATGTCAGCTGGCTGCCGCTGCACCACGACATGGGGCTCATCAGCGTGCTCGGCGCGCTGATCTGCGACTTGCCGAGCGTGCTGCTGGCAACCGAAGCGTTCGTGCGCCGGCCCGGCCTCTGGATGGAGGCGATCACGAAATACCGCGGCACCATCAGCTTCGCGCCGAACTTCGCGTACGCGCTCGCCGCTCGCCGTACCCGCGACCAGGACCTCGAAGGCCTCGATCTGCGGCGGCTGCGCGTCGCCGGCTGCGGTGCCGAGCCGATCAACGCGCAAGCGCTGCGCCAGTTCTGCGCGCGCTTCGAGCCGGCCGGGTTTCGTGCCGAAGCGCTGCTGCCGTGCTACGGGATGGCCGAAGCAACACTCGCGATCACGTTTCACGACCACGGCCAGCCGCTCGTCACCGACGTCGTCTATGCGGCCGCGCTGGGGCTTGGTCGAGCGATACCGGCGGCGCGTGATAACGGCTTACGCACGATCGAACTGGTCGGCTGCGGCCATTGCTTTCCCGGCCACGAGTTGCGGATCGTCGACGAATCCGGGCGCGCGTTGCCCGAACGCTGCGTCGGCGAAATCGTCACGCGCGGGCCCAGCATCACCGTGGGCTATTACGGCCAGGCCGACGCGAGCGCCGACGCGTACCGCGACGGCTGGCTGCAGACCGGCGATCTCGGCTACCTCGCCGGCGACCAGCTCTATATCTGCGGCCGCAGCAAGGACCTGATCGTCATTCACGGCTCGAACCTCTATCCGCAGGACATCGAATGGGCGGTGGCCGAGTTGCCGAGCGTGCAATGCCGCGGTGTCATCGCGTTCAGCGTGATGCGCGACGGCGACGAGACACTGGTCGTCTGTGCCGAGGGCAAGCCGGCGGAGGCCACGGCGCTGCGGCGTGCGATCGTGCAGAAGGTCGCCGAATGCGCGGGCCTGCAGGTCGGTCACGTTGCGATCGTGCAGGCGGGCAGCTTGCCGCGGACCTCGAGCGGCAAGGTGCAGCGCCGCCGGACCAAGGCACAGTTCGAAGCCGGCGAGCTGGAGGAACACTCGTGAGCATGCGCTGGCGCGAGATCATGCTGACGCTGTCGGGCGCGCTCACGCTCGCCGCCTGTCACGCGAAAGAAGCCGAGGTGACGCTGCCGCGCCCGGTCATCGCCGTGGTCGTGCATCGGGACAGCAAGCCCGTGCTCGCGACGCTGCCGGGCGAAGTCAACGCACGCTATGCGACGCCGCTGTCGTTTCGCATCGCGGGCAAGCTGATCGAGCGGAAGGTGCGGCTCGGCGATACGGTCACGGCCGGCCAGGCGATCGCGCGGCTCGATGCCGACGACGCGCAACGCAGCCTCGCGAGCGCGCAGGCCCAATTGATGGCGGCGCAGCATCGGCTCACCTTCGCCGAGCAGCAACTCGATCGCGACCGGGTGCAGGCGCAGGAACAGCTGATCTCGACAGCGCAGCTCGAGCAGACCCAGGATGCGTATGTGGCGGCCACCGCGCAGCGCGATCAGGCGCTACAACAGTTCGCGCTGCTGAAGAATCAGACGCAGTACACGGTCCTCACGGCGGACCATGCCGGCGTCATCACCGCCGAAGACGCCGATACCGGGCAGAACGTCGCGGCGGGACAAGCGGTCTACCATCTCGCCTGGTCCGGCGAGGTCGATATTCTCTGCGACGTGCCCGAGAGTCTGCTGAACGCGCTGGCGATCGGCAGCGCGGCCAGCGTCTCGCTGCCGGCCGCCACGGGCAGACGCTTCACGGCACACCTGCGGGAGCTGTCGCCGGCCGCGGACCCCGGTAGCCGCACCTATCGCGCGAAACTGACGCTCGATGGGCCAGGCCCCGAGGTCCGCCTCGGCATGACGGCCACCGTCACGTTCGCCGCGGCCGGCGAGGCGCAAGCGGACGACCCGATCACGCTGCCCGCGAGCGCGCTCTTTCACGACGGCAACGCGCCGGCCGTCTGGGTCGTTCGGCCGGGCGACCAGGCGCTGGAACTGCGCCGGGTCCAGGTTGGCCGCTACGACGACCGCACGATCTCGGTCGCGCGAGGCCTCAACGACGGCGAGCGCGTCGTGCTGCAAGGGGTGCATACCGTCAGCGCCGGCGAAACCGTGCGCGCGGTAGCGCCGTTGCATCCCGAGGACTTCGCATCATGAGAGCGCCGTTCGGCCAGGGGCCCGACGGAGCGGGTGGACCCGGCGGAACGGGCGGACCGCGGCGGCCGGCAGCGGACGATACCGGCCGCTTCAATCTGTCCGCGTGGGCGATCCGTAACCAGGCGCTCGTCATCTTCGCCGTCGTGCTCGCGACGCTGTTCGGTGTGCTCGCCTATTCCCGGCTCGGACAATCCGAGGACCCGCCGTTCACGTTCCGCGCGATGGTGATCCGGACCTTCTGGCCCGGCGCGACCGCACGCCAGGTCGAGGAACAGGTGACCGACCGGATCGGCCGCAAGCTCCAGGAAACGCCTCATCTCGACTATTTGCGCAGCTACTCGCGTCCCGGCGAATCGCTGATCGTCTTCACGATGAAAGACTCCGCGCCGGTGAACGAAGTGCGCGAGACGTGGTACCAGGTACGCAAGAAAATGGCCGGCATCGTGGATACGCTTCCGCCCGGCGTGCGGGGGCCGTACTTCGACGACGAGTTCGGCGACGTCTACACGAACATCTATACGCTCGCCGGCGACGGGTTCTCGCCGGCGCAATTGCACGACTATGCCGACGAACTGCGCGGCGTGCTGCTGCGCGTGCCCGGGGTCGCGAAAGTCGATTATTTCGGCGACCCCGACGAGCACATCACGATCGAGATTCCCAACGCGCAATTGACGCGGCTCAGTATCACGCCGCAACAGCTCGCCCGGGCGATCAACGCGCAAAACGCGGTCACGCCGAGCGGCACGCTGACTACCGCGTTCGACCGCGTGTACGTGCGTCCGAGCGGCCAGTTCACCGACCTGAAGGCGATGGCCGACACGCTGATCGACATCAATCACCGCCTGGTTCGTCTCGGTGACATTGCCACGATCAGGCGCGGCTACGACGATCCGCCGGTCTCGCAGGTTCGCACCGACGGCCGCGCGGTGCTCGCCATCGGCATCACGATGCAGGCTGGCGGCGATGTGATCCAGCTCGGCAAGCGGCTCGATGCGCAGACAGCGGAATTGCGTGCACGTCTGCCCGCGGGGCTCGAACTCGTCGAGGTGTCGAGCATGCCGCACGCGGTCTCGCATTCGGTCAACGGCTTTCTGCGGGCCGCCGCCGAAGCGATCGTGATCGTGCTGGCCGTGAGCCTCATCTCACTGGGCTGTCGCGCCGGCGTGGTGGTGGCGATCTCGATCCCGGTCGTGCTCGCGGTCACCGCGCTATGCATGAACGCCTTCGACATCGGCCTGCACAAGATCTCGCTCGGCACGCTGGTCCTCGCGCTGGGCCTGCTCGTCGACGATGCGATCATCGCGGTCGAGATGATGGCCGTGAAGCTCGAGCAGGGCTGGGGCCGCGCGAGGGCCGCGGCGTTCGCCTACAGCAGTACCGCATTTCCGATGCTGACGGGAACCCTCGTCACGGTGGCGGGATTCCTGCCGATCGCGCTGGCAAAATCGGCCACCGGCGAATACACGCGCTCGATCTTTCAGGTGTCCGCGATTGCGCTGATCGCTTCGTGGTTCGCGGCGGTCATGCTGATTCCGTTGCTCGGCTATCACCTGCTACCCGAACGCAAGGACATCGCACGCGAGACGCCTCGCCGCGCGCTTCGCAAGCTCCGCCGGCGCGACGACGCGCAGACGCGCCGGACCCCGGTGGCGGCGCCGCGCGCCACCCGCTTTCATGACCGCCTGCGCGACTGCATCGCGTGGTGCGTGAAGCGGCGCCTCGTCGTGCTCGGCGTCACGGCCGCCTTGTTCGTTGCCGCGTTGGCCGGCTTCGCGCTCGTGCCGCAACAGTTCTTCCCGAGCTCCGAGCGGCCCGAACTGCTCGTCGACATGCGGCTGCCCGAAGGCGCGTCGTTCGAAGCGACGCTGCGCGAAGCCGCGCGCCTCGAAAAGACGCTGGCCGGCCGGCCCGAGATCGATCATCTGGTCGACTTCGTCGGCGCGGGCGCCCCCCGCTTCTACCTGCCGCTCGACGTGCAGTTGCCGCAGCCCAACTTCGCGCAGCTCGTGATCACCGCGAAGTCCGTCGACGACCGCACGAAGCTCGAACGCTGGCTCGCGAGCACGCTGCCAAACAGCTTTCCCGCCGTCCGCGCGCGCGTTTCGCCGCTCCAGACGGGCCCCTCTGTCGGCTATCCGGTGCAGTTTCGCGTCAGCGGAAACGACCTCGCCACCGTGCGGGAGATCGCGGAAAAGGTCGCGGCGACGATGAAAGCCGATGCTCGCACAACGGGCGTCCATTTCGACTGGGACGAACCCGGCGAACGCTCGGTGCGCTTCGAGATCGACCAGCAGAAGGCGCGCGAGCTTGGCGTCACCTCGGAAGACGTGGCGAGCTTCCTCGCAATGACGCTGTCGGGCTATACGTTCACGCAGTACCGGGTCCGCGACCGCTTGATCAGTGTCGACCTGCGCGCGCCGCAGCGTGAGCGGGTCGACCCCGACGAGATCGTGAACCTCGCGATGCCGACGCCGAACGGCCCGGTGCCGCTCGGTGCGCTCGCCCACCTGAACAACGAACTCGAATACGCGGTGATCTGGGACCGCGACCGTCAACCGACGATCACGGTCCAGGCCGACGTGCGCGGCAACGCGTTGGATATCGACGTGACCCAGGCGATCGATCGGACGCTCGCGCCGCTACGCGCGTCGCTGCCGATCGGCTACCGGATCGAGACCGGCGGCGCCGGCGAGATCAGCGGCAAGGCGCAGGCGTCGGTGATCGCGCAGCTTCCGCTGATGCTCGTCGTGGTGCTGACGCTGCTGATGATTCAACTGCGCAGCTTCGCGCGCGTGCTGATGGTCTTGCTCACCGCGCCGCTCGGGCTCATCGGCGTGGTCGCCGCACTGCTGCTGTTCGGCAAGCCGTTCGGCTTCGTGGCGATGCTCGGCGTGATTGCGATGTCCGGCATCATCATGCGCAACTCGGTGATTCTGGTCGATCAGATCGAACGCAATATCGCCGCGGGCCAGGGGCGCTTCGATGCGATCGTCGGTGCCACGGTCCGGCGCTTCCGCCCGATCATGCTGACCGCCGCGGCAGCCGTGCTCGCGCTGATCCCACTGCTGCATTCGGCCTTCTTCGGACCGATGGCGACCGCACTGATGGGCGGCATCACGGGCGCCACCGTGCTGACGCTGTTCTTCGTTCCCGCGCTGTACGCGACCGCGTTCAAGGTGCGGCACTTCGAACGCGGTGTGCGAACCGCGACCCCGACATTCGAATATACGTGGAGCTGATCGTGGGCACAGACTGCAACCCCGTCGACGGGCCGGCGCTCGCGAGCGCGCCGCATTTCGCCGGCGCGCCGGGTCGAGCGCGGGCAGGGGCGATCCACGGTTGGCGCGCGGCGTTCGGCGCGGCCGCGACGATCGCGCTTGGCGCATGCTCGTTCGGTCCGGGCGGCGAGCCGCCCGCGATGCCCTCTCCCGCCCATTACGGCGTCGAGCCTCAGCCCGCGCAAACGGTCGCCGCGCTCGGTGTCGCGCAGCACTTCGCCACCGGCGCGCAGCCTGTGCCGCAATGGTGGCGGCTGTTCGAATCGACAGCGTTGAATGACCTCGTCGAAGAAGGTTTGCGCAACAGCCCGACCCTCGCTGCCGCCGACAAGCACCTTGCCGCCGCGCACGAACAACTGCGGGCGCAGATCGGCGCCTCGCTGCTGCCGTCGGTCGATCTGGTCGTGCAGGCCTCGCGCGGACGCGATCTCGGCATCCCGGTCCCCGGCGGCCCGAATACGCTGCTTTACAACGAGTTCATCGGCGTAGTCCAGGCGCAATATACGTTCGACCTGTTCGGCGCGGTGCGTAAAGCCAACGCGGCCCGATCAGCGCGTGTCGAGATCGACGCGTATCAACGCGAAGCCGCGCGCCGCGCACTGGCCACCAACATCGTCACGGCGACGATCGAGGCGGCGATGTTGCGCGCCGAGATCGACGCGACCGGGCGATTGATCGCGCTTGCGGGCGATCAGGCTCACGATACCGAACGGCATTACGAACTCGGATCGCTGACACGCGGCGACGTGTCGACTGCCCGACAAAGCATCGCCGCGCTCGAGGTCAGCGTGGCCGATCTGCGGCAACGGCTGACGGTGACGAGACATGCGCTTGCGGTGCTGCTCGGCCGCACGCCTGATGCGGCGCCGCCCGAGCCCGAGCTGGCGAGCCTGCACTTGCCGCAGGACCTGCCCGTCGTGCTGCCATCGGACCTGTTGCGCGCGCGGCCCGATATCGCGGCCGCCGAGTCGGCGCTGAAAGCCGCGGCAGACGACGTCGGCGTCGCGACGGCGCAGCTGTTTCCGAGCCTGACGCTGAACGCCTCGATGGGACAAGGGGGGTTCAACTGGCCGCTCGCGCTGTCGGGCGCAGGCGCGATCTGGAGCATCGCCGCGACGATGTCGCAAGCGCTTTTTCATGGCGGCGCGCTCGTCGCACAGCGGCGCGCGGCAAATCGACACCTACGAGGCCGCCGTGTTCGAGTACAAGCAGACCGTGCTGGCGGCGTTCGAAAACGTCGCGGACACGCTTGCGTCGCTCGAACACGACGCGCAGGCGCTCGACGCCGCGAGCGGCGCTGCCCGTGAGGCACGCGAGGCGTTCGACGATGCCACGTCACGTCACCGGCTCGGCGCGCTGCCCGCTGCATCCGCCCGCGGCGGCGAGCAGCAGTACGAAGCAGCGAGGCTCGAAGAAGTCCGCCTGATCGGCCGGCGCCTGGCCGATACGGCGACGCTGTTTCAGGCGATGGGCGAGCTGCCGGCGGGCAGCAGCCAGACACCTGACCATCTGGCCGGCAAGTGATCGGGCCGCCGCTGCCGACGGCGCCCGCTTGCGTTCAGCCGGCGCGTCCCCGCGGAACGCCCACAAGGTAAGTCAGACCGATCGGCGAGCCCTGCACCGGCAGTGTGCCGATGTCCCATTCGAAGCTCTGCTGGTCCGGGATACTCGCCACCATCTCATGCAATTCGTCGGGGTTGTAGATGCGCAGCATCGACACGATGCCGTCGAACAGACACAGCAGCGGGATAGCCGGCAGCACATAGGTGAGCGCTAGTCGCGACCAGCGAAACGGTCGGATCAGCGGAGTCAGCGCGAGCATCATCAGCGGCATCACCAGGATGAACACGATACCGAGCAGCCGGTGGTCGGCACCCTCGACGATGACGATCGCGCGACGCTTCATCACCGCGTCGGCGAGGATCGCCCGCGCATCGTCCGGCCGAAAATGGTGGAAAGCGTTGAACATCGTGCGCACGCCGTCGAATCCCGATGGCACGTCCATCGCGTCCACCGGTTCGCTCACATAGGTGACGCGGCCGGTTGCCCCAGCGGATACGCGCTCGTACGCGGCGCGATTGGGATAGAAGTCGGTCAGTTGCACCGTCACGCGTCCGGACTGCGCGAGCAACGGTGCAAGTGTCTGCCACGGGCCGCCGCCGCCCGAACATAGATCGACGATCCGGTCGTTGCCGACCCGCCGCATCGCTTCGCGCAGCTTGCCCGCGATGACGTTGAAGCCCTTGTGGGTATTCGCCAGGAAATGCAGCCAGTCCGTCCCGCCGTCACGGATCGCCCGTGGGCACCACGGCTGGTCTTCGATTTCGAGCAGATGCAGGCGTCGCATGATCACGCGGGCAACCGAGGTAACTGAAAACCGGCGGATTTCATAACGTGCCCTGGCAGTGTGCAACCGGGTAGACAGAGAAGGCCTGCACGCTAAACACCACGCCTGTCAGCCTTGGCGAGCGGCAACTTACTACCGAAGTTAAACGAGCCAACGCGTGCGCTTCTTAACGACGTCAGTCGACTATACGCTGAGCCGCGCCGACGACGTTAGCGGTTCGCATCCTGCATAATGACCACGCATGAGGACTTACCCGCATCATCCGCCGGACGGCGGCCGGGAGACGAGCGATGCAAAACGACAGACCGCCGCCGCGGCGGGTGACATATGAGAAAGGGATCCGGATCGGCGGCCCCGGCTGGTTCGGCCGGTTGCTGACCGTCGCCCTGAGCGCGATCCTGTTCGTGGTGGCCGCGATGCTGTCGATCGTGCTGTTCGCCGTGCTGTTCGCGGTCGGCACGATCGTCGTCGGGTATCTGTGGTGGAAGATGCGCGCGTTGCGCCGGCAGACGGTCGCGGATGGCGACGACGCCCGCACCATCGACATGGAGGTCGTCCACAAGGACCCGCCCGACGACGATTCCGCGCCACGCTGAGGATCGGCTACGCGCGTGCCTCAAGCCGCAAGGGCCGCTTCGACCGCGCTTACGTAATTGCGAAAGCCGGCCTGCTGCAGCGCCTCTCGCAGTCGCAGCAGTTCATGTCGCGTGGCTTCGCTGAGCGGCGCCTGAAGCGCGAGTGCCAGCGCACGGCCACGCGCCGCGAAAAGCTCGGACCACGGCAACGGTTCGCGCTGTGTATAGGCCTCGAGTGCGTCCACGTAGTGCAGCATGCCAGCAGGATCGCCCGCCCCCAACATCGCTTCGACGGCGTCGCGGTAAAACCACAGGTGGTTGTGGCCGACCGCGCCGAGGCGCAACAGCGCCTCGCCTTCAGCCAGTAGCCGCGTACGCTCGCCGTTATCGTCAACCGCACGGCTCAGTGCGCTCAAGGCCTTTGGCCCGGAAAACTGAGTCCCTACCTCGCGTGAGATGGCGAGTGCTTCGCGCAGCGCCACCACTGCTTCACTACGGCATCCTTCGTCCAGTAACAGGCGACCCTGCATCTCCAGATTCTGCGCTTCGAAGCGGCGCGCACCCAATTGCCGGATCACACGCATTTCCTGCACCAGATGCTTGCTGGCCGCCTGCGCATCGCCCAGTTCCTGGCAGGCGAACACCCCCAGCGTCTCCCCCAGCAATTGCGCGCGAGGCTGCCCGATCAACTCGGCGGCGCGGGCGGCGGCGCTTGCGTCCTCGCGAGCCTGACTTGCGTCGTTCAGATAAATGCGGCTGAAGCCCTGCATCGACAGATTGGCAACCTCGATGCGGCCGAACCCGTGTTCGCGGCTCATCGCTACGCATTCGCTGAAATGATGGAACGCGGTCCGCATGCGCCCCTGCGCATACGCCGCATCCGCCAGGCCGCCGAGCGCGCGAGCCTCTGCCTCGGGCAGACCGAGGCGCCGCGCGTAGCCAAGACCGCGCTCATGCTCGGCGCTGCAGGCGTCGATCTTGCCGAGCGGAAAGAGAATGTTGCCGCGCAGATAGTGGAGGCTTGCAAGCTCCGCCAGCCGGTTGTCTCGCTCCGCGATCTTTTGCGCTTGCGCGAGTAAGCCAAGTGCTTCGTCGAGACCCTCGCTGACACGCAGACCTTCCGCGAGCCCGAGCTGACAGTCGCATCGGGCGGCGTCGTCGGTGGCGGCGGCGAGTGCGGTGCGGTACGTCACGATCGATCCTGCGATGTCGCCCAGGTCGCGCTGAAGTTCGCCCTTGCAGCAGCTCAGTGCATGGCGGTCTGCGTCCGACTGCGCGATTTCGATGCCGCGCTCGGCCAGCCGCAGCGCGGCTTCGAAACGATGGGCGGCACGCTGTGCGGCCGCCGCGACCAGGTAGGCGTGCGGCGCGTGCTCGTCTTCGGCGCGGTCGAGATGCTGGGCGTGCAGCGTGACATCGCTTTGTGCGAACCATTCGGCCGCGCGCAGATGAAGTTCACGGCGGCGCGCGCGCAACAAAGTCGAATAGGCGCTCTCCTGGATCAATGCGTGGGCGAACAGGAAGTCGTCGCCTTCCGGCAGCACGAGTGCATTGACGAGCAGGCCGTCGCAGACGTAGCCAGGATCGTCCACCAGTTCTCGCAGCAGTGCGAGGTCGAAACGCTGGCCGATCACGGCGCCCGCCTGGAACGCCAGGCGGTCACGGGGCGCGAGCCGGTCCATCCGCGCGAGCACGAGACTGCGGATCGACGCGGGCACGTTGCTGCCGCTGCCTTCTTCAGCGTAGCGCAGCAGTTGTTCGAGAAACAACGGGTTGCCGCCCGCGCGCTCGATGCAGGCGAGCGCGACGCGCTGGGTCGCATCGATGAAGTTGCCCGCCAGGCTCTGGGCCTCGTCCTTGCGAAGCGGTCCGAGATCGATCGTGGCGAACGGGGTGTCGCGGCAACGTGCGCGCCAGCCTGCATCGATCGGATCGCCTTCCACGCGCGAAGTCGTGACCAGCAGGCCCGTGCCGTTGGCAATGCCTGACGCGAACGCCGACAGGTAGCCGATGACTTCGGCATCGGCCCAATGCAGGTCTTCGACGACGATGAGCGTCGCCGCATGGGCGCAAGCGTCCTCGGTCAGCCTCACGGCGAGCGCCTGCTTGCCGCGCTTGCGCGCGCCGTGGTCCATGGCCTCGTAGATGGTTTGCCATTCGGCGCTCTGCGGGAGGTCGAGGAAGTCGTGCAGAAACACGATCTGCTCGGCCTTGACGATACCTTGGGTCGCGACCTGCGCGGCGGCGGCCTGCCGCGCTTCACTCGATGCACCGGCCGGTAAGCCGAGCAGGCTTCCAATGATGGTTCGCACCGGATCCTGGCCCTTGCCGACGCCGAAATCGAGCACGAGGCTTCGATGGAGCGTGAAGCCCTGTGCCTGCGCATGGCGGCGCATCTCGTCGACGAGCCGCGTCTTGCCGATCCCGGCTTCGCCCCGCACATGAACGACATGCCCTGCGCGCCTTGCCATGCACGCATGAAGGATGCCGTGAAACTGTTCAAGCTCGGCTTCGCGTCCGACGAAGCGGCTGCGGCTCGTCCTGACGGGCTCGCTGCCAAGCACGACGAGCCGCCATGCCCGCACCGGCGTGTCGATGCCCTTGAAGCGCCGCTCGCCGATTGCTTCGCAACTGGCGGCGTCGCCGAGCGTGCGCGCCGCGTCGTCGGATATCCAGGTTTCGCCGGCGGCCGCGGCTGCCACGAGCCGAGCGGCCAGGTTCACCGGATCGCCATGCACGGTGTAGTCCTGCGCGTCGGCGCGGCCCAGCGCGCCCGCGATGACCTCGCCACTCGCAATGCCGATATGCGCCTGCAACGGCCGCCCGGTCTGCGCGGCCAGCCGCGCCAGGCCGTCGTGAATGTCGAGAGCGGCACGGGCGGCGCGCAGCGTGTCCGTCTCGTGCGAGCGGGGCGCGCCGAACAGCGCCATCACCGCGTCGCCGATGTGCTTGTCGATCGTGCCGCCATAGGCGAGCACGATCCCGTCGACCAGCGCCGTGTAGCGTCCGATCAGCGCGCGCAAGTCTTCGGGATCGAGCGAGCGCGACAGCATCGTGTAGCCGCAGAGATCGGCGAACAGAATCGTGACCTGCCTGCGCTCGTCCGCGGGCACGTCGTTGTCGGCGGACGTCTGGGGCGGTAGCGGCGCGGCTGCCGTTAGGGCGCCTGCCGCCGCGGCCAGAATGCGCTTACGGTGGCCGAGCGACTGTACCCCCAGCTCTTTCAGGTCCACGTCGCTCAGCTGCCCGAGCAGCGACATGTCGATGTCGTTTGCCGCGAACGCCTGGGCGTACTGCTCGAGCCCGAGGTCCCGCAGCCATTTCTCGATATCCATGTTCGTCGCCCCGCCTCCGATGCGTGGCCCCGCGGGCAAAAGCTCAGACGAATAGCGCGCCTGCCGCCGGTGTGAACGGCTCCGGAGCTGCATGGTCTTTGCGTGGAGTTCGCGAGGTACGGGGCCGATGAATAATCAGTGTAGGTGTCCGATAAGCACGCTGCATCGCGTTTGACAGCCGTTCGAGCCGAGCAGGATACTGGCTGGCGCGCCTCACGGCGCCCTTGCATTCGACCGGGAATCCACGTGAAGCCGGGCAAGACCGTTTCCGTCTCCGAGATCCCGCTGCGCTCGCGTTTGGCGGGTCTGCCAGGCGACGTGGCGGCGGGCGCCGTTTCGGCGCTCGTCATGCTGTGCTATGCGATGAGCCTCGGCACGATGATCTTTAGCGCCGATCTTGCCCGCTACGCGATGCTGGGCGTGCCCACCGCGCTCGTGAGCTGCGTCGTCACGGCGCTCGTGATCGCCTTGACGAGTTCGATGCGCGTCAACATTGGCGGCCCCGACAGCAACGCCGCAGCCTTTCTCGCGGGCGTGGCGGCGGGGGTGGCCAGCAGCGTGCGCGCGGACGGCGGTTCACCGCAGACGCTGATCCTCACTGTGCTGATCGCCATCGCGCTCTGTTCGCTCATGACGGGCATCGTGCTCTATGCGATCGGCTCGTCGAAGCGCAGCCGCTCCTTGCAGTTCCTGCCCTATCCGGTGCTCGGCGGATTTCTCGCGGGCACGGGCTACCTGCTGCTCGCCGGGGCGTTCCGCGTGCTGACGGGCCAGCCGCTGCAGTGGCACACGCTCGCGTTGCTCGCGCACCTTCACTGGCTCACATGGGTTCCGGCGCTGGTCGTGGGCGTGCTGGCCACGGTGCTGATGCGCACGTGGCAGCACATTGCCGCGCTGCCGCTCACGCTGGCCTTCGGCGTCGTGCTTTTCTACGTTCTGCTGCAGGTTGCCGGAGTTTCGATCGACGACGCGCGCGGCATGGGTCTGCTGCTGCCGCGCGTCAAGCTGCACCTTTCCGGGCTGCCGGAGTTGCACCTGGCCGCGAGGCTCGGACAGGGCGGCATCGACTGGTCGGCGGTCGGCGCGCATCTTCCCGAGAGTCTGGTGGTGACCTCGGTGTCGGCCGTGACGATCCTGATGAATTCAACGGCGATCGGGGCGGCCACCGGGGAGGATGTCGACCTCAATCGCGAGATGCGCGCCGCCGGCCTCGCCAATCTCGCGAGCGGACTGCTGGGCGGGATGGTCGGCTACCAGTCGTTCAATCGCTCGATGCTCAACGCGCGGGTGGGCGCGACGAGCCGGGTGGCGGGCGTGTTCGCCTCGCTCGCGTGTGTGGTCGTGCTCGCCACTTCGCCGGGCATCGTGGCGCTCTTTCCGGTGCCGGTGCTGGTCGGCCTTCAGCTCTTCATGGGGCTGCGCTTGCTCGTGCATTGGCTCGCGGGCGCCTGGACCAAGCTCAACTGGTATGAGTATCTGCTCGTGCCCGTGATTCTCGGCACTATCGCAGCGTACGGCGTGATCGTCGGCGTAGGGGTGGGCGTCGTTGCAGCGTGTGTGATGTTCACGCTGCTCTACGGTCGGGTCGGCTGCATACGCATGGAGTTCGACCTGCGCGCGCGGACCTCGAATGTTGAGCGCAGCATCGAAGACACCCAGGCTCTGCGCGCAATCGGCCCCCAGGTATGCGGAATGTGCCTGCAAGGGTTTCTCTTCTTCGGCACGGCCAATTCGATTCTGCAGCGCCTTCGCGAGCGATTCGGCGCCGGGAATCCGTCGCAGGTCCGCTTCGTCGTGCTCGACTTTGCGGCGACACATGGCATGGATGCATCCGTATCCATCAGCTTCGTCAAACTCAGACAGCTCTGCGCAGCGAGAAGCGTGGACCTCGTGTTGACCGCGCTGCCGCCGCGCTCGCGCGATCTGCTCGTGAAGACCGGCACGCTCAGTCTGAAGATCCATGAATTCGATACGCTCGATGCGGGTCTCGAATGGATCGAAGACAATCTGCTCGCGTCGAACTCGCTCGCGATCGCGCATGGCGGCGATCTGCGGGCGATGCTCGAGCCGCATTTCACGGCCGGCGCGTTGAACGGCTTGATCGCGTGTCTGGAGGTGCACGATCTGCTTTCGGGGCAGGCGCTGTTTCGTCATCGCGAGCCGGGCGACGCGCTGTATTTCGTCGAGCAAGGACGTGTCGCGATCTCGCTGCCGCTCGCCGATGGCCGCTCGGCGCGTCTGCGCTCGTTCGGCCCGGGCACGGTCGTGGGGGAAATGGCGGTGTACACGCAGCAACAGCGCAGCGCGGATGTGATTGCCGAGGCACCGACGCGCGTGTACCGCCTGTCGATCTCCCGGCTGCTCGAACTCGAACAGCAGGATCCGGCGACGGCGCAACAGTTGCATCGGTTTCTCGTGAAGACCATTGCGTTGCGTCTTGCCGTTGCCGATGAGGCACTACGCGCGGCTTTATAAGCGGCAGCGCCCCTGACCGGCGGCGCCCAACCCGTCACCACGTCCCGCTAAACGCCTGCTGTACCTTGACGGGATCGGTCATGCCGTTGGCCACTAGCAATTGCGTCAGCAATCGCGCCTTCTGCGGATTCAGATCGAGCGATGCGACGAAACCGCGCTTGTCGTCGTCCACCTCGACGTTGCGGTTCACGAACCCCGACACGAGGCGCGTCGAGCGAACCACCACGATGCCTTTCGCCGCCGCGCGGTCGAGCGCCGCGAGGGCTTCCTTCGACATGTCACCATCGCCTTCGCCGGCGACGACGATGCCCTTCGCGCCATCGGCGATCGCATGATCGATCTGGCGGCCATCCATGTTGCTATGCGCGTAGACGATATCGACGCGCGGCAATTGCCCCCTCGCGGGCAGGCTCAGCGCAGCGCGCGTCGATTGCACCGCCGGCATCACGAAGCGCACGCTGGCCGGATCGACATAACCGATCGCGCCGGCATTCGGCGACGCGAACGCCTGTACCGCCGTGGTATTGGTCTTGGTGATCCAGCGCGGCGCGTGAATCTGGTCGTTCATCACGACCATCACGCCTCGGCCACTCGACTGCGGGCTCGCCGCCACTTCGACGGCTTCGTACAGATTGCCGGGACCGTCGGCGCTCGTGGAACCGCCCGGTCGCATCGAGCCGACCAGCACCACCGGCTTGTCGGAGCGCAGCACGTTGCTCAGGAAGAACGCCGTTTCCTCGATCGTATCGGTGCCGTGCGTAATCACGATGGCGTCGGCCTCGTTCCGCGCGAAGACCTCGTCGATCCGCCGCGCAAGCTGCAACCAGATCTTGTCGTTCATGTCCTGCGAGCCGACGTTCGAGATCTGCTCCGCGCTGATGCTCGCGAGCTTCTCGATGCCCGGCACGCCGCGCACCAGTTCCTGCCCCTTCACGTTACCCGAGTTGTAGCCGATCGCCGAACGGGGATCGGCGGTTCCCGAGATCGTGCCGCCGGTGGCCAGCACCAGAACACGCGGCGTTGCCGTGACGGCGCCTGCCTGTTGCGATGACGCGTCGGCAGCCTGTACGCAGGTACCCGCGGCAAGTGCCGCGATCAGCAGTGCCGCCGAACCGCACAGCCGCCTTGCATTTCGATCGATCGTGTTGCCGTTCATCTTTCTCTCCTCCATCGTTTAAAAGAGTCGCGTGCATATGTACGCGACCTGTGACCGGAACAACCTTCGTCGCTCACGCCGCCGACGACATCTTTCTTGGTTGCGTCAGCATGGCGGGTTGAAGAATCTCGTCGAGCTGCGCCTGACTCAACAGCCCTCTGTCGATCACGATCTGCGCGACGCTTTTGCCCGACGCAAGCGCTTCCTTCGCGACTTCGGTCGAGTGCGTATAGCCGATGTACGGGTTCAGCGCGGTCACGATGCCGATCGAGCTCTCGACGATCGCGCGCAGCCGCTCGTGATTCGCCGTAATGCCGTCGACGCATTTCGACGCGAGCGTGAGGCACCCTGCGCGTAAATGGGCGACGCTCTTGAACAGGCTGTGCGCGATGATCGGCTCGAACGCGTTGAGCTGGAGCTGCCCCGCTTCGGCGGCGAAGCTCACCGTCACATCGTTGCCGATGACTTCGAACGCGATCTGGTTGACGACCTCCGGAATCACCGGATTCACCTTGCCCGGCATGATGCTCGAACCCGCCTGCACCGGCGGCAGGTTGATTTCGCCGAGGCCCGCGCGAGGACCGCTCGAAAGCAGGCGAAGATCGTTGCAGGTCTTGGAGAGTTTTACGGCGACGCGCTTCAGTACGCCGGAGAGCTGCACGAACGAACCGACATCCTGCGTCGCTTCGATCAGATTCGGCGACGTGGTCAACGCGATACCGGTTATTTCGCTCAAGTGCCTGCATGCAAGCTGCGCGTATTCCGGATGTGTGTTGATGCCGGTGCCGATCGCCGTCGCGCCGAGATTGATCTCGCAGATGAGCTGGGCCGCTTCCTTCAGCCGTTCTTCATCTTCGCCGAGCATCACAGCGAAGGTGCTGAACTCCTGGCCGAGCGTCATCGGTACGGCGTCCTGAAGCTGCGTGCGGCCCATCTTCAGGTCGTTGCCGAATTCCACCGCCTTGCGTTCGAACGATGCGCGCAACACGCCCATCGCGTCGACCAGTTGCATGATGCCCGCGTACGTGGCGATCTTGAGCGCGGTCGGATAGACGTCGTTGGTGCTCTGGCCGAGATTCACGTCCTCGTTCGGATGAAGAACCGCGTATTCGCCGCGCTGTTGCCCGAGATGTTCGAGCGCGAGATTGGCGATGACCTCGTTCGCGTTCATGTTGGTCGACGTGCCCGCGCCGCCCTGAATCACGTCGACGACGAAATGCTCGTGCGCGGTGCCTGAGCGCACTTGCCTGCATGCGTGCACGATGGCCTGCATCTTCACTGCGCTCAATAGGCCGAGATCGTGATTCGCGAGCGCGGCGGCTTCTTTCACGCTCGCCAGCGCGTTGACGAGGTTCGGATACACGGAGATCGGAATACCCGTGATGGGAAAGTTTTGCAGCGCGCGCAGCGTGTGTACGCCGTAGTACGCGGTCGCGGGCACGGCGAGATCGCCGAGAAGGTCGTGTTCGATACGTTCGGTCGGTGCAAGCATGATTACCTCTCAGGTTCTGAAATCGACAGGCGAGCGGGGTCATCCAGCACACCTCGTGTGCAGGCCCGTCGCATTGACTGGGGTGATGCGGTTGGGTTATCGAGGCGGCGCTGTCGCGCAGGCGACACACTGCTTCGCGAGCACGTCGGTCGGATCGACCACGCTCACGCGCGCGCCGTTCGCGCCGATCACATACGGCTCGCGAATCAGCAGCGGCAGTTCCGTGCAGCCGAGAACGATCACTTCGACGCCGTCGGCGATAAGCCCTTCGATCGCCGCGGCGAGGTCTTGCTGGCACTGCCCCGCCGTGAATCCGGCCTTCACGCCTTCCTTGCCGTAGATCGCGTTCATCACGCGCGCCTGCAGCGCGGGTGCCGGGACGACCTGCCGCAAGCCGTGCGATTCGAGCGCCTTTTCGTAGACGCCGCTCGCGAGCGTGCCGGAAGTCGCGAGCACACCGACCGAGCACAGCGCGGGAAACGACTCGCGCAGATAACGCACCGTCACCGTCAGCATATTGACGATTGGCACGCCGAGATAAGGCTGTATCCGCTCGACGAAGGCATGCGCCGTATTGCACGGGATCGCGATCAGATCCGCGCCGCCCGTTTCGAGTTTCTTGCAGGTCGCATAGAGCGAGATGGTCGGGTCGGGTCCATCGCCGATCAGATTCTCCGTGCGATCCGGGATCTGCGGGTTCTGCTCGACGAGCAGCTTGATGTGGTCCTGATCGCGCTGCGCTGGCGTCGCGCGCACGATCTTGTGAATGAAATCGACGGTGGCCGCCGGACCCACGCCGCCCACCACGCCGACCTTGAAGATCGTCTCGGGCGTGTGGTACTGGCCGGACACCACGTACTGCGCATAAGCCAGGTTCGAATCGACGAGCGGCACGCGCAACGCACCGAGTTCGTCTGCGACCAGCGCGATCTCGGTGAGCCCCGGCACGATGACGTTGGCGCCCTGTTCGATCAGGTCCTCGCACGCCGCCCGCAGCAACTCGGCCGGACGGCCACGCAGATTGCCGCTCTTCACGCCATCCTCGCCATAAACGGCCTCGGTGACGAAATCGATGCCGTCGCCGATGCGCGGGTGGATCACTTCGAACTCGGGCGCCGCGAAGTACTTCTCGAACAGGCGCCTGCGCCGCGTATGCGCCGACGCGAGCACGCCCACGCGGCGCACCGCGGGAAATCTTCTGCGCACGTGGCTGCGCACCGCATCGATCATGTCGACGATCTGCAGCGGCGAATTGGCTTTCAGTTCGTCGATGAACGTGTGACTCAGGAAGCACGGCAGCACGACCGTCGTCACGCCGCGCTTCTCGAAGCTGCTGATCAGATCGAAGATGTACAGCTTGCGCTGCGTCAACGTCTCGCTGTCGGCATCGGCGCTGCGAAACGGCTGCTGCTCGAAGATCGCATCGAAGTGCTCGGCGTCGCGCGTGGCCGGCGTCGATTTGATCAGTTTGAAGAACACGTCCGCGCTCGCGAGCGGGCCGAGCCCGCCCACCACGCCGAACCTGCGCGTGCTCGTGGCAGCCGTTGCGTCCATGCCGCTCATTTCGTCTCGCCTTCGAGCTGGCCGAACGAAGCCGTCGCCATCGCCGTGCGGCGTTCCTGCCGCGTCACGCGCTGGCCCTCCCACTTCGCGATGGCTGCCGTCGCGATGCTGTTGCCGATCACGTTGGTCGCCGTGCGCCCCATGTCGAGAATCTGGTCGATCGCGAGCACCAGCACGACGCCCGATGGCGGCAGATGGAACATCGGCGCCACGGCCGCGACGACCACCACCGAGCCGCGCGCGACACCCGCCATGCCTTTGCTGCTCACCATCAGCACGAGCAGCATCACGATCTGCGTGCCGATCGGCATGTCGATGCCGAACGCCTGAGCGATGAAGATCGCGGCGAAGGCCTGATACATCATCGAGCCGTCGAGATTGAACGCATAGCCGAGCGGCAACGTGAAGCCGACCACTTTCTTGTCGACGCCGAATTCCTCCAGCTTTTCGGTCAGGCGTGGATACGCCGCTTCGCTGCTCGCGGTGGAGAACGCCAGCATCGCGGGTTCGCGGATCGCCTTGAGCAAGGCCCAGACCGGCTTGCCGAGAAACGCGTAGCCGGCGAGGATCAGCGCCGCCCACAGCAGCGCGAGTCCCGTATAGAAGCTGGCGACGAGCTTGCCGTACGTCGTCAGCACGTCGAGGCCATGCACCGTGATCGCCGATGCCAGCGCGCCGAACACACCGACGGGCGCGAGACGCATCACATAGTCGGTCAGTTTCAGCATGGCGGGCACGAGCCCTTCGACGCCCGCGATCAGCGGCGCGACGCGCGGGTCGGACTTGATCACGCTGAGCACGATGCCGAACATCACCGAGAAGACGAGGATCTGCAGGATATCGTTGCGCGCCATCGCATCGACGATGCTGGTGGGGAACGCGTGTGTGACGAAGTCCTTGAAGTTCAGGCTCGACGTGTTGAGGCCGGTGGCCACGTCAGCGCTCGTCTGGGACATGTGCAAGCCCGCGCCCGGTTGCAGCAGATTCGCGAGCACGAGGCCGAGCGCGAGCGAGAACAGCGACGCACACAGGAACCACGCGATCGAGCGCAGACCGATGCGGCGCACATCGCTCGTGCCTTCCATGCCGGCGAGACCTGACACGAGCGTGGCGAACACGAGCGGCGCGATGATCATCTTCACGAGCCGCAGGAAGATATCGGTGACGATGGAAAAGTAGCCGGCGATCTCCTTCGCCTGCGCGGCATCGGCCGCCGTGCGATGGCAGACATAACCGACGGCCACGCCGAGCAGCATGCCGGCGAGGATGTAGAGGGTAAGCCGATTCTTCATGTGTCTCCGTCCTGAGATTATTTGTGTCTGGACGGAATTCTAGAGACGGCAGAAAAGACGTGAATGCTAGTGTTGCATACGGCTATGCAAGTTTCGCATAACGCGGGATAACCCTATCGGCGCTATTCGGCTGACCCAGACGAGGCCCGCAGATGCCGCCACAGCGTATCGAGCAGTTCAGTGCGGTTCGTGAGGTCGCGATACACGCGCAACTCCAGCTCCAGTTGCCATTCGGAGCGGCCGGCGGAGACAAGCTGGCCGCTGTCGAGTTCGGCGGCGATCGAGCTCTTCGGCAGCCACGCGACACCCTCGCCTTCCAGCACGAGCTTCTTCACGACCTCGGCCATGTCGGATTCATAGTGAAGATGCAAGGCGGGCGACGCTTTGCTCTGCTCCATCAGCAACGCGAAGCAGCGCCCAAAGTAGCTCGTCTCCGTATAGGCGATGAACGGCATCGGATGTTCGATCACGCCGGGCAGACGGTACACGTGCGCAAGCCGCTGATTGGGCCTGCATACCGGCATGAAAGTATCGACGCCCACGGTCACGCATTCGTACCTGGTCGGATCGAGATGCAACGGCAGCTGCGGATGGTGATAGGCGAACATCAGCTCGCAGTTGCCGTTGACCAGCATCAGTATCGAATCGTGCACGTTCGCCGGAATCACGCGCGCGCGCACTTCGCCGACATGCTTCGACAGCGTGCGCAGCCACGCGGGCAGGAAGTTGAGCGCGATCGTGTGGCCGGCTGCGATCTGCAGGCTCGTGCCGGCGATGCGCTGTTCGGTGCGAATGATGGCGCGCGTGTCGAACAGCTTGTCGAGGATGTCTTCGGCCGCGTCACGAAACAGTTGCCCTGCCGGGGTCAGGGTCGGCGGAAAGCCGCTGCGATCGACGAGATCGGCGCCGACCCATTGTTCGAGCGACTGGATCCGTCTGCTGAAACCCGATTGCGTGACGTTGCGAAACTCCGCCGCCCGGGAAAAGCTCTGATAGCGGGCGAGCGCGATGAAGTCTTCGATCCACTTGATTTCCATCAGCCATCGGTCTCCGGTCCGGCGACGAATGGACTCGCCGCTGCGCCCGCAATTCTACGCCTGGCCGTGCCGCACGCTGACTATGGGACCGGCGTCAAACAGCCATGCACAGGTACTTGATCACCAGGTAGTCATCGATCCCGTAGTGCGGGCCCTCCCTGCCGAGACCCGACTGCTTCACGCCGCCAAACGGCGCGATTTCGCGGCGATGGAAAACCAATCGGCGCTGCCGAGCCGTATCGCCGATGCGAACGGCCCAACATCCCCGCCCTCCCTACGAGCCCATTGCGCGTCGCCATGCTCGCGACGCGCGCCATCCCATCAACGATCCCGTCACGCTGGCGAGGTTTCGGTGTTCAGCTTCGACACGGCACCCGTCTTCTCGTCGTAGCGGTAGCCTTGTTTCTCGAGTTGAGCGCTGATCGTTTCGACGAGCACCTGCTGCTGAATCTCCTTGCGCAGCAATTCATGCTCCGGCTTGAGCTGGGCCAGTTCAGCGGCAAGCCGGCGGCTCAATGTCGCTTCGCCCGCGCCGCGGGCAAGAACGACCACCATTTTTTCATTCGCCTGAGCCAGTTGCTGCTTCAGTGCGTTCGAGTAGTCGGACCATTTCCTGACGGTCTCCCGCGCTTCGGCAATTGCGGCGGCATGCGCGTCCGCGTCGCGCGTCATCTGCGCCTTCAATGCCTCGAGCTGCTGAGAGTCGGCAGTCACCGGCGACGCCGACTCCAGGCCCGCGACGTTCTCGCTCGCCACCGAGCTTTCGGCCAGTTCGGCCGCGCGCTGCTGCTCCGCGTCGGCACGCTCCTGCGCCTGGGACAAGCTGGCCGACAGTCTCGCGATTTCGGAGGCGCCCGCGTCACGCTCATCGCTCAGGCTGGCGATCTGCGTCTGGACATTCTGCAATTCAAGTGCGGCGGCATTCCGTTCGGCCTGCGCGCCCGCGACCTCTTCCCGGCGGGCCGCGTGCGCTTCCTGCTCGGCCTGCAGCTCCGCGCGAATCGCTTCGAGCTCGCTTTGAAGACGAGCGACCGCTTCGGAATGCGCCGCTTCCAGCGCCGCACGCTCCGTTTCGTCGGCCGGCGTTTCGACGACTGACCCAGCCGACTCGTTCGCCACCTCGCCCTCGCCCGCGGCGTCGGTCTCCTCGTGCGAAACCGCTCCTCGCTCCGCGGCCAGTTCCGCGCTCTGCAGTTCCGCTTCGAGGAGCGAAACGCGCTCAGCAAGTTCCTGCGCGCGCTTCTCCGCCGCGTCGGTCCGTTGCACGGCGAGCGCAATGTCCTCTTCGAGCCCGGCTACTGCGTCGACTTTCTCGTCGTAGGCGCTCGTCATCTTATCCAGTTGGACTTGCAGCGTATCGAGTTCCTGGACGGTGGTTTGCAGTTCCGCGAGCGCGTCGTCGCGCTCGTTGCTGGCGTCCTCGACACGCTGGCGCATCGCGGCGAGGCGTCGCGCCACTGCGCGTTCAGCTTCATCCTGCGCTGAGCTCCACAGCCGGTCGAGCGCATCGCGCATGGTGTCGGTCACGGTTTCCGGCAACGCAGGACGTTCGACGACCTGCGGCACCCGTGGGGCGCGCGTTTCACGCCACTTGCGCAATGCCGCTGCCACCGCGACCACCGAGCCTGTATGGACTTCGGACCAGATGGCTACCGGAGACACCTTCTCGCCTTCTTCGGCCATCCGGTTTGCGATTTCAGCGACGAGTTCGTCCGTGATCGTAATGTTGCTTGACATGCCTGCCTCGACAAAGTGCACGTGGTGACGAATACCGTTTCGTCGTTCGGGAGGCGGCCCCGCGCTGGGACTCGCCTCGCATACCTACGAATTGTCGAGTACTTCCCCGGCGGTCAATCGTTCGAAAAGCCGAGGTTACGGGGAGGTATTCATCGGATTGCATCACCAAAGGTCCGGCGCACATGCATTCAGAGCTTTCCGGCGATCCGATCCGCGTGATGCGACGAACGCACGAGCGGCCCCGACACCACTTCCATGAACCCCATCTTCAAACCTCCGTCGCGTAGCATGTCGAACGTCGCGGGCGGCACGTATCGCCGCACCGCCATGTGAAACCGCGACGGCGCGAGATACTGGCCGGGACAGTCCTACCAGGAGAAGCAGGCCGGCTCCCAGGCCACGATGCTCTATGCGATCTCGCTCGTCATCGGGTTCCTGTGTCTCGCGAGCCTCTACGAAAGCTGGTCGATCCCGCTCGCGGTGTTGCTCGTCGTACCGCTCGGCGTGCTCGGTGCGCATGGACGCGGACTCTCCAACGACATCTACTTCAAGGTGGGGCTGCTGACCACCATCGGACTCTCCACGAAGAACGCGATTCTGATCGTCGAGTTCGCCAAGGACCTTCAGGCGCAGGGACACAGCCTCGTCGACGCCGTGCTCGAAGCCGCCGCCCATATGCGCCTGCGCCCCATCCTCATGACCTCGCTCGCGTTCGTGTTCGGCGTGCTGCCGCTCGTTATCAGCACGGGCACCGGCGCCAGCGCGCGCCATGCGATCGGCACGGGCGTGACGGGCGGCATGATCGCCGCCACGGTACTCGCCATCTTCTTCGTACCTGTCTTCTTCGTCGTGGTACGCAGACTGTTCAAGGAACACGGCCATACCATGGATGCGGTCGAAACCAACGAGGGCAACGCATGAAACGCACACTGATCGCCCTTCTGTGCGCCGCCGCGCTCGGCGCCTGTTCGCTGGACCCGGCCTGGCAACGCCCCTCGGCGCCCGTCGATAGCACGTGGTCCACCGCGCCCGCGCCGGCGCAGTCGAAAGCGGCAACGGCGGCCACCGCTGCCCCGCTCGCCGCTGACCTCGGCTGGCGCGACTTCTTCAATGACCCGCGCCTGCAGAAACTGATCGAACTCGCGCTCGTGAACAATCGCGACATGCGCGTGGCCGCACTGAACGTGACCGAGTACGAGGCGCAGTACCGCATCGCGCGCGCCAACATCGGCCCGACCATCAGCGCGTCGGGGTCGGTCACGCGCGAACGCTGGGAAGGCTCCACCAGCGCGTATAGCTCGAGCAGCGCGAGCGTGGGCCTCACGTCGTGGGAAATCGACTTCTTCGGCCGCCTGCGCAGCCTGAAACGCCAGGCGCTCGAGCAATACCTCGCCACGGACGCCGCCCGCACGAGCACGCAGATCAGCCTGATCGCGACGGTCGCCACCGACTATCTGCAACTACTCTCAGACGAAGCCCTGCTGCAGATCACGCAAGACACGGTGGATGCGGACCAGCACACCTACGATCTGACGGTCAGCATGATGAAGATGGGCAGTGCATCGATGCAGGACGTGCGCCAGGCCGAAAACTCGCTTGCCGCCGCGCGTGCGAGCCTCGCCTCCTGCACACGCGCAGTGGCACAGGACCGCAACAACCTCGTCGCGGAAATTGGCGCGCCGCTGCCCGCCGACCTGCCCCAGGGTCCCGCGCTGATGGAGAACGAGGGTCCTATGGCTGGACTGAGCACTCTGCGCAGCGGACGCGTTTCATGCTCGACTGTGCCTACGCGACCTGATTGCGCGTAAGCGAACTCATCTGCGCAACGCTCGGTGATATCCGCACCGAAGAACACGGCGATCACTGGCTGCATCTGGTCGGCAAGGGCGGCCGGCCAGGCAAGGTCGCATTGCCGCCGCTGGCGCGTACGGCGCTCGCTCAGTATCTCGTGCAGCGGCGACTTCCGGTCACGCCGGCGCGCGCTGGGATCCGAAACCGCCGCTCGTCGCTAACCTTGAGCAGGACAGCACCACGGGCATTACCGGAACCCGCTTGTGGAACGTGATGCGGCGCTTCATTGATCAGGCCGCCGATGTCATCGGCGCCGATCATCCGACAGCCGCGGAAAAGCTGCGACGCGCCAGCCCGCGCTGGATGCGCCATACGCACGCCTCCCGTGTACTTGCCCCCGGAGCGGAACCGACGATCGTGCGGGATAACCTGCGCCCCGCCTCCATTGCGACGACCTCGATTTACCTGCAGAGCGACGAGGTCAAACGCGCCCGCCCGATGAGTCAGGTTTTCGCTGCGCCATAGACAAGGCTGCCGCACGCTCCGGCAAGGATTCGTCTCAGTACGACCCCAGTCGGCCATAGCAGCTCGCACGCTGGTCGTCCGTTACCCGAGGTGGAGCGGCCACGCATACGGGCGAGCCGAACATCGTATTCAACGAGCGGCACGGCCCGGTCACTTCAAGGGCGGGGGCAAGCATTCCTGAATTCCATCCGTGGGGCGGCGGGCGGGTGTCCCGCCGCCAGGCTCGACAACGTACGGAGTTCAGTCGTCCTGCTGTTCAGCCATTTCCGCCGCCACATGAAGTCCATTGTCGATGGCGGCCTCTTCTGTCGCGTAAGCGATACCCGGTTCGTGCCGCACTTCTTTGATCGCGTCTGTAGTTTGGTCAATATGGACGATCTCAAATGTGTACCAGCCTTCAGCCAGTCGGTTTCAATGGGGCCGGGGTCCAGCGCGGTGGGAATACGGAGTTCCGGGGCCGCTATCGGACTTTGGTCCCATTGGTCTCATCCGCCTGGCCGTGTAGGGTGAATAATCCGTCGACGTTTGGACGGCGACATATCCGCAATATCCCCGGGAGCTCATCATGAAATTTCTTCTCGTTACCACTTCGGCGATTTTCGTTGCAGTGCTTTCAACCGCGTCCGTTTGGGCTCAAGACAATTCCGCAACCAGTGCGTCGGCGGCTGCAGAGCATCCCGACGAAATCGTGAGGATGCACCAACAGGTGGCCGCAGCCAATCGTGTCTATAACAAGCACGTAGCCGCTGCACAAAAAGTTTTCGATGAGAAAAAGGCAGCAGCCAAAAAAGAGCGTGATGCTGCCATAGCGGCAGCACATCAGGGTGTGGGCCAATAGAACGACGACGTTCCTGGCACCGCAATGGTTCCTTCCGCAGCAACAACCAAACGCTACCATGCTATTTGAGCCCACGGACGACGTTACGCTCCCTGCTAGGCAAGTGCGGTCACCGACATAGATCAGGCCGTGTGGTCCGCCGTTGATCGCGATCGGGCAGCCGTCGGACCCTCAACAGCCGTTCGCCGCAACGTGGCTCCGACGGCAGCATCCAAGATAAAGTGGCCTTAGGCACTTCGATAACCTCATCGGCCCAGCCTGACTTCTGTCGGCGGATGGGCCGATGAACGCGGGCAGCAATTTCCGCTCGAAGGCCACCACCCTCTTGCTACTCGCCTGAATTTTCCAGTCGAGCCGCCCGCTGGACTGGGACACGATGACGCCGAACGAACGGGAAATCTAAGCGGTCGCCGTGATCCGCCTGGAGTTGCGGATCGACGACGAAACGGCCGCCATAAAACGCGAGGCGCTCGGCGATGGCGTCCATGCCCGCAAGCGCGTCACGTGTGTCTGGTATTGCCGGGGAAGGTCGCGGTCGCTACTGGTGATACCACTCCTTCATCACGTCGACCTGCTCCGAATTCTTACCATTCCATCGCCAGGCGACTTTATAATTCGCCCGGAAGTTTTCGTCCGAGAGCCGCTGGGCGTCGTCCTTGAGCCCGAGCGGTTACGAGCACGATGCATTGCTCGGATCCCACGTATCATCCGGGCATATTGCCGGGTTGAAAGATGCGGAGACGCCGATATTCGACTTGGGAAGAGGTACTGCTCCGACCTCAAGGCAGCCTTCTCGAGCCACGCACGGACAGCTGACCTGGTCGCTTCGGTCAGTTCGAACTGAACGGGCCGTTGTGTCTTTCGCTGGACGACTTGGCTTACATTCCGGACGTCGAGGACACAATTTGGCGTGAATTTCGTCGCTAGTCCGGAGGGCGAAAGGCGTCTTCCGGGACGCCAAGTAGCCCGAGCAGCTGACGCTGCAATTCCGTGAGTGGAACGGTCGAAGACCTGCACAGTGTGTGCACCATCGATCAGCCGGTGACGTTCGGCGAGGCTAAACAAGCGCAGGATTTGTTCGGTCGTGGGGCGTGCTCACTGACGCTGCTCGGGATAAAGAGGCAGTTCGTCGATATTCGCGCGCTTCATGGCAAGGCGCAGCTCGCGTTCAATGAGCGCCTGCACGAGCAGTGCGAGGAAGTACAGCGTGAAGAACGCCTCGATACGCGTAGACCGAAGCAATGTTGTCACCGAAAGCGAAGCAAAGTCGTCACCTCGGGTGGGGAGCGTTAAAAACCTTGGGGTTCCGGCTCAGGACGCCTACGATTCTGGCAGTCATAGCCACCGGAGTTGGAAATGAAAGTCACAGTTCGCGTCGAGATCACTATCGATTGGGATGAAACGGACACCTTCGAAATATGTCAGCTAGAACGTCCCTATCACAAACTGGAACCTGAGAACGTCGGCCTGTCACTCGCTGAAGGAAAAGACCTGCTACACAAGCTGCAGATGGGTAGTGGTAGCAGCGCAGGCAGAAGAGGTCTGCATGCTGCGGCGTTTTTGTACGCGCTGTCACCGTTTTCTCGCGCTCAAGGATCTGCGGATTCGCAAGGTGGACACGGTCTTTGGTACCGTGCCCTTTCGCAGCGCCCGGATCATTTGCTGTCCGTGCGAGACGGCTTTCCAGATGGAGTATCCGTATAGTCCGATGAGCGAATTTGTTCCGGAGCGAGCGACCACTGAACTGCTGTCGCTTGAAGCGAGGCTGTCGGCACAGATGCCGTATCGGCAGGTCGTCACCATGTTGCGTGAGTTCTTTCCAGAGCGGGAGACACTGAACCATGTGACGGTGCGAAACAGGGCGTTACGGGCGGGAGCGCGCATAGAGGCTGTTCATCCGGTCACATGTAGCACACCCAACAACGATGCGGAGTGGACGCTGACCATCGACGGAGGATTCGTTCGGGGGCGCCACAAATCAGAATGTTCGAGCTTTGAGATTCTAACGGGGCGACTCACCACCAAAGACCAGACTTCCCGCGTATTTGCTTTCGTCAGGAACAGGTTGCCGGACGTTGCGGAGCGGTTCGCGACCCTCGTGAAAGCAGCATCTGGAAGCGATCAACCGAAACTGTCGGTCATCACCGATGGAGCCAACGGGCTGCAGTCGATCGCTGGTCGATTGCCGTTTGCTTCTACACCCATCCTGGACTGGTTCCACATATCGATGCGCGTGCGGTACCTTGAGCAGATCATCAAGGGCATGCGTGCAACGACCGAAACTGAAAAAGCCACCCGACGTGTGTTGATTTCCCGCGTCGACAAGCTGCGCTGGTGCTTCTGGCACGCCAGGCTGGAGAAGGCGAAAACTCGGATGCAGGGCATTCTGACCATCTGTCGGGTGATCGTGCCGGAAACACCTGGCATTGCAGAGAGTCTGGCGCAGCTTGACTACCGGACTCGAGAGCTTGTCGAATATGTCGAAGCGAATGGCGGGGCGACGATCAACTACGGCGAACGACATCGTCGTGGCAAACCTATCTCGACCGCAACGGCTGAGTCTGCAGTCAATCAGGTGCTGAATCAGCGGATGTGCAAGCGTCAACAAATGCGCTGGTCGCCGATCGGAGCACATCTGCTTGCTCAGGCCCGATGTGCTGTCGTCAACGGTGACCTTGCCGAAAGACTTGCGAGATACGAGCCGCCAAGGGAGCCCTTGTCACACGAAGTTGCCGAGTTCATAAAGCAGTTCAAGCTAGCATCGAAGTTACAACCCCAAGGGTTTTAACGCTCCCTTAATGCTGTCAACTGGTTGCGCGTTTCCGTCCATTGCGAACGGAAGAACTACGATGACCGTTGGTAATCGTGCGAAGCCAGGAACATCGTTGTGAAAAGCGACTGGTATCTCGATATCGGAGTTTGCATTATGATCAGGAATGCGAATGCAACAGGCGTGAGCAATCACGGCGCGTGCCGCAGTCAGTGAAGTGCGAGCCCCGCGCTGGTTCATCAGTAGTGGCGCAGGTTAATCATCGTATAGGCAAGCGTCTTGAACGCGTAGTGAACGTCACTGATGCGTTCAAAACGCAGCAGCAGACGGCGGAACTTGTCCTCCCAGGCGAAGACCCGTTCAATGGTCCTGAAGCGCTCCTCGAAGATGGCCGGATCGTAGCGCTGCTTGCGGCCCCGCTTCGGTATTTTGCGTCCGCGCGGATTCTCGGGGATGTTCGGGGTCATGCCGCGATTGAAAATCGCCTTGCGGTTGGCCCTGCAGTCGTAAATGCCATCCAGGCTGACGATTGAACCGTGCAGGCCCGCGCCAATGGCGCGGGCCATGGCGGTGAGGCTTGGCAGCGCGTCGCGCAACAGCGGTGATTCGTTGCGGTTGCCGGGAGCGCTGATGAATGGTGCAATGACGTTGCAGTTGCGATCGCACAAGGCTACCACCTTGTCGCCCTTCAGATGCTTGTGCCCGCTATACCCGAGATTGTCGCCGCCTTTCTTCGCCGCCGTCGTGGTACCGTCGCCATGGATGACCGAAAGGTCAAGCAGCTGGTCCTGATGAAGCTGCTGCACCGAGCCCGAAAAGATGGCATCGATACAACCATCGGCCTGCCAGCGACGAAACGTGCGGTAGATGCGCGTACAGTGGATTTCAGGGTGACCTTCTGCATTCCTGTCGATCGGCAGCATCTTCCATTGACAACCCATGTACAGCGCCTGCAGGATGTAGTTGAAGATCTTGTGCAAGGCCAGCGTGGGGGGAGGTCCGCGACGGCCCAGGCTCAGATGCGGCCAGACAAATTGCTCGAACTGCTCCAGGCGCAATCTTGTTGGAATCTTTTGCCAGCATGGGCTTCGGGTCATTCGCTGCGTCCAGAAATCTGGACTTTAGCCGATCTGGCTACTCTGACCTGAAATCCAGTCCGGGCGCGGCTTGCAGACAAACTCCATGGCCGTCGAAATCCCGCAACCAGTTGTGTAGGATCGACAAACTATGTCGCGTGATGTAGAGGGCTGCCTTGCGCGACGCCGCACGAGTGGGGGGTGATCGTAAAAGCCCGGTCTCTTTACCCGACATAATCCGGAACGACACATAGTGACGCAGGGCGGGCGGGGAGACGCGTTTGCCGATCTGCGCGGCCTCGGCGGCGGCGTGAACGGCGCGGTTCAGCTGCCGGGTGCTGAGCGGGTCGACGGGTTCCATTCCGGGAAACAGCCACCCGCCATCAAGCATGGTGCCCTGGGCACGCGCGACCCGCCACCACAGCCGCAGGCGTTCGAGCAGCACCGGCGAGAGCATCGCGTAGCGGTCCTTGCGGCCCTTACCCTGCTCGATGCGCAGTGTCATGCGCTGGCTGTCAATGTCGCTGACCTTCAGCGCTACCACCTCGCTCGCGCGTAGCCCCGCGCCGTACGCGACCGACAGCGCGGTCTGGTGCTTCAGGTTTCCGGCTGCTGCGATCAGCCGCCGCACCTCTTCGGGGCTGAGCACGACGGGTAATACGCGGGGCACGCGCACGGGTTGCATCCTGACCATCAGCTCGGGCCGGTCGAGCGTGACTGTGAAGAAGAACTTCAGGCCGGTGATCGCGTGGTTCAGCGACATGGCCGATGTGCCGTGCTCGACCAGATAGAGCTGGTAGCGCCGCAGGTCCTCGACGGTGGCCGTGTCAGGTGAGCGCCCGAGAAACCGGGCGAACTCACGCACGATGTGCAGATAGATGTCCTGCGTCTTGGGGGCAAGCTGGCGCATACGCATGTCGTCGATCATGCGCTGGCGCAATCGGCTGGCGTTTGCTGGTAAGGAGGTCATGATTCGGCTCCTGTTGAAGAACGAGGCGGATTGCCTCATTCGCCAACATAAAGCCGAGTGACCGGCCTCTCCCTGACCTCCAGCGTCAGACCGTAGCCCCTACCGCGCGAGCGGTTTAGTGTACGCCCGTGATGGCGTGCTATCTGCGGGGTGTAAGTCCCCGTCGGAGTTGGCCACAGCTCCGTAGCTGAAGGTAACTGCGTCGTCGTGAGGCGGGGTGGGGAGTAACCGGAAGCGAACTGTCGGTCCGTAGGTTAACGAACCTGTTTCGGCGGGGTATGGCGGCGAGCCTGCACTAAAGTGGCGAAGCCTGGAAACAACACAGCACGCTGTCGTGGCGGACAAAGCGGTGCGGTGGCGTACCACGTGGTTGAGGACGGAACGATGGGACGGTAGTGCGAAGCAAACGGGGAGACCTGTCAGCGAGGTGAACGCTGGCAGGAGTCAGAGTCCCGATAGTACTGCACACGGCAGCGTCAAGCCGTGGAGACCTGCGTCAGAGCAAAAGGCGCAATAGGGAAGCGGGGCAGGAAAGTTGATAGCAAAAGACCGGAAGGAAGCAGAGGTGAAGATCGAAGCATCGCCAGTGTCGGAAACGACTAAACAAGATGCAGACGCGCCGGGAAGCTGCGTGCAGCGGAAATTCGCGTCGGCTTCAATCTGGACGGACGCTATGTTGGCTGCTCTACAAAACGGAGTTAAAGGAGGCAAATGGCACAGTCTGATC
Source organism: Paraburkholderia sp. UCT70 (assembly GCF_050434085.1). Taxonomy (NCBI): domain Bacteria; kingdom Pseudomonadati; phylum Pseudomonadota; class Betaproteobacteria; order Burkholderiales; family Burkholderiaceae; genus Paraburkholderia; species Paraburkholderia sp. UCT70. Next base: position 649,953 of record NZ_JBNPVZ010000003.1, on the reverse strand, counting down.
GACAAGGTGTTTCGCCTGGAGACGCTCGCGCTGGGATGGGCTCAGGTCGAGAAGAACGCCGGGGCGGCGGGAGTGGACCGCATGAGCGTGAAGCGATTCGCGCAAGCGCGGGACCGATACCTCGCTGAACTGGCGCAAGCATTGCAGGATGGTAGCTATCGCCCGCAGCCAGTGCGGCGCGTCTACATACCGAAAGGTAAAGGACGTCGTCCGCTCGGTATACCCGCTGTAAAGGATCGCGTCGTTCAGGCGGCCCTGAAGCTGGTGATCGAGCCGATCTTTGAGCATGAGTTCGAGCCGAGAAGCTACGGCTTTCGCCCGGGCCTAGGCTGCAAGGATGCGCTGCGCGAAGTGGATCGGCATGTGAAAGCGGGCTACTGCTGGGTGGTCGATGCTGACCTGCAAAGCTATTTTGACTCGATTCCACACTCACCTCTGCATATTCCACGCAAATCGAGCGGCCATTCTGCGGCAAAGCGAGCAAGCATTCCACGCGAAACCGAGCAGGCATTCCACAACAAAGCGAGCGCTGCGGACATGGCGACGCGGGGTGAGTTTTTTTACTCCTTCCCGCCTTCGGCGGTCAAACTATTTCGGCGCTTGCGCATCGATTCGCCTGAGAGCGTGAAGCGATGCGCGTTGTGAACCAGCCGGTCGAGAATTGCATCAGCGAGCGTCGGATCTCCGATGGCAGCATGCCAGCTGTCGACTGGAATCTGGCTGGTGACGATCACCGAGCGCCGGCCGTGCCGGTCGTCGAGCACCTCCAGCAGATCGCGCCGCGCCGCATCTGACAGCGGTGCCATGGCCAGGTCATCCATGACGAGGATGTCGGTCTTGGCCAACTGTGCCAGCAGCTTTGCGTAGCCCCCACTGCCGTGCGCGATGGCCATCTCCTCGTTGAACTTCGGCATGCGCAGATAGCAGGCCGAGAAGCCCTGGCGACACGCCTGGTTGACCAGCGCGCATGCAAGCCAGCTTTTACCGAGCCCGGTTGGTGCGACCAGAATGATGTTCTGGTGCGCCCGTACCCATTCGCCAGTGAGCACCCGGGCGAGCAGCGCACGATCCAGTCCACGGGGCTCGCGGTAGTTGATGTCTTCGGGCACCGCGTCCGGGAAACGCAGCTTCGCGCGGCGTAGCCGCGCCGTGAGCAGGCGCGACTGACGTTCGCTTGCTTCCCGTTCGACGAGCAGCCCCAGGCGCTCCTCGAAGCCGAGCTGGTCGATGCTGCTCTGGGATTGCTGGTCGGCCAGCGCGGCGGCCATGCCGAACAGGCGCAACTCGTGCAGCCGCTCGACAGTTGGATGATGCAGCATGTCATGATCTCCTTTCAGTGGTAGTAAGACGGTCCACGCACGTTGGCATGCGCGAGCGGCAATTCGGTCTGGGCGGCGGCCGTGTCGGCCCTGTTCTCCAGACCGTTCTTCAGCGTCGAGGCGATGAACCGATAGCTCGGCGCTTTAAGATCAATGGCACGCTGGCAGGCGGCTTCCAGTCGCGCATGGCCATAGTCCTTGCCCATGCGCAGCACGCCCAGACAGGCGCGGTAAGCCTGCTGTGGATGCTGGCGACCGCCAAGCAGGTGTTCGATGACTGCGGCGGTGTGCGGGCCGATCTCCATGGCCCAGTTGATCAGCCGCTGCGGATTCCACTCGGTGGTCGCTGCCCGATGATTCGCCGGCATGTGGGCGGCGATCGTGGTGTGATGGCCGCGGCGCTCGCTCTTCGCGTGCGCGGCAATGCGCTGACCGCGCAGGAAGATCTCGACGGTCGTCTTCGTGTGGCGCACCTCCACCTGCTCGCGGGCGTGGCTGTATGAGACGGAGTAAAAGTGTTCGTCGAGCTCGACATGGTAATCAATGCCGACGCGAGCAACCTTCCACTGCGCATACTGGTAGGGTCTGTCTGGCAGCGGACGAAGTGCCGGACGATCAAGTTCCTCGAAGGCGCTGCGGCGGCAACCGGGCAGTTTCTTGAACGGCCTGTTGTTCAGTTCAACGAGGAGTGCCGCGATCGCGCGGTTGGCTTCGTCGAGGCTGAACAGCCGCTGGTTGCGCAGCCGTGCCAGAATCCAGCGCTGCGCCAGGAGCACCGACTGCTCGACCTTCGCTTTATCACGGGGCCGACGTTTGCGGGCTGGGATGATCGCCACGGAATAATGCGCGGCCATCTCTCCATAGGTCCGGTTCAGAACCGGATCGTAGAAGTCGGCTTTGTGCACGCCGGACCTCAGGTTGTCGGGGACCAGGATCTCGGGACAACCGCCAATGAAGTTCAAGGCGCGCACATGCGAGCCAATCCAGTCCTCAAGCTGCTGGGTCCAGGTGACTTCGGCGTAGGTGTAGTTTGATGCGCCGAGCGTCGCGACGAATACCTCTGCTTCACGGATCTCGCCGGTGTGCGGATCGACGATGCCCAACCTGTTACCCGAATAGTCGATGAACAGCTTCTCCCCGGGCGTGTGCGTCTGGCGAAGCGTGACCGGCAACGCTGCCGCCCATCGCTCGTAATACTTGCAGAACCAGCTGTAGCCGTAGCCTTCGGGCTCCTGCGCTTTGTACTCGTTCCATAGCAGGTCAAGCGTCACGCCTTTCCTGCCGAGCTCACGATGTACCATCGGCCAATTGGGCATCGGCCGTGTCCGGCTTGACGACGGCGGCGGCGGGAATAGCAGCGCATCCAACGCTGTCTCCTCCATCGTCATCGCCTTCTCGAAGTCCAGTTGTGCGCGCCGTACGCGATCCAGATAGTCCCAGACCGTCGCGCTCGATGCGCCTATCGTCGTCGCGATCTCACGCTGGCTACGCTGGCACACAAAGCGCAGGCGTAGCACTTCCTTGATTTGACGCATGGATAACCTTTTATTCGACATTCGCTCGCTCGACAAAATCGTCAAGCGTGCCATGGTTATCCCGCGTTGCCGTCCCTCCAGCTTACCGCTCGGTTACGCGTGGAAATCGCGCTCGGGCAGTCGCGGAATCCCTGCTCGATTTGCCGTGGAATCGACGCTCGGCTTGCTGTGGAATCCGTGCTCGGTTCGCCGTGGAATTGGTGTTCGGTTTGGCGTGGAATACGCACTCACCTCTTCTTGCAAGAGTGGCAGGGCGAATCTCGGACGGCCGGGTTCTGGAACTCATCCAGTACTTTCTCAAGCAGGACATCATGGAAGACATGACGCGTTGGACGCCGACTTCCGGCAGTCCTCAAGGGGCGGTTGTCAGCCCCTTGTTGGCAAATCTGTACCTGCACGAGCTTGACGTGGAAATGCGCGAAGCCGGGCTGGTAATGGTGCGCTACGCGGATGACGCCGTGGTGTTATGCCGCACACGTGAGGAAGCGGAAGCTGCGCTCACTCGCATGCGGGCCTGGGTGAATGCGAACGGCTTGACACTGCATCCGGACAAAACCCACGTTGGGGATTGCCGGCTGGAAGGTCAAGGGTTCGAGTTTCTGGGCTACCGGTTCGAAGCCGGCGAGCGTTGGGTGCGCAAGAAGAGTCTCATGGGGCTGCGGGACAAAATCCGCGCCCTGACCAGACGTAACAGGGGCGATTCGATCGAGGGCATCGTTGCGTCGATCAACCCGATCCTGCGCGGCTGGTTCGGCTATTTCCAGAATGCCCACCGATACACCTTCTCGTCGGTCGACGGCTTTGTTCGCCGCCGTCTGCGAGCGATCCTGCGCCGACAGTTACACCGTCCGGGTCAAGGTAAATGCTTGCGCGATCACACCCGATGGCCAAACGCCTTCTTCGCTAATCTTGGGCTGTTCACGATGTCCGAGGCTCATCGATTGGCGCGCCAATCCCGATGTGGAAACAACTGACTGGAGAGCCCGTCGCGGGAAAACTGCACACCGGGTTCGGAGGGAGGGGACGGCGACCGCCGTTTCCTACCCCTATCCGTCGACCCGATCCGGCCACTGGATCCCTCGCCCCTTCAACGGCAGCTTCCAGGATTCAGCTGTCATCCGCGCCTTTGCGTCGGCGGGCAAGTATGCCTTTCCTTTCCGAACGGTTGCGGATCGCCGGCAACGATCGACCGGCGCCGTGACGTCGACGTCCACTTCCGAAAAATACTGAGGGAGCACTCCCGACCCAATAACAGTCACGTTTGCCGAATACAGAAGATTTGCCCCGGGTGGCAGGTGTTTGACCGATCTGCCGGGTACGTCGACTGGTAACAGACGAATTGCGACGCTCCGGCGCCAAGCGCCACCTGCAATACTTGAATCGATGCGTCAGCATCGCACCACATCGGTTCAAATATGCACTGATTGCGTGCATATGCTATTCATGCGCTTCCGCGGCGGGCCGAAGTTCTCGCGAGCTCGTTCGCAATCGCGACCTGCGCCAAGGGTTCGCGCCAACCAATGCGGACAAAAACGTTGGTGCATTTTTTGCTTTAAAATATTGTACGGTGTGGGCAGGTGCAGATCTTGTGTGACACGAGGAAGATGCAAACCTGTCCACTATTGCTGCAGGCTTCAGGTTCGCGGGTTGCTACACAGCGCCCACGAAGGTGCTGCCCGACTGATTCAGCACGGTTGTGGCGCTGCTCGAACCATCGGGCAGACAGCTGCGATTGTCGTGCCTGGGGCGGACCGCCAGGTCGCCGGTCAAGCTTTGAGAAGGAGTGAATGGTATGCGTTCCGGAAGATCGCCGAAGGGTGCCGCGCGAGGCTTTATTATCCCTATTGGCGGCGCGGAAAATCGGGTTCAGAACCCGGTTATTCTGCGCCGTTTCGTGAAACTTTGCGGTGGGTCGCGCGCGCACATTGCGGTCATCCCCACTGCCTCCTCGCTGGATGACACGGGGGATCTCTATGAGTCGGTGTTCCGCGATCTCGGCGCTGACCGAGTCAGTATCCTGCCATTCAAGACACGCCGCGACTGCGAATCGGACAGATACCTGAAGGTGCTCGATCGCGCCGACGGGGTCTTCATGACCGGGGGCGACCAGGTACGCCTCGCCGAGATGCTGAGCGACACGCCGGCGGCGGAGAAGCTTCATAGCCGTAACGCACACGGCATGCACGTAGCCGGGACCTCGGCCGGGGCCTCCGCCATGTCAGCTGCCATGATTGCCGGGGGGAAGAGCGGGGCCACGCCCCGCGCCGGGATGGTCGACCTGGCACCAGGCTTGGGGCTCATCAGCCGTTTTGTTATCGACCAACACTTCGGCCAGCGGGATCGGCTCGGACGCCTGCTCACGGCAGTGGCTTCCATCCCGTTTGGGGTGGGCATTGGGCTGGACGAGGATACGGCTGCGTTCATCGGTCCAGACGAAATGCTGGAGGTGGTAGGCAGCGGCGGCGTCACCATCATCGACGGGTCGAATCTGCGCAACTCTGCAGCTGATTCCGTTCGCCATGACGACCCGGTAGGCTTGACCGGAATACGTCTGCATATCCTGGTTGATGGCAATATGTATCATCTCGGGACGCATAGCCTGGTAGGCGGTACGTTGTCTGCGCGGAGTTACGTCCCCAGTGGATCGAACGCTACTGCTCTGACCTGATCGGCTAGAAGAGGCAAAAGCCGGATCATCCACGAAGCGGGGCAGCGCGTATCTGTGCTGCCCCGCTCCACATTCCGCTTGCCGATATAAAATCGCATATCATGCGTCAACCCCTCGAAGACGCGAAGATAAGACGTCAGCTGATTCGAGCCCGGCAGCAACAAAGCTCCGGCCGGAAAAGTGGGTTACGTGGTGGCTGCACGAGACTTGGGCTACTTCAAGATTTGGCCACTCTATCGGAGTGAAAGTTGGGTCGTGCAAAGGCGCCCATTGGCGGTACACGAGGCTTTATCGTCCCCATCGGGGGCGATGGAAGGCTAATACGAAACGCTGCCATCCTGCGCCGCTTCATCGAGATTTGCGGCGGCTCCCGCGCGCATATCGGCATCATCCTTACGGGCTCCGCGACCAAGGACGCCGGCCGCCGTTATGAAAGGGCGTTCCGTGATCTGGGGGGGGATCGGGTCAGTGCCCTCAAATTTGAGACCCGAGCCGACTGCGAGGCGAAGCGAAACCTGGACATGCTCGATAGTGTCGACGGGCTTTTCCTCACGGGGAGCGACCCGGTCCATCTTTCCGAGACGCTAGGTAGTACTTCGATGGCGCAGAAAATTCGCAACCGGAATGCACAGGGTATGCACGTGGCCGGCACCTCCGCTGGTGCAGCGTTCCTGCCCGGGCAGATGATTGCGGCCGGTGAGAGTGGCACTACGCCGCGTGCTGACATTGTTCAATTAGCGCCGGGCTTGGGCCTGATCGAGCGGTTGATCATCGATCAGCACTTTCGCCACCAGGACCGGCTCGGGCGTCTGCTCATGGCCTTGACTTACAACCCACTTGCCATCGGCATCGGCCTGGATGAAGACACCGCCGCCTTTATCGGTCCGGATCATAGGCTGCAGGTCCTGGGCAGCGGCGGCATCACCATTGTGGACCCCTCCGAACTGCAGCACTCCGCCATACATCCGGATCGCCGCCATGCCCCAGTAAGCGTAGTTGGCCTGCACCTGGACATACTGGTTGAAGGCAGCCTGTATGATTTAACAGCGCATATGGCGAGCATAAGGCGCTAATTTCGCATTCACCCGCCAGGGAGCGACTAGTGTAACGAGGCCTCCCGGAGAATCTTGATCTGAATGTCAGGTACAAAAAAGTCCGAATACATCAGATCGTTACCGACCTTTTCCCAGGAGTCGGGCCTGCATATCTCGCACATCTTTTCCGTCCTGCTGTTTTCTATATAGATCCACGACAGAGCGCCAAAAAACCTTTCGTGCCTTTCCGGCAGATTGTCCGATGAGCTTTCCATAGGTACCCATCCTACCGCGGGGACATAGAACTCTACCCACGCATGATCATAATCCGGCACACAGACCGAGTTGACCCTTGCATATCTCAGTTTGTACTCGGGAACCTTGAAATCCCCGACCGGCCTGCATGCCACCCCGCAAAGCCTCATTAATCCTATCAACAGCTCCATGTACTTTCCGCAAGTCCCTTCGCCGCTTCTCAAGGTCTCAACGGGACTTGTATACGTGTTGTTGTAGCGATACCCCAATCTGCTATAAACATATTCACGCACGGTTTTCGCAATCTTGACTACATTTCCGCGCTCTTTTCTCGGGATCGCCGAAATCAGGTCCGCAGCAATGCGCCTTAACTCTTGCCTATCCATATCGTACCTGAGCTCTCTCTTAAGAAATCGCGTCTTAATTTCGTCTGGATAGCCTGAATCCGGGGCATTCAACTTGAACCTTATCCCATATAGTTCAATTACGGCGCTGTAGCCGAAGTAACGGCGTTCTATATCAAGCTCAACGCCCCTGAAATCGAATTCCGCAATCTCGTTGCCGCTTTCGTCCCTTCTTATAATCCCAGGAACATCTCCAATAATTTTTACTGATTTCACCTTCTGCCTTCGCGTCTCGACCGGAATCGACAACCTGACGCACATCTTGACGCCCTTGATCCTTTCCAGAATATCATGGGCAGGCTTGAGCATTTCAGCATAAGAAAATTCCACTTCGTAACCATCCGAAAGCCCGAAATTTCCAGCCATACCAAGCCCCATTATTTTATAATCAAGTTTCTCTATAAAGCCATCTGAAATGTTCCTGTTGAGTTTTATATTTGGACTGTTGTCGACATCCGCCTTCGCGCCCGCATCATCAAAGACGTCCCAACTTTTCTGATTGTAGTATATATAGATGCCAGATCTTTCTATATCTGATGTTTTAACTGAAGCTATTCCAGACGCCCCTTCATGGGGTGTCGTCAGCGATGCCAAATGAGTCCCGTCAAGACTGTATATATAAATGGCCCGACTAATGTCACTCAATATGAAGAGGCGATCCCCATGCAAGGTAATGTCGTTTATTCTATTGCCCACATCCACTGACCGTATTGGCCGATCCCCATCCAGAATGAACAAGATCCCGCTACTGTCAGCCACGTAATATCTACCGCCTTTCCAATATAGACCGACAACATCTTTTGCGTCATTGATTGTGACGGTGTCCATAACTTCATAGACCATCCCATTTTCTATCCCGAGCGCATAGATTCTATTAAAACGCGAATAATTGATAATGCCATCCGGTCGCATACATACGGCACCTGCCCCCTTGAATTCGTTGAAGCTTTTGAAGTTGACAACTCCTTGAAAGAATCCCGTCCGAACGTCAATTTTGCCAAGAGCCCCAAGCTCCGGATCTACGACGAAGATCGCATCTTCCTCATTGCTATCTATAGAGGTGATGTTCTTTGCAAAGAGCGGTTTTATCGAGGTGATCACAAATCCCCCGGATCATTCTGATCGGTGAGGCATGGGCCGGGCATACGCCCGACCCATTCTCTCCAAGTCTTGTCGGAGGCGGCGCTTGAAACCGCAACAGAGCTCCTTGAGGGTGTGCGCTGCGCCTTCTGCGCTCAAGCGCACCAAGATCGCTAATGCTGTCGGCCTCTCGACGTTTCCCGCTCCCTGCCTCTCAGGTTTTCCCGCTCCCTGTCTCTCAGGTCGTCTCGCTCCCTGTCTCTCAGGTCCTCTCGCTCCCTGTCTCTCAGGTCCTCTCGCTCACTGCCTCTCAAGTCTTCTTGCTCACCACCTCTCAAGGCCTCTTGAATAAAATCGGCAAAGTCCGAGAGATGCCTTAGATTTGAATCCAGGGGATTGCGCGAAGACCCGCTCATTGCTTCATGACGTATCAGGTCCAGGGCGATTTCGACGGCCACCCTCCGCTTCGAGGAGGCATCCAGCGTGGCGTCGTTATCGTTGTAGAGAAGAAATCTCTGTTTCTCATCCATTTTGACTCTCCAAGGTATTGAACTCCATGAAGGATGGACCTCACGCTTCATCCGCCCTGGAGCCCTGTCACCAGGTCCGCTTGCGACCGCCTGGCAGGTCGTCGTAACCACGGCGAACAGTCATTCAGTCTTCAATCTCTCGCGCCAACCGCACGCCGCGCTCGTCACGAATGATCTCCATGCTACTACTGTCCCACCCGAACCCGCCCAGGTCGTCTTGACGGATCTTGACTGGGGTCGGCCTTCTCTCAATGGCGTGCCCTGTTTGCGCGTCTGGCCTGAAACGCACGATCTGCTCCCAGGCACGTGTGTAGTCTTCGCTCAACAAGAGGAGCAAGTCGCCAGGCCCGGCCATTTCGAGCGCCGACTGATTCGCCGTCTGCTCATCGGCTATGACCTCGATCTGCTCTGCCCCGACTCCATTCTTGCGTAGTGACTCTCGCAGCATTTCCGGCACTTCAAGGTGATCCCGCCCACGCGAGTCACTGTCCCTGTGACAAATGTAGTGCTCAAAGTGTCCCGCCGCGATACGGCCGATCTCCAGGATGTCCTCGTCACGGCGGTCGCCGGGAACCGTCAGCGAAACGATCTTCGCACGCTCGGCTCCCAACCGGTCTACCAGACCGCACATGGTTTTCACGGCCGCGGGGTTATGGGCATAGTCCAAAATCACCCTGAAGGGATGCTGATCGTAGATGTTCAGGCGGCCGGGGGTCTGGAGGAAGGTGTTATCAAAGGTGCGCAGGCCACGGCGGATGCTCTCGAGATCGATTCCGAGGCCGTGGGCGAGGGCTGCAGCGAACATCGCGTTCTGCACATTGTGGAATGCGAGCCCCTGCACCGTGGCCGGGATCACGTGAGTCCACAACAAAGGAAAACGGTGACCGCTGTCCCACAGGCAGACCATGTGGCCGTTTATCTCTTCCTCCAGCACGACCGCCACGCCGCCCGCCTGGACGTGCTCATTTACCAAGGGGTGAGCCGCGTTCATGGTCACGTAGCCCAGGCGGTTTGCGTGACTATGATCCGCCATCTTCAGGCACAAGGCGTCGTCAGCGTTGAGGACGGCCATCTCCTTCGCCACCTCGACGACGATGCGCTTGACCTCCGCCATTTGCTCCACCGTTTCGACCCCGCGCAGGCCTAGGTGATCGGCGGTCACATTGAGGCAGCCCGCCACGCTGCATTCCGGATAGCCCAGACCCCGCCGCAGCAGGCCGCCCCGGGCCGTCTCCAGTACGGCGGCATCCACGGCGGGGTCCGCAAGAATCATGCGGGCGGACGTTATTCCGGTCATGTCACCCTTCACAGTCAACCGTCCGTCGACATAGATGCCGTCGGTGGTGCCCAAACCCACCGTGTACCCCGCCAGTTTCAAGATATGAGCGAGCATGCGCGAGGTGGTGGTCTTGCCATTGGTGCCGGTAATGCTGGCAATGGGAATGGTGCTTGGAGCACCGGGTGGAAACAGCATATCGATGATGGGACCGGCAACGTCCCTGGGCGTTCCTTCAGTGGGCGCCAGATGCATCCGTAGACCCGGGCAAGCATTCACCTCGCACATGGCCCCGCCGGTCTCACGATATGGCGCGGCGATATCCGTGGTAATGAAATCAGCTCCCCCGACGTCCAGGCCGATGGCCCTGATGGCCCGGACGGCCATCTCCCGGTTGTCCGGGTGCACGCTATCGGTAACATCGATGGCGGTGCCGCCGGTGGAAAGGTTGGCGGTGGCACACAAGTAGACGATCTCGCCCGCCACAGGCACCGTCGTGCGACCATAACCCTTGTCAGCAAGGAAGCGTTCTGCCACGCCGTCGAGCTCCACGCGGGTGAGCACGTTTTCATGTCCCGCACCCCGGCGTGGATCCTCGTTAATCTCGTCCACCAACTCCTCGATGGTGTGAACACCGTCACCTGACACATGTGCGGGGATGCGTCTGGCAACCGCCAACAATTGATCATTGACGACCAGCATGCGGTAATCAGACCCCGGTATATAGCTTTCGACGAGCACTGCCTCGCTGTACTCCTGAGCCCTCTCAAAAGCGAGCTCCACCCGCTCCGGGGTTGTAACCTGAACCGATACACCCTGCCCGTGATTGGAGTCCAATGGCTTGATCACAACGGGATAGCCGATCTGTTCGGCACTATGGACGGCGTCGCGGGCGCTATAGACCTTGCGCTGCCTCGGCACCGGCAGGCCCGCGTCACGCAGGATCCGGTTGGTCTCCGCCTTGTCCGAAGCCAGGTCTACCGCGATCTGACGGGTCTCGCTGGTGAGCGTCGCCTTGATGCTTTTCTGGAAGCGGCCGCAGCCGAGCCGTATCAGGCTGCCGCGGTTTAGGCGCGTCCATGGAATCGAGCGCTTCATGGCGGCGCTCACCAATGCGGCAGTGCTAGGTCCCACGTCGCAACCCCGCGCATAACGGATGAGTTCATCCAGTTCATGTTCAAAGTCGAAAGCGTCATCGAAGTTCCGCTCCGGCTTCAGCTTCAGGTCTTCAGGAAGCAGGTGCTCGAGCAGGGCCAGGGAAAGGTCTCCGGCTTGCCGACCGACATCCTCGTCCAGGTATTCGTAGACTATGTCGTAATGCCCGCGCGGCCCGGCGGCGCGCGTCTTGCCAAAACTCACATCCGAGCCTGCCACCTTCTGCAGTTCGATCGCTACGTGCTCCATGACATGGCCCAGCCACGTTCCTTCGCCTTCGACCATGCGCCGCACGAACCCACCGGGGGCTTGATAGGAACAGCCATGTTCCCGAAGGCCGGGCAGATAGCCAAGGAGACGATCGATGAAGCCTTGGCCGAGGCGCCCGGTTGGCCACTCTTCAAGCACCCCCAGATCGATGGTGTACCGAATGACCGGGAAATGGGCATGAATATTGGGTCCTTGATAAGCGATGAGTGACTTGACTTCCATTTCATGACCTCCTGCAGTCTCGTTTCAGGTCATTGGTCTCCAAAGCCGCCGAAGTCCCTACAGCCATGGCCTGATCTGATGCGGTTGTGAGGTAGATGGGAGACGAAATTGGGGATCGTGCACGCCAGCACTGTCCGGCAAGCCGCAAGCACCAACGTGACTCGACGGGCCTTCGCTTCGTTTTCATGCAGGGAATGGACTCGGCCAAGATGGCAGAACAGCATCGCCACGAAACGACTCCGCCTTGACAGCGCGTTGCCGAGATGAGCAGCACTAGCCTTCTTTCTCATTGGCCCTGACCTGGTCCGCTCGATGAGCGCGAGGGCCTGACTGGACATGCTGCAGGGTGCCTTCACGTCGTGCTCCTGGCCGGTGGTAATGTGTTAAACGGTCACCCACACCCTAACGCTCCAGCGTCATAACCTTGAACTGGACGAGAGTTATTACAGGTGAGACGAGCGCCACTTTGTAGTCGTCGCAACAGAGACGCACTCATGGGTGTTCCAAGCACGATGACTGCCCGGAACCATCTCCGACCGATCGGCCACTTTAAAAATAGAGGCATTTCCAGATAAAGCAACATCTCTTCCGTAATTTATCTTGCCGAATCCGAACGCCTATCGGCTCTCAGGAGCAAGGGACCTTGGCGAGCAACTGTCCTTGCGTCACGGCGAACGTGGCCCAACCGAGGAACCACAGATTGCCCGCGCACCGTTGCTCCATGGCAGATGATTCGCCTGAACAACGTAAGTCAGATCATCCACCATCGTCCACTTCGGCGTGTCGAGACCGAGAGTCTAGTCCGGGCCGATCGCTCGATCGCTCGAATAGGCTGGCGGTTCCGCAAAGCCGACAAGAGAGTGCGATTAGCGACCACGCAGATTAGCAACCACGCACGAGTGTCCGGAATGGCCGATGAAGCAACGTTCATCCTCGCGAATGGAATGGCCGCTTGCTGGGGCGGATTCAACCGGTCGATGCAACACAATGAACGTCGCATGAGCGGCGGGAGTGTTGCAAATGAAACAGAGGCGCCGGATCTATTACAGCGAAAGCCAGAAGGCATTGATGTGGGAACGCTGGCGCAAAGGCGAGTCGTTGCAGCACATCGCCCAGCTATTTGACCGCAATCACTCGTCAGTACAGGGAATTCTGGCGCAAACTGGAGGAATCCAGCCTGCACCCCGCCAGCGATCCAGGCTGGCGCTCACGCTTGCCGAACGCGAGGAGATTTCGCGAGGCCTCGTCGCGGGTGATTCGACTCAGGCAATCGCCCGGCGGCTGTCGCGGTCACCGTCCACGGTCTGTCGCGAGATCAAGCGCAACAGTGGGCAGGCCGACTATCGGGCCAGCCACGCCGACCAGCTGGCATGGGATCGGTCGCTGCGCCCGAAAGTCTGCAAACTGGTCGAGCACCGGAAGCTGGCTCATATCGTGGCCGACAAGCTCCAGTTGCAGTGGTCGCCCCAGCAGATTGCTGGATGGCTCAAACGCGCCTGGCCAGGCAACGAGGACTACCACGTGTCACACGAGACCATCTACCGCAGTCTTTTCATTCAGGCACGGGGTGCACTGAAGAAAGAACTGCTGGAGCATTTACGGCGCACCCGGGCCATGCGCCGCTCGCGCCATCACACCCAGAAAACGGACGATCACGGCAGGATCCGTGACGAGGTATCAATCCGTGAACGCCCCGCCACTGTGGAAGACCGTGCGGTGCCGGGGCACTGGGAGGGAGATCTCCTGTGTGGCAGCGGCGGCAGCCAGATTGCAACGCTTGTAGAGCGTCAGACACGCTATGTAATGCTGGTGAAGATCGCGAGCAAGGACAGTGAATCGGTTGCCAATGCGCTCATCAAACACGCTGGAAAGCTGCCTCAGGAACGCTATAAATCGCTTACGTGGGATCGGGGAACAGAGATGGCGGACCATAAACGGTTCACCATCGCCACCGACATTGCCGTGTATTTCTGCGATCCCAAACACCCCTGGCAACGCGGCTCGAATGAAAATACCAACGGCCTGTTAAGACAGTACTTTCCGAAAAGCATCGACCTGTCGGTCTACTCACAGGCCAAACTCAACGCCGTGGCACGACGGCTGAACGAGCGACCACGAAAGACCCTGGATTACGAGACACCGGCTGAACGGTTCCATCGAACTATTGCATCGACCGGTTGAATCCGCCGGGTGAATCGGACGTCTGAACGGCCGAACGATCATGTGGGCGAGTGACGCTTCCTGGCCGGCCTCTGCCGCTTGGGCGGTCGCGATATCGGTATGCGTGGTCCAGCGCAATTCCATTCGGCGTTGATCGGGTCGGCCGAGCGCCTTTACTCGCCCTTGCGTGCACCGAAGAGCGGCAGCATCCAGAATGGTTTGAGCCACTGCGCCCAAAGGGGCGCGGCCTCATGCGGAATGCCCCGTTCGGCGTTCGACGGCTCGCGAGCGAGCAGTTGTACAAGTGTTGCTTCCGCTATCCGGCGCCCCTCCGCAAAGCTCATAAAAGCCGGCACCAGTGCGTTGAGTGCAATCGGATCCGTGAGCAGCCCACGCAATGTCTGCTCGTCCATCGCTTCGAGCTGCAGTTCGTACTCGATTTGCAGCGTGCTTTGCAATTCGGCCAAAGTCAGCATGTCCACCTCCCGGTTGATCGACGAAAATGGTTCGAAGCTTCTTCGCGCATACCGCCTGCATAGCTCGCCATTGACGATCGGAAGCTGCCGCCTCCACCATGCTGCCGCCCGAGCGCATGCGTGCTGCGTATCCGTTCCGTTGGTGAATAGTATGGCGCATTTGTGCAGAGCAGCAAATATCATTTTCATGCCGGTCGCACTCCAGTTGAAGAACACTTTCTGATCAACATTCAAGGGCTTACCCGCATACCGGTTCACAATGTTGAATCAAAAATGAGACTGCTGCAGCGCACACAAACGCAATATGTCTTTGTCGACATTGTCCGGACCGCAACGGCTCCCAACTGCGCCTCACCCGGTGCGGTTCACCTCAAATCCGCACAGTCGTACCTATTTACCTAACCTCCCTTGTGACCAGACGTGTGCGCGACAATCTACGGAATGTGAGGCAGGATACGCACTGAGCGGCAGTACCCGACATTTAACGACGAGTATGGGGACGCTGAACGCGCAATCCTTAGCCATGTTCCAGGCCCGTCTACTCTCTGTTGGGTCTGGCTGCGAACTCTTTTCGAAGAACCCGTGGCGGCGAGCACCGATTTAACGTCGGCGGGAATACGTCGGCGGAAGCTTCACGTTGTTTGCTCAGTTTGCTCAGATGGACCAAGCCCACGGACATCGAAGGTAAAACCGGGGAACCGATTTTCTCCGCATGCCGACAAGAGACCCTCCTCCCGCGATCGTCGGCGTTCATGCGCTGCTCGCCGACGCGCGCCTCAACCAGCTGACGCGTACCGACCCATTTCGGTCGGCCGCGAACGGCGGCTTTGCCGAAATCCCCCCACTTATGGTGGCCTGCTACAGCTCTTTCAGCACGTCTTCAAGTACCCTTGCTAGAGCCGCTCTGACGCGGGGCGAGAGCGGCGCGATGCCCGCCGCATAGTCGGCAGAGCGGGCCTCGGCGATCCGCTTGAGCAAGGCACTTCCGTTGGACGTGACGGCCAGCTGCTTTTTCCGGCGGTCGTCGGGTGATTCGACGCGCGACACCAGATCGAGCTGAAATAGACGCTCAACCATCTGACTCACGGCGGGCAGCGACATATGCATCTGTTCGGCAAGCGCCGATGGTGTGCTATCAGGGGTAGACGCCAGCCGACGCAGCAGCAATACCTGCTGCAAGGTCACCGATGCGTCCGTCAGGACCGCGAGCGTCTTTCCCTGCGTGTGCGATACGCGGTTGACGAATTCCTGCACCAGATTGCCCAGCGCCGCGGGGTTCAGCATCGTTTCCAATCGTGACATGGCGGTCAGCGAAGCCGAACGGCATCCCATGCAAGCCGCTCCGGCACCGGAGGCCGTATCGACACCGCCTTGGAAAAGCCGAAACACGTGAGCTCGAGGTGATTGCCGAATGGATCGTTGAAATACAGCGAAGCCTGCCCTGGCGGTCCGAGCTGCAGGGGACCTTCGGTCGGTATTCCATGGGCTTCGATCTTTGCCTTCCACATCAGCAATTGCCGCGGCGGAACGTGAAACGCGATGTGCGGATGGCCAGCGGTCGGCGACGGCTGTCCCGAGTGCTGCAGGAACAAATCCACCCTGGTCTTGCCGCCCAGGAAGACCGAGATATGGTGCGCGCCTTCCCCGCCGCGCAGGGCGGGCGGACGACCGAAGCGCCTTAACGTCTCATCGTCCACTGTCATGAAATAGTGGGCGCCGAGGATGTCGCAATAGAACCGCTGAGCCAGGGGCAAATCGCGCACCGGGATAGTGACGTGGTCAAGTGCACCGACCTGCGGTCGGGTCAGTCCCGCCAGCCGGCGCTTGAGCCAGATTCGGCGCTCTTTGACTGTGAACACAAGACCGATCAGTTGATTTCGCACAGCTGTCCACACGGCGGCCTCCAGTGGTTCAATCGACGAAATAGTTAATGTACATTAATAACCTGATTCCGTTTTGTCAAGGAGGGTTCATCGTGCGGGCGGACAATTGAGCAGGTTCCCAAGCCTGGCATCGATTGAATGTCTGCTTACGGGCGGTCCAACTCAAGCCACGACCGGCAGGAATTGGCCGCAGGATAGGGGTAGGAAACGGCGATCGCCGTCCCCTCCCTCCGAACCCGGTGTGCAGTTTTCCCGCGACGGGCTCTCCAGTCAGTTGTTTCCACATCGGGATTGGCGCACCAATCGATGAGCCTCGGACATCGTGAACAGCCCAAGATTAGCGAAGAAGGCGTTTGGCCATCGGGTGTGATCGCGCAAG
This sequence comes from Paraburkholderia sp. UCT70, assembly GCF_050434085.1. Classification (NCBI taxonomy): domain Bacteria; kingdom Pseudomonadati; phylum Pseudomonadota; class Betaproteobacteria; order Burkholderiales; family Burkholderiaceae; genus Paraburkholderia; species Paraburkholderia sp. UCT70. The sequence goes on along the minus strand of NZ_JBNPVZ010000003.1, from coordinate 633,307 downwards.
CATTTACCTTGACCCGGACGGTGTAACTGTCGGCGCAGGATCGCTCGCAGACGGCGGCGAACAAAGCCGTCGACCGACGAGAAGGTGTATCGGTGGGCATTCTGGAAATAGCCGAACCAGCCGCGCAGGATCGGGTTGATCGACGCAACGATGCCCTCGATCGAATCGCCCCTGTTACGTCTGGTCAGGGCGCGGATTTTGTCCCGCAGCCCCATGAGACTCTTCTTGCGCACCCAACGCTCGCCGGCTTCGAACCGGTAGCCCAGAAACTCGAACCCTTGACCTTCCAGCCGGCAATCCCCAACGTGGGTTTTGTCCGGATGCAGTGTCAAGCCGTTCGCATTCACCCAGGCCCGCATGCGAGTGAGCGCAGCTTCCGCTTCCTCACGTGTGCGGCATAACACCACGGCGTCATCCGCGTAGCGCACCATTACCAGCCCGGCTTCGCGCATTTCCACGTCAAGCTCGTGCAGGTACAGATTTGCCAACAAGGGGCTGACAACCGCCCCTTGAGGACTGCCGGAAGTCGGCGTCCAACGCGTCATGTCTTCCATGATGTCCTGCTTGAGAAAGTACTGGATGAGTTCCAGAACCCGGCCGTCCGAGATTCGCCCTGCCACTCTTGCAAGAAGAGGTGAGTGTGGAATCGAGTCAAAATAGCTTTGCAGGTCAGCATCGACCACCCAGCAGTAGCCCGCTTTCACATGCCGATCCACTTCGCGCAGCGCATCCTTGCAGCCTAGGCCCGGGCGAAAGCCGTAGCTTCTCGGCTCGAACTCATGCTCAAAGATCGGCTCGATCACCAGCTTCAGGGCCGCCTGAACGACGCGATCCTTTACAGCGGGTATACCGAGCGGACGACGTCCTTTACCTTTCGGTATGTAGACGCGCCGCACTGGCTGCGGGCGATAGCTACCATCCTGCAATGCTTGCGCCAGTTCAGCGAGGTATCGGTCCCGCGCTTGCGCGAATCGCTTCACGCTCATGCGGTCCACTCCCGCCGCCCCGGCGTTCTTCTCGACCTGAGCCCATCCCAGCGCGAGCGTCTCCAGGCGAAACACCTTGTCGATCAGACTGTGCCATTTGCCTCCTTTAACTCCGTTTTGTAGAGCAGCCAACATAGCGTCCGTCCAGATTGAAGCCGACGCGAATTTCCGCTGCACGCAGCTTCCCGGCGCGTCTGCATCTTGTTTAGTCGTTTCCGACACTGGCGATGCTTCGATCTTCACCTCTGCTTCCTTCCGGTCTTTTGCTATCAACTTTCCTGCCCCGCTTCCCTATTGCGCCTTTTGCTCTGACGCAGGTCTCCACGGCTTGACGCTGCCGTGTGCAGTACTATCGGGACTCTGACTCCTGCCAGCGTTCACCTCGCTGACAGGTCTCCCCGTTTGCTTCGCACTGAACCGCCCCGGGTTTCCCCTCAGGATTACCCACAAGTAATGTGATGGTGCTATTCGTTTTGCCTGAATATTCGGTACATCATCGTGATTTCGTGCAGGACAAGAAATCCACGCCAGATGACGGTAGGACCAGGTGGACGATCATGCTTTCGAGCGAGATATCCGCCGAGTCTGGCGATCCACAAGATGACCTGCGCGAGTGACGGCGGTTTATCAGGTATTTCGGTACTGCCATGCGTACGACAGTAGAGGGCTCGCCACTCGATTGGCTGCAGCAATACTTCGCATGGCAGGTTGCCATCAAGCCTGGCAAGCAACATGGAGTACAGGATCCTCCAGCTTACGACGGCGAACAATGCGGTGGCGCGGACGAATCGATCGAGATTGCCAAATTGGCGGGCTTCAATGCGACAGCCACTTTTAAGCACACGATGCCACGATTCAATCGTCCATCGGCGCGCATACCATGCAAGACGCTCGAGGGCCTCTGCGTGTGTTTGCGTAGGCACCGAAGTCAGTAGAAGCCATTCCAATGGCTCTGCTCCTTCGTCCAAGTTCGTTTCCTGTGCATGAATTGCAAACACTTCAATTTCGGGAAGCTTCTCGCGACGACGATTTTGCGGCGGACGAAGGCGTACGGGCATGCAGCGCACAACCAGCCGTGCGGTGCGTGCCTGGCGGTTTTCGCGTGCAGGCACCTGCAGTTGCGCCTCTCCAAGCACTGGCGAGGCCAGCACGGTTTCCCACAAATATCGATCGGGGTGAGCAACGCGTCGGTTCCACGACGCGCGCACCAACCAGTCGACACCGGCAGGCCGCTGCGCCAGGAACACGTCATAGACATCGCCTTCACGGTCGCTCACGCCGATGACATGCGTGCACGGACAGTGCGTCTTGAGTACGCCCAGTTGCTCGATGCCTTCGAGCCATTTCGCGCTCTCTTTCTGTTGTACGGTTCGTTGCCCACGCAGATGTTTCTTGCCCAACTCCTCGTGCCTGCGTATCCAGGTCTTCATCCCGATCACCCCGAGTGGCAGCCCCTCTGGCGTGAGCGCAAGCAGACTGTGTATCAGGAAACCACGCACATGTGGATCGGAGCCATATCCCAGACCTTCGGTTGCCCGCAGATGAGACAAATTGAACTCGGTGGTGTCCTGAACAGCAAGGACGACTGGCACCTGTTGCATACGACACAGCGTTTGACCGATGTGCCCACCCAGCACGCCATCGACATCCACGTGCGGGTTGTCGAAAAAACGATATGCCGCCTTCAGCTCCGAACCATTGAACGACTGCGGAAAAGAGCAATGTGGGCCCAACGAAAGCTTGCGTGCCAGCGTCACGAGCCGTCTGGTCAGGCGAGCGTCGCCGAGCTCGGCGGCGCCAAACTCTTCATTTGCCCAATCATCAAGGTCAGATGTGTCCGACAATGCCCGACATCACAGATCACGAACCGGATCAAAGTTAACATCGGTCGTCACCGTTTACAAGCCATCGCCCTTCAATCGCACAGTCGCGAGCGACTTATGGGTAATCCTGAGGGGTTTCCCGGAGGCTGTTTTGCTTGAGTCACGCCGCGATGGCGGACCCAGCGAGTTTTGAATAATAAGCGGCTTCTGCCTCAGCAGGTGGAATGTTGCCGATGGGGCCGAAGAGCCGACGATTGTTGAACCAGTCGACCCATTCGAGCGTCGCAATTTCAACGGCCTGCGGATTGCGCCATGGTCCGAGGCGATGGATCACCTCTGCCTTGTACAAGCCGTTGATCGTTTCCGCCAGTGCGTTATCGTAGGAGTCGCCCACGCTGCCCACTGACGGCTCAATGCCAGCCTCGACCAGCCGATCCGTATAGCGGATCGATACGTATTGCACGCCGCGGTCGCTGTGATGTATCAACCCGTCCTGCTGCGCCGGCTGTCGCTCGTACAAGGCCTGCTCCAGTGCGTCCAGAACGAAGTCCGTGCGCGCCGAGCTCGACACACGCCAGCCGACAATGCGTCGGGCGAACACGTCAATGATGAACGCGACATAGACGAAGCCCTGCCAGCTCGATACATAGGTAAAATCTGACACCCACAGCGCATTGGGCCGTTCGGCCGTGAATTGCCGGTTCACGAGATCCTTCGGGCACGGCGTCGAACCATCGCTCACTGTCGTGCGTACCGTCTTGCCCCGCACCACACCGCGCAGGCCCATCTGCTTCATCAGCCGCTCGACCGTGCAGCGCGCCGCGACAATGCCTTCCCGCTTCAATTGCGTCCAGACCTTGTCTGCGCCATACACCTGGAAATTTTCTTCCCACACGCGCCGGATCTCATCCTTGAGCATCCTGTCGCGCTGGGCCCGCGGCGGCACCAGGCCTGGATTGACGCGGCGGGCCACATGCGTGTAGTACGTCGACGGGGCAATTGGCAGCACCCTGCAGATCGGCTCGACCCCGTAGACGTGCCGGTGATCATCGATGAACGTGATCATCACTTCGGTCGGCGGTCGAGCTCCGCCTGTGCGAAATATGCTGACGCCTTGCGCAGGATTTCATTAACCTGGCGCAGCTCACGGTTCTCCCGCTCCAGTTCCTTGAGCCGATCCTGCTCCTGCGTGCTTGTGCCCGGGCGCAAACCCCGATCCCGCTCTTCCTTGCGCACCCAGCTACGCAGCGTTTCACCCGAGCAGCCAAATTTCGCTGCGATCGACGCGATCACTTTCCATTGCGATTCGCGGTCGCCCTGGTGTTCCAGCACCATTCGCACAGCCCGCTCACGAACTTCCGGCGAGTACCTTGGGGACTTCTTCTTGGTGTTTTCCATAGCTCCATTTTCTCAAGAAGTGGAGCCTCCGGAAATCCCGGGCCGGTTCACACTACCGTCCCATCGTTCCGTCCTCAACCACGTGGTACGCCACCGCACCGCTTTGTCCGCCACGACAGCGTGCTGTGTTGTTTCCAGGCTTCGCCACTTTAGTGCAGGCTCGCCGCCATACCCCGCCGAAACAGGTTCGTTAACCTACGGACCGACAGTTCGCTTCCGGTTACTCCCCACCCCGCCTCACGACGACGCAGTTACCTTCAGCTACGGAGCTGTGGCCAACTCCGACGGGGACTTACACCCCGCAGATAGCACGCCATCACGGGCGTACACTAAACCGCTTACGCGGTAGTGGGGGGGGAGAGCAAGAGTCAGTGCCTGGCGTTCGCCTCGTGCGGTTGCCCGATGCCCGAACCACAGCGAACTGGCGGGGAGGCCACCAGGAGCAGGATGGAGATGCCCGACCGGGTATTCCGTCCACTGCTCCAGGAGGCTCGGCCATGCGAAGCTCGAGAACACCGCGCTCTACGTCCAGGTGGCCACCGACCTGCTGCACGAGGTCACCAGTCCGCTGGACCGTTTGCCCTCCGAGTAGGCCCGCGCGCTGTAGCGCCTCATGCTGGAGGTTGCGGACATCTTCCGCAGCCACGGGCCTGCGTGGCGAGCCACGGCACACCTGAGCCTGGGGCAGCTGAAGGTCATGTCGGCCATCGAACGGTGCCGCACGGCGGCACTGGGCGGACATGTGCTGCGCTGTTCCGGCTGCGCAAGGACAGGGGTGTCCTTCAACTCGTGCCGGGACCGGCATTGCCCGAAGTGCCAGGCCGGCGCCGCCCACCGCTGGCTCGAGGCGCGCCAGGCTGACCTGCTGCCCGTCGAGTACTTCCACGTCGTCTTCACACTGCCCGCCGCGATCAGCGCGATCGCCTGGTACAACAAGCGGGTCATCTACGGCCTGCTGTTGGACATCGCCGCCGACACGCTGCGTACCATCGCCGCGGATCCCAGGCACCTCGGCGCCCAGATCGGCGCCACGCTCGTGCTGCACACCTGGGGTTCGGCGCTCACGCATCATCCACACGTGCACGGCATCGTCCCCGGCGGCGGCCTGTCACCTGACGGTGAGCGCTGGATCGCCTGCCGGCCCGGCTTCTTCCTGCCGGTGCGCGTGCTCTCACGCCTGTTCCGTCTTCATCTGCCGGCACTGCGGCGCACCGATGATCGTCGTCGACATCCTCGAGCGCAGCGCCCCGATCCGCGCACCGCCGATGTGCCGGGGTCAGACATGAGCACAACGTTTCCCCGATATCTGAACCGACCGTCGGCTTTGCGGCAACGCGGCCCACGAGCGGACGTTCGCGCCTGGCGCTTCGAAAGGCGCCTCCCGCGTGCGCATCACCATCGTGATTGCACGACAGCGCCGCTTCGCTACGGCGTCAGCGCCCGTCCGGCATCCCGCGTGGCCGCACCGCATCCGACATCGCTGAACATCCCGACCTATCAATCGCCATAGCGGCGAGTTCCGACCACAGCGGAGCACTCCGCGGTTTCCTCCATCGGGCTTATTCGACGCCTGCCGGCACGCGCGGAGGCATTCACATTCCTGCGGGCGATGGCAGGCATCGAACAAGCCTTAACGATCTTTGCCGGCGACGCGATGCTCGCTATCATTCTTTCGATTCCTCAGCGCAGTTCGAGTTGGGGCTCAAGAATGCGGAAGTGATGCGAGGTTGACCGATAACGATTTGACTGCATCGACTGTTTCGCGCACAAGCGTCGCGACCAGATCCGCAGCCGGCATAGCTCTCGAGAGGCGTACTCCCTGCCCAGCCCATCGTGCCGCGAATTCGCATGTGCCATGTGCTTGCGCTGCAGCGTCGAGCGCTTTGCCTGCGACGAAAGCCAACGGAAAATCGGGTACTGGCGGACAACCGGGATCTTGCCCGAGTTTCGTGAATTGATTCTCGATGGCCCGGGCGGGCCTGCCCGAGATCACGTTCGTGAATGTCGTGCGGCTTTGGGGAGACAGGAGCGCGGCCCGGTCGGCTGAATCCGCAGCAGACTCGAACGTGGTCAGGAAAGCCGTTCCCAATTGGGCCGCCTGCGCGCCGAGAGCGAGCGCGGCTGCGATACCTGCCCCGTCCATGATTCCGCCCGCAGCAATCACCGGAACCGGCGTTTCGCGCACCAGCAATCGGACAAGCGGCATCGTTCCGAGACCTTCATCCGACGACCCTGGATCAAACACGCCGCGGTGTCCGCCTGCCTCAACACCTTGCGCGACGACTGCGTCGATTCCGGCAGCGGCAATGCGTTCAGCTTCGTCCAGGCTGGTCGCCGTCGCCATCAGCACGATACCGGCGTCGTGAAGTGCGGCGATCTTTGCCGGTGCAGGCAAGCCGAAATGGAAGCTGACAACACCTGGACGCTCCTGCAATAACATCGCCAGCATTGCGTCGTCATCGAGGAAGCTTGCGAAGCCACGGCCGAAGGTCGTCGGGGGCCGAGCGCCGTAGCGTGCGAAATGCGGTTTCAGATAGGCAAGCCAACGTGCCTCGCGTTCCAGATCGACGCCTGGAGGAACGTGACAGAACACATTGACGTTGAATGGCCGGTCCGTCAGCGAACGTGTCTCGCGAATGAGCGCACGCGCGCTGTCCACCGTCATTGGGCCGAGACCGATGGAGCCGAGCGCGCCTGCATTGGACACCGCTGCGGCCAGCGCCGGTGTAGCCCAAACGGCCATCGGCGCCTGAATGATCGGTACCGCTATTCCGAGTTTCGCGAGCAGATTCGTTGCCTTCGATACAGCGTTCATCGCCAGCCTCCTCTATTCAACTGTCCGCGCGGAGCCGGCGTGGTGCCGGGTGGAACTACGTCGCTCCGTCACGATTGCAGGATACGCGATGTTCCCGCGGCGTAGAGCGAAGTAAACTCGTCACCCAAAACGAAGTAAAGTCGTCAACACCCGGTTTCACGCATCGCACAGGACCGTTTTGGGGCGTCGATCATTGGAAGCTTCTCGCGCACCCGCCCCTGCCACCCGAGCCCGCGAGCTACAGGTCGTGATCGTCACTATCAAGGCAAAAGCTGCCGGCCATGCGATTGTGGAAATGTCGCGCGATGGCAATGCGATGCTCTTTGCGCATCGCTGGCTTCGTTGCAAAAGCTGGAGGAGATCGGATCGCGTAAAGCGCGCCGCAGCGCGCACAACGATACGGAGAGCCCACAAGACTCGCGTTGAGGATGTAGGGTGTCTCCTGCCCGCAATGCTGGCATTTCGTCTCAAGCTTCTGTCGGCGAGCGGGACAGCGCCTTTCACTAAACATCTGATACGTCACGCTGTGATGACCAAGTGATGTGCATTGCCTGCAATACCGGAAAACCGGGTGATGCCGTCCCCGCTGGCCGGATTCAAGGAGTGAAGCGCGCAACACCTTGCCGGGCAGTAGCAGCATGCGCCTCAGATGCTTCAGATCAACGGCATCACGTATCGGCTCAACGCCTTCATACGGGTCAATGTCCACACCCATTAGCCGGACCAGTGCGTGCCCGGGCAGCCCATTTGCACGCGCGAACTTCCACAGGATCGATACGATCGATTCACCAGGCAACAGCCACCTTGCATCGAATATGAAGCCCAATGCCGGGGTCAGTCGTCGCTCGTCGAGATTGAGGATCGGGAAACGCGGCGCAATAAGCGCGGGCGCCTCCTTATGCGTGGACGAGCACACGGCCGGTTGCATGGCGCGACTGGACATAACCGGAGCGGCGCACGGTGTGTGCCCATAACGATGGGTCCGGACAATACCCCGGAGCATCCCTGAGTTCGCTATCCTTGAGTACGACCTCGACGGCCCGCGTGAACGATTCCATCGGGATCTCGAGGCGGCCAGGCAGCGTCGCCTTGTGATGCGCGGCCTCGAACGGATTCCACAGTACGGCCGCATCGCTGACAAGTCGATAACCAGCATCGAACGCCTGTGGCAGATAAAACCTCGTGAAGCTCCACTGCGTCCCCTCCGGATAGGCGGTCTGGTCGTAACCGTTCAGACACGTGGCGACATCTCCGGCATTGCGGATGACATGGAAAGCAAGTTCCTCGACCATCAGGCGCGCGACGATCTGCGTCTTGCCGGTGATCTGCAGCGCGCTCTTCTGAGTGAGCAACTCCTGCTGACCAACGAGGAACGTAAACAGCTTGATCTGCTGGCGGTCGAGTGCATCGTGTACATCCCTCAGCCACTCGTATTCGTTTTCGTTGTAGCGTTGGGCTTCATCGCAAAAGAGCAGAACCGTCCCGCTGCCAGCGCGCGCACCGGATCCGCAGCGAAAGCCGCATGCGTTTCGCGGGGTTGGTGCCCGCGTTCGGATCATGATCGCCGACAGCTTCGAGCAGGTTTGAAAAGAACGGCCCTTCTGCGTGCCGCGGCTTGTGCTCACACCGGGCGTGATAGATCCTCGAGCGCCTGCTGAAGCCGGCGCAGCATCATCGTCTTGCCGCTGCCGATGACACCGCACACGGCGATCAACCGTCCTTCGAAGATTGCCCCCTTGGACCCAGCGATGCGCTTTGTGATGTTCGGTTAGCGGGGCGGCCCGTCCGTGTCGCCTGGTTCGATGCGGGGTTGCACGAGGCGGTGCGCACACGGTCCGCGGCCGGATATGGCGCCGAGGATCAGTTCCGCGATCGCCTCGCCGGACGCGTGCCCGGTCGGCTGCACGACCGCCATCACCGTGCGAGGGAACGCGACGTCGGCTGGTACGCCGTCGTAGACGATCAGGGAGAGATCCGCGCCGACTGTTTTGCCGCTGTCGCCGATCGCCCGGAATGCGCCCGTTCCAGCGATATTGTTATCGACCAGCACAGCCGACAGCGGTTCGGCGAGCTTGAGCAGGCTCCGGACCGCTTCGTAGCCGCCCGTTCTGTCGAAAGGGCATTCGATCACCAGTTGCGCCTCGGGTTCGATGCCGGCCTCGCGCAGAGCCGTCAAAAACCCCGCGCGCCGTTGCGCCGCGAAGTTGAGCGTCAGTGGCGCGCTCACCATGCCGATCCTTCGATGCCCGAAGCCGATCAGGCGTTGAGTCGCCGCGCGAGCACCCGCCTCGTTGTCGAAGTCGAACCATCCGTATGGCTGCTCGCTGTTTGTACGTCCGTACGCGATGAACGGGAAGTCGCGCTCCTGGAGAAACCGGACGCGCGGATCATCTACCAGCGTGCGCGCCACGATCAGACCATCCACCAGCTTGCCGTCGACGAGGCGCCGGTACGTTTCGAGTTCCGCATTCGGCCGCGCCGAAACAATGAAAAGGTCCAAGCCGCCTGCTCCCAGACCCTCCGTCACGCCAGCGACGACTTCGCCGAACCTGGGGTCGTCGAGCGCATTGGCACCGAATGGATACACCAGTCCCACGGCCTCCGCACGGCCTGTGGCAAGCCTGCGAGCCGTGGGGTCGGCGTGATAGCCGAGTTCCTGGGCGGCCTGCCTGACTCGCGCCCGGGTGGCTTCGCTTACATCGTCGTATCCATTTAGGGCTCTGTCGCAGTAAGGTCAACGGGTCAAGGAGCGGTGATATGCGGAGGATTGCTTATGAAACGAGCGAGTAGAACTGCTGTGCGGGAGACAGCGGAGTCTCGCCCCGACATTTCATCTGCCCTTTCTTGATCATGTGCATTAATTCGACGCCACTTAGAATGACGCGCGCGCAGTGGAAATCCTTGAAGCCCAGCATCGGTCGGGTGATGCGTTTGATGGCCCGATGGTCCTGCTCGACCACGTTATTCAGGTACTTGACTTGACGAATCGTAATGGGCGTCTCTCGCTCGGCGTTCACCGCGTGCAACGCAGCCAGATTAGAGCCGCTTTTATCGATGGTTACCGTCTCGGGTACACCGTTCTGAGCGATCGACTTTTCAAAGAAGCGCCGCGCTGCCACCTTGTCGCGCTTGGCTCTGAACAGGAAATCGATGGTTTGGCCCGCCTTGTCCACCGCCCGGTAGAGGTACTGCCACTGGCCTTTGACTTTGATATATGTTTCGTCCATCCGCCAGCTCTTGCCTACCGGCTGCTTGTGCTTACGGAGCGTCTTCTCGAACAGCGGCACCAACTTGATCACCCAACGATGCACCGTGGAATGATCAACCCCAATACCGCGCTCGGCCATCATTTCTTCGAGATTACGCAAACTCAGTGAGTAGGCGACGTACCACCGCACGCATAGCAACATCACATCGAGCGGATAGTGAAGGCGCTTTAGCACTCGGGTGATGCCCGCAGCAAGCGTCTTTCGCGGTGTTTGGGTCTTCTTCATCGGCCAGCCAAAGCATATTTGTCAGGCTCGAATACTACCTCTCCCGCGTTAACGCGACAAAACCTTCCATCACAACGTTGCGATTGGAACTTGCCGCCGCCTTACTTGCTTGCCTTGAACGGTGCCCGTACTTCGGCCGGAGATCCGCGTAGTTGTTAATACAGTAGTACTAGTTGAATGAAATGATGGCGACACTCGCCAGGCGCTAGCGAACAAGACGCTACTGCGGCGCCTTGCTCAATGCCTTCCAAACGACTTTAGCCGCCGCCAGAAATGCGTTCGGATCGGGTGCGTTGTCCCCGGCGCGCCGAAGGAAAACGAGCAAACCTTGCAATTGCGATACAAGCAGCGCGCCGCGAAGCGCACATTCCCCCGACGTCAGCGCAGGGTTGATTTTCGCAACGAGGCCCGCGAATATGTCCTGGAATTCAGCGGTGATTTCCGCCGAAAGCTTGCGCGCAAAATCCTCACGCTCAGCGAGACTCCAGTGTTCGAGAGCGAATGCGGCGGTTCTGGCATCGGGTGCCATGATGCCGGCGAACGTCTCATCCATGATCGCATCGAGGCGGGCTTCAGGCGATAGCAGCTTGTCTTTCGCAAGGGCGCGAAAAAGCTCGATGTAGCGGTCCGCCATTGCCTTCAGCGTGGCTCTTAGCAGGTCTTCCCGAGTACCGAAGTAATGCTGCAATGTACTCAAGCGAATGCCCGCATCGCTCGCGACCTTGCGTTGGGTGAACCCCGCGTTCCCCAAGGTCGCGAAGACGTGCATCGAAACTTCGATGATCTCCGGCACGCGCGTCACTCTATTGCCTCGATGCTTGAGCTCAGTCGCTGAATCCGTGCCAAGCATCTGTGCCGATGTAATGGTGATGTCCTTCATCCCCGCTCCATTCCTTCAGTATCGATTGCAAGCCCTCGCGGCTATCGCTCTCTGTCACATGACCTATTCATCGTAGGTCAAAAAACCAATTAAGCATAGACAGAATGACCGTTAGGCAAGCCTTAGGCGCAGAGCTGCAATGTAGTAGTTACTTCACGGGCGCTAGATCATCTTATTTACCAGTACTCTCCCTTTCAAAAAATGAGCTTGAATATTGGTCATTTGACCTCTAGTATTTGGTCATGAGACCAATAAAACATCGCAGACAGACGGGCGGCATCAACGGCAAGTTGGTTGAAGGAGCAGTAGTGATGGATACCCATGAGAAATCGTTGCGTTGGCTCATCGAAAAATGGGTTGCGCCAACTCCGTCCGTGCCGGTTCGCCTGACTCGGTACGGTAGTGCGAAGTCGGGCCACGGTCGTTGCGTACGGGTTGAGTCGTTGCGCGACACGGGCTCGCTGACACTCTTCTTTTTCCGTCATGATGACGGATTGTGGTGCGTCTTCCCGCCCTCATCGGCACGGCCTGCGATGCGTGCTTACGCGCTGGCAGCGTGAGCGGGTCCGCAGGCGTAGAACGCAATAAAGTTGTCAACGTTGCGACATTAAAATTTTCAACTCGCAGGACCCCTGAGGTTGACCCGGTTCGACGGATAGATTTGCAGTTGAGTTTTAATTCGGTGTGGCACCTCCCGATAAGGTTGAAATGCGGGTTGTCCACGGTCGGGCGGCGGGTCGCCTGTCACGACCACGACGCTGCCTGGCGGTGGACAACCCGCGCGTCGATAAGCTTTGACCTTGCGCATGCAGGTTTTCGACCTCGAGCGGCGAACAGTAGCCGATGCTGCTGTGCAGGCGGCGTATGTTGTACCAGCTCTCCAGAAACGAGAACAGACGCTGCCGTGCCTGTTCGTGAGTCGCGAAGTGTTCGCGACAGAGCAGTTCGGCTTCGAGTGTGCCGAAGAACGACTCGCACATCGCGTTGTCATAGGCATCGCCGGCCGTGCCCATCGACGGCTGTACGCCTGCTTCGTGGCAGCGCCGTCCAAAGGCAATGGACGTGTATTGACAGCCTTGATGGGAATGTAGAATCACACCGTCATGGCGTCGTTGCTGCAACGCCATGTCCAGCGCGCGTAACATCAGTTCGGTATCCAGATGGCTGGACATCGCCCAGCCGATGATGCGACGGCTGAACACATCCGGCACGACCGCCAGATAGAGGAATCCTTCGCCCGTGGGTACATAGGTCGCATCTGCGACCCACAGCACGTTTGTCGCGTCGGCACTGAAGTGCCGGCGCACCAGATCAGGCGCACGCCGGGCGCCTGCGCGTGGCCGTGTGGTGCGCGGCCAGCGCCGCCCGCTTGCCCCGCACAGACCCGCCATACGCATGAGGCGCGCCACCCGCTTGCGCCCCACGTGTACGCCTTCGCGCGCGAGCTGCGCATGGATACGCGGTGCCCCATACGTGCCGCGCGAGCTCGCATGTAGCGTGCGGATGCGCGAGAGCAGTTGCGCATCGCTGCGTGTGTGCATCGCGGGCTCACGCACCAGCCACGTGTAATAGCCGCTCGTCGAGACGCCGAGCAGCCGCGCCATCATCGCAATGGGCCAGCGGGCCCGGTTCGCTTTCATGAACCCGTACCGCCCTTCGGTGGAATGGATCCCGTCTCCCTCGCGAACCAAACTGCCGCGTGAGAATGAAATGAACGCGTCCCACCCGAAACCGTGAGAGCAGAGAAACGACGTGAATCCTCACGAGCCAACGGCATCGAAGTGCCCAGGTGGAAAATGCACGCATTTCCCCAGCAACCGGAGGATTCACGATGAACAGTATGGCAGTCGGTGTAGACATCGCCAAGAACGTGTTCCAGGTGCGTTACGTCGATCAGGCAACCGGCGAGATCGTGAACAAGCCAATCAGGCGGGCCAAGTTCCTTGAGCATTTCGTGAACCGGGCTCCGTGTCTGATCGGGATGGAAGCGTGTGGCGGAGCCCACCACTGGGCTAGACACCTGATGAAGCTCGGTCACGAGGTCCGGTTGATGCCGGCGGAATTCGTTAGGGCTTTCAACATACGGAACAAGAACGATGCAGCGGACGCCCGAGCGATTTGGCTGGCAGTGCAGCAGCCGGGCAAGCCAGTGGCAGTGAAAACGGAAATGCAGCAGGCGATGATGGCGCTGCACCGCATGCGCGAGCAGCTAGTGAAGTTCCGCACGATGCAGAGCAACGGACTGCGCGGAATACGGCGAGGTGATGAGCAAGAGCCGAGCGAAGCTGGACAAGGAGATATCGGCCGTATTCGAGCGGATCGCAGAGCGTCTACCCGCGGCGCTGATCGATACGTTGCGCGAGCAATGGAACGGGTTGGTGAGGCTCGACGAGCAGATTGCCCAGGCGGTTTCAAGAGTGAAGCGCAACAGCGGGTTTAATGTTTAGAGCCTTGAGGTTGACTTGCTGAAGCAAGGGTCGCGGCGAAGACCTCGAACGGCGAATGGAAGGCATGAGTTGCACGAGGTCGGCTGTTCAGACTGTCGGCGATAGCGTCAAGTTCGTCCTGACTGTAGACCGGAAGGTCCGTGCCTTTGGGCAGATACTGGCGCAGCAGCCCGTTGGTGTTTTCGCAAGTGCCGCGTTGCCAGGGACTGTGCGGGTCGCAGAAGTACACCTTCACGCCGGTTGCGGCGGTGAGTTCTTGATGCCGCGACATTTCTTTGCCCTGGTCGTAGGTGAAGCTCTGCCGTAATGGCGCGACAATCGAATTGAGTTTGGCGGAGAAGCCGGCCAGCGCTGAAGCGGCGGTGGCATCTTCCATCCTGGCAAGCAGCACCAGACGGCTGGTCCGTTCGACCAGCACGCCTACCGAGGACTGGTTGCCGGCACCCTTGATGAAGTCGCCTTCCCAGTGCCCAGGCAGCAGTCGGTCTTCGATTTCGGGCGGCCGCACATGAATACTGACCATGTCGGGAATCTGTCCGCGCCGGTCTGTGCCCCGTGTACGCGGCATGCGCGTGCTGTGGCCATGGCGCAAGCACGCAATGAGCTGACGGCGCAGTTCGCCGCGCGGCTGGGCGTAGATAGCCGTGTAGATGGTTTCGTGCGAAACCTGCTGGGTCGGGTCGGTCGGATACATACGCTTCAGTGTGCCCGATATCTGCTGAGGTGACCATTTCCACTCGAGCAGAGTGAGAACGATGCGCCAGCAGACGCTTTGCAGGCAAAGCTTTGGGGGGCGGCGACCCGCGCTGCGGCGTGCGGCACTGAGCGCTTCAGCCGACACGGACGCGTAGCCAGCAGGCAAGCTGTTTCGCGCCAGTTCACGGCTAACGGTGGCTGGCGAGCGACCGAGTATCCGGGCCATGGCCCGGATACTCGAACCCTGCAGATGCTAGAGAACGACAATTACCTTGGCGGCGCATTGACTCATCGGAATTGCAACTCGCGCTGACCTGTTGCCTCACGTAGTTTGCTACCCGTCGGATTGTCCGGCGGGAGCGGCACGAGGTGACGAGGCAAATCAGCATGACGACACGCAAGGAGTTGGTGGCAGCATTGCAATTGCGGTATGGCAGCGCGACGTTCGGTGACCGGATCAGGATTCTCGATGAGTTCGTGGCTCTGACCGGGTATCACCGCAAGCACGCCATTCGGCTGCTACGGGAAGAACCCGGCGCGGCAAAGGGGACACGCGAGCGCAACCGGCTATACGACGAAGCGGTACGCCAGGCGCTGACGGTGCTCTGGGAAGCAGCCGACAGGGTTTGCGGCAAGCGACTGAAGGCGTTGATCCCGAAGCTGGTTGATGCCATGGAGCGGCATGGTCATCTCGACCTGGATCCGGTCGTCAAGGCCAAACTCCTTCAGGTCAGCGCGGCGACCATCGATCGCATGCTGGCCAATGCGCGTGCGCACATTGATGGGCAGCGCAAACGGCGCACGGGGGTGGGCTCGGCCATCCGGCGCAGCATTCCAGTGCGTACCTTCGCCGACTGGCGCGATCCACCACCGGACTTCTTCGAGATCGACATGGTCGAACACTGCGGCGGTTCGAAGATAGACGGTGAGTTCGTCCACACCCTCACGCTGACTGATATCGCCAGCGGCTGGACAGAATGTGTGGCCATGCGGGTACGTAACCAGATGCTGGTGATTGAAGGATTTGAGAAAGCGGCTGCCGATCTGCCATTCGCGATGCTTGGAGTGGACTCGGATAATGACAGTGCGTTCATGAATCAGAGCGTCCTCGACTACTGCAAGGGTCGCGGTCTTGTGCAGACGCGCTCGAGGGCCTACAAGAAGAACGATCAGGCCTGGGTGGAGCAGAAGAACGGCGCCGTCGTGCGGCGGCTGGTGGGTTATGGCCGGCTGAGCGGTGTCGATGCCAGGAACGCGCTGGCGCAGCTGTACGCATCATCGCGGCTATACATTAACTTCTTCCAGCCTTCGTTCAAGCTGAAGTCCAAGACGCGTGACGGCGCGCGCGTACGCAAGGTCTATCTAGCACCAGCGACGCCGTGCGATCGGCTTCTGGCACACGACAGCGTCGAACCCGCTATCAAGGAAAAGCTGAAGGCACAGTTCAAAGGCCTTGATCCTGTGCGGCTGCTGCAGGAGATGCGAACGGCACAGCAAACATTGAGCGAGTTCGCGGCCCACGGCGTGCGTGCTGAAGCCGCGCCGGCGGGCGACTCAGACGTCGCCGTCTTCCTCGCAGGCCTTTCTTCCGCATGGAAGGAAGGTGAGGCACGTCCAACGCACCGAAAACAACCCAAGGCAAAGCACTGGTGGAGAAGTCGGGTGGATCCGTTCGCCGACGCGTGGCCGCTAATCGAAGGATGGCTGATTGCAGAGCCCTCGGTGCCGGCCAACGTATTGATGGATCGGTTGGCCGCGATGTTTCCAGAAGCGTACGCAAGTCAGGCACAACTAAGAACGCTACAGCGTCGGGTCAAGGCGTGGCGAGCAGAGCGCGTAAAAGAACTTATTCTGGGCGGCCTGCGAAAGTCCGCTGATGCGCCAGCCGAAGTGTAAGTTGCGCAAAAGTTGAAAGTCGCCGGGGGCCGCGCGCTCCGCGCCCGGCAAACCACGAAAGAAGAAAAAAAAGAAAGCGAAAACGACAACAATCCGCCGAGTAACATTCCTTCGTGAGGCAACACGGGCGGCCATCGTAATTGACAATCTACACAGATGCAGACTTGCAATGATCAGGCGCTCTTCAGGCTGAAGTTGTTGATACTGAGTTCTTTCGTGCATCGCAACACCTTATACGAAACAGGTGTTGCACTTCAAATTTGAGGCCGCCCGTTTCGATAACGACCTACTGGGCAGAGGCTGCAGGACGTCAGTTCGTCTGGAGCGACTGGCAACCAGCCTGGGCGACACATCTCGAGCAGAGACAGAATTGCGGAATACTCCTTGCTCAACCGGAGACCCCCATAGCCACCAGCCCGGAGGAACAGAAGCCCGCAGGAGGTTCTTTACACCCAGCGTGCCACTCTCATTGCGAGTCGAAGGTTCAAGCTCGCTGCGCGCAAGAAGCTCGGTGTCGGTGTCCTTGCGGAGGCGCACTGGTTCCTTCCCCCGCGGGCCACCCCATCGCGCCGAGCAGTCGAAGAGATGTTCATTCGACGCGGCGCGATAGTGCCGGAGCCCATTGTTGACACCTCGTCTGTGGCCGTTTTAAAAGAGCCCTGCTTGATAGCGATTCATAGGGAGTGACTCGCGTACATACAACACTTGCCGGGAACGAGTAAGGTCGCAGCGTCGCCGCTACGCCTCCCCCTGAGAACCGTAGGTGCAAGTTTCCATGCATACGACTCAAGCGTTCCAAAGCCACACGCCTAGGCGACAGGCATCCGTCAACTGACGCCTGCGCATTGCCTTGCCAAGGGGCGCTCACGATGCGCGTGCGTCCACTCGCATACCGTTCGACTGAAGCCGCCAACGGGCTCGGGACCCTCACGCCCAAACGCGGTGCCTGCGCCGCTCGTCACGACTGTTCCGATGTAATAGCGAGGTCGAAGGCACGAGAGTCAAACCGTTTCCAGCATTTACATGTCAACCAATACCTATTTTTTTGTGGCAGCTTTGGCTTGTTCAACGGCCTGTCTGGTCGCCTTGTTTGAGGCGGAAGCTGCTGCCTCACCGTTGTTTTCGGCAATTCCGCGTGCTTCTTCGGCGGCCCTCTTGCTGGTTTCAATCGTTGCGCTCGTCGCCTCACTGACCGCCGTAACAGCTGATTGCAACGCACTCACAGCGGCTTCGCTTCCCGCCGGTGCATTGTTTGAGACCTTGTCAATAAGCGCTTGGGTATTCCGCTGTTGCCGCCTGAACTGGGCCTCAGCACTCCTGGCCAGTTCGGCCTGGGCGTTGAACATGATGTTGTACAAATGCCGCCAGTACGACTGTGCTTCTTCCATGACGGCTTGCGCCCGCTTTGCCTGCAATGCGAACAGCTGCTGCGGGTCTTTGGTTGACAACGCCGTGCTGATGATTGCCTGATTTTCGGAGAGCGTCGATTTAGCCGCCCGCAGGTTCAGCTCAGTCAGCTTTTCGATGCAGCCGAATGCGTGGGCCCACGCATCGGATAGGGTTTCGAAGCCGGCTCTCTGCGAAGCAACCGCCAGTTCGCCGGAAAGACTGCTCATTGCAACCTCCATCTGGGTAACGTGGCGAGTGGTCCGTGGAGCCACTTGAAGGAACCTGAACGACACGCCACAGGGCAGGAATCAGAGGTGCAGCAAGGGTTGGTCCCGGCAACGCGTGCAACGTCAGCTTGTGCTTTGCATTGCATACAGCGGCGCGCCATACAAGGCGCCTCAGTCATGCACGACGATGCATGGCGAGACAGCTTCCCTGACTATCTGCGCAACAGTCGCGGCGCGAGCACCGTCGCGCCGTTCTCTGTGCGTGCGCGTTCGGGAATGGCCGTATCAATGCCCGTCTCATGGGAAGAGCTGAAAAGCGTCGAGCTCGGCGCCCCCTGGACGATGAGAAAGGCGGTCGGCCGGCAGCGCACGCTGAACGCCGACCCATGGGAAGGCTACTGGCGTACCAGGCAAGGTATCACTGCTGCGATGCGCCGTGCCGTGGGCGTGAAGCGTTAGGTGAGGCGGTTACGCCCGCCAGAGCTGGCAGCGGAAGAAGACGAAGCAACCTCGAAGCTTCTTCGCTCGCGATGGATAGGCTATCTGATGGCGTCGTCGGCGAAAGACGGGTCGACGATTAGGCCGGTGGCATTTCCGCACGCAACGCGGCGCTGCGCCGTCGTTACCCATAGGACTTTGTTCACTGCATGTGCATCGCTATCTCCCGGCGCCCGGTCGCACGGGCGACCGTGACGTTCGTTCCTGCACGCCGGGCATCACCGTAGAGATGGCGTGCTTGAATACAATCTGGCGACCAGTCTGGGGCACAAGGACGACGACTAACCGGTCGAACGTTTCAACCAGGCCGGTTAGCCTGATTCCGTTGACCATGTATATGCTCGAAAGCGTCTTTCCGCTCGCGAGTGCCTGCAGGAAGTCGTCCTGAACAGAGGCGTGATTCGACATACTCTTTCCCGGCGTAGGTGAGGCGGATTCGCTATCGTAGCGTGCTCTAACGGCAGGATGGGTTAGCCGTCGAACAGATTTCGCCGAGTTCCCTTCGGGGCCGGCAACAGGCAAGTCAGGGGCCTCCTCGCGGCCACCTTCGCTCCTTCGGTTCTCCGTCAGCATGAACATGTTGCGGAGGCAACGAAAAGTGATTGAAGTCTCCATGTGCCGATGCCCCTGGTTGTCGGCCTTCAATCCGCTGTGGTAAAACCGGAATGGCTCGAGTCAGCCGTCCAGCTGACTGGCGTCCAACACAACACGTCTCTTTGGAAGATTCAGCAAAATGGCAACCGGTACAGTCAAGTGGTTCAACGACGCGAAGGGCTTCGGATTCATTACGCCAGATGATGGCGGAGAAGACCTGTTCGCACATTTCTCTGAAGTCCAGGGAAGCGGCTTCAAATCGCTGCAAGAGAGCCAGAAGGTGAGCTTCGAAGTGAAACAAGGCCCGAAGGGCAAGCAGGCATCGAACAT
The DNA here is from genome assembly GCF_050434085.1 of Paraburkholderia sp. UCT70. Lineage (NCBI taxonomy): Bacteria > Pseudomonadati > Pseudomonadota > Betaproteobacteria > Burkholderiales > Burkholderiaceae > Paraburkholderia > Paraburkholderia sp. UCT70. The sequence goes on along the minus strand of NZ_JBNPVZ010000003.1, from coordinate 613,834 downwards.
TCAGCCGCTGTAGGCGTGGGTCGTCGAATGGTTTGAACCGGATGGCCCGCTCATGCGGGCCATCTGCTTTTCACCAGCATTGCCGCTTCCGGCATCGATAACAGATACCGCAAGATGTCACCGCCATGACGCCCTGGCGCCTTTGCAACAGTGGTTTACGAGTAGCATGCGCGAAGTCGTGACGACAAGGGCTCAAAGCGCTGGCGGCCAATATCCAGACGATATACCCGATTGCTTCTTTGGCCCGGGCCTATACGATTATTGCCACGTCAGCGCCCCCAATGCGTTGCGTGTGTGTTTCGGCCGCAGCGATGTCTGCGGCTTTTTTTGCGCATCGCGGTACATGGCACACTAGGCTTTTTCCGAAGTTGTAGCCCGCCGTTGCCGGATGGGCGGCTTCATTTTCGTCAACCCGAACCGCTGGCTGGCCCATTGCCGCCGTCATTGGCGGCTGTCTTCCGGGAAAGTACCTATTTAGCGCAAAGCGTGGCCTGTACTGACGACAGGCGTTTAGAACCAGGCCGAGAAGTTCGGAAAGGCGCGCACAATCCGTACTCTTCGGAACGATAGCTACAGCACGTCAAAGGGGTCGTTCCGGTACGTCGAGCGACCTGGCCACGCGACTGGAAGAAAAAGCACAAAATCGTTGCTGCCAATAACACTGGCCGCGCAAACGCCTCCTGACCTTGACCTTGCTTTCGGGTGCGGGGTTGTATCCGTTGGAGGTCGACACTAGCTGGATAATTTCGGCGTTCGCATCGCCCCGCGAGACGAGGGGGTGCATTGCATTCGAATTCGCCTCAGCAGCGTCCCTGACTAACCTGGCGATATCGATTCGCTATCCGCTCTGCTGACAAGCAAACGGCGCTTCAGCGTCATGCGGGGCGTCGCGCACATACAGCGCGCATCCACGGCTCGGACCTACACCTTCCGAGCACGACTTAACCGCGACGGCTCGGGCTCGCGCCCCTGCAAGGAACCACGACGTCAAAGTTGAACCACGGCGAGAAGCGCTGGCCCGTCGCCGATGACACGACTCTGATGCCCCTTGCCCGTCGTGTCCTCAAGCAGGATCGCGCCTCCTGCCGCAACGCGACGTCGCTCGCCGTCGCTTGCCTCGAACTCAATCTCCCCGCTGAGAAAAAATACCAACAGACACATGGGGGTCGCCGACCCATCCGCCGGGCAGGCGCACAAATCCGTAGCGGGTCGCTGCAGCGAAATCCGACACGTCAAAGGATTCTGCCGGCGGCGCGAAGTTGCGGGTAACCAGTTCGATGCTAACCGACGCAAAATGGCTTGCGCCGACCGAGTCTGAATACAGTTGCGAAAATGACAGTACATACGCCACGGAGCTTCTCCTTTTTCGCGGCCTATGTTCCAGTCGGCGTTCGACGTAACCCGTCAGATTGGAATCTCAGAGGTTTGAGTTACTCAGCGCTTTGCAAGACGTCGGCCGCACAACGACTCGGGTTGAGTGTCCCGCCCGCCGGCACAGGCGTCAAGGCAAGGTGACACAGCGGCGAGGGCATAGTGGAAGCTGGTCGCTTGAGCCGAAAAACGAAGCAAGGCGTCTACAGGTACGAATGAACCCCCAGGCTCTCTTTGACGAGAATGACGAAAGCTCCCTCAGGAAGCATCGAAACGCCTGGAAGTGTCGCTCTGCCCTCGCGAGCGCTACACACCTGATGCATTGGACACAAGCTGTTTTCGATGTGCATGACGAACATCCGCACCCTTGACAGCGTAGACGACAAATTCGGCGATGTTCTTCCCGTGGTCGCCGATACGCTCGATGGCCTTTGCTATAAACAGGTAGTCCAGTCCAATCGAAATCGTCCGAGGGTCATCCGTCATATACGTTACGAGCTTGCGCACAAACGCCCGGAACTCGTTGTCGATGGCCTCATCGTCCCGAACAATCTGTGCAGCGACAACCGCATCCATCCGCGCATATGCATCCAGCGCCCTGCGCAGGATGTTAAGGGCCATTTCGCCGGAGACCCTGATTTCAGCGATGTTGAGCGCTCTGGCAACGCCATCCCTGTGGATTCGGCGCATACGCTTTACCAGCTTTCGCGCCTCGTCGCCCGCGCGCTCGAGGTTTGTAATGCACTTCGAAGTGGCCATCAGGAATCGCAGGTCACGAGCGGCGGGCTGTCGACGCGCAATGATGCGTATTCCACGCCAAACCGAACACCAATTCCACGGCGAACCGAGCACGGATTCCACAGCAAGCCGAGCGTCGATTCCACGGCAAATCGAGCAGGGATTCCGCGACTGCCCGAGCGCGATTTCCACGCGTAACCGAGCGGTAAGCTGGAGGGACGGCAACGCGGGATAACCATGGCACGCTTGACGATTTTGTCGAGCGAGCGAATGTCGAATAAAAGGTTATCCATGCGTCAAATCAAGGAAGTGCTACGCCTGCGCTTTGTGTGCCAGCGTAGCCAGCGTGAGATCGCGACGACGATAGGCGCATCGAGCGCGACGGTCTGGGACTATCTGGATCGCGTACGGCGCGCACAACTGGACTTCGAGAAGGCGATGACGATGGAGGAGACAGCGTTGGATGCGCTGCTATTCCCGCCGCCGCCGTCGTCAAGCCGGACACGGCCGATGCCCAATTGGCCGATGGTACATCGTGAGCTCGGCAGGAAAGGCGTGACGCTTGACCTGCTATGGAACGAGTACAAAGCGCAGGAGCCCGAAGGCTACGGCTACAGCTGGTTCTGCAAGTATTACGAGCGATGGGCGGCAGCGTTGCCGGTCACGCTTCGCCAGACGCACACGCCCGGGGAGAAGCTGTTCATCGACTATTCGGGTAACAGGTTGGGCATCGTCGATCCGCACACCGGCGAGATCCGTGAAGCAGAGGTATTCGTCGCGACGCTCGGCGCATCAAACTACACCTACGCCGAAGTCACCTGGACCCAGCAGCTTGAGGACTGGATTGGCTCGCATGTGCGCGCCTTGAACTTCATTGGCGGTTGTCCCGAGATCCTGGTCCCCGACAACCTGAGGTCCGGCGTGCACAAAGCCGACTTCTACGATCCGGTTCTGAACCGGACCTATGGAGAGATGGCCGCGCATTATTCCGTGGCGATCATCCCAGCCCGCAAACGTCGGCCCCGTGATAAAGCGAAGGTCGAGCAGTCGGTGCTCCTGGCGCAGCGCTGGATTCTGGCACGGCTGCGCAACCAGCGGCTGTTCAGCCTCGACGAAGCCAACCGCGCGATCGCGGCACTCCTCGTTGAACTGAACAACAGGCCGTTCAAGAAACTGCCCGGTTGCCGCCGCAGCGCCTTCGAGGAACTTGATCGTCCGGCACTTCGTCCGCTGCCAGACAGACCCTACCAGTATGCGCAGTGGAAGGTTGCTCGCGTCGGCATTGATTACCATGTCGAGCTCGACGAACACTTTTACTCCGTCTCATACAGCCACGCCCGCGAGCAGGTGGAGGTGCGCCACACGAAGACGACCGTCGAGATCTTCCTGCGCGGTCAGCGCATTGCCGCGCACGCGAAGAGCGAGCGCCGCGGCCATCACACCACGATCGCCGCCCACATGCCGGCGAATCATCGGGCAGCGACCACCGAGTGGAATCCGCAGCGGCTGATCAACTGGGCCATGGAGATCGGCCCGCACACCGCCGCAGTCATCGAACACCTGCTTGGCGGTCGCCAGCATCCACAGCAGGCTTACCGCGCCTGTCTGGGCGTGCTGCGCATGGGCAAGGACTATGGCCATGCGCGACTGGAAGCCGCCTGCCAGCGTGCCATTGATCTTAAAGCGCCGAGCTATCGGTTCATCGCCTCGACGCTGAAGAACGGTCTGGAGAACAGGGCCGACACGGCCGCCGCCCAGACCGAATTGCCGCTCGCGCATGCCAACGTGCGTGGACCGTCTTACTACCACTGAAAGGAGATCATGACATGCTGCATCATCCAACTGTCGAGCGGCTGCACGAGTTGCGCCTGTTCGGCATGGCCGCCGCGCTGGCCGACCAGCAATCCCAGAGCAGCATCGACCAGCTCGGCTTCGAGGAGCGCCTGGGGCTGCTCGTCGAACGGGAAGCAAGCGAACGTCAGTCGCGCCTGCTCACGGCGCGGCTACGCCGCGCGAAGCTGCGTTTCCCGGACGCGGTGCCCGAAGACATCAACTACCGCGAGCCCCGTGGACTGGATCGTGCGCTGCTCGCCCGGGTGCTCACTGGCGAATGGGTACGGGCGCACCAGAACATCATTCTGGTCGCACCAACCGGGCTCGGTAAAAGCTGGCTTGCATGCGCGCTGGTCAACCAGGCGTGTCGCCAGGGCTTCTCGGCCTGCTATCTGCGCATGCCGAAGTTCAACGAGGAGATGGCCATCGCGCACGGCAGTGGGGGCTACGCAAAGCTGCTGGCACAGTTGGCCAAGACCGACATCCTCGTCATGGATGACCTGGCCATGGCACCGCTGTCAGATGCGGCGCGGCGCGATCTGCTGGAGGTGCTCGACGACCGGCACGGCCGGCGCTCGGTGATCGTCACCAGCCAGATTCCAGTCGACAGCTGGCATGCTGCCATCGGAGATCCGACGCTCGCTGATGCAATTCTCGACCGGCTGGTTCACAACGCGCATCGCTTCACGCTCTCAGGCGAATCGATGCGCAAGCGCCGAAATAGTTTGACCGCCGAAGGCGGGAAGGAGTAAAAAAACTCACCCCGCGTCGCCATGTCCGCAGCGCTCGCTTTGTTGTGGAATGCCTGCTCGGTTTCGCGTGGAATGCTTGCTCGCTTTGCCGCAGAATGGCCGCTCGATTTGCGTGGAATATGCAGCAATGATTTGGCAGACTTCTTCGTCGATTGCGATTTCCATCGCATTGAGGCGACGTTCACCCTCGAGGACGTCGTCCACGAGCGCCGAATCGAATTCGTTCAGAACCGCCAGCGCGTGTGCCGTCTGTGCTTCCACGAGTCCGCCCCTTTCGAGCAGCTTCGATGAAAGGAGGTCAAGGTCCGCCTCGAACCTGCTGGAAAGGTGCTTTTCCGACATGTTCGTTTCTCCAAAAAAACGCCAGGGACGTAATTGTCGTTGCCTGCCGCGTCCCGTTTCATGGAGGGCCATTCGGTCATTCGGGCCCCGGAGCGCCCCTGCAATCAAAGTCCCACATCATCACGACCTGGAAAACCGTATATACCGTATTATCGTACGCTTCGCGTTCGATGTTCACAACAACAAATGTTGCGGGTCGCCGGAAGTACCGAAACCGGTTGCATACGCAAATATCAACGGGCACTCCATTCTGCTCGCGCTCTGATGTACGTAGCCACGCCGGCATTCGCGGAGCGGACCAGACTTCGGTTTTCCAGTGGTCGCGCCCCGTATTTGCATACGGACACTTGCACGGAATTACGCCAGCTGTCACCGAGTGCTCAGGTACCGGTACCGTTGCGATGGTTATCGCCGTTGCACCTGGTTCCGGCCCGCCCGTTTCGCTGCGTATAGTGCGCGGTCCGCTCGCGACAGTGCACCGCGCGCATCGTCGGAAGGCAGGACCTCGCACACCCGGCAGAAGACGCGTAGCGAATTCTCCGTCCCGGGCTTGTCCAGACTGTACGTCCAGACACCTCACGCCGCACCCGCTCGATGGCGGCAGACGCTTCGTCCAGCGATGCGCCTGGCAGAACGATGAGAAACTCGTCGCCGCCGATGCGGCTAACAATATCCGACCGCCGTACAGCACCAAGGGCGGTCTGCGCAAAGTCCCGCGCCTTCGGCCCACAAGCCAATGAGCGTAACAGCACAACATGAGCCGCAACTAAGGAGGGCAGGTCTTCTATAGGTTTCATATGTCGTTGTCTCCTGACGAAGCACGGTGGAACCATGTTGTCCCGTTCGACGCGCGTGGCCCAGCGCCGTCACCGAAAATGCCATCCGGCCGTTCTTTCGTCTACGGGATAGCCAACAGAAGAGTCATGAAAAGTGTGTGCGCGACTTGGCCTGCCCGATGCATCGAACGCAATCTCGGACGAAGATGTCGCCGCGTGACGGAATCATCTTTCACGTCCACCGTTGCTCCGGCCCGTTCGGACTGCGTCCGGCGACGGTAATCCGCCTGCGCGCCGGCACCGTACATTCACGTTAAGAGCGCCGTTTCGAGAATCGGGCCTGATAGATGCTGGTCAGCCATCGACACGGATGTGTTCTGCGCGGCCGGGACAGTCATTCGTCGCATCTTGCAGCAGTCAGCGAACGCCTTGTCCACGCTGAATTCATGACGCGTCCTAGACCTGCTTCCAGTTACTGATTACCGGTGCTATGGACCGGCTCAATCCGTGACGTCGTTTGCGATTTGGTCGGACTGGGAATTGATGTGGGCACAACCAGTCAGCTGGTCGCGGTTATCGACGACGAATCCATATTGCGCGCCACCAAACGGCTTCTGCGTTCCCAAGGCATAGAGGCTGACACGTTCATCGACGGAGGCACGTTCCTGGAACGCCTGGCCGCGAACCCTTCGTACCATCGCGAGTGCGTGATACTCGACATGGAATCGCCCGGCCTCAACGGCCCGTCAGGTCCAGCACCGCTCGCAGGAACGGGCACGCCCATAATTTTCATCACTGCAAGCGACGACATCGCTGCGCGGCAGACGGTGTTGACCGCAGGCGCAATCGCCCGCTTCCCAAAGCCCTGTGACAGGGATGCGCTGGTCAGAACTGTGCAGGGTGCGCTGGGTGGGACAACGCACCGGGGCGCGTCGCCCGAGGCGCCCACCGGGCAATGAGAAAGGCGGCGCCCTGAAGCAAGTGCGTGCTGTCGAATGGCAGGTCAACTGCTGCACCGCGCATGCTTCCCCGCTGATTGGGAAACAGGTTGCAAGACAAGTCGCAGCCCAGCGGCGCCCAAGGAAACAACGCCAAAAGCTTCATACCAGCAAGACCGAATCTGCGGAGCGCTCAGGTGAGGGTAACGAGATATTGCACGTTCACTCTTCGGATATCCGTCCTGGTACCTGCGAATGCGCTCCGTCGAGCAGACCATGAATCGCCTTTATCACACGGCCTATGGGGGCGGGCTTTAGTAACAGTACGTCCCATCGCGGCTCCTCCGGTTCACGCGGTAGCGCCGCCGCCAGCATGACCACTGAAATGTCGGGTGGGGCGGTATCGCCCTTTAGCCGTCGACACAATTCGACGCCGTTAATATGCGACATCATCCAGTCCGTAACAATGAGACCGGGCTCTCGATGGCAGCTACGGCGCGCGCCGCCTGTCCATCCCCGGCCGTGAGCACAAGGTATCCCTCCTGCTCCGTCAGCGCGATTCACCCCTCGCAGAGGTCGCGGCACGGCCCGTCATATCGAACGTCGAGCGACGACCCGTCCTTGAAAACGAGTCGCTTCACGACTCCGGAATCCTGGACTCTCTGAACGGCGCCCCGCTCCACGAAGACGCCAGGGCGTTCGTCGGGTAAAACCAGCTGCATCAACGGTCCGTATGTTTGCATGGCGTTGAAAAAGCTCGGTTCCGCAGAGGGCTCCGTCACCCCCAGCCAGTAAACCAGGGCTGCGCCAGGATTTCGGACGTCGCGTGCGAGAAAGCGCAACGTCTTGCGGGTAACCTGGCAGGACGAGGGTTCGATATGCGGCATCTCGTGCATGCGGGTCTCCAGCTGGTTGTCCGTACGTTTTGCGAAACGGGCCGCATAACGGCCCATTCATCGCGACGAGGCGAGCGTCGGGCTTGTTACAGCGGCTTGATGTTGGCAGCCTGCTTGCCCTTTGGCCCCTGCTTCACGTCGAAGCTGACCTTCTGATTCTCCTGCAATGATTTGAAGCCGCTGCCCTGAACCTCAGAGAAGTGGGCGAACAGGTCTTCTCCTCCGTCGCCCGGCGTGATAAAGCCGAAGCCCTTGGCGTCGTTAAACCACTTTACTGTTCCGGTTGCCATATTCACTCCACAAAAGTTTAATGTCGCATTCGCGTTTGCTGGATTTCACAGCGCGGCGAATCAGAAGGAAGAGTCTCACCACGCTGACACTGTTTCTGCGCGTCACATCGGTCGTTGATGTGTCGCGACTGGTCCTCTATTGAGCCCTCAATGTGGGCGCCGCGAAGCCGCTTGCATCTCGTCGTACCTTGGCGAAAACGCAGGCCGGGACTGCTAGCGGCCTGCGCGGACCACGCGTCCAAAGAGGTCTCAACCCATGTGAAGCCCACCGTTGAGCGAAAAATCAGCACCGGTCGCAAAGCCGGATTCATTGCTGGCGAGCCACGAGACGATTGAAGCAATTTCCGACGCCTCTCCGAGACGGCGTACCGGAATGCCCTGAATAATTGCGTCCAGTACTTCAGGACGCACGGCACGAACCATATCCGTGCCGATGTATCCGGGGGAAACCGTATTCACCGTGATGCCCTTCGTCGCTACTTCCTGGGCAAGCGACATCGTAAAGCCGTGAATGCCCGCCTTCGCAGTCGCATAGTTGGTCTGGCCAAACTGCCCTTTCTGCCCGTTCACCGACGAGATGTTGATGATTCGCCCCCACTCCCTGCTAACCATCCCCTCGATGACCTGCTTGGTGACATTGAAGAGGCTGGTCAGGTTCGTATCAATGACATCGTTCCAGTTCTCTCTGGACATCTTGCGAAACGTCCCGTCCCGCGTAATGCCGGCGTTATTCACCAGCACGTCAATCTCGCCGACGTCCTTCTTCACCCTGGAAATCGCGGCCTCCGTAGACTCCCAGTCACCGACATTCCCTTCGGATGCGGTGAACGAAAAGCCCAGCGCCTCCTGCTCCTTCAACCATCTTTCTCGCCGGGGCGAGTTGGGTCCGCAACCGGCGACGACCGTGAATCCGTCCTTGAACAACCGCTGACAGATTTCTGTACCAATTCCACCCATGCCGCCGGTAACATAAGCGATTCGCTTTGACATGTTCTTCCCTCGGTTGTTGCGGTTAAGAATTGAAACTTGTAGTTCGCCAACATACATCTGGCTTACGCTGCTTGGCGCGCGTTGGCCGCCCGCAAGGCCGTGCCTTTCAGCTTCCGGGCGGCAGGTTTGCGAGCAGACACAGGTACTGTCGGCGCGCTGGGTACCTCCTCTGGCAAACGGCCACGCTCAATAAAGTGCTGGAGCACCTTGCCCGCCAGCGGCTTCCCGCGCTGCTCCAGTCTTCTCAGAAGGGCGTGCGCAAATGATTTCAGGTCGTCGCGTCCGTGCGAGGCCTCGAACTCCAGAATGGTTTCCGAGACCGCCGCGAGCATGCTTTCCTCGTACAGCGTGTTCGTGATATGCGAGGCGCCTCCCGACAACTCCATCTCGTACTTATTGAGACGCGGTGCCTGGTCGAACGCTGCATCTTGTTTAACTGCCTTCACATCGATTCCCTCCGGGTTTGCCCAAGAGACGCCTGCTGTGCCGCATCCGAAATGCGTACAACTGCATCATTGCGAGTGCGATGCCGACCGGGCTGCGAACTTCAGAACGTACGGGAATCCACGGAGCACAAACTCCCCTGGCCCGCGATTCCCGCGAACTGCGAATCAGGCGACCGGAGGATGCCCAGTGCAAAGCCAGTGAACGTCGAGATGGAGGATGGTGGCGAGACGCGTACAAGCGTTCAGCGGCGGCACGGTGATTCCGCCTCGCCAATATTGCACGTCATATTCGCTCACACCCAGCCACTTCGCTGCACGTGCCGAACTGATGCCGGCGCGCTTCAATGCCCTGTTGAGGCGTGCGGCCAAGGCGCGCGTCAGGCGGTCATTCCAGGCACTGCGCTCGAGATAACCGATACTTTGAGTATGTCGATTCACTTGTCTAACTTCTCTCAGATTTTATTTATTTGCAATTCAACACCGGATTTTCCGGTGCCGGTCGAATCTACTTATTGGTCACAACGGCTTCATGACGCCATGATGCCTTTTCGCCGGCACGCCGGATGCCACTCTGGCGGGCGTTATAGTTGCGAGAACAACTATTCCTCCGCGCGTGCAGCGGCGCCAACCCATAAATAAATGTTCACGTTTGCCGTTGCACATATACGACAAAAAGGTCGTCCAAACCATCCGGACGAGCACAACCCGGGCTTGCGTTTAGCTCGGCCCTGGAGTGACCGCAGACAGCCAAGCAATGCCTAGGCGGCCAGGAGCGCGCTCGCCTCACCACAGCTTTGAGCATCTTCAATGACTTGCAAAAGTGCCTCGAGGGAGAACGGCTTGTGCAGACAGACATCGAAAAGCCGCGCGAGTCCGCCGTCCTCACTATCTCCTGTCATGGAGACCATGAAGGGCCGGTCAGCGAAAGGCGTATTGACAATCGACAGTGCGACTGCACTTCCTTTGATTCCGGGCAGGTTCTCGTCAAGCAGGACCAGTTCGAAAGCGCGGTAGCACAGCAGCGAGAGCGCGCTTTCTCCGTCTTCTACCACCGTGGCGCGGTGACCATAGCAGTCAAGCAGGAAAGCCAGACTGTCCGCGACCACTTCATTATCTTCGACGACCAGCACGTCCATTCAATGTCTCCTTAAATGCCAAAAACCTCGGGTTAACATTGATTCGTATTATTATATTATCCTAATTGTTTGGATGGCTTACGTATGTTAAATGGTTATGCCCAATTCCACCAGACGTTTAGCTTAAAATAGCAGCACGAACGTCCGTGAGTTTGGCGACCGCCCTGCCAGAATTAATAATGTATGTACGTTGGCGCACGTCCGTAACCAGCACTATTTAGCCGCCCGGTAAAGCTGATGACACGCCTTTCACATCATGGAAACTTCATGCGACGAACCATCGGTTTCCGCCGACAACTGCTATCTTTCGGGTTTCCTCCCACGGCGGACGGTGGAACGCGTTATTTCACTAAAGGTCCCGGTTCAGTATTTCTGGGCGCCCGACGACGCCGACGACGCGCGGCTACCGAAGGCGTTCGCTGACGGAAGCAGGCGAGTCACCGCCGTCGCCGGACGGAAGATGCTGAACTGCGCAACACGAGCCCCGTCGTGCTGGACGCAAGTGGGTTCGGTGACCGGCGCTTTGCCTACCCGTTCTGGCTGCTTCATTTGTGCCCGATCGGGCGCTACTTTTCTTCTCGCATCCCCGGCGTGAAAGTGATACCGACCAGTAGTCCTTCGGGTGATATGAAACGACTCACCCTCTGCCCCCAAGGCTCTTTCCTGCTCCTGACGAGCATTCGATGTCCTCGCGATTCAAGCTCCGCCGTTGCCTTTTCGACACGATCAACATCAAACTCGAGCCAGGCCTGTGGAGCAAGAATGTCGTCGGGCCAGGAGTCCTTGCCAAAACACGACTGCGCCGCCTGAGAAAGTGGCCACAGGGCGAAACTTTTTGCTCCCTTCAGAACCTCCGTATGAAGGTAGCCGCCACTCTCCTCCTTGAAGGGGATGCCGAGGTTCTCACCGTAGAGCTGGCGGCTTGCGCCCACATCACGAACGATTTGAACAAAGCCCGCGGCGAACAGAATTTTGATGTTTTCGATTCGTTCCATGGCATCTCCCCAACTAATAATTGAACGGCGCCTTACGCGATGTATGGCGACACCGCTCCGGTGCCAGGCAGGAGCCGCGAAGTATCTGAAAAGCGCTAGCGACGTGCCGTATCAGACAGAAAGGCAAGCAGCGCAGACACCTTCACATTCTCATCGATGTCAGGCCAGAACAATTGCAAGCGGTCCATCGAGATGGCAAATTTGTTCCCGCTCAGCTGGCGTCGCTGTCTCCCGAACTGGAGACCAGTTCAATGGGAATCGGACAGCCCGTCCGTCGGACAGGTCCAGAAGCAAATGCGTGCCGTCGAAACGCACGTCAACTGCCGCACCGCGCATGCTTACCTCCCAAATGGGAAACAGGTTACAAGACAGGTCGCAGTCCGGCGGCGTTGAGGAAAGAACGCCCGACGACGCGAGTCAGCACTACCTGAATTGCCAACCGCCTGAGTGACGGGAATTTGGCGAGGACCTGTTTGTGCACTTCCCGAGGTTCAGGCAAAAGGCTTCAAATCGCTGCACGAAAACCAGAAGGTAAGCTCTGACCTGAAGCAAGGCCCGAAGGTAGCGGCAAAAATCTATCCCAGCTGACACCTCAGCGCAACTCGCTGACATGCAAAGAATGGTCCGCCCGAGCGGACCATTCTTTCTTAAGCTATTTGCCGTGACACGGTCTCCTCTGGTGTGTTGGTCCCGGCGCGAGCCTGGTAACAGACGCGGGCGGACCTGACGTGCGCCCGAACGACCGACCAGCGCACACGAGAGCCGGGCGTGTCCGGTTGCGGCCAGGTCGAAGTGTGTGGCCAGGCGCGTTAGCTCGCCGCGCCGTGCGACCACGGGTTCGACGTTCCTTCAAATCATTGCTTCGCCGCCTTCGCCGCTTTTGCTGCTTTCTCGACTGCCTGGTCAGCCGCTTCGGTCATCTCCGATGCGGCTTGTGTTGCGGTGTCCAGGTTACTTTGCGCGACTTCGACTGCCTGCTTCGTGGCCTTTTGCACGCTTTCCTGAGTGGTGTTGGCCAGCGTGATGGCTTGTTTCAGAAATGCGATTGCGGCTTCGGAGCCGACCGGGGCGTTTTGCGCGAGATTCTCGACGAACGATTGAACCTGGTGGCTGACCTCCTGGTACCGCGCATTGACGACCTCTGCCAGCTGCGTTTGCGTGGTCGACGCAATCTCCGCAACCTGACGTTCGTACGTCAGGACCTTCTCCGCCGAGTGCAGCGCCAGCGCGTCCTGCAGGCCGGCAACTTCCTTTCGGTCCTTTTTCGCCAGCCCGTCTTGCTCGCGTTGGTGCCAGTCGGCAAGCGTCATTTTCGCCGTATCGAGATTCAGTCTGACGAGCTTTTCCTCGCCCTCCAGCATTCTGCTGGCCAGGCCGAAAAAGAAGTCAAGATTAGCTTGCTGGGCTGTAGCAGCCTGTCTCTGAAAATCACTCATGTTCGCCTCCAGAAGATGTATGCCCAACGCCCAGCATGTTCGGCAACGGTGACCAACTGATGAAGCGCGCCGTCTGCAAGCTCACGGGTCGGCTGCATTTTCGACACCAGTTCCGCAGGCGTATTGGGCCTCGGCCGCGAGCCCGTACAACGTCCTCTGCGCTGGGCTGCGTAAGAGTTCTCTTCGGACGTCGACAGATGCAGGAACTGCAAACGACGAAAATTCAATTACAGGACGGTAGCGGTCGGAGCGCCAATTGAATCTGCCTATCCGGGGCACCCTTGAAGAAGGGTGTTTTTTCTCTCGCCGCCACCTGCTGGATGCGTCTGCGCCCTTATTGCGATGGCGCTTTCGCCGAAACCATCATCGCGATGGTGACGAGGTCGTGGAACAGCACGCCGCTCCTTTCCACGCAAGCAGATATTTCGCCAGTGGAACTTCCGAGACCATCTGCATATGCTATACAGCGTTTCCAAGAACTTTTGCGTGTGTCACACCGTGAGCCTATCTTTCCTGAAGCACTGGTTGAGCAGTCCGGCTAGCGTGGGCGCTGTTGCGCGCTCTTCGCGATATCTTGCAGACGCGATGGCCGAAGACGTGAGGTCCTTCGACGCAATAGTGGAAGTTGGAGCAGGAACGGGCGCCATTACCGAAGTCCTGGTGCGGAAGCACCCCCAGGCTAGACTTGTTTTATTCGAACTCGCCGAAGGTTTGGCAGCGAAACTTGCCCAGCGCTACCCGCGGGCGGAAGTTATCGCGGGACCGTTCCACGAAAACGCGAAGGTGCTGCAAGGGCTTCCCGAGCGGACCATCTTTGTATCAGCGCTCCCGTTCCGGTCGTTGCCGGCAAGTGTTATTGCCTTGACCGTTGACACGCTTGCCCAATCGTTGCGAGTCGCTCCTGTTCGCAAGCTGGTCCAGTTTACATACCAGCCAAGCGCACCTTTTACTCCACCCGCCGGTTTCTTCCGGCGTCGCTGCAGGACCATTTGGCGCAACGCGCCGCCAACTAGTACAACATCCCTGAAATAGATTGAATAATCAACTGCCCCGGTTATCATGTCTGAATGAGCCGAGGCCGCCATGCAACGCCAGTGAAGCTGGCGAATAAAGAACGACAGGAACTGCTATCGCTGATTGAGCGGAAGACGGCTACGCAGCGAGATGTGATGCGGGCGCGTATCGGGTTGTGGGCCCACGAGGGTCACTCCAATACGGTGATTGCGCGGGAACTGGGTGTCTCGGTGCAAACGGTCTGCCTGTGGCGCAAGCGCATTGCGCGGCAAGGTGTCCAGGGTATTCGCGAGGGCGAGCGCAGTGGCCGTCCGCCACGCATCACGCACGAAGCGCGACTGCAGTTGATTGCGCTGGCGTGTGAAGCGCAGGAGCCTGAGGGACGGGTCACGCCGACACTCGACGAGATTGCGGCGCGTGCCGTGGAGCGCGGCGTCGTCGGGCAGATCAGCCGCAGTCACGTGCAGCGCATTCTGCAGGCCGGCGACGTACGCCCGCACCGGGTCCGGCAATGGCTGCACAGTCCAGACCCGGCCTTTCGCGAGAAGGTCAACGTGATTTGCAAGCTGTACCGCAAGGCGCCGCGAAACGCGGTCGTGCTCAGCATCGACGAGAAGACCGGCATTCAGGCCATTGAGCGCAAGCACCCGGGACGGGCACCCGCGCCAGGACGGCTGCGTCGCCGTGAATTCGAATATATCCGTCACGGCACCCAGGCGTTGATTGCTGCGCTCGATGTGCATACCGGAAAGGTGTTGGCAGAGTGCCGCGAGCGGCGCACCCAGGACGATCTGGTAGCCTTCATGGAACGCGTGGCGGCCGCGTACCCAGACAAACAGGTGCACGTGGTTTGGGACAATCTGAACACGCATCGCGCGCAGGCCGTCTGGCAGGCGTTCAATGCGCGGCATGGCAAGCGGTTTCACTTCCACTTCACGCCGTTGCACGCAAGCTGGGTCAATCAGATCGAACTCTGGTTTGCCCGTTATACGCGCCGGGTGCTGCGCCATGCCAGCCACACCAGCACCGCGCACCTGCGCGAGCGCACCGGGCAGTTCGTCGGCGAGCACAATCAGGCCGCACGCCCCTTCAAATGGAGTTTCCGGGGCTATCCGCTGCAAAGCGGTGCATCGTAATCGAGGAACGCAGATGCCAGCTGTACCTGCCAAACACCACGCTGCTGAACTGCAGCGTCGACTGCGCAGCCTGCTCGGTCATGAGCAGATCGTCACGCAAGCCTACGGGCGCCACTTGCTGATCAAACGTCTGGACGATGACGAGCCAACCGTCGTGGCGCGCCTCACCGAGCTCGGCCGCAATCGATATGGCGCCGCCTTTCGTAGCCATAGTGGGCGTTGGGAACCGCTGCCGGGCACGGGTTCGCTCGACGAAATGGCCGATGTGGTCGTCACGCTCCTACAGCCTTATTTGCAGCCTGATAATTATTAAACGTATTTAAAGGATGTTGTACTAGTGTGTAGCAGCTCATCCAGGTCTGATTCAAGCCGCCTGTTCGGGCCCAGCCCTCGCTTACCGTCTATGGACGCGAGGGAACCGAATGGAGTGTCGCCAGGGCGACGTTCCGAGCGTTCCGGGTTGTCACGGCCCGCGTTGTAAGTGCTCGGGCACTTCACGTCGTACGACGCATGCTTGCCAGCAACGCGGCACTGGTAGCGCATGGGCTTGATGACCCGTCGGGTCATCCTCCTCCACGACAAGGACTCGCGCATAGTGTCCCGGAAAGATACGCGAGTCGAGTGCATTCGGCTCGGTCGGTCGGATGTCATGAAGCTTGCCAAGGTCCACTCGATTTTGTCGGTCGCGATGCGTTTGCTCTCAGTAGCGCCTCTTGTGGCCCTGCTTTGCACGGACCGCTCGGCATCGGCCAGGCGGATGCATGCTTGTTCAGGTCTGCTCGGTGCATGGCTCGCAAGCGAGATTAGGCCAAACATCATAAATTGGGCGGTGGTCGCGTCATTCGTGGTGACGTCCGTATGAATTCTCATCACGAACAAGCTCGACGACGCTGATGCGGTCCCCACGACGCATCCAATTGGCGTCCTTGGGACCACGGTGCTGGCGTTCTTCGTTGTGGAAATAGGAGACAAGACACGAATCGTTACTCGGCGAACCGTATCCTACCGGCGATTTCACGAAATATACGCTGGTATAAGTTCTCAATGCCAATGCACTATCAGCACGATACGTTGGAAGAATGGATTTGCCAACCCGCCACGCCTACCATTATTTCATGTCGGACGCATTCCCGCTGCGCGCTCGCGACGAAGGGTTAGCGCATCTGCTCAGTCGCAGGAGAACGACATGTTCAATTCGACTATGTACCGGCACCCGGGGGCACAGGAGATTGCCATGTTCATCTATTCGATACGTTATCGCGATGTCTGCGGCCGCTGGTCGGTTGCCTTCGTACAGGCCGCCTCACAGTCCGACGCTGAGGCGATTGCAACCCGCCGTTACGGCGCTTTCCATTCCGCCAGCCGAGCCGGCTCGCAGCAAGCATGACTAAGGCAGCGCAGATGCTGGACTTGAATCAGCTTGGGGGAGCATCAATGGAAGCTTTGAAGACACAGGGAATTGAACTTCCACGCGTCGGATTTGGCACATTCCGCATGCCGGGTGGTGGCTGCCAGCCGGTAGTCGAGAGTGCGCTCGAGCTTGGATATCGACACATCGACACATCGACACTGCCGAGATGTATCAGAACAAGGAAGCCGTAGGCGCCGCGATTGCCGCCTCGGGTCTCGCACGCAAGCAACTACATCTGACGACCAAGGTATGGCACGAGAACCTCGAGTCGGAGTCGCTCCATCGAGCACTGGACGTCAGCCTCGGCAAGCTTGGTGTCGACTACGTTGACCTGTACATGGGTGCATTGGCCGTCGCGTGACATGGACCTCGGCACCGTCATGGAAACAATGCAAGGCTTTCTGCAGAACGGCACAGTTCGCTCAATCGGTGTGTGCAATTTCAACGTGACGATGCTGCGAGAAGCCATCGAGGAAATCGGCGCACCCATCGCCTGCCACCAGATTGAATACCACGCGTTTCTAGACCAGCCGAAAATGCTGGGCTACTTGCGCGAGAAAAGCATTCCACTCGTCGCCCATGCCCCACTTGCACAAGGCAGGGCCGCGAGCGACCCTGTACTACAAGGAATCGGGCTCAAGCATGGCGTGACCGCTGCCCAGGTTGCACTCGCGTGGCTTCTGGAACAGGACGGGGTGGCCGATATTCCTAAGGCTCAACGCCGCGAAAGTCAGAAATCCAATCTCGACGCGCTGGCGGTGAAACTCGACGATGATGACCGGCAAACTATTGCGGTGTTGCCGAAGAACCACCGTTTCGTCACTCCGCCGTTCGCGCCGCAGTGGGATACATAAGTGTTGTCTTCCTGTCGCAGAGTCCGTCCGCTTGTCATTGCCGCAGCGCTAGCGCGCAATCGACGTTGATTCATCGACATTTATCACATCGCAACCCCCCTATCTCGGAGCAGTCCATGTATTTGCTAGCCGCCTTCGTAGTCAACCTCGCCCAAGGCACGGCCCTTCATCGCTCCAAGTCGAGCGCACCGAGGGCATCCATTTTTCCGAGAATGGAGTGGGTAACCTGTGCTCCGTAATCGCACGACCGCATTGCCAATATATGAGTGCAGCGGCCGCAATCGCATACCCGGTTATTGCTTCAGTTCGTCCAGGTTATCGTAAAGTTCACCTCCTCGCACCCGACCTCAATGCGCTCGCGTTTGCCGCTCAAACCCGCTCAGATTGTCAACCTCGCACTTAAACCGTACGTTGCCCTGGATTGGATTGAACGGTGTGGACTATGTGGGGAGTCGGCAAGTGTGCGCATCAAATCGAGTAATGAGGCGACGAAATGATGTTCAAACACCTGGCATTTTCACTAGGGCTTAGCGCCATTCGCACTTACCCTTTCGGGGGCAGCTATGGCCCGCGTCGATGTCGGACCAGATATCGGGGTTCCCGCGCCTGTGTATGGGTCACCGCCGCCCTCCTTGTGATTCTCGAAGCTGGGGGATGTCGATGAAAGCCGGAGAATATGCATCTAGCACGCTTACCTGCATTTGCATCCTGGGAGGCGCGTGGAACGGGCTGGGGATTCATGGATTCGAGGGCGTATACGACGACTACGGCGGACTTCGAGCGTTTGACGACTTCGTCGATGCCTTCAGATGGGTCGTGGACACGTATCCGTATATTTGCTACGACTCTCTCCGCGATATGGTGGTGACTGTCACGGACGATTCTGGTTACGGCAGTGATGACCCCGATTGCGCATTGCTGACGATGCGGATGCCGGACCCCGAGACGCTTCGCGCCTGCTACGACGAGCACAGGGTCCGAATGGAGCGCGCGGGCTGATTAGCGCCGCTTTACAGTGTCGCGGCGGTCAATTCTTGTGTCGGACTTCGGAATTGGTACGTTCGGAAGTCGAAGGCGAAGTCGCTTGACGTCCCTGGGCAAGTCCGGTTAGCAACGAAGCAGGCGACGCAACTCCTCGATTTCGGCCCAGCCGAGGCTCCTGTCATAGTTGACCACTACTTTGCTGATAATTGCGAAGGCGAGCTCTCCGCCTGACAACGTGCCCTGATGTCGCCGATGCCAGCTTCGCCCGCATGCCGAAATGCGGCTGACCAGTTCGATGAGCTGCAAGGCGTCGATGCTGCAGCCTTGGTTTGATGCAGGTAGGCCAATCCGATGTCGGCAGCGGGTCAAAATCATTTTGGTGTCGACAGCAAATCTGCTTGTTCCCTCCCCCGGAGGTTACCGCGTCGTTTTTGCCGAAGTGCACCGCTCGGCCGCTTAGCCTCCGGCCAGCGGGCGTCCTGTATTATCGTGAACACCGACGTTGCCCCGAAACAGGTTGTCAGCACAGGAGGGGAGGAGCCAATGGACGTATCTTTTCTCATCGACCCACTGCGCAAGACTGTGACAAGTGTCCCGGATGGCTACGCGCGAGCCGCTGAACTGATAGGCACTGATACGGCGAGCGGCTCGCCGCTATGGTCGGAGGCGACTGACCCGGATGCCTCTGTCGAGGTGATTACTGCGGACGACAGCCTGATAAACGAGCCCCTTTCGCGTGGCTTTTTCGTGGTCACCTTGACCAGGGACGGTGTACCTTATGAACGCCTATTTGCGGGCAAGGCAATTCTGAACGCCTATGGCAACCCGCCGTCGGACATCAAGGACCAGGTGAAGACGCTGAAAGCTGCACGAGAGCGCGTCAGGTTTCTCGGCTCGGAAGATGCCCTCCTTTGGTTCGAGCAGCACGCAGGTGGTGCCCCCTTCAACCTCGACGGGTCCACGGAAAACTGATTCTCAACGCCGAGCATTTTGAGTCTGTCGGAGACGGCCCTCGCTATACCTGTAGGTCACCAGGACCCTCAGTGAGGAACTCTATGTCGGCTATTCCTCAGCGAGCGCCGAAATTCCGCGTCACACGAAGCTTGGGTATAGGCGCCTGGCTGGACTGTCGTCGCGGTCGCACGCAGCGGCAACGAAGGAATACCGCGCAAGCACCGCGCCGCCGTGCAGTTCGCCAGCAAGAGGAATGTAGTGGCCTGGGTTATGGCTCGGCCACGCACTCAACGGCGTGGCTACTCCTCAGCGCTAGCCGGTTTTCGTCACCCTGGCAGCCGGCCCTTCGGGCCGTCTCCGTTGCCGTCGGCTTCCGATTCTTCCTCATCTATCTGAAACCGCGCTTGTTCCCAATACTCGTCGGCGCGTCCCTCCGGGCTGTCATCTTTTTCCCAGAGTTCGTATCGCGGGAAGAGAGGATTCGTGTACGGGCGTACGTAGTTGGTCGTGAGGAACCTACCCTCATCGTCAGACGTCCGGGCTTTCTGTCGCGGGAGTCCGCGCCCGGCAGTCACCATAGCTGGCTGGCGATCGTCCACTGGGGCTCCGCGGCCGATGCCGACGCTTCGATGGAAGGGCTCTCGTCGGAAGCCATCGCGGCGCAATTCATGTCTCTGATTGAGCCGGGCTCGCTGCGAATGAAACGCTACGGTCGGCACTAGGCACGGTCTGAAAATGTGCTTCCCTCCGGGCAACAATAGCGCTCGCTTTTCAATCCAGGGAAACGACCGGAACGTCTTTCACAACCGGCGAAGGAGATTTATATGCTATACGAACTGACTACGCTTTCGTGCGCTCTTCTGGAGCAGGAAGCCGTATCCGACGGCGCACGCCGCTGGGTGTCCGACACCAACGCGGGTGGTATCGTCCTTGGTTCATGGCGAACGGAGATTGGCGAGCTCGCGAGAATCATCGTCTTGCGCAAGTTCGAGACTATGCATGAACTCCAGCGTGAACGTGAACGGGCTTATATGGACGAGCAGCCGTTTCATATAGAGAACTCGCACATCCGGATAGACATGGAAAGCTATGCGCTGTTTCCTTTTTTGCCAGCAGTCGAACCAGCGGCATTTGGCAGGTTTTACGAGTTTCGCCGCTACTGGTTGAAACCCGGTGGAATCGCGCCAACCATCGCCGCCTGGGAGCAGGCCATCGGCCCGGCCGAAGCTTACACTTCTCATCTGGTCGCGAATATGTACGCACTCGACGGCCCTCCTCGCATCACCCACATCTGGGGATTCTCAAGCCTCGAGGAGCGTATGGCGCTACGGGCACATCACTATGCCGAGGGGCTCTGGCCGCCTGAAGGCGGTCCCCAGCAGATCGCAAAGGCGACCTCGACGATTTGCCTGCCTGAAGCGTGGTCGCCGATGTGCTGATGTTAACGACAGCGATGTTCAGATCCTGTATCGCACCGGGGCATACCAGGACTCCGGTATCGCGACCGCAGGTCCCGATCTGAGTTGCCAAAAGGGTGCTGGCTCGTTGTGCTTCTGAAGACAGAACAGGACGAAAAACTCGTCTTCTCAGACCTCGGCCGGACATGTTTCGCGGAATGGCATAATGTGCCCGCACCCGTTCAAAAGGACCCGCTCGACATGCCGACTCGCAACGTAGTGGTCACGGACCACGAGGATTCACCGGTCGAACGTGAGGATGCCGAGGGTGGCGCAAGGATCGAAGCGCTACGCGATGCTGCGCAAGCGGGCATGGCGGACGTGAAGGCGAGAAGAATCCAGAGCTTTGACTCCGCAGAGGAACTGTACCAACACTTCGGCACTGTCGCGGCAGGCGCGATCGAATCCGCTCATGACCGGGAAAGCGGACATTGAGTCACAAAGGCAACGGCATGTTCGGTCCGCCCAACGCATAAGACCATGCGCCCTTCGCGTCCAATCCTTCAGTATTTCGGCGGCTCCCTCGGGCCGGTGAAGGTGCGCGACAAAGCTATGCGCGGCATGTGCGCGCACGATGGCCGAATCGATCAGCACATGCTTGATCTCGGGTTCGTCGGCTGCGGCGTGAATCACGGGTTCCCACACGCCCTTGCGACGCCGCAGGGAGAATCGCATGTTCACCGTATGCCATCGGCCGAAGGCCTTCGGCAAATCGCGGCATGGGTAGCCGGCCCGGCCGATCCAGAGGGCAGCTTCGACAAACCAACGATTGTCGCTCGCCGTTCGCCCTGGGTCGCCCTCCTTGCCCGGCAAGACGGATTCGATTCGTGCCCATAGTTCATCGCTCAATAACGTTCGAATCATCGTGGCCTCCTCGCGCAAAAGACAAAGATATAAACACATTTCATCGAGTGTAAGCAGCCCCTAGTCGAGGCATGGAGCCTCGCCCCGGTTATGTCTTCGATCCATCCGGGTCCTGTGTCACTTCGCGGAGGATACAGAGTCAGGGGGGCAGCAGAAACAGCATCGACATAGTTACTCGATCTGCGCGAACGTCTCTCTGATTCACGCCTCTCTATCAATCCTGAAGTCCGCGGCCGCCTCCCTGATGTGTTGCCAAAGTAGATCCGCGATCGGCCCGTGAGGTAGATCTCGCCGGCGCGCTGCCGTGATTTCGATCCGTCCGCCTTGCAGATGCCGTCCGCCGATCGACAGAAGGCGCCCGTCACGCAATTCCTGTTCGATCAGATAATCGTGGAGATGGCCCCAGGCTGCGCCCTGCACAATGATCTCCTTCTTCATCAACTGATCGCCCACGGTCCAAGTTTGCGCGCCCTCGATGATGTAGTAGTTCGGCCGATCGATGTGACGCGCCGTGTCTCGTATCACGCATTGGACGTAGCCACGCATCTGCTCAGGCGTGATCTCATCCGAGATGGGAATGTGAAGAAATCCCGGCGCTACAACAGGGACGAGTTTCACCACGCACAAGTCGATGTACTCGAGCCGGGGATCGGCTTTGTCGATATGGTGAATGATCAGATCGGCTTCGCCGTCGAAGAGGCGCTCCCACGGCCCTGCAATAGCCTCGACGTGCAGATGCAGCCGCGTAGCCGGATGGTCATCGAAGAAGCCGCGCAGCAGTCGGAGCACCTCGCGCACAGGTGAAAGATCGCCAATCACGACACGTAGCTCGCTCTCCTCGCCCATGGCCAGTTGCGCAGCGTGGTTCTTCAGTCCACGCAGCTCAAGCAGAAACACGCGGACATGTTCGTGGAACGAACGCCCAGCCTCAGTCAGCGCGACGCGATAGCCGCTGCGATCGAGCAGCGTCAGACCTAGCTGTCCCTCCAGGTTCTTCACAGCGGCGAAAACCGTCGGTTGCGTGCGCCGAAGTTTTTCGGCCGCGGGCTGAAAACCGCCTTCCGAAACGACTGCGTCGAAGCACTGCAACTGATACAGCGTTAAACCTTCAATCATCGGTCGGCCCTATCGAGTTCATCGAAACTTCATTATTTATTGCAATTTCTCCAATCCCTAATATTAGAAGGCACCCACTTACCTGGAGATATTTCATGCGTGCCATCGTCATCAAGCGGTACGGCGGTCCAGATGTGCTGAGCATCGAGGAGCGGCCCGATCCTTCGCCCCGGGCCGGTCATGTTCTGATCGAGGTCAAGGCCTTCGGCGTGAATCGCGCCGAGACCCATATGCGCGAGGGTACATGGCCCGAAGCGACCGAGATCAGCGGAATCGAGTGCGTTGGAATCGCGAAGGCTGATCCGGACGGGCGCCTGATTCCGGGACAAAAGGTCGTCGCCTTTATGGGCGGCATGGGACGCAAGATTAACGGCAGCTATGCCGAGCTGACCAACGTGCCCACCAGCAACGTTGTGCCGGTTGAGACGAATCTGGCCTGGGAGCATCTCGCGGCGATTCCGGAATCCTATGCGACGGCCTGGGCTGCCCTGTTCGGCAACCTCAACCTCGAGTCCGGCCAGACAGTTGTCATTCGTGGGGCCACCTCTGCGCTGGGACGGGCGGCGGTGGAGATCGCCGCGCACGCAGGCGCCTGCGTCATTGCCTCGACGCGCAACCCCGATCGCGCGGAGTCTCTCGAGGCGCTAGGCGCCAGGCAGGTGTTGTCGGAAGAATCCGACCTTCCACGGCGCGTGCGCGATCTGCATCCCGATGGCATAGACGCCGTGTTGGAGCTGGTCGGCAACAGCACCGTCGTCGGCTCGCTCACGATGGTTCGTCGGCACGGCCGCCTCTGTCTGGCGGGCTTTCTCGGCGGCACCAAGCCAATGACCGACTTCACGCCGATGGCGGAGCTCCCGAGCGGGGTGCACTTCAGCTTCTTTGGCAGCTTCATGTTCGGCACACCCGCATTTCCGACATCCGAAGTACCGATGCAGCTCATCGTTGATCGCGTGGAACGCGGCATCTACAAGGCAAAGGCCGCACGAGTCCTTCGTTTCGAGGAGATACGCGACGCTCATCGCCTGATGGAAGCCAACATTGCAAACGGCAAGATCGTCGTGCGCCTGTAGGTGGCGGTCGTCGGGACCTGACGTCGCGGCCTGCGTCTCACCGGCCGCGCGTGGACTTGGCGCAAGGAATTGACCAGGTCCTGGGTGATATGCTCCCGACGGGACCAGGGAACAGCGCGAGGAGCCTTCCCGGATTCCGCTCTATTCAATTTGGATCAACCGGCTTTCACCACGGGCGCTTCGGACGGTTTTGCAGATATAAGCGTCACTTGGGCGACGCGTTGCAAGTGTTGACGAACGGCAAAAAATGGCCGCTCCCTACCTGTTGGTAACGGCTGGACGTGTCCAGCGGCAAGGCCCACGAATGAGCATTCGTAAAACGCGGAAAAGAGAAAGATTCGAGGTCCTACCAGAACAGCCCGTTTTTCGTATGACGCATGTGAACTCTCTCAGATTCTGGCTCGCTTGTGGGAAAAGCTGGAATCTTTCAGCCGGCGTGCGTCGGCTTTTTACTTCCCCCGCAGGTGCATCAACAACGCGGCTAGCACCGGCGAAACCTGTTTGCGCGACGGATAGTAGAGGAAGAATCCGGCAAATGGCGGGCACCAGTCGTCCAGCACTCGAACCAGACGCCCTGTTTCAACCAGCGGTGCGGCCTCGTGCTCCAGCACATACGCCACGCCAAGACCATCGACGGCGGCCTGCATCATCAGGTCCGGCTCATTGAAGGTCAGCGGTCCCGACAGCGCCACTTTCAGTTTTCTTCCACCGTTTTCAAACTCCCACGAATAAACGGTGTCCGCGCTTTCCATCCGGTAGTTGATGCACCGGTGATGCCGAAGCTCTTCCGGCGTCGCCGGCGTTCCATGTTGCGCCAGGTACGCCGGCGACGCGACCACAGCCATCCTGAGCATCGGTCCGACCGGCAACGCCACCATGTCCTGTTCGAGCTTCTCGCCCAGCCGGATGCCGGCGTCGTAGCGACCGGAAACGAGATCCGTGAACGCATAGTCAATGATGACTTCGACAGTCGCGTCCGGATAAGTCGCGCAGAAATCGCCGAGTACCGGACGGATGACCGCCTCATACCCCTGCTTTGTGGCGGTGATTCGAAGCGTGCCCGAAATGCGGTCGCGAGTCCGGCTAAGGTCGCCCAGGACACTGTCGATCGCGTCCAATGCAGGTTCCAGCGTCAACAGCAGCGTTTGTCCCTCGGCGGTGGGCGCTACGCTACGGCTTGTTCGTCGAAGCAACGGATAGCCGAGGCGATTCTCCAGACGCTTGATCGTGTAGCTCAGCATCGAATTGGACACGTTCAGTTGCGCTGCTGCGCGCGAAAAGCTCCGTGTCCGCGCAACTGCCGCGAAAGCCGAGAGGTCATCCAGCACCCCTCGCGTCATTGTTCTATCTGATTGCATGACGCTTACAAATTATCCGGGATGATCGAATGAATACTCGCATTTATCCTTTCTCATGGTCAAGGCATCGGGCGAGACCGATGTCGATATTTCGAAGTGAAACGGAGGAAGGATGATTGACGACAATGCGGTATGGATGATCACGGGAAGCTCGTCGGGTCTCGGTCGCGCGTTGGCCGAGACGGTGCTGCAACACGGCTATCGTGCGGTTGTGACCGCTCGCAACCCGGATGCTGTGTATGGCCTCGCAAAACGCTATGGCAATCGGGCCATCGCGGTGGGTCTCGACGTCACTGATTCCCGGCAAATCAACGCGGCAGTCAAGGCTGCGCATGACGGCTTCGGTCAGGTTGACGTACTTGTGAACAACGCCGGCTATGGCTATATCGGGGCAATCGAAGAAGGCGAAGATGCCGCGATCCGCGCGCAGTTCGATACCAATGTGCACGGCGTTATCGCCATGATCCAGGCCGTGCTACCGGCTATGCGGCAACGCGCGAAGGGGCACGTCGTCAACGTGAGTTCGATTGGAGGACTGACCACTTTTCCGAACGTCGGCTACTACCACGCGAGCAAATACGCGGTGGAAGGTCTATCCGAAACGCTCGCAAAGGAAGTGGCGCCATTCGGCATTGGCGTGACGGTCGTCGAACCTGGCGCATTCAGGACGGATTTTCGCGGCCGCTCGATGCAGCAATCCAGGATTCGTCTCCCTGAGTTCACTGCGACTCTCGGCAAACAACGCGATGCCCTGCTCGCCTCGCACGGAAAGCAGCAGAACGATCCGGCGAAAGCCGCACTTGCGATCATCGACGCGCTGAAGGCGACGCAACCGCCGTTGCATCTTCTGCTGGGGGCAGATGCGCTTGAGCTCGCGCGCAAACAGCTTGCTGCAATGGCCCAGGATTTTGACGCGTGGGAGACGCTGACACGAAGTACTACTTTTGACGAACCGGCGTAGATGCGGGCCAGCGAACGGGTCAGGCTGTAGATGCCAGTCTGCTCGTTCGAGTGGGAATCAACGTCCGCTTTCGAGGGCGGACATTCGCTGGTCAGAAGCGGATGTCTTTTGTTGGCCGATCCTGGCCCGACGCCGCACCATCTGATTACTCCGCCGCTGAAAAGTCCACGTCCGTCAGCACTCGACCCACCCCGGACCTACGGCGGGTCGTCATTCGAACGGCAACTTCCCGAAGTTGAACTGCCATTGACGTGAAGATCGACCACCTGACTCTGAACTTGTAGCGAACACAATTTCCGCGAAAAATCATCAGCCGACCGTTCTTACCACTTGGGTTCAAACTTGCTCGCAAGGATTGCACGCCGCAACCGTCTTCGGGCAAGCAGACGTTGACCCGCACGCATCGCAAACGGAACTGCGAGAACGATGCCAACAATTGCCAAATATTTCATTCCTAGCTCCAAATTACATTTCAGGGCGGCGAGCCCGAGTCCGCCGCCGCAAGCCCACACCGTGCCTTTGCTAACGCACGCTTTCGTGCGCGCACTCGCCGCAACGCCAGCCACCATCCAAGGCGCATCCGCTTTTGCAGCCGGATCGGCGCGAATCCTACGGCCGGGGGCGCTGTCGCTCCGCGTGGCGCGTCTACCTTGAGTTTGTCGACAAATCGCTTGAGAGCGGCCAGTTCACTCTCTTGGGAAAAATGCGCGCGCAGTCTAGCCATCCCTGGCTCAAGCTCAACAAGATCGTCAGCGCTACCAGACAACAAACGAACGCGCCCCTCGACCCTTCTGACGAAAGCCCCAAGATCGCCAACGGCGATTTCTTCAAAGTTTGGTGATGCCCAGTATTCCCGGCCGCCGCCGCCGTGATACCCAATCACGTAGTTTCCACACAGCGCAGCCTCAACTGGCGGCAAACCTAGTCCTTCCAAGCCAGAAAACGACATGAATATCCGCGATTCCTTAAGCAGTGCTGCGACTTCTCCCTCATTCATACCGTCGATCCCACGGATTTCCCAACTCGGAGGCAGTCGCTTCTTCAATGCAAAGACCACGGCGGCCGCATGCGCACCGTTCTTGCGCGGCATATACGTGATGAGGTTGCGTTTCTTGCCCTCGGCGTTAAACACGCTGCCATCTACCGAGCAAAACACCCGACCGATCCGGCCTGTCAGGTGCGGATAGTGAAGCGAAATCAGTGAGGAGGTATCCTCTGAGATAGACAGGATTGCGGATGCATTCTGATATGCGTGATCTACGTCGCCATCGGTACAACCGCCGTCGCGGTCACGCAGATAGTATCCGTTCTGGACAAAAATCGAGTACTTCAGTCTGCTCGGAGCCAGGATGCGCGCAAGCTGTGCCGCTTTAATTTCTGGCAACACCAGATGATCTGTCGGACGCAACTCCCTGTCGGAAATCAGGTGGGCGGCATGTTCGGCCCACGGGTACTCATAACCACGCCTTTCATGCATGATCGCGGAAGCGATCACGCCACTGTTATTCAGGCGGCTGGAATGGTCGTAGATGACTTTAACCCCGCCAGCGTGCTCGTTTGCTCGCGGCGACGTGCAAAAATACACTAAACGCACTTTTACTTTTCCTTCGTTTATTTTGATCCGCTTGCGTGCTTGAAGGCGATGACTCAGATCCGATTAGCTAAGTACCTTAGGCACAAAAATCGCTTGCAACCTTGCGAGGTCGACTGAGACCTCACAATCCCGTGCGGTGGAAGCCCTAGCTCCTCCACGCAACACATATAAGCCTCTCAGCCGCTACGCCCGGGTTCCAGTCCGCAAGGTCCTAGCGACCAAATTGGCGATAATACGGCTCCGCAGGACGTCTGCCGACCGGAACCGTGTGAGCAATTTGAGAAAGATCATTGCGACCTCGATCGACTAGCAAACTCGCCGGTAATGCGTTGGTGCGTGGCCGAATCCGAAGATCGGAACGTCGCAGCGCTCTCTGCGTTGATGTCGTCGGTCTGACCGACGCGAATGAGAGCCGGTTGTGACCACAGCAGCGCCGAGCGCCAGCGCTAGAAGCGCGAAGAAACAGTAGCCGGTACCGCCTCGCACGATGAGATTTAGAGCGGGTGCCAAGAACAGGAGGGCTGTGCTGAACCAGATTAGGCTAGGCGCAAAAATCATAGGGCAATAGTGCGTAAGACTACATTCCAGTGAGCCGATGCGAAGTTGCGAAGTCGATCGTATTCCGTGCATTTTCTGAATGATGTTTCATACTTGAAGGGCCAACGGCGGGGGCTAGATACGCTTTCCAGGTCGACAACGCAACCGGAAATGCCTGCCTTTTTGAGGAACCGTGAGCGCTTCAGCCTTGTGTTAAGCCCGACCGCTCGATCGAGGGGCGCAGCGTTGCGCCGTTGTCAGCAACTTCGTTCATGATCGTTGCTGTTGGTGTGCAAGTGCACCGAGAATAACACGCGGAAAAGGTACAGATAATGGCAACTTCGCCCAAATGCTTGAATAGTCTTCGTCCAATCCGGCGAGTGCATCTCGACGCGCGCGTGAACACGTGGACGTCACTGGCAGCCATTTTTTTCGATTAGGCAACATTCTCCTCGCGATTTCGAATGGCCGTTTGCTGCTGCCGAACAGCCGTCTGAATGTCCGAATTATGGTGCAGGTGAATGACGCCTCATGGCCGACCAGCGCCCGACGACCGAACGCCAAAAACACCCCGGTCTCGGGGCTCGCGCAACAGACACGAGCCGACCCAAGACCGTCCTTCGGTAAGCTTCCCTGAACGTCCGAAGTTCGTGTTCGAGAAGTCATTCGACTGTGGACCGACTCGTCGTTCAGCAAAAACAATCGGCCGTTACCTCAGTGGCCACACTGTCCGAGCTGGACAAGAAGCTCAATCCAATGCTCGGATGATCGCTGGACGGGCATTCCTGAGTAGCGTTACGCTGCAACCCGTCGGCACATCGTTGAAGCGGATCGATATGTCATGCATGCCTGCCACAGCATGCGTCAGGCTCAGTCCAAGGCCATTGCCGGGAGTGTGTCGACTCGCCTCGCCGCGATAGAAGCGGCGCAGCACTGCCTGTCGCTCGTCGGGTGCGATCCCCGGGCCGTCGTCAGCGATTGTGATCCCGAAGCCAGCAGCGTCGCGGAAGAGGTCCACCGACACGTGACCTTCCTCCGGCGCGAACTTGATCGCGTTCTCGACGACGTTGGCGATCGCTTCGAACAGCAGATTGCGGTCGCCTTGTAGCTCGATCGAGCCGGACGCCGTGCGTCGATAATCGAGCGTCACGCGCTTTTCTTCCGCTGTCGGCTCATAGAACTCGATCACATCGTCGACGACTGCGGCCAGGTCGACCGTCACGAAGTTACCGTGCCGCGCGTTGCTCTCGATTTCGGAAATGCGCAGCAGCGCATTGAAGGTGCGCAAAATCCCACCCAGTTCGACTATCGCGTTCTCGGTGGCGGCACGGTACTCCTCTTCGGAAGCGGCACGTCGTTGCGCGCGCTCAAGCCCGGCCATGAGCCGCGTCAGCGGCGTACGCAAGTCGTGGGCGATTGCGTCGCACACGCCCTTGACCTCCTGCATCAGGCGCTCGATCTCGTCGAGCATGCCGTTGACGACGCGCACCAACCTGTCAATGTCGTCCTGCTTCGCATGGACTGGCAAGCGGCGGCTGAGATTGCCCGCCACGATTTCCTCGATCGATTGTGTCACCGCATCCAGCCGCCGCACCGCCCCGACCCCAACTATCGCCGCGCCAATCAGTCCGGTGAAGAGCATCAGCACACCCACCGACACCAACGCATGCAACAGTTCTTCATCGAAGTGATCGAGTTCGCGCGTGTTCTGGCACAGCAATGCGGTGCGGCCATCCGGAATCCGCGCGGCGATGCAGCGTGCGGGCACATTTTGCTCAGGCAGTTCAAGGCGCGTCGAAAACGGCCGGTCGAAGTACGGCAGTTCCGGCCGGCCGCCGGGAAGACCGCCGGCGATGTGTTTGCCCTGCGTGTCAAACAACGCAAACGGACGCTGATGGCGCGGATCGAACTGGCTCTGATGATTAAAGCGCGCCACCAGCTCGTCGGTTCCTTCCCGTACCAGCGCCGCATGCTCGCGCCGCAGCCATTCGTCGACGCGCTCGATCTCGAAGCCCGTGATCTCGAAATAGAGGTAAGCAAACAGCAACAGCGAGACGACACCGAACATCGCGAGAAACAGCGTCGCGAGACGGAAACTGGTGGTGCGGTGCAGGTCAGTCAGGCGCACGGAGGGTATATCCCGAGCCACGTACGGTATGGATCATCGGCATCGAACCTGTGGGGTCCAGCTTCTTTCTCAGGCGGCTGATATGAACGTCGATCACGTTGGTGCGCTCGTGGAGCCGGTAATCCCACACGGCTTCGAAAAGCATCGTGCGGCTGATCGTCTGACCCGCATGCTGCATCAGGTATTCGAGCAGCCTGTATTCGCGCGGTAGCAGTGCAATCGGGCGTCCGGCACAGGTGACTTCGCGCGTGAGCAGATTCATCCGCATCGGTCCCACCTGGTATTCCTGGACGCTGGCCGGTACGTGGCGGCGGCGCATCAGCGCGTCGAGGCGTGCGGTCAGTTCGATGAATTCAAATGGTTTGGTCAGGTAATCGTCACCGCCGGCGCGCAGGCCGCGCACGCGCTCGTCGACACCCGAAAGCGCACTCAGGATCAGAACGGGCGTAACAATGCCTGCGCTGCGCAACGCGGCCAGCATGCCAAGTCCCTCAAGACCGCCGGCCAGCATCCGGTCGAGCACGATGGCGTCGTACTGGGTGGCGACGGCCAGCATCAGCCCGTCACGGCCGGTCTCGGCCGAGTCAACGCGGCACCCGTGATCGGTAAGTGCGTCGACGATCTCTTCGCGTGTCTGGCGGTCGTCCTCGACGACCAAAACGTTCGGCATACAGATTCCGGAGTAAGAGCGCATTGAGTCGCCATGGTGCCGCCCGGGCAGACGGCTTTGCGCTACGCTATGCGTTCACAGTATGCCGTGGCGCGGAAAACACCTGTTTCGCCCCAACATTAAAAAAATTTAACCCAGTTCAAATGACAGCTTACGGTTGGCCTGCATGCGAATCCTGATCGTGGAAGACGATGCGCGCGGCAGTCACTTCATCGCACGTGGCCTGATGGAAAGCGGCCATATCGTCGACACGGCCGCCGACGGAGCAACCGGACTCGCGCTTGCCCGCGAGGGCATCTACGACGTGATCGTCACGGACCGCCGCCTGCCGGCGCTCGACGGCATCGAACTCGTTACGCAACTGCGGGCGCACGGTCAAGCGACGCCGGTCCTGATGCTGTCCGCCGTCGCCGGGCTGACCGACCGGGTGGACGGCATTCGCGCGGGCTGTGACGATTATCTGGCAAAACCCTACGCATTTGCCGAACTGCTTGCCCGCGTCGAAGCACTGGCGCGCCGGACCGACCGGGCGCGTCTGCAGGACGTCTTGCAGGTGGCCGACCTCGCGCTCGACCGGCGGGGGCGCCGCGCGAGCCGCGCGGGACGCGACCTGCATCTGCAGCATCGCGAATTCCTGCTGCTGGAGTGCCTGATGCGTCACGCCGGGCAGATCGTCACGCGCAGCATGCTGCTCGAATCCGCGTGGAACTACCAGTTCGACCCGCGCGGCAACATCATCGACATGCACATGCACCGGCTGCGCGGCAAGGTCGATCGCGGCTTCGACAAGCCGCTGATTCGCACCGTGGTCGGTGCCGGCTACGTGCTCCGCGCGAACGGTTGAGCGCGCGGCGGCCTCGCGCAATTCCCCATTAAATTTTTTTAATAATCGAGCGAACGACCCGACAGGACGGGCTCGCTATCCTCGCGTCGTCCATGTTGCGAGGAATGCCCTTTATGCCCCGGTTGTACGGCTCGCCACCATTCGGTCGCCTTGCGCCGCTCACGTTGCGCGTGCCTGTCAGGTCGCGGCTGTCGCTGATCGCGTGTGTGCTGACGCTTGGGCTGTTGCCTGGCTGCTCGCTCGTGCCCGCCTATCAGCGTCCGGCCGCGCCCATGCCGATCGCCTGGAGCAGTGCCGCGCAGGCGCCGCTGGCCGATACGGTGCCGGTCAAAAGTGGTTGGTGGCGCGTGTACCGGGACCCGGCGCTCGATGCGCTCGTCGAGCGTAGCCTGCATAACAATTTCTCGCTGGCCTCAGCGGTCTCCAGTGTCGCCGAGGCGCGCGCCAATGCAGAAAAGGCCGGCGCGCCGCTGTATCCGTCGCTGACGCTGAACGGCACCTTCGAGCGCAGCCATCTGAGCGGTGCGGGAGGCAGTTCGGGCATCTCCACCCACGGACAGACTCTGTTCGCGGAAGCGGCTTACGAGGTGGACTTCTGGGGGCTCAACGCCGCCAATGCCAATTCGGCGCAGATGCTCGCGCGCGCCAGCAGTTTCGACCGCGATACGGTGGCACTGACGCTGACTGCGTCGGTGGTCGATACGTGGTTCCAGATTCAGAGCCTGCGTCAACGCGTGGCGCTCGCGCAGACCATCTCGGACGATGCCGCCAGGATCCTGACGCTAATGCAGGCTCAGCAGGCGGCCGGCGTCGTGACGGAATTGCAGGTCCAACAGCAGCGCAACGTACTGGCGACGTTCCAGGCTGCGATTCCGACGCTGCAACTGCAACTCGATCAGAACGTGCACCTGCTCGCTACGCTGGCTGGCGCGGCGCCCGAGGGATTTGTCGTCCCCGAGGCGAAGCTCGCCGGCATTCCTGTGCCGCAACCGCGGCCGAACCTGCCGTCGAGCCTGCTCGATACCCGGCCCGATATCCGTTCGATGGAAGCGCAGTTGCAGGCGGCGAACTTTAGCGTGGGCGCGGCGCGCGCGGCCTTTTTCCCAAGCATTGTGCTAACGGCCGACGGCGGCCTGGGTAGCCGTTCACTGTCGCAGTTTCTTTCAAGTCCGTTTTCGAGCCTGGCGGCGTCGCTGGCGGCGCCGATCTTCGACGGCGGCGCGTTGCGCGGGCAGTTGCATGCGAACGAGGCAGCCGAGGACAAAAGCGTCGCCGGCTACCGACAGACCGTCGTGACCGCGCTGCAGGACGTCGAGGATTCGCTGTCGGCCGCCGCGCAGCAGCGCCAGGCGGAATCGGCCGACCAGGCGGCGGCCGATGCTGCCGCTAAGGCCGCCACGCTCGCTGACGCGCAATACAAACTCGGCACGATCGATTTCCTGACAGTGCTCGACACGCAACGCACGCTCTATCAATCCGAGGACACGCTCGTGCAGGCGCGGCTCGCGCGCTTGCAGGCGTCGGTCAGTCTGTTCCGCGCGTTCGGCGGCGGTTACGGCGTGACCGCGCAGAACGGTGACGGCGACGCGAGCGGCGAACCCTCGGCCATCGGTTCAAGCGGCTCGATCGGCTTAACCCGCCCTGTCTACCACACCGATACCACCGCCGTCGCCGAAGACAGCTCCGCGCAGCGCCCCTCTTCAACAAATCCCGTCGCGCCATGAATCACGCCGCAGATCTGCCTCCTCAGCAACCGCCCCGGCCGCAGCGCCGTTTCCCTCTGCCTGTCATCGCGGCCCTCGTGGCTATGCTCGCCCTGCTAGTCTGGTGGCAATGGCCCAAACACCCCGCTAGCGCACCGGTGCCAGCCGTTCCGGTGAACGCCGGCCACGCCGTTACCGTAGACTTCCCTATCCGCGTCGCCTCGGTGGGCACCGTGCAGGCCCTCAATACCGTGGACGTCAAAGTGCGCGTCGACGGTCAGTTGCAGCGCGTCGCTTTCACGGAAGGTCAGGACGTGAAGGCTGGGCAAATGCTCGCGCAACTCGATCAAGGGCCGCTCACCGCGCAATTGCACCAGGCTGAAGCGGCACAACGCAAGGACCAGGCGAGCCTCGAGAACGCGCAGCTCGACCTGGACCGCTATTCGAAACTCGTGGGCATTGGCGCGGCGACCTCGCAGAGCGTCGACACGGCGCGGGCGCAAGTCAAGGCGCTGGCCGCGACCGTCGCCGCGGACGCGGCGCTGATGGAAAGCGACCGCCTGCAACTGAGCTTTACGACGCTGAGCGCGCCGTTCACGGGCCGCGTGGGCGCGCGTGAGGCCGACGTCGGCGCGATAGTCCATCCTGCGGACACCACCGGCATTGTGACCCTCACGCAGATGGAGCCGATCGACGTGCTGTTCTCGGTGCCGCAGGACGTGCTGCCGAACCTGCTGGCGAATCAGGCGAAGGCGCCACTGCCGGTGAGCGTTACGACGCGTACCGGCAGCGACGAGCTCGCTCAAGGCTCGCTCGTCTTTGTCGACAGCCAGGTTGATCCGGCCACGGGCCAGATCAAGCTGAAGGCGTCGTTCACGAACACGGACCGCAAGCTGTGGCCGGGCGAACTCGTCACCGCGCGCGTGCTCGTGCAGACCGACCGTCAGCGCATCGCCGTGCCGAGTCGCGCCATCGTCAATACGCAGGCCGGCACGCAAGTGTATGCCATAGGCCCGGACGGCAAGGTGCAGATGAAAGCCGTTGAGACCGGCGTAAGCGTCGACGGCATGACAGAGATCAGGCATGGCGTCCAGACGGGCGAGTTGATCGTGTTCGATGGACAGAGCCGTCTGAATCCGGGCGTGAAGGTGGCGGCGAAGATCGTCAGCGCGAACGCGGAAGCCGCCTCCGCGTCTGCGTCCACTGCGAATACGGACTCGCCGTCATGAGCCTGCTCGAAGTGTTCATCCAGCGACGGATAGCGACCAGCTTCCTGGCGATTGCCGTCCTGCTGGTCGGCATGGTGGCGTATTTTCTGCTGCCGGTCGCACCTCTGCCGCAAGTGGATTTCCCGACCATCCAGGTCATCGCGAATCTGCCTGGTGCCAGTGCCGATACGATGGCGACGTCGGTGGCGACGCCGCTTGAACGGCAGTTGTCGAACATCTCCGGCATTACGCAGATGACCTCGTCGAGCTCTCTTGGCACGACAAGCATTGCGATCCAGTTCGACCTGTCGCGCGACATCAACGGGGCGGCCCAGGACGTGCAGACGGCGATCAACGCTGCAGGCGGCATGTTGCCAAAGAACCTGCCGAATCCGCCGACATACCAGAAGGTCAATCCGGCTGACTTTACGCTGCTGTCGCTCGCCTTGACGTCGCCATCGCTCACGCTGACACAGCTCGACAGCTACGCCGAAGATTTTCTCGCGCAGCAGATTTCGCAGATGCCGGGCGTGGGCCTCGTCGATTTTCACGGCCAGCAGCGTCCAGCGGTGCGCATCCGCGTCGATCCCGACAAGCTCGCCGCGCGCGGCCTGACGCTGGAAGACGTGCGCTCGATCGTCGGTGTGCAGACCGTCAACGCACCGAAGGGCAGCCTGAACGGTCCGGACCGTTCGGTCGTGTTCAACGCAACCGACCAGATCACCACTGCAGCCGGTTATCGCGACCTTGTCGTCGCGTACAAGAACGGCGCGCCGATTCGTTTGCAGGACCTGGGCACCGTGATCGACGCTGCCGAAGACACCCAGCAGGCTGCCTGGCTGCAGCATGAACGCGCGATCGTTCTCGACGTCCATAAGCAGCCGGGCTACAACGTCGTCGACACGATCCACAACATCACGACTCATTTGCCGGAGATGGAGGCGTCGTTACCCGCGGCGGCGCACGTGCATGTAGTGGGCGACCGCACGCAGACCATTAACGCGTCGGTACGCGACGTGCAGTTCACGCTGATGCTGACTATCGGGCTCGTCGTGATGGTGATTTTCTCGTTCCTGCGCAACGTCTGGGCCACCGTGATTCCGAGCCTGACGATTCCGCTGTCCCTCGTGGCGACCTTCGGCGTGATGTATCTGCTCGGCTATAGCCTCGACAACCTGTCTCTGATGGGATTGACGATTGCGGTCGGCTTCGTCGTCGACGACGCGATCGTTGTAATCGAAAATGTGATGCGTCACATCGAGGAGGGCGTGCCGCGCATGCGAGCCGCGTTGCTAGGTGCGCGCGAAGTGCGTTTCACGATCGTCTCGATGACGATATCGCTGATCGCCGTGTTCATTCCGATCCTGATGATGGGCGGGATCGTCGGCCGCCTGTTCCGCGAGTTCGCGGTGACGGTGAGCGCGGCCATTGTGATGTCGGCGCTGGTCTCGCTGACCGTTACGCCGATGCTATGCGGCTGGCTGATCCGCTCGCCGGCGGCAAACCGCGGTGGCCTCAGCAAGCTGGAGCGATGGCTCGAGGCGGTCTTCGTTGCGGTCGAGCGGCGCTATGAACACGGGCTAGATTGGGTCCTGCGCCACCAGAAGACCATGCTTGTCGTCACGATTGCGACGGTGATTGCGACCGGCGCGCTGTTCGTGCTGATCCCTAAAGGCTTCTTTCCGCAAGAGGACTCGGGTCTGATTCAGGGTATCGCACAGGCCGCGCCGGATATCTCGCCTCAATCGATGGCGGCAAAAATGCAGCAACTGGCTCATATCGTCGAAGCAGACCCGGCGGTCGACAACGTCTACTACTGGATCGGGCCTAATCCGACCGTCAGCCAGGGCCGCATGATGATCAACCTGAAGCCGTTCAATCAGCGCACGGCGAGCGCGGGGCAGGTGGTCAACCGTCTGCGACCGAAGCTCGCGGCGGTGATGGGCATCACACTGTCGATGCAGGTGCGTCAGGACATTCAGGTGGGTGGACGGCTCAGCGCCGCGCAGTACCAGTACACGCTGCAGGACCCGAATGTGCAGGAGTTGGACCACTGGGCGCAACTTCTCACGGACCGATTTGCGAAGCTGCCGCAATTGACCGACGTGACGTCGGACCAGCAAGCCTCGGCGACGAGCGCAACACTGGTAATCGATCGTAGTACGGCCTCGCGTTTCGGCATCACAGCGCAGGCGATCGACGATACGCTCTACGACGCATTCGGCCAGCGTCAGATTGCAACACTCTTCACACAGTTGAACCAGTATCACGTGGTTGAAGAGGTCGATCCGAAGTTTCAAATGACGCAAGACGCGCTCGCGCATCTCTACGTGCGCTCGCCGTTGACGAATGAACTCGTGCCATTGAACGTGCTGGTGACAGTTCAGAACAACGTGTCGCCAATTTCGGTGAACCACCAGGGCCTGTTCCCGGCCGTGACGATCTCGTTCAATCTCGCCGCGGGTCAATCGCTCGGCAGCGCGGTGACGGCGATTCGCGCGGCCGAAGCGGCGGCCGGCAAGCCGGACTCGTTGACGGGCACGTTTCAGGGCACCGCGCAGGCGTTCCAGGCCTCGCTGAAAAGCGAGCCTTACCTGATTCTGGCGGCGCTGGTGGTCGTGTATCTCGTGCTGGGCATTCTCTATGAAAGCCCGATTCATCCGTTGACGATCATCTCGACGCTGCCGTCAGCCGGGGTGGGTGCACTGTGCGCGCTGATGTTGTTCCGCCAGGATCTGTCGATCATGGGCATGATCGGGATCATTCTGCTGATCGGCATCGTCAAGAAGAACGCGATCATGATGATCGACTTTGCGCTGGTCGCGGAGCGCGAGCAGGGTCTTTCGCCCACCGCTGCGATCCGCCAGGCCTGCGTGCTGCGTTTTCGTCCCATCATGATGACGACACTCGCCGCGCTGTTCGGTGCGCTTCCGCTGGCGCTCGGTCATGGCGCCGGGGCAGAGTTACGCGTGCCGCTCGGGATTGCGATTGTCGGCGGTCTGGTGCTGTCGCAGATGCTGACGCTATTCACGACACCGGTGGTGCACTTGTGGTTTGCCCGTCTTGCTCATCGACTGAAACGGGACCATCGCGAAGGCAATACGGCTTTCATACATGCGAGTGAGACAGAATCTTGACCCCGCGGATGACGGCGCGAAACCCGGGTCGCGCCTTTAACCCCACCGCGAGCCTTGGCTAAAGGTAAAGCATTCCTCGCGTCCTCCAGAAAATTGCGTGACCGGTTTTTTCCACCCAATCGGCGAATTCTGGTTCGTCGATAGTGTTTTAATCAGCAGCGGGCTCTTTAGCAATCAGGATCGCCCACATAAATTGATCGTTCAGACTGTCGAACCGCAGGTTATGCCGTTGACAACGACCGACCTGCTCTAGCCCTTGAAGAGACGTTCGAAGGCAATCTTCGTTAGTCTCTTCATGGCCGTTCAGTGTCTCATGCAAAAAGCATGGACGGCTGCATCTTCCGCGGTGCGATCGAAAGCGCGCGACCGGTTTCGGCCATTCGACCCGGCGGCAAGCGGACTCTGGAAGCTAGTGGGCCAATTTTTCGTACAGTGACCAGACATAGCCGTCGGGTTTCAGTCCTACGCGGGTAAATCCAAGCGACTCGTAGTAGGCGCATAGCTTCGCATTTTGTGCGTCGCAGTCGAGTCGAACAAAACACCGGTTCAAGCCGCTCACTTTATTAGCGCACCAATCAAGCATGAAGCTGCCGAGTCCACGTCCGTTAAAGCCTTTCCGCACACAAAGCCCATGCACATAACCGGCGATCGGTTCTTGAGGTCCCCAGTGCTTTTCATCGTCTAGGGTGTTAGGCACTTTTTGTCGGACCTGGTATCCTGGCAGGATGAAAAAACGCAGGCCATACCCAACGGATGTGTCGGACGAAGAATGGTACTTCGCCGCTCCGTACCTGACCTTGATGAACAAGGACGCACCGCAACGCCGTTACGAACTGCGCGAGATGTTCAACGCGCTACGCTGGATCGTACGCGCGGGTGCACCATGGCGTTTGTTGCCAAATGACTTTCCGCCCTGGGAACTGGTCTACCAGCAGACGCAACGCTGGATTCAGGCCGGCTGTTTCGAGGCTATGGTCAATGACCTGCGTTCGATCATCCGGATCGCGCAGAAGCGTCGTGGCCAACCCAGCGCGGTCATCCTCGACGGACGGACGCTGCAGTCGACCTGCGAAAGTGGACCTCGCGCCGGTTACGACGGTTACAAGCGCAAACGCGGCAGCAAGGTCCACATGGCGGTTGATACTTTGGGGCAACTGCTTGCTGTGCATGTTACGCCGGCCAACGAACAGGAACGCGCGCAGGTCGGAGAACTGGCCCGTCAGGTTCAGCAGGCCACCGGCCAGACGGTCAAGGTGGCGTTCGCGGACCAGGGATATACCGGTGAAGAGCCTGCGCAGGCTGCACTCGACGAAGGAATAGAGCTTCAGGTAATCAAGCTGTCGGAGGCGAAAAAGGGCTTCGTGCTGTTGCCGCGCCGTTGGGTGGTCGAGCGCAGCTTCGGCTGGCTCAACCGCTTCCGCCGACTGGCCAGAGACTATGAGCGATTGCCTGAAACCTTGGCCGGTTTGCACTTCGTCGTATTCTCCGTGCTTATGCCTGTTCACTTTGCAGCCCTTAACAAAAGTGCCTAACACCCTCTAAGCGATCAGGAAAACGCAGTCCTGAGCCAATGATGTTTGAATACCTTTAGCCGACAGATAGCTGCAATGGGTTCATGTAGTCACGGAAATGCGTCACTCGGCCCTCGCGCAGAGTGATAAACCAAACGTAGCTGAGTTCCCACGGCGCATTGTCCGAAACCCGCCGATGATGCCCGGTAGCCTCGACGATGAGTTCATTGCCCACCTGCCGCGCACGGACGTCGCTGAACGAGCCGAGCCGGATTGATGCCAGCAAATGGGCCATATAGGACGCAATCGCGTGGCGTCCCTCCAGCTTTGTGACCCACCCCGCTGGAGCGAACGGAAACTCGTGGACTGGGTCCGCTGCGTACATCTTCATCCAGCCATCGACATCCCCGGCTTGAAGTGCCTTGAGCGCGCTTACAAGCCATTCGGGCAAATCCGATGTTGGTGCCATATTCTTCTCCCATAAAATTGATTGATGATCCTGAACATTTCATAAACCTCTGCATCCACCAGCCTGCGACAAGCTGTCGCAGCCGGGACTCTGGAAGCGGACATACCATCGAGCCCGAACTGCTGCGACGGTGACAATTCGCCCAATGTTCCGCGGATGCTCGATTGTCGTGATGCGCGTTAAGACCCGGCGCACATCCGCGGTCATAGGGTCCGTGGCGTGCTTTCATCGCAATGTAGGAAAACGTTTCGCTCACTAATCACGTTATTTCGGTTACGAAGTCGGCACGACTGCGGCGCACTTTTTTGAGACTCACGAGCCAATCTCCGTCCGCGGCGCGATAACCCAGGGCCAGCAGGACAACGCTACGCAGTTGCTTCGATTTCAGATCAAGGATTTCGTCCACCGCCGCCGGGTCGAACCCCTCCATTGGGGTGGCGTCCACTTCTTCAAAAGCCGCAGCAACGAGGGCAACGCCCAAACCGATGTAAGCCTGCCGCGCAGCGGCCTGATGGTTGGCTTCGGTTCCCCGATCGGCGACGATGCCCAGCAGTTGGCGGCGATAATTTTCCCAACCTTCGTTCCTGAAGCCCCGAACGTCGTTGGTCAGATCGAACATCATGTTGACGCGATCGGCAGTGATGTCGTCCCACCCCGCAAATACCAGCAGATGCGAACAGTCAGTGATTTGCGCCTGATTCCAGGCCACGGCGCGAATCCTTTCGCGAGTTTCCGCATTGCTCACGACAAGCAGCTCGAAGGGTTGAAGTCCGCTTGAAGTGGGTGCCAGCCGTACTGCTTCAACGATACGTTCAAGTGTTTCATCAGGCACTCTTCTCGTTGCATCGAATTTTTTGGTGGCATAGCGCCATGTCAGTCTTTCATTTACAGTCGTCATTCTGTCTTTCTTCATGTTTGGGGTGGAAAACAGAGGCAGCACGCAGGAGCGCTTTCGTGCGCCATGTCAGCGATTCAAGCCTTCGCAGAGAATGAATCTGCTGAATCATGGCCAGTTTGAAGCGGGAGAAAAACCAGTGCCAGCGCAGAACAATGCTGCAGCACATGCAGCAACCGGACGTTGCTGACAAGTCATTCCCCGGTTATTCTGAACCCATGAATCTGGATCAGGGACGAGCCGATGAACTCGCCGCATTGCTCGCTGTCGCCCGGGAAGGTTCGTTCGTTGCGGCGGCCGCTGCGCTCCAACGCCATTCGACGATCATTTCCAAACGCATCAGCACGCTGGAGCAACGCCTTGGCGTGCGCCTGCTCGAAAGGACGACGCGAAGGGTTCGCCTGACAGAAGCTGGCGCCCGGCTTGCCGAACGCGTGCAGATGGCGACGGACGCGATTTTCGAGGCCGAACAGGAAGCGGCGGCAGGCGGCACCGAGTTGCGGGGCCGCCTGCGCCTGGCATTTCCGGCAGCGATGGGACGGCAGTGGCTTGCGCCGGCGCTGCCGGATTTCGCGCGCCAATATCCCGGTCTGCATCTCGAGGTTGACTACGCCGAACGCTACGTCGATCTTGTCGGGGAAGGTTTCGATGCTGCCTTGCGTCTTGGCACCTTGCGCGACAGCCGGCTGGTTGCCCGCAGGCTCGGTGATCACCGGATCGTCCTGGGCGCTTCGCCGGAGTACCTGAAGCGCCACGGTGTTCCCGCCTCTCCGAGTGCATTGGCGAGCCACAATCTGCTGCGATATACGGGGCCGGTGTCGACTCCGGAATGGCGAATGCGCAAGGGCAATCTGCGCGATACGATCGTGCCAGCGGGCACCTATCATTCGAACGACATCGGCGCCCTGCTTGAAGCGGCGCGCCAGGGAATCGGGATTGTGGGTTTTGGCGATTGGTCGATGGCCCGTGACTTTGCAGCGGGCACGCTCATCCAGGTCTTGCCACAATGGCGGTTTGAGATGGACGAAGGAATCTATCTGGTCCGCCCTTCCAGTCAGTTCACGCCCGCGCGGACCGAGGCCTTCATCCGGTGGATCACCGGACTATTTGCCGGCGGCCTTCCTTGGGACGCGGCAGTGGAAGCACCTACTAACTCCCAGTACCCGTGACGGGGGCACTAAGGAGACGTATCAACGTCATTTGCCCCTCCTACGATTTCTCCACGTAGATCGACAGTTTGAGCCTCGGATCATCGTTCGCCTTAAACGTCGAATAGCGGAAATCAAGCGGTCCGCGGCCCACGTGCATGAGATGTTTCTCGCCCGACACTGGAGCCGAAACCCCATGCTCGCGCCACCACGCCATGAACTCAGGACAACCCGCGCGAAGACGTTCCACAATCTCCACGAAGCTGGGGTCGGGCGCCCAGAGATCGTAGTTCACGCGGAAGAGCGAGACCATTCGCCGGGCCTCCGCGGCCCGGCTCCCTCCGAACAGCTTGCGGGCCGCCGGATCCAGCAGCATATAGACGAGGATATTCCGGTCTTCATCGGGCAATGTCGCGAAGTCGGTGAAGAGCTGCACCGCCGCGTTATTCCAGGCGAGGATGTCCCAGCGTTCGCCGGTCAGGTACGCGGGTTCTGCCAACCCCTCTACGACAATGCGAAGAACTTCCGGCACCGTCTCGCGAAGGAAGCGCCCGTCCCTTCCGCCTTGCGCCAAAGCCCGGAGATGCGCTTCCTCAACGGCGCTCAGCATCAGCGCCTTCACGAGTGACGCGAGCGTTTCGGCCGAAGAGGAAATCACGCGACCTTGCTCGAGCTTGACGTACCACTCGGTGCTGATACCGCTGCGCCGCGCAACTTCTTCGCGACGCAGGCCGGCTGCGCGCCGGCGCCCTTCAGATGGGAGACCGACATCTGCTGGCATTGGATTTAAAGGCCGGGGAGACACTGCTCGTGAGCGGCGCGACCGGCAATTTTGGCAGCGCCACTGTGTTGACAGCACTGGCGATGGGCGCGCGCCAGGTCGTCACGCCGGGACGCAACGAAGCGGTCCTCGTGGATTTGAAGCAACGCTTTGGACCCCGTATCATACCCGTCCGTCTGTCGGGCGATGGGACGCAGGACATCGCGGCGATAGATTCGGCAACCGAGGGACCTATCGATGCAGTGCTCGACTTTCTGCCACCTTCGGCCGACGCTTCGGTCGCGCGGACAGCGATCATGGCGGTACGGCCTTATGGGCGCGCCATACTCATGGGTGGAGTCGGTATGCTGGGTGGCGATGACCTTTCCCTTATCAAGGGGCAATGGGTGTACGAGCCGCGAGCGGTACATACTATGGTAGGTATGGTGCGCAGTGGTCAACTCGATCTGAACCAGTTCGCGGTGACGGAATTCGCTCTCGAGGAGGTCAACCATGCCGTCTCGCACGCTGCCGCGAACAACGGTCCGTTCAAGCTGACTGTGGTCCGGCCTTGAATGCGAAGGCGACGCTACACGATTGAACCCGATAGAGTCATCGGCGTTCGCGGCCGTTCGGCGCCCCGGTCCCCGTTACTCCTGAACGAAACAATTGCATCCGTGCAGCTCGAAAAAATTCGCAGCCCGCCTCGGCTTCGTGATATTTGGACAATCGCGTGCTGCGCGTTCCGGATGCAGCTCGTCTGCTGCTTTCAAGCAGCAGAAAAGATGGGACAAATACATTGCCTCCGTCCTCCATGTCATCAGCAACTTGAAAGTCGTCAAGATATGACGGCGCGAACGTCATCTTCTTCTGGGCGTTTTTGTTCCGGACGGTTTTTGTTCCGGGTGCCGTTTCTTGCGGCTTTTCGTTTCATAAAGGACTGGTTGTTCTTCGCTTGTCGC
Source organism: Paraburkholderia sp. UCT70 (assembly GCF_050434085.1). NCBI lineage: Bacteria > Pseudomonadati > Pseudomonadota > Betaproteobacteria > Burkholderiales > Burkholderiaceae > Paraburkholderia > Paraburkholderia sp. UCT70. The sequence continues at coordinate 570,147 of NZ_JBNPVZ010000003.1, read as the reverse complement.
TTCTTCCTCGGCAGTTGCTTTCTGTTCGTGCCGAGCCTGACGGCGAGACCCAGACACAGGCGTGCGCGCATGATCTGCCCCACGGAAGGCCGGGTCATGAAGCGCCTTGGACAGCGAAAGTGCCGGAATTGCGGGGCCTGGTTTCGTCCAGATCCCCGCAGGTACCGCAGCGGACCCTTGTGTCGTCACGCGAGCAAGGGCGCCAGCCAGCGCCAATAGCAGGCCAAACCCGAGAACCACGACTATTGCCGCAGCATGGAGTACGTCGCGCGGGTGGCGCGTTGGCGCGCCAAGCATCCCAGCTACTGGCGTCGAACGAAACAGAAGTCCGAGAACACTGCCGATGAGTTACAAGAGGACTGCTCCGCGCAAACCTGCCTTCGGAGTATCCGCCTTCAGAAAGCCGTTCCTCAGTATCTCAAACACAGCAGCCGCTGCCGTTTCCAATTCTTCAGGCTTGCAGTCTACTGAGCTATCGAAGCGCGCGTAACGAACAGCGATCCTTTGGCGCCTCGCAGCGCAAGGTCGAGGGAAGGCGTCGGCCCCGATGCGGTACCGAAGCTGACCAGATTTCATCGGCTTTGCTCCGACGGCCGACATATTCACAGGCGATCATCCCCGCAGAACAAAATAACCGCCTGCGGTATGGCTCGGAACGGCGGTCCGAGGACTTGGGCACAGCGAAGCTTCAGACTCACAACTCTTGTTCCCACCAGCCTTGGGTGTTCACGTTAGCCGCGTCGGCGAGAGCTTCCAGCTCTGCAATGTCGTCGCTGGCAAGCGTCATGCTGGTGGCCCGGACCAGACCATCGATGTAGTTGGGCCTGGTGACGCCAATGATCGGCGTCGTTCCCTTGGCGATAGCCCAAGCCGTCGCGACGTCGGGAGCTGCTGCACCCTGCTTCTGGCCGATCGAGGCGAGCTTGTCCGTCAGCGCCTTCAGCTGAGGCAGCATGCCATTGTAAGTCTCCGCCCGGTTGCTGCCTTTCGGCAGCGGGTTCTCCGGACTGTACTTGCCGGTCAAGGCGCCCTGTTCGAGCACCATATAGGCGAAGAATGGGATGCCGTGGCTGCGGCAGTAGTGGACGATGCCGGCATCCTCAGAGCTGCGGTAGAGAAGGCTGTAGTGGTTCCGGACGGCTTCGACCCGGAACCCGGCTTCGCCGAGGATCTGGTCGGCGAGTTCGATTTCGCTCAGGTTGTGATTTGAGACGCCGACATGTTTGACCTTCCCGCTCTTCAGCAATGGGATCAGGTGCGGCGTCCACCGCGCCACATCGGCGGGATTGTGAATCCAATAGAGGTCGATGTAGTCGGTACCGAGGCGGGTCAGGCTCTGCTCCAGCATGTCCGCCACCGGATCGTCACTGGTTCCCGCGGCCTGCGGGGTGAACTTCGTGGAGAGCTGGTAGTCGCTGCGGGCGTAGCGCTTCAGTACTTCCCCGAGTACGGTTTCGGAACGGCCCATGCCGTACACCACGGCGGTGTCCCATAGGATGAACCCGGCCGCATGGGCCTTGTCGGCGACCTCTTCCAGGCCAGCCTGAGTCAGCTGGCTGCCGAAGTAGCCGTTGCCAGTCTCGCCGCTGTCGCCCCAGGCCCAGGTGCCCAGTGCGACCGTGGGGGTCTTCAGATTATCGATTGTCATGTTTGCTCCATGCTTGTTCTGCGGCCGGGTTTGCTGTGACCTGGGCGCCGCCTACACTGTGATGCGCGGCGACGTCGAACCGTGAGCCTGATGCGCCGGAATTACTGCCCAATCCTCCAGAAGCACGGTTCGCATTGCCGCCCTCCCGCGCGCGTGCGATAGTCAGATTCATGGAAACATTGACCGAAATCGCTTCCGTGATTGCCCGACACGTCTCGAAGGATGGCTTCCAGGCCACCCCAATCGAACGCGTGACGCTTGTTCGATCCTCCACGGTGACGATGCCGATGCCGAATGTTTACCGGCCGCAACTGTGCCTCGTCGCGCAGGGGCACAAGGAGGTCACACTGGGCGACCGCGTGTTCAGATATGCACCGGGGCGCTATGGAGTCGTGACCTACGACCTGCCGGTGACAGGCCATGTGGTCGAGGCGACGCCTGACAAACCCTATCTCTGCCTGTACCTCGATTTCGATCCGGTCATGCTGGGGGAGTTGGCGTTGCGCGTGCCGCCACCGTCGGGAGCGCCATCCCCGCCCGTAGGCAAGACAGTGTCCGACGCCGGCACCGCGCTGCTCGACGCGGCGTTACGCCTGCTGCGCCTGCTCGACGATCCGGCAGCGCTGCCCGTGCTCGGGCCGCTTGCCGAGCAGGAAATTCTCTACCGCCTGCTCGCCAGCCCGGACGGCGCCAGGATGCGCCACATCACCTTCAGCCAGGGTCGGGTGGCCCAGGTCGGCCGCGCCATCGCCTGGATCTGGAAGAATTTTCGGGAACGGTTCAGCATCGAGCGGCTTGCCGCGGAAGTAGGCATGAGTCCGTCGAGCCTGCATGAGCATTTTCGCGCTGTGACGGCGATGACGCCGCTGCAATTCCAGAAGCAACTCAGGCTGCAGGACGCGCGCAGCCTGATGCTGGTCCAGGACATCGACGTCACGACTGCCGCGCTCCGCGTGGGTTACGAGAGTGCGTCGCAGTTCAGTCGCGAATATCGCCGCCACTTTGGAGAACCGCCGGCGCGCGACATAGCCCGCTTGCGCGCTTCGGCGGGCTTGGCAGTGGTCGCTTGAGTTCTTGACCTAACCGCTATGTGGTCCGGTCCGGCCACTTCCTTGATGAAGGCAAGCAGGAGCTCGCTGAGCCGAACCGGCTGCTCCTGTTGGATCCAGTGACCGGCGCCGTCGATCAGCTCAATGTCCCCCATTCTCGTCGCCACCCTCGTCCTCATTACATCGAGCGCGCCAGGCGCCGAATAGGTGCCCCAATCGCTCTTCCCGCCAATGAAGAGCGACGGGACATCGATCGTCTTGCCCGGAAACAGGCGCAACTCAGCGTTCAGATCAGGATCGGAAAAGACGCGATAAGCCTGCAGGGCGCCTTGAAACCCAGTGCGGCCATACTCCTGCGTGTAGACCCCGAGTTCCGGCTCGGTGAGCCATTTGCACGTCAGGATCTCGGCGGCGGAAGGTTGGAATGGAGCGACTGTCTGGGGCATCGTCTTGCCGAGATCCATGACGTAATAGGTGGGCATTTGTGCAAGTTCTGCGGCGGTTAGCGCCTTCAACGGATGCGGCTTATTTCCCGGCCAGTCAGCGCTCTTGACGTAGAAAAATGCACGAAGAAATGCGTGTAAGCCTTGAGGGGGACGCCACATGTCATGGTTCGCCTCCCGTGTGCTCAGGTATTGCTGGTAATACTCTCTCGGCGGGTCGAGCGCTGCCAGCGCGGCCGCTAACTTCTGATTTTCAGTGTTCGGTTGAACCGACGATGCGCCACTCTGCGCGGTGTTGAACGGAAGCGCCGGCGGCCCAGGGAACGGTGCGCTCATCAGCACCACCGAGGGAAAGACGTCAGGCCGCGCTAGCGCACAATACGCCGCCACGGGCGAGCCGAGATCGTGCCCGACGAGCATTGCCGTACGCCGATACCCCAACGCCAAAACCAACCCAAGGGCGTCACGCGTCATATTCAAAAGGCTGAAGGGCGCTAGCTGGGCGTCATAGTCGTTCACCCAACCGGTGGTGCGGCCGAAGCCCCGCTGGTCGGGCGCCACGACATGGTAGCCGGCGTCAGCCAGAATTGGCATCAGGTGTCGCCAGCCGTAAGCCAGGTCGGGAAAGCCGTGCAGAAGCAGTGCCAGCGGCCGGCCGGGGCTCTCGTAACCTGCCTCGAGAACATGGACATCGAGGCCGTTGACCCCATGGATCATGCGCGAGCGGACCCCCTTGGGAAGCGTTCCTTCGGCATATGTTGGCGTGGCCAAATCACTTTCTCCTGTAGGGTTTGCGCGGGCCGGTCGAAGTAAAGCAGCTACCAGGCCGGCCGCGCCCATCGCTAAGACGGCTCGTCGGGATGCCGATGGCTTCATTTTGTCGAGGGGCACTATTGAAGTCCAAAATATGGTGACCACCATAGTATGGCGACCGCCATAGCGGCGTCAAGCGAAACGTGGTAGTTTTTCGGCATGACACGTAAGACTGACGCGCGCGCTCGCGCTATTGAAACGGCCGAACGACTGTTTCGCATCCAGGGATACACTGCGACCGGATTGACCCAGATTCTCGAGGAAAGCGGCGCGCCTAAAGGATCGTTCTACTTTCACTTTCCACGCGGCAAGGCACAACTTGCAGAAGAAGCAATCGACAATTACGTTGCGAAACGAATTGCTGTATTACGGGGCATCTCGGCGACTACGACGGGTGATGCTCTGAATTTTGTTCATCAGATATTCGGCACATTTGCGGCTGAGATGGTCGCCTCTGATTTCCAGTATGGGTGTCTGATGCAAAATCTGGCGAATGAGTTGCCCGCGCTCGACGCTGAGCTGACCAAACGGGTAGCGCGCGGTTTTGTTGAGTCGACCGCGATTATTGCGGAGCATTTCACGGGGTGCGGTTTCGCTTCCGCGCGCGCGTCCTCTACCGCAGCCGCATTGGTGGCCGCCCTCGAAGGCGCGCGGACGATCGCCCGCCTGGAACGCTCGCCGGCTGTATTTGAGGCACTGGCAAAGGTTAGTGCCCAAAGGTGGGCTGCCCCCGAGGGATGATCCGGTCCGATGTTCTCGGTCGGACGAGAATGGCAGCGATCACCCTATGACGAGCGTCGGTCTTTCACGTGTGGTCGGCTGAAAAAAGTGGACGCCAACATTCCGTAGAATTGAGGAATGGAGGCGTTGATGAACCGAATCCCCAAAGCCGTATCCACGAAAGGAATTTCGTGAAGAAGCAGTCAAGCTGGCAGTGACTGACGGCGTGGGCGTGTCTGAAGCTGCATGTCGACTGTATATTTCGATGAAGACGTTGGCGAACTGGGTTCGCGCGGCAAAGGACGGCAAGCCGGAGAACGTCGGGCGAACCCAGAAACCACTGACAGAGATCGAGCCGGAGCGGGGGGCGGTTCAAGCGACGGTTGGCAGAAGCGAAGATGGAGCGCGATCTGTTAAAAAGTCTTCGGCGTACTTCGCTAAGGACTCGCGGCGAAGTACGGCGTTATCGAACAGATGCGACAGTATTACCCCATGCCGCCGATGTGCCGGTTCCCGGGCGTGTCCATCAGCGGCTACTATGCCTGCCGCACACGGCCGCTGTCGCTACACGCTGAGCAAGAGCTTCAACTCGAAGCACAGGTGCGCGCAGCTCACGGGCTGACCCGACAAACCTTCGGCGCGGAACGGCTACAAAAATCACATCATAAAACTGTTAATCAGTCAGCGAGCAGCCGTTCGTCTCCTTCATACGCCAGACCGTCACGAGTGTGATGAATGATCCGACCGACACATAAATCAGGAAGTAGTTGTCATGATGGACGGATTGCAGCTACGCCATCAGGAAAGGTGTCGTGCCGCCAAGAACCGCAATGACGATGTTGATCGGCAGGCCAATACCCACGGTGCGGATCTCCGTCTTGAACATTTCCGAAAGGACTGCGGGGACGACGGACGAAAAAAACGCATAGAGCACCAGACCGAAAATCTCGATGCCTGCAATTGACCAGAAGGTCGAATGCACAGACAGCACCACTGGGTATAAGAACAGCGTATAGCAGCCCGCACACACGAACATCTGCGGGCGACGGCCAAACTGGTCAGAAAACATGCCGAAGAACGGGTGCACCGCGGTGTAGATCGCGAGCGAAAACGAACTTGCCGCGTAGGCCGTGGACGGTGCAGCACCTGCGCGCTGGATCGCATAGACCGGCACGTAGACGGCGAACAGATAGAAACGCAAACGTGTCGCAGATGGAGACGCCGATCAGCGTAAAGACTGACCTACGGTGCGTCGTGAATAGTGCGCGGACCGAACCCATCTCCCGTTTGCCCTCAGCGCGCGCCTTTTCGAAGATCGCGGTTTCCGCGACGCGACGGCGCAGCCACCAAGCATAGATGCCGCTAAGCGTAGCGATGACAAACGGGACACGCCAACCGTATGCAATCATCTGACCGTACGTCAGGAATTCGTTAAGTAGCCACACAATGCCGGATGCGCACATCAGGCCGATGCCGGTGCCGAAAAACAGGAAGCTGCCATGCAGGCCGCGCTTGTTCGAGGGTGCCGTTTCGCCAAGGAAGGTAATGGCCGCGCCGAACTCACCGCCCGTGGACAGCCCTTGCATCAGGCGTGCAATTGTCGCAATAACCGGCGCGGCAAAGCCGATTCTGTCATAGGTAGGCACGACGACGAGCAACAGAGAGCCGAGCGCCATTAGTTGCACGGACAGAGACAGCGCCGCTCGTCGTCCATGACGATCTGCAAGCACACCGAGAAGCCCGCCTCCCAACGGGCGCATTATGAAACCGAGTGCGTAGACGCCAAAGGCTGCAAGCAGCTTTGCACCTTTGCTGTCGCCAGTCACGGCGAGTAGAGCAATCTTGAAGTGCGAACTGTCCGGGGTGAATACATTGCCCCCTAGCGTCGCCTGCCTATCTCGCGTGCCATTCGTGTGCCAGGCAACCACTTCGTTTTCATTGATCCTTGTCCGGCCTCGGTCGCAGCCAGTGTGGCACTGATCTGCCGGGATGCGCCCGGGATCGATCGTGTGGAGATTCATCGCCAGATCGACCATGAGGTCGTGGATTTCCTACGCGCAAATCTATAACTCATCCAAGCTGAGCTGGCATGCCCCCAGGGAAGCAGCGCAGCGTAGTGGTCGACAGTCTTGCCAGAGGCAATCGCTGGAACAGCAAGGTGAGGTAACGGTACGGATCGATTCGACAGGCTTTGCAGGTTTCGACGAGAGAGTAAAAATTGGCGCTCGCAGTCGCGCCGCCGACAGTGTCCGCGAACAGCCAGCCGCCCCTGTTTAGAGAAGCATTTGCATCAAAGGTCCTCCTGGATGTTCAGCGATACAGTCGCTGGCGCGAAAACCCGTGCAATGGTCTACAGTCTGATGCTCACGTGCCGCGCCTGCAACGTCGAGCCGTGTGCCTATCTCCTGCACGTACTCACCGAACTGCCGCAGCGCTCCCCGGATGCCGATATCACCGATCTGCTGCCATTCAACTTCGCGAAGCTCTCGCCTGCAGCACCTCACCCAGTCTGATCCATAACTATTGCATTCGTGCGGATTCGTCGATCGCTGCGGTGTGCTGAATTGCGCGCTTACAAATGACCAACCTTTTGGCACCTTGTTGTGGCAAATTGCAAGACAAAGCGGCCGACGCCAGCAGCACAAAGCCCACTCCTCGGATGCTCGCGAGCTGATGCTTCGTGCCTACTGAGGCCAGCTTCTTGCGTAAGCGACGCATTGCAACCGCCAACGCGCTCTCTGTAACGACTTCGCCCGGCCCCGACGCCGCGCGCCTGAGCATTGCATAGCGAACGGTCCGGCCGCCCGCCTTCATCACGCACAGCATGATTTGCAACACGGCCCGCGCGAGTTGCACTGAGCGGTGTGCGCAACGCATTGCGTGCTGCCGAGAATCGATAGTGATGTCTCCGGCCTCGGTGACAGGCGCTGAGAGCGATACCGCTCGACGAACAGCTTGCGCACACGTGCCAAAGCTCGTGCATGGCGAATGGTTTTGACAAAACGTGGTCGACGCCGCTTCCCAGGCAATCCGACCAGCGGTGCGCAAGGTCCGCAGAACAGTAAGACCTTCGCCGTTCGGCAGTCCGCGCTCGACGATCAGCGCTGCGTATTTGCTGGCGTCAATTCCAGAACCGGCTTCAGAAGCGCTACGGAACACGTCAGACTCGATTCCCGCATCTGCAAGAGCCCGATGTATGGTCTTTGCACGCACCACCTTGTCTTCGACGATCGCTACCCGGAACATGACGGCGCGCTCATTCGAACTGGTAAGCATAACCGAGCGCTAGTGCAGGCAGGTACCGCCGCCCCACGATGGGACTTTCAGTGATACCGTCTGTGAAATGCTTTGCAGCGACATCCAGCGTGACTTTCTGCTTACGCGTGAGGCTGTAGTTGATTCGCGTACCGATCGACACGGCGTACGCGGACGAAGCCGTATACTCGAGGCGTCCTGCACGAGCTTCCGATGCCCGCACGCCATAGTAGTAGTTGATGTAGTCGTTGCTGAACCATTCCACGCTGCCGTACGGTTCCACTGAGAACTTGCCAAAGCCAAACAATCGGCTGTAGTCGATCTTAGCCCGTTCGCCGCGATTACCACCCAGCAGATAGTCAGCCGACAATGTGCCAAATCCAGTCTTCCAGGCGAGTGCCGTACCATACCAGAAGGCGGGGTTGCGGTTCTGCATTCCGCTCAGGATGGGAGCATCATCGTTTCTGTAGCCATCGGCGAGCGCGTAGTAACCACGCAGTGCGACGTTAATGTTGCTCCAGTTGCCGATTTCAGGTCGATCGTTGTGCCGTACGCGTGAACCTATTTATCATCAAAATAAATGAGCGGTATCGGTGTGTATTTGGTGTCGCCGCTGACATACGGCGAACCCGCAATGCCAACGCCTGCACCTAGGCCCCAATGTGTCACGTTGGTTGCGCTGCTAAGGACCGTAAGGCCGGAATCATCGGCGCCAGATTCGGCTTCTACGCTGTCTGCCCACACATCAGTCGAGAATACAAGAACGGATGCGGCTACTATCAGAAAAGAATGTCGTAGATAAAACGTTTGCTTCACAGGCGATCCAAAAATGATAAGCGTGGTGTGTACAAAGGCCAGCACGATGTACCGAGCCGGGCCCGGGGCCACGGAGGCGTTATCTCTTCACGAATCTATCTCGTAGCGCAACGCGAGACGATTACAAGCCTACTTCTGCGCATTGGTCGCTTCGAGAATCAGATCTGCGACCTCGGTCGGATGCGATATCAGCACAATATGGCTCGCCTTGACCTCGATCGTGTGTGCGTGCATGCGATTTGCCATGAAGCGCTCCAGATCCGAGTTGATGGTGCGATCTTCCGTCGACACCACGTACCACGTTGGCTTGTCGCGCCATGCGGCGACCGTTGTCTTTGCCATTGTGATGGCCCTGCCCATCGGCTGTTGAACGGCGTAATACGTTTCGGCTTCTGACTTCGGCAGGTCGCCCGCGAAGTCGTTAATGAAGGTCTGCTCGGAGAGTTTGCCGTAGCCGTCATCCGACCACTGCAATCCCGCCGATGCCGGCGCCGGCGGGAATTTCTTTGTCAGCGCCGAATAATCCTCGCCCGCATCGGGCGCACGCGCAGCAACGTATACGAGCCCGGCCACTTTGGGATCGTCGCCTGCCTGGCTGATCACCATACCGCCATACGAGTGCGCGACGAGCAGCGTCGGGCCATCCTGTTGTGCCAGCACGCGCTTCACGGCGGCAACGTCAGCCTGAAGCGACGTAGTGGGATTCTGTACCGCGGTGACGCGCAAGCCTTTCGTCTGCAATAGCGGAATCACCTTTTGCCAACTGGATCCGTCGGCAAAGAGACCGTGCACCAACACGACATTTTTGATGGGAGCAGAAGGAGCTACGCTCTGGTCTTTCGCCAACGATAGCGCGGTGCCGAAAAGTGCGCCGCAAGCAATTCCTGCAAAGACAAACGCATTCAACTTCATCAGACTTCTCCAGAAAGCGTATGGGATCAGATTGGCAACTTCGTTAATGGGTTCGGGAATCGATCAATCAATCTCTGGCAGTCATCCGTGCGGTCGGTTCGCTGCAGACGGTACTACCACGGCAGATAATGAAGACGGAAAGACGGTCTCCAGGCAAACCTATGCTTGTGTCGAACGACGTGCGAGGGATTTTCCGTGCAGGCAGTAGGCTTGAGCTATCAGGCCCAGGATGAGCCCAGCCACAAGCACGCCATGCGCACCGATAAGTAGAGGCGACTTAAGATTGGTCACCAATGGATGTCCGTTAGGCACGCGCTTTAAAGTTTCGGTAACCGTAGGAAACATCAACACAAAGGCGGTCAGTGTCAGACAGAAGGTTTCGGCATAGACACCGATTCGACCGGGCAACGGTATGCGCCCGACGCCATAACCGGCGAATAGCAACACAAGTGCAGCGACACCGATTACGTAACTGATGCTTTGATGTGCGACGAGAAACACGGTCAGAGAACCGATCAGCATGGCAAAGAAGTACACCGCTCCCGGAATCGAGCGGGGCACGATTCGACCATGACGGACGAACATATACACGGCCACGGGGATCGCAGGTAGACTGCCAAGCGTGTGAACCCAGCCCAGCGACGAAATTCCAAACATAGTCAAATCCTTCTTGCATGAAAGGCAGATAAGATGGCCAGGCTAGGCTAGGCCAATCCGTGGGCCGGATTAGCCATACAATCCACGTACAGTTCTCTTGTTGACCGAGGCTTACTTTAGGCTCACGAAGCTCAAATTGACATGACCGAACTTGGGAAAAATTTGTCCATTCTTCCGGAATTGGCACTTGCTGGCCTAGCTAATGGCGATCTCCTGTCGCAGGTGCTCGCGCGCATGCGTATGACCGGTGACTGTGCCTATTCATATAAATTGCCGCCGCTCGCCCAGCTGGAAATGTCAGCGCGGAGCCCGTACGCGTGCGCAGTCACCGAAGGCATCGTAAAAATTGCAGGTGATCATGTAACCTCTTCCGAAATTCAATCGGGCGAGTTGGTATTGTTACCGCGTGGGCCTTGCGACTTACGAATCGCGGCTTGCAATGAACCGGCGACCGTAGTCGTCTGCAGTTTCTGGTTTGATCCTGGCAGTCTGCAGGATTTACTTTTCGGGCTGCCTTCCCTGATCCACCTTCGACACACGGAGACAGAGGGATGGCTCGACAACCTCATGAAGTTTCTTCTGCATGAAGCCGGCAATGACCAACCAGGCTCCGCGCTGATGGTCTCGCGAATGATCGATCTCTTTGTTGTTCGCGCGTTGCGGGCTTGGGTTCATCACGGTCACGCATCCAGCTGGCTGGGCGGATTGGCAGATCAGCGCATCGCTCGGGCTTTAAAGGCAATCCATGAGCAGCCCCCGCGAGGGCTGACTATTGATGGGCTCGCCGCTGTCGCTGGAATGTCCCGTTCGAGTTTTTGCGAACGCTTCACGGCGCTTGTGGGCAAATCCCCGCTGCGTTACCGCAACGAATTTCGTCTCACCGTCGCCCGGGACATGTTGGCCAAAGGCAATGCGCGTGTGGGAGAGGTTGGCATGTCTGTTGGCTACGAGTCCGAGGCCGCTTTCAGTCGCGCGTACAAGACGTTTTTCGGCCACACACCTCGAGACGCGAGACCGACGACCGCAGTGCCTCAATAATTTCCAAGACACCTTGGCGAGAACTGGGCAGGGCGCTGTCACGTTACTGTCCCCTGACGAGATATCGGCAAGGACAGTCGTGTCTCAGAACACGGTGGACGGAGCTTGGGCAATCCCAGTGAAGAGACGCCAGGTTTCAAATCGCGCGGCGATCTGTTTGCGATAGAGCGAGGCGCGCAGCAGATGACGCTTGAGCGCGAAGTGCTGGCGGATCGGACCGAAGCACGACAGGAATGACTGCGTGCGTTCTGGCAAGCGAAAACCTCGCATCCGGCGCTCGCGTTCACGCGTGGGTTGATGGATCTGTTTTCAGCGCGGTTGTTCACGCGTGCGCAGGCCTTGACGAATACGTGCTTCACATTCGCCAGCTCAGGGATCTCTGTTTTCGCGGCCGGGTAGCTGCGCAACTGGTCGGTGACGATTTTCTTCGGCGCCGCAGGACAGGCCGCCAACACCCGTTTGAAGAAGCGTTTGGCAGCGGCCTTGTCGCGGCGCTTCTGAAGCAGGATGTCGAGTTCAATGCCGTGCTCATCGACTGCACGCCACAGCAGCCAGGGCTCGCCGCGCAGCGTCACGAACATTTCGTCGAGGTGCCATGTGCTGCCCGGCTTGCGCCGGGCAGTCCTGACCTGATGCGCAAAACCGGCACCGAACTTGTTCGTCCACCGTCGGATCGATTCATGGCTGACAACCACGCCGCGCTCGAACAGTAACTCCTCGATATCGCGCAGGCTAAGTTGAAAGCGGAAATACCACCGAACGGCGTGGCTGATGATTGACGCCGGGAACCGGTGACCGTGGTAGCGCGATTTCGTCTTTTTCATCACTTCATCTTAGCCGACCAGCCCGCGAACGTGACAACGCCGGCGCGCGCCATTATCTTTGACAGTCTGTGACAGTTGCCAGCGCGGTCGGGGCCGGCTTCATTGCCGCTCCACCGCCGCTTCGCACCGCGCGCCGCGTCTTCGCTTGGGCAGCGGCGCCGCATCGCCGTTTGCCTACCATTGCCCGCAGGCGTCCGGCATGGAGCCGGCGTGCCGTGCGATCCGGCCGGCACGCAATCGAACTGATCGGCAAACGGTGAATCTCATGGGTCTCCTCGACAAAGCAGTGCACGGCGTTTTCAAGGACATCGGCGAGGCCGTCGAAGGCGTCGCCAAGGGCGTGGGCAAGATCGTCGAAGGCGGCGCGGAACTCGCCGCCGGCGCGTTGACGCTGAACCCGAAGGAAATGGCGGCGGGCGGCAAGAACCTCGTGACCGGCGGCATCAAGACGGCGTCGTGCGCGGTCGAGCTGACGCCGGAAGGACTCGAATCGAGCGCGGCCAACAATCTGCTCGATGGCGCGCTCGAAGAGTGCGGCATCAAGAGTGGGAAGGACGAGGAGGAAGGCGATGACGACGGCATCAGCCTCGAAGACCTCGCCGGCACGAAGGAGTTCTGCGAGAAACTGCCCGCGGGGATGAAGCCGGGCTTCCTGAAGGTCTGACGCGACGGCCCACGCGATGCAGACGCCCACCCTTTCCGGCGCAGCGCCGCTTGCCGAGGCGCTCGTCGACGCGCTCCGCGCGAACCGCCTCGACGACGCGCAGACGTTGCTCGACACGCTCAACACCGACTATCCGCACACGCGCGAGCTGCTGATTTTCCCGGTGCTGATCGCGATCCAGCGCGGCCACGCGCGCGACGCGTGGCAACTCGTCAACGGACTGCCCGACGACGAGTGCCCGCATCTAAAGGCGCTTTGCCTGCGACGGTTGAACGATCCGGGTTGGCACCGCTATGCCGAAGCCGGACGCGACCACCCCAGTCCGCACGTGCGCCGCGCGATGCGCAATCTGCTCGGCTGCTCTGAAGCCGACGACATTCACGCGCTGCTGCGATGAAGCATCTGCGGCTCGCCCCGCGCGTCGACCTCGACGTCTACTACGACGCCGACGCGAGCCGCTATACACGGCCCGGCGACGCGCACGCACTGAGCATCGTGACGCGCGAATACTTCATCGCGCGCTATCGCGACTGTCCGTCGATCGGTTTCGAATACGACGGCGATCCGATCGGCGGCATCGTGTTCGACGGCGAAGCCGCGCATATCGCTGTGCTGCCGGCGTGGCACCGGCGCTGGGCGCTGCTCTTGCGCCCGGCGCTCGAATGGCTGTTCGCGCTCAAGGCTGAGATGCTGGTCGAGGTTGCGGCGGACAACGCGGTGTGCCTCGAATTCATGCGTCGCAACGGCTGGCCCGTGGTCGGCACGCGAGACGGACGCATCGTTCATCGGCTGTCGAAGCAGCCGCGCCGGCGTCGTCGGCATCCGATCGCCGCTGCCGATTCGCGCGCGGCGTCGTCGCGCGGCTAAGCTCACGCGGTCCGCTTAACGCTGCGCTTTTGACGCGTCGTTCGTCATGCCGCGTCCGTCGCGTCCACGCGGGGTCTTTTCTTTTTCCCGCCCTTTCCCTCTCTCGCTGCAGCGCGATGCAACGCGCGCGTGTCTCGTTCGATGACCGATACGCGATTGCCCGCCGATATTGTCTGTTGAACATCGTAACGTCATACGAACCGACGATAGTCGATGGCATCGATCGATCATTCAGCGCACCGACATGTCCTCGAACTCTTCCATCGCGTCGACGTCTGCGCGCCCGTCACCGGAACCGCTCGATACCGCGCCGCGCGAGTCGAGCGTCGCGCCGGCTCCGCAGCCACGCACGCCGCCGACCGCGCCGTCCGGCCGGGGCATCTTCGACAATCTGAACGCGTCGCCGAAGCCCGCGCGACGCGGGTCCGCCTCGCAGGCCGATGGCCCTGCGCCGCGCTCGCCCGTCAGCCGGTTGTCGATGCCGGACCTGGCGGCGACGCGCTCGGGGTCGGCGCCGCCGCTTGCGCAGGTGTCGCCGAGCGTTGCGGCTGAGCCTTCGTCCAATGACCTCAGCGGCACCGGCAGACCAGCGGCGGGCAGCACACCCAAGTCGCCGCAAGATTCGACGCCGGCCGAACCGGCTTCGCCCTTGTCGTCGCCGCACTCGCAATCGGTCGCATCGTTGCCACGCTCGCAATCCGCCGCCTCATTGCCAGGCTCGTCGCAGCAGCGCATCGACGACGCCGTCGACGAATCGGCCGCGCCGGCCGCCGACATCGAAGCGGCGTCGACCCACTCCGCCAGCACCGCATCGACGCCGCCCGCAGACGATTCCGTTGCGCCCGCACCGAGCCACGGTCCCGTCACGCAGCAGCGGCTGCATAAACGCAATGCGCAGCAGCTGAGCGAGTTGCTGCGCGAAGACGCCGACGCGCACGACGAAGCGATTCGCGACGGCATCGGCCGTGCGCCGTCGCCCGACAAGCTGGCCGACCTGACGGTGGACGAGCAGCGCGCCGCGCAGGCCAAATACGATCTGCGCAACTCGGAGAACCGCTACGTGACGCGCGGCCGCGACGGCATCGCCCGCTACGACACGCAAAAACTCCGGCAGATCGCAGCAGACACAGGGCATCCGCGCGGACAGCGCGCGCACTGGATATTGACCGCGCTCCGTCTGACTGCCGAGCCACCGCAGCCGAACGCACCGACGCTGCCGCGCCGCGCCGCGAAAGCAATCGCATCCGCTGCCGGCGATGCGATCGACGACATCGGCGCATTCGTGCCGGCGCGCGGCGACAGCGGCGCCTTCATCAAGCGTCTCGCCGACAAGTTCGGCGTGCACCGCAAGGGCATGACGCCGGCCCGGCTCGCAAGCAAAAGGCCGCTGAAGGATGCGATGAACGGCATCAGCACCGGCGTGCACGATCACTTCAACTACGACACGGCGCCACTCACCGATCTCGTCAATCTGCCCGCGCACGGCAGCACGGCCATCGCGGCGCACACGGTCCAGCAGCGCTATGCGAACAAGCTCGGGCAAATGCTGGCCGTTGACGTGCAGCAGTTCCGCGATGCCGCCGCCGAAGCGGCGCGGCGCAAGACGACGCCCAATCCGACGCCCGACCCGGCCACGCCCGAGGCCCGGCACGATCCGAGCCTACCGGAAAACCAGTTGCTCACGGAGCGCGGCGGCAAATGGGAATACGACCGCGCGAAGCTCGGCCGCATTGCGCGCGACGACGCGCATCCGTTCACGCAACACGCGCGCGACGTGCTGACGGTGATGAGCATCGCCGAGAACCAGGGCAAGCGCCGCAACGGCGCGCTGTACCAGGCGACGACGTCGGCGATCGGTCTCGTCGGCAGCGGGCTGTTGATCGGCGGCTCGCACGGCGCGCTGCTGCCGATGGTGGTGAGCGGCCACGCGACAAACGCGTTGCGCGAAGCGCTCGACCTGAAAAAGCCCTTCGTCGAGGGACGCCAGAACCTGCGCGATGAAAAGGCCGCCGAAGTGGACCGGCGCGTGAAGCGCGACTCGGGCCGCTTCGAGCGGGACCTGCAGCAGATCGAGCGCGACACGGGCCACCAGTATTCGGCCGCGGAAGTGGCCGGCGCCTACCGCCACCTGTACGACAACGCCGAGCGTGCGGTGGCTTCGCAGCGCAGCTTTGGGACGCGGTTCGCGGCCGGCCGGCACATCGATACCGGCAAGGGCAAGGCTTACAGGGAAGCCGAAATGAACCTCGTGGCCGGGCACATTCGCAGCATCGTCGGCGGGGGGCTCGGGCAGGCCGATGGCGACATGCTGCGCGCACTGGCCGCCGTGCCCGACGAACTCGGGCTCACACGCGCGCGGCGCGAAAAGCGCGCGATCGAAGCGGTAGCGACGGACCCGCGCATCGTCGCGTCGCATACGCTGTTGACCGACACCGGGTACGCGGACGGCGACGCCGCGTTGCTGCTCGCGAAAATGGCCAAGGCCGAACTCGCGACGCGCGATGCCCGCGACGGCGTGCCGGCCGCGCCCAATCACCGCGACGCGGTCGCTGCGATGATCGGCCAGCCCGGGCTGAAGAAGTCGGATCCGAACCAGGCGGCCGAGGCCGGCATCAAGCAGCAGCTCGGCAAACGGTCGTGAATGCCTGGCCGCGCAGTGCGGCGAGTTCGGCTCGAACTTCGGGCGGACTTTCTGCTGGACCTCGCGGCACCGCGTGCGACAGCACACGCCGCTTCGCGCGCCCGCACCGCGCTTCCGATGCGCGCGCCACGCGCGCGGCATCCGCGTCATCTGATTCTCGAAGGCCGCCGCACTTGGGCCGTCAGTTGCCATCGCATCGCGGCCGAATTCGATACCGGCGACATCCTCGCTGAGGACTCGTTCGAGCTAGACGCCGACGTGTGGCACGAAACGCTGCAGCTTCAGTTGCAGATGTCGGCACGCCGGCTCGCGAGCCGCGTGGCCGCCGACTTCGCCGCGCTGTGGGCGGACAGCCGGCCGCAAAGCGGCGGCAGCTACTGGCCACGTCTGACCGACGCGCAGCGCACGCTCGACTACACGCGCCCGGTCGCCGAGCTGATGCGGACGGTGCGCGCGTGCGGCCTGATCGAATGCATCGCGCCGCTCAACGGCAAGCGGGTGTTCGTGCGCCGCGCCACCGCGTGGCAGGAAGCGCATGAGTTTGCGCCCGGCACTGTCGTGCACGAGTACCGCCGCTGGGTGGTGATCGCGGCCGCCGACGGCTTTGTCGCGCAGATCGAATGGAGCCCGCTCGACGAGGCGATGCGGCACCGCGTCGGACCGTAGGCGCTCGCCCCCCGCCTCCCAGAAAAATGGCCGTACGACGATGTTCGCCGTACGGCCGCTTGCTTTGGTAAAGCGTCGGCGCGCTGCCTTTAAGCAATGCGTCCCGCGCTTCGCTATCGGTTGCTCAAACGAGCCCCTGCGCGGCGTTCTGGAAGTTGCCGATGCCCGACTTTCCATCGGCGCCGGCCACGTCGTTGGTCTCGATCTTGTTGAACACGCTCGGGTTCGCCAGCATGTACTGGGCCGCCTGTTGCACCTGCGTCGAAGGCTTCTGGCCGTTGCCTCCGACCGCCTGGCCTTGCGACAGCTTGTACAGGTCGTTCACGTCGAGCGAGCCGTTGCCGTTCGTGCCCATGTAGCCGGCGAGCGCGCCCGATGCGGTCTGCTCGTTCATCGCAGGCTGGGTGCTCGCGCCGGTACTCGTCAGCGTAGTGGGAGGCGTCGTCGATGTGGACGGCGTCGTCGCAGTCGGCAGGGACGGCGTCGTGCCGCTCGACCCGGTGGTCGACGTGCTGCCGGGCGCGGAAATCGGGAAATCGCCCTGAGCGGCGTTCTGGAAGTTGGCGATGCCCGACTTGCCGTCGGCGCCCGCCACGTCGTGCGTCTCGATCTGATTGAACACGCCCGGGTTGGACATCATGTACTGCGCGGCCTGCTGGACTGCCGGCGACGGCGTCTGTCCGTTGCCGCCGGCCGCCTGGCCCTGCGCGAGCTTGTACAGATCGTTCATGTTGAGCGAGTCGTTGCCGTTCGTGCCCATGTAGCCGGCCAGCGCACCCGACGCGCTCTGCGGGTTCATCGTCGTTGCACCGCCCGTGCCGCCCGCACCGCCCGCACCGCTCGTACCACCCGTACCGCCGGTGGTGCCGGTCGTCGGCGTGCCGCCGCTGGACGTGCCGCCGCCCTGGCCGCCCTGCTGCAACTGCGCCAGCGCGTGGCTCAGCATCGCGATGATCTCTTCCATGACTTCGGTCGCGCCGGAATTGCTGCCGTTGGCGGTCATCCCGCCATTGGGCAGAAAGTCGGTGGCCTGGAGGCCGTAGTTGCCGTTGATCGTGCTCATACCGGACATGATGTTCGTTCCTGTGCAGTGAAGTGACGTGGGATGTGTCGAGAAACAACCGTCGGGCACTCGCCCGACCTCGTCGATGAGACGTTGACGGGTTCAGTGTAGGAGCCGCCCGAAGCCCATCCGGGCGCCGACGCGAACATTGCTGCGGAAACGCGAAAGCAGCACCAACGCGAAAACAGCGCAGAACAACGGGACGTTTGACGGCGATCGCGCGGCATCGCGCGATGTGCGCGGCGGCGCATCGGGCTTGCGCTGCACGCCGCCGTTATGTGAGGCGTATCGGAGGGAATGGCGTGGGCGAGCCGGCGTTAATTCGCCGGCGCCGACACATCAGGCAGGACGAGAAATGCTGCCGGATCGCCGCGCGTTTCGGACGACCGCGCGATGCGCGAAGCGGCCGCAGCCGCTCACGGATTCGTATCGTGCGCCGGCAGCAAGCAACGCGAGCGTCAGGCTCGCATCCAGCTCATCGGTGCGGCGAAGCCGCCGCCGTCGTGCGTGCCGGGCGCACTGCTGGCGGCCGGCGCGCGCGGTTCGACCCGCGGCGCGTTGCGCCCTTCGAGGCGCGCCGCCTGTTCGAGCAGGCGATTGCCGATGCCTGCCGCGTCGGGATTCTCCTGCTGCTCGGCCGCGCTGCGCGCGTAGCCGTGCCACAGCGGATCTTCGAGTCCGAACAGGCAGACGGCCATCAACGCCGCATGCAGGCCCGAGCGCCTCGCCTCCGGCACGTCGTCTTCGAGCACGCGCCGCGCGTCGATCCACGCGCGCCGACGCACATAGCGCCATGCCATCACGGTGCCGACGCCGCTCCACCGCGGCCGGAGCACGCGAATCGCTTCGAGCAGATCGTCGAAGTCGGATTCGTCGTCGAGTTGCGACGCGGTCCACAGCACCTTGGTCAAGCCGCCCGCAACGTCATCCCTGCATTCCGTATCACTCACGATATCCTCGCCTGCCTAAGTCCCGCCCATGGAAGCCATGCCCGCGCGGCAGCGCGCCGCTGCCGTTCCCGCATCCGCGACCGGCGGTCGGGGCATTTCGTTCATCGCAGCCAGTCTCGCGCATCCGGCGTTGCGCGGCCGCGTCGATGCGAACGAAACGAACGCGACGCGAACCGGCGCTGTCTGCTGCACGAGACGCCCATTTCCACGCTCATGCCGCGCCGTGCACCAGCCGCAGCCGCCGCTGCGGCGCGCCGACCCGCTCGCGCGCGATCCTCGGCGCGTCCAGCAGCGCCTGCGCGGTGCGCAACGCCGTCGGGTCGTCGCCCGCGCGCACGGCCGCGTGCGCGTACGCACGCCAGGCCGGCTCGCCGCGCGCGTACAGGCAGACCGCCATCAGCGCGCTGCCGAGCGACGGGAAGTCGACCTCCCGTTCGGTGCGGCTCAGCTCGGCGAGCGCTTCGTCCCACGCGCGCGCGCGCACGTGCCACCACGCGATCGCCACGCGCGGCGCGACCGCATCGGACCGCAGCACGCCGATCGCGCCGAGCAGATCGTGCAGGTCCGTCAACGCGTCCAGATGGGCGCCCGCCCACAGCACATCGATCATCCCCGCCACGACGTCATGGTCGTCGTAGTCCAACAGCTCACTCATCCAGATTTCTCCGTGCAACAGCCGTCGATCGAAATGGCCACGGCCGACAGGTCAACGCGCATGCGTCGGCGTATCGCCATGTGCGCCTGCGAGCGCGCGTGCGTCGTCGGCAATGCCGCTCAGCGACAGCTGATCGCGCACCTGGTCGATGAAAACGCCCGCCATCAACGCCAGCATCAGGATCGTCAGCGCGCCCTTCACGGGCTGCCCCATCGAATGCAGATCGAGCTTCTGGGACACCTTGCCGGTGAAGCCGAAGCCGATGTCGATCAGGAGCAGCATCAGCATCATCGGCGCGGCGAGCTTCGCGACGATCTCCATCAGCGAATCGGTCTTCTGCAAAACGAAACTCTCGAGGACGTGGCTGGCGATCGGCGTCAGGTCGGCGAGCGGCCACCACGCATACGATTGATAGAGCGCGCCGAGCAGAAACGTCATGCCGCCCAGCAGCCAGAACGCGGCAATCGCAAACTGGCTGAGCAGCGTCGACGTGAGCGACGTCTGCTGGCCCTGGCTCGGGTTGGTCATCTGCACGTTGTTGAAGCCGGTCAGGTCGTCGACATACGTGCCGACGCTCTCGGCGGCCCAGAACACCGTCGACGCCGCGAAGCCGAGCGCGATGCCGATCAACGCCTCTTTCAAACCGATCCCGACGAGGATCAGCGCGCTCTTGTTCTCCAGTGCGCTGCCCTGCCCCCATGCGACGAAACTGCTCCACAGCAGCGCGAGGCCGGTGCGCACGCGGCCGCTCAGCACGTTGTCCGAGGTCGGCGGAAACACCACCATCAGCACCATCAGGCGTTCACTGCACAGCGCGAGCAGCGTCAAGTACCCGACCAGATGGTGGCCGGACAGCAGGGTTTCGAAAGTAATCTCGCTCATCGCTCTATCGCTGACGGTTCGGTAAACGTTTTGGGTTGCTAATGGGTCTTGTGCTCGGGCGCCGCTCAGAACGGCCGCGGCTGAGGCCGGCGATTCTCGGCGGCTTCCTCGTCGGCGGCGTCTTCCAGCGCGAGCGCGAGCGAGCGCACCAGCGCGTCGCGGCGTTTCGCGTAGATGTCGACCCGCGCGCGGTTGCGCAGAATCTCGCCGCGCGCGGCCTGCACCGCCGCTTCGCCGTCGGCAAGCGCGCCGCGCGCGCGTTCGGCCTCGGCGGCCAGCGCGGCGTGCCGTTCCGCCGCCACCGCGCGGTACTCGCGCAGCATCAGCAACTGATCGGCGCGGAACGTGCTGCCGCCCATCATCGCGTCGATGTCGCCGTCCTGACGCCGGAGTTCGCCGGCTTCGCGGCCCGCGGCTTCGCTTCGCGCCGATAGCTCGGTTTCGAGCGCGAGAACCTGGTCGCGGCGCGCGGCCAGCGCGGCGTTGAGCTTGCGCTCGTGCGCGCGGCGGCGCGACAGCACGCGTTCGAGGGCGATCAAACGGCGGTCTTTCATCGGGCGCCCGGCTAGCCTTGCGCGATCTGGCCGAGCAGGCCGACCGTCTCGTCGAAGTCGACCAGAAGGTCGGTCGGCTGACCGAGAAATCCGCGAATCACATCGATCTTGCGGATCGCCTCGTCGGCAAGCGGATCGCTGCCGGCCTGGTATTCGCCCACCTGCAGCAGCAATTCGACTTCGTGGTGGTGCGCCATCAGGCGCCGGATATGGCCGGCGAGCGCGACGTGCTCGCGGCTCACGACCTGCGTCATCACGCGCGACAGGCTGGCGGTCACGTCGATGGCCGGATAGCGGTTTTGCGCGGCCATCTCGCGCGACAGGATCATGTGGCCGTCGAGCAGCCCGCGCCGGCGTTCGGCACGTTGACGCTGTAGCTCGCCGGCACGATCTGTTCGAGCGCGTGCAGCAACGGCACGCGCTGGCCGCTCACGCGCACGGTTTCGCCCGCACGCTGCGCGCCCTCGACGATCACCTGCTCCTCCGACGCCATAGCCACCGCAAAGGTCACTGCCATGCAACCCAGCCACATCGTCATTCCGATACCGACTGCCAGCTTTCGCATGCTCTGTTCAATTCGTTGATTGTTGCGGCCGCCACCGCCACTACCGCGCAGCGTCCGTCCGGCACGTCGCGACATTCAGGCTCGCGAGCCCGGAATGACCGGACTGCGTGCTCATGGCGCAAGCGGGTTGACGGCATTCACCGCGCATATCTTTAGGCTGTTTTTCTCCGATTTCATTTGCGATCCTGCCCTTTCTTCTATCCGCCTTCTCTCCCGCCTATTTCCATGTTCATTCCGGGTTCATTCCGGGTTCTTTCCGGGTTCTTTCCCGCTTCTTTCTCTCTTCTTTCCCGCTGCTTTCCGTTTCGCGCGCAACATGACCGGGATGCATGACCGGAAAGCCTTGCTCCATGCTGGTTTCGACGCCCCCGCACCGCTCGCGCCAATGATCCGACGAAAGCTGGCCGGCGTATTCGAACACAATGATTTATCAACCGCTAGCGTTTCTTATTCGAAAAGCCCACAAAATTTTCTTTCGACTTTCATCGGAAACCCACTATTGGGGACGATAAATACGGGGCAAATCCCGATCGATAACCCATGAATGGACATTAAGAATTGGGATTCGCACGGCAGAAACAATGACCTGCCGGCGATATACGATTTTTTTATACCCCGGATTTATTTTTCTGCCTGGACTCGCGTGGCCCGACGCTTCCACAATTGCGCCATGCTGCATATGGACCGGCCGCCGTCGAGACGCGTCCGCCAGTGCAGCCTGATTCAACGGAGCTCGAAACAGATGAACAACACGCAGCACACCGATCAAGACCAGAACGTGGGGAAGACACCGGGCAACGAGCGCGCCGACGATGGCCGCTGGCAGTTCTGGGTCGACCGCGGCGGCACTTTCACCGACATCGTCGCGCGTCGGCCCGACGGAGCGCTCGTCACGCACAAGCTGCTGTCGGAGAACCCGGACCGCTATCAAGACGCCGTCGTGCAGGGCATGCGCGACCTGCTCGGCCTCGCCGCCGCCGACCCGCTGCCGCAGGAGCGCATCGAAGTCGTGAAGATGGGCACCACGGTCGCCACGAACGCGCTGCTCGAACGCAAGGGCGCACGCACGCTGCTCGCGATCACGCGCGGCTTCGCCGATCAGCTGCGCATCGGCTATCAGGAGCGTCCGGATATCTTCGCGCGCCACATCCAGTTGTCCGCGCAAATGTACGAGCGCGTGCTGGAGATCGACGAGCGTGTCGGCGCGCGCGGCGAACTGCTCCAGCCGCTCGACGAGGTTGCCGCGCGCGCCGGCCTGCAGGCCGCACGCGCGGCCGGCATCACGTCGGTCGCGATCGTGCTGATGCACGGCTATCGCTTCCCCGAGCACGAATTGCGCGTCGCGGCGCTCGCGCGCGAATGCGGCTTCACGCAGATCTCGGTGAGCCACCGCGTGAGTCCGCTGATGAAGCTCGTCGGCCGCGGCGACACCACCGTGGTGGACGCCTATCTGTCGCCGGTGCTGCAGGACTACGTCGAGCGCGTGTCGGGTCAGACGGGCTCCGTGCGCCTGATGTTCATGCAGTCGAGCGGCGGTCTCGCGGAAGCCGGTCATTTCCACGGCAAGGACGCGATCCTGTCGGGACCGGCCGGCGGCATCGTCGGCGCGGTGAAGACCTGCGAGGCGGTCGGCGAACACAAGGTGATCGGCTTCGACATGGGCGGCACGTCGACCGACGTCGCCCATTACGACGGCGCGTACGAGCGCGTCTTCGAGACCCAGGTCGCGGGCGTGCGCGTGCGCGCGCCGATGATGGACATTCACACGGTGGCCGCGGGCGGCGGCTCGATCTGCAGCTTCGAGAACGGACGCTTCAAGGTCGGCCCGGAATCGGCCGGCGCGTATCCGGGCCCGGTGAGCTATCGCAACGGCGGCCCGCTCACGGTGACGGACTGCAACGTGATGCTCGGCCGCGTGCAGGCCGAACACTTCCCGCATGTGTTCGGACCGGAAGGCAATCTGCCGCTCGACACCGAAACGGTGCGGCACCGCTTCACCGAAGTGGCCGCGCAGGTCGAGCGCGAAACCGGCCAGCGGATGAGCCCCGAAGCGGTGGCCGAAGGCTTTCTGACGGTCGCCGTCGACAGCATGGCGCAGGCGATCAAGACGATTTCGGTCGAGCGCGGTCACGACGTGTCCGACTACGCGCTGTGCGCGTTCGGCGGCGCAGGCGGCCAGCACGCGTGCGCGGTCGCCGACGCGCTCGGCATGCGCCGCATCGTGCTGCATCCGTTCGCGGGCGTGCTGTCCGCGTTCGGCATGGGCCTCGCCGATCTGCGCGTACTACGCGAAAAAGCCGTCGAAGCGACGCTCGACGCAGCCGCCGCTTCGTCGCTCGAACCCGCGTACGAAGCGCTCGAAACCGACGCGATCGCGCAGGTCACCGCGCAGCGCGTGGCGCGCGCGCAGGTCGACGCGATGCGCGCGGTGCGGCTCAAGTATCAGAACACCGACTCGACGCTCGAAGTGCCGTTCGGCGACGCCGCCGCGATGACCCGCGCGTTCGAAGCGCTGCATCGCAAGCGCTACGGCTTTGTGATGTCCGGCAAGCCGCTCGTGATCGAATCGATCGTCGTCGAGGCGGTCGGCCAGACCGGCACGCAGCCGCGCATCGGCGCGCCGTTGGCGCAGAGCGGCGAGACCGCGGCGAGCGACGTGCCGATGTTCGTCGACGGCGCGTTGCGCGCGGTGCCGCTGCGTATGCGCAAGACGCTCGCCGCGGGCACGCGCATCGAAGGCCCGGCGCTGATTGCCGAGGACATTTCCACCATCGTGCTGCAGCCGGGCTGGAGCGCGCGCGTGCTCGACGATGGCACGCTGCTGCTCGAACGGCAGGAAGCTGAGCGCGGAGCCGCGGCGCTGACGATCACCACCGCTCGCCATCCGGTGCAGCTGGAGGTGTTCAACAACATCTTCATGTCGATCGCGCAGCAGATGGGCGTGACGCTCGAAAAGACGTCCTACTCGGTCAACATGAAAGAGCGGCTCGACTTCTCGTGCGCGATCTTCGACCGCGCGGGCGGGCTGATCGCGAACGCACCGCACATCCCCGTGCATCTGGGGTCGATGAGCGACAGCGTGCAGAGCGTGATCCGCGAGCACGGCGCGAGCATGCGCCGCGGCGACGTATTCATGCTGAACGTGCCGTACAACGGCGGCACTCACCTGCCCGACATCACCGTGGTGATGCCGGTGTACGGCGACGACGGCGCGCTGCTGTTCTACGTCGCCGCGCGCGGCCATCACGGCGACGTCGGCGGCATCACGCCGGGTTCGATGCCGCCGAACAGCACGACCATCGAAGAAGAAGGCGTGCTGCTCGACAACGTGCGCATCGTCGCAGAGGGGCGCTTCCTCGAGGACGAGGTGCGCAAGCTGTTCGGCAGCGGCCCGTGGCCGAGCCGCAACGTCGACCAGAACATCGCCGACCTGACCGCGCAGATCGCCGCCTGCAAATGCGGCGCGAACGAACTGCTGCGCGCGGTGGACCATTACGGCGCCGACGTGGTGCTCGCGTACATGAACCACGTGCAGGACAACGCCGAGGAAGCCGTGCGCGACGCGATCGACGCGCTCGCCGACGGCGAGTTCGCGTACGCGATGGACGACGGCGCCGTGATCCGCGTGAAGGTGTCGATCGATCACGACAAGCGCAGCGCGCGCGTCGATTTCGCCGGCACGAGCGAGCAGCGCAACAGCAACTTCAACGCGCCGCGCTCGGTGTGCAAGGCCGCCGTGCTGTACGTGTTCCGCACGCTGCTCGCCGGCAGCATTCCGATGAACGAAGGCGTGCTGCGCCCGATCGACATCGTGATTCCGCACGGCTCGATGCTGAACCCCGCGTATCCGGCTGCCGTGGTGGCCGGCAATGTCGAGGTTTCGCAGTCGATCACCGACGCGCTGTATGGCGCGCTCGGCGTGATGGCCGGCTCGCAAGGAACGATGAACAACTTCACGTTCGGCGACGAGACCCAGCAGTATTACGAAACGATCGCGGGCGGCTCCGGCGCGGGACCCAGCCATCCGGGCACGTCGGCGGTGCAAACGCACATGACCAACTCGCGCATGACCGATCCGGAAGTGATCGAGTGGCGCTTCCCGGTGATCGTCGAGCAGCACGGGATCCGCACCGGCAGCGGCGGCGCCGGGCTGCAGCCAGGCGGCGACGGCGCGGTGCGGCGCATCCGCTTCACGCGCGCGATGACCGCGAACATTCTCGCGAACCGTCGCCGCGTCGCGCCGTTCGGACTCGCGGGCGGCGAGGACGGCCGGCCGGGACGCAACTGGATCGAGCGCGCGAACGGCGCGGTGGACCGCTTCGGCGCCACCCACACCGCGCAGGTCAATCCGGGCGACGTGTTCGTGATCGAAACGCCGGGCGGCGGCGGCTATGGGCACGCAGCCTGACTGAACGGGCGGCGGCGCGAGAGCGTATCGGGGAGCGCGCCGCCCTTCCATGCCGTGCCGCCGCAGGCGGCGCGGCGATTCCAACCACCAGCCTAACCAACCCAGACCGACAGGAGACCTGACCATGCACCCGGCAGCAGTCAATCTTTATCCTCTGCTAGGCGTCCTCGTGATCATCGCGGGGTTCTTGCTGCGCTTCAATCCGATGCTGATCGTCACCGCGGCGGCCATCGTCACGGGCTTCGCCGCGCACTTTCCGCTCGAGCGGATTCTCGAAGCGATCGGCAGCGGTTTCGTGAAGACCCGCGTGATTCCGCTCATCATCCTGCTGCCGCTCGCGGTGATCGGGCTGCTCGAGCGGCACGGCCTGCGCGAGCGCGCGCAGATCTGGATCGGCGGCATCCGCGCCGCGACGCCGGGACGTCTGTTGATCGCGTATCTGTTCGTGCGCGAGACCACGGCCGGGCTCGGGCTGACGGGCCTCGGCGGCCATCCGCAGATGGTGCGTCCGCTGATCGCGCCGATGGCCGAGGGCGCCGCGCGAACGCGCTTCGGCAAGCTCGGCGACACCGAGCGCTACCGCATCCGCGCGTTCTCCGCCGCGACCGACAACGTGGGCCTGTTCTTCGGCGAGGACATCTTCGTCGCATTCGGCGCGATCGTGCTGATGGTGACGTTCCTGAAGGAAGCGGGCATCGCGGTCGAACCGATGCACGTCGCGGTATGGGGCATGCCGACCGCACTCGCCGCGTTCATCGTGCAAAGCGTGCGCCTTCATCGCCTCGACGGCTGGCTCGCGCGCCGCTGCGGCGGCAACGCCGTTCAACATGAGCAAAACGACCAAGCGAGCGCCGAGCTCGCCGCCGCGCCGACTCAAGGAGATCACGCATGATTTCTCTCACCTGGTTTTTCTGGCTGCTCGGCGTGCTGCTGTTCGTGATCGGCGGCGTCATCGTCAGCGACCGCGACCACCCGAAGCGCTGGCTCGCGGGCGGCTTCTGGATGCTGTACGGCGTTGTGTTCCTCGCGGGCGACGTGCTGCCGACCGCGGTGACGGGCGTAATCGTCATCGTAATGGCGCTCGTCGCGGGCTTCGGCGGCGTGACCGGCGCGAAGCCGCGCGTGCGCGCCGAGGCCGAGTTGCGCGAACGGGCAAAGCAGCTCGGCAACCGGCTCTTCGTGCCCGCGCTGACGATTCCGGCGGTCACCGTCGTCGGCACGCTGCTGTCCGCGCATCTGGTATTCGGCAGCCACGCGCTCCTCGATCCGAAGAACGTCACGCTCGTGTCGTTCGGGATCGGCTGCATCGTCGCGCTGGCGCTCGCGTGCCGGCTCACGCGCGATACCGTCGGCCAGTCGATCCGCGAAACGCGGCGCCTCATCGACGCGCTGTCGTGGGCGGTCGTGCTGCCGCAACTGCTGGGCATGCTGGGGCTCGTGTTCGCCGACGCGGGCGTCGGCAAGGCGGTCGCGCACCTGAGCACCACCTACATCGATCTGGACCACCGCTTCGTAGCGGTCGCGGTGTACTGCATCGGGATGGCGCTCTTCACCGTTATCATGGGCAACGGCTTCGCCGCGTTCCCGGTGATGACGGGCGGAATCGGCGTGCCGGTGCTGGTCGGCGTGTTCCATGGCAACCCTGCCACCATGGCGGCAATCGGCATGTTCTCCGGTTATTGCGGTACCCTGCTCACGCCGATGGCGGCCAACTACAACATCGTACCGGCCGCCCTGCTCGAGCTGCCCGACAAATACGGCGTGATTCGCGCGCAGGTGCCTACCGCGCTCATCCTGCTGGCCGTCAACGTCGTGCTGCTCAACACACTGATGTTCGCCTGAGCGCTCGCCGGACGGGTCGGCGCGCGCGGGCCGACATGCAGCAGGGGCGCCGGCGGCCCCTGCTTGCCTCAGGAGAAACAGACGACGTGAACCTGAAGTTTCTGGAAACATTTATCTGGGTGGCGAAGCTGCACAGCTTCAGCCTCGCGGCCGACAAGCTCCATTCGACTCAGGCTGCGATTTCGAGCCGTATTCTCGCGCTCGAGCAGCAACTCGGCGTCAAGCTGTTCGCACGCGGCCCGACGGGCGCGCGGCTCACGCGCGCCGGCGAACGCGTGCTGATGTACGCGGTGCAGGTCAGCGAATCGATGACGCGGCTGCGCGCGTCGGTGCACGACGAAAAGCTCGCGTTCGGCACGATCCGCATCGGCGCGATGGACAGCGCGATCCACTCGTGGTTCGTCGATTTCGTCGCCGACGTGATGGAGCAGTACCCGAACCTCGACATCGAGGTTGTCACCGAGACCGCGCTCACGCTCAACGAGCAGTTGCGCCGCGGAATGCTCGACCTAATCATCCAGACCGACATGCTGCGCGACGAGACGATCCGCAGCGTCGAACTGCTCGAGTTACCGTTCGGCTGGATTGCGGCGGCCGATTCGCGCCTCGCAACCGAGCCCCCTGCCGCCTCGCCCACGGCCGCGCTGCGCCGGCTCGCCGAGGAGCGTCTTATCACCTACTCGCGCCATTCGCGCCCGCACCAGGATTTGATGCGGCTGATGCAGTCGTACGGGATCGGCGAGTCGCGCGTGAGCTGTGTGAATTCGGTGGCCGCGATGGCCAAGCTGATCCAGGCGGGCTTCGGCGTGGCCGCGATGCCGCCGGCGATGGTGCCCGACCTGCTGAAACAAGGCGTGCTGTGCGAATTGGAAGGCATCGAATTGCCGCCGCCGATGCCGTTCGTCGTTGCGTGGCGCGACGGCACCGACTGGACCGACCGCCTCGTCGAAGTCGCGATCGGCACGGTGCGCCGCTATGCAGAGCGTCTAGGCGAACACGCGGCACGCGTGTTCGTGTAATGCGCACAGCGTCGCCGCGAGCGCATCGCGGCGGCGGTTTGCAGTGCATTTTGCGGCACCGTTGCATGCGCAGCGATGTCCTATTCGCACCGCGATGTCTCATGCGAATTCCTTATCCGGACGATTTAATTTTCTTGCTCTACCTCGCGCGCGGCTGAACCGACGATTCCGGTTGCCGGAAAACGGTGGCGCCGGACGGCGGGGTACTTCGGCGGCGTCGGGAAGAACAAGGATAAGGATGATTATGAACATCAAAAGCTTTGCATGTGGGGCGGCGCTCACGCTGACCTGCGGTGGTGCGTGGGCGCAGTCGAGCGTCACGCTGTATGGGCTCATCGACGAGTCGATCCGCTTTCAGAGCAACCCGGGCGGCAACAGTCTCGGTCTGAACGAAGGCGCGATCAACGGCACCCGCTGGGGCCTGAAAGGCTCCGAAGATATGGGCGGCGGACTGAAAGCAATCTTTCAGCTCGAATCGGGCTTCAATGTCGGCACCGGCAAGTTTGATCAGCAAGGCCAGTTGTTCGGCCGCTTCGCGTGGGTGGGGCTGCAGAGCGACACGTGGGGCGCACTGAAGCTCGGCCGCCAATACGGCGGCATCTACAGCTTCTACGCGTTCAACTTCGACCCGCTCGGCGGCGGCAACATCAACGCAACCGACTGGTCGCTGTTCCTGACCGGCATCCGCTTCGACAACACGGCCCAATACGAAAACCGCTTCGGGCCGGTGTCGTTGCAGGCGCAACGCTCGTTCGGCGGACAGCCCGGCAGCAACTCGGCGGGCAGCACGACCAGCGCGTCGCTGATCTACTACTTCACGGGCGGCAAGGCGGGCATTGCCGGCGCGCAGTCGAAGGACGGCGCCGGACACAAGCTGCTGGTCGGCTCGGCGGGCGGCACCTACGCGTGGGGTCCGGTCGGCCTCTACCTGTACACGATCGACGCGCGTCGCGACGCCGGCTTCTCGGTCGCCGCATCGGGCACCACCGGCCCGCTCGCCAACACCAACATCATCAGCAACGTGACGACCGCCGCGGGCCCGCAGACGTCAGCGCGCAACGACCTGTTCGTGCGCGTCGGCACGAGCTGGCAGCCGACCACGCAATGGCGTTTCATTGCGTCGTATGCATACGACCATGCGAACAACGTGTCGCCCGGCAAGACCGGCTCGATCCAGACCGTGTACGGCATTGCCGACTACATCCTCACGAAGCGCACCGACGTGTATCTGGAAGTCGACCGCAGCCACCTATCTGGCGCGTCGGTCAACGATCCGAACGGGCCGCTCGCGCTCGGCGGCGAGGCGAACCAGTTCGGCGCCAGCCTGAGCCTGCGCACGCTGTTCTGATGCGCGCGGCGCGCACCGTTCCGTCAAACGGCGCGCGCCGCATCGCATCGCTTTCTCTCGCGGCAATCCTCCGTTTCAAGGGCGCCTCTCGCCTCTCACCTCTCGCGTAGCGCCGCCGCACGCTTCGCAATCCCGCTGACGACTTCGTCTGTGCGCGCCGGCGACATCACCGCTTCAGCCATTGTGTGAACTATGGCGAACCTGCGGCTCTCACCCGTCCGCAGCAGGCGCCCGAACCGGATCGCAGGCCGCGGCAGCCGCCGCGCGCACGCGTCGTGACACCCAACGAGTCGATGCGAATCCCCGACGCTCGCGCAACGTGCGAGCGGCAGCGGACGAGCAGACCCCCTGCCCCAAGGAGCAACGTGATGATGCCTTCATCAAGCAGACTGGACCCGAGCCGCGCGCCGCAATCGTCCCTTTCCCCGGCTGATACGTCGGCACCCGATCCTCAGGCGTCGACGCCGGCACCACAGCCGCAGCGCAACCGGGCTTCGCATCTCGGAGTCACGTCTCGCGCGACCGGCAGCAACCGCACCGAAGAAGGCGAAGGCAGCCATGCCGCCGGTATCGACCCCGTGCGCACGTCGCGGATCGCGCTGCGCTCCACGATGCGCGACAACCGCGATTTGCCCGGCGCGCTCAAGAGCGCCGACAGCAAGGACCCCGAAAAGGCGAGTGACGACGACGTCAGCCGCTACCTCGACGAAGCGGCTCCGTATCTGCGCAATCTGTCGCAAAAGCCGCAGGCGCCGATGACGCCGCACGCGAAGCAGGCGCTCGCGAATCTCGCGGCGGCGGTGGTCAGCAACATGTTCGGCTTCGGCATTCCGACCATGGTGTCGTCCGCCACGCCGGAGAGCTGGCAGGGTCTCGCGTACGGTGCGACGCTCGCGGCTACGTCGGTGATCAATCCCGAACTGACTTCGGCGGTCACGCGCTGGCTCGGCGGCGCGAATCCATCGCTGCTGATCGGCAGTTCCGGCTCGGCCATCTCCGGCCCGTATCACAAGATCGGCGGCGATGCGCTGATGCTCGCGGGCAACCTGCTCACCTATGGCGGCATCAACGCGCTGGAGAGCCTGCCCCTGACGTCGCCGTGGGACCCGTTGCTCAAGTCCGCCACGTCGGGTGCGGCGATGGCGCTGGTGATGCAGGGGCTCCTCTACTTCTTCGCGAAGCGGACACTGAGCGAGCAGGGCGTGTCCGAAGCGCACAAGCTGCCCGAGATCGACCATAACCGCACGCTGAAAAGCGGCGTCTATCTGCGCGAAGTGCCGAAGTGGAGCGATCGCACGACCCTTGAGCTGAAGCAGCAGGAGATGGTCGCCGGCGCGTTCAGCTCGCTCTTCGGCGCGGCCACCGCCGGCACGATCAAGCACTTCGCCCCCGCCCCCAATCAGTCGCTGCAGAGCTTCGTCACGATCTTCGGCGGCATCGGCGCGTATTTCGGTGCCGCCCTGCTCGGCCGGCTCGCGTACACGAAGTTTGTCGATCATTCCGGCAAGTTCGCGAACCGGCACGCGATCGCCGCGAGCGACGTGGCTGTACAGCACATAGCGAAGTCGGCGATGAGCGAATTCGAAGGGCTGCTCGACGACATCGGCGAACGGATCGCGTCGGGCAGTTGGGGCGAAGAGAGCAAGGATACCTTCGAGACGGCCTTCGACGCGTTCCTCGGCCGCGCCTTCCGTACCGGCGAGGGCGAGGCCGGACCCGCGCACCTCGATCGCGCCCGCGATCTGGCCACGCAGCTCGATGCACTCGCAACGGAGCTGGGCAACGGCGGCCGCGTCACCACGGTGCCCGATGCCACGGTGGCGAAGATGAACCGCATGATCCAGGCCGCGTCGAAATCGATCCGGGTCGCGACGACAGCCGCCGAGGCGGGCGAGCCGATCAACTTCGCGATGCAGGACGTGCGCAACCGGCTGCGCGATGTGCAGGCGCTGATCCTGCAATCGCAATACCAGGTCGGCGGACCGGACGGCGCACTGGCCGACGAACGCGTGATGCGCGCCGGCGTTCAGCTTGCGCCGGTGTTCGCCGCGCTGCGCCAGTTCGACCGCATGTCGGCGGCCAACGGCTTCGTCGACAAGCTGGTCCAGCACAGCATCGGCAAGGCGAGCGCGCAGCAGGTCGGCGCGTCGTTCGACCCGACCGGACGCCGCAACCTGCTCGTCAAGGACGTGATGATCCGCCTCGCCGGCCGCATGCAGGCCGCGCCGGACGATACCGACAAGCTGCGCACGGAGCTGGATCGCGTGATCGACGAATCGCTGAAGCCCGGCACGCCGCCGGACCGCAGCGGCGCGAAGCTGCTGATTCTCGCGAACGTGCTGTCCGGACAGAGCCGCCCTGGCGAAGAGCCGGAAGCCGACGAGCAGCAACTGGCACACCGCCTCGTGCTCGGCTTCGCGAACGTCGCCGATCCGGCCGTGCTGAAAGACAAGATGAACTATTTCGTCAACGCGTTCCGCGAAGGCCGCGTGACGATCAACGCGCTGCAAAAAGAGCTGGACCGTGCGGGCGAAATCGAAGACGACCCGACTCTCACGATGCCGGGCGCGATGCCGCTCGCGACGCTCGCGCACGATGACGACGACCTCGAAGCGGGCCGCTCGACGCGCGCGTATCGCGAAGCGGTGGCCGGTTTCAGGAAGGCAGTCGGTCCCGCGTTCCTCGCGGCGCTGGCCGAGGAAAGCACGCTGCGAGCGGACGCGGTGCCGAGTGCGGACGGCGCCAACCCCGGCGAGGCGCAGGTGAAGGAAATGGTCCTGGCGATGTGGCGTGATGCGGAGAACATGCCCGAAGTCCATCGCGGCCTGATGGCGGGCGCGATGAGCCTGAAGATCCGCATTCCCCACCTCCCGAAGTATCTGACGCATGACGCGCACTTCCATCCGACCAGCTATTCGGGGCGCGTCAACTCGCTCAGTCATCTCGTCGAATTCATGAAAGCGAGCGGCGTCGAGCGCACCAACCTCGCCGGCATTCCGTCGCAGCAGCGCAATCCGCGGCCGGATCGCAAGTACTACGCGAACTCGGAAGAAGACATCTACTACCGCGACCACGACAAGCCGCTGATGGATCAGTACCGCGAACTGTCGCCCGAGCAGAAGGACCGCTTCGACCTCAGCATGACCGGCTTCGACGTGACCGACGGCAACACCATCGGCGACGAAATGGACAGCCGCATGCGCACCGACCCCGGCGCGTACAAGGCCGTCGGCGAGGTTACGTGGAAGAAGGAGATCGTCAGCGGCAAGAATCCGCGCGAACCGGATCTCGACAGCCCGGCCACCGCGCAGCTGCTGGAAGGCGCCGCGCAGCGCGGGCTGCCGGTGATCCTGCACTGCGACCGCGGCACGCCGGAAGACAAGAACCGCTACGCGCAGCAGGTGATGAACAACATCCGCAACGCGGTGAAGTCACTCAACTGGCAGCAGAACGACATCCTGCGCCAGAAGGGCATTCTCGACGCGCCGAAAATCAAGCCGCGCTTCATCTGGGCGCACGGCGCGGGCATCTCGCGCTTCACCGCGGAATCGACCGATCACACGCGCAGCCTCGATTCGCTGCTGTCCGAAGAGGATCTGAAGGACGTGCTGTCGCTCGATCTGTCGTGGGACTTCATCGGCCACGACATCATCGAGAACGTGCACGATTCGCTCAAGCGCCGCAATCTCGCGCCGGAGTTGTGCGACGGCCTGCAGAACCTGCTGCGGACCTACAAGGCGTTCGCCGAGGAAGGCGGCCGCGCCGACAAGTGCGACGACATGGGCGACCTGAATCTCGCGTCGGTGCACCGGGTGGCGGCGGAAAACATCCGCCAGACCTATCTGCTCGCGCAGCAGGACTTCCAGCATCGGCTTGGCAAAGCGCTCGACGACAAGGCGACGCGCGATGCGTTCTACGAGTTGATGGACAACCACGGCAACGACAACAACAACTGGCTCTATCTGTTCAACAAGCATCAGGACCGTCTGCTGTTCGGTACCGACGCGCTCGCCATCGGCATCAAGGCGCACGGCGACGCGGCGTATGCGATGAACGTGCGCGTGCTGAACCCGCTCTACATGCTCTGCGACGAACTCGGCAAGCGCGCGCAGACCGACGGGCATCCGGATAGCTACTCGGGCATCAGCGAGAAGATCACGCTGCGCAACTACGAGCAGGTTTTCGACGACAAGGACGTGAAAGCCCGCCGCGACAGCTACGAGCGTTATCTGCGCACCGAGAAAAAGGCCGATCACTCGACGAACCGCGTGCCGGATCCGCTGTTCATGACCGTCAGCGAAGTGCGGCCTTCGCAGCTGCGTCGACGGTTGCCGACCGAGGCCGACCTGGACGCGTAACGGCAGCTCGCGGCGCGCCGGCATCGGCGCGCCGCCCCAGAAGGTAACAAACCATCACAAAACGGCGTCAGGCGCGGCGGCGAATGAAAAGATTCACTCACCGCTTCACAAGTTCGTATCGCCTAACGCCCCCTTCTGGGTCAGGAGCTTGCCATGTTCTCGACGATTTACTTCGCTGCGTCTTCGGTTCTCTCGTCTGCCGGCCTTCCCGCCGAGCTTGTCACCCGCGTGCTGGACGGCCGCCTGCAGGAAGCCGCTCAACGCGCCGCCCACCTCGTCGAAGGCGACGACGTCGCCCCCGACCACGCCGCGCTGCAGATTCACGGCGACCTCGAACTGGTGCTCGGCCGCGACGAGGAAGCGGAGGAGATCTACCGCCGCGCGCAGAAAGCGATTCGTCACTCGCGCGACGCGATCCGGATCGTCTCGTGCCGCAATACCGGCTGGCAGGCGATCTTCCGCAGCCAGTTCAACGTCGCGCTGACCTGCTTCAAGCGCGTCGCCGAAGACAAGGCCATCACGCCGAACGGGCGTCTCGATGCGCTCGTCGGCACCGCGCTCGTGCTGTTCCACCTCGGCTGCGTGCAGGCCGCGTGGGACCGCGTCGCCGAACTGACGACGCTCGCGCGAGCAAGCGGCGACCCGCGCTGGATCTATCTCGTCGACGCGCTGCGCCGCGACCTGCTCGCGCAGCACCAACTGCAAGGCGCCGAATTGTTGGCGGACCACATCTACTGGCGTTCGGTGACGGTCGACGCGCTGCCGCGCGACGAACGCTCGCAGCCGGCGCTGCCCGCACACGCGGTGCTGCCGCTGCTGGCGTCTCGCCTCGACTATCTGCGCGAACTGCTCGCCTTCGCGGGCGGCAACGGCAACGCGGCGCAGGCGCTGCGCGAGTACGCGAACGACTTCCGGAAGATCGGCCTGCGTGCGTATCACCGCGGCCTGTGCCTCGAAATCGCGCTCGCCGGCATCGCCGGGCGGGCGACGCTCGTCGCCGAGCAGATGCTCGAAGCGTCGAGCGCCGCCGCCGGTCACGGCAGCCAGCATGCGCGCTGGTATCTCGACTACCTGTACTGCCGCGCGAAGATCATGCAGCAGCAAATGCGCGTGCAGGAGTTCGCGCAACTCTATGGACGCTACGCGCTGGCGTCGATCCAGCACGTGCGCGCCGACAACGTGTCGATGCCGATCGTCGTCTCCGATCTCGTGCAGCCGGCTGCTTCGCAGCAGCGCAGTGACGACGTCAGCGCGCGTTTGCCCGCCCGCTACCGTCGCGCGTACCGATATCTGATGGACAACCTCGACCAGAAGGATCTGTCGGTGCGCGAGGTGGCTTCGCACGTCGGCGTGACCGAGCGCGCGATGCAGGCGGCCTTCAAGAACCACCTCGGGCTGTCGCCGAGCGAGCTGATCCGCCGCCAGCGCATGGAGCGCATCCGCGACGACCTGCTCGACGACGACGCGCCGGTCGCACACGTGCTCGACGTCGCGAAGAAATGGGGCGTGCAGCACCGTTCGACGCTGATCAACGGCTATCGCCGCGTGTTTCATGAGGCACCGTCGGCCACGCTGGGCCGCTGAGCGGCGACTGGCTGTGCGCGAGCTGCGTTGCGCGAAGTTCGAGTTGCGTCGTCTTCAGTAGGACGCAGGTTCACACGTTCCGCTGTTGCGCCGGCCTCGACTGGCGCTTTTCCGGCCGTCCGCGGCGTCTTCGCCAGCCGGACGGCGCTTTGTTTGCGCGCGCGTGCCCGCCGGCCGCGCGCTGCGGAGCCGATCGCGATGTTTTCCCTGCCCCGCCAGCGCACACTGCGTTGTCCGCACACTCCGCTGTTGCGCGTCGCGCGTGCGCGGCCGGCACGTTTCGTTGCGTCGCCGACTTCCCGTCAAGCGATGCTGGCGCTTGCGCTCGCCGTCGCCTGCCTGGCGCCAACCGACGCGCACGCCGACACCGACTGCTTTCTTGCGGCGGCGGCCTATCAGCATGTGAGCCCGGTGGTGCTCAGGGCGATCGCGTGGCAGGAATCGCACGGCAATGCCAACGCGGTTCGTCGCAACCGAAACGGCTCGATCGACTACGGCATGATGCAGATAAACTCGGTTCATCTGCCGGCGCTGTTGCGCTACGGCGTGTCCGCCGCGGATCTGATGAACCCTTGCTCGAGCGTCTATGTGGCCGCGTGGCATCTGCATCGGATGATGATCAAGTATGGCAACACGTGGCAGGCGGTCGGCGCGTACCGCTCCGAAACGCCGGACGAACGCGATCGCTACGCACGCGCCATCGAAGCGCTGGTAGATAGGATGATGGCTCCCCTCGTCACCCCGCGCTAGTCGCGCAAGCGGTATCGCAGCGACGACTGGTCGCCTTGCGGCGTGCGTTGGCGCGTGTCGCTGCGTACAGCTTCGTCTCGCCGCGCAAACAAAGCGGGCGGCATGTCGATCGACATGCCGCCCGATATCGTTGACGCGACTGCGCGTGGGCCGTTACCCGTCCCCGCCGACGCTTACTTGTCGAACATTTGCTTGATGGTGTCCCAGGCCTTGACGTTCATGTTGGCCATGATGTCATTGAACTTCACCTGCGTCTGGATACGCGATGCTGCATTCGTCAGCTGCATGTTCTGATCGGCGGAGCTCTGCAGTTGCGATAGGTCCATCGCGTCCTCCGCGTTGTTCAGCAACTCGTTGGTGCCCTGCGTCGCCGCGTGCTGCGCGATGTTACCCATCTGGCCGAGCGTGCTCGTCGGCCCCAGATGATTGAGCGCCGCGTTCGCGACGGTCGAAACCGCCATGCCGACCGGCGACGTCTTGCCGAATAGGGACATCGCCGCTTCAGCCGGCTTCGCAAACGGATTGTTGCTGCGCAGGCCCGGCAACTGCGCGCCAAAGCGCAAGCCCTTCGATTCGCCTCCGGTCGCCGCTTTCGCCATGTTCTTCAATTCGCCGAACATGCCGTTGCGAAACGGATTGGTATCTTTGGCGACCTTGGGTGCGTCGGCGGGTTTGGCGGTTTCCTGGGTTTGCTCAAATGGATTGACGCCGCCGACGCCTAATCCTTTGCCTAATTCGACAGTCATCGTTACCTCCTGAATGAATGGTCCGGGAGCCCGCTTGCCGCGAAGCATCTGCCACAGCCAGCAACACGCGGCGCGGTACCGGTCCGCCTTGCGTCACCGGATCGATACGCTGTCACGTTACGCGCCCGGCGTGGCCGACGTGCGTCGTGACGCGACGAGACGGCCTGTTTTGCGAACCGGCACGAAGCGCGCACGCAAAAACGGATGCGCATGCAAGGGCCGCATGCGCCGCGCGCGCCTTGCTTCGTCATTCGGAGAACAACTTCGCGTTCACGTCATGCGGCCCGCACGCCCGCACTACAGTGGCGACGAAAGATCATCGCCGGCGCGCCCCCGAAACGACAGACGGGTCGACGCCGCGACCAACGGCCCCACGGAGAACACGATGTCCGGAACCATGATCCAGAACGGCTTTGCGAGCAGCAACCTCGGCTACATGAACGGCGTCGACGGAACCGACAACGGTAGCGGCAATTCGCAGATTCAGGCTATGGAAGAGATCCTGCAGGAACTCATTCAGGAGTTGCAGCAGATCCTCGCGTCGCAGAGCGGTTCGGACTTCGATTCGGATGGCGGCGTCGGCGGTCCGGGCAGCGTCGGTAGCGGTTCGGGCAGTTCGCCAAGCCCGGTCAGTTATGCGGCTACCCCAGCGGCCACTCCGCCGGGCACCCCGCCGGCCAGCAGCCCGGCACCGGGCAGTTCGGGCACGAGCGGTCCCGCGCCGACGACTTCGACGGACGAAAGCACGGCCCCGGGCGGACTGAGCACCGCGCCGCAGACGCAACCGCTCACCCAGCAGCAGGGCCAGCAGGTGGCCGCGCAATACGTCGCCAATCTGCAGCAGGACTTCGGCCTGACCAAGCCGCAGGCCGAAGGCATCGTCGCGAATCTGTGGCACGAAAGCGGCGGCATGAACTCCGGCATCAACCAGGGCGGACAGATCGGCGAGCCGAGTTCGAACATGGCCGACGACAACGCGAACGGCTACGGGATCGCGCAATGGGGCGGCTCGCGCAAACAAGGGCTGATCGACTACGCGCAGCAGCACGGCCTCGACCCGTCGAGCCAGGCCGCCAACTATGGCTATCTGAAACAGGAACTCGAAACCACGCAGTCGGGCGCGATCGCGGCGGTCAAGGGCACCACCACGGCCGGGCAGGCGACCGAGGCGTTCTGCAACGCGTTCGAAAAGCCGAGCGATCCGGAAATGGCGTCGCGTCTGTCGGATTTGTCGCTCGTGCAGGGTTGATGGATCGGGAGAGCGCCAGCGGCGTTCACCCCCGCGCGCGCAGCACTTCTTCAGAACACCCGATCATCCCGCGTATCAGCCGGCTGCGCTGCGAGGCGCGCGACCACAGCATCCCGAAGCGGCGCGGCTCCGTGCTCTTCGGCAGTTCGAGCCGCGCGAGCCGCAATCCTTTCGTGAGCGGCGTGCCGATATCGGTCACGAGCGACACGCCGAGGCCGCGATCCACCATCAGCGCAATCGCCATCAGCGAATTCAGTTCGAACAGTTCACGCGGCGCAATCTTCGCGCGCCGCAAATACTGGTCTGCCAGCTTGCCGCCGCCGAGCGCGCGGTCGTAGCGGATGAACGGCGCGTTCCTCCTCGTGACGGTTGTGGTGCAAATTCGGCAGGCAGGCGAGAAATCGCCCATTTTTCAGGGACCTCAACGAGCTGAAAGAACCGCCATCCAGATCGAGGGCGAAGTGATATCTTTGAGGTGCACGCCGGTGAGATCAAACTGGCCTTTGCGAATGCGATGCATCAGTTCGATGCCGGAGAGGGTAACGACCGCGTTCCGGAACCGCTTGAACCCGAGCATCACGTTCAGTCGTCAAAATTTCAAGCGTAACAGACCGACGCACCGGAATTGCACCACAACCGCGGGAATGTCCTGCCCCGGCGTGTCTACCGTCCAGAATAATCAGTAAGCGCCCAGGAGGCGATCCAGCGCGGCCGTGATCCGGTCACGGTGTTCGACAAGCGAACCGGTCTTCGGCCCCAGTTCGCTTAAGGGCACGGCCGCGACAAACGCCGGATGCAGGATGCACCGGATGCCGCCGATATCGAATGTTGGCGTGAAGTCCGCCGGGAGCTTCCCGGGCGGAAAAGCATCAGCCTGAATCAGCGGTACGACGACGCGGGTCGACAGACCTTCTAGAAAGTCGCTTTGCACGTCGACAAGATACGGTGTACTGGCGCGGCCTCTACCGCTGTTGGCATAGACGTCGAATCGCGCCATCAGAACATCCGGTATTGCGCCAAGGGAAGTCCGTTCTCTTCGACCCACTGGTTCGTGTGCCTGATGAACTCGGCGTGTTCCTCAGCCCAGCGACGGCCTTCTTCGGCCTGAATCGCCTCGCGCAAGGCCTGCTCGCAGGTGCGGGAAAAGTTGATGCCGAGATTTCTCGCCCGTTCATATACGTCCACGGGCAGCGTGACATTCGTCGCCTTGCGCGCCCCGCCTGTTAATGCATGTGCCATGGGTGAATTCTCCGTGCGAACAATGCGCATGTTTATCCACATAATAACCCACATCCGGCAGTTGGTGCCGTCGCGTCGAGAAGGCTGCGGTCATATGCGCAGGCAAGCCCTCTCTTTCGTGCGCAACGCCTGTCGGCACAAGGTGCAGGCTTGATCCTATAGGTATGTGAAGCGCCGCCATGCGAACCACCCGGCAAATGAGCATCACGCTTCCGAACGAAATCGCCACTACGGGCGGACCTGTCCTAGCGAACGCATGCGCACGAGGTTGTATGCGGCCATGTTCAACACGAACATCTGGTCGACCTTCTTCAACCCGCGCACCATTACCTGCCGCATGCGCCCTACGGTCTTCGCCTATCCAAATCCCTGTTCGATGATCCGGTCGCGAGTATCGACGCCTTTGCCAGCAGCACCAGGAGCAGCGCACGACGCTTGAGGGGAGAATCGGCGGTGGCAAGTTCGGGCGCTCGCTGATGCGGACTCGTCCACGAAGACAATCAGCCGCCCTTCTCGTCGGGCTTTTTTTTAAAGGCCGGCCAGGTGCGGCGCTTCCAGTTGCGCACGGCATCCTCGTTGCGCTCGATGGCCCGCTTCTCGGGCTTTTGCGGGCTAAAGCCCAGTGAGCCCAGGATGCGCCAAACCTGCGTCTGGCCAAAGCGAACGCCGTGCGTGCGTTCGATGACCGCGCCCACACGCTTGAGAGTCCACAGTTCAGTGCCAAATCCATGCTCGACGGGGCTTTGCAGCAGGGCGGCGCGAACAGCCGCCAACTGTTGCTCATCGAGTTGGGCCGGGCGCCCTCGCTCGCGCACCTCTCGCAGCGCATCGATGCCGCCTTCATCGAGCAGCCGCTTCCATGTGTACACCGTCTGCCGAGCCACACCCACCGCCAACGCCACCTCGGCGCAGCCCTTGCCCGCCAGCAGCAGCCGACCCGCCTTCATTCGCTTCTTTGCTGCTTCGCTCATTCGCCTTTGCGCCATGCCAACTTGTCTCCAGGACCGTCCTGAAAATATAACGCTTGAGACGCTCAAACTTGTCATGATTTACGGAAAAATCAATAGTTCACGCCAACGATCCGACCGTTTTGGGCAAGATGTTCGGTGCGGACTCGATCATGTACGTCACCATCAACCGGTGGGATGCGAAGTATGCGGTTCTAGCGACATCGGTGACAGTCGAACTCAGCTATGCGCTGAAGAGTGGCACCACCGCAGAAACTCTGTGGACCCACAGACAAACCATGGACTACTCGCCGCAAGCCGCGAACGCAGGTAAAAAACGTTCCTTTGGCTCAGCAGGCAAACGCGATCTCGGTCAACAAAGCCGGACAGGGCTTGCCGGCCGGCCCTTACGACGGTCAGTACAAGTCTGACGGCGCAAGCTTCTGAGTCGGTCGCTGCAGTTCGAGATCGAATGTTCCCGCGAAAGAAAACGCGGGAACAATTGCCAGGGGGCGAGAACGGCTACCCTCTCCCGACGCAGATGCGATACATCCGCGAAGTTGTTGCGGGACGACCTAACCCATGACGCCGTTGACCTAAGTCGCGCAAACCACGGTGCCGGTAGGCCGAGAAAGCAAGGTGCGTGTCCGGCGGTTGAATGGCCGCTTAGCGGGCGCATGCCACTGCTATGTGTCCGGTTACCGGTCGGGGCGAATGACGCCTCTTGGGCCGAACCCGGAAGTACGCGACTTCGCCAGTCCCCTCCTTATTCCACCCTTCTGTCGTCCGCCGTAGAGGCTTATTAGGCGAAGTTTACAGCTTCGCGTCCGCCTCGTGGCCGATGCCCCGACTCCCCGAGGCCGCTGAGCGACGCGGCGGATCCGTAGCCAGCGTAATCACGATCACACGCCGCACCTAGAATCGACTTCTACATGCTTGTGATGGAGGGCGCGCCCGGCACGCATCCCTCCGAACTGTCGCTGATTGAGCGGCCTCACGTGTCCCTCTCCATGCACGTCAAAAGCGCTATCCTCGATAGCTACAATGCGTAGCATGCCCGCTCTTCTGCTCATCACGTGGATTTCTGATCGATCTAAGCAAAGATATGGAGTGAGATGCGATGGCAAATCTGCTTGAATCGAATCCGGCTCCGGGCGCACCTGGCAATCCGCTGAACTGGAGCCGCGCGGACAAAGACGCCGTCGGAACGGCGTACTCGCTGTCGAGCCAGGTCTGGTACACGACAGCAGGCGGCATCCTCACGGAAATCTACTTCCCGGATGTCGACACCCCTCAGGTACGAGACTTCCAGCTGATCATTACCGACGGGTCGACCTTCTATCACGACGCGCAGAAGGACTTCGACCATCGATGCGAATGGCCGGAGCCGCCCGCCTTATCCTGCCGGCTCACGTCCCAGGCGAAAGGGCAACCCTACACCGTCGTGCAGGACGTGATCGCCGAGAAGGGTTCGGCCTGCGTGCTGGTTCGCACGACACTGCAGGGGGACCAGGATTTCCTTAACAAACTGCACGTCTATGCCTTGTTGACGCCTCACATGGCGGGATACGGCGCCGGCAACACCGCGCATCGCGTCAGCACCGCAAATGGCGATCGCCTGGTCGCGACGCGTGACCATTGCTGGCTCGCGCTTGGCGCCGACTGCGGCTTCGGCACGACGAGTTGCGGCTTCGTGGGAGTGAACGATGGCTGGACCGACATCATCGCAAACAAGCGCTTGCCGGTCTGGAACTACGACGCAGCAAAGGACGGATACGTCGCCGTGACGGCAGAGATCAACCGCGCAGGGCAGAATCAATTCGTTCTGGCACTGGCGTTTTGCGTCGACGAACCGACGCCGATTACGCAGAGCACGCCCAACAAGGCGCTGACCGCCGTATCCGAGGCGCTGGCCTACCCCTTCGACGGACCCGCCGACCCATACAGCCACAAGCAAGCGTTCATCCAGGGCTGGAACGACGCTGTTCGCGACCCGTTCCAGCCCAAGGCGAACATTACGGGCGATGGCAATGCGCTTTTCAACATGAGCCGCAACGTGTTGCTCGCGCATGAGGACAAGACGGCCGACGGCGCGTTGGTGGCTTCATTGAGCATCCCGTGGGGACAGACGATGCGGGACCTCGCTGCCGGCTACCACATGGTCTGGCCGCGTGACATGTGCCAAAGCGCACTCGCGCTGCTGGCCGCGGGCGCGCAGGATGCGCCCCTACGCGGGCTGATGTTTCTCGCTGCGTCGCAATTGGCGGATGGTAGCTTTCCGCAAAAGTTTTTCATTGACGGCGAGCCTTGGCGGGACAATGCCTCGCAGCTCGACGAATATTCCTTTCCAATCATTCTGGCTTATCACTTGAGCGAAGCCGGTCTGCTGCGTCAGTTCGATCCCACCGGCATGGTGCTGGCCGCAGCAGGCGCATTGATCAAGAACGGCCCCATGACTCAGCAGGAACGATGGGAAGAACTCGAAGGATACTCCCCTTCGACACTGGCATCGAACATCGCGGCGCTAGTCTGTGCGGCTACTAAATGGGCGGACGCCAGCACCGCCCAGTTCCTGCTCGAATACGCGGATTTTCTGGAATCGCATCTAGAGACATGGTGCGTCGCTGCGGAAGGCTCACCGGTTCCGGGCGTGACGCAACACTACATTCGAATCTTGCCGACGCACGTCAATGGCGTCTTCAGTTTTCCAGAAGATCCAGATACCGCCCAAGTAACCGTCTGGAAGAAAGACTACAACGCAAACACCATCGTGGACGCGGGTTTTCTCGAACTGGTGCGCTATGGAATTCGCGCCGCGAACGATCCGATCATCGTCAACTCGGTCAAGGTAGTTGATGCAGTAATCAGAAAAATTCTGCCGCAGGGGCCTGCCTTTTACCGATACAACCACGACGGTTATGGTCAAGGCAATCTCGGCGAGGACTGGTACGACGGCGCTACCTTCGGCGTTGGTCGCCCCTGGCCGCTGCTCACTGGCGAACGCGGTCATTACGAATTGGCCGCTGGTGGCGACTCCACATCCTACATCCGCGCTCTCGAGGCGTTCGCCGGAACGCGCGGTCTGCTTCCCGAGCAAGTGTGGGATCTGCCCGATCTGGCAAACCCGCCCTTCGTCACTGGCGGGCCGACTGGCTCTGCCATGCCGCTCGCGTGGGCCCACGCCGAATACATCAAGCTCGTTCGCTCCGCTTCGGACGGTCAGGTCTTTAACCACCTGAAAGTCGTCGCCGATCGTTATCAGTCTCAGCCCGGCCAGGCGCCGCGCGCTCGCAGCAATATCGAAATCTGGAACTTCAACCGCCCG
Organism: Paraburkholderia sp. UCT70; assembly: GCF_050434085.1. NCBI lineage: Bacteria > Pseudomonadati > Pseudomonadota > Betaproteobacteria > Burkholderiales > Burkholderiaceae > Paraburkholderia > Paraburkholderia sp. UCT70. The sequence goes on along the minus strand of NZ_JBNPVZ010000003.1, from coordinate 525,650 downwards.
CTGCCGTCGATTCCGGCCGCCACGACAATTCGGATCCCTTTGGCTGCGCCTTTCCGCCTGCGCTGGACGATCGACGACTGGGCCACCTCGGAGGACAGCGAAGCCACCGCAACGGCGGTCGGCATCTACTACGTCGATCTGGTCACGCAAGCAGCCCAGGCCGGTTCATCGCTTGCATTCACCTTCTTCTGGACCTCGAGTCAGACGTGGCAAGGGCAGAATTTTTCCGTCGCCCTCCAATCCTAAGCGATGCGTCGCCAACGGCAGACAATTGCTTCTGTGATGGAGAAACACACGACTTCATCTGGCATGCGATGGGCGCCGCGTCGCTCAAGGTCATGTTTTTCAGGTTCAAAGCTTTCCGCTTGCTCGCTTCACACGCTTTTGTCAGCGATACATCGCCTCGTACCGACGATAGTGGAACACCCCGTGGGGTACGCCGAATGGTCACCCCTCGCAATTCGACCGTCTGAATGCCGCTGTCGTTGGGTGGATTGGCGTGCGGTCCGGGAAAACCTTCGTACGCGGTGACGCTCAGGCGCGCAATCAATTAGGCCAGCGCGGTCCAAATGCTTACGTTACCGGGAGGGGATTCAAAAATTCCCCGTCGGCTCAGCAATGGCCAATTGTGCGCGGTTATTCCTGATCGCAATGCACCTTGAAGTGCGTTAGCACGGCGGCCCCAAACGCATTGCTTATCGCAACATCGGCGGCGTCGCGACCGTATGCCATCAAAACGCGCCCGATGCGCGGTGCGTTGTTACGCGGATCGAAGGTTTGCCAGCTACCCCCTACGTAGGCCTCAAACCACGCCGCGAAATCCATCGGCGCTGCGACGGGGGGCAAACCGACATCGCTGATATAACCGGTGCAGTAACGAGCCGGAATATTCATGGCGCGGCATAGCGTGATGCCCAGATGGGCGAAGTCCCGGCAGACGCCCCTTCGTTCGCGGTAAACGTCCACTGCGGTTTTGGTCGGCCGCGCGTGCCGGTAATCAAATGCGATATGCCGGTGCACGAAGTCGCAGATTGCGAGAACAGTCTCGCGGCCCGGCGCGCACTGTCCAAAAACCTTCCACGCGACGTCGACCATTAAATCGGTTTCACAATAGCGGCTACCCAATAGGAAAACGAGCGTATCGTCGGGCAACTGCTCGACTGGATGGCCCCGACCGTCTTTCGGACGCGTTTCCATCGCATTTGGCACATTCAGAAGCGCGGTCGTGCTCAAGCCAACACGCCCGGCGGGCGCGATTATCCGCGTGCACAGGTTGCCGAACAAGTCGCGGTACTGCCTCGTCGCCACCGGCGGATCGGTAACGAGCAGATCTGCCTCGACAATATCCTTTGCATGCGAAAAGTGCGTGTTCAGCATCAGCATCATCGGCGTCGGTTGTGAGCACTCGTACGACAGTTCGTATCCGACGCGAAGCTTCATATACTTATCCTGTTCGTCTGATCCCGGAGGTTGGGGCCGGCAACTCAAAGGCGTGCGGCCCGGGACAGCCACAACAGATGATCCCACGACGCCGGGCGTCACGCTCGCATTCAAAAACAATCGCCGCTACCTGGCCTGAGCGGCCCTGTGGTCTGTTGAAATGAAATGAACGCCGTCTCCCGGTGGGAGATTGGGCCCGACGCCAATGCTCTCATCGGCGACGACCGTCGTGCGTGCGACGTCGAACGCAGCTAGTGACCGTACTCGGCGGGACGAGTGAGTGTGTCGAGGCGGCGAAACAGGAATGGAATCAGCTAGTCGGGCCAAGCAGCAGGTCGATTGCGGCTTGTCCGGCGACTTCCCCAACCAGGTAGGCCCATCGTTCAGTAAAAGGGCCGTTGCGCAGCGCGATCCGGCCCCCCCGCGCGCCGAGCACTTCGAGGTTGGTACCGCCTTTGATCTGGACAGTCACGTTGAACGTGTCCTCCGCAGCCGGAGTCAACTCGACGTGAATCTCGAAGCCACGATAGGTGATCATTCGTTGCATGAAAGCCTCCATGTCGTTATCGGAGACTAACACGCGAACGTTGCATGGCTCATACGGCTACAGGCGCTGATCCCGTATGAGGTACCGGCGTCGTAATTCTGCTTGCAGAGGCGTTCGAGACGGCAATTGCCTATTGGTTGAACTGCGCCCCGAGTACTGATGGTCCTGACAGACGTGCCGAGCGTCGGGAAGGGACCGGGTGCCGCGAGATGCGTTCTTTCCGGTTGCACCAGATGCTTCAAGATTCCCCGACCCTTCGACCGTGAGCCGCTGGTACCTGAATTCGCAATTCCCGACTTTCGCTTGAACTCTTGAGCGGCTGTTATGCGCTGCCGAGCCGCCGCCCGAACGACCGATGAGTTCGCCCCGTGAAGGGCGGCTTGATGGCCGACTTGTGCCCCATGGCCCGGTGCTGGGAAGCCCGTGCCTTGCCGCGCGCTTCCCGATGACACGAGATGGTCATACGCGGTGGCGCGCAGCCGTTAGCACTCAACGTAAGAGCGACCTGTGGTCCGCACCGGTCTCACGGTTCCGATCCTATAAATCCAGCCAATTCCTCGGGTCTTCCCAAGGGGAATGCTTCCTTAATGTGATCGAGAAAGGCGGAAACGCGAGGGCTTAGCAAGCGCCGCGAAGGATAAAGCGCCCATAGTGTGACGTCAGGGCCATCCAGGTCACCCCAATGCGTAAGCCTGCCGGCTGCGATGTCATGGCTCACAAGCGACAGCGGCAGGCTAGCGGCACCCACGCCGAGACGGACCGTATCGCGGACCATGATCAACGACGACAGGTAAGCAACCGCCTTGATCGATATGCGCGATTTTCCCTTCAGGCCTGTGACATCCCACGAAGCAATCCGATCATGCCCTCCGCGAAGGACAGCCGGAACACTCGACTCGTCCTCCGGTCGCGCCAAGCCCGGGTTAGCCACGACGACCAGCCGGTCGCGCAGGAATACCCGGCCGATCAGGCTCTCGTCAGGATCGGGGTTGACCCGAATCACCAGGTCGTACCCTTCCTCGACCATATCGACGGGGCGATCTTCCGTCGTCACTTCCAGTCGAATCTCGGGATATTTCAGCGCGAACGTGGCGACCAGCTTACCCATTGCGATCTGAGAAAAGAGCGCCGGCGCGCTGATGCGCAGTCGACCGCGCGGTTGTTCGCTACCGGATGTGATGGCAGCGGCGCTCTCGTTAAGCGCGGCGAGGAGCGCACCGGTCCGCTCGTAAAGGGCACGTCCTTCCTGCGTGAGTTTCAATCCGCGCGGTCCGCGTTCAAACAGCCTGAGACGAAGGCTGTTTTCGAGTTCGCTGACCCTGCGCGAGAGCGTGGCCTTCGGACGCTCCGTCGCACGAGCGGCCTCGCCGAAGCTCCCGTGACGGGCGACCAGGTTGAAATCAGCGAGAGCAAGCAGATCCATGCGTTCCACCAGTGAGATACCCTGTCTCCTTATAGCATCTTCCGGACCGGACATGGATCACTTACCTTGGAGGCATCCCAACCAACCCAAGGAGTAACACCATGACTATCCTCGTTACCGGCGCGACCGGCCGTGTCGGCCGCCAGGTCGTCAATCAGCTTGCCACCCGCGGAGCCGACGTGCGCGTGCTCGTGCGCGATCCTTCGAAGGCCGACTTTCCTGCCGGCGTGGCTGTCGTACAGGGCGACATGCTCGATATCGACTCCCTGCGCAGAGCGTTCGCCGGCGCCCGCACACTGTTCCTGCTTAACGCCGTGGCAGGCGACGAATTCACCCAGGCGCTCATCACGCTCAACGTTGCTCGCGAGTCCGGCGTCGAGCGCGTGGTCTACCTGTCGGTCATGCACGCCGAGCGCTTCGTGAATGTGCCGCATTTTGCAGTGAAGTCCGGCGCCGAGCGAATGATCGAACAGATGGGCTTCAGCGCCACTATCCTGCGTCCGGCGTACTTCATGGATAACGAGCTGATGATCAAGGACGTTGTCGTCAATCATGGGGTCTACCCGATGCCCATTGGCGGCAAGGGAGTCGCGATGGTCGACACCCGCGACATTGCGGAGGTCGCGGCGATCGAACTGCTGCGTCGGGATCAGGCGCCGGGCAAACTGCCTGTCGAAGTCATCAACCTCGTTGGACCTGACACATTGACGGGTTCGGAACTGGCCTCCATCTGGTCAGAGCTTCTTGGCCGTGCGGTTGCCTACGGCGGGGACGATCCCGCCCAATTCGAGCAGAATCTGGCGAACTTCCTGCCAAAGTGGATGGCGTATGAAATGCGCCTGATGGCCGAGCGCTACGTCAGCGACGGCATGGTGCCGGAGGCCGGCGATGTCGAGCGACTCGTCAGCATTCTGGGCCGCCCGCTGCACTCGTACCGCGATTTCGCCGCCAGGCTCGCTGGCTGAGCTTCGAACCCCCGTCCTTGGCTGAGCAATATTAGACGAGGATTGGAACGGCATCGGAACGGGGTGTCCTGGAGGCGGACGTCAGTGTCGCACGGGTGCGAATGTGCTACTGCGCCCGATATTCGGGCGAGTTAAGTACGAGCCCTGATCGCGTCGGGTTCCTTCGGCACCTCGTCGCCTGGCCGGAAATCGGCGGCTTTCATGTTCTCGTGCAGATGGGCAACGGACGACGTGCCCGAAATCTGCACGATGTGCGGGGATCGATGTAGCAGCTACGTGAGCGCGACGTACATCGGCGTCGCATTCGATCGTCTATTCTTGGCCCGTCACTGGGTCGAACCGGAGACCGGTGAGGTCTTCAACAGGTCGATCAAGCGCGCAGCGTTCCTCGAACACTTCGCGAATCGCGCGCCTTGTTTGATTGGGATGGAGATGTGCAGCAGACAGGCATGATGTTCGAGCGAAGTCAGGGGAACGGTCCGCTCGCCGGCAGACAGCCCTGATGATAGATCAGGATTGACAGGACGGTCCTCCCCAATGAAAGTAGGGCTAGGGTGAACGCCGAGGTGTTGCCAAGCGCCAGCACGCCCAGACTTTGCGAGTACCGCGTCCGACGAGCACATGGTTTGCCGTGTCCCTTGACCGAGAGGGCGAGTCAGCGCTTCGACTTGCCGTTCAAAGGGGAAAAGCCGAATGAAGGATCTCCTTGCGAACGGTGGCTGGCGGGGGATGCACGCAACCAGAACGACCAAAGGGATCGTTCAATCGCGCTCCGTTGCCGCGATCCTGTTCGCCGGCGCTATCAGCATAGCGATCGCGACCTGGGTATGCTTTCGCTTGGGAGCCGGCGTCGCGGTCGTTGGGTTCGTCTACCTGATCGAGGTCTTGCTGGTGTCACTGATGGGCAGCCTCGTTTCATCGGTAGCTATCTCGGTGATCGCTGTTGGTTGCCTCAACTTTTTCTTTACACAGCCACTATTTACCTTCCGGGTAGATGCCCAGCAGGACATCGTAGTGTTGACTGCCTTTTTTGTGACATCGTTCGTCGTCACCTTTCTCGTGCATAGGACTCGCCAACTGGCAGCGGTCCATCGTGAGCAGGCACAGCTTCTCGACCTTACCCACGACAGCGTGGTAGCTCGCGATATGGACGATGTAATTACCTACTGGAACAGCGGCGCGGAAGCGCTTTATGGGTGGAAGAAACACGAGGCGCTCGGCCACGTTGCCGACCGTCTGCTTCGCACGCGTTTTCCTGCAGCACCCGAGGACATCAAAAAAACTTTGATTGAAACGGGCCGTTGGGAAGGCGAGATCGTCAATACCCGGCGCGACGGGTCGGAAGCCGCAGTGGCCAGCCGTTGGGCCCTGGTGCGAGACGAACAGGGGCGACCGATCGCGATCCTCGAAACGGGCACCGACATCACCGAGCGCAAGCGGGTCGAAGAGGCGCTGCAACAGGTGTCTCGTTTGACGTCGATCGGCGAATTGGGCGCGTCGGTGGCCCACGAAATCGCCCAGCCTCTCGCAGCGGTCGCCACCCATGGTGCCGCGTGCCTGCGATGGATTGACCGGGACGTACCCGACCTTGAAAAAGTGCGAGCCTCCGTGCAACGCATGCTTACTGATGTACAACGCGCGACCGAGATCGTCAGACACGTCCGCATGCTCGCAAAGCGGATTGCCCCTGAGATGACGCGACTCGAAATCAACGAGCTGATCAGTGACGTCATGGTACTGCTCCAGCGCGAGGTCTTGAAGCACAATGTAGCACTGCGCGCGACCCTTGCTTCGAAACTGCCGGCGGTGCTTGGCGATCGGATCCAACTGGCACAAGTCATCACGAATCTGATTACAAACGGTATCCAGGCAATGAGCACGATCGAAGACCGGCCGCGCGAACTGACGATCAAGTCGTGGCGCAGCGACGACGGCTATGTGATCGTCTCGGTGCAAGATTCCGGGACAGGAATTGACCTGCAGCACGCCGATCGGCTATTCGAACCGTTCTTCACTACGAAGCCCGAAGGTATGGGTGTGGGGCTTTCTATTTGCCGTTCGATTATCGATGCCCATGGTGGGCGGGTGTGGGCAGAGAACAATGCCGGATACGGCGCGACTTTTCGGTTCACTATTCCCGTGATCGGCGATAGCGGATCGGGGGAATAACCGGTTGCGGCCCCAGAATTGCAGGTTCCGCCTGCACTGGCAGCCCGCTGCCGGTCCCACCAGTATCGATGAAAGCGGGACGGACTATCTATAACGGGTCGGCAAGACTCATCCATCCATGACTTAGCTGACATTCATCGGCACCCGGTTGCGAAGGTCAGCAAAGCGACCTGCTGCCGCCGCACGCTGCCCGATCGGCAACCGACCGCTATGGCCGGATCATGGGTCCAACAAAATGTTGGACGAAACGTCCCTTAACTGAGCGAAGCGGATCTTCGAATGTCCGCCCGGATCGCTGAGCGAACGACAGTTGATGGGCCGAAAGCCCCCCAAAAGAAATATCGGCAAGTCAACCCTTCTTTCGTCTTTCGATTTCTTGTTTCACACGTTCGATTTCAAGCCGTTTAGCTTCCTTTGTTCCCCATCGTGGCGCTGTGTTCTGGGTGGCTTCGGCGGCTGCACGAATGCGTGCTTTGGCAGCAAGTTGATTGGCTCTGCGTTCGTCCAGCTCCCTCATTTTGGCCGCTTGCCGTTCGGCGAAGCGTTCAGCCGCGATGGGTGTGGTTCGTTCAGGTAGTCCAGCAAGGACCACAAGCTTGTCGATATTGTCCCAGGTGCTGATCCAGCCGTCGTTGTAGGCAAACTCGCTAATCAACGGGAGATTGAGTGCCGTGTAGATCGGGACCCAGTTTTCTTCTTCGCCCTGGCGGCGACGCACAGCGAGTTTGGGATTGAACTGGTACCGCCCGGTGGATACGCGCAGGAACAGGGATCTATTGTAGGCATAGTCTCTGTCGATTTCGTTCCTCGCCAGCACGCCAGAAAGATGCTGGCGCTTGTTGCGCTCTGGCCGCGCGATGTTAGCGGGTAAGTGTTGCCAGGCATCGAGGATGGTTTGGGTCTGGAACGCGCTGTCTGAATTGCCTCGTATCTTGCTGAATCGTGCTTTGAACAATACCCACAGGGTCTGGAACAGAAAGTATTCAGACAGATGCCGGTCGATGCGGACCAAACGATCGCCCGCTCTGACATCAATGCAGGGCGGAGCCAGGCATTCATAGATTGCCGCCAGCGGGCCAGCAGCGAACTTTGCATCGCCAAATGCCTGACGCAAAGCCCAGTGCAGGGCATTGTGACCATAGTGATCGACGGCATCGCGGTCGGCACCGCGCTCCAGCAGGGCTTCCACCAGCGCCACATTTCCTGCAGCAGCGGCGGCCATCAGCGGCGTCTGGTTCATTGGCAGACGATGATCGACGCCATGCTGGTCACACTGCCTGAGGATGTCCTTGAAGCGGTTGGCGAAGAAAGGGACGTAGCTCTTGCGGGCGAACACCGCGCGCTGCTGATCAAAGGTTCGTGCCTGCTCGAATTTCGCCTCGACTGCCAGCCACTCGGCGAGCTGCGGTTCATCGAAGCAGGTGGCATAGTCAAAGAGTTGCTGCTTGCCCTTGTTGCCCGGAGACTGCTCGCGGAAGACCTTGATCAGCAGTTCCCTGACCTTGGCCTCATCGAACACCGGCCACGGCACCGGGACCTGCTTCAAGATGGTGCGGCGGATGGCCTCCGCCTGCTCCTGCTTGCCCTGCAGTTCAAGTTTGCGTGCTTCCTTCTGCCAGTCTTCGAGCGTGGATTGCCTGGCCTCGATCCTGGTCTGGCCGACGATCAGATCCAGCAACCCGAACAGATCATGCCCTGTGTCCGACTCGATCATGTAGATGTTCTTGATGGCGCGCGTCAGCGCTACATACAGGGCATTGACGAAGAATTTATAGACTTCGAGCGACTTGTCACTCTTGTCTTTAGCGCGTTTGTAATCCAGTGTCTCGACCGCCAGATCGGTCCTGGCGATGCCCTCGACAATGTCGTTGAACTCGCCCCGGTGATCCGAGATGAAACGGTAGAGCACGATGTTCTCGTATTCGAGACCCTTGGCTTCGTGGATCGAGAACAACAGTGGCGTGGCAAAGTGCTTGCGGGCGTCGGCCTTGTCCTCATCGCGCATTACCAGGACGGCGAACTGGGCGGATTGGCGAATCTTCTGGTCCAGTTCGCGCTTGGTGGCGTCCTTGTCGGGTATCAGCGTAACTTGGCCGGTCTCGCCGCCGACGGCCTGGACCAGGAAGTTGCTCTCCCGGTCGATGGAGCCGAAGCGCCGCTGCTTGATCTTGAGCAACTGATTGGCGACGCGAGTGGCCTCCAGGCCGTTGCGAAAGTTGGCCATTAGCACGCGTAATTCCTGCCGCTCGGCCAGTTTCGGGTCCTTCCAGAACAGGCTCTTGACTTGACTCCAGGAAAAAAAATTGGGATGGACAATCTGGTTGGAATCCCCGCAGAGCATGAAATGGCCAGGCCTCTTCATGGTTTTCAGCACGAGCGCGAGTTGCACGGTGGTGATGTCCTGCACCTCGTCAATAACCACGAAGTCGTAGCGCGGCGCAGCCAGCGCTTGCCAGTCCTGGGCGACCAGATTCAGGTCGTAGAGCTTTGCCTCGGCCAGCCAGGCGCGATACTTCTCAAACAGATTGTAGAGTTGGTCGCGCCGTTCTACGGGAAAGATCGATTGACGCACCCCCAGTGCTTGATACTCGTCGCGCGACAGGACACCGCCCGACCCGGCGGCAATCACGCCGCGAATCTCCTCGAAAGCCTGGTGGGCATCGAGATCCTTGAAGTTCTGCCGTATACGCGAGTACCAGCCCGCAAAGTCGCGCCAGCTAGCCTCGCGTCCTGCCGGAACGCGGATCGACTCGACAAACTCCCGGTAGGACAGAAATACGGCATCCTGACCGCCATGCTCGAAACCGTTGGCGTAATAAAGGTCGCGGGCGCTCTGCGCCAGGAAGGCGGAGTGAGTGACGTAGAGGACCTCACCTTCGGCATGCTTGAGCTTTTCAAGCGTCAGTGCGGTCTTGCCGCTGCCAGCGCTGCCGACGACAACCAAGGGAGGTGGCTGTCGGTAAATGGTCTCCTGCGTGTCATCAAACGAGATCGGTTTGTCGAGCAGGTGAATGCCGGTACGCTCGGGATGAAGGTAGCGTAGAGCTTGCGCCTCCCTGATGGCGTCATCAGCGCTGATGTCTGGAATTTTGCTCTCGTCAATCGCCGCGCCGCGCAGGAAACGTGACTTATCGTAGGCGTGATTGGCGATCACTTCCAGCATCAGTGCGCAGACTTCATCCCCGTGGCGCACCAGCGAGAACAACAGCCGGTCGGCGTCATCCAGCTTCGCCCGGTAGAACTTGCCGTGACTCAGATTGGCGAGCTTCTTGACTTGGGCAGCACGGAAGTCGTGGCGGGCGATGGCCGCAGACACCTTGTCGTAGCTGGCCTTGACGCGTGAGGTGTCGAGACCTGTGTATTCGAGAATCTTCATGAGGCGATGAGGACAAGTGCAAGAGCAAGAGCAAGAGCAAGAATTCTCTCATGGCCGTCTGCTCTCATGGCCGTCTGGCCTGCCAGCCTCTATAGCAAGTTTTCCGGTCATTCCTGAGCGGCAGTTATCCGACCTGGACCGGACGCCCTATGACAGAGTATTTCCTCATGCTGAATGACTGGTTCGGGCCGTCTACTGCCCGATACGCTTGACGGACCACCTCAGGGCGTGAAACAGCCCCTCACTGAACCGCTTAGCAGACGTTCCAAATTTGCGTCTGCATCAGAAAGACGCCGTGGACGGCTACCCGTGCGACACGATCCTCGGTTCAGTTCGCATGGACGGGCCTGTACACCCAATCGCGAATACGGTGAAAGGTGCGAACAACAAGATTCAATCTCAACGGCATACCTTGGGGAGGTTTGGGCAATCCCACTGTTTTTATCGCTTCCATGCAATCATTATCGTACCTTGAATCACCACTTGAGGTCTTCACGGTAATTGATAACACGTTACCTTCGGCGTCGATCTCCACGGGAAAAACAGCGTCAGTGGCTTTGTCGCCGTCAGTCACCAAGGCATTCGTGACGGGCAATATCCGCTTCCGAACCGCGAGCGCGTACTCCGACATGGCCGCTGCGGAAGGTTGCGAGGCGCCATGCTGCGGTACCGATCCATCAGGTTCAATTGGGCGGCAAGGACCGCTTAGCAGCATCGCGGTAATCGCAAGCAGGACTGATTCTTTTCTCACGACTATCTGTTCTCTTTCCAGTCAATACCTGATGGTGGCGTCTCGCCAGATGGAACGTTGCATCGGGCCCGCTTTGTGGTGTTTCGGAAGACATATTACCCCGAGCACTGGCCCTATATTCGTTGAGACAGCACGATTGGCAATCGATGCGCACCCGTATTCGGATGGAGCGTTCCCATGCGAATTCTCGTTGCCGTCCTGCTCTCGCTGGTCAGCGAGCCTTGCTGTTACTGCCTACGATGTACATATCATTCTTAAAGCGTTTTGGGCCGAAGAGTCGCAGCCCCAATTCATCTTGGCAGAGTGACAGAGCGACCTTGGCGGTGACAACGAGGTCCACCTCGTCCAACGCGACGACGATTAGGGCAATCGTTTGGAGACAGCCATGCATTTCGACTACCAACAATTCCACATCGACGCGTCACCTCTTGATGAAGGCGGCCGCTATTACGCTCGCGCAAAGATCTACCGGCGCGCCTCGGCGAGTGGCGATGCCGTCGAGGTAAAGTATTCGGGCGACCTCGGCGATTTTCCCTCCGACGCGGATGCTATTGAGGCGGCGCAGCGTTGGGCGATTCAGTGGTGCGACGAGAACTCCGCTTAGGCTTCACTATCCAGGTCCAGGCTGTCCCGGGAGTATTCGCCGCACCCACCAGACATCCAGTTCGGGGGCACGCGTCAGGCGAGAGCGATACGTGCAGCGAGGGCTGACAACGGCCCTCACGACCGATCCTGCTGATCCCCGGCAAAAGAAGCGGCGCATAATGCACACATCCCTTTGTCAGGACGATGGAGGTAGATGTGACAACTTTTGCTATCGACGCCGTTCGCATCAACCCGACGAACGACAGGTTTACCCATGTGCGCTGGGCTCCCGTCGATCCGTCGACGCGTGAATGGCTGTCCCCCCCTGCGATTGTGGAGGTGGTCGAAGTCGTCGCCGCGATCCGTCGGGGAGATGTTGTTTGGTCCCTTTTTACGCTTGGTGGCACACGGTATCTCGGGCCAAAAATTGTGTCTGTCTCTCACACCGACGGACACGCCGGCATCGACACGGATCTCCCTGGCGATCATGTCGAAAAATGCATTGACGATTTGCCGCACCTTTGACGGCATACCTTTGAGGCCGTCGGCGATCATCGTGCGCATCGTTTCTCGGCAAGCGAAAATTCCCGGGGACTGTGAAAGGTCTGGATCGGGTCGGTAAGACTCGTTGATGGACAGAGAGAGCTGACATTCGCCGACGCCAGTTTGTAAAAGTCAGCAAAGCGACCTGCTGCCGCCGCACGCTGCCCGATCGGCAACCGACCGCTATGGCCGACGTGTACGCGACGGTTATCAGGCAGGTCTTCTGGAGAACCAGCCATCCGGATGACGGCTTTGAGGATAAGGGGTCCGGATTCGCCCGATGAGAGGTGCGCCAAAAAGCGGGCGCACGAGCCGGGACGTAGCATTGTCTCGCACGGCTAGCGTCGATCGCACTCGATTTCAGTCTGTTCTGGGCTGCTTCGTACGGACCAACCCCGCGCCTGGTCGCGTCGCTCGGAAAATATCGAGGGTACAAGGCAGAGAGATACTCTCCGTACCATAACTTAGACGCCCACATCCTGACGACACGCCTGAATATGAGCGGTGGCGACTGCGCGCTAAACTGGGTGTGCTAGCGACAAGATCGGTGGGTCGAGCTCAAGACGATGAATTTCACCCGGATGATGGTCCGCTTCGCCTTCGTGTGCATGATCGTGCTAGCCGGAGTGGCCATCTTGCAGGATCGTTTTCTCTACTTCCCTCAGAAAGCCACCATCGAGGAGGCCGCCTCCGGCGGACTGCGCGCCTGGCCAACACCTGAGGCATTCCGGGGCCTCGCGGCGGAGCCGGCCGGGTCCGCGCGCGCCACGGTCATCGTCTTTCATGGCAACGCGGGGCATGCCGGCCACCGCTGGTTCTATGCCGCGGCGCTCACCCGACTCGGGCTGCGCGTGATTCTCGCCGAATATCCAGGCTACGGGCCGCGCACCGGTGCATTAGGCGAAGCGAGTCTGGTCGACGATGCTCAACAAACCATCGCGCTCGCCCATCGCCTCTATGGAGCGCCGCTGCTGCTCATCGGCGAATCGCTTGGGGCCGGCGTGGTGGCGGCGGCCGGCTCGCGTGAACGCGACAAGATCGCAGGCATGATGCTCATCACGCCATGGGATCGGCTCGAGCATGTCGCCGCTTATCACTTTCCGTGGCTGCCCGTGAGGTGGCTGCTGCGCGACCGATACGACAGCGTGACCCATCTGGCGTCGTTCGGCCGGCCGGTTCTCGTCGTGGTTGCGGAACGCGACAGCATCGTCCCTACGCGCTACGGCGAGGCGCTTTACAACTCGCTGTCCGCACCGAGAAAACTCATGATGGTGAAGGCGGCTGACCATAACGACTGGATTGGCCACGTCGACGAAACCTGGTGGCGGGAGGCGACCGACTTCCTTCTCACGCCTTTGCGTTGAAATATGAAGACGCCACCGGTCTCGTTTAGCTCGGAGCGCATCTATGTTCTCGATGCGAAGAACAGGCCTGTCGAGGTGTTCGACCACGGCGCGTGGTCGCGCTGGATGACGGAAAACGAGCTGGTCTTCCGCCGCACACTGCTGGACGACTACGGTGTAACGGTCACGACCCGCTTCCGTGGTGTGTCCAAACCGAAAACCGGAGAGGCTTTGCTGTTCGTGACGCGCGTCGCCGGAATGCAGGCGCAAGACAACAGGAGCTACGGAGCAAGTACGCTCGATGAGGCGCTGGAGCAGCATGAGCGCATCGTGCAGAAAATCCTCCGGATAATGACAGGGCGGTGACCATCACAGCACGACGATTCTGCAGAACCGTAACCCCAGGGAGTCGTCCATACATGGTGCAAACGGCGCAAGCGAATCGGATAGAGTGTCCTGCTGAACGAATAGAGAGCCGTCGTGGTGTGTCGATGAAACGTAGCTGAAGATCCGCGGCAGGTGGGTGTAGCTCTGCCGGGCGGTGAATCGGGCCGGCCAGACAGTTGACTTCGTGCTACGTGCAAAGCGCGACGTGAAGGCGGTCAAAGCCTTTTTCAGGAAAGCTCTCAAACATCAGGGCAAGCCGCCGAAGACCATCCCACTGGATGGCTATGCCGCCTCACAACGCGCGGTGCGTGAGATGAAGGTTCGATCCTCGAAAAATCTCAATAACCTGATTGAACAGGACCTACCTGTCTAGCCGTGAGGAAACCGATGAGCGGCGAATTATCTGTGGGCTTTACGAACCCTCATTGTCCGATGACGTCGAAACGCTCCTCGGCGAAATGAACTTGGGGAAACTTCAAGAAGGTCTTGTACATAACCGCTGCAGGAAAAGCAGTCGATCACACGACCCGGGCTTCGATCGCGCTTATTCGGCCGCAATGGACATTTCCCGACAAACATTTGCATTGAAGGCGCGCCTGGCCGAACGGGCGCGCCATTATCGATCGGTTGGCTGATTCAACATCGGTCCTCGTCGCGCTGAGCGCTTAGCCTTGTTTAACGTCGCCGTTTACATAAGATCAAATCCACTGTGACGAGGGGCATACCATGGCAATCACGCAAGCAGGCGTCGGCGCGAATGCCGGATGAACGGTTATCGCCGCCATCCGCCTGCCTGGGTTCCGCCCGCGCATCCCGGGTTCATCCCCGACAACCCACTGCCACCTGTCACCCCGTCCGGGCTTCCGAGGCGGCGACCAGAGCAGTGCGGACATCCAGGCCGGCGTCTTAAGGACAGTAGGTCGGCCATAGCTGACATTCAGGAGTGAGCCTTGGTCGGTCAGCTTCAGGACACTCTCCGGCCGTTCGCTCCTCAGCGGTCGTGAGCGACTCGTCTCGCCGTCGCCAACGCGTACTTCCGACCCCTTTCGGTCCTTCGACGCAACGTGGTTAAATCGTCAGATCTGGAGGGCGGATTCAAACGGCCATTCCATCGCGATGACGGTTCGCGATGCTGGATACGGGTGGTTGCGAGCAACTCTCCGCGTCGAACTTACGGAGCGTTGTTCAAACGAGGTCAGGACGTCGCCGTGCCGCCACCTGCACACCGGTCACGTCCGTTTCGCAACCAGACCTAGAACCGCTTCGCGAAGCCTACCGTTAAACCGTGCGGGAGAATCTGCACGAACAGGGGTGTCTGCCATCTCGTGCTCAAGTATCCTACCGCCGTACCCAGCGCCCAACCGGCGAGAACGTCGGTCTGCCAATGCGCCTGGCTTTTCACGCGCGCGATCGAATCATAGAGCGGCAACACCTCGAGTGCCCAAACCCACGGATCACGCCGGCCATAGTTGACGATGAACGGCGTTACGAAACTCGCCTGAAGGGTGACTTCACCACTGGGAAAACTCTTTCCGCCGCTGAACCATTGGTTCGGTCCCTGGCCAGCGCTGGGCCGCTGGCGACCGAACGCATACTTCATGCCTTGAGCAGCAACCGCCGATATCGCCGTAGCGTCGGCCGTTTGCCAGAATGTATGGCCCAGTTCGTTGTCGTTCCCAAGCCACAGAGCCCCACCCGCCGTCGTGGCTATCACGGCGTATTCAAGTGCGAGTTGAACATTGCGGTTCCATATGCCGCTCTGATCTAGCGCGACTTCGTGATCGATCCCGCCGGCATACGCGCCCGAAAAAGTGAGCGCCGTGATTGCGGCGGCTCCACACCGTCTCCCTGTCACCCTGATTCCAGAAGTCATCGATCTCATTTTCGCCCTCGCGCAACAGTGTGGCGAAAGGTTCGCGTAACCAACTTTCTGCAGTTACTTTAAGACGCAACGTGACCGACGATCGCGGCCCGCACCATGATCGCCATGGATCATGGTGGCGACGATTGAAGGCAACTTCAGTCCGCCCCGGATCTATTCAAACCTTCCGATGCGTCAATCGGCGCCTCGATGCGGAACCGCCCGCAGGAGGAACTGCCGTCAGCGTACCAACGCGACGGGATGCGCAGCATGGAGGTCGAATACGGTGAAACACATGTTGCACAAGATCGTACTAGACCGATCTGAAGGAAACGTTAAGACCCGAAACGTTTCCAATGCTCAGGGAGCTAAGCCATGTCACGTCAGCATCGAGTTGATCTCGTGCCGGGCATATTCTCGCGATGGAACCAGAGGCGGCTTGAAAGGTCCTGTTAGCGCGGCACTTAACAACATGTCGAACCAATGTCGTCGGGTCCGGATCTCTGGTTTAGCCAGGCCTGTGGCTGCCTAGGAAATCCCCAAATCCATGAACAGGACGGCCTGTCAGCATGAGTGCTTACGCCGCTAGACCGGCCTCAAGAGAAATGGCTGGTGTTGAAATGGAAGAGACATTCGAGTGGGCCGGTCGCCCAATGGCCCAATGACGGGAGATGGCCGGTCACTGCTACATGCAATTGACATACGCAGCCCCAACTTCGCAAGGCTGCGGCCGGCAGCACGCGTTAAGAATGGAATGAACGTCCCCCACCCGCCAGTGGGATGACACAGGTAGCGAATCCGCG
Organism: Paraburkholderia sp. UCT70; assembly: GCF_050434085.1. Lineage (NCBI taxonomy): Bacteria > Pseudomonadati > Pseudomonadota > Betaproteobacteria > Burkholderiales > Burkholderiaceae > Paraburkholderia > Paraburkholderia sp. UCT70. The sequence continues at coordinate 509,457 of NZ_JBNPVZ010000003.1, read as the reverse complement.
CAGGCCGACGGTCCCAGAGATACCCAACCGGGAAAAGATGACACCTTCCCGCGGCAAACCGGAGGATCCGAGATGAGCTATACAACGGTCGGAGTAGATATCGCGAAGAATGTGATGCAGATGCACTGGCTCGAATCAGAAACCGGTGAAGTCATCAATAGGTCGATCAAACGCTGCGCCGCTATACGGTGGCCGCCACCAAACTGCACGCGGATGACACGCCGATCCAAGTACTCTCGCCGGGCAACAGGAAGACCCGCACCGGTCGACTGTGGGTCTACGTGCGCGACGATCATCGCTCCGGCTCGAGGCAACCGGCTGCGGTCTGGTTCGCCTACTCGCCGAATCGGCAAGGCATCCATCCTCTGACCCATCTGGCCGACTTCAAAGGGATCCTGCAAGCGGACGCTTACGCGGGCTTCGACGAACTGTTCCGCCTCAATCCCACCGCTCGTCACGCACCTGAACGACGCCCGCCTCGATCCGCACCGGAAACGCCACCACATCCTCATATGCCGGCGGCGCCAGCACCTTTCCGGTCCTGATGCAAAATCGTGCACCGTGGCGCGGACAGACGACCACGTCGCCTTCCACCACACCGCCAGTCAGGATGCCGCTGTCGTGCGGGCAGACATCCTCGATTGCGTAACAGGTGCCGTCGACATTGAACACAGCAACCTGCGCGCCATCGACCTCGACGCTGCGAACAGACCCGGCCGGAAAATCGCCGATCGCGGCCACATCGACCCAGTCGGACATGTCAAAGCATCCCCAATTGCAGGCGCGCCGCATCCGACATCCGGTCTCTCGACCACGGCGGATCCCACACCAGTTCAACGTGCACGTCGTTCACTCCGCTCACCGAGAACACCGCATCCTCCACCGTCGCCGGGAAGGTCTGCGCGACCGGGCAGCCGGGCGCGGTCAGCGTCATGCGAATCCCAACGCGGCCTTCGGCTTCGTCCACGTCAAGACCGTAAACAAGCCCCAGATCGTAGATGTTGACCGGAATCTCCGGGTCGAACACGGTGCGCAGTGCATCGATCACGCGTTCTTCAAGACCTTCTGTTGTCGTGCCACTGCCGGGTTGTGCGGCCTCGGTGCGCTTCAGCCAGTCGAATGTGCTCATCGTCTGCCTCACTCTGTCGAAACGGGGCGATGCTCGTCGTGCAGCGCGGCGTGGAGCGTATGCCAGGCCAGCGTCGCGCACTTCACACGCTCGGGAAATTCACGTACACCGGACAGCACCGCCAGCTTGCCCATCTCCGGCGCGGCTGTCGCCTGCCCTGCAGCGGGTGTTGTCACCATGTCGTGAAAGCGCCCGAACAGCGCTTCGGCCTCTGCTTCCGTTTTGCCTTTCAGCGCCTCGGTCATCAGCGACGCTGATGCTGTCGCAATTGCGCAGCCCGCGCCTTCGAAACTCGCTTCTTTGACGATGCCGTCCTCGATTCGCAGATAAAGCGTAATCCGGTCGCCGCACAGCGGGTTATAGCCCTCAGCCGTGTGATTGGCGCCGGACAGTCCATGACAGTTACGCGGCCGCCGGTAGTGGTCGAAGATGACTTCCTGATACAGGTCGCGCAGATCGCTCATTTTCCGAATATCTCCCTGACCTTTCCGAGACCTTCGATCAGCGCGTCGATATCCTGGTGCGTGTTGTAGAGGGCGAGCGACGCGCGCACGGTCGCCGGTACGCCGAAGCGCTGCATCACCGGCATCGCGCAATGATGGCCCGCACGCACCGCAATGCCGTGATGATCGAGAATCGTGCCGACATCATGGGCATGCACGCCGTCGAGCACGAACGACAGAATGCCTGCCTTGTCGCGTGCGCTACCGATAAAACGCAAGCCCGGTATCACCCGCAGGGCGGCCGTCGCATAGGCGAGCAGTTCGTTCTCGTGCGCGGCGATTACTTCCATGCCGATGCTGTCGACATAGTCGAGCGCCGCGCCCAGCGCAATCGCGCCGGCAATGTTCGGCGTACCCGCCTCGAACTTCCACGGAATCGCGTTGTATTCCGTTTTCTCGAATGTTACCGATCGGATCATGTCGCCGCCGCCCTGCCATGGCGGCATCGCTTCAAGCAGTGCGGCCTTGGCGTATAGCACGCCAATGCCAGTCGGTCCGTACACCTTATGCCCGGACAACGCGTAGAAATCGCAATCTATCGCGCGGACGTCGACCGGCAGATGCGTGATTGCCTGTGCACCATCCAGCAACACCGGCACGCCCCGCGCGTGTGCCGCTGCAACGATGCGCTCCACCGGATTGATGCTGCCGAGCGCGTTGGCCAGATGAGTCATCGCGACCAGCCGCGTACGTTCACTCAACAAACGCTCATACGCGTCGGCATCGAGCGCGCCCGTATCGTCGATCGGCACGACTTTCAGCGCCGCGCCCGTCTGCTCGCAGACGAGCTGCCACGGCACAATGTTCGAATGGTGCTCCATCGCGCTAATCAGGATTTCGTCGCCGGGCTTGATTTGCGGGCGAGCATAGCTCTGGGCGACGAGATTGATCGCTTCGGTCGTGCCACGCACGAACACGATCTCCTCCGGACGCTGCGCATTGATGAAGCGTGCAATCTTCGCGCGTGCGGCCTCGAATGAATCGGTCGCGCGCTGCGACAGCAGATGCACGCCGCGGTGCACATTGGCGTTGCTATGCCGGTAGTAAGCGTTTTCTACGTAGATGACCGAGGCGGGCTTTTGCGTTGTGGCGCCATTGTCGAGATAGACCAATGGCCGGCCATGCACGCGCTCGCCCAGAATCGGAAAATCGGCTCTCCAGTGCTCGACATTGCGCGGATCGGGCGTCTGCATCTGTTCGATCGGCTTCATAGCAGCTCCCTGATGCGCTCGCCTTCCGGGGTGCGCGCGAACAGCAGGTTTTCGAGCCGGCCACGCAGCGAATCGATGCGCACACGTTCGACAATGTCGCGCGCAAATGCGTATGTCAGTAGCGCCCGCGCCATGCGCTCTTCGACGCCTCGTGCACGTAAATAGAACAGCTGGTTGTCGTCCAGTTGACCGACCGTCGCGCCGTGTGTGCATTTCACGTCGTCGGCGTAGATCTCGAGTTGCGGCTTCGTGTCGATCTCCGCATCGCGTGACAGCAGCAGGTTGTGATTCGCCTGATGCGTGTCCGTTTGCTGCGCATCGCGATGCACGATGACGCGTCCGTTGAACACGCCGCGCGCAGCGCCGTCGAGCACGCCGCGATAGTATTCGCGACTCGTGCCGTGCGGCTCAGTATGATCGATGCGCGTGTGGTGATCGACGTGCTGCCGGCCCCCGACGAAATAGAGACCGTTCAACGTCGCTTGCGCGTTCGCGGCGTTCAGGCTTGTGCCGATACCAGTGCGCGACAACGCGGCGCCGAACGCGAACGCATGTGAGGTAAAACAGCTGCCCCGTTGCTGCGCAGCGGCGACCGACGCGATATGAAAAGCCTTCGGGCCCTCTTGCTGCAACCGGTAGTGCTGCACGTCCGCCTGCTCGTCTGCGACGATGCGGGTAACCGCATTGGTCCAGTACGCGTCGCCGCTCAGCCCTACAAAATGCTCGACGATCGTGCAGCCCGAGCGTGCTCCTGCAAGCACGACATTGAACGGCTGCACCGCAAGACCCGCTTCGTCGGTCAGGAACAGGATCTGCAGCGGTTGATCGATGACCTCGCCAGGCGGCAGCACGATGGCAAACCCATCCGTCATAAACGCCGTATTTAGCGCGGCAAAGCCATCTGAATACGCCTGCGAGGTGAATGCCGATTCCAGTTGTTGTGGCATTTCTCTCAACGCCCGTGTGAGCGAGCCCACAAATACCCCGTGTGGCAAACCATTCAGTTTCGACGGCCGCGGCACATGCCGACCGTTGACAAAGACCAGTCGATTCGCGGCAGGGTCCAGCTTGAGTTCATCGATGACGTGCCGCACGTCGCTATCGTCCGTGCGTTGTGCCTTGAAATGCCAGGGACGCTTGCCAATCGCCGACACGTTCGTGTATTTCCAGTCCTCGTGCCGCGTGGTCGGCAAACCCAGCGCGTCGAACTGGTCGAACGCGCTTCGGCGCGCGGCACGCAGCCATGGAAACTCAACGCCGGGCAACGTCTTCGCGAGTTGCCCAAACTGATGGAAATAGTCGAGAGATTCGTTTTTCATGGATGTCCCGCACTTTCCTGGCTCGCTCTCTTTTCTGGTTGCACCGCTTCATCGTCGATCCAACCATAGCCTTTACGCTCCAGCTCCAGCGCCAGTTCACGGGACCCCGACTTCACGATCCGGCCATTCGCCAGCACATGCACGCGATCCGGCACGACGTAGTCCAATAGCCGCTGATAGTGCGTCACGAGCACGATCGCCCGTTCTGGACTGCGCATGCTGTTGACGCCCTGCGCGACAATCTGCAATGCGTCGATGTCGAGTCCGGAATCCGTTTCGTCGAGAATGGCGAGCCGGGGCTCCAGCACGACCATCTGCAGAATCTCGTTGCGTTTCTTCTCTCCGCCCGAAAAACCTTCGTTCACGGCGCGATACAGCAGACTCTCGTCCATCTGCATCAGCGTCATCCTCTCCTTGACCCGCTGAAGAAACTCCATCGCATCGAGCTCCGGTTCGCCACGATACCGCCGCTGCGCGTTCAGCGCCGCCTTCAGCAGATAAACGTTGCTCACACCCGGTATCTCGACGGGATACTGGAACGCGAGAAACAGTCCTTGGTGTGCGCGCTCCTCGGGTGCGAGCGCCAGCAGGTCGCGGCCGAGATACGAGACCTCGCCGCCCGTGACAGCAAAGTCCTCGCGCCCGGCCAGCACCTGGGCAAGCGTGCTCTTGCCCGAGCCGTTCGGACCCATGATCGCGTGCACCTCGCCGGCCCTTACACCCAGATCGATGCCACGCAGAATTTTCTTGCCGTCGACTTCGACCTGCAGATTGCTGATTTCAAGCATGGTCCGAATCCCTCGCGAATCGCTGTGGGTTATCCCACGGCGCCTTCCAGGCTGACGCCGAGCAGCTTTTGTGCCTCGACTGCAAACTCCATCGGCAGCTCCTTGAAGACCTCCTTGCAGAAGCCGTTCACGATCATCGATACCGCATCTTCCGGCGACAACCCACGCTGCCGGCAATAGAACAACTGGTCTTCGCCGATGCGTGATGTCGATGCTTCGTGTTCGACCTTCGCGGTCGGGTTCTTGACCTCGATGTAGGGGAATGTGTGAGCGCTGCAACGGTTTCCGAGCAAAAGCGAATCGCACTGCGTGTAGTTGCGCGCGCCTTCCGCCGCACGGCCGACCTTCACGAGGCCGCGATACGCGTTCTTTCCGCGGCCCGCCGAAATGCCTTTCGACAGAATCGTGCTGCGCGTATTGCGGCCGACGTGAACCATCTTCGTCCCGGTATCGGCCTGTTGATAGTGGTTGGTCAGTGCCACCGAATAGAATTCACCGACCGAGTTATCGCCCTGCAGGATCACGCTCGGATACTTCCACGTAATCGCCGAGCCGGTTTCCACCTGAGTCCATGAAATCTTCGAATTCGCCTCGCGGCAGTCGCCACGTTTGGTCACGAAGTTGTAGATGCCGCCCTTGCCCGACGCATCGCCCGGATACCAGTTCTGCACCGTCGAATAGCGGATCTGTGCACCTTCCAGCGCGACCAGTTCGACCACAGCGGCATGCAGCTGGTTTTCGTCACGCATCGGCGCGGTGCAGCCTTCCAGATAGCTCACGTACGCGCCTTTGTCCGCGACGATCAGCGTGCGCTCGAACTGCCCGGTATTCTGGGCGTTGATACGAAAGTAGGTCGACAGTTCCATCGGGCAGCGCACGCCCGGCGGGATGTAGCAGAACGACCCATCGCTGAACACGGCGGAATTGAGCGCAGCAAAGAAATTGTCGGTGTGCGGCACGACCGAGCCGAGATACTTTCGCACCAGTTCGGGATGATGCTGTACGGCATCCGAGAACGAACAGAACACAATGCCGAGTTCCGCCAGCTTTTCGCGGAACGTAGTCGCTACCGACACGCTGTCGAATACCGCATCCACCGCTACGCCCGCCAGCAGTTCGCGCTCCCTCAACGGCACACCCAGCTTTTCGTAGGTACGCAGCAGTTCCGGATCGACTTCATCGAGACTCTTCGGACGGTTCTTCTGCGTCATCGGCGCGGAATAATAGATAATGTTCTGATAATCGATCGCCGGGTGTTCGACCGTCGCCCAATGCGGCTCGGTCATCGTGAGCCAGTGGCGATAGGCCGCGAGTCGCCATTCGAGCATGAACGCCGGCTCGTCTTTCTTCACCGATATGAGCCGGACCACATCCTCGCTCAGCCCGCGCGGAAGCGCATCGGCCTGCAGATCAGTCACGAAACCGTGCTGGTATTCGCGTTTGATCAGTTCTTCGAAACCGGTTGCGGATGCGCTCATGCGTGGCCTCCGTCAGTCGACATGCGCGCAGGCATCGCGCCCGCGCGATGGGTGGAGATACTACGCGCGCGGATCGCGCTGATATCGACAGCGCGCAAGGTGGGGCCCGCCATGTCCGCCAGCGTGACCTGCTGCAACGCTTCGTAAATCAGGCGATTGACCTTCTGCCAGTTGGCGCGCACTGCGCACGCCGCCTCCTGGATACACAGGCCTGGCGTAGTGCTGCATTCGGTCATCCCGATCGGGCCGTCGACGACGGCGATCACCTCCGCCAGCGTGATCCGCGCGGGCGGCCGCGGCAGCAGGTAGCCGCCGTTTGTGCCGCGCAGCGACTCCACGACACCACCGCGCGTCAGGACTTTCAGCACCTTTGACACCGTAGGCCTCGCGACGCCGGTCGTCGCAGCAATGCTACTTGCGCTGTGGACGGCATCGGGATCGCGCGCCATCGCGGTCATGATCACCGTGCCGTAATCGGCAAGTTTGCTCATGCGCAACATCGGAACATCTCCCGTTTTAATCAGGACCCATTTGGTCCAGATTACATCGAAACGAAAACCGCACGTTTGGAGTGAGCGACACTGTCCTGTGTGGGGATTCCTTGGCCACGTCGCGAATCGCTTTCCGTTTGGGGAGAAGTATTTCGCGAACGGCCCAACGCCGATTTCATTCTAGACCTGTATATATAACCTTGTCAGTGTATTGGTCTTCGTGACGGACCGCTCTGGCGAGCCACGCTCCATCGACCGCGAATACCCACTCGCCCGACGAGACATCAGTTGTTTGATATCCATGGAGCGGCCTCCTGAATCGCCGGACACAGTTTCCCACTTAAAATAGCGGGTAGGCATACGACTGTGTTTTTGACTAACAACAAACAAGAAGGGATGGAAGTGTTGACGGGACCGGAACGCCGGCGCCGGTGGTCGGCGGAAGAGAAGCTGGCGATGGTGAGAGAGAGTTTCGAGCCGGGCAAGTCGGTCTCGATGGTTGCACGCCAGCACGGCGTGAATCCGAACCAGCTGTTTCACTGGCGCAAGCTGTATCAGGATGGCAGCCTGTCGGCTGTCAGTGCCGGCGAGGAAGTCGTACCAGCGTTGGAGCTGAGCGATGCGCTGAAGCAAATCAGGGAACACCAGCGACTGCTCGGCAAAAAGACAATGGAGAACGAGATTCTCCGTGAGGCGGTGGAGGTGGCGAAGTCGCGAAAATGGATTGCGCGCCCACCCTCTTTGCCGGGGGACGAGCAGTGAAGCAGGTCTGCGACGTTCTCGGTGTAGCGCGCTCAAACGTGGCGGCAAGGCTTGCACGTCCAGCCGACTGGCAGGAGGGACGCAGCGCCAGGAAGACGGAAGATGCCGGGCTGGTCGAAGAAATACGGCTGACCGTCACTGACCTGCCGAGCTATGGTTATCGCCTAGTCTGGGGTATGTTGCGTCGGCAGCGGGAGAATCAGAGCGCGGCCCCCGTCAATGCCAAACGGGTGTACCGGGTAATGCGCGTTCACGGCCTCCTGCTACAGCGCAAAGCGCTCCCTCCACGCCCGCAGCGCCGGCATGATGGCAAGGTCGCGGTGGCGAAGAGCATTACAACGAGCAGCACCCTCATAGCGCGCTGAAGTACCGCTCGCCACGCGAGTTCAGGCGCAGGACCGATTCATCAACTCAGGTGTGAGGCGGTGTCCGGAGGTACAGGGGCAAACCAATCCAGAATATCGAAAACTGATTTAAAAGCCGGAATCCGCGTGAAGGATGCGCGATGTGCATCGCCTATCTCGGCAGAGGCCCGCCGCATAGTACTTTGGGCTGTTGTGGCATCCGGACCCATTGGGGCTACTGCCCGATCTTTCTGGCGATTGTGGTTGTGTGGAGTGTTGAGCAGGATGCGCGGACTGAATGTCGAACGCGCCCATTGCCCTCGGCCTACGTGTTCAGCGCATACATGAAAGCCCGGAATCCACGGTCACCGTTGCCAGTTGTCGCTGTCGGATGAATAAACCCCGTCAAGTTTCGGACGTTTACCGCTAACGATGACAGCCCCTTTCGTCCGTGCCTGCGTGAGATTGCCCTTCAAGGCGTACAGGCAATCAACAATTTTGCGCCGATAAATTCTGATTATTTCATTTTCAGAAAAAGTATTTTACAAAGTAGGCGTTTACCCTAATTTACTATCTCATTACACTTGTCTTACGGATTGAAAGCGCGCGCAAACTTATAGCGCCCAACCGACAAACCAAGGAGGTAGTAACCATGAAACCCTTCGTTAAACTCGCCGCCTTTGTGGCTGCCATCGCCTTCGCTGCGCCGATTACGGTTTTTGCCGCCGCAAACGTGGCAGCAAACCATCCACTGACCCGCGCGGAAGTCCGTGAGCAACTGGTCGAGATCGAAGCGGCGGGCTATAACCCGGCCCGTGCAAACCCGCGCGAATATCCGGCGGACATCCAGGCTGCTGAAGCCAAGGTTGCTGCCCACCACGGGGGCCCGTCCGGAGTAAACGGCAGTCACCCGGTGACCGTCGTGGCAGTCAGTGAAGAAGTGATTGAGATCGATAGCGTTGGCAACACGTCCGGAGTGGGTGGCGTCCTAAGCGGCTCGTCCGCAGCGGGTGGCCATGCCTACAAGAGCGAAGCAGCTCGCACCGGCCCGGGCTCGGTCTACTTCGGTCACTAACCGGCTGACAGGCGACTGACCCACCGTCCGCCTGTCTTTCCATAGAAGTGCGCAGAAACACTGCGCGACCCACATCTACACCAACTGGCTCGGGAAACATAGTCGCCGTCAAACGCGACTGTTTCATTTCAATCACTTCTTCTGTCGAAGCAGCCATGAAATCAAAATTACTCGCACACTTCATGATCGCCGCCCTCCTTGGTGCGTCGATCCCCGCTTTCGCCCAGCCTCACGACAATCAGCACCACAATGACTGGTCGGCGCACGGCCCGCAACAACACGACATGCGTCCGCCGCCCGGTCACAATCATGGTCCCATGCCGCACGAGGCCTATAGCGGCCGGCCGGGCGGCCCGATGCCGCATGCCGACTGGCGCCACGGCGATCGGCTTCCGCCTGAATACCGCGATCACAACTACGTCGTCGACGACTGGCGCGGCCACGGACTGCAACCGCCGCCGCGAGGCTATCACTGGGTTGGGGTGAACGGAGATTACGTGCTCGCCGCTATCGCAACTGGCATCATTGCCGACGTCCTGTTCTCCGGCCACTAACACCGGCGGCAACAATATCAACGGGTTCGATTCATCCACGCAGGCGGCGGCCGCGCACTATTTCGACGAGCAGCCGCGATTCACGCCGTTCAATTGGGTTCGCTCTGCTACGCGCCACGCTGCATGATTACCCCAATATGCGCTACGGGGCGGGTTCTGTCGCGATAACGATTACAGCTTGAACAAAGCGTGATATCAGTAGGACTATTTACGCTGCCAACGAATTGAATTGCTCGGCTGCAGTTTTGATGTCGCGCTCGTCCTGCATCTGCCCTTTGCGAATCATGTGCATCAGCTCGATGAAGGACAGAATAATGCGCGCGCACCGGAAACCCTTGAAACCCATCAACGGCGTGACAATGCGCTTGACGGCTCGATGGTCCTGCTCGATGACGTTGTTCAGGTACTTGTTCTGCCGGATCTTGATTGGCGTTGGCCGGTCTGCGTTGAGCGCTTCGAGCGCGGCCAGATTGGCACCACTCTTGTCCACGGTGACAGTCTCGGGTTCACCATTCCGGGCAATTGCCTTCTCGAAATACCGGCGCGCAGCGGCCTTGTCACGATGGGCGCACAACAGGAAATCGACCGTGTTGCCCTCCCCGTCGACGGCCCGGTACAAGTATTTCCAGTGGCCTTAGATCTTGATATAAGGGTGAGTAGACCCAGGGGAATTGCGCCCCGAGTCTCTCGCAGAACCGTGCGTAAACCCCTCGATTTACACGGCTCCCGTTATCCAACCTGTCCCCCCGGATACTGCCAGTGCGCGAACTCTCGCGGGTACGCCTTCTTCATCTTGCGCAACCACTCTTCACTGCACCGTTTGTGCCGTCGCAGTGTTTTGTACTTGCGCCGAACCCAGCGCACAAGCTTTCGGTCGAGATACCGACTCAACTCATGCATGGCTGTCCGATAGAAAGCCCCGTAGTAGTTCCACCAGCCACATATCGTGGGATTACATTGCTGGGCGAGTTCGAACAGTGATTTCGAAGTTTGGCGCTGCAACCGCCACCCCCCGCGCCACCTGTCTCATCCGTTTCAGGGCGTCAGAACTGACGCCAGGTACAAAGCTGGTCGAGACCTGCCCGTGCCTGGTCAACACCCTTCGCGCACGAAACTGAAAGCCCAGAAATGTGAAGGTCACATTCGCTAGGTTTGGGTGCGACTTCTGTCCTTGCAATACACGATCTTTGACTTTTCAGGATGCATCGTCAGCCCACACTCCGTCAGCCGCGAGGCTATGGCGTGCATGACCTCTTGTGCCTGCTCCTGGCTGCGGCAATGGACTACCGCATCATCGGCATAGCGTGCAAAGGGACATTTCGGGAAGTGACGCTGCATCCAGGCGTCAAACGCATAGTGCATGAACAGATTCATCAGGATCGGACTGACCACTCCCCCTTGCGGGGTACCGCGATCCCGCCCCGCTGCAAGCGGGTACCCTGTGCAGTTTCGAATGGTGCAGTCAGCCACCGCTCGATGTACATCAGGATCCAATCCTCTTTGATGTGCTTGCGTACCGCCTTTAGCAAGAGGCCATGATCGATTTGATCGAAAGCCGCCTTGATATCAAACTCCACCAGCCAGTCGTACTTCCAGCACCGTTGTCGGGTGATGGCGACCGCCTGTTTGGCCGATTTCCCAGGCCGGTCGGTATCCATACGAATCTGCATGGAATACAGGGTCGAGAATCGGTTCAATGAGGAGCTTGACGGCGGTCTGCCCCACACGGTCACTCACGGTGGGCACGCCCAACTTACGCATACCGCCCGATGCCTTTGGAATCTCCACTTGCTTGACCGCCGGCGGGAAGTACGACCCCGACGACATTCGGTTCCATAGCTTGTACAGATTCTTCGACAGGTCCTGTTCGAACATCGCGATGGTTTCATCACGTGAAGCGCTGGACCCAGCGCATGATCGTCGTGTGCGCCATCGACAGACCGCCCTCGTCCATCATTTCAGCGAGATCTCGAAAGCTGAGCTTGTAACACAGGTACCAGCGCACGCAAAGGACACTAACTTCGCGATCGAAGTCGCGCCCGTTGAACAATCCGTCAATGTCTTTCAGCTAACGCATTGGCTCGCGCTCATCAAAAACTCGAGCGTAACAGACCAGCGCATCCCAATTGCACCACTACCTCTCAATGCAGAGAGCGACTTGGGCGACTGGCCTGAAGGGCTCAGACTGCTCCATTTATTGGACCAGGATCGACGAAGTCATCAACGATCTGGAGCGCGGGGTCGAATGACTCCTTGGGTCGCTTGCCGCCTCCAGAGTCCGCAAGAGCCGGGCTCTATAGCCGCTCGATCAAGCGTCGGTCTCCCTGCTCGCAGTATTCATGACACGCCGCACGTGCCGCGTTCGCTGCGCCGTGCACGAAAAGCGGCGCATCCGCGCGTCGGGACATCGACACCACGATGGACGGCGGCGAGGGCTGCAGCGGCAGTTCGACCACCTCGCCTCGCGCGATCAGATCATCGACGAACAGACGCGGAATTGCCGCCACGCCGAAGCCATCGCGCACGAGTTGCACGATCACCGAAATCGATGGTGAACCCGTGATGCGCGTATCCGCGAGCGGCACGCCGTTGGCGAGTGCGAGCTTGCTGACGATGTCCTCCAGCGCGCGATGAGGCGCCGTCCCGCGCCCGAATGTGAGGATCGGATGACGCAGCACGCGTTTCGCGAGTCCGCTGCGCGAAGGCGGTAGCAGCCCCGCGCGCGCAATCCAGTGCACCGGATAGTTCGCGAGCGCATCGCAGACGATCGATTCCTCGTCGCTGCCTTCCACCCGAACGATGAGATCGAGTTCGCCCGCCATCAGACGCCGCTGCAGCACCACGCTCACGTCCACCGCAAGCTCCACTTCGAGCTGCGGATAGTCCTTCGAGAGCCGCCGCATATAGTCGGCAAGCCAGCTATGCACGACCGTCTCGATCACGCCGAGTCGCAACCTGCCGCGCATCGCGCCTTCGTGTGACGCGGCGGCCTGCAACTGGCGCGTCGCCTCGACCACGGCCTTCGCGTAGCCGAGCAGATATTCGCCGTTCGGCGTGAGCCGAAATTCGCGGCTCTCGCGATCGACGAGCACGGTATGCAATTCGTCTTCCAGTGCCTTCAGGCGCTGCGAGATCGCCGCCGGCGTGGCGTGAAGCGCGGTCGCCGTAGTGCGGAAACTGCGCAGCTTGGCAAGCGTGACGAAGGTTTCGAGGAAGCGCGTATTCATCAGTCAAAGGTGGGCAGTGCAACGGGAGCAAACCGCTTCAAAAATCTCAACGTGACTCGGGAAAACCCGCGATTCCGTTAAGAAATTCTATTCACCGGGCGCAAAGAAAACTAGCTGGCGTCAAATTTTCTTCTTTTCTATGCTTCGCCTGACGGTAGGCAAGACGCATCGCCCACCACAGACAATCCGATGCAACCGCCAGAGCACGCTAAAACCATGACTCCATCCGAATTCCGCCAGGCCGTCCGTCACCGCGACTTCCGTAGCCCGACGGCCGGCCATTGCGGCGACTACGCGCAAGCCAATCTCGCGATCCTGCCCGCTGCGCACGCGCACGATTTCCTGCGCTTTTGCCATGCGAATCCAAAGCCATGTCCGCTGCTCGGCGTGGGCGAGCCTGGCGAGTTCCGCGTGCCGATGCTCGGGCGCGACATCGACATCCGCACCGACGTGCCCGCGTACAACGTCTATCGCGACGGCAACCTGAGCGAGCGCGTCGAATCGATCGAAGCGCTCTGGCAGGACGATTTCGTCGTATTTGCAATTGGCTGTTCGTTCTCGTTCGAGCACATGCTCGCGAAGGAAGGCATCGGCCTGCGCCACGTCGAAGAAGGCCGCAACGTGCCGATGTACCGCACCCGCATCCCCAACCAGCGGGCGGGCGTGTTCGGCGGCGAACTCGTCGTGTCGATGCGGCCGCTGCGCGGCGCCGACGCGATCCGTGCCGTGCAGATCACGAGCCGCTTTCCGGGCGTGCATGGCGCGCCCGTGCATATTGGCGATCCAGCGGAACTCGGCATCGTCGATCTCGCGCGCCCCGAGTTCGGCGACCCGGTGACGATCCGCGCGGGCGAACTGCCTGTCTACTGGGCTTGCGGCGTGACGCCGCAAACGGCACTGATGGCCGCGAAGCTGCCGCTCGCGGTTGCGCACGCGCCGGGCCACATGCTGATGACGGATATCACTAACGCGTCGCTGGCTATTTTCTAACCGTCCCGGCGGCGCGCCGCGCCGTCGTGCAACAAGCGATTCACAGCACCTTGAAGCCATCGGGCCGCGCGGCCCGGAGGGAATGACGCATCCCTACGTTCGTGCGTGGCTTCGATCGTTTCCCATGCGTCTATCCATAGGAGCAGCAGATGGACAGCAAGACACTCACGGCGAGTGTCGACGATGCCGCCGACATGAAGTCAAGAACGGGAAGCCCGCAGCTTTCCTGGTATGCCGAAGCCGGTCCGCACGCGCGTCGCGCGTTCTGGAGTTGCAAGGTCGGCTACATGCTCGACGGCATGGACACGCAGATGCTTTCCTTCGTCATCCCGACGCTCGTCGCTACCTGGGGCATCTCGCTCGCGGACGCCGGCTTTATCGGCACGTTGACGCTGCTGTCCTCTGCGCTCGGCGGCTGGATTGCCGGCATTCTTTCCGATCGCATCGGCCGTGTGCGCACGTTGCAGCTCACCGTCTTGTGGTTCGCCGTGTTCACCGGCCTATGCGGCCTCGCGCAGAACTACGGCCAGTTGCTCGCGGCTCGCGCGTTGATGGGCTTCGGCTTCGGCGGCGAGTGGACGGCGGGCGCGGTGCTGATCGGCGAGGTGATCCGCGCGCGCGACCGCGGCAAGGCGGTCGGTCTCGTGCAGTCGGGCTGGGCGCTCGGCTGGGGCATGGCGGCCCTGCTCTACGCGGTGCTGTTCTCCGTGGTGGCGCCTGAAATCGCGTGGCGCGCATTGTTCCTGATCGGACTCGTGCCTGCCCTGCTTGTGCTCGCGATCCGCCGCTATGTGAAGGAACCTGAAGTATTCGAACAGGCCAGGGTTCAGCAGTACGACACTCAAGACATGCCGCGCTTCACTGAGATCTTCTCTCCCAAGCTGCTTTCGACGACACTGCGCGCCGCACTGCTTACGACGGGCGCACAGGGCGGCTACTACGCGATCACGACATGGCTGCCGACTTTCCTCAAGACCGAACGTCATCTCACGGTGATGGGCACAGGCGGCTATCTGGCGACGATCATCGCGGGCTCGTACGCGGGCTATCTGTGCAGCGCATGGCTCACGGACCGCATCGGCCGCAAGCCGAACTTCATTTTGTTCGCGCTGGGCTCGATGGCGATTGCCTTCGCGTATACCTCGTTGCCGCTCACGAATGCATCGATGCTGTGGCTCGGCCTTCCGCTCGGCTTTTTCGCGTCGGGCATTTTTTCCGGCATGGGCGCGTTTCTCACCGAACTGTTTCCGACCCGTGTGCGCGGCTCGGGCCAGGGGTTTTGCTACAACGTCGGCCGCGCGATCGGGGCGCTGTTTCCGGTGCTGATCGGCGTGCTGTCGAGCCGCTTCGGCCTGGGCACGAGCATCGGGATTTTCGCCGTGGCCGCGTATGGCGTACTGATCATCGCCGCGCTTACGCTGCCCGAGACGCGCGGTCGCGAACTCGAATCGGCCTGATTTTCACCTTGCGCACACCACTACCACTTTCGCATCACGACCACGACACCATGAAGCACGATCACGCCTCCGATGTTTGCACGCCGTCCCGCTGGCAGTTCTGGATCGACCGCGGCGGCACGTTCACCGATATCGTCGCGCGCCGCCCGGATGGCACGCTCACCACGCACAAGCTGCTTTCCGAACACCCGGAGCAGTATCGCGATGCGGCTGTCGCCGGGATTCGCCATTTGCTTGGCCTGCGAGCCGGAGAACCCATTACGTCGAGCGACGTCGAGATGGTCAAAATGGGCACGACGGTCGCGACCAACGCGCTGCTCGAACGCAAGGGCGAGCCGGTAGCGCTCGTCACCACGCGAGGCTTCCGCGATGTGTTGCGGATCGCGTATCAGAACCGCCCCCGCCTGTTCGATCTCGACATCGCGTTGCCGGAAGCGCTCTATGAGAGCGTGGTGGAAATCGACGAACGCGTGAGCGCGCAAGGCGAAGTGGTCGCGACGCTCGATCACGCGGCAGCGGGGCGCGCACTGCGCGAGGTCTACCACAAGGGCATCCGCGCGCTCGCAATCGTGCTGATCCACGGTTATCGCCACACGTCGCATGAAAGCGAGCTTGCGGATCTGGCGCGCCGAATCGGCTTCACGCAGATCTCGGTTTCCCACGAAGTCTCGCCGCTGATGAAGATGGTCTCGCGCGGCGATACGACCGTGGTGGATGCCTATCTGTCGCCCATCCTGCGCCGATATGTGGATCAGGTCGCCAGCGAAATGCCGGGCGTGAACCTGCAGTTCATGCAAAGCAGCGGCGGACTGACACGCGCCGATGTATTTCAGGGCAAAGATGCGATTCTCTCCGGCCCGGCGGGCGGTATCGTCGGCATGGTGCGCGCGGCACAGGCAGCGGGCTTCGAGCGCGTGATCGGCTTCGACATGGGCGGCACGTCGACGGACGTCTCGCACTTCAACGGCGAGTTCGAGCGCGTATTCGAAACGCAGGTGGCAGGCGTGCGGATGCGCGCGCCGATGATGAGCATCCATACCGTGGCGGCAGGTGGCGGCTCGGTGCTCGGCTTCGACGGCGCCCGGTTGCGTGTCGGCCCCGACTCGGCGGGCGCCAATCCGGGTCCGGCGGCGTACCGGCGCGGCGGCCCGCTCGCGGTCACCGACTGCAACGTGATGCTCGGCAAGATTCAGCCCGACTATTTCCCGCGCGTCTTCGGTCCGAACGCGAACGAGTCGCTCGATCGCAAGGTCGTCGCTGAACGCTTTCGGGCACTCGCCGATGAAATCTTCGCGGCTACGGGTCAGCGTCGCACACCCGAAGAGCTCGCTGAAGGTTACCTGGAGATCGCCATTGGCAGCATGGCTAACGGGATCAAGAAAATTTCAGTGCAACGCGGCCACGACGTCTCGCAGTATGTGCTGACGACTTTCGGCGGCGCGGGCGGCCAGCATGCGTGCGGTGTGGCCGACGCGCTCGGCATGACGCGGGTGTTCGCGCATCCACTTGCCGGTGTGCTCTCCGCTTACGGCATGGGCCTCGCGGATCAGACGGCGATGCGCGAGCGAGCGCTCGAAATCTCGCTCGACGACTCATCGCTTGCGACGCTGGAAGCCGCGCTCGATGCGCTCGCGGCCGATGCAACCGGCGCACTGCTCGAACAGGGCGTGGACGCCGCGCGTATCACGACTGAGCGACGTGTCCATCTGCGCTATCAGGGCACCGATTCATCGCTCGCAGTGCCAGCGGGCAGCGTCGATGCGATGCGCGCCGCTTTCGAAGCTGCGTATCGTCAACGCTATGCGTTCCTGATGGCAGATACGCCGCTCATCGCGGAACTCGCTTGCGTCGAAGCGATCGGCCATTCCGACGCGCCAGTCGATGCCGGCAGCCTGCCGCAGCGCGCGGCAGGCGACGCGCCCCATGCGCAGTCGGTTGTGCGCATGTATTCGAGCGGTAGCTGGCACGACGCATCGCTCTACCAGCGCGAAACGCTGTGCGCAGGCGACACGCTCGACGGCCCGGCGATCATCGCCGAAAAGAACGGCACGACCGTGGTCGAGCCGGGGTGGCAGGCGGTGCTGACCGTTCAAGGCAACGTGGTGATGACCCGCGTGCAACCGCTGCCCACGCGCCGCTCGATCGGCACCGAGGCCGACCCTGTGCGCCTCGAGATATTCAACAATCTGTTCATGTCGATTGCCGAGCAGATGGGACTGCGTCTGCAAAACACGGCGTATTCGGTGAACATCAAGGAGCGCCTCGACTTCTCGTGCGCGATCTTCGATGCTGCGGGCAATCTGATCGCGAACGCGCCGCACATGCCCGTGCATCTGGGATCGATGGGCGAGAGCATCAAGACCGTCATCGAGCGAAATCGCGGCGCGATGCGCGACGGCGATGTGTTCATGCTCAACGACCCGTATCACGGCGGCACACATTTGCCCGACGTGACCGTCATCACGCCCGTGTTCGCAGACGGTTCGGCCGAGCCGCTCTTCTACGTCGGCTCGCGCGGTCACCATGCGGATATCGGCGGAATCACACCCGGTTCGATGCCAGCCGCCTCGTCGCATATCGAAGAAGAAGGCGTATTGGTCGATAACTGGCAGCTTGTTTCAGCGGGCGTGCTGCGCGACGCCGAAACACGCGCGCTGCTCGCATCGGGCCGCTATCCGGCACGCAACGTCGCACAGAACATGGCCGATCTGCGCGCGCAGATCGCAGCGAACCAGAAGGGCGTGGACGAGCTGCGCCGCATGGTCGCGCAATTCGGCCGCGACGTGGTGCTCGCCTTCATGCAGCACGTGCAGGACAATGCCGAAGAAGCGGTGCGCCGCGTGATCGGCGCCCTCAAGGACGGCGCGTACCGTTACGAACTCGATAACGGCGCGGTGATCGACGTCGCCATTCGCGTCGATGCTGCGACGCGCAGTGCGACCGTGGACTTCAGCGGAACGTCCGTGCAACTGCCGAACAACTTCAACGCGCCGAAGGCGGTCTGCATGGCAGCCGTGCTGTACGTGTTCCGCACGCTCGTCGGCGACGACATCCCGCTCAACGCGGGTTGCCTGAAGCCCCTCTCGGTGATCGTCCCGGACCGCTCGATGCTCAATCCGGTTTATCCGGCAGCGGTGGTCTCGGGCAACGTGGAGACATCGTCCGCGATTACGAATGCGCTCTATGGTGCGCTGGGCATCGTCGCGTCCAGTCAGGGCACGATGAACAACTTCACGTTCGGCGACGCGCGCTACCAGTACTACGAGACGATCGCAGGCGGCAGCGGCGCGGGCGATGGCTTCTGCGGCGTCGACGCGGTACAGACGCACATGACCAACTCGCGCCTGACCGATCCCGAAGTGCTCGAATGGCGCTATCCCGTGCGGCTCGAGTCGCACCTGATCCGCGCGGAGTCGGGCGGCGCGGGACGCTGGCGCGGCGGTAATGGCGCGATCCGGCGCATCCGCTTTCTCGCGCCGATGACCGCGTCGATTCTCTCGAACAACCGCATTCACGCGCCTTTCGGCGCGGCAGGTGGACGCGCGGGAAGGCGCGGCAGCAATCACGTCGAGCGCGCGGACGGCGAGATCGTCGCATTGGGCCATATCGCGAGCGTCGAGATGGCCGCGGGCGACGTGTTCGTGGTGGAAACGCCGGGTGGCGGGGGTTTCGGGGAAGCGTAATGCTTCATGGACTGCGGATGTTCAATGCCAGACAGCGGCGTCGGCTCGCGTCTCACTCGAACCGGCGCCATATTTTTACGCCATCACGCGTCGACAATCACTTCGAAACCGCCATAGATTAGCCGCTGACCGTCAAAAGGCATCGGATCTTTTTCCGGTTGCAGCCGTGGGTCGGCCATCACCGCTTTCATCCCTTCGTCTCGCGACTGACGCGACGGCCAGACAACCCAGGAGAACACCACCGTCTCATCATCCTTGCGCTTGATCGCCATTGGGAACGACGTCACCTTGCCCTCTGGCACGTCATCTCCCCAGCACTCGACCACCTTCAACGCACCGTACTCCTTGAAGACGGCCGCCGCTCTTTCGGCGAACTGCCTGTAAATTTCGCGGTTGGCCGTAGGTACGGGGACAACAAATCCATCGATGTAATTCATTTGCAATCTCCTTGTTTACACACGCACAGTAGGTGCCGGTTGGCAGTGCATCGCAACACGGCCGCCCATACGCACGACGAGCGGGGAGTCAAAAAATCGACAATAGTCATGTCCCTTTGCTCTGATAGCCTGCGGCTCTTCGAGGCATGGCGTCGGCCTGCTTACTTAAGCGGTTGCCCGATGCCGAGCAGGTTGCCCACGCTATCCCGGAACCAGGCAGCTCTGTCGCCTACCCCACTGCAACGCGTCCAGCTCATCTCCATCGGCCCTCGCTTCACCTGAATGCGCTGCCCGATTCTGGCGAAGCAACGAAATGCCCCGGCGTCACGCCGACCGCGCGCCGAAAGTGTCGGCCAAGGTGGCTTTGATCGAAAAATCCGACTTCGGCAGCGACCTCACAGGGCGGGACGCCGTCACGCAATAGCCGTTTAGCGTGCTGAATTCGCACCAGACACACATAGCGATGAGGCGAAATACCCACCTCTTTGCGAAACAGGGTGGCGAAGCGCGAAACACTCAACCCGGCGGTGCCGGCAAGCGTCGCGAGGCTGACGGGCTGCGCGAACGAACTCTCGATAAAAGCCACGGCCCGCCTGATCGCGCGTGACATCGCCACGGTCCTATCGCCTGCGCAGTCGTAGAAGACTCCGGTCATGTTCTATCCCCTCGCGCTACGTTTTCGTAGCGGCATCAGACCCGCACCGTGCCAGACTGCGCGAGCACGCTCGCCGCAGCAGCACCGTCGGGCGGCCCGCTCTGGTATCGCTCCAGTTCCGCTTCGCTGCGATGGCACAGCACCTGCGCGCCGCTCGCGAGCGTGCGCACGCTCGGCGACGTGCGATTGCAGACACCGTCGATGCGCATCGGGCATCGCGCGAGAAATGTGCAAAGCTCCGGCTCATGAGTCGACTCACCAATCGGCGGCAACGTCTGATGACAACGCTCGCCCGCTTCTTCGAGCCAGCCGGCGCGAAGCTCCGGCGCCGACGACACGAGCAGATGCGAATACGGGTGATATGGCGGCGCCGACAACGCGTCGCGGTTGCCCGTCTCGACGCGGTGCCCAGCGTACAGCACGACGATGTCGTCGCTGATCGCACGCACCTTGGCGATGTCGTGCGTGATGAACAGATATGACACGCCGAGCTTCTTTTGCAGATCGCGCAACAGCTCGAGAATGGCAGCGCCGACCACCGTATCGAGCGCGGACGTGACTTCGTCGCACAGGATCAACTTGGGTTCGGCGGCCAGGGCCCGCGCGAGATTCACGCGCTGTTTCTGCCCGCCCGACAGCTCTCCGGTGCGCCGCTGCGCCAGCTCGGCAGGCAGGCGCACCAGGCCGAGCAGTTCGGCGACGCGGCGCCGCGCGGCCTCGCCCTTCATGCCGTGATAGAACTTCAGCGGACGCGCCAGCGTGCGCTCGACGGTGTGCGTCGGATTAAGCGCGGTGTCGGCGTTCTGGAACACGATCTGGATACAGCGAAACTGTTCGCGGCTGCGGCGGCTGAGATTGGCGGCGAGCGGCTCACCGTCGAGCAGCAGATTGCCGCGCGCCATCGGCACGAGCCCGGCGATCACCTTCGCGAGCGTCGTCTTGCCCGAACCGGATTCGCCGATCACGCCTACCGTCTGACCACGATCGATCACGAGGTCCACGTCGCGCAGAATGACCTTGTGCGGCAAGCCCTTCGCGTCGGTGCGGCCGTAGCCGGCCGTCAGACCGCGCAGTTCGAGCAGCGGCGTGTTCGGCTGGGCTGCGTCGGGAGCCGCCGAGGTGGAGGCAGCCGGGGCGACGGGCGTCACGGCAGCAATCAGGCTTTGCGTATACGGGTGCGCCGGCGCATGCAGAATCTGTTCAGTGCGGCCCGTTTCGCGGATTTCACCGTTGCTTAGCACGACGATGCGATCCGCCATCTGCGCGACCACCGCCAGATCGTGCGATACGTAGACGGCCGTCATTCCGCATTGGCGGATCACGCTGCGAAACGCTTGCAGCACGTCGATCTGCGTGGTGACGTCGAGCGCCGTGGTCGGTTCATCGAGGATCACGAGTTCGGGGTCGGTGATCAGCGCCATCGCCGCCATCAGCCGCTGCAACTGGCCGCCCGACACCTGGTGCGGGTAGCGCCGGCCGATCGTCTCCGGCTCCGGCAGCGCGAGCGCGCGGAACAGTTCGACCGCTTTGGCCTGCGCGGCGCGCTTGCTGAGCGTGCCGTGAATCAGCGCGCTTTCGATCACCTGGTCCATGATCGGGCGCGCCGGGTTGAACGCAGCGGCCGCGCTTTGCGCGATGTAGGCAACCTTGCGGCCACGCAATCCCGCGAGCGCTTTCGGCGAGAGCCCGAGCACGTCGGTGTCGCCCACCCGGATCGCGCCGCCCGCGATGCGGCAGCCGCTGCGTGCATGGCCCATCAGCGACAGTGCGATCGTGGTCTTGCCCGAGCCCGATTCGCCGATCAATGCGAGCACCTCGCCGCGCGCAATTTCGAAGTCGATGTCATGCACGATCGTCGTATCCGGCTCGCCGGGCCGGCTTCCCACCACGCGCAGCCCCCGTACCTCGACCAGATTCGACGGGGGTAGTGGCGCGGTCCTCGAGACGGCGTCAAAGGCCGCGTGAGCACGTCTGAAAAAGGGTGCCTTCATCAGTGACCTCCGTCGGCATCAGGCATGCCCTTGCGGCGGCCATGATGAGGCAGTCCGTCGATCAGCAGGTTCACGCCGACCGTGAGGATCGCGATTGCGATCGCGGGCAGGATCACGACCGGCACGCCTTCACCGAGGCCGGCGATGTTCTCGCGTACCAGCGAACCGAGATCGGCATACGGCGGCTGCACGCCGAGACCGAGAAAGCTCAGGCTGCTCAATAGCAGCACGACGAAAGTGAAGCGCAGTCCGGTGTCGGCGAGTATCGGATGAATCATGTTCGGCAGCATCTCGAAGCAGGCGATGTAGAGCGCGCTTTCGCCGCGCGCCCGCGCGACCTGCACGTATTCGAGCGTGCCGATATTGACCGCCAGCGAGCGGGCGATCCGGTACGAGCCCGGCATGTAGCTGATCGCCGCGGTCACGATCAGCAACGGCAATGACGAGCCGAACGCGGCGACGATCATCAGCGCGAACATCTTCGACGGAATCGACGTCACCGCATCGAGCAGCCGGCTCATGGTTTCGTCGATACGGCGGCCGGCCACGGCCGCCAGCAGTCCCAGCATGGTCCCCGTGAGCGCCGCGAGCAGCGCCGCCGCCAGCGCGAGCACGACCGTCAGGCGCATCCCGTAGATGATGCGGGTCAACATGTCGCGACCCAGGTAGTCGGAGCCGAGCGGCAGCTTCGCGCTGAAGCCCGCGAATACGTCAGGCGTGAGGATCGCGCCGACCGAATGCGGCGCGATCCACGGTGCGAACGCCGCGACGAACAACGCGCAACTGACCATCGCCAGGCCGATCCAGCCGCCGGTCGACAGGTTCATGCGTTGCGCGAGGCTGCGACGGCGCACCGGTCGAGGCGCCGGGCCTCCGCCGCCTCCCCAGGACCGCGCGGGATCGGCGCCCTGCGGCATCATGCTGCTGCGTTGCACCGGTTCGAGCGCACCGAGCCGGTGAGGCGCATCGGAAGAAGGTCGAAGAATCGTCATGTCCGCAGCCTCGGGTTCGAGATGATGGCGCACAGGTCGGCTAGCAGCACGAGCAGCAGATAGCCGAGGCAGAACAGCAGCGTGCAGGCCTGTACGAGCGGGAAGTCGCGGTTGCTCACCGCGTCGACCATCAGGCTGGCGAGGCCCGGGTAGTTGAAGATGGTCTCGACGACGATCACGCCGCCAAGCAGATAAGACAGGCTCAGCGCGATTGCATTGGCGATCGGGCCGATCGCATTCGGCAGTGCGTGGCGCAGTACGACGCGGGCGGGGCTCGCGCCCTTGAGCATCGCCATTTCCACATACGAAGAACCGAGTT
Source organism: Paraburkholderia sp. UCT70 (assembly GCF_050434085.1). NCBI lineage: Bacteria > Pseudomonadati > Pseudomonadota > Betaproteobacteria > Burkholderiales > Burkholderiaceae > Paraburkholderia > Paraburkholderia sp. UCT70. The sequence goes on along the minus strand of NZ_JBNPVZ010000003.1, from coordinate 486,052 downwards.
GCTCAATCACCGCGGCGCGTGTCATGCGGGCCATCTGCGCGATCACGACCGCGCACAGCGTGACGACCGGCATCGCATACGCGCGCAGAAAGTCGTGCAGGCTCTCGATCTCACCGCTATACGACAGCGCTGACAGCCAGTGCAGCTTGACGGCCAGCACCAGCACCGCCAGCGTCGCGATCAGGAACTCGGGCGTGGCGACCAGCGACAGCGTACCGAGGCTCACGATCCGATCGATCAGCGAGTCGCGGTTGACCGCCGCAAGAATGCCCGCCGACACCGCGATCGGCACCGACACCCCGGTGGTGATCGCCGCGAGGGTCAGCGACTTCGGCAGGCGCCCTTCGATCATCTCGGACACCGGCAGATTGCTCGACAGCGACACGCCAAAGTTCGCGTGCAGCAGACCGACGAGCCAATGGAAGTACCGCAGGTATGCCGGCTGGTCGAGGCCGAACTGCAGCCGCAGCGCCGCGACCGTATCCGCCGTCGCCGACTGGCCGAGTGCGGCCTGCGCGGCATCGCCCGGCAACAGGTTGGTGATCACGAAGATGATGATGGAGACAATCAGCAGCGTGAGCGCAGTGACGGCGACGCGCCGGCCGATCAACTGGGCGATATTCCCGTTCATGGGCATGAGCTCCTCGGTTAGGCTGCGCGACACGGCGAGTCACACATGAGCCGTGCCGCTCGGGTGCGCTGCGGCTGCCTGCCGCGAGCGGCGCGGCGGGGGCCACCCGCCGCGTCCGGGCGCTTCAGCGGGTCACGCGTTCCACCACACGTACTCGGCGAAGTTGAAGCCCATCATCGCGCCGGTAGGCACGGGCTGGAGCCCTTGCAAGTGCTTGTCGTTCGCATCGAGCAGGCTCAGGAAGGTCGGGATGCCAATGCCGCCCTGCTCCGATACCAGTACCTGCATGTCGCCGTACATCTGCTTGCGTTTCGCATCGTCGGTTTCCGAGCGGGCTGCGGCCAGCAACTGGTCGAACTTCGGGTTGTTCCAGCCCGACTCGTTCCACGGGGCGTCCGACTTAAAGAACTGCGTGAACAGCACATCGGCGCTCGAGCGCGGATTGATGTTGCCGAACCCGAGCGGATGCTTCATCCAGTGCGTCGACCAGTAACCATCCGCCGGCACGCGGTTGATGTCCAGGTTCACGCCGATCTTCGCGGCGGACTGCTGCAGCAGCACACCCATCTCGATCGAGCCGTTCGCATCGGTGGTCGCATAGATCGGCGGCAGCGTCGTACCGATTGCTCCGGCTTTCTGGAAGTGGAACTTCGCCTTGTCCGGGTCGTGGGGACGCTGCGGCAGCGACGCATCGAAGTAGCGGTGTCCGGGCGGAATCGGTTGATCGTTGCCGATCACCGCATAACCGCGAAACACCGCCGAGCGGATCTGGTCACGGTCGAACAGATACTTCATGCCCTGCACGAAATCGGGGTTGCCCGTCAGCGGGTTGTCGCGGCGCATGATCAGATCGGTATAGAGGCCCGACTTGGTCTCGCGCACCTCATAGCCCGGAGTCGCGGCAATGCGCTGCGTCGCGCGCGGATCGACGGAATTGATCAGGTGAACATCGCCGGACAGCAGCGCATTCACCCGTGCCGCGTTATCGCCGATACCGATCAGCTCGATCTGGTCGAGGTAAGGGCCGCCGCCGGTCTTCCAGAAACTGTCGTTACGGATGCCGACGGTCGAAACGCCGGGCTTGAAAGTCTTCAGCTTGTACGGGCCGGTGCCGACGGCCGTCGTGAAGTCCGTCGTGCCGTCCTTGATGATCACGAATTGCGGCGTGGCAAGAATCACGGGCAGGTCCGCGTTGGCGGACGCGAGCGTCAGCGTGACTTCGTTGGGACCGGTCTGCTTCGCCTCCACGAACTGATCGGCCAGCGTCTTCACCTTCGACGCCGTTGCCGGATTCTTGTGACGCATCAGCGAGTAGACGACATCGGCGGGCACGAGTGGCTTGCCGTCGTGGAACGTGACGCCTTTGCGCAGTTTGAGCACCCACACTTTCGCGTCGCTGGTGTCGATCGATTCGGCGAGATTCATTCTCGGCGTCAGCGACGAATCGAGCTGCGTCAGGCTGCTATAGAACATGAAGAAGCGGATGTAATCGGAGCCTGCCGAACCCTTGGCCGGGTCGAGCGTATCCGCGGTCGAGGATGCGTCGTAGGCCACCCGGATCTTGCCGCCTTTCTTCGGCGTGGGTGCCGCGAATGCCGGGCGAGCCCCCGCCAGCAGACCTCCCGCGCCGGTGGCAAGGATGCCGCCGGTGGCCAGCAAACGCATCATGTCTCGGCGGCTGAAGCCGCCCGTTTTGATTGGGTCGTCGTACATGCAACTGCTCCTCACTCGTGATTGAACGCGGGGTATCCAGCATTGGTGTTCGACGGCGCTCCGCGTGCTGGTCGCGGCGCGGTGGCATTGCATGAATCGATTTAAGCACTGCAAAAAATGGCGTTGATCGCGTATCGGCGGATTCGACCATTCGAAAACATGGTTTTGAGTGGTCAAAACAGCATGATTTGCCGCTCCTGGCGTTGACCCTGATGTTCTGGACAGGACGCCCCCCACGATGAGAAGTTCGTACTAGTCAATCACCGGGCAACGTGCAACAGTCGCGGCACGGCCGACTATTCACGGAGCGCCCCGTGTCCGATCCAACGCCTCACGCACGTTTCACCTACAGACGCCTGACAGCCGACGACATCCCTGCCGCTCAACGCCTGTCCGCCGCGATTGGCTGGCCGCATCGCCGTGAAGACTGGCGGTTCTCGGCGCGCACCGGGATCGGCTTCGTCGCCGAGACGGCGGGCGCGCTGGTCGGCACCGTGGTCTGCTGGAAGTTCGGCGCGGATCAGGCGACGCTGGGCATGCTGATCGTCGCGCCGGAGCATCGCGGCGTGGGTATCGGCCGCACGTTGCTCGCGCACGCGCTCGACGAGCTTGGCAAGCGTGACATCACGCTCTATGCGACCGAGGCTGGCCAGCCGTTGTGCGACGCGCTCGGCTTCGAGCGCTGCGGCGCCCTCGACCAGATGCAGGGTGCGGCGTTCCGGCCGCCGCTCGTTGCGCTGCCCGCCAACGAGCGGCTGCGCCCGCTCGGGGCGAGCGACGCGCAGCAACTCGTCGCGCTCGAATCACGCGCTAGCGGCCTCGATCGCAGCCACGTACTGCCGCCGCTGCTCGATCTGGCCGACGGTATCGCGCTCGATCGCGACGGCGAACTACTCGGCTTCTCGCTGTTCCGCCGCTTCGGACGCGGCTTCGTGATCGGCCCCGTCGTCGCCAGCGCGTCTCCCGACGCCGTGCGGGCCAAGGCGCTGATCAGCCATTGGCTCGCGCTGAACGAAGGCGCGCTGGTGCGCATCGACGTGCCGCACGGACACGGCCTGCGCGAGTGGCTAACCGGCCTCGGTCTCGCACGCTCGGAGACGGTCGTGAAGATGCGCCGGCTTGCATCCGCGCCAGCCGATGGCGAGTCGAGCCGCGCCGACCCGGGGCTGCATCAGTATGCGGTGATCGCGCAGTCGCTCACCTGAGCCAGGTGAAACACGGCCGCTCATGCACGGCAGCATTGGGGTTCGCCCTGCTATTAAGCACGCCCAGCAGAAAATGCTGTCTGCGGGGTGAAAAACGCTGCGTCGACGCTCTTTAGGCTTTTTTTTGGCTGAACGGCACGCATACGGCTGTCGCTACTATCGAGGGGTGACTCTTACCTGATCGCCACGTGCGGGGAACCACCATCATGTCAAACTCATCGCTGATCGACGCCGACCGCAAGCACCTGATTCACCCGGTCATCAACTATCGCGCGCACGAAGCGCGCGGCACCACCGTACTCGAATCCGGCCAGGGCGCGTATCTGCGCGATATCGACGGCAACGAACTGCTCGACGCATTTGCGGGCCTGTGGTGCGTGAACGTGGGTTACGGCCAGCAGAGCATCGTCGAAGCGGCGACGCGCCAGATGACGAAGCTGCCCTACGCGACCACCTACTTCCACTTCTCGTCGGAACCCGCGATCGAACTCGCCGAAAAACTGGTGTCGCTTGGCGCCCGCTTCGCTGCAGCACGTCTATTTCACGCTCGGCGGCTCCGATGCGATCGACTCCGCGATACGCTTCATCACGCATTACTTCAATGCAACGGGACGCCCGGCGAAAAAGCAGATGATCGCGCTCGAACGTGGCTATCACGGATCGTCGTCGGTCGGCGCGGGGCTCACTGCGCTGCCCGCGTTCCACCGCAACTTCGACCTGCCGCTGCCGCACCAGCACCATCTGCCGTCGCCGTATGCCTACCGTCAGCCGCAAGGCAGTGACGCGCAAGCGCTGATCGCCGCATCCGTCGCCGCGCTCGAAGCGAAAGTCGCGTCACTCGGGGCGGAGAACGTCGCCGCGTTCTTCTGCGAGCCGATCCAGGGTTCGGGCGGCGTGATCGTGCCGCCGGTCGGCTGGTTAAAGGCGATGCGCGACGCGTGCCGCCGCCTCGACATCCTGTTCGTCGCCGACGAGGTCATCACGGGCTTCGGTCGTACCGGCCCGCTCTTCGCGTGCGAGGCCGAACAGGTCGAACCGGATCTGATGACGGTGGCGAAGGGGCTGACCTCCGGTTATGCGCCGATGGGCGCGGTGCTGATGTCCGACGAAATCTACCAGGGCATTGCAGGCGATGCGCGCGATACCGCGGTCGTCGGTCACGGTCAGACCTACTCCGCGCATCCGGTAAGCGCCGCCATCGGGCTCGAAGTACTGCGTCTCTATCAGGAGGGCGGTCTGCTCGCGAACGGCATCGCGCAGGCACCGCGCTTTGCCGCCGGGCTCGACGCGCTGCTCGATCATCCGCTGGTGGGCGACTCGCGTCATCGCGGGCTGCTCGGCGCGCTGGAACTGGTCGCGGACAAGAACTCGCGGGCACGCTTCGATCCGTCGCTGAAGCTGCCGGACCGGATCACGGCCGCAGCCTACCGCAACCGCCTCGTGTTCCGCGCATTCGGCGACAGCATTCTCGGTTTCGCGCCCGCGCTGTGCTTCGGCGAGGCCGAGTTCGAACAACTGTTCGGCCGTCTGCGGCGCACGCTCGACGACGTGCTCGACCAGGCGGAGGTGCGTGCCGCATTGCGCGGCGCGAGCCGCGCGGCCGCCTGAGCGCGTGATAACATCGGCCTGCGCGTTGCTTGACCAAGGCGAAGCGCAACGAAGCGAAAAGCAGAACCTTCGACGGGCAGACCGATACATGACGACAAGCGGCGACACGAAGCTGGACCGGATCGACCTGCGTATTCTTTCGCAACTCCAGAAGAAAGGCCGTATCACGAACGTCGAGCTTGCGGACGCCGTGGGGCTCTCGCCGAGCCCCTGTCTGATTCGCGTAAAAAGGCTTGAAAAGGCCGGCTATATCGTCGGCTACGGCGCACATATCCAACTGCAGAAACTCGGTGACGTGCAGATCGTGTTCACCGAGGTCACGCTCGCCGATCATCGTCGTGAAGACTTCGCCAAGTTCGAGGCGGCGATCCGTCCTGTGGACGAGATCATTGAATGCCATCTGGCGAGCGGCGGCTACGATTACCTGCTGAAGTTCGTCACGCGCAGCGTCAATCATTATCAGAGCGTGATCGAAGGGCTGCTGGAGCGCGACATCGGCATCGAGAAGTATTTCAGCTACGTCATCATCAAGACGCCATTCGTGAAATCCGAATACCCGCTGGAAACGCTCTTCTCGCAGCAGCATCAATGAAGCGGTGATGGTTTCGGCTGCGCGCGCCGGCCCGATCGGGTCGAATGCGTTCGAGGCCACCGGCGCGACGCCGGTGGCCTGTCGACTTGCAGTCAACCATTCGCGCTCAGCCATTCCCCCGGCGTTCTGCCAAGCACACGTTTGAAGTGCCGGCATAGATGGCTTTGATCGAAGAAGCCCACCTCGGTCGCGACGATCGACGGCGGCAAGCCTCGTCGCAACAGGCGCTGCGCATGACGTACGCGCACTAGCCGCACATATTGCTGCGGCGACACGCCAATCTCCGCGCTGAAGCGCACCGCAAACCTCGAAATGCTCAACTCCGCGACGGCCGCCAGTTCGGACAGGCTGATTGGCTCGGCGAAACAGGCATCGATGAAGTCGAGCGCACGCTGCACGGCGCGACTCACGCGATTCGGCGCGCGCGTCGGATGACGGCTCGCACCCGCAAGCTCAGGCGCGGATGATGATGAGGTTGGACTCAGGCTCAGCATCGACGCTCCGCTCACGCAACGCGCGACGTGGGCGGCACTGTCGGTGCCGTTTCCCGACTGGCCGCGAAGCGGCGGATGTCGAACGGCTCGAGCGGCGTGCTGGTGGCGCCGGTGTCGATCAGTTCGGCCATCGTGTCGCCCACGCCCGGGCCAAGCTGAAAACCGTGGCCGCAAAAACCGAACGCATAGAACAGGCCGCTGGTCGTCCCGCTTGCGCCCATGATCGGCTTGTCATCGGGCATATAGCCTTCCACGCCGCTCCACACCCGGATGATGCTCAGCTTGCGCAGCATCGGCGCGACCCGCTGCAGCTGTCTGAACTGCAGCAACGTGCTTGTCGGGAGGACCTTCGCGCGGCGTTCGTCGAGATACGCTGGCGCACGCGCGCAGCCGCCGATCACGATATTGCCGCGCGCGACCTGGCGGAAATACACCACCTCTTCGATCTGCGGCGACGACACGCCGACCACCGGCTGGATCGCATACGGCACGGGTTCGGTAACGGCCATCTGTGGACCGTTGACGGCGATCGGCACCGCTTCGCCAAATTGCTCCGACAGCAGGTTGCCCCACGCACCCGCCGTGATCAGCAGCACGGGCGCATGGAACGTGCGGCCGTCGGCGCTCGTCGCGCGAAACTCGGTGCCCTCTTTTTCCACCGTCACGACATCGCAGTTTTCGACGATCTGCGCACCGAGCCGAGCCGCGGCGCGGGCGAACGCGGGCGCCGCGAGGCGCGGATTCGCGTGCCCGTCCATCTGCGAATAGGAGCCCGCCAGCACCTCCGCACCGAGAAACGGAAACCGCGCGCGCAGCGCGTCGCCGCGCAACAGGTCGAGCTTGAGACCGTAGTGCGCGGCCTCCTTCGCGTAGGTTTCGAACTGGTCGGCCTGCTCTTCGCGATAACAGACGCGGACATGGCCCGACATCAGAAACTCGGCGTCGTGCTGAATCAATTCCGGCAGACGCCCCCAGATTTCGCGCGAACGGTTCGCCAGCGGCAACTGCGGCAGAAAGCGCCCTTGACGGCGCACGTTACCGAAGTTGGTGCCGCTCGCCTGCTGCCCGACGAGCTGGCGCTCGAGCAGGATCACCGAGCGGCCCCGCTGCCTCAGAAAAAATGCGGCGGACGCACCCATGAACCCTCCGCCCACGATCAGAACATCGGCTTGTGCACGGTTCACTCGGTATCCTCCACGGTTGCGATGGCCAGCGGCTTTACCGGCGCCTGTCCACGAAGTCTGCCAACCTGCTCGAGCGGCACGTTCGCCGCCGCCGCGATCACCTCCGCACCCGCATGGCCGCAGTAACGTCCCTGACAGCGCCCCATACCGACACGGCTAAAGGCCTTGGCACGGTTCGCTTCCTGCGCGCCTTCATCGCGCACCACGCGGCGCAGTTCGCCCGCGGTGATGCCTTCGCACCGGCAAACGATCGTATCGTCGGACAGACCCGCCGCCTGCGCGGCAGGCCACGCAAACGCCTCTGCCAGACCCAGCCGGAAGCGATCCATTTTGCGCTGTTCGCGCGTCAACGCGTCGAGCGTGGTCGCCGCAACGGGCCGCCCGAGATCGCTCAGCGCAGCGTGGGCCGCGAGCCGTCCGGCGACCTCGGCGCCGTCCGCGCCGAGCACGCGCGCGCCATCGCCCGCGATATAGACGCCCTTTTCGCTACTGCGACCGAGTTCGTCGATTTGCGGCACCCATTGCCGCGTGATCGCGTCGAAACGGAACGCACAGCGCGCGAGATCGGCAAGCTGGGTTTCCGGCCGCAGGTGATAGCCGAGACCGACCGCGTCGCATTCGACCTGCGCGACGTTGCCGCGCGCATCGCGAAAGCGTACGCCAAGCACGCCGTCGTCCGGAGTGCCGAGAATTTCGAGCGGCTCGATGCCGTTTTCCATCCGCACGCCTGAGCGCTTCAACGCGGTCACGAGCGCGCGGCCCTTGCTCAATACGTCGACGCGCGCCAGCAATTTGGGCAGCGCGCGCAAGCGCGCACCGGTCTTCGACGTGTCGAGTACTGCCGCTACCCTGGCGCCCGCCTGCACGTACTGGTTCGCGACCAGATATAGCAATGGGCCGGTACCCATGAAAACGACCTGACGGCCAATCGCGCAGGCCTGCGACTTCAGCGCGATCTGCGCGGCACCGAGGCTGTAGGTACCGGCGAACTGCCAGCCTTTGACCGGCATCAACCGGTCGGTCGCGCCGGGGCACAGGATCAGCGCGTCGTAGCCCAACGCGCTCGCGTGCCCTTCATGCACGATATGCAGCTTGCCTTGCGCGACGTTCCACGCCAGCGTCTGCGGACGGTAATCGATCTGCGGGCGCAGTCGCTCGAAAGTTCGATGGAGGTTCTCCGCGCGCGCGGCTTCCGTGCCGTACAGCTTCGAATACGGCCGCGTGAAGCCATCAGGCTGACGCCGGTAGATCTGGCCGCCATCGCGCCTGCCTTCGTCGACGACGATCGGGCGGATGCCGGCCGCCAGCAGCGTTTCCGCGCAGCGCACCCCTGCAGGCCCTGCGCCGACGATTACGATGCGAGGTTCGGCCATTGCGCCTCCGGTTGCGTCGTGACGACGCGCATGCCTGCTTCGACCACCGTGGTGCAGGCGCGCAGCCGCTCGCCGTCCGCGGTCCATACCCAGCAGTCCTGACACGCGCCCATCAGGCAAAAGCCCGCGCGTTGTTCCGCGCCGAACTCGGACTGCCGCACATGCCGCACCGAGCACAGCATCGCAGTGAGCAGCGTGTCGCCGGCCAGCGCTTCGACCGGCTCGCCGTTGATCGTCAGTTCGACTTTGGCGCGAACCGTCTCGCCTACGCGTACGAATCTGCCGTTCATGCCGCGGCTCCTGCCATACCGCCGGGCGCGACGTGAGCGTCGCTGCGATTGGTCAGCACGTGGCGCAGGAACTCGCGGGTGCGCGCCTCGCGCGGCGAGCCCAGCACCTGCTGCGCCGTGCCCTCCTCGATGATGAGTCCCGCGTGCAGAAAACACACCCGGTCTGCCACTTCACGCGCAAAGCCCATTTCGTGGGTGACCACCAGCATCGTCATGCCTTCCCGTGCGAGGGTGCGCATCACGCCGAGCACTTCGCCGACCAGTTCTGGATCGAGCGCCGAGGTCGGCTCGTCGAACAGGATCGCCTTCGGCTTCATCGCGAGCGAGCGCGCAATCGCCACCCGTTGCTGCTGCCCGCCCGAAAGCTGATGAGGATAGGCGTGCAGCTTGTGGCCGAGCCCCACCTTGTCGAGCAGTTCAGACGCTTCGCGTTGCGCGTCCGCGCGCGCGAGGCGCTTGACGTGCACCGGCCCTTCCATCACGTTCTCGAGCGCCGTACGGTGCGGGAACAGGTTGAAGCGCTGAAACACCATGCCGACCTGGGTGCGCAACTGGTTGATGTTGCGCGCGCGCTGTTCGACGCGCTCGCCGAGCAGACGAATTTCGCCTTCGTCGTATGACTCCAGCGCGTTAATGCAGCGCAGCAGGGTTGACTTTCCCGAGCCCGACGCACCGATCAGGCAGACCACTTCGCCCTGGCGGACGTTGAGCGAAATGCCCTTGAGAACGGGTACGGTGCCAAAACTCTTGTGCACATTCGTGATTTCGATCATCGCATCCTCACTTCGCACTTATCTCGCCCTGTGCCGACCGAAACGTCGTTCAAGCGTGCGGGTCATGCTCATCAGCGGCAAGCTCATCGCGAGATAGCCGAGCGCGACGAGGGTATATACCGTCAGATTCTGAAACGTCGACGACGCGATCAGTTGGCCTTCGCGCGTCATTTCGGCGACCGTGATGGTCGACGCGAGCGATGAATCCTTCAGCATCATCACGAGCGTGTTGCTGTACGGCGGCAGCGCGACCTTGATCGCCTGCGGCAGGATCACCCGTATCATCGTCTTTACGCGGCCCATGCCGATCGACTGCGCGGCTTCGTACTGACCCGGATCGACTGCCTCGATACCCGCCCGGAAAATTTCTGCGACGTAAGTCGAGTAACCGAAACCAAGCCCAATGATGCTGGCTTGCAGCGCCGACACCTGGATGTGGATTTCCGGCAGCACGAAGTAGATGTAGAACAGCAGCACGATCATCGGCAGGCCGCGCACGACGTTGATCATCGTGCTCACACCGCGTACGACGAGGGGATAGCGCGACATCTTCAGCAATGCCCAGGTCAGGCCGAGCACGGTGCTCAACACCAGACAACCCAGCGTGATGACGATGCTCATCACCGCGCCTTCCAGCAAAATCGGTACAAAGTCGGCTATATCTTGCCAGTGCATGTCGTGCCTTCCATTGCTCTTTGCATTCGTTCAGTCCGCCGCGCCGCTGCGCGACGGACCTGGCAGGACGAGTCCCGCGTCGCCGCGGGCACGGCTCTTTTCACGCGAAGCCAATCAGCTCACGAGGTGCCACTTTTTGAGGATCGCGTCGAGCGTGCCATCGGCCTTCATCTTCGTCAGCGCGTCGTTGATCTTCGCCATCAGCGCGCTATTGCCCTTCTTCACCGCGATCGCGATGTCGAACTTTTCCATCGGCACATACGCGTCGTCGACCCGCGTCCCCGCCATCGCGCCCGCTGCTTCCTGGGCCTTCAGGATCGGATAGTCGTTGAAGCCCGCGACGATGCGGCCAAGCGCGACATCGCGCGTCATGTCGGCCGGGCTGTCATACATCTTCACTTCGGTGAAGATGCCGAGTTTCTTCAACTGATCGCCGTAGTCGGTACCGGTCGGCGCCCCGACCGTCATGCCCTTCAGGTCCTGCACCGAGTGATAGACCGCCTTGTTCGTGTCCTTCACGATGATGCCTTCGCCAAACGCCGTCACCGGCTGCGAGAAATCGACCACTTCGGCACGCTTCGGCGTCGGCGTCATGCCGGCAACGATGATGTCGATCTTGCCCGATACCACCGACTGGATCAGCGCCGAGAACGGCACCGCGTCGTACGACACGTTAAAGTTTTCGCGCTTGCCGATCTCCTTGACGACATCCGGCATCATGCCTTCGATCTGCTGTGTCTTCACGTTCATGAACGTGGTCGGCGCGCTCGACGGCGGCGAGCCCGCGGTGAGCGTCGCCGTTTCGGCAGCGTGGGCGGCGCCGAACATCATCGTCATCGCGAGGCCCGCGCCGGCGGCAAAGCGCTGCACAGTGTTGAAGCGGACGGCGGCTGCAGGCTGGAACATGAAACGCAACATGGGGATTTCCTCTGGGAATAATGATTTTCAATCTACGCGCTGCCCGACCATCTAACGGTAGCGATCAGTCGATCCATTCAATGCAGTACATCCTGCAACCTGTAATACGCGCCGACGAGCGGCAGAAACCACGCGCGTCCAAAGTGTCCTGGAATCGCGGGCCATTCGAGCGTTCGCCACGGATTGCGCGAGGCGGCGCCGAACATCACGTCGGCCATCAGACGACCCATGTGCACGGACATCTGCACACCGTGGCCGCTGTAGCCCATTGAATAGAACAGTCCTTCATGCTGGCCTGCGCGTGGCAGCCGGTCGGCCGTCATGTCGACGAGGCCGCCCCAGCAATAATCGATGCGCACGTCGGCCAGTTGCGGGAAATAGCGCGCGAGCCCATCACGCAGAATCCGCCCGCTTTTCTCGTCCGAACGCGGATTCGACATCGCGAAGCGCGCGCGGCCGCCGAACAGCAGACGCTCGTCCGGCGTCGCACGAAAATAGTTGCCGATGTTCAGCGTCGTCACATACGAGCGGCGCGTCGGCAACACCGCATCGAGGCGCGCCTTGCCAAGCGGCTCGGTCGCGACGATGAAGCTGCCGACGGGCGCGATGCGGCGCCGGAACCATTGCAGCGGACCGACCTGCGACGTGCCGGTGGCAATCAGCACGCGCTCGGCACGTACCGTCCCGAGCGGACACTGCACGTCGAACGCGTTGCCGCCGCGCGGCTCGAGGTTCGTCACCGGCGTGTTCTCGTAGATCTGCGCCCCACGCCGTGCCGCAGCCGTGCCGAGACCCACGCCGAATTTGCCCATGTGCATCTGCATGCCGTTGCGTTGCACGAGGCCGCCGAAAAAACTGTCCGACCCGATCTCGTTGCGAATCTGCTCGGGCGGCACGAGTTCGACATCGGGATCGACTTCGCGCCGCAACACCTCGTACGACTTCGCGAGCGACGCGAAATGCTGCGGTTTCGCGGCGAGTTTGATCTTCCCGGAGTGGCGCAGATCGCAGTCGATCTGCTCCTCCCCGATGATCGTTTTCACTGTTTCGACGGCGCCGGCATACGCACGGTAGAACTCCGACGCGCGTTCGCTGCCGATGCGCGCGGACAACGCGGCGTAGTCCTGCGCGACGCCCGTATTGCAATGGCCGCCGTTACGGCCCGATGCCTGCGCCGCGAGTCGGTCCGCCTCGAACACGATCACCGACATGCCACGTTTGGCCAGCTCCAACGCAGCCGACAGCCCGGTGAAGCCGCCGCCGACCACCGCAACGTCCACCCGCTGCGGTAGCGGACCCTGGACGCCGCTGGTAAAGCGTGGCGCAGTGTCGAGCCAGTAGGAGTCGAGCTTCATCGTGATGCGTTCCTGTCGGTTGGTTGCGCTGCTTTCAGCGGCGCGCGGGAAGCGATGTCGTGAGAAGGCCGGACGTGCGAATCAGAGGCCGAGCAGCGATGCCAGTTGCGGAATGCCCGACACTTCGTTGACGCCGTAATACGGGTTCAGCGGCTCGTGACTGCGGTTGACGAACGCCTTGTGTTTGATGCCCATGTCGTACGCGGTCATCAGGTCATAGCGGAAGCTCGACGACACATGCAGCACGTCTTCCGGATTGCAGTCCAGTTGCGAGAACATGTACTCGAAGGCTTTCTGCAGCGGCTTGTACGCTTGTGCCTGCTGGGCGGTGTAGACCTTGTGGAACGGCGCGCCGAGCTTGTCGACGTTGCTGTGGATCTGGTCGTCCGACGCATTCGACAGGATCACGAGCTTGTACTTCGAGGCCAGTCGCGACAGCCCTTCCGGCACGTCCGCGTGCGGGCCCCAGCTCGGCACGGCCTCGTAGATCTTCAGTGCGGTCGCTTCGTCGAACGGCACGCCTGTGCGTTCGCAGGTGCGGCGCACCGAGTTCACGACCACGTCGCGATAGGGCTTCCATGCGCCCAGCACTTCGTCGAGGCGGTAGCCACGAAAGAACTCGACAAACTCATCCATCTTCGCCTTGTCCAGCTTGTCGCCGTAAAGCTCGCGCGCGGTCTGGCCCATCTGGAAGTTGGTCAGCGTGCCATAGCAGTCGAAAGTGATGTACTTCGGCTCGAAATCGATCATGGTCAACATCCTGTCGTCGTGGCGAACCTGGTTGCAGGCTCGGGGTTCAGTTTCGGGTTGAATCAGTGCGGTTGATGCTTGCGTATATCAGGTGTAAAGCCGTGCTTCACAGCGTTTCGAAATCGATCAGCACACTCTTGTGCCGCATGCTCGCCACCATCGCTTCGCGGCCGAGATCCTTGCCGATACCGGACTGGCCGAAGCCGCCCGTCGGAATGATCATGTCGCCGCTGCGGCCGTAACGGTTGATCCAGATGGTGCCCGCGGCGATGCGGCGCATCGCCCGCAGCGCCTGACCGATGTCGCTGCTATGGACCCCCGCCGCGAGACCGTAGATCGGATGCGCGGCGAGCGCGATGCCCTCTTCCTCGTCGGCGAATGTCTGTACCGTCAGCACCGGGCCGAATAGTTCCTCGCGCACGGCGGGCGTCTCTGAAGTCACATTGGCGAGCAGCGTCGGGCGGTGGAAATAGCCTTCGTCGGTGCCTTCGAAAAAGCCCGCCGCCGAAGATCACTTCCGCGCCGCTCTCGCGGCTCTGCCCGATCAGCGCTTCGATGCGTCGCGCCTGGGCGGCATTGATGATCGGCGAATAAGCGGTGCGGCTGTCCCACAGCGGGCCGGGCTTGATCGGCTGCAGTTGCCGTTGAATGGCGGCGATCAGCGGCTCGGCAATGCGCTCGTGCACGATCAACCGCGTGCCGGCCACGCAGGCCTGGCCGCCGTTGGCCGTAAAGCCGCGGGCGACACAGCGCGCCGTATGCTCGAGGTCCCGCACATGCTCGAACACCAGTTGCGGGCTCTTGCCGCCGAGTTCCAGCGTGACGGGCTTGGTGCCGTGCATCGCGGCGTCGCTCATGATCGCGGCGCCCGTGCGGGTCGATCCGGTGAAGCTCATCTTCGAGATGCCTGCGTGACGCGTCAGCGCGGCGCCCGCCGTCGCTCCACGGCCATTCACCACGTTGAAGATGCCCGGAGGAATGCCGGCTTCGATGGCGAGTTCCGCGAGACGCAGCGTCGAGAACGGCGTCATTTCCGACGGTTTCATCACGACCGCGTTGCCCGCCGCGAGCGCGGGACCGCACTTCCATGAACACATCGACAGCGGAAAATTCCACGGTGTAATCGCACCGATCACACCGTACGGCTCCGATGCAACAAAACCGAGGCTGTCGCGGCGCGTGGCCGCGATATCGCCACCGAGCTTGTCGGCCAGCTCCGCGAAGAAGCGGATCGCCTCCGCGGTGAACGGCACATCTGATGTATAGCTTTCCGTCACCGGACGCGTCGAGCTGACCGTTTCGAGTTGGGCGAGGCTCACCGCATCGCGATCGATCAGATCGGCCCAGCGGCCCAGCACCTTCGCGCGCTCGCGCGGAGAGCGGGTGCCCCAGCCGCTCGTCTTCCATGCCGCTAGCGCATTGCTGACTGCGTGATCGACGGTGGCGTCCGACGCGTCCGGTACATGGCCAAGCAGCGCGCCGTCCGACGGCCGGTGAACGGCGATCTGCGCTTCGCCCGCCGAATAGTACGCACCGCCAATGAAATGCCCCTGCGGCAACGGCACGGCTGAAGGATCGAAATCGAGTGACGGAGTGGACATGTCCGGCCTGATCAGTAGGTTCAAGTGTGTGGTGCCGCGTGCGCTTACGCACTGATGACTGCGGCACCACTCGGCACTGCTGTTCGCCATCGCGACCGCCGAATGAACGAACATCGGATGAAGTTCATTTTAATGAACGCCAAATGAAATACTAGTGGTCAAAAATAAACTGTGTGAAAAGTTCGTTGTGCGCTGCGATACATTGCCTGCCTCGGAGAGCACACCGCCGCACTGGTGGGCACGGGCCGCAAGCCCACACGGCTGGGGCGCGCACGAGCGAGGCGACGCGACACGCCTGTTCCGTCGTGCAACGCAAAACCGAAAAGTGAATGAGAGAAAGAAAGGCGTTGACGTCAGCCGCCGTCCGTGCGAACCGGACGCGACGCGTCAGAGCGAGCGAGGAAAAGAGAGGGAAGACAGCGCCGCTTGCCACACGACATGCGGCTCCGGTACAACAAACAGATCAAAGATGAATGACGGGCGGCTGCGTGTTCATGATCCACAGCAAACGAGCAGCCTTCCTGCTTTCGTTACGCACGCTATGCGGCACCGTGCTCTTGAACTGGAAGCTGTCTCCCGCGCGCAGTTCGGAGCGCCGGTCGCCGACATTCAGCACGACCGTGCCTTCCAGCACCAAGCCCGCCTTCTCGCCGATGCCCACCAGCACCTCTTCGGAACCGGAGCCGGCCGGCAGCATGATGATCATCATCTGCAAATCGTGATCGCCATGCGGCGACAGCAATTCTTTCTGCATGCCGTTCTTGCCGACTTCGAACAGCGGCCGCTCGGCCGCCTTGCGCACGAAATCGCCGGTGATCGGGTCCGAGACCGCGTCGTCTTCTTCGAGGAGCGCGGTCAGCGGAACCTCCAACGCCAGGCGCAGGCGCTCGAGAATACGCACCGACGGATTGGCCTTGTTGCGCTCGACCTGACTGACGGTGCCGACCGACACGCCCGCGCGCATCGCCAGTTCGTTGATCGACAGACCCTGCGCGACGCGCAGCGCGCGCAGACGAGCGCCGACGTCGCCGTGACCCGGGTCGGCCGTGCGCTTCTTGCTGAGCTCGGTTCGCTGCATGTGTCTCCCGTTGATGACGCTGCGGCCGGCTGCCTATGTGCCGCCCGGTGCGGTTGTTGTGCTGGGCGCGCACGGTCGCATCCGATGAGGCGCCAGCCGCTTCGTTACAATGAACGCCCGTTCAATTTTCAGCATTATATTGAATATAGCACCCGCGGGGTGAACGCCAAAAATACCTGTGCAATTGCGTTGCGCGTCGCTGCCGCCGTGAAGCAGACCCGACCACACACCGGCCCGAATAACAAAAAGATCGTCCTATGAAGCAGGCACCGGGAATGCCACAGTCTAGGCTGATCATGCCGCCAGCAGGAGTTTGCAGTGTCCGAATCAACCGTGAAGAAATCACTGACCTATCGCCGCTTCACTTCCGATGACATCGCCGCCGCGCACGGCCTCTCGGTTGCGGTGCGCTGGCCGCACCGCGCCGATGACTGGCGCTTCATGTACGACGCCGGCACCGGCTTCGTCGCTGAAGACAATGGCGCCGTGATCGGCACCGCGCTCTGCTGGAAATTCGGCGCGGACCGCGGCACGCTCGGCCTCGTGATCGTCTCGCCGGACGAACAGGGCCGTGGCATTGGCCGCAAGCTGATGGAACTGGTGCTCGAAGAACTGGGCAACCGCATGACCTTCCTGCACGCAACGGTCGCGGGCAAGCCGCTTTACGAAAAGCTCGGCTTCGTCAGCTGCGGCGGACTCACCCAGCATCAGGGCACGCTCGGCAGCGTGGCCGCTGTCGCGCCGCCGCCCGGCGAACAGTTGCGTGCCGCGAGGCCGGACGACACGCCGAAGCTGATCGAACTCGCGTCGCGCGCGAGCGGCTTCGACCGCAGCGCGACGATACCGGCGCTGCTCGAATTCGCGCAAGCCATGGTTCTCGAACGTGACGGCGAAGTGGTCGGTTTCTCGCTGTTCCGTCCGTTCGGACGCGGCTACTCGGTTGGACCGGTGGTCGCGCAGCATGGGGCCGACGATCTGCGTGCCCGCGCACTGATTTCGTACTGGCTCGCGCAGCACGCCGGCGACTTCGTGCGGATCGACGTGCCGGACGACGCCGGCATCAACGATTGGTTGACCCATGTCGGCATGCCGCGCGTCGACTCGGTCGAAAAGATGGTGCGCAACGCGCCCGCTGACTTGCGCGAGGTGGCCCCCGACTCGAGCTGGCGCGCGTTCGGCATCATCAATCAGGCGATGGCGTAACCGCCAATGACCGTCCTCTACAAAGCCGATCCGGTGCGTGGAGCGCTATGGGCCGAGCGCTTCGCGCAGCTGGCGCCCGACGTGCCGTTCCGGGTGTGGCCGGACATCGGCGATCCCACGGCCGTGCGCTATCTGGTCGCGTGGCAACCGGGAGACCTCGCGGTCACGCTGCCGAATCTCGAAGTGGTGTTTTCGGTCGGCGCGGGAGTCGATCAACTGGATCTGTCGCAGATTCCGGCGCATCTGCCGGTGGTGCGGATGCTCGAGCCGGGCATCGTCGAAGGCATGGTCGAATATGTCACCGAGGCGGTTCTGGCGATTCACCGCGATCTGTTCGATTACGGGTTGCAGCAGCGGGCGCGCGTATGGCAGCCGATGCCGTTGCGCGCCGCCGCGTCGCGTCGAATCGGCGTGCTCGGCCTCGGCATGCTTGGCCGCGCGGTGCTGGAGCGTTTGCGGCTGTTCGGCTTCGCCTGCGCGGGCTGGAGCCGCTCGAAGCATGAGCTCGAAGGGATCGACTGCTATGCGGGCGAGGCCGGGCTCGATGAGTTGCTTGCCCGTGCCGACATCCTGATCTGTTTGCTGCCGCTCACGGACGCCACGCGCGGCCTGCTCTGCGGGCGGGTATTCGACATGCTGCCGCGAGGCGCGTCGCTGGTTCACGTCGGCCGCGGACCGCAACTCGTCAGCGCCGATCTGCTCGACGCGCTGCAACGCGGGCAGATTCACAGCGCGGTGCTCGATGTCACCGACCCGGAACCGTTGCCCGCCGACCATCCGCTGTGGGCGCAACCGCGCGTGCGCATCACGCCGCATATCGCGAGCGCGACGCGGCCCGAACCGGCCGTCGATGCGGTACTGGAAAACCTGCGCCGCTATCGCAGCGGCGAGCGGATGAACGGCTTGATCGACCGGACGCGCGGCTACTGATACCCATGCGCGGCCCGGCCCCCGAACGCAACCCCATTTCGCCATCCGCGCGGCGTCAGCAGACGGCGCGCGATCACGGCAAGGAGAGAGATGTATGACCCGCAAATACCGCATTGCCGTGATTCCCGGCGACGGCATCGGCACCGAAGTGATGCCCGAAGGCCTGCGCGTGCTGGACGCCGCATGCAAACGCTTCGACATCGGCATCGACTATCACCATATCGAATGGGCGTCGTGCGACTACTACGCGCAACACGGCCAGATGATGCCCGACAACTGGAAGGCGCAGTTGCAGGACTGCGATGCCATTCTGTTCGGCGCGGTCGGTTGGCCCGAGAAGGTGCCCGACCATATTTCGCTGTGGGGCTCCCTCCTGAAGTTCCGCCGCGAATTCGACCAATACGTGAACCTGCGCCCCGCGCGGCTGTTCGAAGGCGTGCCCTGCCCGCTCGCTAACCGCAAGCCGGGCGATATCGACTTCATGATCGTGCGCGAAAACACCGAAGGCGAGTATTCGTCGGTGGGCGGCACGATGTTCGAGGGCACCGAGCGCGAAGTCGTGATGCAGCAGTCGATCTTCACGCGCCACGGCACCGAGCGCGTGATGAAGTTCGCGTTCGACCTTGCACGGCGGCGAGCGAAAAAACTCACGGTTGCAACGAAGAGCAACGGTATCGCGATCAGCATGCCGTGGTGGGACGCCCGCGCCGATGAAATGGCCGCCCGCTACCCGGATGTGAAGATGGACCGTCAGCACATCGACATCCTGTGCGCGCGCTTCGTGCTGAACCCGGATCGCTTCGACGTGGTGGTCGCATCGAACCTGTTCGGCGACATCCTTTCCGATCTCGGGCCGGCGTGCACGGGGACGATCGGCATCGCGCCGTCGGGCAACCTGAATCCCGATCGGCGCTTTCCGTCGCTGTTCGAGCCGGTGCATGGCTCGGCGCCCGACATCGCCGGCAAGGGCATTGCCAATCCGGTCGCGATGATCTGGTCGGCCGCGATGATGCTCGACTTTCTCGGCAACGGCGCGGGTGTCGAGCGCGATGCGCACGACACCATCGTCGCCTCGATCACGCGGGTGCTGAAGGAAGGCCCGCGCACGGGCGACCTGGGCGGCAGCGCATCGACCATGGAGGTCGGCGCGGCGATCGCGGCTCAGGTCGCCAATCCGTCCTGATCACTCACAGAGCACGCAGCACTGACTGCCCGGCGCGCGTCGGGCGCTCTGCCATCGCATGCCAACCGGCACAGAGACCTCATATGAGCACGAATCTCGAACAACAGGCCCGCGCGCTGATCCGCACGGAGAACTTCATCAACGGCGAGTGGGTCGCCGCCGCGAGCGGTCGGCGTTTCGCGGTCACTGATCCGGCGACCGGCAAGCTGATCGCGGAAGTTGCCGACAGCGGCCCCAGCGACGCGCGAGCGGCCACAGACGCCGCCGCTAAAGCGCTGCCCGCGTGGCGCGCGAGGCTGGCCAGCGAACGCGCGGCGGTACTGCACCGCTGGCACGCGTTGATCGTCGCGAATCGCGACGCCCTCGGTGCGTTGATCTCGCTCGAACAAGGCAAGCCGCTCGCCGAAGGACGCGCCGAGGTGAACTATGGCGCGTCGTACGCCGCGTGGTTCGCCGACGAAGCCACCCGCATCTACGGCGACCTGATTCCGCAGCAGCAGCGCGGCAAACGGATGAGCGCGGTCAAGGAACCGATCGGGGTCGTCGCGGCCATCACGCCCTGGAATTTTCCGCTTGCGATGATCGCGCGCAAGATCGCACCCGCGCTCGCGGCGGGCTGCACGGTGGTCGCGAAACCCGCGGAAGACACGCCGCTCACCGCGATTGCACTGGTGATGCTGGCGCACGAGGCGGGCGTGCCGAACGGCGTGCTCAACCTGATCTCGGCTTCGCGTGCGGCGGCGGCCGAGACGGTCGGCGACTGGCTCGCCGACAGCCGTGTCCGCAAGATCACGTTCACCGGATCGACGCCCGTCGGCAAGCATCTCGCGCGCGAATCGGCTGGCACGCTGAAGAAGCTCTCGCTGGAACTCGGCGGCAATGCGCCGTTCATCGTATTCGACGACGCCGACCTCGATGCCGCGGTCAATGGCCTGCTGGCCGCGAAATTCCGCAATGGCGGGCAGACCTGCGTGTGTCCGAACCGCGTCTTCGTGCAGCGCGGCGTATACGAACGTTTCTCCGCGCTGCTGTGCGCGAAAGTGGCCGAACTGCGGGTCGGACCCGCCAGCGACCCCGCCTCGCAGATCGGGCCCATGATCAATGAGCGCGCTGTGGACAAGATCGCTCGTCATGTCGAGGACGCGCTCGAGAACGGCGCGCTCGTGCTGACGGGCGGACGACGGCTCACCGAGCTGGGACCGCACTACTACGCGCCCACGGTGCTGGGTAACGCCACGTCGTCGATGGTGTTGTGCGGCGAGGAAACCTTCGGCCCGGTCGTGCCGCTGTTCCCATTCGACAGCGAGCAGGAAGCGGTGCAGGCCGCCAACGACACGC
The DNA here is from genome assembly GCF_050434085.1 of Paraburkholderia sp. UCT70. Lineage (NCBI taxonomy): Bacteria > Pseudomonadati > Pseudomonadota > Betaproteobacteria > Burkholderiales > Burkholderiaceae > Paraburkholderia > Paraburkholderia sp. UCT70. Next base: position 465,158 of record NZ_JBNPVZ010000003.1, on the reverse strand, counting down.
CGTTCGGGCTCGCCTCGTACTTCTATAGCGAGAACATGCGCCGTATCGAGCGTGTCTCGCGCGCGCTGGAAGCTGGCATCGTCGGTATCAACGAAGGCGCGCTCGCTTCGGAAGCGGCGCCGTTCGGCGGTGTGAAGGAATCCGGCTACGGTCGCGAAGGATCGAAGTATGGTCTCGATGACTATCTGTCGATCAAGTATCTGTGTCAGGGAGGTCTGGAGTAAACATGGAAGCCTATCCGATCGAAGTCGAATTTCCGGACCTCTCGGCGCACGCCGACGGCAATTCCGGCATTGCATACGTGCACTCGTTCGACTCCGGCCAGGCCGGGCCGCACGTGATGATCAATGCGCTCACGCATGGCAACGAAGTGTGCGGCGCGATCACCGTCGACGCGTTGTTGCGCAGCGGCCTGCGCCCGCGCCGCGGCAAGCTCACGCTATCGTTCGCGAACGTCGCCGCGTATGCGCGGTTCGATCCCGCGACACCAGACAAAGCGCGTTTCGTCGATCAGGACTTCAACCGCGTCTGGACCGCCGCGAAGCTCGACGATCTGGCGACCCGCTCGTCGGAACTCGATCGTGCGCGCGCGATGCGGCCGGTGATCGACACAGTGGATCTGCTGCTCGACCTGCATTCGATGCATGAAAAAAGCGCGCCGCTGATCGTCGCGGGGCCGCTGCGCAAGGGAGCCGAACTGGCCGAGCGGCTCGGCACGCCCGCCACCGTGATTCAGGACGAAGGCCATCCCGAAGGCCGCCGGATGCGCGACTACGAGGGGTTCGGCGACGACATGAGTCCGAAGAATGCCCTGTTGATCGAATGCGGCCAGCACTGGGAAGCCAGCGCGGTGACGGTTGCGCGCGACTGCACCGCACGCTTTCTGTTGCTGTCGGGCATCGTCGACGCAGCCGACCTGCCGCCCGGCTGGATCGCGCCATTGCCCGACGAAATGCGCATCGTGCGCGTGACCGAACCGGTCGTCGCCAGGAGCATGGATTTCCGTTTCGCGGGTCCTTATACAGGCCTCGAGACGTTCGACAAGGCCGGCACCGTGATCGCATGGTCCGACGGTCGGCCAGTCTCGACTCCGTACGATGACTGCATGCTGGTGATGCCCTCGCTGCGCCAGTTGCGCGCCGGCGTCACCGTGGTCCGGCTAGGCCGGATCGACCGACGTATCGACCTCCGCTCACGACAACAGGAAACAGCGCAATGAAAGTTCAGCAGATCAGGCAAGCCGCGGAAGTCTCCGCACTGGAGGATTGGGGAACCGCGGGCCTGCCCGGTACCGAACCGTCGCGCGTATCGGGACGCCAGTACGTCATTCCCGGTCACGAAGCAATCGATACCGGCGTGTTCGAGTGCTCGCCCGGCATCTATAGACGCTCCGTCAAGCAGGCGGAGGTGATGCATTTCATCAAGGGCAGCGGCACCTTCACGCCCGACGGAGAAGACACGGTCCGCTTCGCCGCCGGCGATACGCTATTTTTCCAGGCCAACACGGAAGGACTCTGGAACATCGATGAAACGCTGCGGAAGATCTATGTGATCTTCTGACAGCGTACGCACCCGGTATCCGGCTGCTCATGTCAATCATGGTTGCTCAAACATGCTAAGAATCGACGAAGTCCCGAACAGCGAGGGGTTCCCCGATCGCTGCGACGTAGCCGTGATCGGCGGCGGCATTATCGGCGTCAGCACCGCTTACGAGTTGGCACGGCGCGGCGTATCGGTCGTGCTGCTCGAAAAAGGCATCATTGGCGCGGAGCAGTCGGGGCGCAACTGGGGTTGGGTGCGTCAGCAGAACCGCGACCTTTACGAGTTGCCGCTCGCGATGCAGAGCCTGAAGCGTTGGGGCGAGTTGAGCGACGAACTTGGCGAGGACATCGGTTTTCGGCGCAGCGGCATTCTGTACGGAAGCGAGCAGTCTGCCGATGTCGCCCAGTGGGAGACATGGCTCGGCAAGGCGCGCGCGCTCGGCTTCGACAGTCAGCTGCTGTCGGCTCGAGAACTGGCCGCGCGCGTTCCGCATAGTCGGGCAAAGTGGGCGGGCGGCGTGTGGTCGCAGTCCGATGGACGCGCGGAGCCGTCGCGAGCAGCGCCCGCCATCGCAAGAGGCGCGCAACGACTCGGCGCGCGCGTGCATCAGACCTGTGCGGTTCGCGGACTCGATAGCAGCGCGGGTCGAATCTCCGGCGTATGGACCGAGCGCGGCCGGATTGGCGCGAGCAGCGTCGTGCTGGCCGGCGGCGCGTGGAGCGCCCTGTTCTGCCGGCACCATGGGATCGATCTGCCGGCGGTCAATGTGATCGGCACCGCATTGCGCACGGCGGAAGCGCCGGCCGTGATAGACGGGTGCTTCTCCGGCCCGAACTTCGCGATGCGGCGGCGGCTGGACGGCGGCTACACGATCGCGGTGCCGGGCTATGGACGCATGGAGATCGCGCCACAGAACCTGCGGTACGCGGTCAAGTTTCGCCAGATGTTCCGCAGCAAACTCAACAAGAAGCTCAAATTCCGGATCGCGCAACCTTTCTTCGGCGGCCCCGAAGGAAGTGCGGACTGGCGCAACGACGACATCTCTCCGTTCGAGGTGACGCGGGTTCTCAATCCCGTGCCCGATGCCGAGTGGCCGACCCGTGCACTGCAAAACGTTGCGACGGTCTTTCCCGAACTGTCGGGATTGCGTATCGCTCATGCGTGGGCAGGCGCGATCGACACGATGCCCGATCTGGTGCCGGTGATGTCATGCGTGGAGAGCAAGCCGGGCCTTGTGATCGCTTCGGGGTTCAGCGGTCATGGATTCGGGCTGGGCCCGGGAGCCGGCATGCTGGTTAGCCGCATCGTGACGGACGACGCGACAGGGATCGAGACACAGCCATATCGATTGACGCGCTTTAGCGATGGCACCCGGCTGGCGAAACCCGAGATGATGTAACACCTGACGTCGCCCCGCGAAAGCGGGCCTTCAGTGCTGTACAGCCGCGCTCAGCGTACCCCGGCGAAATTTCATGTTCCCAGCCCGATCGCGGGAAGATGCAGTTTCGACCGTTTCACCGCCATCCCTCAACCCCGGATACGGCGAACCGGCTTCCGTGCCAGGCGCGAGCGTCTGGCGACGCTTCCCGCACGTCACACTTCCCTTGATATCGCCGGGCATCTTCGCTGGCGGGCTGTTCTCCGCGCTGATCTCGCTCGACAATCCCGGTGTCTCGTACTTCTTCGGCAATGCCAACACGACGACACTGCCAGTCGTCATGCTGTCGTACCTGCTTGCAGTCGAGAAAATCTATGGCTTGCGATCGATGAACGGTTGATCGCGCAATCGTGGCGAACACTGGCCACCGGACCGTTGCAGTTGTGTGCTGACCACGCTTGATCCAGTCTGCCCCAGCGCATGACCGATGACACGCGGGAATCGGGTTGTAATATCCTGCTAAAGAGGTCATCCGCGAGCGGCTTTGGGCAACCCCAATCGACCTCGACGGAGCCCATGGGGGAACAGCATGAGGGGCTTCCTTCTGGCATTGGCTTGCGCGTGTGTGCTGTCGGCCGCCGCGGCGCAGGATTTATTGCCTGGCGCTGCGCCCGGAGCCCCGGTCGCCGCGACGGACTTCCTGGCCCTGGCCAATCGAGTGGTCGACGCCGCTTCGCGACCCGCTGCACCCTGGAAGGGGCCACGCAACGGGCCACCTGCGCAATCTGGAAAACACATCGCGGTCGTCGCCGAGGATTTGCGCAACGGCGGCATCCTCGGTGTGGTCGATGGTGTGTGCTGGAGGCGGCCAAGGTGATCGGCTGGCGACGGCAGCGAGTCCGCCTTCCTGCGCATCCGCACCGGCACGTTCCAGACCGGCACCGTGGCCGAACCCCTGAATCTGCACGGCTGGCAACTGGTCGACGAAATGAACCGACTTTTCGCGGGCGCTGGCGTCACGGGTTACGTGACTCCGGTGCATCTCGTGACGGCGGACAACGTCGCCGCGGACGGCGGCGATCGTCTACTCTACGACCCTGACAACGGCTATCGCGACATTTATCGTCAGATCTGGCAACGACCGTGAAACTGCCTTTCCCACAATCGCTTACCGCTCAATTTGCGCTCGTTGTTTCGTGCCTGGCCGCGCTGGTGGTCGTCGTCGGAGCCACGACGATTTACTCGTTGACCGGTTCGGCCCACTCGATCCGTCAGCTGGCCGAAGAACGGCTCACGCGCCTCGCGGATGCGCAGGATCTCGTACAGCACACGCTGACGATCGAACGCCTCGCATTGCAGTTGTCTCGCGACGATACGATCGATACCGTGCGCGAGACCCATCGGCATGTGCTCGAACAGCTGGCATCCTTCGACCGCCTGGTTGACCGCCTGGCCTCCGCGGCCGCAAGCGACGACCCAGGGGTCGACCCGCTGACGCTTTACCGGTCGAGCCAACGCTTTCGCAACATCGTCAACATCGAGGCGCAGGTGCGCGAGACCGCGCTCGGCCCCCGGGGTGCACCGGCGGATGGGCAGCGGCCGGGCGTGTCGCTGACCAGCCTCGACAGGGATCTGCACGGCGCGGCCGAGGCTCTGGCCGTCGCGGCGCAACGGCAGTCCGATTATTTGACGCGCGACTACCGCGAAGCAGTCCAGGATCTGGCCGGTCGCGCAGATCGCACACGCAAATGGGTGGCGGGTGGAGTCGCGGTGAGCCTGCTGCTCACCTGGCTAATCGCCCGCGAATTCCTCGGGCGCCATGTCGTGGCGCGCCTGCGCCGCGTCAGTCACTTTCTGCGGCACGGCGATGCCGGGAGCACGCAAGCCGGAGTCCCCGTGCACGGCGGCGACGAGATTGCCGATATGGCGCGCGCAGTCGAGCAGTTCCTTGAAGACCGGCGCCAGCGCCGCCAGGCCGAGGATGCGTTGAAGGAGCTCAACGCCGGACTCGAGGCGCGCGTCGCACAGCGCACGGCCGAACTCAGTACGGCGCTTGCGGGTCAGGCGGCCGAGATCGCCGAACGTCAGCACGCCGAAGATGCCGTCCGGGAAAGCGAGAACTTTCTTAACAGCATCGTCGAAAACATCCCGGACACGATCTTCGTCAAGGAGGCCGCGACCTTGCGCTTCGTGCGCTGCAACAAGGCGGCGGAGCAACTTCTCGGCTACCGGCGCGAGGAGCTCCTCGGCCGGTCCGTCCACGATCTGTTTCCCGCGGAGGAGGCTGAATTCTTCGCGCTCAAGGATCGGGCCGTGCTGGAGTCGCATCACATGATCGACATACCGGAAGAGCCGCTTCATACGCGACATGGCGTGCGCCTGGTGCACACGATGAAGATCCCGATCGCCGATGTGCGCGGCGTGCCGCAGTTCCTGCTCGGCATCTCACGCGACATCACGGAGCACAAGCATGCCGAAGCGGAATTGCGGCGCTATCGCGAGCACCTCGAAGACATGATCCGCGAACGGACAGCGGAACTCGCCGTGGCCAAGGAACATGCAGATACGGCCAACCAGGCAAAAAGTGACTTTCTCGCGCACATGAGCCACGAACTGCGTACGCCGCTGAACGCGATTCTTGGTTACGCGCAGATCCTCACACGCGACACGACTCTCGATCAACGCCAGATCGACGGACTCGCAGTCATCCAGCGCAGCGGCGAACACCTGCTGATGCTCATCGACGACATCCTGGATATAGCCAAGATCGAAGCTGGACGGATGGAACTCAATCTTTCCGATGTTCCGCTCGAACAGTTCGTCTACTTTGTCGCCGAGACGATGCGGGTCAAGGCAACGGAAAAGGGCCTGGCCTTCGATTGCGAGATGCCGCCCGATCTGCCCGCGGCTGTCCGGGTGGACGAAATACGGCTGCGTCAGGCGCTGCTCAACCTGCTTTCCAATGCGATCAGATTTACCGAGCAGGGGAGCGTGCATCTGAGCGTCGCTTTTATGCCGCCCGCGCGACTATGTTTCAAAGTGCAGGACACCGGCATTGGGATAGATGAAGGGCGCCTGGAGGAAATCTTCAGGCCTTTCGAGCAAGTGAGCGACGGCCGGCACCGCTTTGGCGGCACGGGGCTCGGGCTCGCCATCAGCCGGCAACTCGTACGCCTGATGGGCGGCGAGATCCATATCGAGAGTCGCCGCGATATTGGCAGCGTCTTCTCGATCGAGCTGGATGTCCAGGTGGTGGCGCCCCCGGCGGCTGTCGCCGCGTCCGGACGGGTCGTGAGCGGCTACAAGGGGCCGCGCAAGGCTATCCTGGTCGCGGATGACGTGGCGGAGAACCGTGCCGTGATGGTCGATATGCTGGGGCCGCTCGGATTCGACATGGCGGAGGCTGGCAACGGATCCGAAGCTCTGGAGAAAACCCGCTCCCTGCATCCTGCGCTTGTCCTGATGGATGTGGTCATGCCCGGGATGGACGGGCTCGAAGCCACGCGTCGCCTGCGCCAGATGCCCGAGTTCCGGGATCTGCCCATCGTCGCAGTCTCCGCAAGCGCCTCGGGGACCGATGCGGCGCAAAGTCTCGCGGCCGGCGCAAACGCTTTTCTTGCCAAACCGATCGATTTCGGCCGGCTATTGTCCCAGGTCGCGTCGCTCCTGAATGTCGAGTGGATCGACGAAGCGACCAAGGCGCAAGTCACTGGCGCGGACCACACGGCTGTACCCGCTGCCGCTCCTTTTACCGCGCCCTTGATGGCACCGCCGCAGGGCGAGATCGAAGCGCTGCACTACCTGGCCCGACTCGGCGACATGCGTGCCATCGTGCAACACGCCCGACACTTGAGCGAGCTCGACGAGCGCTATCGACCCTTCGCAGACCATCTTTGCCGGTTGGCGAAGGCTTACCGGTCCAAGGCGATCCTCAGCTTCGTCGAGCAATATCTGGAAAGGAGGCTGCTGCAGTGATTCGCGCCTCAGAACGCGAACCGCATCATCCTTCGTTTTCTACTCGACGATCATTCCGTGCCGGATCGCGTACCGGATCACCTCGGCGTTGTTGGAAAGCCCGAGTTTCTGCATCAACCGCATCTTGTGTGTGCTGATCGTTTTCGCGCTGAGGGCACATGCCTGGGCAATTTCATTGATGCTCCTGCCTGCCGCGAGCATCTGCAGGACCTGGAATTCGCGGTCCGACAGTACTTCATGCGGCGGCACGTCGCCGCGCTGTGTATCGAACACCATCGCATCGACGAGCTTCGGATCGATGAAACGGCCGCCGTCCGCGAGCTTGCGGATTGCCGCGAGCAGCACCTCCGGGTCACTGTCCTTGGTCAGATATCCCGTTGCTCCCGCGCGCAGCGCGCGAGACGCGACCTGAGCCTCGTCGTGAATGCTCAGCACCAGCACCGGCAACGAAGGATGTTCCGCCCGTATCCTGCGGATCAGAGCGACGCCGCTGATGCCGGGCATCGTCATGTCGAGCAATAGAAGATCGAGCGCGCACGAGCGCAGCTTGTCGATCACTTCCGCTCCTTGCGCCGCTTCCGCCGCAACGACGATATCGCTCGTGGTCGCGATGATCTGTCTGAGTCCGCCACGGACTATCGCATGATCGTCCGCAATGAGTATCCTGATCATGTTCGAGCTCCGCCATCGAGCGGAATATGAATCGAAACCATGGTGCCCGCGCCCGGCGAGCTGTCGATCGAAAGCGATCCGCCGATCAGCCGCGCGCGCTCGTTCATGCCGAGCAGGCCATATGAATAGTCGCGACTCACCACTTGCTGATCGAAGCCGCGTCCGTCGTCACGCACATGCAGCAAGAGCTGTGCAGCCGTCGAAACAAGCGTCACCTCGACACGTGTGGCGGCGGCATGACGCGCGACGTTCGTCAGCGAAGCCTGTGCAATGCGGAACAGGGCCGTCGCATGGGCGTCGGACAGCGCGGGTTCGCCGCCTTCGATGCGCAATTCACACGCAATCGCATTGCGGCGGTTGAACTCGTCGACAAGCCATTCGAGCGCAGACACGATGCCGAAGTTAAGCGCCGCGGGCCGCAGGTGGCTCGCGACATTGCGCACCATCGAGATCGTGCCTTCGACCAGTTGGCGCATATCGTCGGCTTTTTTTGTCGCTTCCGCGTCGTGCGCGATGCGCATTTTGAGCAGAGACACGTCCATCTTGAGCGCGGTCAGCAATTGCCCCAGCTCGTCGTGAATTTCCATCGCAATGCGCTTTCTCTCCTCCTCGCGAATCGCCTCCATGTACGCGGACAGTTCGCGCTGCTGCTCGCGCGATTCGACGAGTTCCTGCTCCATCTGCTTGCGCCCCGTAATGTCATTCAGGCCCACATAGATCGCGGGAGAATCGTCGTAAGTCGCGACGCGCGCCGTCGCCATCGCCCAGAACCGGGTACCGTCCTGGCGCCGGAACTGTACCTCCGTGTTGCGCAAGCCGCCCTTGGTCCGCAGATGTTCGATCAGACGCTCGCGCTCGCCCCGCTCGGCGTAGAAATCCGCGATATTGGCGGACAAGCCTTCGTCCATGCCGAAGAGTTCGCGCAACGGCTGGTTCGTGTACAGGATGTGCCCATCCGGCATCGAGGTGATGCACAGCGGCACCGGACTCGTTTCGACAATCGCGCGAAAGCGAGCCTCGCTTGCCTGCAGGCGCGCGTCCGCGCGCCGCCGCTCGTCGATCTGCGCCCGCAAGTTGGCGTTGGCGCGCGCCAGCTCTTCGGTGCGCAATGCGACACGTCGCTCCAGATCGTCGCGCGCTTGCGATAGCGCGGCCTCCGTTTCCTTGCGCACGGCGACTTCCGCCAGCAGTTGCCGGTTCTGCGCGAGAACCTGCTTGTGCATCACCCGAAGCTCGAGGTGCACGCCAACGCGCGCGACCATCTCATCGACGCGCAATGGCTTGGTCACATAATCGACGCCGCCCACCAGAAAGCCTTCGACGCGGTCCTCGTTGTCCATCAGCGAGGTCATGAATATGACGGGGATATCGCGCGTGCGCTCATCGCGCTTGAGGCGCCGACAGGTCTCGAAGCCGTCGATGCCCGGCATCTTCACGTCGAGCAGGATCACATCGGGCTGCGAGAAGGCTGCGCGCTCCAACGCCTCGATACCGTCGAGCGCCACCAGCACGCGAACGCCGCGCGCCTCGAGACTGTCGACAACCACGCCAAGATTCCCCGGCGTATCGTCGACGATCAGAATCGTGCCCGTATACGCGACCGGAGCGGCGAGATGGCTCATGATGCGGTGTTCCCTTCGAGATACCGCTCAGCGGGTTGCAGGATTCCGCTCCACCATGCGTCGAAAATGTCGAGCGCCCATATATCCCCGCGAGTGCCGCCGTTGTAGTTGTCCTATTCTGCACTCGATGCGGGCGCCTGGTCCATCACGCCCGCTCCGGGTTTCAAACGTCCGATGAAACGGCGCGCCCAGTGGCCTCACAGCCGCCGCTTACGTGCCTGGAAGCAGTTGCGCGCCTGGCCGGCGTTGCCGTTCGCTAGTGCGGCACCTCGGCCGCCACCGCGATCAGTCGGACCGTGCGCGGCAAGGTCAGTTCGTCGATGAGGTCGGCCACCTCGCACAGCGCGCGAAAGTCATACTCGTCGATCTGGTCCGCGTGATTGCGCCGCAACTCGCGCATGGTTTCGCCCAGGCGCCTGAGCGCGTTGGTCGTGCTGTCTATCAATGGCCAGCAGTGCATCAAATACGCAAGCGATGTCACGCTGCGCGTCTCGCACCAGGTGTCGAACAGTCGCAGACATATCGCGTCGATTTGCTCGATGACGTTTTCCCGCTCCGATAGATAGCCGATCATGTTGCATCAATTCGACATTGCATTTCGATGGCTCATCATCTACGAGCAGAATGTGTGTCGCATTCAGCGCAAGCTGGAAAATCAGGGTGTGACTTCCTGATTCGCGTGTCAGGAAATCCTTAGTGCCATTCATGGCGAAAGCCCCCCAGATGGGTAAGAACCCTTAAATGCCGTTCTACATGCTCTTCCGGTTCAGGAAGTCCTGACGGCTGAAACCAGCGATTCCTGAAACGACATTCCGGCCGGCGCCGATTGGACGCACGCACCGATCGCCATAGCATCGAATCATCGTGCATCGCGGGGAAAATCATGGCGGGGAACACATCGCTGCGTTCTCAGGTCGAAAAACTCGTTGGCCCGACGGGGCTCCGAGGGGCGCGCATGCGTCTGCTGAACCGCTCGCGCTCGGGTGGAACATGCCGGGTGTGCATTCGAATCGATCTGCCGACCGGGGCGTTTTCACTCTTCTTCTTTCGCCATGCCGACGGCACATGGCACGTGTTTCCGCCGGGCCAGCGCCGTCCGGAAATGGGGATAGGCCGCATGGCGGCCTGATCGTTCAGCCAGCCGGGGAAACGCACATGCACGACGATGCTTCGAACACACTGCCGCAGGACGTGATAGAACTGCGCGCGTGGCTCAACGACTGGTACGACCATGCATTCGCCGTAGGCTACGTCCATCCGCCCTTCACGCTCGATGAAGCGACAGCCGACCGGCTCGAAGGCTACTTCAAGGCGGGCCTGACGCCGGCCGAAGGCGCAATTCTGTTCTTTGGCGTCGTGCATTGAGAGACGAGCGATGAAGGCGAAAGACGGTGAAGTCAATCAATGAAACATCACATTGTCGGGCGTTATCGCGGATTCGTCATCGAAGCGCACATGGAGCCGCGGACGGCCCGTTTGTCCGATGGAATCGCGCTGACATATCGCGTCACGTGGTCGTTGCGTAGAAGGACACGAAAACAGCACGTCACCGGTGACTTAGCCGATGCCGTTACCTACGAGTCGGAAAGTGTTGCTCTCACGTGCGTCGATCGCAAGGCTCGCGCTCTCATCGATGCCATGCTAGCGAATCTGGAAGCGTTAAAAACCGTGGGGCTGTAACCCTGATGCCTGGAAGGCCCGCGCCTCGCGCAGCATCACGCGGACTCGAACGGGCATGCAAGAAAAACGGCTCGACTAGCCGCAGACATCCCTGCCGAGATACGCAGCGACCGCGCTTGTTACGGCGAAGCCAGGCAATTCCTCCGGCGACGCCAGATGCGCGGCGACGATCTCGCGATTATCGAGCCGCAGTTCGGGTAGGCAATCGAGGCGCAGTTCGAAGAAATGCACCCGGTCTCTTCGCCCGTCCCACATGCCGGCGGCGCTGCCTGCCGGCAGTAAGGGGTGAGACGCAAGTCCGATCTCCTCTTCCATCTCGCGCAGCGCCGCAGCAGCAGGTGTCTCACCGGCCCGGATACTGCCGCCCGGGAACCCCCATTCGGCGCGGTACGACGACTTCAGCAGCAACAGCGACCGACCGACGTAGATTGCTACTAACGCGCCCTCATGGCGAGGGCGTCGAAGGCGCCACCACGCGCGGGCCAGCGGAAATCCGAGGCGAAGCGCCATGCGCCAAACAGAGTCGATCAGCGCAGCCACCCGGGCGCGCTCAACGCTCGGCATGAGGTTTATCCTTTCCTTTCATTGTCAACGGAGCTTCCGATTCGCCAGCACACCCCCCATTTCGCTGCCGGCCGCCGCCGGTCCCACGGCGGGCGACCAGCCTCGTCCCGGCTTCAGATATCGCCGATCGAGAGTGGCAATTGCGGTTCGCTGACGCCCCCGGCGTTGATGAGCCTGACGTAGGTCACATATCTCGACTCAGCGAGCGTCTGAACAGCAGCCAAACTTCCGGGAAGCGGCGAAAGGCTTCGCGAACCGGGCGTGAATCGCTGCGCCTTTAACACGGAGACGATCGGTCAGGTGATGTTCACGCCTGGATACAGTTGTGGAGTTCGAATGGTCGCGCGATTTCGCAACGAACTCGCTCATTTCTATTCCCATCAAAGCTGTTGCGGGGACTGGGCGGCGACCTCCTCGAGTCGCCGCCGCTTGTGCTTATGGCAATGTGATCTGACGGGTGAATTCGGCTGTCACGTTGGGACCTGTGGCAATGCCGAATACCGGGTACACGGTCGTGGGCCCGCTAGCAGTCAGGCCCATGTAATCGCCGAGGAAATGGCCACGCGCCACGGGAGCGTTAAGTATGTTGAACGAGTCTGTGGTCAGGCGCTGCTCTTTGTCTTTGCTCCAGTTGGCGGGTTTCGTGCACGCGGTGGAGGGAGTGCAGAAGACCGCGAAATAGTCGGTGCCCTCGAAGCCGGCAGGTGTGTTCGTGTCGTGACGAAAATCGTAGTAGGTCACCACGATCGTCTTGCCATCGCCCGACGCCACCACCGCAGGGATGAAGGCCTGCTGTCGGCACGGGTTCGCGGCATTCGCCGGCGTCTGGTTGATCATCACCGGCGTCGACCAGGTGGCCCCGCCGTTATCCGACTCGCTGAAGACGATCCCGTCGATCGGGATTTTCCCAGTGGGCGTGGTGCACATGGCTGTCGAAAAGCGATCGTCCTGCCAGGCGAGATAGATTGCCCCCGTGACTGGATTCACAGCGACACTGTAGAGAATGGCGGCATCGCGTACCGCCTGGCCGGTGTCCGGAGTGACCACTCCGGAGTTATTAAAAACCTGAATATCGTTGGCGAACGCCGGCCCGCTCCAGCTCGCTCCCTTATCCGTGGACTTGATATAGCCGATGCTGAGACCCGACGGTGTGACATTGATCCCGGTGAAGAAATCGAGCAGGGTCCCATCAGGCAACACCTGCACGATGTTGTCGATCGTCTGTTTGTTCGTGCCCGGCTGGTAGATCGGGGCGGCCGTGCTCCAGGTCACACCATTGTCAGTGGATCGCGAGAAGAAGCTCGGGCCGGTAAAATTGAACTTGAAGACCGGGGCACCGCCCGCCGTAGCGTTGCGCAAATTGCGCGCGATTACGACACCATCGTTTTCCGCGAGCAACTGGGCGCCGTCCTTGGTGGGCGGGAAAACGCTCAGCTGATCCCACACCGCATACACGTAACCGTTCGCGGTCGGATCGGCCGTGAGCGAGTTCTTGTCATTTAGCACGTGCGGCGAGTTGTTGCGGACCAGCGTCACGGGAGCCTGCCAGCTCGCGCCGTGGTCGACTGAGCGGCTGACCAGCAAGCCGCTATTGCGCGCCCCAAACGGAGTCGTCGGCTTCATCGGGTCCAACACCAACGAGAAGAAGAACGCGGTTCCGTCTTGCGCGAAGTCTACCCACGGATCGGAGGCGCGACGAAATTTGCCCCCGGTGCAATCGGTAACGCCGGATGGGATCGTATTGGTCCATGTGCTGCCCGCATCGGTGGAGACGACGCCGACGAGTCCGCGTGAGCCACCGTCGTCCCAGCGGTCCTGCTGATGGCCGACGAGTAGGCGGGACGGGTTGGTCGGATCGGCCGCCACCCATGGCTCAATCGACGTGGCCGGAAACAGCACGCTCCCGAATGCGGACTCCTGTGCGTTAAGCTGGTCCGCAGTGCATCCGCTGAATGGATCGCCCGCGGCCACCGTGACGAGCGGGCCGACCACTTGCGCCTCGGCACCTGGGACGATCGCGCACGTAAGCGCGATGACGCTGCCACCTGCAAAGCCGCGGGAAGCAGAACGGGATAGCCGTCTGAAAATCGATGTCATGTCATGCCTCGCGAAAAGGGTAATACGCTTGCGCATTGGCGGGCATCCGTCACCGGCACCCATGTGAAAACCGATTGTTCTTGCTACCGCCCCTCGAGAGTTGCATCGATGCACGTCCGATGCCCAACCATGGAGACACACTAGGACGCGGGCGCCGGGTTTGTGTGAAAATTTCCTGACGGATGCTATTTGGGAGGCCCCATCCTTATTTATATTGATGTGGTATGGGGCTTGCAGAAGGACGATGGAAGCATGTATGCGCTTGTAGAAGCAGCATGACGCCTCAAATCAGATTCGATGGCACAACTGCCGCCGACCAGGTTCATGGCAGGAAGGAGGTCACTGCATTGGCGCCCTGGTTTTAGATGACCGGGCCGGACGACATTGACGAGGTGAACTGGCGAGATGTGTCTGACCGGAACGAGCGCCGCAAGGCGGTACTATCGGCGCACGGCGCGTGCCTCGATCCGGGTCCGGCTTCGCCGTTATCAGGTTGGGGAACCCGCAGAGCTTTCGAGCCTGTTTAGAGGCCCGGCAGTCCACGTGTGCGCGATACTTCGAAGAGTCGCAGATGAAATGGCCATTGAGATGGATCGGCGCGATCATGGCAGCCTTCGCGGCCGCTGTCCTGCTTGCTCTACCGCTGCCTGAGTCCGTCGACCTGACGACGAAGATTGTCACCGTGATCTTGATCGAGCAACCGGATTTGGTCGTTTTCGATTACGTGACGACACCGGCGCACTGGCCCGATTGGCACCCGTCTTCACTATCGGTAAGGGGGGCGACCGACCACCCGTTGAGCGTTGGCGAACAGGTCGTGGAAGAATTTCGCGTGGCGGGTCGGCGGGGAAGCGTCGTGTGGACGGTTGCGGTGCGGGACCGTCCGCGCAAATGGGTCATCGTCGGCACGATAGATGGCAAGTCCGCCGGCGTGGTGAGCTACTCCCTGAGGCCCGTAGCGTCCGGGACGCGATTTGAGCGTGAGTTCGTGTACCGCTCCCCGTCACTATGGTTTGCAGCGGTGAATGTCTTGTTCGTGCGCGCGCGAATCCAGCAGGAGTCCGAAGAGGCAGTCGCGCGGCTGAAGAAAACGTTGGAAACGATGCCGTAGACCGGAGTGCACCGGCAATCGGATGGCTCGCCCGCTTCCCGACATGGCAGACGCAGCGCTGGTGCATCGATGGCTTGCCAACAGGTTGGCGGATGGCATGGAAAGGGACGAAAGACAGCCCGCGGGCCTTGCAGCGCCGAGCCGACGCAGGACTGTCTCGTGGTCGAAGTAGACCTTTTCGCAGACCCGATCGGCGCCGTCGAAGACGTGAATCAATGCGCTCTGTACTTCCATCGGCTTGCTCGTATCGCGGTTTGTGGAACGTGGCTAATGCGGCCTTGACGTCATGGCGGACGGCTTCCGCTTCGATGTGATCGTTGACACCCATTAGCGGGCCCGGTGTCAAGTGAGCAAACAAGACCCTCGACTGCCTGAGCGGCCGATTTCGATTGCACTGGCGGATTCAACCGGTCGATGCAACGCAATGAACGCCGGATGAGCGGCTCACGGTGCAAAGGAAAACATGAGCCGACCTACGAGTAGGCGATGGACCTGCTCATGGCCGCGGACTTCGATGTGAAGCTAGTCAGGAAGATTGGCAAGCAATTGGTCGCGCTGGCCAAACGTATCGTTGCAGCTCGCTCCGACCGGTCGGCAAGTTACGATCCACATACGTTTTCGCCCCGGCGCCCGCGTACGAGAGAAAGAGCAGCTTCATCATCGGTTGTGAGCAGGTTTGCTCCCACGAGCTTTTCCCTACACACGGCTTTAGCCAGGCTCTGACCTCGCTTCTGCATGAGCCATCGGATAGGCCACACCCGCGCGGTCTGATCCGCGGACGCAGTTACCACCCGCTGGCCGTCCGGGCTGAAGGTGGCGGAGCTTACCGGTCCCTGGTGCCCGCGGAGCTGCGCGATCACCTGGCCAGTCGCCATGTCCCACACCCGAGCGGTCCTGTCCGCGGACGCGGTCACCACGCGCTGGCCGTCCGGGCTGAAGGCGGCGGAGAAAACCGGTCCCTGATGTCCGGTGAGCTTCGCGATCACCTCGCCGGTCGCCGCGTCCCACACCCGCGCGGTCCCGTCCGCGGACGCGGTCACCACGCGCTGGCCGTCCGGGCTGAAGGCGGCAGAGAAAACCGATCCCTGATGCCCACCGAGCTGGGCGATCTGTTTGCCGGTGGCCGCGTCCCACACCCGCGCGGTCCCGTCCGCGGACGCGGTCACCACGCGCCGATCGTCCGGGCTGAAGGCGGCGGAATGAACCCGATCCTGGTGCCCGCTGAGCTGCGCGATCTGTTTGCCCGTGCTCGCGTCCCACACCCGCGCGGTCCCGTCCCGGGACGCGGTCACCACCCGCTGGCCGTCCGGGCTGTAGGCGATCGAATCAACCGGGCCCTGATGCCCGCTGAGGAGCAAGATCTGTTTGCCGGTGGCTGCGTCCCACACCCGCGCGGTCCCATCCCAGGACACGGTCACCACCCGCTGGCTGTCCGGGCTGAAGGCGGCGAAGCAAACCCATCCCTGATGCCCGCCGAGCTGAGCGACCTGTTTGCCCGTAGCCGCGTCCCACACTCGCGCGGTCCCGTCCCGGGACGCGGTCACCACCCGTTGGCCGTCCGGGCCGTAGGCGACAGAATCAACCGGGCCCTGATGCCCGCTGAGGAGCAAGATCTGTTTGCCGGTGGCCGCGTCCCACACCCGCGCGGTCCTATCACGGGACGCGGTCACCACCCGCTGGCCGTCCGGGCTGAAGGCGGCGGAAATAACTGAGCCTTGATGCCCTCTGAGCAGCAAGATGCCCATCGCCGCGTCCCATGCGCGCGCGGTCCTATCACGGGACGCAGTCACTACCCGCTCACCGTCCGGGCTGAAGGCGGCGGAATTCACCGGCCCCTCGTGTCCGGTGAGCTGCACGATCACCTGGCCGGTCGCCGCATCCCACACTCGCGCCGTCTTGTCATCGGACACGGTCACCACGCGCTGGCCGTCCGGGCTGAAGGCGGCGGCGCTCACCGGTCCGCGATGCCCAGTGAGCTGCACGATCGCCTGGCCGGTCGCCGCGTTCCACACCCGCGCGGTGTTGTCATCGGACGCTGTCGCCACGCGCTGGCCGTCCGGGCTGAAGACCGCGGAGAAAACCGGTCCCCGATGCCCGGTGAGCTGCGCGATCACCTGGCCGGTCGCCGCATCCCACACCCGCGCCGTCTTGTCATCGGACGCTGTCACCACGCGCCGGCCGTCCGGGCTGAAGACCGCGGAGCTTACCGGTTCCCGATGCCCGGTGAGCTGTGCGATCACGTGGCCGGTCGCCGCATTCCACACCCGCGCGGTCCTGTCCGCGGACGCGGTCACCACGCGCCGGCCGTCCGGGCTGAAGGCGGCGGAGAAAACCGGTTTCTGATGCCCGCTGAGCTGCGCAATCTGTTTGCCCGTAGCCGCGTCCCACACCCGCGCGGTCCTGTCCGCGGACGCAGTCACCACGCGCCGGCCGTGCGGGCTGAAGGCGGCGGAATAAACCAGATCCTGATGCCCGCTGAGCTGCGCAATCTGTTTGCCCGTAGCCGCGTCCCATACCCGCGCGGTCCTGTCCGCGGACGCAGTCACCACCCGCCGGCCGTCCGGGCTGAAGGCGGCAGAATAGACCAGATTCTGATGGCCACTGAGCTGCGCAATCTGTTTACCCGTGGCCAGGTCCCACACCCGCGCTGTCCCATCCCAGGACGCGGTCACCACCCGCTTACCGTCCGGGCTGAAGACGGCGGAATCAACCGCATTCTGATGGCCGCCGAGCAACGCAATCTGCACTGATGCTTGCGCGCCACGCATAAGCTCAAGCTCTGCTTCTACCGATCCCGGGGAGAGCCAACCGTTGCCCATCCCCAGCATCGCGAAGCGCATTGCGCGGTCATAAATTCCCGCGTCGTTCGCCGTCGTCGCGGCCGACGCCAACGCAAGGGAAGTCTGGCGTGCGACCGTCCGAGTCTGGTGAATGATCCACCCGGAAGTCACAATTAGAATGAATACGATTGCGCCAATCAGTACCTGGATGCGTCGCTGCGCGCCCTGTCCGTGCCCGCTCTTGCTTGACATGGGCTTGATCCTCAACGATTTGTTGCAACTGCGACTTGCGCTCCGCGCGTGCAACCTCCTTGCGCCCGCAGCAAGTCCATCGATAGGAAAGGTCGTCCGCGCCGAGCCGAAAGCAATTCGCACATGGCCAATTCGCAAAGAAATCGCTCGCCACACACCGTTGCCCAGACGTCTGAGGGCTCCCGGTCGCATCGTCTCACGCCACACCACGCACTCGATTCCAGGAAACAGCACATCAGTGCGCACCAGTGTCCGCTGACAAGGGAGCAAGCTGCCGTTGATGTAGCGTCGGCACCAATGACCGGAGTGGGTGGCGGATTCAACCGGTGAATGCAACACTCCCACTGCACACGCAGCTTTCAGTGTGTTGCATCGACCGGTTGAATCCGCCGTCGATCCCGGCCTCTCGTTGCCACGGCGAAAAGCACGCCGCTCGCTCAACATACGCAATCACCGATCCAGGCACGACGCCGATAGCCACGTCGGTCCCGCCGATGCCCGGCCTTTCTGGCCTAAGATATTTCAAAGGAGCATCCGTGCGAGGGGCATGATGAAAGCACTTATCGTTGCTGCGACATTGGCGGCTGGCTGTTCCATCACCTATGCGCAGAATTACCCGCAGGGAGCGGTGGCTGACCAAAGCATGGGGGCCTATAGAGCGCAATTGGAAGCGCAGAAGCAACAGATCGAACTCCAGAACGAACAACTCCAATTACTGAAACAACAGCGCGACCTGGATTTGCTGAGGCAGCAGCGCGAACTGAATTCGCTGAGACAACAGCGCCAATTTGACTTGCTCAGACAGAAGCGCTAGATCGCTGTGAGGCGCGGCACACGCCTCAATATCCGGCTGAGGCGACTCCCGGCCATGAGGCGTCAATCGCGTGCATCGTTGCTGGGACATTCAGACGTCGGCTCCGCTCAGTAAGCGGCCGGTCCGCTCGCGACTATGAACAATGCCAGGCAGAACATTCGAGCACTCGGAGCTGCACGAGCTTGAGCCGAAGTCGGATTGCGTTCAGTCCGCACGGACATAGGCGAAGATGATGTCGCTGTACGGCTCTTTGAGGGTCGCGACGGCACACGCGTCGTTGTGACTGTTCCCTCGCTGATATGACTCCCAGTGTCAATCTGGATCGGTTTTCACCATTTACTCCATGGTCAAAGCAAATTTCCTGAAGGCGGCGTAGCAGTAAAACTCGACGGTGGATCACGCTGACTGAGGTTGACCCGGTTCGACGGACGGATTTGCAGCCTGCGATTTGATGCGATCTAACCTCCGTTGAGTGTTGAGTCGCGGGTTGTCCACGGGCGGGCGGCGGGTCGCCTCTCACGACCATGACGCTGCCCGCCGGTGGACAACCCGCAAGGCGATACGGTTTGCCTTTTAACGTTGAGGTTTTCGAATTCAAGCGGCGAACGATAGCCAATGCCGCTGTGTAAGCGGCGTACGTTGTACCAGCCCTCCAGGAACCAGAAGATGCGTTGCCGGGCCTGTTCACGAGTCGCAAAGAGTTCTCGCGAGAGTAGCTCCGCTTCAAGCGTGCCGAAGAACGATTCGCACATCGCGTTGTCGTACGCGTCGCCGGCCGTCCCCATCGACGGTTGCACACCGGCTTCGCGGCAGCGCCGTCCGAATGCAATAGAGGTGTATTGGCATCCCTGGTCCGAATGTAGAATTACGCCCTCGTGGCGTCGCTGCAGCAACGCCATATCGAGTGCGCGCAGCATCAGTTCGGTGTACAGATGGCTTGACATCGCCCAGCCTACAATTCGGCGACTGAACACGTCGAGGACTACGGCCAGATACAGAAACCCCTCGCCAGTCGGGATGTAGGTGGCGTCCGCCACCCACAGCATGTTTGTCGCCTCCGCGCAGAAGTGCCGACGCACCAGATCCGGAGCGCGCCGAGCCCCCGCGCGTTGCCGCGTGGTGTGTGGCCAGCGCCGCCGGCTCGCACCATGCAGGCCGGCCAGGTGCATCAGACGTGCGACCCGCTTGCATCCCACATGCACGCCTTCCCACGCGAGCTGCGCATGGATACGTGGCGCCCCATATGTGCCGCGTGAATTCGCATGCAGCGTGCGGATGCGCTCGAGCAGTTGCGCATCGCTACACGAGCGTTTCGATGGCTCACGCACCAGCCATGCGTAGTAGCCGCTCGCGGAGACCCTGAGCAGCCGTGCCATCGTGGCAATGGGCCACCTGGCCCGGTTCGCTCTCATGAATCCGTACCGCCCTTCGGCGGAACGGCTCCCGTCTCCCTCGCGAACCAGGCCGCGGCCTGCGAGAGAATGTCCCTTTCCATCTTCAGTTGCCGGTTCTCGCGACGCAACCGTGTGAGTTCCTGCCGCTCGGCCGTGGTCAGCCCGTCGTGACGCACACCCGCATCGCGATCGGCCTGCGCGACCCAGTTGTTGATCGTCTGTTCGGTCGGCTCGAACTCGCGCGCCAGATCCTCAGGCGTTCTTCCGGCCTTAACCAGCTCGACCATGTGAGCCCGGAATTCCACAGGGTATGGGGTACGATGCCTGCCCATTTTCGACACCTCCTGATCAAAAGCATAGGTGTCCGTTTTCGCGGGTCAACTTCAGACATTCGCGGGTTGGTTGCCGCATTACAGAGGTCCGTCTCATGAGCCTGCCGCTTCCTTACTACGCAAGTCGACTGATGCCGTTGCCAAACGTGGTCGCGGGTTACTCGAATACCGGGCTGCGCCGCCTTCAGGAAACTCTTGATACTGGTTGGTCTTTTTACGTACAGCCCTTTGTTCATGCGGATTGCGCGCTTGGCGGTAAAGCCAGCGTCATTCCCAATCGGCCGACGTCCCAGATGAAGCCCGCCAGCTCGCGTGCAATTGCGATGATGGCCACGTGCGCGGTCTTCCCTCTGGCGACGAGCTTGCGATATCGCCTGCACAGTCTTAGTTGCGCGTCCCAGGCACGGTCGATTATCGGCTTGGGTAGCCCTTCATGCCGGCGCTGGATGTCAATGCTCACGCGGGCAGGATGGCGGTAACTCCAGGCGGATTCGACCAATAGCTTGCGCGCATAACTGTTGCCTGTTTTGGTAATGCTTCCTTGGCGTCGCTTTCCGCCTGAGGAGTGCTCAGAAGGCGTCACGCCGAGCCACGCCATCAGCTGTCGCGGATGCTCGAAGCGCGACAGGTCACCCAGCTCGGAGACCAGGCCGATCGCCGACGTGAAGTTAATCCCGCGCATAGCCTGCAACGCGAGTACGACCGGGTAAAACCGCCAGCTGGTGACAGATTCACGCAATGCCAGTTCCAGCCTTTCACATTGCGCGAGCCGGTCTTCGATCGTGCGCCGGTGTTCATTGAACGCCAGTTGTTGCCATGCGCTGTCGAACGAGAACGTACTTATCCAGCGTCGGTGGGTGGGCCCCCAGTTGGGGTGACCAAGGTAACGAACGCCGTGGGCAAGCAGAAACGATTTGAGCCTGCAGCGTGCGGCCTTCAGATCTTCCCTGGCAGCTGACCAGGCGCGTGCCAGGTCTCGGAACGCTTCGTCTTCAACCGATGGCACATGTACGGCCGAGAGGTCGCCGGCGCGTAGCGAACGCACTAGCTTGATCGCGTCGCGACGGTCTGTTTTGACGCGATCTCCCGGTTTCCGTGGAATGAGTGACGGTGCGCAGACCATGCAGTCGAAGCCTTTATCGATCAGCCTCCTGTACAACCCATATCCGCAGGGCCCCGCTTCATAGACAAAGCAGATGTGCCGCGCCTTTGTTTGCAACTTCTTGCACAACCGGTCGATATCAATATGCATGGCGCCGACCTTGCCAAACAGTTCAACTTCGCTCATGCCGATCGCGTACGCAACCGTGATCGAATCCTTATGGACATCCAGTCCTACGTACAACGTGCTATCGTTTTCCACGCTGGCCTCCGTGTCGGAACAGACCGTTGAGCGGTGGCTCCGTCCCCACTCAATGCGGCTCTGGCAGCAATGCTAACCCGCGCTTAATTCCCCTCGGCGGCCAGCCTTGCCGAACGGGAGTCATACTGACTTACTTAACCGTGATCTGGAGCCTCAAGTGCGCGGCGAGCAAGATGGGAAGCCTCCTTCGTCATTCCGGCATACCCGCTTTGCGAAGTCCATCATAGAAGCGCTCGCGCTGCGCGAGGAATACCGCGTTTTTTGAATGCTCGATGGTCTTCAAACCGCTAATCGTGTGAATTTCGATGAGTTGTTTGTATCGTTCCAGATTCTCATGCGCTTTTTCATCGCGTCCGTGGAGCGCGTCGATGGCGGCCATCCACAGGTACGCGAACCCTACCCGAGGGTTTGCCGTAACCATCTTCTCCAATTCCGCGTAGGCCTGATCGTCGTTTCCAAGGTGGAATTGGGCGATTCCTGCGATCAGATGTGCCGACGCCGCCCGGAATTGATCCTTCGGACCCAGGCGAAGGGCCATATCGACATGTTGCTGCGCTTCTTCAGCGTGCCCGAGTTCGATTCTGATTAATCCAATCCGCACATGAGCGAACACAAAACTCGGATTCAGGGCCAGGCAGGTCTCGAACGCGTCTTGAGCGGCGTCCAATTGGCCGAGTAGGTATAGCACTTTGCCTTGCGCCACATGCGCGTACGGATTGTCCCCGTCGAGAGCCAGCGCTCTGTCAGCCGCATCTTTAGCTTCGCGAAGCTGATCCTGCGGGTAAGGGACATGCCCGTAGAAGATTACGTCCGACAAGGCGAGGCTCAGTCCGGCCCACGCCGAAGCCGACTTCGGAGCTGTTGTCAGTGCTTCACGAAACTCGCGCAAGGCAGTCTCAAACTCCGACCGCGCCGAAGCCCGCCGCAGCGTCGCGAAGCCTCGCATGGTATGTTCGATCGCCTCCCGTGGCTCCGGGCCAGCTGTCCCCCAGCCGCCGATGACGTCCTTGGTCCGAATGTCGAGGGCATACGCGACGCGCGGTCCCACATCGCGTCGCCAGTTCCATTGCGTCTCATTCGGGTACACGAGCGTGTCGGCCCACAGCACGGCACCGGATTCTGCAGACACCAAGCGAACAGCAATACGGACTTCGCCCCCCGAGCGCCATACACTTCCAGTCACGACGAAGGGGACCTGAAGTTCCTGGGCTGCGCGGTGCGCATCTGACGCTGTGTCGCGATACATCTGTGTCGAGTTCTGAGCGATGACTAGCGTATCTGGCAAACGCGACACATCGGCGATTACGTCGGCCGTGATGCCGTCGGCAAAGTAAGCTTGAGATGCATCGCCGCTCAAATTTGTAAACGGCAGCACGGCAATTGTTCGACGGGTCGCCGCGATGTCATTGGCGCGATGTCCCACTGTCGCTTCCCGCGTCCGCCACCATGCCCAGACACCGCCACCTGCGAACGCTGTCAAGCTGCTTGCTAGCACCAATACGAACCGTCGTCGGTTGATGCCGACCGGTGCCGAAGACGGAGAGGGCGTGACGGCCGGCGGTGCAACCGGGTACGATTCACTTACGCCCGTTTCATCAGGTGCCGTGGGTTCCACGGGTGCAAGCTCGAGCATGTAACCGCGACGGGGCACCGTCCGAATCACCTTCTGGCGTTGATCGCCCAGCGCCGCGCGCAGTTCACTGACGCACTGTACCAATGAGTCATCGGTCACAATGACGTCACGCCACACGGACTGGATAATCTCGTCTCTGGCTAGGAGACGACCAGGATGTTTCGCCAGGTATGTCAATAGTGCAAACGTCTTGGGGCGGAGCGGCACCGCCCGCCCGTCGACACGCAATTCGCCCCGGTCGATGTCGACCTCGAATCCCGGGTAGCGCAACACGCCCGGCACCACCGCCCTGTCGGTGGCCAACATCGTTGCCACGTTCGCGGGAATTTCGGCATTCATTCGTCATCGTCGCGCGACCCGACGCCCCACTGGCTGCTATGTGCCCATCAATATTAGGTCGCCGTGCGACGGTTGGCACACGAGATTGATCTCGATCCCCGCCGGGAACTGAGAGGAACGACCAATCCGAACCGAGCGCGCCGTGAAACGCGGCCGCCACCTGGTCAACAGTGGTGATGGGCGGCGATCGGGAGGCTGACGTACAGCATGAGGTTTTGCGCTCATTGGCCGCCCACGTCGTTTGATTGCGGCAATAACCGGCCCGCCGCCGGCATCGCGGCGGCACTGTTTGCAGCATGACTGCGGCAGTTCCGTCGGCATTCGCGCATGCCGAACCGATAGCAGCCATACACCCCTTGGCAAAGGACAGTAGAACTGCCGTTCCGTGAGATTCTCGTCTGCGCATTCGGCCAGTTGTCGAATGACCTCGGGGCGAGACATCGCGTCGTCAGGCGTCGGCTCATTGAGTGCCGCCCATTATTCATCGATGATGGCAATCGCCAGTGGGCGACGACTCGCCCGCGAATGGTGGAAAGCGATCGCCAAGGCGTAAGCTTCCTCGAGCGTAGACCGGTACTCGTCCGATATGGCAGCGCTCGTCAGGTGGGACTCTGTCTTAACAGGCACCTTTCGAGGCGCGAAATGCCGCAGTGAACCACTGGATCTGTGCGACCTCCATATTTGGCCGCGACTGCCGACGCCCGTATCGATCCCCGTACCCTGGTAACCGCGAACCGATTCGCGTCGTATTCCTGACGCTTACGCACCTCATCACTGTCGCGCGCGTCGGCCGCTGTGTCGGCCTCAACGACGATGTACTCGCCGGACCTGAACCATACCACCCATAGTGGCGGGGTATTATCGAGTTTATGACGCTCATCCGTCGACGGCGTGCGTCCAGCACAGCCGCCGAGCCGATCATGAATGAAAGCAGCCTCTTGTTGAATGAAAACATGGATGATTCTCCCGATGGCGAAGGTCAAAGCGGCATAAGCACGTAGCCTTGCGTTTCGAGCGTCGTCACGGTCGTCAGAGCGGACAGCGCCAACGTGACGTCGGGCGCGACCCAGCCGTAGTCGAAATGATGCTCGGCCACTGCTTGCCCGCACACGGCGACCGTCACACCGGCCTTTTTCAGCTCGGCGATCAGCGGCAGGTTCGGGTTGGCAACCCCGTACGCGGCGCGATAGTGCGCATCGTCGAGCACGAGCGGGGTCGCTGCGCCGGAGGCCACCGCGACGAACTTCAGATGTGACACTGGCACGCCGGCTGCCGCATACAGATTGACGGTGCGCGCAACGCGGTCGAGCCCCGGATCGACCGCGTCCGGCGTTTTCGCGGCCTGAGTGAGCGAGAACACGATCTTGTATGTGTGGTCTGGCTGAGGTTTGAACGCGGCATTGGGCAGGAAGTGCACCCGACCGTAGTTCTCGATCGTTGGTGTCGTCCAGTAACCGTCTGGCACCCTTTCCTGCGCCTGCGTCGTACCCGACATAGCCGCGACGCCGATCAGCGTGGCGGCTGCAAAACCCTTTATGATCTTCATCTTCGTTCCTAAAAAAAATTGCACGAGCGGCAGTACGCTCACGATGCGAACGCGCGCTCGACGATGTAGCACCCGGGCGCCGACTGGCTGGCGTTTTCGAGGCCGAATCCTTCGAGCAACGCGCGTGTCCGTCTAATCGGCGATCGCATAGTTATTTCCTCGGACAGTAGCGAAGATCTTGAGCGGCGCGCGACGCTCGTTGGCTAGACCAGCGTAGGTCGCGGGGCGCGGTGCCACACGATCGTATGCCGAACGAATGCCGAAAACGCTCCGAAAGTTGGCTCCGCGACGGTACGGAGCAGATCTCGCGTTCGCAGCGTCACGTACTTGTCTCGGCACGGCGGCGTCTTGTCCAACGTTAGGCAGAGTGAATTGCGGAAACTCGCCGAAACGTGCAGCGACGGAACCATCAGCAGCGCCGCCGCTGGCGTGTTCCACCAGCCGAGATGTGAAGTAGATGTCGACCGCGGGGAGCTGCGTGGCTTCGACGATGGGACTGATAGGCGGCCGCGAAATCGCCGTTGAGTTCGCCGCTGATACCGACGTGGATCTGGGATGCTCGTAACTTCAACGACGAAGGCGCGCTTGTACTGCTACGCAGAAACTTTCGCCATCGTCGAGATGGGTTTCAAGATCCAGATGCTCGGTCGCCTTCGCAGTGAGGGTTCCCGGCTCCGTGGGGAGAATGGGCCTCACGAGCGCATGAATGACTCATGGACCTTGGAGGCTGCCGTTCACGTTACACGGCTCCAACGGCCGGAGAGGGTCGACACTCGACGATGGCGCCGCCATCGAACAGGCTGCGGCGGATGGTCGGTTGAACCGGCTCGTAGTCCGCAACCCAGCGGGACCCGATACCCCTTACATTTCGCTTCTTTTCCCCGGTGATCTGCTGGGTCGCCTCGAAACACTGTGGCCCAGGCAATCCGCAATCTTCGACGACACCTCTGGTGAGGGATGAACTCTTCGTCGTTTGCGCTTGATCAGGCGCCGAACAGATCGAGTCGCGCGGGCGCTTTGGTCAGGGAGTAGAAAAAGCACCCGCTACTTAAGGTCTTCGGAAGGAAATGCGGTGAGGAAATCAAAGTCGCACCCGGCGGCGGCAGAGAGCACGTGATCGTGATAAAGACGCTGGTAACCGCGCGCATATCTCCCTTCCGCCGGACGAATCTCAGCGGCACGACGCGCCAGCTCGACCTCGTCGACCAGTAGATCGATCCGCTTGTCCCGCGCCGAGAGCCGGATCCGATCACCGTTGCGCACCAGCGCCAGCGAGCCACCGAGCGCCGCTTCTGGCGTCACGTGAAGCACGATGGTCCCGTACGCCGTGCCCGACATGCGCGCATCTGAAATCCTCACCATGTCCTTCACCCCTGCTCGCGCAAGTTTCTGCGGAATCGGCAGATAGCCGGCCTCGGGCATGCCTGAAGCACTGCGCGGCCCCGCGTTCTGCAATACGAGAATGTCGTCCGCGCGAACGTCCAGACCGGGGTCGTCGATGCGCGCGGCCAGATCTTCGAGCGAGGTAAATACCACGGCACGCCCTTCATGTTCGAGCAGTTCGGGAGTAGCGGCGGCGCGCTTCAGGACCGCACCGCCGGGCGCCAGACTACCGTTTAGAACAATCAGCCCGCCCTCGGGACTGACCGGTTTCTCCGTCGAGCGGATCACGGCCGTATCGATCGGATCGGCAAGCGGCCTGTTCAAACGCTCCTCGAGACTCTGCCCGGCGATATCGCGACAAGTCAGATCGAGTTGGGGCATCAGTCCGCGCAGAACGCCCTCCAGCCCGCCGGCTGCATGGAAATCCTCCATGTAGCCGTTGCCTACCGGCTTGAGATCCACGAGTACGGGCGTTTCATCAGACAGCCGGTTGAACTCGTCGTAATCGAACTTCAGTCCGATACGACCAGCAATCGCCGCCAGATGAATCACGGCGTTGGTCGAACCGGAGACCGCGAGCAGCACGCGCAAGGCATTGCGCACCGACGCGGGCGTCACGATCTCGGCCGGTTTCGGTCCGCCATTGAGGGCCATTCGCGCAACCAGCGCTCCGGTTTCTTCGCAATTGCGCAGACGATCCGCGTGCACGGCCGGAATCGCCGCCGAACCGGGCAGCATCATGCCCAGCGTTTCCGCGATCAGCGCCATGGTCGACGCCGTGCCCATGACCGCACACGTTCCCGTCGTGACGGCCAGACGCCCCTCCACTTGCCTGATCTCCTGCGCCGAGACTTTCCCCGCGCGGAAATTCGACCAGAAGCGCCGGCAGTCCGTGCACGCGCCAAGCCGCTCGCCGCGATGTCGCCCGGTCATCATCGGACCGGCCACCACCATGGCGGCGGGCCGCTCCGCGGAGATCGCGCCCATCAACATCGCCGGCACGGTTTTGTCGCATCCGCCGAGCATCACCACCGCATCCATCGGCTGGGCACGAATCATTTCCTCGACGGCCATCGCCATCAGATTGCGATAGACCAGCGAAGTCGGCGAAAGGAAGACCTCGCCAAGCGAAATCACCGGAAACACCACCGGCAATGCGCCAGCCGCGAGCACGCCGCGTTCGACCGCCTTGATCATTTCGGGAAAGTGGCGATGGCAGTTATTGAAACCGCTCTCCGAGGTGCAGATCCCGACGATCGGCTTGTCGAGCGATTCGCCGGTGTAGCCCATCGATTTGGCAAACGACCGGCGCAGATAGCGCGCGAAGTCGTGATCACCGTAGTTCGTCAGGCCATTGTCCAGACCACGCGGTTTTTGATTCATGTCCCATTCCTTACGATCAGGCGATGACGAATGTATTTGGGCGTCAGGTAATCCAGTACGCCGAGGCTGCCGCCCTCGCAGCCAAAGCCCGATTCCTTGACGCCGCCGAAGGGAGCCTCGGCCGTCGCCAACAGCGTTTCATTGATGCCGACCCTGCCCGCCTCGAGCGCTTCTGCGGTCATCGCGGCCAGTGCCGAATCGTGCGTGAAGACGTAGGCTGCCAGACTAAATTCGGTTGCATTGGCGCGCGTAATTACCTCCGCGACGTCATCGAAAGCCGCAATCGGCGCAACGGGTGCAAACGGTTCCTCGCACGTGATTCTCGCGTCGTCGGGAACGTCAACCAGCACGGTCGGTTCGATGAAATGCCCTCGTTCGAGATGGGGCGGCCGTCGGCCACCAGCCAATACTCGCGCACCACGGACGCGGGCATCCTCGATCAGCGACAGTGCGCTCTCCACCGCGCGGGCGCGAATCATCGGACCGAGGGTGGTTTCAGGGTCACGCCCATCCCCTATCCGGAGTTCCCTCGCAACGGCCGCAAACGTCTCCGCGAACGGCGTCAGGAGCGAGCGGTGCACATAGAAACGCGACGGCGAGATACAGACCTGACCACAATTGCGAAACTTGGTCGTTGCCAGCTTTTTCGCGCTTTCAACGGGGTCCGCGTCGGCATGGACGATCACGGGTGCATGTCCGCCCAGCTCCATCGTAACCTTCTTCACATGATCGGCGACTCGAGTGGTCGTATGGCTGGTCAGCCCCGGCCGCGCAACGGCTGCGCTTCCTGCTCGACTTCGGCTACGCGACGGGGCTGCGTGCGAGCGAACTCGTCGGTGCGACGCTCGGACACGACGAGACCAATGCGCGCGCGGGGACCACTGGTTGCGCGTGACAGGCAAGGGTAAGAAGCTCGCGCGCGTCGCGCTGCCGCCGCTTGCGCGGGACGCCCTCGCCCGCATGCGCTGGGGCGCGGTGCGGAACTGACCACCGTGCGGGACAATCTGCGGCACGCGTCTGTATCGACGACGTCGATCTATCTGCACAGTGACGAAGTAAAGCGGGCACGGCAGATGAGCGACGTGTTTGCTCTACGAAAGTGAAGTCGCTTCGATGGAAGCGTGCTATCCCGGTGCCAACCAGACATAACGCAGCGACGGCAAGTCGTCGCGGCCGCCTTTGTAAGCGGGTTTTGGGGCGAAGCCCGAGTGTGATGGCAGCATGGCGCCCGACCGTTAGTTGCGCATCCGACAGGAAGACGTTCGGTCATCTGCGCCAACGTATCGGAGACCGCAGTTCGGCGCGAAGCGGACGAAGTTCGCCGGTCGGATGGCTTTACACGGGTCTCGTCATCCCTTGCCGAGCGGCGGCCGACTCGGGAATCCCGCCATATTGCTCAGCTGGGCCAGTTCATTCGCCGCCTCGCGCAGCAGCATCGAATACTCGTGAATCTTCTCGGTCGTCAGCCGCACCCGCGGACCGGCCAAACTGATGACGCCGACGCAACGCGAGCCGCTCACCACGGGCACCGCCACCGCTGACATGCGCGGGGCAAACACCTCGTCGATCATCGCGTAGCCACGCAGGCGCGCAGCGTGCAGGAAGCCCAGCAGCGCCTTGAGCGTCGTCGGCGCATTGGGTCCAAACTCATTGGGCTGTCCAAAACCCTGCTTCAAAACCAGTGCCGCCGCCTGTTCGTCAGTCATTGTCATCAGCCATGCGTGTCCGGTCGACGTGCATGAAAGTCGTGCTGCCTGGCCCATGTCAGGATCGTAGCGAAAGCCGATGCGCTGTCCGTCCGCCTTCCCCACCCAGATGATTGCTTCGCCGTCCACCAACGACAGCCGCGCCAGTTCACCTGTCTGCGCAGCGACGCGTTCGATGATCGGCTGGGCGATATCCGCGATGCCCGTCAGGCTCAGGAATTCCAGCCCGTTCGACGTCATACGCATTGTCAGAATGTAGCGGCTGTGATCGACCAGTTGCCTGACATAGCCGCCTTCGATGAGCTCGGCGAGCACGCGGTGGCACGTGCTGCGGGGCAGGGACAAAGCGTCGGCAATCGCCAGAAGGCCCGCGCCTTCGGCTTGCGTCGCCAGGAAATCAAGAATTCTCAGGCCGTTTTTGAGCGACATTTCGCGTGACTTTCATTATGTGCAATGCAGTTCCGGTGCGGAACGCCTCGCTTTCTGAGCGCAAACAATAGCACTTGTTCGTCGCCAGAAACGAACGGTTCGACATATGAAGAATTCAGGAGACAACATGTCATTTTTTTCTGATTCAGACCTTGCCGCGGAACAACAGTCCGTGCAGGCTCACTTGATGGCGCGTCGGGCGGTGGCAGGCGCAACCGTCGGAACGGCGCTCGAATGGTTCGACTTCGCGCTGTATGGTGTGGTCGCGGCCACGATCCTTCCAAAGCTGTTTTTCCCATCGCTGGACCCGACCGCCTCGCTGCTCGCCTCGCTGGCTAGTTTCTGGGCAGGGCTTGCCGCACGCCCGCTAGGCGCGGTGATCTGCGGGATGCTCGGGGACCGTTGGGGACGCCGCAAACTGATGCTTATCACCGTGTCGGTAATGGGGGCTTCATCGTTCCTGATGGGGCTGTTGCCCACTTACCACCAGGTTGGCATCCTCGCGCCGACGTTGCTGGTGACACTGCGCATCATCCAGGGATTCGCGCTTGGCGGCGAGTCGACGGGCGCGCAACTGATGGCGGTCGAGCATGCGTC
Organism: Paraburkholderia sp. UCT70; assembly: GCF_050434085.1. NCBI lineage: Bacteria > Pseudomonadati > Pseudomonadota > Betaproteobacteria > Burkholderiales > Burkholderiaceae > Paraburkholderia > Paraburkholderia sp. UCT70. The sequence continues at coordinate 434,566 of NZ_JBNPVZ010000003.1, read as the reverse complement.
TGCTAACCGACGCGGTTTGTATTCGGGCCTGCTTGGCATCTGCTCGCCACTCAGTCAGATTCTCGCCAACTTCTCGCTCTTTACCCTGGCCGCGTTGCTTTCATCGGACGACTTCGACTCCTGGGGATGGCGAGTCCCGTTCCTCGCAAGCTTTGTGCTGGTGCTGCTGGGCATCTACATCCGCAGGAAGGTTAGCGAGACACCCGCCTTCGAGGCGCTCAAGAGGACTGCCGCTCCCACACGCGCTGCCAATCCGCTAGGCACCGTTTTCAAATATCACTGGCGCACCGCGCTTCGCCTGACGCTGTTCTTCTGTGGCCCGGCCGCACTGTTTTATCTGATCGTGGTTTTCTCGCTCAGCTATCTGACGAAACACCTCGGCGTACCAAAACAGACCGGTTTCATGCTGCTGATGGTTGCGAATGTCTGTGCCATCGCGGGAGCGCTGGCGGGCGGTTATCTGAGCGATCGGATCGGACGCAAACGTGCGCTGATGATCGGCTCGTTCTGCACGCTGATCTGCTGCCTGATCTACTTTCCGATTCTCAACCAGAACTCGATCGCCATGACGATAGCCGTGATGGGCGCCTTTCTCGGCTTCACACAGTTCCAGAGCGGCATCCAGCCGGTGTGGTTCGCCGAGTCATTTCCGACCGAGGCGCGCTACACGGGGTCCGCACTGTCGTACTCGGGAGCCAACCTGCTCACCGGCGGCCCGATGCCAATCGTCGCCGTGGCGCTGCTCAATGCCTTTAACGGTTCCCCTTGGGCCATCGTAGCGGTCTGTGGCTCGCTGAACCTGATCTCCTTCCTGATGATCGCAATATCCCGGGAAACCAAAGACACGGCCCTGGAACGCTCTTCTACACACTGACACCATGACTCGCAAACTCTACATCCTCAATGGCTCCAACCTGAACATGCTGGGCGCGCGGGAGCCTCATCTTTATGGCAGCACTACGCTGAAGGAGATCGAACAGAACTGCCTCGCGCTGGCCGCCGCCCTCGAGTTCGACTGCGTATTCCGACAAACGAACAGCGAAAGCGAGTTGATCGACTGGATCCAGGAAGCGTTCTTGCAGGACGCCGCGCTGATCATCAATCCAGCCGGCTTTTCATTTGGTCGGATTCCGGTGCTCGACGCAGTCAAGCTCATCCGCCGACCAGTAGTGGAATTGCATATCACCAACATCCACCGACGCTCGGAGGAATATCGTCACTCGACGATTTCGGTGGCGGCTACCGCGGTAATTTGCGGGGCTGGCGCAAACGGATACTTGCTGGCAATCCGCGCGATTGACGATCTGTGGGACAACCAGACCTGAGCCAGCTCCTCCATTCATGAAGCACGCAGGGCTCCTCGATGGAGCCCGCTTCGGCCGCAGCACCGGCTTACCCTGCGACGCTATCCAACGCGGCGGCACGAATGAGCCGTGTCTCTTGTGCCGTGATCAGATGGCCCGATGCCTTGAGATAGGCGGGGAAATCCGGATGCGTATCGCGTGCAAGGCACCGTCGTTCGTAGTCTGCCAGATCGTCATACCCCCACAGGTGGGTGAACTGGTTCTGCGGCCCGACCAGACTGGTCCAAAAACCGAGCGGATGTCCAAGCGTCTCGAGCAGGATTGGCATGGCGAGCCTGTCAAACACGTCGAGAAACTCGGGCATCTTGCGCAGCGCGATCGTGTAGACCCGGAAATCCAACAGGGGCTTTGCCAGATACATGGGGCGGGTGCTCATGCGTACACCTTCTCTTTGGAGGTCATGGCTTTGGTGGCGATCGCGTTACCGGTGACATAGCCGAACGTCATGTTCGGCCCATGGGTGATACCGGCGCCCGGATAGTTGCCGCCCATCACGCTGCGCCGGTCATTGCCGACCGCGTAAAGGCCCTCGATCTCGCTGCCGTCGGCCCGCAGCACCTCGCCGGTGACGCTAGTCCCGAGGCCGTCGAACGTGCCCAGATCGCCCATCACGACCTTCACCGCATAGAAGGGGCCGGTCGCAATAGGCGCAACGCAAGGATTGGGCTTGTTGTCCGGATCGGCGAGATAACGGTTGAACGATGTGCGACCGCGATGGAACGACGGGTCTTCTCCGCGCTCCGCATCGAGATTGTAGGCATGGACCGTCATCTCAAGCGCATCGGGAACGATCCCGCAATTGCGCGCCAACTCGCCGATCGTCTCGCCCTTGATCAGGTAGCCTTTGCGCAGCAACGGCCCCACTGGCATCGGCGCGGGCTTGGCATATCCCAGTCCATACTTGCCCAGCGCCACCTTGTCGCAGATCAGCCACATCGCCGTCTCCCGCTCACCCTCGCAGGCGCGCATCAACGCCGCGCCGACATCGTGATAGGAGTTCGATTCATTGGTGAAGCGCCGACCGCTCCGCAACACGCCAATCACGCCGGGCTTATAGCGGTCGAGCAGATGCGGGAATACGCCAGTGCGGCCCTTGCCGAAGGGCACCTTTGAGACAGGCATCCAGGCCGCCGCATCGGCGAAGCCGAGCTTCACGGCACCACCCACCTTCTCCGCCATGGTCAGCCCGTCGCCGGTATTGCCGACGGGCGTGGGCGACAGATGCTCACCCCCACGCTTCACATGCGGATAGACCTGCGCGATACGCTTGAGATCGTGCGGGAAGCCACCACAAGCCAGCACGACACCGTGCCGTGCGGTGATCCGAAGGTCGCCGTCCGCTACGGTCGCGCGCACACCGATCACCTTGCCGTCCTCGCTCAGCAGTTCCTTCACACGCGTCGACGTGAGGATCGGAATGTCGATCGCCAGTGCCGACTTCGCGAGCCTCGCGGCGAGCGCGTTGCCGCTCGTGACGTTGATCCCCCGCCGGTAGAGCGCCAACTCCTTGACGTGCGTTGCCAGACGGCGGGCCACATAGAGGAACGAAACAAGGGACCTGGTCGCGCGAAAGAAGTGCTTGAGGTCCGCATTCGAGGAATTGAACATCATTCCCATGAACGTGATCGTCTCGAGCGGCGGCTTGAGGCGGCGCATGTCCTTGCCCAGCCCGCGAATGTCATAGGACGCGGCAAGGATCGAGCGGCCGATGTCGACGCCGCCGGGCGCATCCGGGTGATAGTCCGGATAGAGCGTGGGCACGAACTTCATCTCGGTCTCGCGTTCGAAGAACTCGACCATAGCCGGCCCGTTCTCGATAAAGCACTGGACCGCGGCGGCATCGAAGTTGTTGCCCGTCTCGCTCATCATGTATTCGCGCACGCGCTCGACGGTGTCAGCCGGGTTCTGCTGTCGGCCGTATTTGCTCAGCGGAATCCATAAGACCCCGCCCGACAGCGCGGTCGTACCACCGAACACGGGCTCCTTTTCGAGCACGATCACATCGAGGCCGCGCTTGCGTGCAGTGATCGCAGTGGCGAGGCCCGCGGCACCCGATCCGACCACGACCAGATCGCAAGTGATCTCCTTGGTCATATCCAATCTCCTTATCGTTATGGTGTGATCCAGCTCACGCGGCCGGGGTCGCGTTGAAACCGGGGCGCGGGACCATGTCCATCAGCATGCAATCGAGCCCGCCGTCGACGAGCACCTCCCGCGCCATTGACGTAGGCAGCCAGGTCAGAGGCGAGGAACATGGCCGGGCCGGCGAGATCCTCTGGCTCGCCGATGCGGCGGCTCGCGGTGGCTGCGGCGCGGCGAGCCTCGAAGCCGGGCTCCTCATAGAACTTCGCGGACAGCGCGGTGCGGATCATGCCGGGCAGCACGCAGTTGCTGCGCACCCCGCGTGGGCCCCACTCCGCCGCCAACTGCCGCGAAAGCAGCAACACGCCCGCCTTGCTCGGGCTATAGGAACCGCTATTGGTCTGCGGATTGAGCCCCGCAATCGAGGCAACGTGGACGATACTGCCCTTGCCCGCCGCCAGCATGTCGCGCCCGAAAGCTCGGGCACACAGGAGATAGCCGGTCAGGTTAACGGCGATGGCCTGGTTCCAGTCCTCGATCGAGACCGTCTCGAGAGTTCCGGCGCGCAGAAGACCTGCATTGTTGACGAGCGCGCCGGCTGGCCCTAGCTCTGCGCGAACCTTGTCAGCAGCTGCGGCAACCGAGGCTTCGTCCGACACGTCGCAGCCGATCGCCTGCGCCACCGCACCGGCCTTCCGAAGTTCGGCGGCGAGCGCTTCAGCGCCGGCAAGATTCCGATCCACAAGCGCCACATGTGCTCCGACTTCGGCGAAGGCGCGTGCGATGCCGGCACCAATGCCGCTGCCCGCACCCGTGACCACGCAGACCTTTCCGTGCAGGTTCAGCGCGTACGGGGTCAACGCAGCTGCGCGATTTTCAAGTACCTGTCTCATGTAATTACCTTCCTGAAATTTGTATGCGATTACGCTTCTCTGAAATTCGTATCGCCATTGAACGCCTCGAGCGCATATGGAACAATGGACAGAGATCACATAGAGCAGGACATAACGTGCATCATGGCCTCTGACCAGCAGCGCCGCCGGACCGTGCTGCATTTCGCGCTCTATGGCGCGGAAGCGGACCAACCCTGGGTCGACATGGTCCATTACGAACGCATTCCCCTGCGTGCCGGCCGTTTCGACTTCGACATCGAACCGCACGTCCACGATGCGCTGATCCAGGTGCTCTACGTCACCGCCGGGGGCGGCGAGACCTTCATCGACGGCAAGACCTGGGCGGTCGTTGCGCCATGCCTGATCGTCGTGCCAGCGCGCTCGGTCCACGGCTTTCACTTCCGCAGCGACATCGACGGTCACGTCATCACGGCAGCGCAGTCCGCGCTGGAATCGCTGGCGATGACGGCCGCGCCCGAGCTGCTGGAATTCATCCGCACGCCGACCGTGCTGTCGATCGATCCCGACGTCGAGCGCGGCACACCTCTGGACACCCTGTTTCAGTCGATCGGGCACGAGGCGGAGAGCCACGAGCGCTGGCAGTTCACCGCGGGCGCAGCACTGACGATCGCCCTGTTCGTCAAGATCGGGCGCCTCAGCGAGAGCGCGCGGCTTTCAGCCAGTTCCGAGCAGCGGACAATGGCCGCCCGGATCGAGCGGTTCCGCGCCCTGCTCGACCGACATTGCCGTGAGCGGCGGCCGGTCGCCAGCTATGCCGACGCGATGGGCGTGACCACCGGCCAGCTCTCCCGCATCTGCCGCGCTACGTTCGGGGTCTCGGCAATCGAGGCGATCGATGCACGCTCGATCCACGAAGCCAAGCGGCTGCTCGGCTATTCGACGCTCAGCGTGAAGCAGATCGCCAGTGAACTGGGCTTTCAGGACGAGGCCTATTTCGGTCGTTTCTTCCGCAAACAGACGGGACTCCGGCCAACCGAATATCGCTCCGCGGCCCACGATCGATCCTTGCCGCCAGAAAAGGCGAGAGCGGGCTGACTCGCCCTCGCCCCCTGATCCGCTTCAGGCCGACAACCCATCTAGCCTCACGAACAGGTGCTCCGGCCCGGAGTTGGTCAGATTGTTGCCCCGCACATACTGGATCGGCCTTGCCGGATCGAGCGCAATAGCGCCAATCTTGCGGGCCAGAGCCTTCGTCGCGATCAGCGTCTCCAGCTTGGCGAGCGGCGCGCCAAGGCATTTGTGCATGCCGTTGCCGAAACCCAGATGGCCGCAGGAATCGCGGTCGATGTCGAACGTCTCGCCTTCGGCGAACTTGCGGCTGTCGCGGTTCGCAGCCGACAGCAGCAATCGCACCACCGCGCCCTTGGGCAGATCGACGCCCGCGATAGTGGTCGCCTCGGTGGTGATTCGGCTCACGCGCTGGACGGTACCGCGATAGCGCGCCACCTCCTCGACGAACCGGTCAGCGTCGGCGGGGTTTTCGCGGATACGTCCCAGCAGATCCGGCTGCTCGGCAAACATGCGAAAAGCGTTGGCGACAAGGATAGTCGTCGTGTCGTGCCCGGCGATGAAGACGAACGCGCACAGCTCCTTCGCTTCCTTTTCCGAAAGCAGCCCGTCCTTCCACATGCGCGCGATATGTCCGCCGATCGACTGGCTGTCGGTGAGAGCGAGCCGCTCCAGCGCTTGCTTCAGGTAGGCGAAGAAAGCTTGCGCGCTCTGCTCGTCGGTGCCGGTCCCGGGCGCATTGCGGGCGAGGCGCCCGAAATAGCTAAAGGTCTCGTCCGACCAGAACTTCATCTTTTCCTCATCCTCGTTCGGCACGTCGATCATCGTGGAGATGGTCGAGATGCTGAGCGGGATCGCGAAATCGTTGACGACATCACCGCCGCCTTTGGCAATCATCGCGTCGAGGAGGTCCTCCGCCCTTTGCGCGATCTGATCGATAAAGGGATCGAGCGCCAAGGGCAGGAATGACGGCTGGACGACCTTGCGTAACCGCGAATGGTCGGGTGCATCGAACAGCGTCAGGAACGTCAGCGGCGGCGGGCTGACGACCTCGGAAGAAAACAGCTTCGGGTTGCGGATCGCCTGGTAGACATCGTCATAGCGCGACAGGAACCACACGTCCGAAGTCGACGACTGGCAACGCAGCACTGGCGCACGCTCCCGCATCCAGCGGTAGTGCTCGTAAGGATCGCCTTGCGAGCCGTCATCGACCACCTTGAATGGCTCCAACCCCTCGGGCCAGTCCAGTTCGTGTGAATAGGACGGAAGCGTGCTGCCCGTGAATGGGCAGACTTGCGGCGTGCTCTGCGGCACGGCAGACGGGAGAGCGGGGGCCGCCGCGGCCACGGGTGCCTTCTTGCCCATCGCCATGCGCTCCAGCGCCCGGCTCATCGTGGCCCTGGAATGGAGCGCATGCAGCGCAATCACGTCGCGCGCCGCGTTCAGGTCGCCCAGTTCGAAGGCGGCGACAATGTCCCGGTGCTGCTGGACGATATCGCCGACGATCTCGATCTGGTCGGTCAGCGCGCGAGCGATGTAGTCCTGCACGGCCAGTTGCCGGTAGAGCGCGATCAACTGTGCGTTCCCGGAAGCTTCGATCGTGAACATGTGGAAGGCGTGGTTCGCCTCGATGTAGCGTGGAACGTCAGTAAAGTGCCGCCCGCGCACGAACGGCGCCGTCGCCTCGGCGAGCTGGCGGAAGGTGATCAATTGCTCGCTCGACAGCCGGCCCATGGTCAGCTGAGCCGCCCCCAGTTCGAGAGCCATGCGCAGGTCGAAGGCTTCATCGACATCGACAGGAGCGATGCGCTCCTCGCCGGTCTGGACCACCAGGCCTGTACCGGCGAACTTCTCATAATAGAAATTGCGCGGCGTCAGCCCTTCGGACGACAGAAAATCGCGTACCGCATCGACCATCGGCGGCGGGCCGCAGAGGTAGACATCCGCATCGCCACCGTTGAGCTGGGAAGCGCTGATGTGGTGGGTCACATAGCCCTTGTTGGGATGGGCACTGTCGGGGCTGGAGACGGTGCAGGCATAGGTGAAGTTCGGCAGGCGCTGCGCATAGGTTTCGAGCCGGTCGATGCCAACCAGATCCTCATCGGTGTTCACACCAAGGATCATGTGGATCGGATACGGGCTGCCGTCGTCCTCGACGATCTTGTCCAGCATCGAGAGGAACGGCGCGAGGCCCGTGCCACCCGCCAGAAACAGCACCGGCCGCTCAATGGCGCGCAGGTAGAAGCTTCCCATCGGGCCGCGAAACTCGATTGCGTCGCCTACTTTGGCGGTTTCGCAGAGCCAGGTCGACATCACCCCTTGACGCACATTGCGCACAAGAAAGGACACGTGCGGCTCGGACGGCCCCGAGCTGAAGGAGTAGGACCGTGTCTGGTCGGTGCCGGGCACCTGGACGTTGACATACTGCCCAGGAAGAAAGCCGAGATCCGCGCGGTTCTCGAGCTCGACCGAAAAGGCGATCGTGGTGTCCGACGCTCGTTGGCAGGCGACGATCCGTCCCCTGTGGGAGGAGGGGCCGGTACCCGAGACATCGGAGTTCGTGGCGATCTGGATCACGCAGTCGGAACGTGGGCTCATCTGGCAGGTGAGAACCTTGCGGGCGCTCGCCTCCTCCGGGCTAAGCGCATCTTCCACGCAGTCGCCCAGAACGTACTCGCCGGACTCGCAGTCCGCCTTGCAGGTGCCACACACGCCATCACGGCAATCGAGTGGAATATTGATCTTCCCGCGAATGGCGGCGTCGGTGACGCGCTCGCCCTCCTCGCACTCGATGAAGCGGTTCACTCCGTCCTCAAAACGGAGGGTTATCTGATGGGCCATGGCGGTGTCTCCTCTAGAGCCGCCCGAACACGCCGCTCCGCTGGCGGTATGTTCGGGCGGGGTGGCGCGCGAGGTAGTTTTGTTTCTCGCAAGCGCCAGGTGGGCTTAATGGCGCCAATTTAGAGCCTGAGCCGCGTTCCCCTCAATGGACAGAGACGACGTTCACCCGGACAAAACGTGCATTGTGATGGATGCCGGATGCCCATAGTAGTCCGGACCTCACCTGCTTTCCGCGGCCAGAAAATACGCGTCGACCACATTAAATCCGTTGCGCTGCGGAGCCGGACTCAATCAGGCTAAACGACGCCTATCATCCAGATACCGCCCAGCGGCGCACGCGCAACAGGATGGGCGGGGACTCACGCACTGAACGTGTTCGACGGTCGATCCCGGTTTGGGAGGTCACATGTCATCGCTACGCGCAAACGATCTGCTCCATTCGAAGGAAGGATTCCGCCTGCATGGCCAGGACCTCGACTGCTGGCGCCGCTGGGGGCCTTATCTGAGCGACCGGCAGTGGGGCACCGTTCGCGAAGACTACAGCGACTACGGAACCGCATGGGAGTATTTCCCCCACGAGCATGCGCGCAGCCGCATGTACCGCTGGGGCGAGGACGGCATTGCCGGATTCGGCAACGACCCACTCGACTGGTGCGTGTCGCTCGCGCTCTGGAACGGGCGCGACCCCATCCTGAAGGAGCGGCTGTTTGGCTTGACCAATGCGCAAGGCAATCACGGCGAGGACGTGAAGGAGCTTTACTTCTACGTCGATGGCACGCCGACGCACTCGTACATGAAGATGCTGTACAAATACCCCCACGATGCGTACCCGTATCAGGACCTGATCGAGGAAAACGGCCGGCGCGGCGCCGATCAGCCCGAATACGAAATCCTCGATACGGGCGTGTTCGACAACGATCGCTATTTCGACGTCTGGGTCGAGTACGCGAAGCACACACCCGACGACATCGTGATGCGCGTAACCGTCGAAAATCGCGCGGATCAGCACGCGCCACTCCATGTGCTGCCGCTCTTCTGGGCGCGCAACCGCTGGGCGTGGTCAGGCAAGCCCGGCAAGCCGTCGCTCACGCTCGAGCCGGAGTCCGCCGAGGGCGCGCGCGTGATCGCGCACAACCCCGCGCTAGGCACGATGATCGTCACGGCCTCGGCGCGGCAGCCGATCGAATGGCTGTTCTCCGAAAACGAAACCAACGTCCGCCGCCTTTTCGGCATCGCCGGCGCAGGCCCGTTCAAGGATGGCTTCAACGATTACCTCGTCGATGGCGACGAGCACGCGATACGCCGCGACGCGGGCACCCGCGCCGCCGCGCTTGTGGCCCTGTCGCTCGCGCCGCACGAGCGCGCGGTGCTATATCTGCGCTGGCGTCCGGCGGCACTAACGGGCATCACGCGCGACGACGTGCCGCTCGACTTCGAAGCGCTGTTCGCGCGCCGGATCGCGGAGGCCGATGAGTTTTACGCCGCGCTCCAGCACGACATCAGCGACGCCGATGCGCGGCTCGTGCAACGCCAGGCGCTCGCCGGCATGCTATGGACGAAGCAGTATTACCAATTCGACGTGACGCGCTGGCACGACGGCGACCCCGGTCAGCCGAAGCCGCCGAAAGGACGCCGGCACGGGCGCAACGCCGACTGGCGGCATATGTGCAACGGCGACGTCGTATCGATGCCGGACAAGTGGGAGTACCCGTGGTACGCGTCCTGGGATCTCGCGTTTCATGCCGCCGCGTTCGCAATGATGGACCCCGACTTCGCGAAGAAACAGTTGCTGTTGCTCGTGAAGGAACGGTACATGCATCCGAACGGGCAGTTGCCCGCCTACGAATGGGCATTCGGCGACGCGAATCCGCCCGTTCATGCATGGGCGACATGGCGCGTGTACGAACTCGACCGTGAAGTCACGGGCGTCGGTGACCACAAGTTTCTCGAGGTGATGTTCCACAAGTTGCTGCTGAACTTTTCCTGGTGGGTCAACCGCAAGGATGCAGAGGACCGCAACATCTTCCAGGGCGGCTTTCTCGGGCTAGACAACGTCGGCATCTTCGACCGCTCTTCCCCGCTGCCGACGGGCGGCCGCATCGACCAGGCGGACGGCACCGCCTGGATGGCCTCGTATGCGCTCGACCTGATGCAGATCGGACTCGAGCTCGCGATGACGAACAACGCGTACGTCGAAATCGCGGTGAAGTTTTTCGAGCATTTCCTGTATATCGCAGAAGCCGTCGGTTGCAGCGAAGGTTGCAGAACGGGGCTATGGGACGGTCACGACGAATTCTTTTATGACGTACTGCATCTTCCAGACGGAACCCGTGTGCCGATGCGCGTTCGCTCGATCGTCGGCCTGATTCCGTTGTTCGCCGTGCATGTGCTCGAAGAACGCATATACGGCCACCTGCCCGGCCTGCGGGAACGGCTCGCCTGGTTTCTCGATCACCGGCCCAATCTCGCCAAACTCGTATCGCGTTGGACCGAACCCGGCAAAGGCAACACCACGCTGCTCTCGCTACTGCGCGGATACCGGATGACGGCATTGCTGCGCCGCGCGCTCGACGAAGACGAATTTCTGTCCGATCACGGCGTGCGCGCGCTGTCACGCGTGCATCGCGATACACCGTACGAGTTCGATCATGGCGGCGCGCACGTCTGCATCGCGTATCAGCCGGCCGAATCGGAATCGCGCGTATTCGGCGGCAATTCGAACTGGCGCGGGCCTGTGTGGATGCCCGTCAACTATCTGCTGATCGAATCGCTGTATGAATTCCATCGCTACTACGGCGACGAGTTCCGCATCGAATATCCAACGGGATCGGGCAACCGGTGCTCGCTCAGCGAGATCGCCGACGGTCTCGCGCGGCGTGTCACTACCCTCTTTCTCAAGGACGAGCACGGCGTGCGGCCCGTGATGACGGCTTATCCGCAGTTGCAGGCCGACCCGCGCTCGTCCGATCTCGTGCTGTTCCACGAGTACTTTCACGGCGACAGCGGACGTGGCGTCGGCGCTTCGCACCAGACGGGCTGGAGCGGTCTCGTCGCGCTGCTGCTACAGCCGCGTCTGATGAAGCTGGCCCACGTGGCGTCCGATACCGCTGCCGAAAACGTGCGGGCAGGCGAGCCAGTCGCCGAAGACGCGCTGCCCGCGATGGCGCGATAGACGGGCATCGAAAATCCGGAATCGATCGAGACGCGACTCCCGAAACTCTATGTCCTCGACCTATCGGACCAAAGTCTGATTGACCGACCTGAAGGTCACGTGTCTGATTGTTTTGGGAGGGTCCACGTGGCCACCGGAAGACGCGACCCCACGGGTAAGCGAAGACATGCTCGCACCCCACCGGCAAGTTTCCTCTACATGGTCAAAGGCGAACCGCGAACGTTTCGGCCTCCGCTGCCGTATCAATCGTAGGAAGAGCGCAAACATGGACTGGAACCGCTGGTACAGCTTAAAAAGTTACCTCAGATCTTCCCTGTGGACGGTACCGCTCGTCGCGGTGGCGATCTATGCCGTGGTAAAACCGCTCACTGAAATGCTGGGAAGGTGGCTGATCGGACACGACATCCTCGATCCGAAAACCGGCCTTTTTGCGCTGTCCATGACTGGAGCGCGGTCACTTGTCGGCGACATCGTTTCCGCAGACCTGGCGTTTCTGGTGTTTACCTTCGGTTCGCTGCTCGTCGCAATCCAGGTCGCTGGCGGTCAATATACCCCGCGGATCATCGCGACGACCTTGCTGCGCGATAACGTGATCCGCAGCATCTCGGGATTGTTCGTATTCACGCTTCTGTTTGCCAACAGAACCCTGGGCTGGATGGGTGACAGCGAGGTGCACCAGCTTCAGGTATTCATCGCAGCGCTATTCGGATTCGCTTCTGTCGTCGCATTCCTTTTCCTGATTGATTATGCGGCGAAATGCCTGCGTCCAGTAAGCCTCGTGGCTCGGGTTGGGGAGCACGGGATCGCGGTCATCGAAAGCGTCTATCCCGAGCCAGCGACGGGCCGAATCACCCCGCCGAGACTTGACCACGAGCGAGGCGTACCTGGCCGTATTGTTCGCCATAGCGGTACATCCGGCATCGTTCTGGCCGTGAATCTCGAAAGACTTGTCGCCAAGGCGAGGCGCACTAACTCGGTTATCGAATTCGTGCCGCAAGTCGGCGACTTTGTCGCGGTGGACGAACCCTTGTTTTATTTGTACGGAGACTCTGACGCAATCGATGAAAACCGGCTGCGTACACTGGTTGCTTTTGGGACTGAACGCACGATGGAACAGGATCCTATGTTCGCGTTTCGCATCCTTGTTGATATTGCGCTGAAAGCGTTGTCGGCTGCGATCAACGATCCAACAACGGCCGTATTGGCCATCGATCAGTTGCAGCGGCTATTACGTGTAGTCGGAAAACGGTCTTTGTACACCGAAGAGATAACGGATAAGTCCGGACTTGTGCGCGTCATCTATCGAACACCGAACTGGGAAGATTTCGTGCATATCAGTTTCCGCGAGATACGTCAGTACGGCGCGGGCAGCATTCAGATCGCGCGGCGTCAGCGCGCGGCGATAGAGAATCTCCTCCAGTGCTTGCCGGAGCATCGCCACGACGCCTTGCGTGTCGAGCTGACTCTGCTGGACCGTGCGATCGGCTCGAAGCATCCATTTCCGGAGGACCTGGCGCTGGCCCGTATCCCCGACTCGCAAGGGCTTGGAGGCTCGGAAAGCTCGACAGCAAGGCAACCCATCGTTTGAAAGGCAAACCATGCGAAAACTCATCATGGGCATCGTTGAATTCCGGGAGAAAATGCTGCCGCAATACGCGCAGCAGTTCAGCAAACTCGCGCTCGCGCAGACACCTGATGCGCTCTTCATAACGTGCTCGGACAGCCGGGTCGTGCCGGATCTGCTGGCATCAACCCATCCCGGCGATCTCTTTACGATGCGCAACGTGGGCAATCTGATACCACCGGCGACTGCGGAGGGCGTCTCTACCGGAGATCTTTCCGAGGCAAGCGCGATCGAATATGCCGTGCTGGTGTTGAAAGTCGCGAATATTGTCGTGTGTGGACATTCAGAGTGCGGCGCGATGAAGGCCGTATTCTCCAGGCACGCCAAGCTGAAATCACCAAACCTCGATAAATGGCTATGCCACGCCAACAACGCAGCGTTTCGCCTCGAACAGGAAGGTCCGCTCGACGATAGCTTGAAAGCGCACGATCAATTGTCGCAACTCAACGTACTCGTGCAACTCGAGCACCTGATGACCTACCCGATCGTCCGCCAGCAAGTCACTGCCGGGGCACTCGTATTGAGCGGCTGGTGGTTCGATATCGCGACTGGCGCCATGTATGCCTATGAGCGCACGAGCCGCTCATTCGAAGTCGTCGATCGCACAATGGCTGACCGGATGATTGCGCGCCTTGCCGCACGGGCGAGATGACGGTTTGCGAAGCCCGCGACGGGACCGGCATGTCGCTAGCGACCAATGCAATCCCTGCGTCGCGATGCAGACGGCAAGTTCTGTTTCAATGTTCGCTTCCGCACACTTTGTTGCAGAAGAACATGTCACCGCGAATATTGCTATCTACAGTTCATGCGTCGGATCTTAAGAGGCCCGCGCGCAGTTTTGGTTGTCAGAACGTGGCATGCAGCGCCTGTTGGCAACGGCATTGACTCACACTGACGAGGCCTACATGACCGATTTGAACACGCTGTGGACATACATCAAAAAGCACGCGCCACCCGGCGGCATCGATGGCTTTGACGGCAGTCCCGGAAAATTTCGTGACTTGCAGCAGTACCACGAGAAAAAGGTCTCCCGATGGGAAAACGCGGGAGGCGCATCAGTCAGGAAGGCGGGTGAGTTGATTACCGGTCCTCTGGAGGTTTGCGGTCTACGGCGCGAAAGCACGCTGCTTTCTACACCGGACAATCCTAAGAGAATCGCCGTCGCGGCGATGCTGCTGGCGATGTCGATCGTCCTGAATCTCGATGAGGAAACGCTCAGAAAGGCTAAACCCATTCTGGAAAGGCGCGATATTCTCGACCTCGAAATGCGGTTGAAAATTCTTCTGTCGACGGGCGATGTCTTCCAGTCGAAGCGATTTCCAAGTCTGCAGTTGAAGAACTTCAACAGTGTGTCGATCGGCTTCGAAAGTGTTCAAACGACTTTCCTCCTCGGCGCGGAAAATGCCTTCGAGAGCGCCACCGATCTGCTGACGTTGATGCATCAGCGGCTTTTGCACGCTTCGTCCGGCATACCGGAACAGTACAAGGAAACATTCACCAGCTATTTCGGTAATCCAGACGACAAAGTGGATGTCGCGGCGCTTGGATTCCAAGGCGGCTCAGATCTGGGGTTGTCCGGTAGTCAAACCAGAAGCGCGTTGGTGCGCGCGGTGCTGCAATGCGTCTGGAAGGGCATCCAGATGAGGTCAGTGCGCCTCTATTACGGTGGCGGCAGCGTCATCCCCAATGTCCGGGCCTATGCCCCCGACCTCAAGACAGTTCGCCGCGACGGAAAAATAAACATACACCTGGCGATCGACTTCTTCGGTCTCGAACAACAGGTGATTCATGACGGAACGAGCATTAGCCGTGGCGCGGGCCTTATTCACGAGTTCACTCATGCACTGGCCGGGACGATAGACGTCGACCAGGCATTTATGCCAGGCCGATGCCGGGCGCTCGCAAGGGATAGGAATTTCGGACCGCGCGCGCTCGTCAATGCGCAGAGTTATGCATCGTTCGTTGAGGACGCATTCGGCTGACGGTTGCGCAGTCGACCGCATTCAGCCGCCCGCTGTTTGGATGGCTGAGAAGGGGCTCTTATGCACTTTTGAGCGGCGCATCGAGCGGGTCTCCCGCCTTCAGGCGATCAAGCGAACGGCCAGCGCTTAGGTGCACCTTCCGTTCCATTGATCTGCAAGCCTCTCACTGTTACAGCAAAGGCGTAAGCACTTGGTCAGATAGAACGAGGCTTCGGCGTCGTCAGCACAACGCTGCGATATCGCGAATTGGATGCAGTGCCAGATTATTCGTCATCGTCCCCGTGATGATGATGGTGCTCCCAGCCTCTGTGCCAACCATGGTCATGGTGCCAGTGCCTCTCACGGTCGTCGTTGTATTCGTACCCATAGTCATATGTGTAGCTCTAGTTGGCAGATAAACGTGAAGTGTCAGCCTGCTAACCGTTTGTAAGGCGCTGTGCCCTCCGGTTCTCTGCGTGCTTACGAAGCACTCAGCGAATCGCCATAGACACGCACACGCTCACCAACCTGAACGGTAGGCTGCGTGTCGTAGTTGAAGTTTCGATAACTGCCATCCTGCATTCTGACTTGCACCTGGTAGGTGGCATCTTTGCGTACGGCATGTTCGATACCGTTACCGGCAAGGCCACCGCCAACTGCACCCGCTATCGTCGCCAGAACACGGCCGCGCCCTTGACCAACCTGGTTGCCCAGCAGCCCGCCTGCCACCGCACCGCCTACTGCGCCGAGCCCGGTGGTCGGCTCTTGCGTTTGGACTGCGTTGACCGCGACGACTTCACCTGCATTTGGGTCGACGGCAGCCGGTCGAGGTGGCGGCTGGGTGGCATCACGGTAAATATCGTCGTGCGCGTACCTGGGCGCTGGCGACGGCGCACTGCTATGGTGGTGATGAACAAGGGGTTCGCTCACCGTGTTGGTCCGCGTGCGTTGTTGCTCCGCATACGGTTGAGCCGAGTCGAGCGGCGTGCCGGCTGGCTGCACGGCGACCGCTGCAGTTTGCGACAGCGGCGGCGTTACCGCCCGGGATGTCGGAAGCAGACCGGTCATTGCGGCGATGCCGGTGCCGCTGGCGAGAATCACAGCAACGGCAGCTCCGGCGACCAGAGGATGAATGCGGCTGTGCGGGGACGAATCGGAAGGCAGGTTTGTGTTCATTGCTGGCTCCATGGTATGTGCCTGGAAGAACGCCAATGCCATCAAACCGGTGGACCCTGCTATTGTGAGATTTGTAAGCGGTTGTAGCTAGCCGGGACGCGTTGGCATCACCCGCTCCAACGGGCCACGATGCGTCACGCGCCTGCAAGCGATCCGCGTGCGGTGCGCACCTCCGGTAGAGTCGTGAAAAGGAAAAGTGCTTCGGCTGCTGTAGACCGCATTCGGCAGTAGCCGGCCAGAACGAGACAGTCGATTGAGCCTCCTAAATCGCCGACAATCGGACACGCACAAACTCGACGGGGGTGAAGGTGTCGCTGCACGATGATAACGAAAGCTACATCAGTCGGCTGAGGAAAAAGGTTGGAAGGGATTTGATTTTGAGTCCCTCCGTTGCAGCCGTGATTCACGATCATGAAGGTAAACTGCTGCTTCAGGAGAAATCGTCCGGAGAGGCGTGGAGTTTGCCCGCTGGTGGAATTGAACTGGGAGAAAGCCCGCAAGAGGCCATCATCCGCGAGGTAATGGAGGAGACCGGATATGCAATCCGCATTCACGGCATTCTCGGCGTGTTTGGCGGACGGCCGTTCCGATACACGTATCCAAGCGGCGACCACGTCGAATACGTAGTGACTCTGTTCCAATGCAAAATCATTGGCGGCTCCGGGATACCCAGCGATTCCGAAACCAAGTCAATTCAATATTTCGGAAGGCACGAGATGCCGGAACTGGCACTCCCGTATCCTAAAGATGATTTGTTTCGCCCTTTCTAAGATCACAGTCGGACGCCGTTGTTGCTTGACGTGCCTCCAGATTCGGCCATGAACGGACGGTCGTCGGCGAATACTGAATCGTCGACAATTTCGACGCGGCGAACAGCCAGTAGAATGTGGCGGATTACCCAGATACCCTTTCCCGCGTTCGCCTGGTTGGAAAAAGCAATGACTCATGTGATCCGCATCGTCCGATGGGAGGCGTTAAGCCCGGCCCAGAAAATCGACGTTGAGAATTTGAAGATTTCCGATCAACAGATTGAGTATGCTGGGCCAACTCACCGCGCAGTCGAGGCTTGCATATCCGAGCTGACTGGCGAAATCCAAGGCGCGGCTATCTTCCACATGGAAGTAATTGTAGGTTTTCTCGTTCTGAAGAGGCGAAACGCCGCCCCCAGTTGGGCTTCAATGGGAGCCGCCGTCATTTCGGCCCTACGTATCGACTTACGCTTCCAAGGTCTAGGAATCGGAACGGCTGCGCTCCAGCGTCTGCCGGAATGGCTTTTGACCCACTGGGCCGACACCAAGTCCATTATGCTTTCCGTCGACGAAGAGAATGAGACCGGGCGCCGTTCGTATGCAAAAGCCGGCTGGGTGGATCTGGGAACCCGGGACAAGGGAAGAATCGGGTGGGTTCGCTATATGAAGCGCGACCTGCAAACGGTGTTTGCTGTCTCTGACTGAGCTCAGGGCAAGAACTCGCTTCGGCCACAACCGGTCACGCGGAAAGGCGGCGACAATTTTCGTTCGACGTATCCTTGAGGATCGATGTTCCGACACTCTTGGCCAACGATCCCGATAACAAAACCCGATGCAAGCACATCTCAGAATAGCCAGACCTGTCAGCGACCTTTCGCGGGCAGAATGCATGTATTGCGCAGCGCTCAGCCTCGTTGTGCTGGCGAAATTTCAAGACCATCAGGGGTTCGACGGGTTGATGCTCGGACGTTCCGGTATGGACTATCACTTCGAGTTCACACAGTGCCGCGAACATCCGGTAGCGCCAACACCAACACGTGAGGATTTGCTGGTGTTTTACGCCCCGGATCGAGTTGAGTGGCAGTCGACTTGCGATCGTCTCGCCGAGAGCGGATTTGTTTGCGTGGCGTCGCTCAATCCTTATTGGGACGTGTCAGGTAAAACATTTGAGGATCACGACGGCTACCGAATCGTTTTGCAAAACTCGGCGTGGCCCTCATGATGCATGCGTAATGCATTTGGATGCCGGCTCGATCGCTTTGCAGCAAGTCGCACGGTCGCGTGAGAGGCGAACTCCGGCCACAAGCTGTCGCTCGACAGTGGCTCTCAAAAGCGGCCGCTCACTGACGTTGACCTACGGAGCGGCAGGCTCTAACATGCCTTTCATGCTCGCTTACGCCCATTACCCCTCCCGCCTCGTTCGCGCATGCTGTCACGGCCTGCCAGGGGGAGCTTGCGTCTAGCGCGCCAATCTGCGTCACGTCCAAGCCTCAACTGGCCACCCGTTGCGAAAACGGTGGCCTTTTTGTTTTTCACGATCGCTCCACCACACGAAAATTCCGATGCCACTCGTCCTGTATGACACCTGGTCGCGCGCCCTGCGCCCCTTCAAGCCGATACAAGCCGATCACGTCGGCCTGTATTGCTGCGGGCCTACGGTGTACGACCACGCGCATATCGGCAATCTGCGGACCTATGTGTTCGAAGACGTGCTCCGGCGCGTCCTGATGCTAAACGGCTACCCCGTGCAGCACGTCGTCAATATCACCGATGTTGGCCATCTGGTCTCCGATGCCGATGACGGCGAAGACAAGATGGAGAAAGGAAGCCGGCGAACGGGAGAGTCGGCATGGGCGATCGCCGAGCGTTATACAGAGGCCTTCCTGGCCGACTGGCGAGCGCTCAACTTGCTGGAGCCTTCGGTCTGGTGTCGGGCAACCGACCATATCGCGGATCAGGTCGCCTTCATTGTCACCCTTGAACGCGCCGGCTACACGTACCAGACTGCAGATGGCGTGTACTTCGACACCAGCAAGCAGAACGACTACGGCTTTCTGGCTCGCCTGGACCACGAGGGCCTGCAAGCCGGCAAGCGAGTTGCACCAGGCGAGAAAAAGCGCGCCACGGATTTCGCGCTATGGAAATTCAGCCCGGCTGATTCCCGGCGGCAGATGGAATGGGACAGCCCTTGGGGACGCGGCTTTCCCGGCTGGCACATCGAGTGCTCGGCGATGTCGGCCAGGTACCTGGGGTCCTGGTTCGATATTCACTGCGGAGGTGAAGACCACATCGCCGTGCATCACAGCAACGAAATCGCGCAGACGCAAGCCGCGCACGGTACCCGGCTCGCCAACTTCTGGATGCACGGCCATTTCCTTACACTGGACGCTACGAAAATGTCCAAGGCGGGCGGTGACTTCCTGCGCCTGCAGACATTGGTCGACCGCGGAGTCGATCCGCTGGCGTATCGCTACCTGTGCTTGACGGCGCACTACAGAAGCTGCCTGCGTTTCAACTGGGATGCGCTTGAAGCCGCAAGGGTCGCGCTCGACCGGCTACGCAACGTCTATGCGAGTTGGCCCACCGGTGGTACGGCGGATGAGCGTTTTGTCGCCCGGTTCAACGCTGAGGTCAATCAGGATCTGAATCTACCGCGCGCACTAGCCGTGCTGTGGGATCTGGTGAGGAGCGATTTGCCGCCGGCCACGCGACGGGCCACCGTTGACAGCTTCGATTCTGTATTTGGGTTGCGACTGCCCGATTGGCAGCCTGACAAGCGGGACATTCCCGCAGACATTGCTGCCTTGGCCGAGCAGCGCGAGAAGGCGCGCGCCAACAGCGATTGGGCCCAAGCCGACCGCCTACGTGACACATTGAGAGCCTTGGGATGGCAAATCGAAGACGGTGAGCGCGGGCTACGACTAACCCGGACTGTCAAAGGAATGACGACACTTGGGGATGGCTGCCGGTGACGCTCGAAAGATTGGCGGCTGTGCGTCCTATGCCCTTGTGGGGCGCACAACCACAGGCGAGATGGCACCCGCTCGGCGCGACCGGTTGAACGTCTGCTTCGCACGCGATCGACCGGTTGAATCCGCCGTCGGTCCCAGCCTTTCACGTAGCGCTCGCTCAGTGTGGGTTGACTCTTGCCGAATGACCTAGACTCCGGTGTCTCAAAAAATCGACCGGCCGGTAAGCGTGGTCAACCGTTCAAGCGCCTGGACGCCCGCAAGTGAGTTGCCGTTCGCGTCGAGTCCGGGCGACCAGACGCAAACGGCCATTTCCCCCGGCAGCACCGCGACGATGCCGCCGCCCACGCCGCTTTTCGCTGGCAAGCCGACGCGATACACGAAGTCACCGGCCGCGTCGTACGTGCCGCATGTCAGCATAAGAGCGGACAGCCGTTTGGCCGAACTCGCGTCGAGGATACGTTCGCCAGAGATCGGCGCGACGCCCCCGTTGGCGAGAAAGAGTGCCGCCTTCGCCAGTTCGACGCAGTTCATCGATATCGCGCATTGACGGCAATACGCATCGACGACAGCCTCGGGCGGCATCTCCAGGTTGCCGAAGCTCGCCATGAAATGGGCCATCGCGCGATTGCGGTGTGCGTGCTGCAATTCGGACTGAGCCACGCGCATATCATAGTCGATCGTCGATTCACCCGTCAGCCGCCGCATGAATTCGACGAGCGCTGTCTCCGCGTTGACGAAGCGGCGGCACAGCACATCGGTGACGACCAGTGCGCCTGCGTTGATGAACGGATTGCGCGGCTTGCCCTTCTCGGCTTCGAGTTGCACGAGCGAATTGAAGGCCGTACCCGACGGCTCACGGCCCACGCGCTGCCACAACGCATCGCCCAGCAGCCTGAATGCCATCGTGCACGCGAACAGCTTGGAGATGCTCTGAACTGAAAAGCGCGTATCGGCTTGTCCTACGCGATACACGTCCCCCGCCGTCGTGACGACGGCCATGCCGAAGCTGTTGGCGGGCAGATTCGCGAGTTCGGGAATGTAGTCCGCGGCGCGGCCCGCGGTGCGCCACGGTTCGATGTCGCGATGGATCTGTTCGAGGATCGCTTGATAGTTCTGGTCGGACATTGGTGGCTGCATCCAGGAGCCCTTGAGCATGGATCGCGATGATACCGCAGCCAGGCAGCGTTCGGTGCCTCGCCCACAGTGTCGCGCACCTTTACGAAGAGGCTGGGGCCGGCGATGAGTCATTCCGGCGACAGGGTGTTGGCGCTCCGCGAAAATGAACTGATGTACGGTCCTTCGGCAATGACCAGGAAGGCGAACGCCACGTCGCCTTCGACGGCTGGGATCGGCCCAATGTGAGACGTTCGATCCTGAAGCCTAGGTCGTTGACAGTTGCCGTTCAGACTCCTCGCTTGCTCCGCGGGTGACATCGCAGTCGTTGAAAATCGTCATGTTGTGCCGACAATCGAGTCAATAGCGATACTAGGAATTCGCGTCATCAAGAATCCATTTTGCGCGCGACCAGATCGTACCCGTTCTGATGCAGCGTCAGCTTTTCGGCGATCCCTTGATCGTCCATTTCGAAGGTGATCTGCGCGTCAATCAACTTCGCAAAAAATCGGTGTTCGGCCTCGGGATACAGCGCGATTCTCGGTTGCCCGGTACCTTGGGTGAAAAGTTGTCCCTTATCGACCGTCATCGTCAGGATGAAGTCCGGACGCAGCCAGAAACGCCCTGCATAGGATTGCAAGCGGACGGGATCGACGTCGATCTCGTTTCGAATCTTGACCGGTTGCCGTAGGGGTTTTTCGGGTTTCAAGAGATGCAAGCCAATGTCGCCGACGTCGAACGCCGCGTTCGCCAACACCACGACGCCTCGTGATGCGCGACGATCAAACCCGATGAACGACCGGCACCCCAGTGTTCCTCCGGTATGGCCGAACCATTCTGGTTCGCCATCTGTGCTGCCGACGCCCATTCCCCAACAAAGTGGAATGACCTGGTCTCCAAGCTGCCGACGTACGTCGAGCGTATTGCCAATTGCTTTATCGAGTGCGGACGGCCGATGACCCATCACGGCGTCGAGAAATTGCAGTTGATCACCTACCGTGGACACCAACGCCCCTGCCGCTCCAAACACCTGACCGAGATCCATCCGCTGCGCGAAACGCAGGTCGAGGTCGTGACCAGGGATGCACCTCCTTTCAATCTCGTCAGGTAGTGCGATGGCCGTACTCGCCACTTGCAGCGGTGTGAGGATGCGAGCCCTCAGCACGGTTTCGTAATCCGTTCCTGCCCGACATGCAAGCGCATAGCCCAGCAGGCCAACGCCGAGGTTCGAATACTCGAACTCCGAGCCGATGTCACGGGTCAGTTCGTAGCGGGCCAGGAACGCGTAAAGAAGATCGATCGTGTAACCCGAGAACGGGTCGGGTGAACCGTTTCCGGCCATGTTGTCGGGGTGACGGGGCAACGCGGATGTATGCGTCGCAAGGTCATGTAGAGTGATAGTCCTGCCGTTGCGTTCTGGTACGGCCGGATTGCCGGGCAAAAGACGCTGAACTGGCTCATCAAGCGAGACTTCGCCACTCGCGATCATGTCCGCGAGCAGGATCGCGGTATACACTTTCGTCACTGATCCAATTTCGAACGCAGTGTGCTGGTCGGGGATACGGGCGTCGTTCTGATCGAATCGGCCATAGCCGACAACGCGCCGCTCGCCGTCGCCCACCATTCCAACGACGATTCCCACGCCTTCGCGGCGGGTATCGATCCGGTCCGAAAGGATGCGTCGGATTGCGTTGTCATCGAGAAAGCGAGTACTGGGTGTAAGGGGATCTTTCGATGGCATGGGGCTCCTCTGTGTAGGTCGGATTAATCACGTCGGAACTGAAGTAGGTGGCAGCTTGCGTCCACGTGGTCGTCAAATGGAAGACAAAACCTCACTTTCATTCGCTTGGGCTACGCAACGAAAAATGGATAAGGGGCGAGTTGGGGGCGGTGCGCCGCTCCCGTTTGTCGCGTGGCCACCATCGCACCAAAGATTGCAGTAGTGGTAAGGCAATTCCGGTAAGTCGACACTCCGAAGTGAATCTGCGCCGTCCTGGAGAGTTCAGCCTCTCAAGGGACAGTGGCAAGTTCATCGGTCTAGCGGCGGTTAGTGTCTATATAGGCCAGACGATCACGTTCAAGCAGGCCATACAACGCGCTATCTGACACCTCGTCGCCAACTATCCAACGATCACGCAACAACCCTTCACGGATAAACCCGAGCCGCTCGAGAAGACGCGCCGAGGCTGAATTCCGTGGGTCGATATCCGCTTCAATCCGGTGTAAATTCAGCGTGCCGAAACCATGCTCGATTAGCGCAGAAGCCGCCTCTCGCATAAATCCGTTTCCCCAATGCTTGCGTTTCAGACTAAAGCCTATCTCCGCGCGCCGGCATTGCTCGTTCGCATTAAAGAGAGCGCAGTCGCCGAGCACTTCACGGGTCGCCCGCAATTCAACTACGCAGATGAAATCCTGGCCGTCGGCTGACGTCTTCAATTTGCGTGAGACGCGATCCATTGCCTGGTCTAGCGATGTCATTGCTCCAAACGGAAAATAGCGCATTGCCTCAGGATCTGACCAGATCGCAAACAGCCCTTGCGCGTCCTCATGACGCAGCGGCCGCAGAATGAGACGCGTGGTAGTCAATGTGACCGGTTCAAAGGTTGTCATGACGAAGGCGGTGCATCGGGAAAGGATGGTTCTATTAAAGCACGTGGGCAGGCGACGTGTCTGGGCAGTTAGCTGTACCCACAGCCGTCTGCCGGGAACGCCAGGCTAACTCTTGAGCAGCCCGTCGCTTTCGAGCGCGTCAGCGGGGATGGAGTCGTCGATGCGCGGCCACTCCAACTCGACATGTGCATTCCAGTGGTGAAGCGCTTTCGCACGACCGTCCTCATCGAGAACGAATTCAAACGTGATGTCCGGGAAATCGCTGCTGCGAAATTGCAGGCCTTTGAATGGCTTTAGGACATCGGCCGGTTCGCCCGGATGAAACAATGCAATATCGTTGTCTCGACTCAGCTTGACACCGACCTTCCTGCCAAGAGGCGTTTCGTACGTGCCGACAAGTCTTGCAAGGACGTCCGCATCGGGTCGCGTTGGCAGGCGAACGAACACCGCTTCCGCCTGATCAAGCCGTATCGCCGCGCGATCTATATCGCCGAGCATGCTCGTGAGGAACGAAACCGACCACGCGCCATTCGTCTCGTCATTAGCCGTGTCGAAGCGGTCGTAATGGAAATGGTTAAGGGGCAGCTTGACCTGACGGAATGCGAACTGGAGTTGCGTGCCGTCAGTTGTGATATCCAACGTTCCATACGCCGGGTGCTCGTACGAGCCGGCGTAATCCGCTAAGTTGTGCGACGGCTGTGTGTTCGGAACCGCACGTGGCACGGCCCGTTCTCGGGCCTCGCGCATTGTCGCCTTTGCCTTCTTGCGAAAGTCGAGCAGGCGCGCCGTCCAGTCGGTCTCTTTGAGGCCAAGCGCGCGACTATAGATATCGAAGCCGATTGCGTTGCTTAGCGGGGCGCAATGGTCGCCTATCACGAATACAGAAACACCGATCTTCTCTTCCGGCAAATATGACACCTGCGAATGAAACGCACGCAGCGTGCCGCCATGACTCGTCAACAGATGACCCCGAAACGCGGCCGTCATGCGTCCCATGCCGTAGATGCCGTTAAGATCGGTTTTAAAGCCGAACACGTCACTCATTTCGGTTGGCCACGGCAAGCCGAGAGCGAGCGTCGCTTTTAGAACGCTCTCGGGTATGACTTGCTTGCCGTCGATCCGTCCGTCGTTCATCAGCATGATCGACCAGCGCGCGATGTCCTCCAGGCTGGAGACGATGCTGCCCGCCGGACTGCACTCGTCATCTTTCGGCGCAGGTGGTTGCCAAAATTCAATACTGTCGCGTCGTTCAGAGAAAGGTAACGCGTAGTCTCCCTGGTCGTCGGCTTTTGCGTCGCCATACGTGAACAAGGTTCGGTGCATACCAAGGGGCACCAGAATCTCGTCGCTGATGAATTGTTCCCATGGCTTACCGCTTATCAGCTCGATGATATGACCGACCGCTTCGTACATCATGTTGTTGTAGATGAGCCGCGAGCGCATCGGAGCAATCGGCTTCATGAACCGGATGCGATCAAAAAGATCTTTCGTCGAGTAATCCGATTCGTACCAGATCATGTCGTAACGCGGCACCCCGGTTTTGTGCCCGAGCATGTCGCGTAATGTGACTGCCGCATCAAGTGATTGATCATAAAACCGCAGACTGGGTACTGCATTACGAATCGGTTCATCGAAACTCAGCAGGCCGCGTTCAACCAGCAAACCTGCGGCGACAGCGGTAAAGAGCTTCGTATTCGACGCGATTGGAAACAGTGTCGAGGAAGTAAATGGCCGCGCGTTCGCAACGTCACGATGGCCGTACCCCTGCGTCATCTCGACCTCGTCATTCCTGACAATACTCACACCGACTCCCGGCACGTGCCAGTCACGCACGAGAGTTTCCATATACCTCCCGAAATCCCCCAAATCCAGTTTGCTCGAATCGCTTGACATAGAGTCTTCCTTCTAATCAAAAGTGGATTGTTAGAAAAGCCGAATGTATCGGGAGCAGCGTGACGAAGCGGTTGGCAGCCGGTGATTCTAGCGAGAAAAATAAAGCAGCAACGGAATGGCGCACAAAGTCGCCTGAATGACGATTCAGGGTGATTGCCCGCTTCGCGGTCAAGGCCGCGCGTGAAATTGGCCTCGGTGAATATTGAAGGGCCGCTATATGCAATTCGAAAGGCCGTTCAGAGTCGCGTGCTAGCGGTCGCAGCCTTGCGAGGTTCAAACGGCGTATGCGCACTGCATGAGGGGCGCCCGGCCATGAAGAGGTACTCAGGCTTGTCACTCAAATGAATGCTCTCTGCGGAGGTGACCGTATCACTGCCGCGTGTCTACTCTAGCGACACTCGGCGCGGAATTCCCGGAAGTATCAGAGCGGACGCTGCGAATCCGATTGCCCCAGCGCCGCCGAATGTCGACCATGTTTCGAGCGATGTTCCGTTCAAGATGAGCCAACTGCCGGTGTAGTAACCAGCGGCGCCACCTAGTGCCCCTGCGGCACTCAGCGCGCCAAAAAACGTTCCTTGACTTCCGTCGATAGCCAACGATGCGATCATGGTTTCCAGTGCCGGGAGCATGATTGTTTCGATGATCGTGTATCCGGCGATAAATAAAAGGAACCAACCGAGACTGTCGAATACAGCCACGCTTGTGAAGGCAATTGCGGCAGCCAGGTACGCATACATGGTCGAGGTCGCTGGATTTATCCGGACCAGCCAGCGTTTCGCGGACAGCATGAATGTAAGTCCGATTACGCCGTTCACAACATAGACTGCAGATGCCGCGTGCGGACCTATGCCGGATCACAACCAGACTGCACCGGGAGAGCTTGAAGCCGTGCGACGGTTCATCAACACCTGGTCGATTCCAAACGACACGCGTGAAGAAACAGACGCACTGCCCGCATTGGCTCGTGCGCCCGAAGTGTGGCGGAAGGCGTTTCCGCACCAGTGCCTATCGCGAGCCGACACTCCGGTCAGGCTGCAACGGACGTGCTGATCTGCGCAGTGCATGCCAAGGAGAAGGTTCCAGTAACGACGCACTGAATGAATGGTTCAACAGCGCTGCACTACGTGTGAAAACCCGATGGATAGGTGGCGCTATGAAGTTGATTATCGAATCGTCGGAAGCGAGCTTTGTCGGTTATATCGTAGCCGTAGTGACAAATGCCATTGCGTCGGGCGAGTGGGCACGTCTGAAGACGATCACACACGCAACGGCAGCAAACGCTGGTGCAGTATGACAAAAGGTGGTCCAGACGGACGGGCGTGCGGGACAATTGCGAAAGTCGCGGCGTATCGCGCCCGTGAAGCAACGAAGGCCAACGCTACCTGATGCGATGCTTCCGACTGATGGTCGTTACTCGGCACCTCGTCTGGCAGACCACATCAATCATTTTGAATGTCCGCTTCGCGGAAAGTTGACCGTCCCTTGTGGGTCGCCTACGGAAGTTCGACGCGGCGGTGCGGCCGACGATCACCGGAGGCCGCTCGATTTCCGGGATCGGCCACATCCGGTCATTCAAGCTATATCGCGCAATGACATTCAAGCGTCCGGGGACAGCTCTTAGCGGACCTGGAGCTGCGCCAAGCGTTGAATACTGCTGGCGCGCGCAGCCAATTTCATTGGCTTGTCTGATCATTCGGTACTACAACAACAGAAGCAAGCGCAAGCGGCTTGCTTCCGCGACTTCAATACTTGCCGTGTCAATCTCTAGAGGGGGCACGCAATGCAGATAGAGGGATGCACGAAAGCGGCGCAATCCTGGCCATCGCTGACCGAGCACGGCGTCACGGTCCAGGCCCTATGCAGATTGCTGGCACGGCAAGTTCCGCCAACTCATGCAACGCGGTCCGATTGCCGCGGCAGCGTCGCCGAACCAATCATTTCCATTTCAGCGTCCGACCACATTGGGCAGCAAGGCATTCAGGTCAGGCGCACCGCCGTCTGCCTTCGACAACTTCCCGTATCACCCGGCTAAGATAATGCGGGTCGGGATGGCAAACCCCGACGCGTCAGACGAAGGCGCACCGAAAAGCGCTCTAACAACGTTCCGGCTTGTAGTTTTCCCCCTTCTGGCTGCCCTGGGCGCTACCGGCGCTGCCGATCTCGCTCATGCACAGTCAATAACGACCACGGGCAACGTGACCCCCACGGCGCAATTGCCGTCTACCTCGACCATCACGGGCCCCGTCCAGGTGCCCGCGGCCGTTGGCGTCGGCAACGGCGCAAACGGCAGTCTCACCATCGAAGGCGGCGCAAGCGTCACATCCAACACCGGGTCCGTCGCCAGAAACATATGGGGCGTGGGTGCCGGAAACATGGCCACGGTGATCGTGAACGGTCCGGGGTCGACTTTTACGAGTTCGCCGGCCAACGCCAGCAATCTGGAGCTCGGTCAGAACGGGGGGATGGGCAATCTCACCATCGAGAACAGCGGGACAGTCAACGCAGCATTTCTGCGCGTTGGTTCCGGCGTCAACGGACCGCCCGACACCACCGGCGGCACGGGCTTCATCGCGATCACCAGCGGCGGAGCGCTCAATATCACGGGGGGCCCCTTTGCCACCGCCGATCAGATCGGCTGGCTTTCCAACTCCGTGGGTACGGTGACGGTAAACGGCACTGGCGGCGGGGCCACTTATACCAGCGGCCCTCAGATCAGTGTCGGCTGGGCGGGGGTGGGCACTCTGAACATCATCAATGGCGGACTGACTACGGCCAACGGCGGAATGGACGTCGCAGTTCTGGCCAACAGCACGGGCACCGTCAATGTGAATGGCGGCGGCACAGTGGCGACGACGTTCCTGACAGCCGGTTGCGATCCGGTTCGCATCGGCCAGCAGGGATGCACCATCGTCCAGAAGGGCAATGCACAGCTTAATTTCAACGACGGCACCTTGCGTGCGCTGACGAACAATTCAGGCTTCCTCACTGCCTTTTCCGGCACAGAACTCAACATCATGGCGGGCGGCCTGAGCATCGACAGTCAAGGCTTCACGGTCGCCACCGATACCACCTCGGCCTTCACCGGCGCGGGCGGGCTGACCAAGATCGGCAGCGGCACGTTCATTACGAATGCAGCCAACAGTTACAGCGGTGTGACAACGGTGACGGGCGGCACGCTTGCAGCGGGCGCGGTCGATGTCTTCAGTCCGAATTCCGCGACCGTGGTCAATCCTGGCGGAACGCTCGCCCTGCAAAGCTTCAACCAGACGCTCCCCAGCCTTTCGAACGCGGGCACGGTCGTGCTCCCGGCAATTGCGGGTGAATCCAGTCCAGCCACGACGCTGACCGTCAACGGTAGCTACTCCGCTAGTGGCGGCCACCTCGTGCTCAACAGTTTTCTTGGCGGCGACGGCTCTGCGTCCGATAAGTTGATTACTGGCTCGGCCTCAGGCACCACGAGTATTTTCGTCAACAATGTCGGTGGACCGGGCGCGTCGACCCCGGGGAACGGCATCCTCGTAGTGCAGCAAGCAACCGCGGCGACACCCGGTGTCTTTGACCTTGATAACCCGGAGCTGCGCGCGGGCCTGTTCGATTATCGCCTGTACCCGGGGGGCCGCAACGGTACGGACCCCACCAGCTGGTTCCTGCGGTCGTCCTTCATCGTGCCCCCGCCACCGCCACCTGGCCCACCACCCGAGCCTCCAGGACCACCTGGACCACCTCAACCGCCGGGGCCGGAGGAGAACGTCGGCACCGAACCGCCGCCTCAACCTTCACCGCCGGGCGTGTGGCCCATCATTGGACCGGAGCTCGCGACCTACGGCGTCGTCCAGCCCATCGCCCGCCAGATGGGCCTGACGATGCTCGGCACGCTGCATGAGCGCATCGGCGACACGCTTACGGCTGCCGGTGGCGGCACGGACGGTTCGGGCTGGGCGCAGTCCGCCTGGGGCCGTGTGTTCGGTCAGCAGGTCGATAACCACTATCAGGCGTTCGCCGATCCACGTGCGAGCGGTTGGGTCGGGGGGCTGCAGACTGGCCTCGACCTGTGGCGCGGCAGCATCTGGCCGGGCCATCGCGACACCGCCGGCGTGTACTTCGCCTATGGCTATGGCAATGTCGACGTCGACGGTCTCGTCACCAACGCGGCGGCCACCGGCTACGTCCTTGAGCACACCGGTTCGATGCACCTGAATGCGTATTCGGGCGGTGGCTACTGGACGCATTATGGCCCGAGCGGCTGGTATCTCGATGCGGTGCTGCAGGGCACGTACTACGACGGCAACGCGGGTACGCAGTACGCCAGCCTGCCGCTGCGCGGCTCGGGGTTTGTGACCTCGCTTGAAGGGGGCTATCCGGTGCCGTTGCCGCTAGGGCCTGGCTTCGTGCTCGAGCCGCAGGCGCAGATCATCTGGCAGCACGTATCGTTCAGCGATGAGAACGACGGCCTGGGGCCGGTTGCGCTGGGCTCGACTTCGGGCGCCACCGGGCGGCTCGGCCTGCGAGGGCAGTGGACCATCGAGGGCAGCAACGGTGCCGTATGGCAGCCGTACGTGCGGGCCAACCTGTGGCGGGACTGGGGCGCGCAGGCGAGCACGGCCTTCGGCACCGACCCGGTGCCACTGAACGTGCAGGCCACGCGCGTGGAGTTCGCCGGCGGTGTCACCGCGAAGATCAAGGAGCGTTTGAGCCTGTACGGCCAGCTCGGCTATCAGTTTGCCGTGAGTGGAGACAGCAACGTCCGCCGCAACGGCGTCGTCGGAGATCTCGGCGTGCGCTACAGCTGGTAGGCATCGCGGTGCGGAACGGCGTAGTCAGGGCCTTTTGCTTATTCGATCGCTTGCCAATGCTGCGCGAAATTGCGTCGCTGCAACGTTCCCGCAGCATGGAGTGTGACGATAAAACCATTCAGCAGCAAGCACTGCCGCGACCAGAGCAACGGTGCAAAAGGCCACGTCAGCTAACGGCCGTTCCAGTATTCAAAGCGGCCGTTGTTTGTGTCTTTGATCGAACGGCAGAAACTGGGCTGGCTTCTGCCACAGCGTGGTCTATGGTATTGCCACGTTGGTGGAAAACGTTCGAGCATGACGTCGTCTAGTGTCGTGGGTAGAAAAACGCGAGCTTGTCTACACCATGATGAATCCGTGCCGCATGCCGAGCATCACCGCTTCGGTGCGGTTGGTCGCACCGAGTTTGCCGAAGATTGACGAGAGGTGGAATTTCACCGTGTTGTCCGAGATGTCGAGGTGCCGCGCGATCTCCTTGTTGCCGAGTCCGTCGGCGAGCATCGCCAGCACTTCGATCTCTCGTAACGTCAAGGCTTCGAACGGTTCGCCGGATTCCTTCTGGCGCGACGGTCTTGTTTCGGCCAGTAGCCTTGCGAGGATGTCGGGCGTCAGCACGCAAAGGCCAGCGGCGACGGCTTCGATGGACACGACGATTTCAGCTGGCACCGCGTTGCGCGGCAGGATAGCCACCGCATCGGCCGGCAACGCATCGAGGATACAGTCGCCGTCCGGGTCGTCGCTCAACAGGACGAGCGACGGCGACACGGGCGAGAGTTCGAGTAGCGTCTTGAGCGCATCGCTCGCCTCCGGCGCGATGTCGGTGACGACCACATCCGGCACCGATCCGGCGAGGCAATCGACGAGCTTTTCGGCGTCGGGCGCGCTACCCAGGAACTCAAGTGCCAGGTTCGCCTCGACAAGCGCTTGCAGGCTTGCGCGCTCTTGCCACGATGCCGCAATCACTACGACCCGTAAAGGTGCCCTCCGTATCGTCTGTCCATCCGACATTTGGTCGCTTCCCGGACGTCACCTGCACGAATTCCGTTGGGGCCGTTCGCCCACCGTTACCGAACACGCGTGCCGTTCGCCGCCTCGGATCAAGGCGATGTGCAACTGCTGCCCAATGCTTGCGGAGCCCAGCGCCGCACTTACGTCACCCATGTCGCGGCAAGGCTTGCCGTCCAGTTCGATCAGTACATCGCCTATCAGCACGCCCGCCTGCTCCGCAGGGCCGCCCGGCGCAAGCGAATTGATCAGCAATCCACTGCTGAACGACAGGTTCATTTTATTGACCCAGGCGTCCAGCAGGCCGACCCGCTGCGTGCCGACACCAAGGTAGCCCCGCGAGACGCGCCCTTTAGCCAACAGTTCATCGGTGACGCGCTCCACGGTCATCCCCGGAATCACGATGCCGGCGCCGCGCATCAGTGCCGAGGTGCAGATGCCGATGACCTGCCCGCGCATGTCCGCGAGGGCCGCCCCGGAGAAACCCGGGCGCAGACCGCCGTCCAGTCGCACGAACGCATCGAGTTGTCCGCCTTTCCACGTCCGCCAAGGACCACCTATGCTGCCGATCACGCCAAAATCAGCGCTGACGCCGGAATCGTCCGCACGTGCGACGGCGAGCGCAAGATGACCCGGCTTCAGTGAGTGGGCGTCGCCGGAACCGATCGGGTCGAGGTCCACGCCGTCCAGTTTCAGCACGCCGACGTCGGACCCCAGATCCAGGCCCGCGAGGACTGCGGCGACCGTACGGCCGTCGGTCAATGTGACTTCGATGCCGTCCTCACGCCTGAGCGTGTGTGCAGCCGTCACGACGACGCCACGTCGCCAGATTACGCCACTCGACGGCATGCGATGTCGGCCGTGTACTGCGACGACACTCCGCCCGACTCGCGCGACGATGTCCGCCAGATTGTCCGAGAGATCCATCAAAGGATTTCCGCTCGAGGATGTGGTTTCCATTTCAAGCCCCCTGTCAATTGCGTGCGACCTGCCAGTGCTTCGCGTCGACGTTTGCTCGCCTGTCCAGCTAGCGTTATGACGACGGGTTCACAATGACAGAACGACGGGGGGCGCACACCACCCAAATGGGTAGCCGGGTGGATGCAGCGCGGACTTCACGATGCAACGAGTCTGGTCTGCGACCAGCACGTCCCTGATCACACTGCGGTTAGCGCCGCCCGCTACGGCCCCATACATAGCGAACCCACCGCTGCCAGCGGCTTTGCGGTGGAGCGGGTGCGTGGCGCGCAGTCTGCGCATCGCGGTCGCGCTGGACGGACTTCTGAACCTGTTCGTGGATCTGCCTCAAACTCATGCCGCCTGGGCCTTTCAGTTTGTCGGGATCGGGAGCAGGATCGCCTTCGGGATCGTCTGTCATGAGAGTCGCCTGTTTGTCATGAGGCGACTTGATCTTGATACAGATGCTCAGTAGCAGCAAGTTGGACGCGGATCGCCGACCGGCGCATATTCCGACAGTCCTTGCCCGCGTGCCGTTCGTGAAGTAGATTTTTCTAATGAGGTCCGTGCCGGGAGGGATTGCCATGGAACTGAGCGTGGAACGTGTCGAGGTGTGGGCAGCGCCCATCGACGACAAACCGGGAGGTCTTGCGAAAGTTTTAAGCGTCTTGCGGGATGCTGGTGTCGACTTGCAGTTCGTCGTGGCACGTCGAACGCCAGAGGCATCGGGTAAGGGAGTCGTGTTTGTCGCTCCGCTACAGGGAGACAGTGCGATCCGTGCCGCCACACAGGCGGGGTTCAGCGTCAGCCCGAGCCTTCACTCCATCCGTGTAATGGGTCTGGACCAGTTGGGCATCATCGCGCAATTGACCCAGATATTGGCGGATGGGGGGATCAACCTTCGCGGCGTCTCGGCCGCTGTACTTGGCACGCAGTTCATTGCGTATCTCGCGGTCGACTCCTTGGACGATGCCGAAAAGGCGATTGACCTTCTACAAAGGGCCTGAAGTACCCGTACCGGACCGCGAACCGGCTTGGCTCTTGCTGACGAGGCAAGGGGGCCGCTCTGTCTGATACGACTGCCGTCGACCATCTGAATTCCGTTGCGACAAAGCCGAGCGGCCATTTGAATGGCGAACGCAGCGCCGGGCATGGCGGCGAATCCGGATGCCGGTAGGAGGTCGACAGTGATGAAGACACCGACGACCAGAAGGCGGGTGCTTTGGGCGCTCTCGCTTTGCATTATCGCGACTTGCATGGCAGTTGGCGGGGGATTGCTGTTCGAGCTGTTGGTGGTCGGCCATGCCGTGAGCGATTTCCGCCGGGACGCGGCCCTGGCACAAGCGGGCATCGCACAAGGGGAGCCGGCTACGCCCGAGGAGCGCATCAACCCGCCCTATCTGAGGCGATACGGGTTGGACCGTAACCTGTACAAGGACATTCACGGAAACTTTTCGCCAACAGGTGCTGACTGGCGCCAATGGGGGCTGCGAACCAAGGTCGCAGCCACTGTGTTGTGGCTGGGTCACGATCCACCGGGAACGTGGTGGACCTACGTTCAGATCAAGTGCGTTGATCGGTTTCCTCAAGCTCACGCCGACAGCGAGCCGATCGTCGATGTTGCCGACGCTTGCCTCGGCGAGCCGCATTGATTGTCCCGTTGGTCACTTCCGATCATCGGAGCGGCCAGCGCCGAGTGCCTCGAGCAACGGCCGGAGGGTGTCCAGTTCCGCGCCGAAGCCGCTCCAGTCTCCCGCCTTCAGTCTCTCGATGGCGCGGTCATAGTGGACAAGTGCCTCTCTCGCGCGAGCGTCCACTGTGCCTCGGGCTGGCGATGCCGCTTGTGCGGTCTCACTGAAAAGCGCCGCCAGCGCCTCATCCAGAGTGTTCTCCATCACCACACGGTCCCCATACGCGGCAATCACCCGCTTCAACTCCGGCAACTGACCGGACGCCGCGCGCAAATAGAGCGGCGAAATATAGAGGATCGAGTTCTCGATCGGCACGACCACGAGATGACCGCGAATGACGCGTGAGCCCATCTGGTTCCACAGCGAGATCTGCTGCGAGATCTCGGTATTCTGCTGAATCCGCGCTTCGATCTGAAACGGCCCATAGATCAGCTTGTCCTTGGGAAAGGTGTACACGATGAGCTTGCCGTAGCCGGGCGGATCGCAACGCGCCGCCAGCCAGGCAATCATGTTCTCCCGCTGGCTCGGCACCATCGGCAGCATGAGGATGAACTCGGCGCGTGCGTCGCCGGGGAGTCGCATGATCGTGTAATACGGCGGCATCGTGCTGGCGGTGCTTCCGCCATCCATTCCGACCAGCTCCTGGGGAAACTGCCACAGATCCTCGCGGTTGTAGAAGACCTCCGGCGCATCCATGTGATAGGCGCGGTAGAGCTGCGCCTGGATCAGGAACAGATCTTCGGGATAGCGGATATGCTTTCGCAGCTCCGGTGGCATCACGTCCAAA
This sequence comes from Paraburkholderia sp. UCT70, assembly GCF_050434085.1. Lineage (NCBI taxonomy): Bacteria > Pseudomonadati > Pseudomonadota > Betaproteobacteria > Burkholderiales > Burkholderiaceae > Paraburkholderia > Paraburkholderia sp. UCT70. The sequence goes on along the minus strand of NZ_JBNPVZ010000003.1, from coordinate 399,857 downwards.
GGCTTGAACAAACCCGGGAAGATGCGCTCGTATGCGCGCAGGAGCGGATCGGCGGGATCGCTGACGTAGAAATCGACCGTGCCGTTATACGCGTCGACCACGACCTTGACCGCGTTTCGGATGTAGTTGGCGCCGTCCCCGAAACCCGGCCGGGAGTAAGGAAACCACTGACTGACGGTGTAGGCGTCCTGGATCCAGAACAGGCGCCCATTGCTTGCGACGACATAGGGGTCATGGTCGAGAGTCAGGAATGGCGCGATCGTACGCACGCGGTCCTGAATGTTGCGATGAAGCAGGATCCGGCTCTGGTCTGTGATATAGCCGCTCAGCAGGATGTTCGGATCGTCGAGCTGCCAGGCGAACAGACTGCGGCGCGCCACACTGCCGATGCTGACGCCATCGCGCCCGCTATACGTCGTGTAGGCGTTAGTCGGCCGTTGGGGAAAGTCGAACTCAGCTACGTTGCCGTTCACGATGACGTAGTCCTGCCGGCCTTCGCTGAAATAAAGACGTGGTTCGCGAATGGCCGGGCCGCCGTTGGAGACTGGCGGAATATCGTGCAGATAGAAAAACGGTAAGCCTTCGGTCGATTTCTCGGTGACTGGCGACATCACGACGCCGATGCCGTGAGTAAAGATAAGGTGCAGGTTCACCCAGGTTTGGGCGTTGGTCTGAAGCATCGCCGGTTCCAGCTCACGCGCCGACAGCATTACCTGTCTGTATCCGGCGTCAAGCTGATAGCGGTCGATGTCCACCGAAATAAATTTGTAGTAAGTCCTGATCTCCTGCAACTGTGCATAGGTATCCATCAGCGGTTGCACATCCCATAGCCGGATGTTGTCGATGGTCGCCCGATTGGCCTGCAGCGAGTCGAGAGTCAGTCCCTGCTCGGCCTCAAACGGTTTAACCTCAATCTTTGCGAGGCCGTAAGCCTGTCGCGTTAGCGCGATAGTGTGCTCGATATAGGGTGTTTCCAGTTTCAGCTCGCTCGGTTTGACATAGAAGCGCTGAAACAGCGATGGATAGATCACAGCGAATACAAACGAACTGCCGAATACGAGCAGCGCGAGAACGACGGGTTGCAGATGGCTCCGTCGGCGCATGTTGATCCAAAGGGCAACGGATGAGGCCGCGGCAAGGCCGACAAGCATCCACAGGACCGGCAACTCGACGTGGACATCGGTATAGCTGGCGCCGACCACGACGCCGTTGTCGCCATAGAGCAGCAGAAAGCGGTCGAGCCACCACGCCCAGGCCTTCACCGCAAAGAACAAACCGAGCAGTGCCGAACCATGAGTGATGGGGGCGGCCGAGAGCGTGCGTGGTGGCCGCTCCAGCGCGATGTCACCGCGCAGCCCGTAGACAGTACCTGCCACGATCGCGCTCCAGAAGATTAGCTGCAGCAGCCAGTTCTTGAGTGCGACATACGCGGGGAGCGAGAACAGATAAAAGCCGATATCCCTGTCAAAGATCGGATCGCGTTCGCCAACAGGGACCTGATAAATGAAGCGAAGCGCGAGGTCCCAGCTCGAGACTTCGCTAGCGGCAATAACCAACCCCAAGACGACCGCGGCGCAGGCAATACTGGAGCGCCAGGGAACGTGCGGCGCGATCAGTTCAGACAGTTCAACGGCAACTTCCGTCGGACCCGATGGATCAGCTGTTTGCGCTCGCAAGATATCGACGCGCCTCGCGTAACGATGCGCCAAAATCCCAGACAGCCATATCGCGCACGCCGAGACTGCGAACACCGCGGCAAACAGCAGCGCTCTCGCGGAAAGGATGGTCCAGAAAACGCCACCATAGCCGATCGAAGAGAGCCACAGCCAGTTGACCAGGATGCCGGTGATGCGTCCGACGACAAGCAGGCCGACGATGACGGCCGTCACCGTGATTGCATAACGTCTCAGGCGCACGCCGGACTTCACTTCCGACCGCATGGTCTCTCCTGTGCTGGCCGTCGCCCTGCCCTGCTGCGATTGCGATCCGGGTTCGGATGGCTACATTAATTCAAGCTATCTGAAGCCGATCCGCGAACCCTGACGAAAGACCCTTGTGGATGTGGCGCGAGTCAAAACGGACCGTGCCCGGCGCAGCGATGCGGCAATTATGCCAAAGTTCATCCATCGCAATCGACGCTCGACGTCGAACTCTCGTTCCAGGTGTCGACGGCGGCGGCACGCCCTTTGCTGCGTTGAAACGGTTCAGTTCATCTCACGAAAAGGGACCCCTATCATGAAGCTCTACTATTCGCCTGGTGCCTGCAGCCTCGCCGACCATATCGCAATGCATGAGGCCGATCTCACTTTCGAAAGGATTCGCGTCGACCTCAAGTCCAAGGAGACCGAGACTGGGGAGCAGTTCAATCGGATCAATCCAAAGAGTTACGTCCCAACCCTCGAAATGGATGATGGTCAACGGCTTACCGAGAATATCGCGATTCTTTCGTGGGTCGCACAGCGCAAGCCCGCCCTTGCGCCGAATAGCGAACCCGGCAGCCTGCGCCTGCTCGAGATGCTCGCGTTCATTTCGACGGAAATCCACAAACAGTTCGGCCGTGTTTTCAAACCCACTTCGGATGCTGAAGCAACGGCAGCGCGCGAGAAGCTCGGTCAACGCTTCCAGTTGATCGCCACCATGTTCAAGGGCGAATACCTGTTCGGCAGCGAAGCGGGTGTGGCGGACGCCTATCTGTTCACGATGCTGCTCTGGGCCAAAAAGGTAGGCATCGAAGTGCCGGAGAAATTGCGAAACTTTGCCGAACTGATGCGCGCGCGTCCGGCCGTCCAGCTTGCCATGAAGCACGAGGGACTCGACTGGTGAAACGCAGATCCTCGCCGCGCGCACCTTTAGCTGGATGATTCGTGCGCGTTCGGGCTCGCTCAATGCAGTGTGGCGAGTGCGGCCCGGATACGCATCCCCTGCTCTTCGGAGACGAGCCGATCGAGCACTTCCGCGAAATGGGGGTGATGCATACCGGAATGGAGGTACTGCCACCGGTAAGCATGGTGGAAATTGGCTTCGATCGACATGGCTTCTGCCTCGACGACGGCACGCCCGCAGTTCGCGATGAAATACCGCGAGTCCGCTGTCGCCTGCCCGCGCAAAATGCCATCGATCGCAATCATCAGTTCGATGAACTCGTTGACCGCGTTGTCGCGCGCCGCATCTGTCAGCGTAGCGTCGTGCCGCTTCCATTCCAGCTCATCGAGAATGGCGTGCTGACTTTCTTCCTTCCAGTGGTACAGAAATACATCCTTGAACAGCTCGGATAACTGATCGTCAGGATGAATGCTCTGGCGGTAGTGAATTTGCGAGAAGAGTTCAATATGCAGCGTCATGGCCAGCACCGCCCAGGTGCTCTTGCCGAGGACCACGGCGGCAAGCGCATCGGGATCGACGTCGAAGCGGTAACCCGCGGGCAGCGTTTCGCCGATCATTTTTTCGATGCGGCGAAACAGCGCCTGGTGTTTAAGCTCTTCGTCGCTGAAACGCACGAGCGCTTCGAGTGCCACCTGATCGCCGAGCCAGTAGTCGCGGCTCACTTCCAACACCTTGGCGTTAATGAAGCGCTCGACGAGCCCGAACACGTTCGCGTATGTGCGCCCCTGAATCTGGCTGACGAACCGCTTCTCAGCCTCCGAGAGCATGATGAAATCCGGCACCAGCGAGAGTCCGTCCGGCAAATACTTCTGGGACATGTCGAAGGTACGGCCTCCAATCACGTCACGGTCGATGTCCCAATTGACCATCTTCGAAGCGCGAATGCATCGGGCGTAGCGATCGCGATCGGACAGCCGCAATATTGCGTTCATGGAAGTTCTCCCAATATGGACCGCCACGCGGTCTAGCGTTGAGTGTCGATTCACCGGGCAGAGCCAGTCGAATGATCTGGCTTTCCGGCACGCTCAATTTACGATTGGGAGTCTTGAAGTTCTATGATCGAGTCGCCGGACGATATGACTGAAACGCCGTTTCGTCACGTTGGTCGCACAGGTCGACAATTGAGTGGGTAGAGACAGCGCGGCGCGTCACGGCAGGCATCACTGATCCCCCAGTGCGGCAACGCCACGCGCAGGTTGCGCGTGCTGCGCTGATGTGGCCACGCCGTTCGACTTTCCTTTGCTCTTGCGCCAGCCAGCCGGCGGCATGCCGAATTCGCGTCTGAACGCGCGACTGAATGCGGCTTCCGACTCATAGCCAATCTGTTCCGCAACAGCGTTGAGCGGCTTGCTACCGATCAGAAGTTCGTGCGCCGCAATCTGCATGCGCCATTTCGCGAGGTATTGCATGGGCGGCTGCCCCAGAAGATCGGTAAAGCGTTGCGCCAACGCGGAACGCGACAGGCCCACTTTGCGCGCAAGTTCCTCGACGGTCCACGCATGCGCCGCCTGCGCATGAAGCAGCGAGAGCGCGCGTCCAACGTAGCGGTCACGCACGCCGGCGAGCCACCCGGTCTGGTTATCAGGTAGCGCTTCAATACAGCTACGGATTGCTTCGACAAACAGCAGTTCCGATAGCCTGGCAAGCACGATCGTGCCGCCCGCGCGCGAGTCGGCCGCTTCAGCGGCAGCAAGTTCGAGAGACGACTCGAGCCATGCCGCACGCGGATCCTGGCGCATGTCGATCTTGAACAGTCGCGGCAGCGATGAGAGCAGCGGATTGTTCAAAGTATCGTCGCAGGCCAGAAAGCCGCACACGATGCGCGTCACAGCGCCCCCGCCGCCATAGGACAGCGTCATCACTTCACCGGGTGCTGTCGCCATCTGCCCCGCCAGTAGCGAGTCCGACGGCACAGGGGAAATATCGATCGCGCTGCCGATGATGTGCGTTTCACCCTGAGGCACCACGATCAGTTCGCCGGCATGGACGTGAATCGCCGAACCGGGATCGTCGGCCAGCTTCGTCCAGCAACTCCCCTCCATGATCAGATGATAAGAAACGACGCGCTCGGAAGGCGGCAAGTAAGCGCCGCAGAGCGATGCATCGGTGCGACCGATCAGACACCACGGCGCGGTGAATGTCCCGTTCAGAAACACGGCGCCGCTCAGACGAACAGCGCGCAGAACATCAGAGACTGCATCCATGGATAGCTCGCGTGAAATGCGATTTCCCGGGCGAGAAACCTGGCCGCCGTTCATTCTTCAGGATGGCCAAGGGCTCCATGTTATACCCGCAACCTCACTTGATGACAATTCCCTTACTGACGTTTTTCGCGAGGCTTATGAAACGCTTTGCGGGTCCGTTGAATACTCGCGTCTGGCAAAAAGCGCACCACGGAACGGGCGCTTCGTCAGGATGACAGGACGATCTTTGTGGACGCCCGCACTGCGCCCGCGAAGCATCGGCACGAAATGGACGATCGGTCAAGAAAGATCGACGCACGGACAGGACGGCCATGGCTTGCCGCGGGCAGAGTTCGTGACAGGAAGGAACATCACGGATCGGCGTCATCCGTACTTCGCAAACAAGCCTTCCTCGGACTCTGGAAACCTGGCGCATCACCCAACTTGCACGAATCGGTTCAAGTACAGCAACTGACCGCTTCGCGCAAACACAGTAGCGTGAGACACCGATGAAACGTCTGATAAGCCGTGCGATGTACCACCCGATCATTGCGCTATCCGTTTTCTATCTGGCCGACGTTATGCATCACGTCGATTACAGCATCGCTGGTGCATTGCTGGTTCTGACCGCGAAAACGATCTCGCGTGTTTCAAGTCTGTTCGACAAGGGATAGAGCTGCGATGCGAAGCGTTCGTCGATGAACTTCCGAGCGCGGCGCTGCAATTCAGCATTGGCATAAGAGACACTGGCTGCGATCGGCAAATCGACGAACAGAGGCCATAAAAAAGGCCTGTTCGTGATGCAAATGCACGAACATGATCGATAGAATTTCCTCTAGCACGTTTCACACGGTCCCGCGTCCGATATCTGTCGGACCGCTTTCTCACATCGGATCTCCGGTTAATTCAGCATGGCACGGCTTGCACGGCACTACGTCCCCGATCAACCGCAGCACGTTATCTTGCAAGGACTCGCGGGGCCCGCTTTCATGGACGAAGGAGACTACCTGTACTTCCTCGCCTGCGTGGCAGACGCAGCGCGCGTCGCCGATCTGGCGGTCCATGCGTGGGTGCTCATGCCTCATGCGGTACAGTTCCTCGTCACGCCTTCGTACGAGTCGAGCGTCGCCATGGCAATGCAGGCGGTTGGCCGTCGCTATGCCGAGACCTTCAACCGCCGCCATGGACGCCGCGGTGCGGTATGGCGTGGCGAGTACCGGGCGACCCTGATTGAGCCCGACCGGTATTTCCTGCTCGCGAGCCAGGTCATCGATCAGGCGCCGGTGCGCAATGGCCTGGCGGCCGAGCCGGGAAACTACCCGTGGTCGAGCTGCGCGCACCACATCGGGCTGCGTGTCGATAGGTTCATCAGGGACCATCCACTGTACCGGGCGCTCGGCAATACGCCGTTCGAGCGCCACCAGGCTTATCGCGATCTGGGCGCACAGCCTGTTGACGAACGCGAGATCAATAACCTGATGCAGTCGACGCTCAACGGCTGGGTGCTCGGCAGCCCCGCGTATTGCGAATGGGCGGCGCAGACAGCCAATCGGCGCTTCATGCCACTGCTGCTGCGCGACCGGCCGTCCACGGTTCGCACCACACGCTCGCTCGTACACGTGGACTAAGCAAAGGAAAAACAAGCGAGGAAACCTTGCTTGTTTGAGAGATGCTGCGGGCGCACTTCTTTGAAGTGCCGCTCCAGATGATGAATTCCGGGCGCGACCAGCGCATACATCAGCGTCTTCCACGAGACGTTCCAGACAAGCGGCTACGACACTTCATCTTCTGCGTACTTACTTCATGCATGCCGGCTACGTCGATTCGCAGATTGCGCGAATCGACGCAGGTCAACGCAAAACCAGTGCTGCCCCTTACATACAATAGCGCGGTCATCTTCTACGATCAAATGGTGACTGAATGCACGTTTCTTTGGGTCGTTCAACAATTGCAGCATCACGGGTTCGACCATGAACCACGATGGAGGCAACCATGCGCAGAAGAAACTTCTTACAAACAGGTGCCGCGGTTCTGGCGGTCGCGGGTGTTGCGCTGAGCGGGTCTGCGGCGACGATGAATGACGCCGTTGCCGGCGAGTCCAACGCATCGAAGCGGCAGGTAATCGATGCCGAGGTCAACGAGACCCTGTCGCGGCTGTTCGAGACGGTCAAAGGTTCAAGAGAACTCGTCGACAAGGCGAACGGCGTACTCGTGTTCCCGTCCGTGATCAAGGTTGGCTTCATCGCGGGCGGCCAATACGGTGAAGGCGCTCTGCGGGTGGGCGGGAAATCGGTTGGCTACTTCAAGACGATCTCGGGGTCATTCGGCTTGCAGGCAGGTGGACAGTCGAAGGCCATGATCTTTCTGTTCATGACGCAGCACGCGCTCGACAGCTTTCGCAAATCCAACGGTTGGTCGGTCGGTGGCGAAGGTTCGGTCGCGCTCGTGAAGGTCGGAGCAAACGGAACGATCGATACGACAACGGCCACTGAACCCGTCCAGGCGATCGTGCTGACAAATGCAGGTCTGATGGGTGACGTGTCACTTGCCGGCACAAAGGTTTCCCGACTGAAAATCTGACGACATTGCTAGCAGGGTTTGTCTGATAGGGCTTCGCGAGATTACGCGACCGCGCCGACACCGCTCGTCGCGCGAGGCCCTGCATTTCACGCAGAACACATTGCCGCTCGCGTCTGCGCGAATCCCTCGCGATAGCGAGCGGTGAGGTGTGTGGCCGTCCGCCACAGCAACGTCCGGTCGATCGTCAGGGCATGGAGCATTGCCTGCGAAAGTGCCTCGATCCCGACGCTGCCCGGCACGCACGCTGGCTCCCACGTCGCGGCAAACGCGGACTGTTTCGTCGTGTCGTTCGCGCGCGCCGGATGGAAGAAGTTCACCCGCGGCAAGCCGAACGCCAGCGCGACGATCCGTCCGTGCAGGCTGCTTCCCGCGTAGGCCCTGGCATCTGCGATCAGTGCGCAGATGTCCCATATCTCCAGCGAACGGAAGAGTTGCGTACGTGAGACCTTCATCCGTGCCGCAATCCGCTCGTAGCAGGCCATATCGTCATGCCAGGGCGCCGCACCCGCTCGAAAGAAAACAATACCAAGCCCGCTCTCGTTCGACACGCGATCGAGCTCGCGCGCAAGCACACCGAGCGTTCCGTCGTCGCCGAAATCCGCACTGAACTGCACGGCGACATACCCGTCGGGAAACGCGCTTTGCAAATCCGCCACGCCGCTTCGTTCCTTGCACGCACGAATGTTCGCGCCGAACAGCTCCGTCACCATCACCGCCGGATCCGGCACCAGCCGCGCGAGAATGCCTGCTGCGGCGAGCCCGTTCTGGGTGTGGATGTCACGCACGCTGACGTCGTCGGCTTGCGCGAGCTTCGACAGGACTTCTGCTCGCATCCCGGGATCCAGTCGCTCCACATCGACGCCGCCGGCCGCTTGATAGGTGACGCTCGACGCACAGGGAAACATCTCGCGAGACGTCATGTAGGGGGCAAGCGCATCGAGACCCGTCAGCGCACGTGCCCACGCGCGTCGCTCGTCGTTGTGCGTTTCAAGTCGCGCGACGACCTTCTGTGCCTGGTCCCACGGCAGCAGCATCACCGCCGCCTCCCAGTCGCCGCAAGTCAGGATCTCGCCGCCTGCGTGCACGATATGCACACGGTCCTTGCCGCGTTCGGCGGCCAGTTGCGCGAGCGCCTGAACAGCGTGGCCGCCATGGACGCGCAGGTCGCGCTTCGCGAGCCCGGCGAAGATCACGTCGTCGCACGCAAGCAGTTTTGCGACGACGTGAGGGAACAGCAGGTCACCCAGGTTGTGGCGATCGAAGGCGCCGAACACCACGACCGCATCATGTTTTCCTGTGTCTCGCGTCATGATTCGGGCCCCGACCTCCCTCGGTACGAACTCGCCGCTGGTCGCGCCACTCCTCCACCTGCCAGGCGATGAGTCCAGGCAGAAAGACGATGATGTCACGAATACGGCGCGCACCCGCGAGCGCGAGGCAAAGCTGCGGATGGAAACCAAGCACCGTGCCGATCAGCAGAAATCCACCTTCCTGAACGCCGAGTGCGCCAGGCACAAAGAACGCGACGCTACTGAGCGCCTGGATGAGCGACTCGAGTACGACTGCCTGCAGGAAACCTGCTTTTGCCGACAGAAAATAGAGCGCGAGCCATAGCTCGAGCGCCGTCGCGATGCATTGGAGTGATTGCCAGATGAGCAGGTAACGGATGATGACGCCGGGCCGATGCCAGAGGTCACTGATCGATTGATCGATGTGCACCGACTCGCCGACGAGCGAGCGGAACTTGCCGCTCGTGATGCGATTGAAAAGTTTCGTGAGCCGCGCGAACGGACTCGCTCGCTGCACGAACGAAAACGCCAGGAGCAGAACCGCCAGAATGGCGATGCCGCCTCCGAGCCTGGCTGCGAGGTGCAACGCCCTGGAGCCGGCATGGGCGATCAGATAGCCGATGGCCGCGATGGCGAACAGCATTTCGCTGATGAGCGTGAGCTGGAGGTCGACGACGAGGCTCGCCATGGCTGGGGCAGGCTCCATGCCCCATTTGCGCATCATGCGAAACGTCACGACTTCACCGCCCACTCGGGCAACGGGCAACATGCCGTTCACGGACTCCCGAATCCAGACGAGACGCAGTACCGCGAACAGCTTCGGGCGTATCGCGCCGCGCATCAGCATTTGCCAATTCCTTGCGTTGGCGAGCATCGGCAGAACGTGGACCATCCCTGCAAGCGCGAGCCCGGCGCCGGCCGCGCGCATCAAACCGAGCACCTTCTGCGCGTCGACGTGCCAGACGAGCCAGACCGCGATGGCCAGGCCAGCAAGTGCGGCAGCCCGGGCGAGATATTTCATAAGCTGGCGCGAGCGTAGTGTCAGTCGCTTTGAAGCGGCAGCAATAGACTTTTGCGTCCACTTCGGAGATTGAGCCGCAGCTGCGGACTCTCCCGATAACTTTTCACCGAGAATCTGGCATATCGCACCTCCGGCCTCTATTCGAGGTGTCGCATAACTCGTTCCCCGCGCGGGGAGAATGGTGTGTGATTAGCGACCGTGACGAAGTCCCCGCTGCGCGCTGCGGTGCTCAGCGACAGTCACCGGCGAAGCTGTTCGTGCACACGATTGCCGAGCGACGGCGAAGGCGGCCCACCCAACGTGTATAGGTCGTCAGATACGTTGTCTGCGCACCGGTCAGCGGACCCGTGCGAACGCACGCAGCACGGCGTCGCCGCGCGGCGTCACGCGAGGTAACCGGAAGCCCGGCCCAGCTGGCTCATTCGCAATCAACTGCAGATCGCGGAGCGCGCCAAGCTCTGCCCGATCCGAATCAATTCGTTCAGGCGCATCCTTCAACAGCAACAACGTGGCCACTTCGTGCGGGCTCAACATGTCGTTTACCTCACGGCGGGAACGAAGAACGGGCGACCAGATCCGGCCACGGCTGCATCGGCAGCACGCGAATACCGGACCCGGCAGGATATTGGTGGAAGCCTGTCGCCTATCGGGTTGACGAGCGACGTGCGCGAGGCGGACCTCGTCGTTCCGCCGTGTCAGGCGTCGCCTTTTCGACGCGCTCGAGAAAGGCGCGGACCATTTCTCCCACCTGTGCCTCGGCAACGGACTCGCCGTCCGGCTGCACTTCCGGCGCCACGGCCGCGCGCGTCATCGCGTCGACGCCCGTTGCGCAGGCCGGCAGGCCAGCGGGCATGGTGTCCTCGTGGAGCTCACGTCCGTCGTCGTGATCGTCGCCGGCGTGGCACGGTCTGATTGTTTCAGACGCGATGTCCATCCAGCCGCGGGTGTATCCGGCGAACTGCAGGGTGAGCCAAGGCATCACATCCGCTTGACGTCTGATGAACTGTTCAGGCGTCTGGGCGCGCAATACGCTTTCCCAGTGCAGCGCGGCACCCGTGACTGCGGATCTGCACGTATCCACGTTCAGCCGTATCAGCGCGCAATAACCGGCGAGGAACTGGTTGGGCAGTTGCGACACGTCGGTCGGAACGGATAGGGTAAATGGCATCTGTTTTGGGCTGCTCACGGAATATCTCTCAGGTTCTCGCGGGCACGGCGATCGCTGCCACTGCGATTCGTGAAGGTCGTTCCCACACCGGGCCGTTGGCCAGGCAGACGGTCTGAAGCCGTCTTAGAGCAGCAATTCTAACTTCGTTAAGTCGGATTACGATTTTTACCAGCCAGGGAGTTTCCCCAATATGTGGGAAATTGACACTGTGATGTGTGGGCTACACGCGAGGGACTCGAGCGCATGCCTCGACTGGGGTCGCGGCGGCGGCTGGGGCGGTGGTCACTTCATGAGTGGCGGCGACCATGGTCATTGATAGCGACCCCTTCGCGCGCCGCACGACGTGACGGGAATACCGCGCGGCGCGTTGCCATCCTCGCCATGCAAACGCTACGACGCAGCAAACAGAACCTCAACCGTCGGCGTGAAAGCTCCGCTGAAATGTCGCCAGAGGAGCCCATTACAATGACGCTATCCAAAATACGAATGCGATCTTCCATGCATCTTCCCTCGCGCCGTCGAGCGCAAAAACGAACAGCCCCGTCAGCCTGGATCGCCGCATGCGTCGCGCTTCTTTTGTTGTCGCCACCCATCCTTGCCCAGGACGAAAAGCCCGGTATCGCCTTTTCCTCGATCGAGCCCGGCGCATCGCTGCCCGCGGGCTGGAAGAACCTGCCGGTCGTGCGCGGCAAGCCCATCACGCAATACACGCTCGTTCACGACGACCACACCACTGTGCTGCAGGCGGACGCGAACCGCTCTGCTTCCGCGCTGATGCACGAGGGTGATATCGACCTCGCTCGCACACCCGTCGTGGCATGGCGCTGGAAAGCGGATAGACCGATCGAAGGCGCCGATAACCGCCTGGCGTCGAAGGAAGACGCGCCAGCGCGGCTGGTGTTCATGTTTGCCGGAGACAAGAGCAAGCTGTCGCTTTTCGACCGGGCGAAGATGGGACTGGCCAAGCAACTGAGTGGCGAACATCTGCCCTATGCCACGTTGATGTACGTGTGGTCGACCACCGCCGCGCCGGGTACCGTCATTGCCAACCCTCGCACGAACCGCGTACAGATGATCGTGGTCTCCGGTCTGCCTGGCGATGCGGGTCAGTGGCAAAGCCTGCGCCGCAATATCGTGCAAGACTATGAGCGGGTCTTTCACGAACCGCCAGGACGAATCACAGGGCTGCTGACCGATACCGACAATACCGGTGCCACGACACACGCCTGGTACGGAGACGTCCAGTTCCTTCCCGGGCCTTGATAACCGGGTGCCATCGAGTTGATCGAGCCCGTCGGCGCGGCGTGGCCGGCTGAGTGTCCCGCGCGCTTTCGTAAGCGGAGATGACGCGCCTTGCCGATCACCGGCTTGCTTTGGGGCGCAGCCATCGACCCTTCATTCCTCAGGCGCTCAGATGAGTTCCCGCAGTTTGTAGTACCACATGCCCAGAATCAAAGCCTGGGTGCGCAGCATCTTGCCGCCCGGGAACCGTCGATGCCTGATGCGGCTGAACACGTCGAATCGAGAAGCGTCGCCACCGATCGCGTTCGCGAGAATTTTGCCGGCCATTCCCGCGAGCACCAGCCCATGTCCGGAGAAGCCTTGCACATAGTAGAGGTTGTCGCCGGTACGGCCAGGATCCGGCGCGCGGTTCATCGTGACGTCGACAAAGCCGCCCCATGCATAGTCGATGTTCACGCCGTCGAGCTGCGGAAAAACGCCCGTCATGCGCCTGCGCATGCGGCCGATGACTTGCCCGCATCGCTACCGAATCCGGTGCCGATGCGCGTCCGCAGGCCAATGCCGTTCATGTGTACCCCATCGTGGTTCCGCCGGCTGCATGCCCTCTTCCACGAACGCGTCGACGGACCACGTATCGACGAACTCGTTTCGCGCCTTGCGGCGTTTGGCGATCTGGAAGTCCCGTTCCGCCACCTGAATCGCCTTGATGTTCAGCCGGTGCGCGAGCGCCGCGTCACGAAGATCGGGGGAATGGCCACGAGCGCAGCCGCGCTGCGGGCCGAGACGATGGTTGCCGCGCGGGAACGCGCGTTGCTCGATGTGCATCGTCAATACGAAATGCATAACGGAGACACCCATGGGCTGCGCGTTTTTCGCGGCCGAACGGCGCGACCAGCGGGGCGAGCGTCTATGTCCCGGTCGCGGACGAGATCGACTATCCCGCCGATCTGGAGGCCGCGCGCAACCGCCGGCAAAGCAGACGTACGTGGCAAGCGTTCAGTTGTGGGAGAAAAGCGATGTCCATTCAGGAATATGCGCCGTATCGCGGCTGCAATATCGAGGTGAACGTTACGCTATCGAAGACGCATTGGCTCGGTGGCAAATATCGCCGTTATCGCGTGTCATGGACCGTGACGTTGCCCGGCAATCCGGATCAGGAACTGCTGAGTTTTCCGGAACAGTTCGATTTTCTGACCGAGCATGAAGCGTTCAAGTATGGAGAAAATCGGGCGCACACCTTTGTCGATTCGATGTTCTCGACGCCTTCTCAAAGGCGCAGGCTCCGCGACGCGGTCGCTCGGCCCGCAACGCGCCAGGAGGTTTAATGGCTCGCGCCGGCGCGCGCCCTTTCGGAGCGGTATGGCGCGTCGCCGCGTTTGCCTATGATCCCTTCGAGCTTCGTGCGGCAGACAGAAGCGACCGGAGACACCGGGTCTTCCGGGAAGTCTTCCGACAATCGCAACACCATCTCCTTGATGTCGACAAGGCAGGGTGGCCCGCCAGCAGAACATTCTCCATCGATGTCCAGCAGTACGGCGTACCGGCGCCGCCCCAAGGAACTGCACCCCTTCACCCAGAAAGCCGCGTCCAGCACCTCGATTCTCGTGTCGCCTGTCGTCGCCGGGCCCAGCACCCCGCGCATATCCAGACCCGATTGCGGCTCAAAGAGGGAGCAGACAGCCTTCGCTTCGTCTTCTAATAGCGGCCAGAAACGCTCACCGAGAGGAATGCGCGGCACCACGCCCTCGATCGTCTGCCGGTCCAGTTTGCGCCGAGACTGGTGTTGCGCTTTTTTCATCGCGACTTGCACGACCGCCGGGCGTTGCGTCCTTTTCGTTTCGTTGGTGCGGGCGTCGTCGAATGCGTGTTCGTACCCGTCGACGAGCGCTTCCGCCATACGGCTGGTGATCACGCCCGGCAAGTCCGCGCTGCGCGCCGCGGTGGCCAGCGACCGTCCCAGCCGAAGCAGATCGTGCACAGGATTGCCCGATCACGCATTGATCCAGATCCCTGATCTGGACTGCCAGGTGGCCCGCTGCATCCGCGACCGGGCCGAGGTTCCCGAGATGGCAGTCGCCGCAAATCCACACGGGCGGGCCATCGGGCAACGCGCCGGGAGCCTGGCTGTCAAGCCACGCATAAAAGCGCCTCGCGCTTCCACGTACGTAGGCGTGCGCCGATCGAGCCATTTTGTGCCGGCGAAGCGCTGCCAGAAGGGGCGCCCGGTGGTCAGGAACCGGCAGATTTTTTAGGGACGCTTTTTTCACGACGGTATTCCTTGCTACAACGGCCATCTGCCACAACGGCGTAGCTAAAATCGTGCGGCGCTCGTCTTGACCGGGTCGCAGTAGCGCTGGCTCCGTAAAGCCACTCGCTCGGGCGACGTCGCCACCGACAGGCCGGTTCATCGATGTTTGAACACGATGCGCGCAGAGCGACGATGTTGTTCGGGGGACAGAAAGGTAAATACAATGCGACGCATGGCCGGTTTATCGTTGACGTTTTTTCGACGCAGGAGAAACATCGCACGAGATCGGAGCAGCCCCGTCCATTCCGCTGCCCCCATGTGTCGTGCTGCGCGCGGTAATCAGGAAAACATCGTCGTGGCTGATCATGCGGCGGCATCTTCCATTACTGCCCTCCTGGTGGAGTCTGAATCAAGGCTGGTCGCGTCATCAACTCCTTTGCGGGTGACCCGCGGAAACGAGGTGCGAGTTGTGCCAATCCGAGCGAGCACGCATGCGGGACTCCCATGAGCCGGTAGCCGCCGGGCTTCGAAGCACGTCCTGGACGCCGACGCTCAGCGGCTCGCTGCTCGCGCTCGTGTTCTGGTGGCAGTCACTGACGCCGACACTGATTCCGCGGTCGTGGGGAACGCAAACCGTGGTCGGCGCGTTCTGTCTGGCCATCGGCTATGGGATAGGCACATTGATCGGCCGCGGCGTGCATCGGCTACTGGAGCGATGGGGGCGCGTGGCCGGCAGCGAGATCCGACGGCGCAGCTGGATCGTTCTGGCAGCGGCGTGGCTCATTGCACTATTCGTTGGCTCGAAGCTATGGCTCGGCTGGCAGAACGAGCAGCGTAGTTTCATGGGGATGGCGCCGATCGCCTGGTTCGACGCCGTGCTGGTGATCGTCCTGTCGCCGTTCAGCGCGGTGTTGCTGGTAGTCATCGGGCGATTGACGGCGCGCGGTGTCGCCGCAGTCAAGCGGGTCATCGAGGGCCACGTGCCCCCGATCGTTTCGGTGCCGGCAACAGCGCTGCTCATCATCGTGATTGGCATGGCGCTCGGTCGCGGAGTGGCCTTTCCCGCCCTCACCACGGTCTCCAACTTCGTCCACGGGCGGGTGAACGAGAACACGACCGAGGGAATCGTGGCCCCCACGTCGCCGGCGGTGTCCGGCAGCGGCACGTCGTTCGTCGCATGGGACACCTTGGGCCGCATGGGGCGCGGCTTCGTGGCGACAGCGACAAACACGCAAGAGCTTGCGAAGTTCCACGGGACTGATGCGAGACTGGTCGATCCGGTGAGGGTCTACGTGGGAGTGCGTTCCGCGGACTCCCTCGAGCAGCGTGCGCAGATTGCGGTCCGCGAGCTCGAGCGCGCGGGCGGGTTCGAGCGGAAAGTGCTGGTCGTGTGGATACCCACCGGCACGGGCTGGATAGTCCCCAAAGCCGCGGCTTCGCTGGAGCAACTGCACCGTGGCGACACGGCGATCGTGGCGATCCAATACTCGTTCCTGCCTAGCCGACTCGCCATTTTCATGGATGCTGGTCTCGCGAACGAGGCGGGTATCACGCTCTTCAACGCGGTTCGCGCACGATGGTCGATGCTCCCGCCGAAACGACGGCCAAAGCTCGTTCTGTTCGGCAAAAGTCTCGGCGCCGCAGGGGTGGAAGCGCCTTTCGTTGGGAAAGACGCCTCTGCCTCGGTGGCCAACATGATGGCCCGAACGGATGGCGTGCTGATCGTCGGCGCCAAACAAAGCAACCCGATCCATTCGCAACTCACTCACGAGCGCGATAGCGGGTCGCCCTTCTGGCAGCCGATCTTCAATGGGGGGCGTTCGGTACGGTTCTTGAACCGCGATCCGCATCAGGTGGCATTGCACGCCGACTGGCCGGCCCCGCGAATCGTGTACCTTCAGCATCCGGCAGATCCGGCCGTGTTCTGGAGTGCCAGTGCGTTCTGGTGGCCGCCCGAATGGATGGCTCGGCCACGTGGCTTCGACGTGCCTGACGCCATGCATTGGTTTCCCATCGTTTCGGGCGTGCAGGCGGTGGGTGATCTGATTCACCAACTCGGCGTGCCGGCGGGTTTTGGTCACAACTACTCGTCGGAGGACTACGTCAACGGTTGGGCCAGCGTGGTGCCTCCCGAGGGCTGGACGCACGCCGATACCGAACGACTGGCCCGGTTCCTCGACCAGATTGCCGGCGATGAATCAGAGCCGTGACCGAGCTGAAGGCGAACGGATTGGGGCAGTGCCGTTGCAGCTTGCGGCGCGCACCGCAGAACATGGTCCAGCTAACGCCAGGCTCGTGTGAACTCGCCAACCACGCGCGCCAGATGCGCCTGCATCGCCGTGCGCGCGGCGGTCGCATCTCGCGCCATGATGGCCGCAAAGATGCGCTGATGGTCATCCTGTGACGCCGCCCGCAATGCGGGCGTATGAAAGTGCTCCTCGATCTTTTTCCACAACGGGTCGGCACGGGAGTTGTCCCACATCGCTGTCACCACGAGCCGGAGCATTTCGTTTCCCGTCGCCCGCGCGATCGCCAGATGGAAATCACGGTCAGCGGCCTCGTTCGCAGCCTTGTCGTCCATGTTTTCGCGCATCGCGCGCAACGCGGCGAAGAGCCGGTCGAGGTCTGAATCTTTGCGCTCGGTAGCGGCTAAGGCCGCGATCCCGCTTTCGATCACCGCCCGCGCGCGCAGCGTCTCGATCGGGCCCAGTCCGCGCGGCAGTTTAAACATGGCGGCGCGCGCCTCCGGCGCTTCTGCCACATAGATGCCCGAGCCGACACGGACCTCGACCACGCCCTGCACTTCCAGCGCGATGATCGCTTCCCTCACCTGCGTGCGGCTCACGCCAAAACGCTCGGCCAGCGTGCGCTCGGAAGGCAGGCGCTCACGCGGCCCGACGTCGCCGGCGACGATCAGATCGTAGATCTGCTTCGCGAGCCCGACATAGGAACGGTCGGTCGCGTCCTCATCGGCGGCGCGGCCGGTTGGCGTGTGCGAAAGATCGGCCATTCAGGATTCCAGAAAGCTTCGAAGCCGCCCAAGGATTGGCTCGAGTTCGCCAAAATGGTACACCAATTGCCGGTGTCAGCCTGCATCGGCCTGACGCCGCGCTTGCCGCCCATCGAACCAGTACAGCAGCAGTTTCAGACTACTCGAATCCGCCCGCGGCGCCGTGGTAAACCACTATCGCGCGCGGATTGGTATGCCAGTACTGTCAGACGTGACTGCGTTCGCGCCGGACCTTCGTTTTGCTTCGAGGGGGCGCCGTTGAAGAGGTCATCGCGCTGCTTCGGCGAGTCCGAGTCAGCCCCGCTGCAGCACATTCCGCAAGATTCCCTGCTTCACGCACAGAATTCGGCGGCGATCCATGGCCGCCATGTTCGCCGGCAATCGGCAAGTTCAATCCAACAAAAAGGAGACGACATGCTTTCAGGAATCCAGGTGCTTCGAGCGGCGGCGACCGCGGCATTCACGCTGTGCGCAAGCGCGGCTTTCGCGCAGGCATCGATCGTTTCAGGACCGTCCAGTGAACCAACCTGCATGGTCCCCTGGAAGAGCGACACGAAGTTCATCAAGTATCCGAAGAAGAACGGGCCCTACCGGATCGCACTCGTGAACGGCTATATCGCGAACACCTGGCGTATCCAGATGATCAAGACAGCCAAGGCCTATACGGCGCAGCCTGCCGTCGCCGCCAAGCTCAAGGAATTCAAGGTCGTCTCGACCGGCGAGGACGTGCCGGCGCAGATCTCGGCCGTCAACAACTTCATCGATGCCGGCTATGACGCGGTCATCGTGGACGCGCAAAATCCCGCCTCATTCGGCCCCGCGATCCGCCGCGCGAAGAAAGCCGGCGTCGTGCTGATCGCGTTCGACAACATCCTCGACAGCGAAGACGCGATCAACGTCAACGTCGACCAGTACGGGCTCGGCGTGCTGTGGGCCAAGTGGCTCGCGAGCCACCTGTCGAACGGAGGCAAGGTGCTCGAGGTTCGCGGGGTGGCGGGCACGTCGGTCGACACGGACCGGCACAATGGTTTCCTGAAAACGTTGGACGACACCGGCAAGAAGTGGAACGTCGTCCAGGTCTACGGCAAGTGGGACGACGGGGTCGCGCAAAAGGCCACCGCCGACGCGATTGCCGTGCAGGGCCATTTCGATGGAATTTCGGCGCAAGGCGGCGACACGGGAGTCGTGCGCGCGATGATCGATGCGAAACATCCGTTCGTGCCTTTCGGCGGCGAGACCGAGAACGGCTTTCGCAAATTCTGCGCGCAGTATGGGAGCGAGGGCCTGAAGTGTACGTCGGCTGGCACCGGTCCCGCGCAGGTGGCCGTGGCGATCAAGACGGCGCTCGCCGCGCTGGACGGCCAGACGATCCCGGTCTCGATCAAGCTGCCTCTCGACGTCACCGACGATTCGAAGCTGAAGGCGGGCGTCAACTATTTCCCGAACGACTCCGACAACTTTTTCGTCGGCAACTCGTTTCCGACTTGCGGCATCAATTTCTCTGCGCAGGAAATCATGAAGCAGAGCCAGGGCAACCAGTGATCGGATGATGGCCGGGATGTGACGGGAGACGAAGCATGCTGCAGGATGCAGAGCAGCCGTTCTTTCAGATGTCTGGCGTGTCGAAAAGCTACGGCGGCGCCGTCGCGCTGGATCACGCTGAGCTCACGGTGCGCCGGGGCCGCATTCACGCAATCCTCGGCGAGAACGGCGCGGGCAAGTCCACGTTGCTGAAGGTGATGTCCGGCGTCGTACAGCCGGACGAGGGCACGATGCACTTCGATGGCCGGCAGGTCTCGTTCGCGTCGCCGGCCGAGGCGAACGCGGCCGGCATCGTCTGCGTCTATCAGGAGCTGTCGCTGATCCCCGACTTGAGCGTGGCGGACAACATCTTCGCTTCGCACCCGCCGCGACGTTTCGGCATGATCGACCGCCGGGCCCAGCGCCGCCAGGCCGAGGAGGCGCTCGCCCGGGCGGGCGCCGCCGACATCAATCCGCTTGCGAAGGTCCGGGACCTGCCGCTGTCGCGCCAGCAGATGGTCGAGCTCGCGAAGGGGCTGGCACACGCGCCGCGCATTCTGATCCTCGACGAAGCCACCTCGGCGCTGACCGCGGCCGACGTCGCGCGCGTGATCGAGGTGCTCAAGCGCCTGCGCGAAGAGGGGCTCGCGCTGCTGTTCATCTCGCACCGGATGCACGAGGTGAAGGCGCTCGCGGACGAATGCACGGTCTACCGGAACGGCCGTCATGTGATGAGCTTCGAGGCAGGCACGCGCTCCGACAACGAGGTCGTCGAAATGATGATCGGCCGGAAGTACCAGCATGCGTTTCCGGCCAAACCCGCCCGCGACCGCAGTGCCGCTCCGGTTCTCGCCTGCCGGGATCTCGCGTGGAACGACACGCTGCAAGGCATCAGCTTTTCGTTGCAGCCCGGTGAAATCCTCGGACTGGGCGGCCTCGACGGACAAGGCCAGCGCGAACTGCTGCTGGCGCTGTTCGGCGTGTTGCGCGGGTGCGCGGGCAAGATCGAGATCGACGGCAAAGCCGTGTCGATCGGCAGTCCGTTGGCCGCGCGTGCCAACGGCATCGGTATGGCGCTGATACCGGAGGACCGCAAGACCGAAGGCTTGATGCTGCCGATGTCGGTACGCGAGAACCTGTCGTTTGCCGCGCTCGATCGCATGTCCACCGCCGGCGTAATCGATCGCGACCGCCAGCAGTCGCTCGTCGACCGGATGATGGAACTGCTTGCGATCAAGTCGTTCAGCGTCGACGCGCCCGTGAGCTCGCTGTCGGGCGGCAACCAGCAGAAGGTGGTCATCGCGAAGTGGCTGATCCGGCAGCCGAGGATCCTGCTGCTCAGCGACCCGACGCGCGGTATCGACGTCGGCACCAAGCAGGAGCTCTATCAGTTGCTCAGGCGCCTCGCCGACGAAGGCGCCGCGATCGTGTTCTATTCGACCGACTACGACGAGCTGATCGGCTGCTGTGACCGCGTGCTCGTGCTGTACGAAGGCAGAATCAAGAAGGAACTCGTCGGCTCGGCGATCACCGAGCAGAACCTGATTGCCAGTGCACTGGACCTGCCCGTCGGACAGATTTCGCCTTCCACGGGAGTCGCGCTATGAGCGGGCTGCGTTACTGGTATGCGGAGAATCGCGGGGCCGTATTCGCGTTCGGCCTGTTCGTGCTGATGTTCGCGATCTACCTGGTCAACTATCCGTCGGCGTTGTCGGCCAACGTGTTTCAGACGGCAGCGAACAAGGCGGTGCTGCTCGCGCTCGTCTCGATGGGGCAGGCGCTCGTCGTGCTGACGGCCGGCATCGACCTGTCGATCGGCATGACACTGGTGCTGACGAATTGCATCGGCTCGTGGATCGTCACGGGTGACACGCTGCACAGCGCGCTCGGCATCGCCGGCGTGCTCGCGGCGGGCGCGCTGTGCGGCGCGCTGAATGCCATGATCATCATTTTCGGCCGGCTGCAGCCGATCGTGACGACGATCGCGACGGGCGCCGTCTACTACGGCCTGGCGCTGCTGCTGCGCCCCGTGCCCGGCGGCTCGATCAACGAGGACCTCGCCGACGCACTGACCGGCAAGGTCGCCGGCGTCCTGCCGGCGAGCTTGCTGATTCTGCTCGCGGCGACGCTGATCGTCTGGATTCCTTTCAAACGCTCGGCGGTCGGGCGCGCGGCGTACGCGACCGGTTCGTCCGAACCCGCGGCTTTTCTGTCCGGCATGCCGATCCGCCGCGCGAAGTTCGCCAGCTATACGCTGGCCGGCCTGCTCACTGCGATCGGCGGCCTATTCCTGACGTTCTTCACCGACACCGGCGAAGCGAGCCTCGGCAGCGCCAACTCGTACACGCTGTTTTCGATCGCCGCGGTGGTGATAGGCGGCGTGTCGCTGCTCGGCGGCAAGGGCAGCGCGATTGGCGCGATCTTCGGCGCATTCGCGTTCCGCTCGATCGGCGACCTGCTGTTCGTGTTCAACGTCGATGCGCTGTGGCAGCCGCTATTCCAGGGTGTGATTCTTCTGCTCGCTGTCGCGATCGGCGCATGCGGGCTGTTCAGGGTACGCAACCGTCTGGAGTGGTTTCAATGAGCCACGTTTCAGCAAACAGCCGGACCACGTTCGTGTCGAGGCTCGCGCGCGGAATCGACAAACCGATCTTGATCGCGTTCGCGTGCATCGTCGCGCTGCTGCTCGTCGGCGGGATGTATTCGCGCAACTTCACGTCGCCGGAGTACATCCTGCTGCAACTGAAGGTCGGCGCGTTCCTCGGCATCATCGCGACCGGCCTGATGATGGTGATCCTGCTCGGCCACATCGACCTGTCGCTGCCGTGGACCATCACCGTCGGCGCAATGATGGCGTGCGCGGTAGCGGGGCACGGCGAACTCGGACGGATCCTCGCGATACCGGTCGGGATTGCTTGCGGCGTGCTGATTGGCGTCGTCAACGGCATCCTCGTTGCGCTGCTGCGCATTCCGTCGATGATCGCCACACTCGCGACCAATGCGGTCGCACAGGGCATCATGATCGTCTATACCGGCGGATCGTCGCCGCAGGATTCCGCGCCACAGGTGATGCGATGGCTCGCGGCGGGCTGGCTCGTACCGGGCGTGCCGAATGCCGTCGCCCTATGGCTCGTGATCGGCGGCGCCACGGTGTTCCTGTTGTCGCGTACGACCTTCGGCCGCACGCTGTACGCGATCGGCAATACCGAACGCGCGGCGTATCTGTCCGGCATCAATACGCGGCTCGTGATCGTGGCCGCATTCGCCGTGTGCAGCGCCTTCGCGGCGTTCGGCGGCGTATTGCTCGCCGGTTATGCGTCGAAGGCAGCGCAGTCGATGGGCGATGCCTACCTGTTGCCGGCGATCGCGGCAGTCGTGCTCGGCGGCACATCGATTCTGGGTGGACGAGGTTCATACCTCGGCACCGTGGCTGGCGCGATCCTCATCACGCTGCTGCAGTCGATCCTTTCAGTCGCGCAGATGCCCGAGGCGGGACGTCAGATCATCTACGGCGTGGTGATAGCGGCAATGTTGCTGCTGTATGGGCGCAGTAAGCGGGAAGCGTAGTTTGAGTCGATCCGCTGGCGCGTCCTCCCGGCCCACCAACGGCAACGGCTCCAAGCCTCTCGACTACCCTGCCAAGCGCAAGCTCATCCATGAGCATCCACCCACGCGCGCGCCCAGTCCAGGCCTGCATGGTGGGCTTCCTCCTCGCTATCGAATAGTCCCAGAATGCCTGATGCCTCGATCAGCTTTCCGCCTCGCGTAATGGTTCCGCTCGCCGCATAGCGCTCCGGTTGCAGGATGCCTTCGCCTTCCTGCTGAAGGATGGCATGCCCCCACAACGTGTACCCGTCGTAGTCGATCGTTTCCATTAGCGCACGACCCTGACGGATGCGGCGCGAGTCGTCACTCGAAGCATGTTCGCGCGTGCCTCTGGTGGATTCCAGACCTCAGCGTAGTCCGATGCGTGCGCGCCCGTGCAACGCGTCATGATCAGAACCGTGAATCCTGTCTTTTTCAAGATTGCTCCTTTCCAGCGATTTTCTTCAGCGGCTCGTCGCAACTCTCACTTTGTCCGGCACATCCAGCATCCCTACCGAAGCAGGTCCGGAATTCAGGCAAACAGAACTAGTCAGCGGCGGTGCAGTATGGCCGAGTGTGTCATTCACCGCTTTGAATCCGTTTCGATCGCCGCAGCGCGGAAAAGACGCCTGGGCATTGAGACCTCACTTGCGGGGAGCTATCGCGGAGACTGGTCGTTCGCTCGCCGCGGTCGACGAGCGTTTCGCGCTGGTCGGCGCGGGTTGAAGATGTGACATTGTATCGTCAGCCTGAGGGAGTCCTGATAGTCGCCCCCGATAGCGTCACATCCGCTGAATATGTAAGCCGCGAAGCGAGTCGACGAAGGAACGTTTCGTGCGAGCGCTACAGCATCCCTGGTTTCCCGACGGTCAGGCGAATGCACTCTTCCCCCGACAGGGGCACCGCGCCCCGCGCCGCACAAGGTAGTACGCACGCTGCCTCGTCGCAGCCCGCCCGCTCGTGGGCCGCCGATCTCGGGCCGGGGCTGGCAAGTCTCGGCTGCGATAACGATCCCAGCGGTATCGCCACATATTCACTCGCGGGCGCGTGGTATGGCTATGACCTGCTGTGGACCTGCGTGCTGTCGTATCCGTCGATGGTCGCGTTGCAGCTGGTCTCGGCGCGTGTCGCCGCCGTCACTGGACATGGCCTGACCGCGAACATGCGCGCCCACTATTCGCCGGTGTTCTTCTATTTGGCGGTGGCGCGGTTCGTGATTGCGAACACGCTGAATATCGCCGTCAATGTGATGGCGATGGCCGCGGTCGTGCAACGCTTCACTCATGGGCCGCTTTGGTTGCTTGCCCTCGCATGCGGTTGCACGTCGATTGCGTTGCAGTGGTTCATTCCCTATGCGCGCTATGCGCAGGTGCTCAAATGGTTGATGCTGCCGATGCTCGCGTATGCCAGCGTGCTGCTGATCGTCGATGTGCCGTGGCACACGGTCGTGCTGCGCTCGTTCGTGCCGCACGTCGAGTGGAAAGAAGATTTCGTCACGATGCTGATGGCCGTGCTCGGTACGACGATGAGTCCCTATCTGCTTTTTTCGCAGGCCGAGCAGGAAGCACAGGAAGAACATCGACAGCACGAACAGCACGCGGCGCGGGGCGATCGACGTTCGTCAGAGCAGCTTCGCCGGTTGCGCATGCAGACCTTGACGCGCACCGCGCTATCGAGCGTGGCCGCATTGTGCATGATGATTGCGGCTGCGGCGACGCTGCATGGTGCACAGACGCGGCCCGGCGAGCCCATGGAGCTTTCCAGGGTGCTCGAACCGCTAGTGGATGGCTACGCCGGCACACTGCTTGGGCTTGCACTGATCAGCTCGGCGCTACTCGCACTACCTTCGCTTGCGGGTTCCGCTGCGCAAGCGGTCGCGAGTTCGTTCGACTGGCCCCACGGCCAACGGCGTGATCGGCGCATTGCTGTTCTGCTCGTTGCGCTCGCGGGGCTCGGGACGCTGCTTGGCGTTGCGCTCTGCCTATGGCACGTCGACCCTGTCAAGGCGCTGTACTGGAGCGCCATCGTCAACGGTATGACGATTACGCCCGTGCTGGTGCTTCTGGTGCTGCTGAGTGCGAAACGAGAAGCGGTCGGCGAAATCGTCGCGCACTGGTCGTTACGCGCGCTCTGCTGGCTCGCGACCCTGATCACCGGTGTGGTCGTGGTCGCGCACTTCGTGCTCGAAGTGGCGGAGCGCGTGTCCTGATGAACCCCTCACGCCCGATTTGCACCGCAGACGCGCAGGCTACCTCACGCTTTTGAGATGTTCAGCGAGGCGAGCGAACATCGCGTCACACCGGTTCAGTTGTTCGATCGTGATGAACTCATCCGGCTTGTGGCCCTGATCCATGCTGCCAGGTCCACAGACCACGGTCGGAATGCCCACCTGCGCGAACAGGCCGCCTTCGGTGCCAAAGGCGACCGTTTCGTATTGCTTCGATCCGCTCAACATCTCGACCAGGCGTGCCGCGTCGCTATCGGGTGAAGTCGCCAGCCCAGGATAGGCATTCAGCATCTGCACACTGACATCGGTATCGGGCTGCACCGCGCGCATCTTCGGCAGCAATTCGGCTGCTGCATAGCTTCGCAGTTGCTCCACCACCCGGTTGGGATCAAAGCCCGGCACGCCGCGCACTTCGAAATCGAACTCGCATTCGGCGGGAACGATATTCAGCGCGCGTCCGCCCTTGATGACGCCTGTCTGCACCGTCGAGAACGGTGGATCGAAACGCGCGTCGTGATGTTCCGGCCGCGCGAGTTCGTCGCCAATCTCTTCCAGTCGGTTGATCAGCCGCGCCGCGTATTGAATCGCATTGACACCGTGCGGCGCGTACGCGGAATGACATGGCGCGCCTTTCACGTGACAGCGCATCGCAAGCTTGCTCTTGTGTCCCAGCACAGGCTTCAACCCGGTCGGTTCGCCAATCAGACACATGCGCGGCTTATGCGCGCGCTTTTCGAGTTCGGCCAGCATCGGCCGCACGCCGAGACAGCCTACCTCCTCGTCATATGAAAACGCGAGATGCACCGGCACTTCGAGCTTCGGCTTCAGGAAAGCCGGCACTGCCGCCAACACGGACGCGATGTAGCCTTTCATATCGGCTGTGCCGCGTCCGTACAGTCGCCCTTCTTTTTCGGTGAGACGAAACGGGTCGACGGTCCAAGCCTGACCGTCGACGGGCACCACATCGGTATGCCCGGACAGCACGATGCCACCACGGTCTCGCGGACCGATCGTGGCGAACAGGTTAGCCTTGGTACGCTCGGCGTTATAGAACAGCTCGCTGTCCACACCTAGATCCGCGAGGTATTGCTGCACGAAGCCGATCAGTTCCAGATTGGAGTCGCGGCTGACAGTCGCAAAACCGATCAGCCGTTCGAGCAGCGCACGGCTCGACAACTCACTCATCGCCGGGCACTCCGTAGCTCGGCGCCGCGGTTGGATTCAACGCGCGTGCGATGTAGTCCCGCATCTGCGGCCGATACGCTTGCCATAGCGCGGCAAGTTTGCCGATCGGATCGTCGTCGGCCCAATCGACACGCAGATCGACGATCGGCCAGACGTGTGTATCGACGATCTTCAGAGCCGCCGAATGCACGGGCCCTGCTTCTCCGCCAGCTTCGGCGGCCGCATGCATCGCGTGTAGCAGACGATCGGCGAGCGCGCCTTGTGCGCTCTCGAACGCTTTCACCATCGCGTCGATCACCGGCTTGCCGGCGAGCAGATTGCCCGCTGCCACACACTGATTTCCCGCGACGGCATGATGCACGCCGAGTGCTTCCTTGCCGGTGAACATCGCGGTTCGCCCCTCACTGTCGACCACCGTCACCTGCCGGTATTCGCTCCATTCGCTCGCGCCTAGCGCCCGTTCGAGCGCCGTATCCGCCGCGATACGCCCGCTTTCCAGCAGATCGAGAATCTGCGGCCCGAGCGCGGGCTGCGTCACGTTCTGCGTCGCCACCGCACCGACGCCCGCGCGCGCCCACGGACACCTCGCACCCACCGCAATGCTCGACGAACTGATCGCGATACCGAGCTGACCGGTCTTGCCACAACGTCCAACGATCGAGAATGTCATGGGTAGATCCTCACGCCTGAGATGGCTTCCAGTTGTCCGGAATCACGGCGATCACGTCGATTTCCATCAGCCATTGCGGCTGGCCGAGCGCGCTGACGCACAGCCCCGTCGAAATCGGATACACGCCCTTCAGCCACTTGCCGAGTTCCTGATACACCGGCTCGCGATAACGAGGATCAGTGATGTAAGTCGTCGTCTTGACGATATGCGACAGGTCGCTGCCCGCTTCCTCGAGAAGTTGCTTGACGTTCTTCATCGCCTGCTCGGCCTGCGCGCGCGGATCGCCGAGACCGACCAGCTTGCCGTCGAAATCCGTACCGACCTGGCCGCGCACATAGACCGTATTGCCCGCGCGAACCGCCTGGCAAAGATCGTTATCGAGCGACTGGTTCGGGTACGTATCCTTCGTATTGAACATGCGGATGCGGGTATGCGTAGGCATCAGTTCACTCCCACTTCTTTGGTCTTCGGCGCGGGCGATTCGTCGCACGCGGTATCGGTTGGATTCGCGCCGTGCACGCCGCGCGCGTCCTGCCGACGCTGCGACGCGTCGCGATACGCGAGGTATTTGCGCTGCGTGACGATGTGATCGGCGATGTGCTTTGCGTCGTGCCAGACGCCCCAGATAAACGACGACGCGCGCCGCGACAACCACGGCAAGCCGAGGAAATACACACCCGGTTCCTTCGATACACCGCGCTGATGCTGCGGCTTGCCCTTATCGTCGAATGCGTTCACGTGCAGCCAGCTGAAATCGACGGCATAGCCGGTGGCCCAAATGATCGTGCTCACCCCCGCCTTCTTCAGATCCAGTTCCGGGAGCGGATGCGTCACGCACGCCGGGTCTGGTGGAATCAGGCGTGCGTCGGGGTCTTCCGGCAGGTCCACGCCGTTGCGCTCGACGTAGTCGTCGGCCGCGTCCAGTAGCGACATCAGGTTTTCGTCGCCACGCTTCAGATTGGCGGCGAGGTCCTGTTCGAAGGTCGCGACGCCATTCGCGAACGATCTCGTCGTGCCGACCAGCGTCATGCCCTGATGAGCGAGCCTGCGAAAATCGATGGTCTGGCCGCCGTACGCGCCGCTGACGGCAATGGTCACATGCTCGCGTCCCGGCACGGCGACTTCCTTGTCCCATTCGCCGAGTACACCCAGCCACCAGCAGAAATCGCGACCGCGATAGGCGCGCGGCGGACGGTCATGCGCACCGACGGACAGATAAACCTTGCGGCCCGCGCGTTGCAGTTCGTCCGCGATCTGCACGCCGGACGACCCCGCGCCAACCACGAGCACCGCGCCTTCGGGCAACTGCGCCGGGTTCCGATAGTGGGCCGAATGAAGCTGCGTGAGCTCGACGCCCTGTGGCGCGATGGGGGGAATGACGGGACGCTGGAACGGCCCCGTCGCAACGACCACGCGACGGGCTTCGATCGTGCCATCGGACGTTGCGACCGTAAATCCTGCCCGGCCCTTCAGACGCTCGACGCTCGTGACTTCGACGCCCGTGCGGATCGGCGCATCGAACTTGCGCGCATAGGCCTCGAAGTAATCGGCGACCTGATCCTTGGCGGCGAACCCATCAGGATCGAGTCCTTCGAACTCCATATTGGGGAAGCGGTCGTGCCAGGCGGGACCATTGGCGACCAGTGAATCCCAGCGGCAGGTACGCCAGCGTTCGGCAATGCGGTCGCGCTCCAGCACGAGATGGGGTACGCCGAGTTTGCTCAGGTGTTCGCTCATTGCCACGCCAGCCTGACCCGCGCCTATGACCAGCGTGTCGATCGACAATTTTTCAGCCGACATGGCCTTCTCCTTCTGAAAAGCGCTCTGGATTCAGGTCACTCTCTCTCTTCGGTCGGACAGAATGTACGCCGCGTGGCGGGCAACAAAAACTATATTTTAAAAATGCTTTGCATCGTTTTTCGCTATGCAATCGACAATTGGCGAGCGACAATCGGTTCGACCGAACACGGAGCAACTGATGGACGGCAACTCGATACGCTACTCGTTGCGTCAGCTCAGGTATTTTGTCGTCACGGCCGAGACGCTTTCGTTCACCGCCGCGGCAAAGCGTCTGCACATTTCGCAGCCGTCTATCTCGACGTCGCTCGCGGATCTGGAGGAATCGTTCGGCGTCCAACTGTTCATCCGCCATCACGCCAGCGGGCTGTCGCTCACGCAACCGGGCCGCGATCTGCTCGGCCACGCTCGCAATCTGCTTCAGAACGCCGAAGAATTGCAGTTGACCGCGAAGGAAATCGACGGCGGCATGTCGGGCTCCATCTCGCTGGGCTGCATGGTGTCGCTGGCCCCGCCGCTGATGCCAGGCATCATCAGCCGCTTCGTGCAGGACTATCCGGCGGTCACCTTCCGTACGACGGAAGCGCATCAGGACACGCTTTTGAGCGGCCTGCGCGACGGCTCGCTCGATATCGCGCTGACCTACAGCCTCGATATCACCGATGGAATCGCGTTTACCCCGCTGCTTTCGCTGCCACCGTATGTCATCCTGCCTAAAACACACAGGCTTGCACGGGCCCGCAAAGTGTCGCTGGCCGATCTGCTGCCCGAGCCCTATGTGATGCTGGACCTTCCGCATAGCCGCGAGTACTTCTCCGCGCTGTTCGACGCAGTCGGCAGCCGCCCTACCGCGGCTTTCCGGTCGTCACAGCCTGAAGTGGTGCGTGGCATGGTCGCCAACGGCCTAGGTTACAGCATACTCAACTTCCCGCTGAAGTCGACCCGAACAGTGGACGGCGAAGACTTCGTGATTAAACATTTCAAGGAAAGCGTCAATGCGACGACGCTTGGCATCGCACTATCGGGCACCGTCAAGCCGCGCGAGGTTGTGAAGCGCTTCTCGGCATTCTGTGAAACGTACATTCGGCGCCTCCACATCGGTTAGCGGCCCGGAAAGCCTCTCGGCATAGGCATGAGCTATGCACTGCATGCAAAAACAATATTTTACCTAGCAATTTGGATTGTTAGATTGGTGCTCATCGGATGCACACACTGATGGGGGGCCCCCTATGTCAGCCATTCTTCAGTCGACGGACACTGAGCTCGACATCGTTCGCGCCCTGCGCGAGAACTGCGAGCGTCCGTTCGGGCATGCACACGCAATGCCGCCGGCCGTCTACACGTCGGAGGCGTTTCTCGCGCTCGAACGGCGCGACGTGTTTCGCAACGAGTGGTTGTGCGTGGGCCGCGCGAGCGCGCTCGCACAGAGCGGCGACTATCTGACCGCGCAAATCGACGACCAGCCGGTGTTCGTGCTGCGCGATGCGAGCGGTGCGTTGCGCGCATTCTCGAATGTTTGCCTGCACCGGATGTCGGTATTGCTTGAAGGGCGCGGCAACGTGCGCCGGATCGTGTGCCCCTATCACGCATGGAACTACACGCTCGATGGTTCGCTCGCGGGCGCGCCGTTGATGGATCGGCAGCCGGGCTTTTGCAAGGAACAATACAAGCTGCCTGCCGTGCGCTGCGAGACGTGGCAAGGCTGGATCTACGTAACGCTCAACGCGCACGCGCCTTCGGTGGAATCACATTTGTCCGGGCTGACGAAGCTGATCGAGCCGTACGGCATGAGCAACTACGTCGAGACCTTCCACGAAGAGCACGTGTGGGACACCAACTGGAAGATCCTCGCGGAAAATTTCATGGAGAGCTACCATTTGCCGATGCTGCATCGCGCAACGGTCGGGCCGCACTCGAAGCTCGAAGAAATGGAATGTCCGCCGGGCTGGCCTGCGTTCAACTATCACTGGATCACCAAGGAAGCGTCGCTGCCGATCGGCAACGCGCATCCCAGCAATACACGTCTGCAAGGGCACTGGCGCCGTACCACCGCGCTGCTGGCGATCTACCCGACACACCTGATCACGCTGACGCCCGGCTACTTCTGGTATCTGATCCTGCAGCCGCGGGGCGTCGGCCGCGTGCATATCCGCTTCGGCGGCGGCCTCGCACCGGATTTCGTCGACGATCCGCGGGCCGCCGATTACATGGCTACGCTGAAGACGCTGCTCGACGAAGTCAACGCCGAGGACCGGCGCGGCGTCGAGGCCGTGTTTCGCGGCGTGCACGCGCCACTCGCGAAGCCTGGCCATCTGAGCCCTCTGGAACGGCCGAATTACGACTTCGCCCGCTATCTGGCGGGACGCCTGGGCGCGAAGTGATTTGCCGCCCCACGTGGACCGCCAACACTCTGCCGAGTTACCCATGTCAAGCCAACCATTTATTTCGTTCGACGGCGTCAGCAAGTCATACGACGGCGTGCATAGCGTCGTCGAGGGACTCGATCTCGATGTCGCGCACGGTGAATTCGTTTCGCTGCTCGGTCCGTCCGGTTCCGGCAAGACCACGACACTGATGATGCTCGCGGGATTCGAAGCGCCGACGCGCGGCGAGATCCGCCTCGCCGGCAAGCGTCTGGACGACAAGCCGCCGCATCGGCGCGATATCGGCATGGTGTTTCAGAACTATGCGCTGTTCCCGCACATGACGATTGCCGAAAACGTCGCGTTTCCGCTGTCGGTGCGCAAGATAAGCCGTAGCGAACAGAAAACGCGCGTGACGCGCGTGCTGGACATGGTGGAGTTATCGCATCTGGCGGCACGGCGTCCGTCGCAACTGTCCGGTGGCCAGCAGCAGCGCGTTGCGCTTGCCCGCGCGCTGGTTTTCGAGCCGAGCGTGGTGCTGATGGACGAGCCGCTTGGCGCTCTCGACAAACGCCTGCGTGAAACCATGCAATACGAAATCATGCGGCTGCATCGCGAACTGTCGCTGACGATCGTCTACGTGACCCACGACCAGAACGAAGCGTTGACGATGTCGGACCGCGTCGCCGTGTTTTCCGATGGACGCATCCAGCAGGCCGCCGCACCGACCGAACTCTACGAAAACGCGGCGAATGCGTTCGTTGCCAATTTCGTCGGCGAGAACAATGGACTGACCGGTCGCGTCAATTCCGACGGCGGAGAATGGGCCGCGATGCAGTTGGCCGATGGCAGCACTGTGCGCGGACGCCCAGGCGCCGGGCTCGCGTCGGGCGACACGGCGGTGCTGGCGCTGCGTCCCGAGCGCGCGCACATCGCGGCGACGCCGGACGCCGTGCAGGAAGCGACACGGCAGAACATGAACGTCGTGCACGCGCTCGTCGAGGAACTCGTCTACTGCGGCGATCATCATCGCGTGCATTTGAAGCTCGGTCATGGCGAAAGCATGGTGGTCAAGGTGCCGAACACACAGCACCATGATCTGCCCGCACTGGGCCGTCAGACCGCCGTGACCTGGCGGCGTGACGACTGCAAGGTGCTGCCCGTCATGGCGCCCGCGCCGCATTCCGCCGCCGCGTCCGGCGGCGCCGACTATTCCACTGTTGCCGTTCCCTCGTCCGCCTCGCCACTTATCGCAGGAGCCAACTAGAAATGAAGACCAAGTTCTCGTCATTCCGGACCACCCTCACGGCTTGCGCACTCGGGGTGTTTGCCACCGCCACGGTTCACGCGGCCGATACGATTTCCGTCGTCACCTTTGGCGGTGCGTACGAAGCCGCCGCCAAAAAAGCCTGGTTCGAACCGTTCACCGCGAAAACCGGCGACCAGTTCTCCACCGAGTCCTACGATGGCGGCCTTGCCAAGCTGCAAGCGATGGAACAGTCGAAGAACCCGACCTGGGATCTGATCGACCTCGAAACCAACGACGCGATCACCGCATGCGACGAAGGCCTCATCGCCAAGTTCGACAAAAAGGCGCTCGGCAACACCAGCGATTTCCTGCCCGGGTCGATCAGTGATTGCGCCGTCAGCGCGATGGTGTGGTCCACCGTCTATGCGTATGACACCAGCAAACTGAAATCCGCGCCTACTACCATCAACGACTTCTTCGACCTCAACAAGTACCCGGGCAAGCGCGGCATGCGCAAATCGCCGAAGGTCGCGATGGAATGGGCGTTGATAGCCGATGGCGTGGCGCCCAAGGACGTCTACAAGACGCTCTCCACGCCGGCTGGCGTCGATCGCGCGTTCAAGAAGCTCGACACCATCAAGCCGAGCATCGTCTGGTGGGAGGCGGGTGCGCAGGCGCCGCAACTGCTCGCCGACGGCGCGGTCGTGATGACGCAGGCGTACAACGGCCGCATCGACGACGCCGTGCACAAGGACAAGAAGCCCTTCAAGATCGTCTGGGATGCACAGGTGTACGACTACGAATGGTGGGCCGTGGTCAACGGCGCGAAGCATGCCGACGCGGCACGGAAGTTCATCGTCGCATCCTCGACACCGCAGGCCTATGCGGACCTGTCGAAGTACATCGCGTACGCGCCGCCCCGCAAGGACGCCATTCCGCTGATCGACAAGGCGCGTCTGAACGATCTGCCGACAGCGCCGGAGAACTTCAAACGCCCGCTGCAAATCAACGCGACGTTCTGGGCCGACAACGCGGATGCGATCAACAAGCGGTTCCAGAACTGGCTGACGCAGTAGCGCCAGATCGAACGAACGTCACCCGAGAGATCGAGCACGATGAACACGCAGCTGCCATCCACCGCCCCATTTTGGCCGCGGCCCGCAGGCCGCGAACCGCGAGTCGTTTCGCGCCGCGCGCCGCAAGGCCGCGATGCGCGCGTTGCTGCTGGCTTTGCCGTTGCTCATCTTTCTGCTGGTGACGTTCGTCGCGCCGATCGCGAGCCTGCTCGCGCGCAGCATGCGAAACCCTGAAGTGCGCGCCGGCATGCCGCAATTGAGCACGGCGCTGGCCGGATGGGACGGTGCGGGCGTACCCGGCGAACCGGCCTTTGCCGCACTCGCGCACGACCTGAAGGACGCCAGCGAATCCGGCCAGCTCGGCAATATCGCGCGACGCATGAACTTCTATCGACCAGAGTTCCGCAGCCTGCTGTTCAAGACGGCGCGTGCCACACGTTCGCAAACGCCCGCGCAATGGAAGCCCGCCCTGATCGATCTGGATGAACGCTGGAACACACCGGAAACCTGGCGGCTCCTCAAGCGTGCGTCGATCTCGCCCACGCCCGACTATTTGCTGAACGCCGTCGACGCGCAAGTCGCGCCCGATGACTCGGTGACGTCCGTCGCGGCGGACAGCGCCATCTTCCGCGCGGCCTTCGGACGCACGATCACGATCAGTGCGACGGTCACGCTGCTGTGCCTGGTGCTGGGTTATCCCGTGGCGTATCTGCTCGCGACATTGCCGGAGAACCAGAGCAACCGGCTGATCCTCTTCGTGATCGTACCGTTCTGGACATCGCTGCTGGTGCGGACCACCGCGTGGTATGTGCTGCTGCAACCAGGTGGTGTGATCAACAGCGCGTTGCTCCGCTTTGGGCTCATCAATCATCCGTTGCCGCTGATTTTCAATCGCACGGGTGTGTTGATCGGCATGACGCACATCCTGCTGCCATACATGATCCTCGCGATCTTTTCGGTGATGAAAGGTGTCCCGCCCGTGTACATGCGCGCGGCGAAATCCCTCGGCGCGCATCCGGCTGTGGCCTTCGTGCGAGTGTATATTCCGCAAACGCTGCCGGGTGTCGGCGCGGGATGTTTTCTCGTGTTCGTGCTCGCGCTCGGTTATTACATCACCCCCGCCCTGCTAGGCGGCGCCGGCGACGAAATGATCAGCCAGCTGATCGCGTCGCAGACCAACGATCGGCTCAACTGGGGACTCGCGGGTGCGTTGTCGTGCTATCTGATCGCATTCACGGCGGTGTTCTATTTCATCTTCAACCGGCTGGTCGGTATCGACCGCTTGCGCTTCGGCTAACGCGCCGCGCAATCGACGCTAATGGGTTGTCGCTCCTTCGTATGGTTGATCAACAGGCAGACTCAGATGAAAGACGGACGAACCCGGCTACTCTCGGAACGCATCGCGGGCGCGGGACTACGTGTGCATTGCGCGCTCATTTTCTTTTTCCTCGTCGCGCCGATCCTCGCGATCGTGCCGCTGTCGTTCAACTCCGGCTCATTCTTCTCGTACCCGATGCAGGGCTTCTCGCTGCGCTGGTACGCGCAGGCGCTGAGTTCGCCGGACTGGCAACGCGCGTTGGCGAACAGCATCGGCATTGGCGCGGCGTCGACGCTGATCGCGACGGTGCTCGGCACGCTCGCCGCGCTCGGCTTGAGCCGCACGCAGTTTCCTTACCGCTCGATCATCATGCCGATCATCGTGTCGCCGATGATCGTGCCTATCGTTGTCGTCGCGGCAGGGTTTTATCTGGTCTTTTCGCCGCTAGGCCTGGTCAATTCGTATCTCGGCGTCGTGCTTGCGCATGCCGCGCTCGGTACGCCCTTCGTGGTGATCACCGTGACGGCTTCGCTGCTGTCGTTCGATCAAAGCCTGCTTCGCGCTGCGTCGGGGCTGGGCGCGCAGCCGTGGGTCGCGTTTCGTCGCGTCACGCTCCCGCTGATCACGCCCGCCGTCGCAACGGGCAGTGTGTTCGCATTCGCGACGTCGTTCGACGAAGTGATCGTCATTCTGTTCATTGGCGGCCCCGAGCAGCGCACCGTGCCGCGGCAGATGTGGAGTGGCATCCGTGACCAGATCGACCCGTCGATCCTTGCCGTGGCCACACTGCTGATGGCGTTCGCCATCGCCCTGTTCGCCTGCATGAACTGGTTGCGCAAGCGCGCAGCGGCGGCCAGCCGCTCGTTTGCCTGAGCCGACTGTTGTGCCAGCGTGATGCCGTGGACATGCGACTTGATAGCCTCCCTGTAATGGTCGACCGTTGCCAGCCTCGTTGCGGCAAAGCCGGAACCCTTGGCGCGGCCCGTCCTTGGCCGTTAGTTGCGCTTTTAAAAAGAAAAATATTGAGCGCCTGAGTGTGTGGCGATATGCTTCGCATCGCCGCTAAACCACATGCAACGACCGAGGGTCGCGAAGGAAACGACAAAATGCGATTGCGACGCATCACCGCACGACGCTCACCAGTGCATGGCATGGGACTGTTCGCCCTGCAGCCGATCGCCCCGGGCGAACGGGTGATCGAGTACAAGGGGGAAGTGACCAGCTGGCGGCGCGCCGCCGCCCGTCAGCGAGCCGACGCGGGCCACACGTTCGTGTTTGGGCTGTCCAGCGGACGAGTGATCGACGGCAGCCGCGGCGGCAACAGCGCCCGCTTTCTGAACCATGCGTGCGCCCCCAACTGCGAGGCCATCGAGACCGGCGACCGGGTGTTCATTCATGCGCTCGCCACGATCGCACCCGGGGAGGAGCTTTTCATCAATTACGGTCTGTCAGTGGACGGCCCGGTCACCGACGACATTCGCGCCCAGTACACGTGTCATTGCGGCGCGCCGGCATGTCGTCGAACCATGCTGGGAAATGACGGACAGTCGTCGTAGTCCTGCCGCCGCACAGACGCTTCGATGAGCGATTCCTGCGGCGGTTCATCCGACGCGCCTGCCGCGTCTGTGGTGCGCGTCGATGTCTGGAACATGGCCTCGGGTCGATCGCTGCATGGTCGCCCCGACGCGCTGCGTCGCGTTTCAAGGTACAACGTCACAGCGCAAACAGCCGCCCAAGATGAGCCTCGCAATCTCCCACGCCGGCGAGCCGCAACGCGTGCCACGCCATCGCGTAGTTGCTCGATATCACCGGCTTACCGATCGCCGCCTCTAGCTCCGGAATCAAGCCGGCGATGCGCAAGCTCGTGCACGATACGAAAATCGCCTCCACGTCACGATTGCGCGCAAGTCGCTCAACACCAGTTCGCAACGACGCCGCATCGATCCGCGCCACTTCGTTATCGTTCGCATGCTCGAACGACGCCATGCGCGTAATGCCGTGACCACGCGACTCGATATAGTCGCGCATGTATTCGTTGATCGAACGCACATAGGGAGTAAGCAGGGCCGTACGTTGGACGCCTAGTGCGCGAAGCGCCGCCAGCGCCGCGGTGATCGGCGTAGTGCACGCGGCGTCCGCACGCGCTTCGCGAATCCGCGCGAACACCTTTTCCTCCCCAATCACCATCGACGCGGACGTGCAGCCAAACGCCACCACATCGATACGCTCGGCCGGACGGATCAGCGCGACCGCCGGTGCAATACGGTCCTCCATTTCCGCTAGCCGTTCGGGCGTGATGTCCGCCGAGTTATACACACGGCTTTCGTAGAACGCCACGCCGTCCTGCGTCAGCAAGCCCCGCCACTCATGCTCGATCGTATGATCGGTGGCGAGCACCACGAGCCCAATCGCGGCACGACGGCCGATGCCGTCGTCCAGCGTGAAATCGAGCTTCGTGTACACGTCGTCATGCTGTGCAATCGCACTCATTTCGGAGTCGTCCTGTCATGTCGCGTTCGGGCTCGCGAGTCTCTGTCGTCACTGCCTCTTAAAGGTAGAGGATTGCCGGCGCCTTTGTGTAATGGTTTATACGCAAATACCCTATACCGTCCCAACGCACACCGGCTTCTATCATGAAAGAAGCGCTTTAGTGTCAGCGCTCCGGTGAAACCAGCAGTCACGCCGTTGACCTGGTGGGTATGAATCACACGCAATCGCCCCATTTCCGTCCGCTTTCCGATGTCACCGGTATACCCGTGTGGCGGATCGTCCGATCCCTCTCACAATAAGGAGTCGCTAACATGTTTGCTCAGACGATTGGCTGGTCCGGTGCAAAGCGGGGCTCGCGGCAAACGGCCTTTGCGGGCATGGCGGCCGCCGTGGCCCTGCTTGTCGGCATGGCTCCCGGTTCGGCGCTAAGCCAGGGCGCCACCATCAAGATCGGCGTGCCCGTTCCGCTGTCGGGCAGCAGTGCCAATGCCGGCACGGATATTGTCAATGGCGCGAAGCTCGCCGCCGCCAGAATCAACGCGGCCGGTGGCGTGCTCGGCAAGCAGATCGAGCTGGTGCCCGAGGACGACGCCTGTGATGCGCAGACCGCGGTGCAGGCGGCACAGAAACTCGTCGATGCGGGCGTTGTCGCGGTAGCGGGCGGATATTGCTCAAGCGCGGCGCTGCCGGAATCGACAACCTTTCATCGCGCCGGGATTCCCTACGTGCTGGATGCATCGACGAATCCGCAACTGACCGAGATGGGGTACGACAACGTGTTCCGCACGATCGGCCGCGACGACCAGCAGGGCCCATTCGCGGCAAGCTTCATGAAAGACGTTCTGCACGCGAAGCACGTGGCGGTGATCGACGACAACACGACCTATTCCAAAGGCCTCGCCCAGAACACCGTGCAAGCCCTGAAGAAGGACGGTGTCGATGTCGTGTACGCCAATTCGATCACGCCCGGACAGATGGACTATTCACCGACGCTCACGCGGGTCTCCTCACTGAAGCCTGACGTGATCTACTACACAGGCTATTTCTCCGAAGCCGGCCTGCTGGTCAAGGAGGCGCGGCAACTGGGTCTGAAAATGACCTTCATGGGCGGCGACGCCACCAATGACCCCACCCTGATGAAGACGGCCGGTCCCGCCGCCGACGGCATGATCATCACGACGGCACCGCTCGCGCAGTTCCTGAGCGGCGCGCACGCCTACGTCGATGACTATACGAAGGCTTACGGGCAAGGGCCGGGACCGTACTCGGTCTATGAATACGATGCTGTGGGGGTCACGGCGAAAGCCATCGCGGACGCGAAATCGGCACAGCCTGCCGCGATCACGGCTGCTCTGCACAAGATCTCGAACTACCCGGGCGCGACCGGAACGATTGCCTTCAATCCGAAGGGGGACCGCAGCAAAGCCGTGTACATCACCATCATCGTGCACAACGACAACTTCGAGCCCTACCAGAGGCAGGATGCGAGCGGACATTGGGCGGCGATGAAGTAGGCGCAATTGCGCGCCCCGCGCCGTCATGAGCGACTTCTTCCAGTTCGTCATCGAAGGGCTGACGACCGGCTCGTTCTACGCGCTCGTCGCCCTCGGCTACACGATGGTCTACGGAATCATCCGGCTGATCAACTTCGCTCATGGCGACCTGTTCATGGTCGGCGCGTTCATCGGCTGGACCGGTCTGATGGTTCTTGCATCCGCGCATCTGCCGCTCGCCCTGGCGCTGCTGATCGCCCTTGTGGCCGCCATGACGGTCACAGGCGCGCTCGGCCTGCTGATCGAGCGGCTCGCGTATCAGCCGTTGCTGCGCGCGCCGCGGCTGTCGATTCTGATTACGGCGCTGGGCGTCTCGCTGGCGCTGCAAAATGGGGTGCTGCTGATCTACGGCGCGGGCTTTCGCACCTATCCGCACGTGCTGAGCCAGGCCGGATTCGAACTCCACGGCGTGCAGATCACCTTCGCGCAGATCGGCATCATCGTGACGAGCCTGGCCCTGATGCTGGCACTGTATTTCTTCGTTCACCACACTTTCCTTGGCACCGCGATGCGCGCGCTGGCAATCGATCAGGACGCCGCGCGTCTGATGGGCATCGACGTCGAACGCCTGATCCAGCTCACCTTTCTGCTGGGGTCGGTGCTGGCCGCCGTGGCGGGCGTCATGGAGGGTCTTTACTACACGCAGATCAATTTCTTCATGGGCTTCGTGCTAGGCCTGCGCGCGTTCACCGCCGCCGTGCTCGGCGGCATCGGCAACATCCCGGGCGCGATGGCGGGCGGCATCCTGATTGGCCTGCTCGAAGCCTTCGGCGCGGGCTATGTCTCTTCGCAATGGACCGACGTGTTCGTCTTCGGCGTGCTGATCGCCGTGCTCGTGATCAAGCCGACCGGGCTGTTCGGCGAACGCGTTGTCGAGAGAATGTAGTCCATGAGCGCCAGTCAGGCTTCCGCGCGTTGGGCCAAGCCTCTCGGCGGTACGCTGCTGGCCGCCGCCGTGGCGCTGCCCGCTGTCGTCAGCAACTATGTCGTCGATGTCGGCCTGACCATCGTCACCTATTCGATCCTGGGTCTTGGGCTGAACATCGTAGTCGGTTATGCCGGATTGCTCGATCTGGGCTACGCGGCCTTCTTCGCGATCGGCGCGTACACGACGGCGTTGCTGGAAACCCTGCTGCACTTCTCGTTCTGGGAGACGCTGCCGTTCAGTCTGGCGTTCGCCGGGGTATCGGGCATCGTCATCGGCTATCCCACCCTGCGCCTGCGCAGCGACTATCTGGCGATCGTCACGCTGGGGTTCGGCGAAATCACGCGTATCGTCGCCACCAACCTCGACATCACGGGCGGCCCGAACGGCATCTTCGGCATCGCGAGCCCGAGCCTGTTCGGTTTCGAGATCAGTTCGCCGCTAGCGCTCTACGAACTGGGCATGGCGTTCCTCGTGCTGGTGCTGGTGTTCGCCATCCGGCTCGGCCAGTCGCGGCTGGGCCGCGCCTGGACCAGCATCCGCGAGGACGAGGCAGCTGCCGAGGCTGTCGGCGTGCCGACGCTGCGCGTCAAGCTGCTCGCCTATGTGATGGGCGCGCTGATCGGCGGGCTGGGCGGCAGCCTGTTCGCCGCCCGCTTCGGCACCATCGATCCGACCGGCTTCACCTATCTGCAGTCCGTCACGATCCTGATTGTCGTCGTGCTCGGCGGCCGGGGCAGCATTCCCGGTGTGCTCCTCGGCGCCATCATCGTCGCCGGCCTGCCGGAGATTCTGCGTTTTCTCAACCTCTGGCGCATCTTCGCTTTCGCGATCGGGCTCGTGATCCTGATGCTGTTAAGGCCGCAGGGGTTGTGGCCCGCGCCGTTGCGCCGCGTCGCGCCGGCGCGCAAGGGCGCTGATGCCGATCGCGTCGCTGTGCCCGATCACGCCGTCACCGATGAGATCCTGCTGGAGGTGCGCGACATGCAGCGCCGCTTCGGTGGCGTGCTGGCGGTCGGCGGTGTCAGCTTCATGGTGCGGAGCGGCGAGATCGTGAGCCTGATCGGTCCGAACGGCGCCGGCAAGACCACCGTGTTCAATTGCCTGACCGGTGTCATCCGCCCGACTGGCGGCCAGATCGTCTGGTGCGGGGAACGGCTTGCCGGCGGCGCGCCTCATCGCATCGTCCATCAAGGCATGGCGCGCACCTTCCAGGGCATCCGCCTGTTCGGCCACATGACGGCCTTCGAAAACGTCCTGACCGGCATGGACCATCGGCTTCGGACACCGCTCGCAGCCGAGCTTCTGGCGTTGCCGTCCGCGCGCGCCGAGGCGACGGACCATTCCACCGAAGGCCTGCGCTGGCTCGCCTTCGTCGGACTTGCCGGCAGGGCGGGCGAGCGCGCCGCCGATCTGCCCTACGGCGACCAACGCAGGCTGGAGATCGCCCGTGCGCTCGCCAGCAGCCCTCGCCTGCTGCTGCTCGATGAGCCGGCTGCAGGCATGAACCCGACCGAGAAACGCGCGCTGATGGAACTGATCCGGCGCATCCGGGATCATGGCGTGACGGTGCTGCTGATCGAGCACGACATGATGCTGGTGATGGGCGTGTCGGACCGGATCATCGTGATGGACCACGGCGTCATCATCGCCGAGGGCCAGCCCGCCGCGATCCAGGCGGACCCGCGGGTGATCGATGCCTATCTCGGCACAGCCGAAAAGGACGAGGCGAGCGACGATACTGCCGGGGAGAAATCGCTGTGGGACTCCTAGAAATCCGCGATCTGCGCGTGAGCTATGGGACTGTCGAAGTGCTGCACGGCATCTCGCTGGACGTCGCGGAAGGCGAGATCGTCGCGTTGCTCGGCAGCAATGGCGCGGGAAAAACGACCACGCTGCGGGCGATTTCCGGATTGATCCGGCCGCGCGCGGGCGACATTGCGATGGCTGGCCAGCGCCTGACGGGCTTGCGCGCACATCAGATCGTGGCGCTGGGTCTGGGTCACGTGCCAGAGGGGCGGCGCATTTTCGGCGCGCTGACGGTGGAGGAAAATCTGCATCTCGGCGGCTATCTGATCCGGCGCGACAGTGCGGCATTGCAACAGCGAAGGGATCAGCTCTATGCGACTTTCCCCCGGCTCGGCGAGCGACGCAGCCAGCTGGCTGGCACGCTCAGCGGTGGCGAACAGCAGATGCTGGCGATTGCCCGAGCCCTGATGCTGCGCCCGCGTATCGTGGTGCTGGACGAACCGTCGATGGGACTCGCGCCGAAGCTGGTCCGCGCGATCTTCGGCATGATCGCCGACATCTGCCGCGAAGGCACCTCGATTCTCCTCGTCGAGCAGAACGCCCGCCAGGCGCTGCGGATCGCTCATCGGGCTTACGTGCTGGAAAGTGGGCACATTGCGCTCGCGGGGTCCGCCCGCGAGCTGGCTCAGGATAGCCGGGTCCGCGCTGCCTATCTGGGCGGCAGTGCAATCTCGGCAGAGTAACCCGCCAACTGGGTAATCGACCTTGGCTGAAACGGGTCAGACGTAATGGAGGCAAAACATGTCAGAGATCGATAAGGAAAAGGTCGTTGCAGTGCTGCGTCGCCCGAGCGATGACGACGCCGCCTCGTCGCGGCACGGCG
The DNA here is from genome assembly GCF_050434085.1 of Paraburkholderia sp. UCT70. Classification (NCBI taxonomy): domain Bacteria; kingdom Pseudomonadati; phylum Pseudomonadota; class Betaproteobacteria; order Burkholderiales; family Burkholderiaceae; genus Paraburkholderia; species Paraburkholderia sp. UCT70. Next base: position 357,642 of record NZ_JBNPVZ010000003.1, on the reverse strand, counting down.
CCGGCCTGAGTTCGACGGAGAATGCATCATGCTGAATTATCCTGCTGCCTATCAGTCCACCAAAGGCTCAGCGCTCGACGTCGACAAGACGTTCTATCAGCGCATCGCCTCACAGCACGACACCCGCACGCTGGTCGAATCGATCGTCGTGCCGATCCGCTCGGGGCAAGCGTGGACCGTGCCGGCCGGCCACGTGTTTCGCATTGTCACGATCGAAGGCCCGCAGGTTGCCGACCTGAACATGTGGAACCGGCACAACCCGCGCGAGCGCATGTGGGCATCGCGCACGCGCCAGTTGCAGCAGGCGCACGTGAGCACGTTCGACCGTCTGTGGTCGACGCTGCCATTCCTGCGTCCGATGGTGACCATCACGGACGACAGTCTCGCAGGCTACGGTGTCGACGAGCACGGCGGGCGTGTCCACGATTTGCTCGGCACGCGCTGCGACCCCTACGTGAACCGCATGCTGACCGGCGAGGATTTTCATTTTCACTGCCACTCCAACCTGACGCGTGCCATCGCCCCGTATGGATTGACTGAGTACGACGTCCACGACGTGCTCAACGTGTTCCAGTGCACCGGCCTGAATCTCGAAGACAAATACTTCATGAAGGCGTGTCCGGCAAAGAAAGGCGATTACCTCGAATTCTTCGCGGAGATCGACTTGCTGTGCGCGCTGTCGACCTGTCCGGGCGGCGATCTGTCAGTGCCGATGTGGGGACCCGACGCGCGCGATCCACTGGAAGTCTGCCGGCCGCTTGGCATCGAGGTCTGGCAACTCGCGCCACAGATGCTGGATGGGTGGACGCCGCCGGCTGTGGCTGCCTACAAAGGGCAGCACGGAATGGTGCTGAATCCGCCGCAATGGAAGTGAGACTGGTGCCTCCTGTCCAGCAGGAATCGATGGTGGCGCAGCACAAAAGCCGGAGCGAGACCGCGCTGCCTTGAATGCCCGCCGGCCCCCTTGTATCTGAGGACATCATGAAAGTTGTCGTGCTCGGTGGCGGGGTAGTCGGTGTGACAACCGCGTACCAGTTGCAGAAGGATGGCCATGAGGTCGTGATCGTCGAGCGGCAGCCTTTAGTCGCATCGGAAACCAGTTGGGGTAACGCGGGCATGATCGCGCCCGGGCATTCCTTTGTCTGGTCCTCGCCCAAAGCGCCGATGATTCTGCTCAAATCGCTGGTGCTGAAAGATCAGGCGTTGCGCTTCAAGTTCTCGGCGGATCCCAGGCTTTACAGCTGGTCGTGGCGTTTCCTGATGGAATGCACATCAGAGAAGGCACGCCGCAATACCCTGCTCAAGCATCGGCTTGCCGCGTACTCGCAACGCGTACTACAGAATGTGATCGCTGAGGACGCCATTGAATACGATCGAAATGACCGCGGAATTCTGTATTTTCATCGGACGCAGGAAGCCCAGGATCGCGGAGTCGAACACATGAAGCTGCTGGAATCCGATGGGCAGGTCATCATGGTTCTCAGCCGCGATCAGGTCGTCGCACTCGACCCGTCGCTGGCTTCGGCAAAAGACAGGATAGCGGGTGCCATCTACTGCCCGACCGATGAGACCGGAGACCCTGCGAAGTTCACCCGGGCCCTTGCGGAAAAGATTGTCGCGCGTGGCGGTACGCTTCTGACGGACACCACCATCGACGGCTTCGAAACCGCTGGGCAGGACGTGGTGGGCATAAGAACGAGTCGCGGCCTTGTAAAAGCCGACGCGTATGTGCTCGCCCTTGGCCCCTATAGTCCGGTTCTTGGCCGACAGATCGGCATCGATCTTCCGATCTATCCGATCAAGGGATACTCCCTCACGATTCCGATCGATGGCCGGCCCTTGCCACCCTCGGTCGCAGTGGTCGACGAGCACAACCTGGTCGCAATCTCGCGCTTCGGCGACCGGATCCGGGTCACCGCAACGGCGGAGTTTGCTGGCTACGACACGAGCCATAAGCCTTCTGATTTTGCGTTTATGAAGAGCGTGACACAAGAACTCTACCCGGCCGGCGCCAACTACGATCGCGCCGAAATGTGGGCCGGTCTCAGGCCGATGACGCCGACGAACTTGCCGTTTCTTGGGCGCAAGAAGTATCGCAATCTTTATCTGAATACCGGTCACGGTCATATCGGCTGGACCATGTCGCACGGATCGGCTCGAATCACGGCCGACCTGATCGCGGGACGAATCCCGGCGATTCCGATGGTGGGGCTGCTTTGCGACTGATGGCGACGCGTTTTGCAGCCAAAACATGGGGCCCCAGCCGAACGATGCCAGCAAACTATTGCATCGACCGGTCGAATCCGCCGCGCATGGCCCGTCGGTACACGTCGCGCTCAAAGAATTGCGACTTCGAGACGCGCTATCGCGCGTCACGCGCAGCTTTTCGCCATCAGATCCACTGGAACACTGGCGACGGTTGCGCGGCTTGTGTCAGGGTTGCTACGATCCACGCCCAGCGCAGAGCTTCCTCAAGCGCATCTGCAATTGCTCGGCGCTTTCTCGATATCAACCGGAAGCGTGGAGTCGATTGCTTCCAGCATGCAGCCGGCAAAGGTGTTGTTTGCGGCCGAGTTGAGCGCCGCGTCAAGAGAATCGGCTCTCCGGCTTGACCTCACGGGTCAATTTTCGCCGCGAACGTCCTTCATCAAGGCCTTTTTAATCTGATCGGGCGCCATGGGTTGCCGGGCAGTCTGTCAGGATCGCACTCCCCCTACGTAAGCTCATATTACAATGCCGGGCTCAAACGCTGCCCGGTACGGCGGCACACAGACCCAAAGGTTCAATGTCGACCCAGCTTTCGAATCCCACGTCGCTCGCCTCAGCCTCCGACAAACCTGCCGCCGCGCGCATCGCATCACTCGGTTGGCTGCTCCCCTTCCACGCGCTGGTCTGGACGCTGGCCGCCTGGCTCGCGCGCGGCAATCTCGACATCCAGGGCGACATGGTCGAGACCTATGTCTGGGGCCTCGAGTGGCAGGCCGGTTACGCGAAGCACCCGCCGCTTTCGTCGTGGGTCGCAGCGGCCTGGTTCAGCGTGTTCCCGCACACCGATCTCGCGTATTTCGCGCTGTCGGCGGTAAACGTGCTGGTCGGCCTGGCCGGGATCGTCGCGCTCGCCGGGCGCTTCGTGCCGCGCCAGATCGCGATCATCGCCGGGCTTGCGATGGCGGTCTCGCCGCTTTACTCGAATCTCGCCATCAAATTCAATCCGAACGCGATCCTGCTGTCGGTCTGGCCGTGGACCGCCTACTTTTTCGTCCGCTACGTGCAGCCGGGCAGCCGCCTTGCGCGCAGCGGCGCGGCGCTCGGTCTCGGGGCGTGCGCGGCGCTTGCCGTGCTGGGCAAGTACTTCACGATCGTGCTGCTGCTCGGGCTGTTGCTGGCATTGCTCGCGCGGCCCGCATGGCGTGCGCGCCTCGTCAGCGTCGATTCGCTGCTCGCGGTGGCGGCGGGTGTCGCCGTGCTGGCCCCGCACGTGCACTGGATGATGGTTAATCATTTCCCGACGCTCGAGTATGCCGCGCAACGCACCGGCGGCACGCTTCTCGCCGCGGTCGGGCGCTTTGGCATCTACACGCTCGCGCAGATCGGCTATCTCGCGCTCAGTTTCGTTTTCGTGCTGTTGATGGTGCGCACGCGCGGGGCTGCGCGGCTCATGGCGCTGAGCGTTGTTCGGAGCGCGGCGTACCCGGATCTCTGGTGGCTCGCGCTGGGGCCACTGTTCGCGGTGGGCGTGCTGTCCGTGATCGGCAAGACGCAGATGGCCTCGGTCTGGGGCATGGCGCAGTGGTTCGCAATGGTGCCGCTCTGGCTTGCCGTGCTCGTGCAGGCCCGCTTCGAGTTCGCGCCGCAGCGTGCCATACGCGTCATGGCGGTGTACTGGGCGCTGGTGCTCGCGGTATCGGCAGTGGTCGGCTACACGGGGGCGCGGCACAATTCCGACGATGCGGCCGAGCCGCGCGCGGAACTCGCGGCAGCCGCGCAGGCGGTGTGGCACGAACGCACCAGCCAGCCGCTGTCGATCGTGGCGGGCTCGACGCATGAGGCCGCTTCGATGGTGTTCTATGACGGCGGCCGCGCCCGCTTCTGGGATCTCGACTGGCCGGCGGCAACGCCCTGGCTCACATCCGCCGATTTCGCGCGCCAGGGCTCGCTGATTGTGTGCCGTGGCGACGACTCGGGCTGCATCGCGACGGCATCGTCGCTAAGCCATGCAGCGCCGATTGCGCTCGAGGTGAGCAAGACCGCATGGGGACGGGAGTTGCCTGCGCGCCCCTACCAACTGTTCGTGATTGTGCCGCAGTCGTGAGCCACGCGACCATCACGCCGTATCGCGGCCGGCCGCTCGTCGTCGATCTCGACGGCACGCTGTTGCGCTCCGACGTTCTGATCGAGTGCGTGTGGGCCTTTCTGAAAGCCTCGCCGCTGCGCTGCTGGCAACTGCTGGTCTGGCTGCTGCATGGTGGCAAAGCGGGCCTGAAGGCGCGGCTCGCGGCCGGCCGTGCGCTCGTGCTTGCAACCGCCACGCACCAGCGTTATGCGCAGGCCATCGCGGATCATCCGGGCTGCTTCGACGAGGTCCATGCGACCGAGGGTGAGGTCAACCTGTCGGCAAGGCGCAAGCGTGATGGCCTCGACTGCCTCTCAGGGGAAGATCGGCTCGTAACCTAACCGGGCGAGTGGAAAGAGGTACCATGAAGTACGCCGTCGAACGCCAGGCTCATCCGTGCCTGAGCGTATAACGTCTCTCTGGTCAGGGGTCCTGCCATGATCCTGTATCACACCGTCCCCGATTCGTCGGTCATCGAAATATCCGTCGAAGGCAAAATCACCGACCACGAACTGCGCGAAGCCATCGAGCGCATGCGTGGTGATCTTGAACTGAACGGTAAGACCCGCGTGCTCGAACGCATCGAGCATTTCAGCGGCATCGAGCCGAAGGCGCTATGGACCGACCTGACGCTCGGCGTCTCCGTCGCCCGCAAGGTCACGCGCGCCGCCGTGGTGGCCGACGCGGGCTGGATTCGCGCCTCGATGCATTTGGCCCGGTTCTTTATGAAGGCTGAAATCAAGGCGTTCCACGTCAACGAGCTGGAACAGGCGCGAGCCTGGATCAACGCCTGAACGTCGTCTCCAGCCGGCCGCATCGGGCGGAGGCCGGCCAGTTGGAGCCGCACGACTCAACATCAGAACTGTTACTGCCGAATCAAGGACACGGAGCGCAACGATCCTATGATGGAATGAGGCCGCGCGACACGCGCGGAAAAGCGCTAAAACATGTAGGAAAACAGGAGAAGAGGAGCACATGACGAAGCGAGTGATCGTGACCGGCGGCAGCGGCCTGGCCGGAAAATGGGTGGTCGAGAACCTGGTCGAGCACGGCTACGAGGTGATGAATCTTGATCGCGTGCCGATGGCGGCGCGCACGGCGCGCACGTTGATTACGGACATCACCGATGCGGGCCAGGTATTCAATGCGCTGGCATCGAGCACCGCGCCGGGAGAATTCGCCGACGACCTCGAACCAAAGCCGATCGACGCGATTGTGCATTTTGCGGCGATCCCTCGCATCATGATCACGCCCGACAACGAGGTCTACCGGATCAACGTGATGGGCACGTACAACATCCTCGACGCAGCGTCGAAGCTTGGCATCCGCAAGGTGATCGTGGCATCGAGCGAAACCACATACGGTATGGTGTTCGCGCACCGGGATCGCAGTCCAGAGTACTTCCCGCTCGACGAGGAATACCCGGTGAACCCGATGGACAGCTACGCGACGTCGAAGGTTATCAACGAAGTGACAGCGAAGGCGTTCCACGCGCGCACGGGCTCTGACATTTACTGCTTTCGTATTGGCAACGTGCTCGAACCCAACGACTACGCGAAGTTTCCGGCGTGGCTCAAGGATCCAGCACTGCGCAAGAGGATTGCGTGGAGCTATATCGACGGCCGCGATCTCGCGAGCGCGTGCCGGCTTGCCATCGAAAAGGACGGCCTCGGCTTTCAGGTGATGAACGTCGCGGCCGACGACGTGTCGTCCGACGTACCTACCGCGGAACTGCTCCGACGCTACTACCCCGGCGTGCCGCTCAAAAAGCAACTCGGCGAGTTCGAGACCCTGCTCAGCAACGAGAAGCTCAAGCGCCTTCTTGGGTGGAACCAGCAACACTACTGGCGCGACGAAGCGAAAAAGATCGTCCAGTAAGCATGGCGGGCCGGCCCCCGGGCCGGCCAATCACGCCGTGCGAGTCTTCATGGACTGCCTTGCAACGACGCAGACCGGCGCAATGGCGTCGTTCCCGCAGTCGGGTGGTGGGTCTTGGGAAAAATTTTCGAACAAGCCCGCAGCGAAAATTCTCCCTGCGATGCACTGCATTGCAGGCGTGCCGCCACCTCGAACGCGGACCGACAATGAAGCCAATGGCTCGCCTTCACGGCTGTCAGCGCTGGCGCCTCCGTCGCTTATCCGCCGTCGGTATTGCTACGTTCAGCCGCCGGTCAGCGAGTAGTCGTTTGCAGCAGGTCCCGCGCGGTGCTTAGCATGCCGTCGGCGATCTTTCCGGAATCGACCTTGTAGCTGCCGTCACGCAGGGCGGCCTTGATCGACTCGACCTTCGCCGTGTCGCTATCCGAATCGCTGGACGTGTGCATTGCGGACACTGATGAGAGATTAACCGTCGAATTCTGCGCGGCGGCAGCGCTGACTTGGTGCGCGGACTCGACGGCATCCTTCGCATCGCTGTTGATCGTTGCGCGTTGCGGACCGTTCTGCGAAGCCGCGAGCGGAAAATTGCTGGATTCAATCTTCATGGTGTGTGTTCCCCACTGGTTGAGTCCTTTAACGGATCAGCGTTTGAAATCTTCACCCTGCTGTGGGAAGCGGAACCGTATCCACGTTTCGCCGTGAGCCGATAAGCCTTGCCGGGCGGGCACTCTAGCCGCCTGCAGCAAATTGCAACAAAGTGTGAGCAATACCACACAACGGCTATAAGCTGATCGAAGCGTCTACCCACTCCGAATCAAAGGCGCAGGTATGCTTGAGAACACGACGCCGCACCCCATTTTGCTTGCTGTGAACAAACGTACCCGCCGCCCCTTGCAGCCTCGATGGCCCTTTCCGCCAAGTCGCGATGTCGCTGGTCGCGCCTTTGGCGATCTCGTCGCGCTTCAATATTGCGGCGCGGACGTGTGGCTCTGGCGATGCCGATGCGGCGGCCATGTGACTTCCGCCCTGAAGACGGTAGAGCGCGGTGCAGTGCGTGATTGCGGCTGCCGTGAGCAGCGTCGCGTGTGGCGGTCGCGACCGGGTTCACCTGCGCTGAAGAGCGGCGAGGTTTTCGGCCAGCTGACGACCGAGCGGTACGCTGGCGATGGATTGTGGGTTTGCCGGTGCGACTGCGGTGGTGAGGCGACAGTTAGCGCCGGACGGTTGCGAATGGGCAAGGCGCGCTCGTGCGGCAGGTGCCTCGTCGCTTCGACTCACCGAGTGGCGTAGCGCCGGAACGGAAAATGTTCGTTCGACTCAGGGCAAGCGATCTACACTGCAATTCAACGAATAAGAAAAGATCGCCAGCCTTGGCTGGGTCTGGAAGATCGTATTCCGATTTCGCTTTGATCAAGCGTAGTCCGTACATGCTCCCCTTTCTGTCTGGAGGCGGTCATGAAAAAGGAGAGGAAGACAGCACGGCAAATTCTGTCCGGGAACCCTCGGGAGGTTATCTCAGTGGGCCCCGACGACACGGTGCTGAACGCGTTGCAGTTGATGGCCGACAAGGACCTGACGACGGTGCTGGTGCTGCAGGGCAGCAATCTGGTTGGCGTGCTGTCTCAGCGCGACTACGCCCGCAAGGTCGAGGTGCTTGGCCGCAACGCCGCGAACACCAGGGTTGGCGACATCATGACCACCCAGGTGCTTTATGTGACGCCCGAGCATACCTGCGACCAATGCCTCGCGTCGATGCATACCCGGCGGATCCGGCACCTGCCTGTGATCGAATCCGGGCGCGTCATCGGCGTGCTTTCCGACAGTGACGTGCTGGAGGAACTCCTGCAGGAGGACGAGCATTTCATCAGGATTCTCGAGGACGACATGCTCCATCTGACCATTGATACCGGTGGCGCCTATTAGCCAGTCGCGCTCGAATCAGGCGAGGTGAAACGTGAGCACGCAATCAACCGCGGGGGCCCTTTCACCGGCCATCCTTTCCCGCTCGTCCGGCAAAGTGACGTCGGCGCGCGATGCCGTGCGCCTGATCCGCGACGGCGATACGGTCGCGACGGGTGGCTTCGTGGGCATCGGCTTCGCCGAAGACATCGCCATTGCCATCGAGGAACTCTGTACGGCGCATGACGAGGATACGTTAGTCACCCTCCCAAAGCCCGCCAACCTCACGCTAGTCTATGCGGCCGGCCAGGGAGACGGCAAGGAACGCGGACTGAACCACCTGGCGACGCCGGGACTCGTCAAGCGCGTCATCGGCGGACACTGGGGCCTCGTGCCGAAGCTACAGCAGCTTGCGGTGGATAACCAGATCGAAGCGTATAACCTGCCGCAGGGCGTGATCAGCCACCTGTTTCGCGACATTGCGGCCGGAAAGCCAGGCCATCTCTCCCGGGTCGGCCTCGGCACCTTCGTCGATCCGCGCTTCGGTGGTGGCAAACTGAACGAGCGCACCACCGAGAATCTGGTCGAGTTGATGCGGATAGGCGACGAGGAATATCTGTTCTACAAGGCCTTCCCGATCAACGTCGCGATCGTGCGCGGCACCACTGCCGACCCGGAAGGCAATGTGACGATGGAGCGCGAAGCCCTGACACTGGAGGCTCTCGCGATCGCCATGGCCGCGCACAACTGCCACGGCCTCGTGATCGTCCAGGTGGAGCGCATCGCCGAAAGCGGCTCGCTCAATCCGCGACAGGTCAAGATCCCCGGCGTGCTGGTCGATTGCGTCGTGCTGGCGCCGCCCGAGAACCACCAGCAGACCTTTGCCACACCATACAGTCCGGCGTACGCCGGCGAAATTCGGGTCCCCGCGAGCAGTGTGGCGCCGATGCCGATGAGTGAGCGCAAGGTGGTCGCGCGACGCGCGGCAATGGAACTCCAGCCAAACAGCGTGGTGAATCTCGGGATCGGCATGCCCGAAGGCATCGCCAGCGTCGCCAACGAGGAAAGGATCCTCGACCTGCTGACGCTGACCACCGAGCCCGGCGTCATCGGCGGCATTCCAGCGGGAGGCTTGAACTTCGGCGCGGCGACCAATGCGCAGGCGGTCATCGATCAGCCCGCCCAGTTCGATTTCTATGACGGCGGCGGGCTCGACGTCGCCTTTCTTGGCCTCGCGCAGGCCGATCGCATGGGAAACCTCAATGTGTCGAGATTCGGGCCGCGCCTGGCCGGCGCCGGAGGCTTCATCAACATCAGCCAGAATGCCAGGAAAGTCGTGTTCGTCGGCACTTTCATGGCGGGCCACAGCCAGATTTCAGTCGTCGACGGCAAGCTGCGTATCCACCGTGACGGCACGGCCAGGAAATTCATCGAGGAAGTCGAGCATCGCACGTTCTCTGGCCCGTATGCGGCGGCAATGGGCAAGCCGGTCCTCTACATCACCGAGCGTTGCGTGTTCGAGCTGGGCGCCGAGGGCATGGAACTCATCGAGATTGCACCGGGCGTCGATCTGGAGCGCGATATTCTGGCCAGGATGGACTTCGCACCGATCCTGCGTTCGCCGACGCAGATGGACGAGCGGATTTTCCTGCCTGAACCGATGGGCCTGCGCTCGAATGTTTTGCGACTGCCGCTGGAAGCGCGCTTCATTTACGACGACGACAAGAACATCATGTTTCTCGATTTCGCGCGCCTCGAGGTGAAGCGTCCCGACGACATCGCGGCGATCCGGACTCAGGTATGCCGCGTCTGCGAACCACTGGACCACAAGGTCTATGCAGTGGTGAACTACGAGGGTTTCGTGTTGGACCCCGCGCTGGAGGACGCGTACGTCGAAATGGTCGAGGATATGGTGCAGCGCTACTATCTCGGCGTAACGCGCTTCACTACCAGCGCTTTCATGCGCGCCAAGCTGGGTGGCGCCCTTACGCGGCGCGGGCTGTCACCTTATGTCTATGAGACGGAGGCGGAAGCGCAGGCCTACCTGCGCGAACAGTCGTCAAACCGCTGAATCCGGCTTGCATCGTGATCGCGGCACCGAAGGCCGAGTGCGCCCGCGCCGGGTTCTGTCGGACCCTCGATGTCAGTGCCCTGCCAGCCAGCGCAACTGAGGCCCCGGATATCCCGCGACCCACGTGCCGTTCGCGCTGAAATCCCACGTCGGACCGAAGCTCGCCGGCTCGAGCAACTGGGTGTCCGTGAGTCCGCTCGAACTGGCCACCGCCGTGCCCGAACCGACACCCGCCGCCGCCCCCGACGATTGGCTGTTCCAGAACACGTTCGTCGCGATCCGGCCGCTGTTCGTGCCCGCGATACCGCCCTTCGTCGAGTTCGCGCCCGCCGTGAGTCTGGACGCGGCATACGACTCGCGGATGAAGCCCGTATTGATGCCGACAAGTCCGCCGACAGTCGCGCCGCCGTTCAGGAATTCGTAGGCATACGATCGGCCGATGACGCCATGGTTCGTGCCGACGAGTCCGCCGACCGTGCTTTGCGCACCGGCCGATGCGCGGCCGATCGCGAAAGACTGATCGACGCGACCGTCGTTCAGCCCGACCAGCCCACCGATCTGGCCCACGCCGATGATGTTGACGCCCGCCCACGAGCGCTCGATGCGCCCAAAGTTCTCGCCGACCAGACCGCCGGCCACTGTGCTCGGGTTGCCCGGGGCACCGATGGCGCCCGTCGCGCCGACGTTCACCATGTATCCGTAGTTGATGCCGGCCAGCAAGCCGACCGTTTCTCCCGAGGACGTCGCGGTGCCGTCCGCGAGCGTGAAATTGCGCACGACGCCGCTCTTGCCGATCACGCCGAAGAGTCCGGTATCGGCCGCGCTTGAGAGACGCAGATCCGCGGGGAGATGCCCCATGCCGTCGAACTGACCGGTGAACGGATTCGCGGCGGTGCCGATGCCGCCGAACTCCGGCGCACCCGCGAATTCCAGCCCCCTTCTGCCCAATGCATAGTTGCCGGAGAGGTTGTTATTCACCGCGCTCAGGTCCGTCATGGAGTTGACGAGCTGATAGGCCGTGAACTGCGTGACGAGCCCAGTAAACGGCGCGGGGTGCCACGATACGTTGGTGTACACCGTGCCGGGTGTATAGCTGCCGTTCATGTCGTACAGGCCGCTGACGATGCCCATGCTTCGCGACCAGTCGATCGTGCCCTGGTTGGTCAGACTGCCGCCGTTGTCGAAACCATAGGTGTCGGCGGACAGCGTGAGCGAGCCTGTGCCCCTATTGGCGATGGTCGCCTGCGGTGCAATCGTCAGCGAGTGCGCCGCGTCGAGCGTCAGGGAGGAGGCTCCGTGCCAGCGCACGCTCGCTTCGATCGCGATGTCTCCCTCGCCGGTCGCCCCGAGCTTGCCGTCCGCGCCGTTCGCAAGCACGGAGATGGACGCGCCGTTGCTCAGACTTGCGCCGAGCGTGTTGGCGGTCGGGACGTCCGCGGTGAAGTCCCCAGTAGTGATGTTCCATGCTTTCGCCCGCACATCCGCGCCGCCGACCTTGACGTCCTTGCCGGACATGTCGAGCGTGCCGCCGCTGCCGTCGGCGTTACGCGCGCTGATCTGCGCCCCGCGCGCATCGACGTTGCCGGAGTTGACGACGACCCCGTTGACGGTGGTGTTCGCGACGAGCCAGACGTGGCCGTCGCGCGTCGCGGTGCCGGTGGCGCGCAGGGCGCCCGAATGACCCGCGAGCGCGAAGATATTGCCGTCGGCCGCTTGCACGTTGATGATCGCCGCCTGTACCGTGCCTGAGTTCGTCACTGTGCCGCCGCTTCCCACGTCCACGAAGACTTGTTGAAAGTTGCCGTCGAAGAGCCGGACCTGACGGCCTGCGACGAGTTCGGCATTGCCGTTCGGCGCATCGATCGTCCCTGCGTTCGTGACCTTGCTGGCCGATATCAGGAACACGTCCCCACCCGACGAACTGATCTTGCCGAGATTGACTACATCCGCCGTGGAACTGCCTGTGTAAGCCGAGCCACCGAACACGGGCGGGTTGAGAAAGACATCGTTGGGGACGTCGAGCGTCGACGCGACGAAACGCCCTCCCGTCGACACCACGCCGCCTGGCCCGATGAGCACGCCATGCGGATTGACGAGGTAGATGCTGCCGGTGCCCTTCAGCGTGCCGTAGATCGCCGACACATCGTTACCCGTCACGCGATTGAGTGTCGCGCCCGTGCCGTTGTTGATCGACACCGTGCGGCACGATCCGATCGAAAAACTGTTCCATTCGATGATGCCGCGCGAGCCCGCTTGCGTGATGCTCAGGCCGGCATCGTTCTGAGTGATGCTTCCCGAGCCGGCGACGAAATGCCCGCCTTGCGGCAGGGTACCCGCCGCGTACGCGACGTGCGTCGTGCAAAGTCCGGTCAGCGAAATGGCGATGGCAAATGAAATTCGCACGCTTGCATGACGGCGTTGCGATGGACGTTGCCGCAGCAGAGATGGCCTTCGAGTGCTCATACATCCCCCCCTTCCACGCTCGCGCGAAACGGCTGCCAACGACCCGTGGAGCCGACCGGAAACGCGTGAGTCGCCGCGTATGAAGATTAGCAGTTCGCTTCGTCGCCACTTAACGACTGTGGCTGATTTGGTCGATATTTCGGCCCGAAATGCTGTTGCGCGACTGGACGGGATTACCGTCGCCTTCCATCTTGATAACGAATTCAATCCAAGTTTGAAATACCGTTATTACGGGAGGTTATTAAGTCACTGGTTTCAAGCGCGGTCGACCACCGCCAAGCCCCCGTGCGGCGGGCCTTGCAGCCTGGCGGCACCGTGCGCGCCCGGATTTGCCATCGAGCAGGGCGAACCTTGCCGGGCAACAGCCGCAACGCGACATTTCGGTATACTTGCGAGCTTTCCCAAAAACGATTATTCGCGGCCCTCCTCCCGAGCAGCGACCGCCGTTTCATAGGCGTGCCGCCCTCGCGCGACAAGCGCGTCCGCCCCGCTCATCATGTCCGATCTCTCCACGCCGTTCAGCGCGCCCCGCCGTCTCGTCAACATCAATCCGAAGCCGCTCGCCGTCGCGCTCGCGCTGGTCGTGCTCGGCGCGATCTATCTTGCGCAGACCGTCAGCGTGAAACAGGCCGCGCTGTACGTCCTCGGCGCGCTGCTCGGCGTCACGCTCTATCACGCCGCGTTCGGCTTCACGTCCGCATGGCGCGTGTTCATCGCCGACGGCCGCGGCGCCGGCCTGCGCGCGCAGATGCTGATGCTCGCGATCGGCGTGCTGCTGTTCTTCCCGGCGCTTTCCGCCGGCACGCTATTCGGTCATCCGGTCGTCGGCGAAGTGTCGCCCGTCGGCACGTCGGTCGTGATCGGCGCGTTCTTGTTCGGCATCGGCATGCAGCTCGGCGGCGGCTGCGCCTCCGGCACGCTGTATACGGTCGGCGGCGGCAGCACACGGATGGTGGTCACGCTGATCGCGTTCATCATCGGCTCGGTGATCGGCACCGCGCACATGCCGTTCTGGTCCGCGCTGCCGCATCTGCCGCCGATCTCGCTCGTGCAGAAGCTCGGCGTCGGCCCGGCGATCGCGCTGAACCTCGTGGTGTTCGCGGCCATCGCCGCGCTGACCGTGCTGATCGAAAAGCGCCGTCACGGCCGTCTCGTCAGCGACGTGGATCGCGCCCCGAACGCATCGCCGTGGCTGCACGGCCCGTGGCCGCTCCTCACCGGCGGCGTCGTGCTCGCGATCCTCAACTTCGTGACGCTCGCGCTGTCGGGCCATCCGTGGGGCATCACGTCGGCGTTCGCACTATGGGGCGCGAAGGCGTTCTCCGCGATGGGCGTCGACGTTGCGAGCTGGCATGTGTGGAGCACCGGCCCGAACGCGGCCGCCCTTGCCGCACCGATCAGCCACGACGTGAAGTCGGTAATGGACATCGGCATCGTGATCGGCGCGATGGTTGCCGCTTCGCTGGCCGGCCGCTATGCGCCGGTGTGGCGTCTGCCGCTGCGCTCGCTGATCGCGGCGATCGTCGGCGGACTGATTCTCGGCTACGGCGCGCGCCTCGCGTACGGCTGCAATATCGGCGCGTACTTCAGCGGCATCGTATCGGGCAGCCTGCACGGCTGGCTGTGGCTCGTCTCGGCATTTTTCGGCAACGTGGTCGGCACGAAGCTGCGTCCGGTGTTCGGCCTCGCGGTCGAGCGCGTCAAGCGGACGGGCTGCTGAGCGGGCGGCTTCGGCCGCCTATCGGGCGGGGGCTGCGCTGCCGGCCTCCCTTGCACCCGTCTGAAGCCGTCGCGCGAGTTCGTCAGCGATCTGCTCCGCGCTTTTCCTGACCGCCGTCTTTTCATCGCGGCCGGACAGAACGACCTTCGCAGCGATCACGTACGGGTTGAGCTTGATCACGGCGCCCGGCATATCCCTGCTCGCCCCTCTTCAACAGTTTCATAGAGCGGCGGTAACTCCGGCGTAGCCAGGTTATCGCAGGAAACCGCGACCTGAAACTGGCTTTGAGATCGCCCAGGATGCCTCGCGCGCGGTGGCCTGGCCCGCTGTCAGGGGCGATGTTCGCGGCGTCGAGATCGAAATCGGAGACATAGACGACCGGCGGCGCGACAGGAGCCGCGAGCGCTGCCGACGAATCCGCGGCCAGACATCCTTGTGCGCTGGCACACAGGTACGTCGCCAGACATACCATTCGCACCCATCGCAACACCATTGCGCACCTCCACGCTGATCGCCTGGTACTAGTTGCATGGCAGCGACGAAATACGGCATTCATATCGCGGCCGTTCATCCAGCTTAGGTCTTTCAGAAGCGCACCCATGGCTCGATCGTCTGCATCGCGATCTGAAAATCCTATACTGGGTCGGTGCGGTTGCTGCCTTCGCGCCTTGTCTGCACATCCGTTGGCGCGAGTCCAATCGTCCGACATGACGCCGCTGAAACGCGGTGGACCGCGCGTTGCGTGATCTGCCTGACAGAACGGAAAACCAAGCCATGCTGACGATCGACGACATCCGCGCCGTGCCGCTGTTCTCGACCCTCCCCGACAGCGAACTGGAAATCCTCGTGCACGCGTGCGCCGACCTGCATCTATGCGCGGGCGAGTTCGCGGTCCATGAAGGCTGCGAGCGCGCGTTATACGCCGTGCTGTCGGGCAAGATGGAAGTCATCAAGACGTTTGACGGCATCGAGCGAACCTTGGGCTGGCGTCTGCCCGGCGCGATTTTCGGCGAAGTGCCGCTCGCGCTGAGCTCACCGTTTCCGGGCGCGTATCGAGCGGCCGAGCCTTCGCGCGTGATGCGGGTCGACGCGCCGCAATACTATGCGCTCGCGGCGGCGTCGCCCGACGTGGCGTTCAAGATGGGCGCGCTCGCGCGCGAACGCATCGGCGGGCTGCAAAGCCTTTCCGCCGAGCCGCCAAAAGCGCGTGTGACGATCGTCGGCGAGGGCAGCATGGCGATTGCTTTCGCGCACAGGTATTTGCAGTCGGACGGAGCTTGAGTTCGTCGCGTGAGTCTGCTGCGCGGTCGGGTTGCACGGCCGCTATGTATTCGCAGGCAGCGCGACGCGTTCCAATACCGTCATCGGGCCGAGCCTTTCGATCACATCCAGTTGAGCCGCATCGCGCACGAACAGCGAACCCGCAAAGCCGAGCGCGTTGACCGACACGCCTTCGACTCGCTCTTGCGATCTCGGCACGAGCAACATCCAGCGCCGCGTGACCAGCAGGTTGTAGGGCGTCGCATGACAGCAGGCACGGCCGATTTCGAGCGCGCCGATATCCGCCGCTTCGAGCAGCGTGCGATAGCGGGAAAGCGCCAGCTTCGGCGCATCCGCGCGAGCCAGATCATCGGCGTGAAAGCGTGCGAACGCATGCCGAAACGGCAGATCCGGCATGCCGTTCTCCGCACCGAGCAAGGGCTCGACAGGCACGGACGGATCGGCTTCCCCGAGCGGCAGCGGCACGATCTGCAGGTGCTTGTGCGGCTGGCTCGCGCCCGCCTGCGTGCCGGCGTTGTAAAAGCCGATGCCGTCGAATTCGGCCATGCACGCGAGCAGCGCTTCGAAATCGGCAAGATCGAGCAGCGCTTCCTGCGGTTCGAATTCGCGCGTGACGATCAGCAGATGATGATCGATCACGTTGAACTTGTTCAGCAACGCGAGGTGAGTATCGGAGATGTCGGCGACGAACAGATCCGGCTCATAGGGAAGAAATGGGTTCGCCTGAGGGTGCTTTGCCGTCTGCAGCTTTCGCGCTTGCTCGCGTTGCTGTTCCTTGCGCGTCAGGCTCGACACCTGACGAACGAGAAAGCGGATGCCGCCGCTGTCGATCACGGACTGTTGCGTGTCGATCGGTCGCAGCGCGCCGCAGCTCAGCGCATGTCCGGTCTGTCGCACAATGGCGGGCCACAGCGTGCCCGGAATCAGGCGTCGTTGTCGTTCCATAGGAGGTCGGCAGGCGTGGCGGCGCGCGTGAAGCGGGTGAACGCGCAGCCGCTACAGCTTGTAGCCTATCGTGCGCAAAAGATCCTTGCGCCATTGAATGTCCTCCGCGCTTTCCGTGCCGACAGGCGAAAAACCATCGACCACGCCGACGATGCCTCGCCCCTGATCTGTTTCAGCGATCAGCACTTCGACGGGATTCGCCGTTGCGCAGAAGATGCGGCAGACCTCCGGCACGGCCTTGATCGTGTTCAGCACGTTGACGGGGAAAAAGCCGTCGCCCAGAAACACGAAGAAACTATGGCCCGCGCCGACGTTGGTTGCGTTCTGGCATGCCATCTCGACGAGGCTTTCGTCGGTGCCGGAGCGCCGCACGAGGCGCTTGCCGGAAGCCTCGCAAAACGCGAGACCGAACTTGATGCCGGGCACCGTGCCGACCATCGCTTCGTGAATATCCTCGACAGATTTGATGAAGTGGCTTTGCCCGAGAATGAAGTTGGTCGCTTCGGGCTTGACGACCTTGACGGCGGACAATTGCATGGTGGACCTCGCTCCATTGCGGCAACACGCCGATGAAAACACGTCGAACACGGGCCAACGCGACCGTGGATGGTTCGCGTGTCAGCCGGTCTTCGTCGATCCGGCTTCTAGCCTAGTACTAACCGCGCGTGAGCGAAACCTCGACCGACCACGAGCCGCGGGATTCGAATGCGCCCGGACACCGCTTCCGAGTCGCGCCAGTCCAGGATCGAGCAGGCCGAGAAAGCCTGACTTATGGCGACACTGATCGACCAAGAGCCGATCCATCCTCATAGCGTTTTGACCCGCTTTAAACCCCATCGCACCGCGGCAACCTCTCCGGGTCAACAAGGTCAACCGCCGGTTTACGCCCCCGACCGAGTGTGCAAGTATCTTCACCAAGCCGCATCCCGCACACTCTTGCGAGGTTCACGATGGCCTGGAAACTTTGGAAGACCGAGAAGCGGTACGACGAGACGCGAAGCTGGCCGAGCGGCACGCATGAGTCGTTGAAGCAGCTTCTGGATATGTACCTGGGCAGCGACTCGCCACCGTTTGCGAACTGGGCCGCGCCTGGAATTACTTTTTCGCCCGAAGTCGAAACGCTCGCGCGAAACGGAGTCCGGGGGTATCAGCTTGCCCTCTGGTTGTGGCTTTTCGCCGAGAAGCACGGCACGATCGCGGCAAAAATGGTGCGTGAGTCCTTGTGCCTGCTCGCCGACGCGATGCAACCGTCGTCCGGCGACAAGATCGACTCGCTCCTCGACCTCGAAAACCGCCTCGCGCATTCTGTCGAGGACCTTTCCGCTCAACAGCGCACCTTCCGACTGGAGGGTCTGTCCGTCGAGCTACCCATGGAGTTTTTCCTCGCTACTGCCTTCCTCCGGCTCGCACCGGACTCGCCTTATGCCGGGAACGAAGGCACCTACCTGCAAGGCAACGACTTCAAACTGGCCGACTGTTTTCACCATGCAACCGAAGAGGGGCTGGCGGTATTCCGGCCCATGATAGACGCGGTCGACTTCGACGCGAAATCGCTGCCCAACTGGAGATGGAGCGCTCATCCCGGCGCCGCCGAGCGACACCTGCAACGCCGCCACAAGAATCCCCTTTTCGCCCTTCATCGCCAGATGGTGACGGCTCATGAGGTCTATGAGGCACGGCTTGCCGACGCTCGGGCCATCGAGGACATCAGGACCGAGCTCAATGAGACTAGCCGGTCGTTCTCCGAGACGACCGAATTGCCCTTGAACTGGCAGCCCTTCCTCGAAGGATACCGGGACCACGTCGACAGGCTTGACGAACGCCGGCTCGTCGTTGGCGGACAGAGCACGTCGCTCGGCAATGCAATTGCAGCGTTGCGCGCCGACATACTTGCGACCTGGCGCGCTTCGATTCACAAGAACCGGCACAGTCTCGCGACTCTGGAGCAGGAAGAAGCGAAACGGGCTGAGCGACGGACGCTGCTGTATGGATGCGAGTGGACGGCCCAGCTTTTGAGCCACGGGTCGCTGATCCCGCCGGAAGAGGTGGTTCCCGCCCTGCTAAGCGAGCCCCCCTCCGAGCTGGAAAAGGTGGTGACCGGTCTGCGGGGCGAACCGCGACTGCATGAGACGCTTGCGCAGTGTTGTGCAACTGCGCATCGGCTTGTGAACGAGCTTCGCGCGGCTGGTCATCAGCTTCCCGACATCGACGACAAGCTTCGCATTCTGGATGGTGCGCCCGGCCAGTTGCCGGTCTGATCGTCTTCCAGGTGTGCCATGTCGTGTTACCTATCTGGATGCCACGCCCGACCCACAAAGACCACTTATGACCTCTTCCTCTCGTGACCCGCTCGATGTAGCGACCGAGGCGGTATCTACGCTTTCAGGGTACCTGGAGCTTTCGCTAGACAAAGGAAAGAGCCTGATTTTTGTGCTCTCTCAAGGCGAAAATAGCGAAGTCTACCTTGGTGATCCTGGCGAGCCAGACGCGGACTGGATAAGCTGCGCGGCCATTCCGAACAAGCTGGTCCGCGCGCTTCTGGAGACCACGCGGTCAGGATTCAACCAGTTGGTCATTGAAGGACAGGCCTACCGCTTCGCTCGGACCTTCGCGCAAGTTGCCGAGCAGGGCGCTGTCGTCTTCACGCCTGCGTAGACGTTGTAGCCAATCACGTTGATGCATTTGATCATGGATGATCGTGACGATTTCCTTGTGCGCAACATGTCGTTCCGCGAGGTCGATCTGGCGGTCGAATGGGCTGCGGCAGAGGGGTGGAATCCGGGCCTCGACGACGCGAGGTGCTTCTGGAATGCGGACCCCAATGGCTTTTTCGTCGGTACCTGGCGCGGGGAGCCGGTGGCATGTATCTCGGCAGTCGCCTACGATGAGCGCTTCGGTTTCATTGGCCTCTACATCGTCAAGCCGGCGTTTCGCGCCAGGGGTTTCGGTCTGCGCACCTGGCAGCACGCGATGCGCTATCTGGGAGATCGTACGATCGGCCTCGATGGTGTCGTTGCCCAGCAGCAGAACTATAAAAAATCCGGCTTCCAGCCCGCCTATCGCAACATCCGCTTCCAGGGCGTCGTGCAAGCGGCGTCGACGCCAAACCTGACGAACGCGCGGGAGGTACCCTTCGCGCAACTGGTTGCCTACGACAGCGCATGTTTTTCGACCGCCCGTCCCCGCTTCCTGGCGGACTGGATCGCGCAACCACAGGCGCTGGCCCTGGCGGATGTGCGCAACGCTCAGATAAGGGGGTACGGCGTGCTGCGCCGTTGCGGGACCGGCTACAAGATCGGTCCGCTCTTTGCCGACGACTCACGGATTGCCAACGATCTGTTCGACGGACTGGTCGCGAGCGTCGCAGGCGAAGTCATCGCGTTCGACGTCCCGGAGGTCAACGCGGCCGCCGTAGCGCTCGCTGAACGCTACGGCATGGTTAGCGCGTTCGAAACGGCGCGAATGTACACTCGCGCCCCGCCGGCCATTCCCGTGCAACGCGTGTTCGGGGTGAGTTCGTTCGAACTAGGTTGACTGCAAAGATCGAGCCGCTGGAAAAAAACCGGCGGTGATGCGCTAAACCTCCACTACGATCCGAGCGGTCCGCCCCGAATGGGAGCGATCATCGAGCGACCGTAAGCGACGACTCACGCTGACCGGCGATAGTAAAAAGGCGCACGGTCTCATCGAGCACATGAGCGGAGTCGATCAGCCGTTGCGCGGTGGCCGTCGCTTGCATTGGAGACATCGTCGATGATGGTCAGTACGCGTCTGACCGTCTCGTCGATCACTTTCATCTGCGACGCGGTGCGGTCGATCAGTTCCGTTCCTTGCGAGACTTCCGCGACGGTCAGATCCACCACGGACTTGATTTGCCGGGCAGACTCCGCGCAACGTTGCGCCAGCATGCGCACTTCGGTGGCGACGACCGCGAACGAACGGCCGGCGTCGCCAGCACGGGCGGCTTCGACCGCCGCGTTCAATGCATGAATTATTGATGGTTATCTGACTAGCTTAGTCGGGTATTCGAAAGCTTGTTCCCATCAAATACGATCCACCTGTGATTGAGTCGCAGCGACGCCTCGCGACATCAACGTCACTTTCGCGAGACCCACTTCTTCCTTTCCGGAACTTCGACGATGGCGTCGACCGGTGTGAACGGTGCGTGAAAATGATCGACGAGGAAGTCGATGAAGGCGCGCGCCCGCGCGGTCTGATTGCGCTGCCTGGGGTAATAGACGAACAGGTCCGCGGACGGCAGCACGGTATTCGGCAGCACGAGCTTAAGACGCCCGCTCTGTACATACTTGGCCAGATCCCATTCAGAGCGAATCAGAATCCCATGACCGTCGAGCGCCCACCGAAGGGCAATGTCGCCGTCATTGCTCGATAGCGCGCCTTTGACCTTGATCGCCTCGATGTGGTCGTTCACGATGTAGCGCCACACGCCATAAGCGTCATCGTTCTGCCGATGAATGATGCAGCGATGCTGGTGCAGGTCCTCCACCCGCTCGGGCGTTCCAAAACGTTCCAGATATTTCGGGGACGCGCAAAGAAAACGGCGATTGCTCATGATGCGCCTCGCGCTCAGGCGACTGTCGGGTAGCTCGCCGAACCGTATCGCCATGTCGAAGGCCCCTTCGACGAGATCGACCGGCCGGTCTGTCACCACGAACTGAACTTCGACATTCGGAAAGCGCTTTGCGAAGTCGGAGACGAGCGGCGCGATGGTCGTCCTGCCAAAACCGAGCGTCGCGTTGATGCGCAACGGCCCATGCGGATCGCGTCTGGCGCCGGTTATGGCCTCCTCCATCTCGCGGACCTGCCCGACGATCTGGGACGCGTAGCGCAGATAGGTCTCGCCCTCGGGCGTCAGGCTGACGCTGCGCGTGGTCCGGTTGACCAGACGCGCGCCGAGCCGCTGCTCGATGATCCCCAGCCGCTTGGTCGCCGCTGGCGGACTCAGATCGAGCGCCCGGGCGGCGCCGGACATGCTCCTGAGTTTCGCCAGGAGAATGAAGAACTCAAAGTCGGATGCGGGGGCAGTACTCACTTTTGGTGAAATATGTAGTGAACGTAAGTGAATTCTAGCAAGCTCTTTCGCGGCTAAGCTATGCACCACATTGAAGCCGGGGTGGCTCAATAACTGTTCAAATCTCTGGAGACAGTGGCGTGAGAATCGTTGAAATCCGCGAAAAAACCGTTCCGATCAGTTCCCCGATCCGGAACGCCTACATCGACTTCAGCAAAATGACCTTGAGTCTCGTCGCGGTCGTCACGGACGTCATTCGCGACGGCAAGCCGGTGATCGGCTACGGCTTCAACTCGAACGGCCGTTACGGCCAGGGCAAGCTGATGCGCGAGCGCTTCATTCCGCGCCTGCTCGAGGCCGCCCCTGCCTCGCTGGTCGACGACTCCGGCGACAACCTCGATCCCCACAAGATCTGGGCGACGATGTTCATCAACGAGAAGCCCGGTGGCCACGGTGAGCGGTCCGTCGCCATCGGCACGATCGACATGGCCGTCTGGGACGCGGTGGCGAAAATCGCGGGCAAACCGCTGTTTCAGCTCCTCGCGGAACGACACGGCAATGGCGAGGCCAACCGCAAGATCTTCGTCTACGCGGCGGGCGGCTACTACTATCCGGGCCAGGACCACGAAAAGCTCAAGGATGAGATGCGCAGCTACATCGACCGGGGCTACACGGTCGTGAAGAAGAAAATCGGCGGTGCCTCGCTCGACGAAGACCTGCGACGCATCGATTCGATCCTCAGCGTGCTGCAGGACGGCCAGAAGCTCGCGGTCGATGCCAATGGCCGCTTCGACCTCGATACGGCGATCAGGTATGCGAAGGCCCTGTCGCAGTACGACCTGTTCTGGTACGAAGAGGCGGGCGACCCGCTCGACTTCGAGTTGCAGGCGACGCTGCGCAACTACTATGACAAGCCGATGGCAACTGGCGAAAACCTGTTCTCGATGCAGGATGCTCGCAACCTGATCCGCTACGGCGGCATGCGCCCCGATCGCGACTGGCTGCAATTCGATTGCGCGTTGAGCTACGGCCTCGTTGAATATCTGCGAACGCTCGACATGCTGCATCAGCATGGCTGGTCGCGCAGCCGTTGTATTCCCCACGGCGGGCACCAGATGTCGCTGAACATCGCGGCGGGCCTCGGACTTGGCGGCAACGAATCGTACCCGGACCTGTTCCAGCCATACGGCGGCTTCCCCGACGGCGTTCGCGTCGAGAACGGATATATCACGATGCCGGAGCTGCCCGGCATCGGCTTCGAAGGCAAATCCGACCTCATCGCCGAGATGCGCAAGTTGGCTGAATAACGCGTGCTCGCAACGGCACCGACCAATATTCCCGGTTGAATGGCTCATATAAAGACGGAACGAAGCCGGCTCAATGCGGCCCTCCCACGCTGCTGCGTGGGAGGGCCGCATTTTCCCTTTGAAGACGCCACGCACAGGAGACAGACATGCCAGTATCGAAAGTAAGAAGAGCACTTTCCAAGCTGTACGTTCAGGTCCTCATCGGGATCGTGGCCGGGGTCCTACTCGGCCACTTCTACCCCGAGCTCGCCTCGCAGATGAAACCGCTGGGCGACCTGTTCATCAAGCTGATCCGGATGCTGCTTGCACCGATCATCTTTGCGTCGGTCGTGGTCGGGATTGCGCGCATGAACGACCTTCATCAAGCCGGCCGGGTTGGCGTGAAAGCCCTCCTGTATTTCGAACTGGCGTCGACCATTGCGCTGATAGCGGGAATGGTAGTCGTCAATGTCATCAAACCCGGCAGCGGAATGAACATCGATCCCTCGCAGATCGATGCCGCTGCGATTTCGACCTACACGCACGCGGCGCAGCAACACGGCATGCTCGACTTCTTCATGAGCATCGTTCCGAATAGCATCGTCGGGGCATTCGCCAATGGCGAGATGCTTCCCATCATTTTCTTTTCAGTCCTGCTCGCCATCTCGCTGGCAAAGCTCGGACCTCGTGCCGCGCCATTCGTCGACATGCTCGACATGTTCCTTCAAGGAATGTTCGGCGTCGTGCGAATCGTCATGTACGTTGCTCCGATCGGCGCGTTCGGGGGCATGGCCTTCACCATCGGCAAATACGGCATCGGCACGTTGGCATCGTTCGGCGAATTGATGCTTTGTCTGTATCTGACTTCGTTTTTCTTCGTGTTCTTCGTGCTCGGCCTCGTCATGAAAATGTGCGGGCTATCGCTGTGGAAGTTTCTCCGCTACATCAGGGACGAGATTCTGATTACGCTCGGCACGGCGTCGACTGAAGCGGTGTTGCCGCAGATGCTGATCAAGATGGAGGCGATGGGCTGCGCTCGCCCGGTGGTCGGCATGGTCTTGCCCACCGGCTACACGTTCAATGCCGACGGAACGGCGATTTATCTGACGATGGCGGCCTTGTTCATCGCCCAGGCGATGAACGTCCACCTGAGCATCTGGGGCCAGTTGCTCGTGCTCGGCGTACTGCTGCTCACGTCGAAGGGTTCTGCGGGTGTGGCCGGGGCGGGATTCGTCGCACTGGCCGCGACGCTCGCCTCGATGCACAAGATTCCCGTGGAAGGCCTCGTGCTGCTGCTCGGCGTGGACCGCTTTCTCAACGAGGCGCGCGCAGTCACGAACCTGATCGGCAATGGCGTTGCCACCGTCGTCGTCGCTCGCTGGGAGGGGCAACTCGACAGGAACCTGGCGCGCGCGGTGCTGGATCGCGACAATACGCCTCACTTCCACACACCTGTTCCTGCCGAGCAACCGGCGATCCCGCCGGCACCGACGACCGAAGCCGCCGCGGTTCTCGACGGCTCGCCGAATCATCGCTAGAACTGAACTTTTCCGGGTGGGTGCCGTTAATGCAGAGACATCTCACTCCACCGAATTCAGCATGAAACTGACCATCAAGTTCCGTCTTCTCGCCACACTCGCCTTGCTCGGGTTCCTGCTGACGGTGACCGGCGTGCTGGGGATCGCCGGCATGCGTGGTTCAAACCATGCCGTTGCGCAGGCGTACACGAACGACGTGGCTGCCGCAACCGCGCTCGGCAAGTCCAACCTGAACCTGACGGTAGTGCGTACCACGCTCGACCGCGTGCTGCTGCACCCGGAAGCAGCGGACAGAGCCGCGCTCATCGATAAGGCGCGCAACTATCTTGCGGTCTCCGACAAGGCCTGGAAAGAGTACCGCGCACTGCCCGTTTCCGAGGCCGAGGCGGCCTTGTCGAAGGCCGTGGCCGACGCCCGTGAAGCGATGCTCCATGGCGCACTCGAGCCGATGATGGACGCGATGAGCCGTGGCGATCATGAAGCCGCCGACCATGATGCGATGGTCTTGATGCCACCGCTGTCGGCGGCTCTCACGCAGAAAACCGCGGATCTGGACAAGTTTCGCAACGAGCAGGGCAATGTGCGTTACAAGACGGCACAGGACCGGTATGACACCCTCGTGACAATTACCGGAATCGCGATCGCCGTCGGTCTTCTGACCTGCGTCACCTGCGGTTTCACGCTGCTTCGCGCAATCGCGCGCCCGATCGATATGACGGTGCGCCATGTCGAGCGACTCGCTCAGGGTGACATGTCGCAGCAATTGCGCTTCGACAGTGATGACGAAATGGGTCGCCTCGTCAGAAGCGTCGGGCAGATGCAGATGGACATCGGCACGATGATCGAACAGATCGCGCGCGGCAGCGAGTCGATCGCATCCGCGACCCAGCAGATCTCGGCCGGCAACGCGGACCTGTCGGCGCGCACCGAGACGCAGGCGGCGTCCATCGAGGAAACGGCGGCGAGCATGGAGCAACTCACCAATGCCGTCACGGAGAACGCCGCGCACGCGCGTGAAGCGCGCGAGCTGGCCGACGCGACGAAGACCACGGCTGGTGCGGGTGCGGACGTGGTGCGTCAGGTCATCGCCGCGATGAGCGACATTCACGACGGAGCGAAGAGGATGGGCGAGATCATTGGCGTGATCGAAGGCATCGCCTTTCAAACCAACATCCTTGCGTTGAATGCGGCTGTCGAGGCTGCTCGCGCCGGAGAGGAAGGACGTGGCTTTGCCGTCGTCGCTGGCGAGGTGCGCAATCTCGCCCAGCGCTCAGCGACAGCGGCGAAGGAAATCAAGGAGCTTATCGACGCCTCGACAGCCCGCGTCGCGGACGGTTCGCGCCTGGTCGGTCGGGCCGGTGAGACCATGGGCGAAGTACAGACGGCCGTCAGCCGCGTCACGTCGATCATGAGCGACATCGCGACGGCCTCGGCCGAACAGAGCGATGGCATCGAGGAAGTCAATCGGGCGATTACGCAGATGGACCAGATGTCGCAGCAAAATGCCGCGCTGGTCGAGCAGGCAGCCGCCGCGGCCGCGTCGCTGACCGAGCAGACCGGTCTGTTGACGAAGGCGGCGGGTCGATTTCGCTTTGCGTCCCTGTCCTGATGCCGCGCTATGGGATCGCCTGCCGCTGCGGGCCTTAGCTGCGCGCGTCGCCGGAGGTCGTGGCGTCAGGCTCACCGGTAGGCGCCGCCTCGAGAAAGCCGCGCCCCATCTCAGCCTCGAAGCGCGAAGCGCTGCCCTCCCAGATGATGCGTGCATGTTCGAGCACGTAGACACGGTCCGCATGCGGCAGCGCAAACCTGACGTTCTGCTCGCCCAGCAGTACGGTAATGGGCGTGGACTTTTGCAGCGAATCCAGCGCTTTCGACAATTGCTCGAGAATCACGGGGGCGAGCCCCAGTGTCGGTTCGTCGAGAATCAGCAGCTTCGGCTGGGTCATCAGCGCGCGCGCGATCGCGAGCATTTGCTGCTCGCCGCCGGAAAGCGTGCGCGCGGTTTGGCCCTGGCGCGATTTGAGGATCGGAAAGAGATCGAACAGCCACGACAGCTGTTTGGCGCGCACCGTATCGGCGAGATGATATCCGCCGAGTTCGAGATTCTCGCGTACCGTCATGTCGCCGAATAGCTCGCGCGTTTCCGGGCATTGCACGAGGCCGGCGCGCGAGATCGCGGCACCGCTGCTACCGCGCAGATCGCGCCCGTCGAAGCGAATCGTCCCCTTGTACGGCACGAGGCCCGAGAGCGCGTTGAAAAGCGTCGTCTTGCCCGCACCGTTCAGACCGACAACCGATACGAACTCGCCCTCGCGCACCCGCAGACTGACGTCGTCGAGTGCGCACGCCTTGTCGTAAAGCACACGCACACCGGTCACCTCGAGGATCGTGGGCCTGGCAATGCCCGCGGCTCCGGTGCGCTGGCGCAACTCCAGCTTGCTGCCCAGATAGACCCGGCGCACTGTCTCGTTCTGCATCACTTGTTCGGCGGTGCCCTCGGCGACGTGCTCGCCAAGGTACATCGCGAGCACGCGGTCGGCGAGCGCGGACAGACTTTTGACGTTGTGATCGACCAGCAGCACCGCGCGGCCTTCGGCGCGAAAGCCGCGAATCAGCTCGGAAAACGCCTCCGATTCCGCCACCGTCAGTCCCGCGAACGGCTCGTCCACCAGCACGACCTGCGGGTCGCGCGCAATCGCTTTGGCCATCTCCATGCGGCGCAGATCCGCAAATGGCAGTGTCGCGGGATGCCGATGCATGACGGCGGCAAGGCCCACACGCGAGGCAATTTCCTGCGCGCGCTGGTGCACGTGCGGTTCGGCGGCCAGCTTGACGAGCGAATCAGGAAGCAGCGCGAGCTTGATGTGTTCCAGCACCGTCTGCCGATGGAGCGGCCGCGAATGCTGAAACACGATGCCCACGCCCCCGCGCGCGATCCGGTGCGGCGCCCAGCCGGCCATCTCCACGCCATTCACCTTGACCGACCCCGCGTTGGGCCGCTCGATGCCCATGATCAGCTTCATGACGGTGGACTTGCCCGAGCCGTTTGGTCCGATCAGGCCAAGAATCTCGCCGGGCCGGATGTCGAAGCCGATATCCCTGACGGCGACGAGACCGCCGAAGCGCTTGGTCAGTCCGCGTACGGAAAGCAGCGGCGTGTCGTTCATTGGCGCTCCCTCGCACGCAGCAGATTGCCGAGCAGACCGTCTGGAAAGAACAGCAGCGCCGCCAGTGCGACCGCCGCGACGACGAATGTGTTGAGCTGGCCGAGCGGGCGCAGAAACTCGCCGGCGACGATCAGGAAGATCGAGCCGAGCACAGCGCCGAGTATCGTGCGGCGTCCGCCGAGCACGGCCGCGATGATGATCTGTACTCCCACGCTGAGATCCACCACCGTGCTCACGGAGGCCGTGCCCTGGTAGAACACCAGCATCGCGCCGGCCACGCCGGAGAAAACGGCGCTGATGCAAAAGGCCACGAGCTTGTGTCGCGTGACATTGAAACCCAGCGCCTGCGCGCCGGTCGCGTCCTGGCCGCTTGCCTGCAGGATCAGACCGACTGCCGAACGCGACAGGCCGAACAGCAGGACAGCGCAAACGATCAGGAACGCGAGCGCGATCCAGTAGTTATGGTTCGCATCGACCGACATCACGTCCGGCACCATCATGCCGATCTCGCCGCCAGTTATGCCCGCAAAGATCACGATGGCGTTCTGCAGCAGCAGCACGGCCACGAGCGTAACCAGCCCGAAGTAAGGACCGCGCAACCGCAGCGCGGGCACCGCCAGCAGCAGGCCGCCCACCAGCGCGACGCCACCGCCAGCGAGCACGCAAACGGGTATGGGCAGACCCCATCTGGCGTCGAGGATCGCGGCCGAATAGGCGCCGAGTCCGATCAGGAACGTCGGCCCGAAGTTGACCTCGCCGGCAAAGCCGAACAACAGGTCCCACGACATGGCGAACACGCCGAAGTAATACGCAACCGTGAGCACGCCAAGGATGTAGCCCGAAAGCCACCACGGCAACGTCGCCGCCATCGCGGCGAGCGCAACGGCGATCCATGCGCCACGCGAACGGAGAAGAACGGACATGGGGGTACGCTCCATTCGCACTGTTAGCGGCGTCCCAGGAAGCCCTGGGGTCTTACATACACCACGAGCACCAGCAGCAGCAACGCGGGCAGCGGCCGCAGGGTCGGCGCGATCAGATAGGCCGTCATGGTTTCCAGATAACCGACGACATACGCGGCCATCAGCGAACCGGACACGCTGCCGAGCCCGCCCAGCACCACAATGGAGAATGCGCTGGCCGTGAGCTGCCCCGCATTGTTGGTGCTCACGCCGAGGAACGAAGCGAGCAGCACGCCCGCGATACCGGCCAGCACCCCATAGATGCTCCACGCGAGAAGATAGATTCGGGAGAGTTCGAAACCGAGCAGCGTGAGACCACGAGGGTTCATCGAAGCCGCGAGCAGCGCCTTGCCTGCGCGCGTGCGGTTCACGAACAGCCACAACATGGCGATCACGGCCCAGCAGACCACCGCGATCATGATTTCGTTGAGCGGCACGCGCACGCTGCCGATCATCGCCACACCGCTGATCAGCGGGCGCATCGTCACCGGGTTGTCGGTGAAGAGCCACGCCATGCCCTGCTGGATCATGATGCCCCACAGCAGCGTGCCGGTGAGCACGAAGATTTCCTTCTCTTCACCGGGAATCGCGGCCGAGCGTTGAATGGGCCGCACCACCATCAGGTAGGTGGCGAAGGCCGTCACGAGACCCGCCAACACGCCGAGCAGCGTGCCGAGATAGGTGCCAAGTCCCGCCTCGCCCGCGAGCATCCAGCCCATCAGCGCCGCGACCAGCATCACGCCGCCGTGCGCGAGATTCAAGATGCCGGAGACGCCGAAGATCAACGTGAAACCGATCGCGCCCAGCGCGTAAAGCGAACTGATTGCAAAGCCGTCGACGAGAATCTGCAGTAGCAACATGCCCGGCCTTTCATGTTGGTTAAGGTGTCGATGCGTGCGCTGTCCGGGCCTTCGCTATGCGCGGCTCCGGACAGTCGCGATCGTCGCGCTGCTAGTTTGCGCTTGCCTGCTGCACTTTGATGAAGGTCGGGAATTTGACCACGCCGTTGGCAATCGACTTGGGCCAGATCGCAACCTGCTTGCCGTTTTGCCATTGCAGGTCGATGCCCGTGATATAGCCGGGCCCGTACTTCAGCGCGTGCGTGAACTGATCGCTCTTGCCGTAGAACTGCCAGCGTCCGATCGTGCCCACGTAGTCGGTTTTCTCGAGTGCGTCGACCATCTGGTCCGGATCGGTCGAGCCCTTGTTGCGCTTGATCGCGTCCGCGACGATGTAGACGAGGTCGTAGCTCGTGAAGCCGCAATACGCCGGAGAGACGCCGAACTTCTTCTGATACTCATCCGTAAAAGGTACCGTTTTCGACGTGATCGCCACGCCCGGCGCCGCGGCCGAGGCCGTGATCACGCCTTCCGTCGCGCCGTTCGTGTCCTTCCAGAAGCTCGTCGTCGTGGCCTGCGAGCTTTGGCCCGACATCGGGATCGGCACCTGCTGGTCGTGCCATTGCACGGTCGGCTGCACGCCAACGTGGCTGATGCCGGTGGTGATCGTGTCGGGGTGCTTCGCCTCGATCTGGTTGAAGATCGGCGTGAAGTCGGAAGTGTCAGGATTGAAGCGGATGTGATCGAGCACCTGAAGTCCCGCTTTGGGCAGGCATTCGAGGTAGCGTTCGTCGAGCGGCTTGGTCCACGCCGCGTCCTCGCTCATGACGACCGTCGTTTTCATCTTGAACTGGCCGACCAGAACGTCGTGTGAGAAGTCGCAGATGGACTGTGCGATGAACGCCGAGGTCATCCAGCCGTGGAACGTGTACTTGTAGTGGTCGTAGTCGTCGTGAACGTGCTTCGAAATGTCGTTGCTAGCCGCGCCGGGAGTGATGAAAGGCACCTTCAGGCGTCCCGACCACGGTTCCATCGCGAGCGCCACTTCGCTGATGTAGCTGCCGATCACAGCGACCACCTTGTCCTGAGTCGCCGCGCGCTGGAAGGCGCGCACGCCGTCCGAAGCCGATGAATGGTCGTCGTACGCGACGATCTGGATGGGCCGGCCATCGACGCCACCGCTGGCGTTGATCTGGTCCGCGGCGAGTTGCGCCGCCTTGCTGATCGAAGCGCCCGCCACCGAGGATTCTTCGCTGATCACGCCGATCTTGATCGGCTCTGCCGCCGCATGGGCGCCTGCCGGCAGACCCAGGCCCGCCGCTACCATCCCCGTCGCGACGACGCAATGAAAGTTTCGCCACACACTGTTACTGGACATCATGCATCTCCGATTCGAAAGGATCGTTGAGCAACATTTGCCCGCCACATCGCAGCATTTGAAGAATGCGCACACAACAATATTCACGGGCCTCGCAGCGCTCAATCGGTACAAACGATGACCGGGTCCCTACGGATTTCATGGTGCAGAGCGGAAAAAATTTTGCCGCCCGCGCCGCCGGACGCGGTTTGTCCACCGTGAGAGCGATGGCTATGGACCGCGAGATTAGCGGCCTTCGTCCTCTCGCTCATTCGTCGTCCGAAGCATTGTGGCCGCATCGCTTTGCGGGGTTGGTGCGGCGGTTCAATGGACCGACCCGCGCCATGATCAGCTGAGGGCGGTCGCGGCGCGGAAACGGACCACGCGGCGAGCGTGCCTGCGTGCGGGTCCGAACACTGCGCGGCAACCCTGCTTGCTGACACATGTACGTCATGATAGGTTGCTGCAATTCCCGCTGCCGCATCTGGCATCTATTTTTCGCAACGCTCGTGTGCTCCGCCATCTGGCGCAATTGGCTCAATTACCGCGGCTTCCTGAATGCGCTGCTGACGGCGGCTGGTCTGCCGGCGGTGCCCTGGTTATCCGATCCGCACCTCGCGCTCTGGTCGCTGATGTTGGTCGATGTCTGGCAATGGACGCCGATGGCATTCCTGATCATTCTCGCGGGGCTGCAGTCGATTTCGCCTGAAATCGCCGAGGCGGCCCGCACCGACGGCGCGAACGAATGGCAGTGCCTGCGATACATCACGCTGCCGCTCGTTGCACCCCACGTCGCCCTCGCGATGCTGCTGCGCTCGATCGACACCTTCAAGCTGTTCGACAAG
The DNA here is from genome assembly GCF_050434085.1 of Paraburkholderia sp. UCT70. NCBI lineage: Bacteria > Pseudomonadati > Pseudomonadota > Betaproteobacteria > Burkholderiales > Burkholderiaceae > Paraburkholderia > Paraburkholderia sp. UCT70. The sequence goes on along the minus strand of NZ_JBNPVZ010000003.1, from coordinate 326,026 downwards.
GTGTACGCATTGACGGGCGGCGGTCCGGGCAATGCCACGCAAACGCTGTCGACGCACATCTACGACACGGGTTTCCGGTTCTTCAACGTAGGACCCGCCAGCGCGGCTTCGGTACTGATGCTGCTCACGTGCGCGGTGCTGGTCTCGGGATACATATGGAAATCGGCCGTCAAGCGCGACCGTTGATGCCACTCGCACGCTTGCAGGGTTTAGCGCGACGCTCGTCCGCTGCCGCGGTACGAGGGCTGTTGCGGATCGCTGCGCTGGCGGTGTTGCTGCTGCCGTGCATATGGATGGCTGGCGCGGCCTTCACGCCGACGCTGGAACGCCTCGCCCATCCGCTCGCGTTGTGGCCTTCGGCGCCCACGTTCGAGCATTTCGCGGCGGGTGTGGGAAAGCGGCATGGCCCAGTCGGTGCTGAACTCCGTGTGGGTCGCGCCAGGCGCCACGTTGCTCGCGCTCGCGCTGGCTTTTCCGGCCGCTTATGCACTCGCGCGGCTTGCGTTTCCCGCGCGCCTCGATCTGCTGTTCCTGCTGCTCGTGCTGGCACTGAAGCTGATGCCGCCGATTACGGTGGCCGTACCGCTGTTTTCGCTGGCCAAGTGGCTCCATCTGCTCGATTCGCTGTTTGGGCTGATACTCGCCTATCAGCTGTACGCGCTGCCGATGGCGATCTGGATGTTGCTGCCGTTCGTGCGCGACGTGCCGATCGAATTCGAGGAGGCCGCGGCGCTCGACGGCGCGAACCTCGCGCAGCGCATCGTCTTCATCGTCGTGCCGCTGTGCGCGCCAGGTCTCGTTGCCACCGCCATCTTCGTGTTCATCATCGCGTGGAACGAGTTTCTGCTGGCGCTGTTGTTCGTCTCGTCGCCGAGTCATTTCACGCTGCCGCTCGCCATGGCGGGTTATGTGACCGAGAACGGCATCGACTGGGGCGAACTGATGAGCGCGGGGCTGATTTCGTCGGTGCCGACGCTTCTGCTCGCGGGCTATGTCCAGCGCTATCTGCTGCAGGGCTTTTCGGGCGGGTTGAAGTAGGGGGCTCCGACTTCACGCCGCCGCTGCGGCAGACGCTTTGCTTATCCAGAGGTTCTCTTGCGCCCTGCCCTGACTGATCACACCGTTTCGCCGGCTGACTGGATGTCGGCCGTCGATGGCAGCCGCTTGCTGTCCGTACTGACCTTGCCGGGTAGCCACGACACCTGCGCCTACACGATCGATGACCGGCTCGCGCGCGCAGCATGCCACGCTCGACGATCAGTTGCACCATGGCGTGCGGGTCCTCGACATCCGCTGCCGCCATGTGCGTGATCGCTTCGCGATTCATCACGGCGGCATCTCGCTGGGTCTGACTTTCGACGATGTGGTGCGGACATGCGCTCAGTTTCTCACGCTTCACCGCGGCGAATGTATTGTCATGTCCGTCAAGGACGAATGGCCCGCGCGTGAGTGCGCCCGCGCGTTTGCCGCGACCTTCGAATGGTATGTGGAAAGACATGCGGATGTGCGCTGGCACCTTGCTTCCGGGCGGCCGCTGCTGGAGGCGGTACGCGGGAGCATCGTGCTACTGCGGCGCTTCGCAAGTGAAGGGCCGCTCGGCATCGACCTGACAGTCTGGCCCGAGAACGCGACGTTCGATATCGACGTCGTGCCGGCGCCGTTCACCATTCAGGACGAGTTTCGCGTGCCGGTGCCGACATCGATCGCTTACAAATGGCGCGCCATCGATTCACTGTTGAACCTCGCCCCCGCTCTGTGCGGCGAGCGGTGGGTCGTCAACTTTTGCAGCGGCACGGGATGGCGGCGCCGCCGGTCGTCGTGGCGTGTGGCGATACACGGCATCGCGGCATTCACGAGCAACTTGCGGAGCGACTCGCGGCTCGTCCGGAACCAGGCGGCACAATGATGCTCGACTTTTGCGACTGGCAGGACTGGCGCCTCGTTGATGCGTTGATCGACTGCAACTGGAGCCGATAAGGTTTCGCTGCGGGTATGACGTTGCCCGCGAACGTCAGCGTGGTTCCTTGTTTGCCTGAGGCTGCCGCGGTGGCGGCTTCGATTCTTGTCCGCGTTGCGCCGGTTCACGCGCACAGGCGTCCGGCGGCGTGACATAAGGAACGTCGTCGCGGCAACACGCATAGATCGGAAACCCATACGCGTTCGTGCCGACGATGGTCGTTGGCCCGTGCAGTGGGCACACCGTCTTCATGGCGCCCCCTTGAAACTCATCGATCAATCGCTTCCATCTTACGCTCGCGTGCGAACGGTGTTCTATGCGCCTACGTTGCCCTTCGAAACCCGGTCCCGTTCACCGCCGCCGACACGCATTCGCTATGCGTGCCGCGCCGCAGCGTTCGCCATTCTCTACAGCACGCGTCGCGCTCGAGCGACGCTACCTGGGCAGCCGCCCCCTCGTGCAGCAAGCCGGCCGGGCTCACGCCGGAGTGCCTCACAGGGTCGGCTGAATTGACATTTTCTTGCATAACATGCAATGATGCATCCGGTGGTGCTCACTGCAGTGTCCTGTCATTTCGGCCATTTTGGTGACATTGTTGGGGTGCTCTGCGAAGCAATCGGAGAGCGCACTCATCATCGCTGGCCATTGACGTCTTTCGTTCGGACGTTCAAACGTCGACTTAGCGCGACTACGCCCCTGACAGCCGACCTTTCTGAATAGGGGTATTCACCTAGCCTTTCGTCCCAAAAATTTAACATTTCGAAGTTAGAATTAACCCTCTAAAAACGATTGTTATGTCATTTCATGACAGTTGAAATAGAGGGCGAAGCATCCGGTCAGTGACACGGCAGGACTGACGAGGGTTATGGCCAACCGATCGGCCACGACCCGATGATGGACACCGTGTCGTCATTCGACTGTTGAATACCCACGATCAGAAGTGCGATCCGGGCCGAACTGGTTTTGTGGTGTTTATTTAGTCTTACTAATAACACTTTTGCTCCGGAATCCTCTCGACCGACATTCAGCACATTCATCGCGCATGTCGTCTCCGGGGCAAGCGGGTTCGAAATCAATTCAGGGAGAAGCAATGAAAGACCTCTCGTCCGAAGATTTGCTGAAACTCTGCCGAACGAATGCGTCAATTTTTCTTTCGCTCGCCAGCGAAGCGTTTGAAGGGCACAGAAACTCGCCGGCCTGAACCGGCTGGCGAGAAACGCCATTCGGGGCATCTGGAATCTTTGAGCAGTGCGCCGGCGCGGCATATCGCGGCGAGCTGGCGCACCCGGCTCCATTCGCGCAATACCACAAGCCAATAAAAACCCGCGCGGTTCAATCAATGCCGCAGCCGTTCTCCCACGACGCGGGAGGAGCAGCGCATTGTGGCAAAGGAATGGCTGGTTGTGCGAGACGGCCATTGGGTATTCACGATCCTCGCAGATATGACGATCACGGATGGAAAGGATGACGAAACGAATCGTAGTAGTAACAGGCGGCATGGGCGGCCTGGGAGAAGCGATCAGTACGAAACTGCACGACGCAGGGTATGCGGTGGTAGTCACGCACTCGCCGAACAACACCGGTGCGGACAAATGGCTGGCTGACATGGAAACTCAGGGCCGGAGCTTCCGCGCTTACCCGGTCGATGTGGCCGACTACGACTCATGCCAGCGTTGCGCGGACAAGATTCGGGCGGAGGTCGGCCCGGTCGACATCCTGGTCAACAACGCGGGGATCACCCAGGACATGACTCTCAGGAAGATGGACAAGGTGAACTGGGATGCGGTCATTCGCACGAACCTCGATTCGGTCTTCAACATGACCAAGCCGCTGTGCGAAGAGATGGTCGCACGAGGCTGGGGGCGCATCGTCAATATTTCGTCCGTCAACGGTTCAAAAGGCTCGGTCGGCCAGACCAACTACGCCGCGGCCAAGGCTGGCATGCACGGTTTCAGCAAGTCGCTAGCACTGGAAGTGGCGCGCAAAGGGGTCACCGTCAACACGATTTCGCCGGGCTACCTGGCCACCAAGATGGTCACCGCGATTCCGCAGGAGATCCTCGATACGAAGGTCCTGCCGCATATCCCGATGGGACGTCTCGGCAAGCCCGAGGAAGTCGCGGCGCTCGTGCTCTATCTATGCTCGGACGATGCCGGCTTCGTGACCGGCTCCAATATCGCGATCAACGGTGGCCAGCACATGCAGTAACGCGACACACCGCGCCGGTACGCCCCGGAACATCGGACGAAGACGGCGTGAACCATTCACGCAACACCCCTGTGCTTCCATGAGAGGAACGTGTCATGAGTGAGACCTGGATGGGCCTGATCATTGGGGGCTCGGCCCTCAGCATCGCAATGCTGATGGTGATTGATCACTATCGCCGTGAGCGCAGACGGGCACGACTGCTACGACATCTGGATCATCACGAGTGGTGGCATCAACCGCGCGGGCGAATGTAGGCGCATCGTCCGTGCCAATAACAGATCAGATACTTCGAGAGGGCTGAAGAATGACACCGGAAACCACCGGACAACTAAAGGCCACAGGCCATCAGATTACGGTTCGTACGAGGCGCGGCGGCATGCGGGTCGCCGCAGTGTGGCAGGTATTGATGCCGGTCGCGGATGCCATCGAGGACGTACGGATTACGAGCAACCGCAAACGCGACGTCGAAGACATGACGATCGCGTTTGCCGACAGGTTCTCCGGATCGCTGCACACCGTTCTCAGGCAGTTCGAGACGATGCCGTGGGTGGCCGCCGCGGAACTTTGCTGAACACCGGGGCCGTGCCGCTTGCAATGGGTCGCGTCGCCACGCCACCCCGCGCGCGTCATGCTACCTGGCCCGCCAGGTAGCTGGCGGGCGCGCGCCCCGCATGGGTTGTTTGGCACGAACCGGCCAATTGAAGTCGGACGCATACGACCGGACCTAGCCGGTCACCACCTGAGAGAAGTGGATGAAAACAACAAGCAAGAAAGGGCCCCCGGACAGGGAGAGCCCCTATACACCCCTGACCGCTGGAGATGCGATTTCCCATCTCGAACGGATCCTGTCCTCCGATGGCGCGGATTCGTTGTTCAGCCGGACCTACTGGCGCGCGCGTGTTCAGCAGGTGAGCGCTACTCAAGGACTGACTCCGCGGCAGCAGGCAAGGCTTGTGAAGTTGCTCGAGTCGCTCCCGCCCCCGGTCCCGAGCGAAGAATCGTGCTAGGGCCTGTTCACTTTTCGACCTCGCTACATCGTGGAGATTCGGGCGCAACTCGATTGGCAGGCGGCCGCCGGCTCGGACAGCCAATCGCCAAGCCGCAGACGTACGCCGTCCGCGATGGATCAGAGCTGGTCGTCTACATCCAGCAGCCGATCCTCCACATGCAGATCTTCGGCGCACTCTCCCCGCAAGGGCAGCTCACCGCCTTCCGCTCGGAGTCGATCGCGGACCATTTGGCCGAGGCGTTCGCGCACGAGGATACGTTGTGCCGTGTCCATCCGCGCGTAACGCTGAATCTGCGAATCCGAAAAGTGGAGTGTGAGCACGCATCGCGCATCCAGCGTCGTGTCGCCATGTGACTCGACGACCCAGGAGGCCCGGATGAAGAACGTCCGGCCGTCGTCGTAGCTGCTGATCGCGGGCGCCTTCGGCGACTCGAATAGCGTGGAAAGAGCCAGTTCGATTTCTTCGACGCGCTGGTTCAGATCGATGTCTTTCATTGAAAGTCCTCCTTGTGGTCGAGGGCCCGGTTGCGTGGCATCGGGCGTCGTCGTGACCGCGGGTTCGCTCGACGCTGCGCCCGAGTCGCCCGCTGGCACGACGGCGCTCGCGTGTCCGCACTATGCGTGCCGGCATTGCGCCTGGCCCCGCCGAATTGATGAATCGATGAATACGCGAGCAAGAACTGTGACCGGCTGCCTCTGGCCGCCCAATGAAGAGGCAGCGTGCTTCGGCTGAAGCCGTCGAAATCGCTGGCGCGTCCGGAAGTGTGCGCGCGGCTCGTGAAGAAAAGCGCGGACTACGACCGTGCCGTCGAACAGATCGTCGGGTTGCAAGCCGAAGGCCTCCGTAGTCAGGCTATCCAAACCCTGAACAAGGAGCTGCTGCCGATCTACATCGGTTACACGGCGACACTCGAGGACATCAACCAGTTTCAGGTCGCCGGGACAACGAAGGCCACCGCCGCCATCACGGACATCGCCCAGAAGAGCTATTTGATATTGGCCTGCCTGGGCGCGGCGGTCCTTGCCATGAGCGTTGGTTTCGGATGGGTGATCACACGCAGCATCACCCGCCCGCTCGCGGAAGCCGTCAACATTGCGTCGACCGTAGCGAAGAGCAACCTGACCCAGAAGTTCGAGGTCACCAGCAGAGACGAACGGGCCATCTGCTCAACGCTCTCAAGGACATGAACGACAGGCAAGGACGTCACCGCATTCAAGCCTCACCGGCGCGCGCTGATGCTCAATCCCAAGGTGCTGCTGCTCGACGAGCCGCTCGAGGGCCTCGCGCCGATTATCGTGCAGGACTTGATGCGCATCCTCTCGGAGATCATCCGCGACGAAGGCCTCTCAGTGATTCTGGTCGAGCAGAACGCGCGCAAGGCGCTGGGCATCACGCACAACGCCGTGGTGCTCGAGCGCGGCTCGGTTGTTCATTCGAGTACGGTGGTCGAGTTGCTGGCCGAGGATCACAAGATCGATACCTTGCTGGCCGTGTCTCAACATTAAGAGGCGCGCGATGCGCGGGGCTGCCCCCTTTGGGCTCCGCAGGCGCATCGCGTGCTGGCCGGGAAAACCAGCGTGCACGCCGGAGCACTCTGCCGCCAACCGGGCTACACCGCGAAAGTCGCTACCGCCCTGTTGAACGCATCCGGTCTCGCGACATTCATCCCATGCGACGCACCCTCGATCGTTTCGCGTTCGGCAAACTCGATCCACTGTTCGAGCTTGTCGACCGTATTGCGGAACATACGGGGACTTTTCTGGCCATCGATCAACAACGTACGGCACTTGATATCGCGCGCGGATTCCGGCGTATAGGCGGGAAGCGGATCGAGCAACTGCTTTGGCAGCGTGAGCGCGTTGTCGAGCGCCATGCGACGAAAGCTCTCCGGGCTTTTGTTCCAGAACCCCGGCATGCTCACCGAGTCGACGAACATCGACAAGCCGGCGTCGAACTCGCCCCGCTCGATCAGTTCCGCGACCCGTGCGCGCAACACGTTGGTCGCTGGCGGCATGAACGCGGGCTGCCCCCTCGGTTCGGTTTGCAGCGGGCCGCCGGGATCGGCTAGCGTCAGCGTTTTCACGAGGCGCGGAAATTCGCGCGCGAGATGGAAAGCCACGCACCCACCCCGCGAGTGACCGACCAGATGAACGGGAGCAAGGTCGAGCGCCGTGATGAATCCGGCAATTTCCTCGACGTGCGCCTCCCAACTGAAGTCGCTGTATCCAAACGCATCGATCTCGGGCCAGTAATGGCTCAAGCTCGGCGCGAAGCAGCGAAACCGGCCAGACAGAGAGGCCATCTGGGCGTCCCAATAGCGATAGTCGCAAAGCGAGCCGTGCACGAACACCATCGGCTCGCCGCGCCCGGACTCGACATACGGTATCGCAAGACTCGATGCGGTGGTCACAAACGATGGCGCGGACGCGCCAAAGGCCGCGGCCAGAATCGATGGGCTGCTACGTGCATTCATCACAGGGCTCCTTTGGCGCCACTATCGAGGGTGTGCTCGCAAAAGAAAATCGCATAATATTGATGGAATCGATCTACTTTTCTGATATCAACCATCATGGCAACGGAAATGAAAGCGCTCGATCTGGACGTGCTGTCCATGATCATCGCGGTCGCGGACGCCGGCACGATCAGTCGCGCGGCGCAGGTCGTGCATCGTTCGCAATCGGCGGTGAGCATGCAAATCAAGACGCTCGAGACGGCGCTCGGCAAGGCGCTTTTCGTGCGCAAGCCTCGCAGCGTGGTGCCGACGCAGGACGGCGAAATGCTGTTGACCTACGCGCGGCGGATGATCGCCCTGCGCGACGAAGCGTGGGCAGCGGTGGTACGGCCCGACGTGACCGGACGCGTGGTGATCGGCGTGCCTGACGACTATGCGACGTCACTGTTCCCGCCGATCCTCAAGAAATTCTCGGCGACCTATCCGAAGGTGGAGATTCAGGTAGTGGGCCTGCCAAGCGTCGCTCTCGAGCCCATGTTGAAGGACGGCACGGTCGATCTCGTCTGCGCGACGCGCGTGAAAGGATTGCACGGCGAGTTCCTGCGTCATGAACCGATGGTCTGGGCCGCCGCGCCAGGCGCGACCGAGATCTGGCGTGAAAGGCCCTTGCCCATCGCCGTGTTTTTGCCCGGCAGCGTCGCGCGGGAGAAAGCCATCCGGAGCCTGGAGCGCGCGCGCATCACGTATCGAACCTCGTATGAAAGTCCGAGTCTGCTGGGTCTGCTGACGATGGCCGAGGCCGGACTCGCGGTGACTCCTTTGGCCAAGTGCGCGGTACCGGCTCACTTCTCGCTGCTGGGAACCGCGAATGGCCTGCCGGAAATCGGCACACTTGAAGTCGTGCTGGCGCGAAGTGCCGCTTCGAAACGGCCTGTGTGCGATTTTCTCGCGGAACGCATTCTCGCCGACCTGAAGAATTAACCCGCAGATCGACGGTTGCGTATCACGCCACGGCGGACAGTTCCAACGGAGCGTACTTCGAGGTCGCGAGCGCTTCGGCGGGAACGGCAACGTGCGCGCGCCGCACCAGCGCGCCGCCGGGAAACCCGGGAAACAGTCCGCTCGGGCGCTCTCGTCCGCCGCAAAGACGTGGCGGTGCCAACGACCTCAGGACGACTCCCCCTCCTCGACCCCGCGCGACGCGCACATCCGCCACGAAGCCTTCGGCACGGCAGCGGTTTGCGCAACGTCGCGCCACCAGCGTTCGCCGCGATGCACCGCAGTCAGATCGAGCCGCTCGCCCATGCGCGGTGTCGACAGCGCGACGCCTCGCGCAAGCGCCAGCCCCGTCACCCTTTCGAACGGCTCCTGCCAGCGATGCATCGCGAGGTCGAAGGTGCCGTTATGGATCGGCACGAGCCAGCGGCCGCGCAGGTCGATATGCGCCTGCACGGTTTCTTCGGGCTGCATATGGACATATGGCCACATCGCGTCGTACGCGCCGGTCTCGATCAACGTGACGTCGAATGGTCCGAGGCGCTCGCCGATCGCGCTGAAACCCTTGAAGTAACCGGTGTCGCCGCTGAAAAACACACGCAAATCGTGATCGACGATCACCCACGACGCCCACAACGTCCGGTTGCCGTCGAACAGGCTGCGCCCGGAGAAGTGCTGCGCGGGCGTCGCGGTGAACTCGATGCCCTCGACCTCCGTGCCCTGCCACCAGTCGAACTGCCGGACCTTCGCCGCGTCGATACCCCATTCGATGAGCCGGTCGCCGACCCCAAGCGGCGTCAAAAACACCTCGGTGCGCTGCGCCAGTATCAGCACGGTTTCGCGGTCGAGATGGTCGTAGTGATCGTGCGACAGGATCACGCCGCGCAGCGGCGGCAAATCGTGGAGTGAGATCGGCGGCGCATGAAAGCGCTTCGGACCGAGATTGCGGAACGGAGACGCCCGCTCGGCGAACACGGGATCGGTCAGCCAGAACTTGCCGCGCAACTTCAGCAGCATCGTCGAATGACCGAGCCGGTACAGGCTGCGGTCGGGCGCCGCGTCGAGTTGCGCGCGCGTCAGCGTTTCGACCGGCAATGCGTCGGCCGGCACGGTGCCGCTCGGCTTGTTGAACAACACCGTCCACGCGAGCCCGAGCGTTTTGCGCAGGCTTTCCGCCGGACGCGGCTTGACGTTGCGGAAGCGCTCGCCGTCGTGCTGCGGCGACTGGCTGAACCTCGCGCGGCTGCGCTGTGCGGCGTTCACGCCGAGCATTCGGCGGACAAAGGCGGGAAGCGACGTCATGAAGTTGACCTTCCGAAGAAAATTTACACTCGGCAGTGTAGTTTATTTTCAAGAAAAGTAAACTGGCCAGTGTAAAATCGTTGGATGGAATCCTGTGCCCGCCCCCAACGTCTGACTGACCGAAAGCGCGTCGCGATCGTCGCCGCCGCGATCGAGGAATTCCTCGCGGCCGGCTACGACGCTACCAGCATGGATCGCATCGCCGCCCGCGCGAACGTCTCGAAGCGCACGGTCTATAACCATTTCCCGAGCAAGGAAGCGCTTTTCGCGGCGATTCTCCATCAGCTGTGGGACGCGAGCCATGACGGCGATGCACCCTCTTATCGTGCTGGCCAACCGTTGCGCGCGCAGTTGCTCGATCTGCTGGAGCGCAAGCTGCGGTTGCTTCACGACGAGTCCTTTTTGTCGCTTGCCCGGGTGGCGATCGCGGCTGGCATACATTCACCGGAGCGCGCGCGGGACATGGTCGCTCGCATGGGGGAACGCGAGGAAGATCTGACGGCGTGGGTCCGGGCGGCCGCCGCGGACGGCCGCATCAAGACCGATGACCCCGTCTTCGCGGCACTGCAGTTGCAGGGGCTCGTGAAGGCTTTTGCCTTCTGGCCGCAAGTGGCAATGGGGCAAGTGCCGCTCGATGCCAAGGAGCAGAAGCGCATCGCGGAAGCGGCGGCGGATATGTTTCTCGCGCGGTATGCGTGAGTCGGTTTGCCGGGTTGGGGCGTCACGTCGATCGCGACTGGAGGGTTGATCTGCGTCGAGTCTCTGTCGTCCGTCGAGCACTACCGATGGCTGGAATTGCTCTTCATCCTCCTTGAATCGACTTTAATTCATCAATGGTTGCAGCAACTACGTCATCCAGTGGGCTTCTAGCCCACCGTCCGGCAGCGGCTCCAGCCGGACTTTTTCTCCGAACCACCCGGGCAGGAAGACGCGCGCCTCGAACGACTCGACCACCTGCCGCCGTGGCGCGTGGCGTATTGCCCGCCGCTTACGTTTAGACGCCAATACAGTCGTAGAAATAACGCCGCGCGAAACCAACGCGAGCCCGAACGTGTGAAAACTTGACGGCTCCCACCTAAGGCCAGCGGGCTATGGTGATGACAAAGTCCAGACCCAGAACAGACGATTTTTCGTCTGGCGGCCAAAGCCGAAGAGGTACGGAAAACCGGCAACAGGGCAATCTGTTCGAGGGTTCGCAGTCCGCGCCTTCCGCGACTGATCAATCTCGCGCCGGCACGGACTCACTTGCCGCGGATGATCAGCCAGCGCGAGCGGATGCCCTCCGTGAGCGACTGCACGTTGTCGCCCAGTTTGTATTTTCCCCGCAGCATTTCCTTGCCCGACGAGATGCCGCGGTGGCAGGCCTCGATCAGCTTCTTGCGCATCGAAGCCGAGAACCCGATCCCATTGCCGAAGCAGAGTTCGATCAGCGAGTCGACCAGCGCGGTCGCGACCTCGTCGCGCTCGCGCCGCGCGCCCGGGGCAAGGATGCGGCCGGGCCAGAGGGCGTACTCGACGCCTAAGTTCTTGTTGGTGGCCTCCAGGTCCTCGATGGTGCGGTTCAGGTCGGACCAGGGGCCGGCGCCGTCGTAGGTATCCAGGCCTACGGCCGTGAACTTCCCGTACTTGATCTGGAAAAAGATGTTCTGGTCGCCGAGGATCGAGCCGCGCGGATACTTTTCACCGGAGTTCACTTCGCGAAAGCGGTCTCCGTTGCCGATGAAGAAGTCGACCGCCAGTATCTCGCCAAGACCGAAGGGCACGTCGGTATTGCCGCGCACCAGCGCGTCGCCGAGTAGCTTCTTCTGCTCCAGATCCTTGCCGATACCGTGCAGGTTTGCCAGCTCCTCGACGAAGCTAACCTTGATGGCGGTCTTGACCGTTCGGTCAGCGGTATGGAGCAGGTCGTCGAGCTTCTGCAACCATTGCGTCTGCGTGAGCGGCGGGGTGGCTTTGACCTTGGCCGGGTCGCAGCGCTTGAGTTCGTCGATTTCCTTCAGTGAGAGCTTGGCGGTTTCGAAGGGCAGGCCACGCAGCCTGGAGAAGGCGGTGGCATGGAACTCCAGCATGGCGCCGACGTTGTTGCGCCCGGCGCCGTCCTCGGACTTCACCACCAGCGGGCGCGAAGCATTGCGCTGGCTAATGAGCAGCACCACGTTCTTGTTGTTGGCCTCGACCGGCTGGATCGACGAGATCTCGCCGGCGGCGATATCCATGAACGGCATCAGACTCTCCTTGGGGATCAGGAAATCAGAACGACCTTTCGGCCAGACTCGGGACTCGGGGTCAGGTAGCCAGGCATCCAATGGGCATATGACTGAAACGCGACGAGTTTCAGCCACATGTCTGCGTCGAGCGAGCGTCGCTTCATGGCCGGCCTCTGCCCGATGCGCTCGGCTGGAGACGACGTTCAGGCGTTGATCCAGGCTCGCGCCTGTTCCAGCTCGTCCACGTGGAACGCCTTGATTTCAGCCTTTGTGAAGAACCGCGCCAAATGCATCGAGGCGTGAATCCAGCCCGCGTCAGCCACCACGGCGGCGCGCTTGACCTTGCGGGCGACGGAGACGCCGAGCGTCAGGTCGGTCCACAGCGCCTTCGGCTCGATGCCACTGAAATGCTCAATGCGTTCGAGCACGCGGGTCTTACCGTTCAGTTCAAGATCACCACGCATACGCTCGATGGTTTCGCGCAGTTCGTGGTCGGTGATCTTGCCTTCAACGGCTATTTCGATGACCGACGAATCGGGTGCGGTGTGATAACGGATCATGGCAAGCCCCCAGGCCAGGGAGATGCTACACGTTCAGGCACGGATGAGCCTGGCGTTCGATGGCTTGCTCATGGTACCCCTTTCCACGCGCCCGGTAAGCGCTACGAGCAGCGCGTTTCGTTCTGATGCCCGTCGGTGCTCGTGCGTTGCGAACGACCCTTGCACATAATCCAGCGGACGTTCGGTTCCACACGTCGAGCGTCGCGTCATGGTCGAGAGCACCAGTTCCGCGAACCTACTCCGGAGCTGACGTCGGGGTCTTCAATGGCCGCTTTCCGGCGAGGGGGAAGAATGCGTACTGCCCGCCATGAACGGTCTTCCGATAGCCGCTCCACCGCGACATTCGACCGGTTGAATCCGCCTCGAGAAGCGGTCTTTCGAACGCCATCGTCCGGGAGAAATCCTTTCTCGCGAGACGTTGCGCGGCGCGAGCGTACCTGAGTGATACGCAATACCGTGGAGTTGGACTACGCAAAGCGTTCGCCTGCGCCTGACCTGTGTCCGGAACTTTGCATGGACTTTCAGCTGTGCGGTGATGCGACCGCCGAGCAAGAGAACGAAATTCGCCCGATCCAGACCCAACCTGACATTCAGGTTACGCAACCAACGCCAAGCCCCCGGACTTCGGCGGAAAATTTTCCAAAAATTGGTAGATTATCCAGTGTCATTCAACATATTGTCGATTGATAATTGATTTCACGCACCCGCCGCGGCAAGTACACACCGACTTGAAATTGTCTCGCGATGCCGGTGCTGGACGGCAGCCGGACCAGCCGGGGCCGCACGCCCCTGTCGACAATCTTTGATAAGCGAGTCAAGCAATGGAACCGAGGTTTTACCGATCGTGGCATCTCGCAAAATCTGACGCCGAGTTCAAGATCGCGGAGTTCGAGTGGTCACTGATTCGTTTTTACGAGTCCTTCACCCGCTTCGTTCTGGCAACAGGCGTCGTTACGATCACAGCGAACGTCGAACTCAAACATCAGGAGCACGTGATCCTTCACGTCATTCGTATGCAGGACCGTCCCAAGACCAGCGCAATGATCGGACGATTGATGAACCGCGACGATATTCCCAACATCCAGTACAGCCTGAGAAAGCTGGAAGCCGCCGGGTTGATCGAAAAGCTACAGGACACGAGCAGCAAGACCTACCTGTATTGCGCGAGCGATCTGGGGATCCGATTGACGGACGAGTACTACAAGGTCCGAAAAGAGATACTGGTTCAGCGCCTCGGGGAAATCAGCGACACAGAGGAGAAGTTCGAGCGCTACGCGCGCTTCATGTCTCTGCTTACTGGGATTTACGATGAGGCTGCTCGCGACGCCGCCACCATCACACCGCAGACTGAAAAAAGTGCGACAGCCACCGGATCGGCGCAAAGCGTGACACAGCAAAAGGAACCCTGAATCGGGTCTGATGCGGCGAAAACAACCCCTCCCCCGGCGCAAAGTCCGAGGAGAGAGGTAGCAGGGGCGGATCAGTCTTCGATCTGCTCGGTCTTGTAGGTCATCCGCTTGCCGTCCGCAGCGCGCTTGAAGCGCAGGCTGCTGTCCTTTCGCGCGCCCGGCACGCCGCGCCCCGGTTTCGCGATGCCGCGATTCCAGCGCGAAGCAACCTTGCGCCAGGTGATGGCCGAGATGTCCGTTGCGACCATCTGCTCGCTCTCCCATCCGGTGCCGTCACCGTAGAAGTCTTCCATCGACTCGCGTGCATAGATATCGCAGTCGTTGAAGCCATGCAGTGCCAGCGGCTCATAGACACGCTCGTAGCGATATTTGTGCGCCTCCAGTTCCTCCGGCGTGTTGCAGATGCGCACGATCACCTCCCAATACTCATGCGTGTCGTCGGTAATCGGCACGAACCACTCCAACTGGGTCATATGTTCGCCCGGCCAGTTCTCGACCGCCACGAGTCCGGGCAACACGATCGAAGTCCGATAGGGGCGGCCTACGAGTCCAGGCACTTTCAGTCCCAGTTCCTTGTTTTCCAGCACCGGTTGCCACTTGTCAGTGCCGAGCCACTGCAGCATGCCCTTGGGACCGTCAGAGTCTTCGAGGGTCTCGACGCAGTCTTCGCCGCTCGGCAGCAGGCCAAGCGGAAGGACCCATTCCATCGCGTGAATGATGCTGTTGTCCTTGTGCAGCAGCAGATGAGCGTTGTCGATGCCGTTCTCGCACGCGATGCGCCAGTTCGTGAAGCCGATGCGATGAATGCCCATCGCCACCGCGTTCTCGTCGAGCAGACTGGGCACGGCCGGCCACAGCGGGTGCGGGTAGCGGTCGCTTTGCTTCGGAAAGCGCACCGGCAGATCCTGTTCGAGCGACGGAACGTCCTCAAGCGGGAAATCGTCGTCGCGCACGAAGACGAAGATCATGCCCGCGACTTCGTGCACCGGATAGCTCGTAATGCCGACCGTGCCGATCAGCTTGTCCTCGGGGTTCGCGATGATGGTCGCAAGCTTGCCCGTTTCAAGGTCGAACGTGAAGCCGTGATACCAGCACGATATCGTCTTCTTGTTGAAGCACATCGGCTTTTCCGAAAGGCGAACGCCACGGTGCAGACATTGATCCTTGAGTGCATGAACCTTGCCGTTCGCGCGCCTCAATACAATCGGAATCCCGCATATCTGCACGCCTTCCACTTGGTCCTCCGTCAGTTCGTGGCTGAAAAGCGCCGGATACCAGTGATTGACGAAGCCCCACGCAGCGTCCTTATAGGGCTGGTATTGACTCGATGTACCACTATTGCCGCCACTCACCGTGCGGCGGCGGACGATCGTCGGGTCTGACATTACTTCGCTCCATGATGAAATCGGGCGCCGCGGACTTGCCGTTCGCACGGCCCCGTTGACCAAATCAGTGCGTGGGCCAGCCTGCAATGCCTGGCCGTTATCGAAGCCAAATAGGTGAATTACGTCGTGACGGAGATGGAGCGCTTGCCATGCATCGACACCATCAGGTACGCGGCGACCGAAACCACAAACGTTGCCGGCGCGGAAAACGTGTGGACCGATTCCGGTCCGCTCATCACGCCAATGCCCGCCGCGACGCCGACAAACCACGAAATCAGTCCGCCGGCGTTGAAGGTCGGCACGTTGCGCAACGTCGATTCAAGAGCGTCGTCGGAAGTCCGCTCCGACTTGTGCGACAGGATATGGGCGAGCGCCACCGCCACCCACGCGACGACGAACACTCCTTGATAGGCGAGTGCGAGGAGCAGCTTCGAGAAGATGCCGGACAGCATCAGCGCGTACACGATCACGCCGACGACGATCGTCCAGACAAATTTCGGCAGCTTCAGACCGAGGCCTGCTTCGAACAGTGCCTGCGTATTGATGGTCGCGAGATAGTAGTTGGCGGTGTTGATGCGAGTCTGCGTGACGACGAGGAAGCCGAGTCCCCAGAGTCCCATCAACTTGAGCAGCGCGAGCACGACCGATACCTCGGACAGCGCGCCTTGTCCGGGGATCGTGCTGACGAGATAAATCCCGATCACGCCGTTGACGATAAACGTAACAAACCAGAACGGCATGCCGAAGTTGATCACGCTGTGATAGCGGACGTCCTGCTTCTTGCCGAAGCGCGCGAAGTCGAAAGCGGCGAGCATGAACAGCCACACGCCCATGTAGTAGACGAAGCAGTCCCACCAGCCGTTCGACACGACTGCCCCCTTAGTCTCGCCGAAATGCATCCAGGCCGGGCTATAGCCGTGCGTGGACGTCGCCACTACCACAGCCGCGATCAGGCCGGCCGCGTAGAACGGCAGAAGCACGCCGTTGAGCTTGTCGAGCCAGTTCTGCACGCTGCCGAAAACGAGCGGCACGCTATAGGCGACCACGATCAGGCAAGCCAGTGGATAGGAAACAGATGGAAAAAGACTGTTCAGCGCGACCGCGATAACGGAACTCTCGAAGACGGCATAGTAGATGACGGTTGCCGCGAATATCAGCGTTGCCAATGCGGCGCCCGCACTGCCGAACAGCACGCGGGAGAAAAGCGACACGGAAAGACCCGTGCGGATCGCATAGTTCGTCAGCACGTAGTTCACGGCCGAATAAACGACCACGGACATCACCATCCCGATCAGCGCATTGGTCGTGCCGTAATAAAGCGCCAGCGTCGCGCCGATGATCAGATACACCATCGCGCTGCAGAGCCCCCACCAGGCCATGGTGAGCGCGAACTTAGGCATGCGCGAACTCTCCGGCACCCTGATGGTCGAGACATCGACTTCATCTTCCTGCGTCAATTCAATCGTGCTAGGCATGACTCTCTCCAAACGTTTCGCCATTCGGCGGACAATTAGTTAGCAAAGCCAACTGAAGTACATGAGGCTGATTCAACTTCGCTTTGGCCCCTCCGCCGAAGGGCTTTCTCCGACGCCGTCAAGCGTCAACTCAAACCGCCGCCGGCGCTTCCACGCTGAATGCAGACACAACCCGGGCCAGATGGCCGGCCTCGTCGCGTAGCGCGTTCGCGGCGTTCGCGGCGGCCGCGGCCTCTTCCACCATCGCGGAGTTCTGCTGCACCGCTTCGTCCATCTGCATGACCGCGCGATTGATCTGGTCGATGCCCGCCGACTGCTCCTGGCTCGCCGCCGAAATCTCGCGCACGATGGACGCGACCCGGTGGACGCTCGCGACCACATCGGTCATCGTCGCGCCCGCTTCGTCGACGAGCCTGCTGCCCGCGGCGACCTTCGACACTGAGTCGTCGATCAAGAGCTTGATTTCCTTCGCGGCAATTCGGATCGGGCCCTGGTTCATCTCCTGCAGCGCCGCCTGCAAACGCCCCGTTTCATCGCGCAATTTCACGTCGATCGTCTGCGTCAGTTCTTTTTGCTGATTCCGTATTGATTCGTCGTCCCGGGCGTGATCGTTCAACGTCCAATTGCTCGCGCCGGGACGACGTCTCATTGCCCCACCGGTCGTATGGTCAACTGGTTGTTCACCGACACGACACCGGGCACACCTTGGGCCGTGCGCAACGCAAGCTGGAGTTGGGACTGCTCCGGCACCCACCCCTGCAAAGTGAGCGCGCCGTCATTCGCGCGTACTGCAATGCCCGACGCGTTGAGGCCCTTGGTGTGAGCCAGCGCGCGGCGCACTTTCTTCTGCAGTTGCCGGTTCGCCGCGCGCGTCGCGCTTTTGCTCTGGTCCGAAGCCGCGCTCGCAGCCGGCGTCGAAGCCGTTGCACCGCCGCCCTGAGCATTCGCACCGAAGGCAATCAGCGCGATAAGCGCGCCGCCGATATACCGTGCTGCACGATTCGATCTCATCGTTCCTTCTCCTTGTGTCCCGTGAGCCTGAAATGGTCGTTCAGGTTGTCATGCCGCCGTCGACGGAAAGGGTGGTGCCAGTCACATAGGCCGCCTTGTCGGACAGCAGCCAGAGCACCGCGTCGGCGACTTCATGAGGCTGGCCGATGCGGCGCATCGGAATCATGTCATCGAGCAGGTGCACGTCGCCGTCGGTCGAGCGCATGTAGTTCGGCGTCTCGGTTGCGCCCGGACACACGGCGTTAATGCGGATACCGCTACCGGCATATTCCTTCGCGACCGCACGCGTGAGGCCGACTACCGCGTGCTTGCTTGCAACGTAGTGAGCGATGCCGTTCATGCCGCGTAAGCCGAAGATGGACGCGTTGTTGACGATCGCGCCGCCGCCCGCGCGCAGCATCGCTTCAACCTGATACTTGACGCCGTAATAGACGCCCTTGAAGTTCAGATCGATCACCCATTCCGACTCTTCGACCGGTGTCTGATCAATGGGCTTAAAGTCCGCGTGGCCGCCCGCGTTATTGAATGCGAAATCGAGCCTGCCGAAGCGCGACTCGACGAACGCGACGAGCGCCTCGTTATCCTCGCGACGCGATACGTCGGCCGAGCGGATTTCCGCCCGTCCTCCGGCTCGCTGGATTTCGTCGCGCACGGTCGCAAGCTTTTCTTCACCGCGTCCAGCGAGCACGACGATCGCGCCCTCGCGCGCCAGCGCAAGCGCCGCCGCGCGCCCCATGCCCGAGCCGCCGCCCGTTACGAGTCCCACCTTGTCCTTCATGATCATGTTTAGCTCCGTCACTTCGTTCAGGCCGCCTCAGCCACTTGCAGATCGCGTCGCAACACGACGGGTGCGCCGCCATACATCTTCTTGTTGATCCACGCCGACAATGCCGAATCCATATAGTCGGCGTGACCTGGAAACCAGTCGGCCAATGCCTGTGCGAGATGCTTGACGTCCTGCAGGCCGACCTGGCCAATGGCTGCGAGTGCGTTCACCTTTTGCACGGCCTCCATCACCCGTTGGTGCTCGTCGAGATGGCATTCGGCGGCGGGAAAATCGGTCTTTTCCATCCATTCCTGCTCGACTGCGAAGTGGGACAGCAGATGCGCCTCCACCGCCTGCAAGCAGGTCAGCGCCGTATGCTGCGTACAACCGGCGAGCGCCGTCACCACTTCGACAAACTCTTCATGCGCGGCGTCGATCGGCGCGTGACCGAGCAACATCGCGTCGCTCCATTCCAGCGTTTCGGCGCGTGGTGCCCTGGGCGGCCCGTCGTGGGGATGTTCTGCTTGCTGACTCATCGTTTGCTCTCTCACTTCGTTTGCCGTTACCGCGCCGCCTGCGTCTCGGCGCCGATCAATACCGCCACCATCACCGCCGGCATCGTGCTGCGATTGCGCCATGCGTGACGCGTGCCATTCTGGATCACGATGTCGCCTGCCTTCAGATGGCGAATCTCACCGTCGTCGAGTTCGAGCCACAGTTCGCCGGAAACGATGATGTCGTAGTCGACCGACGCGGTACGGTGCATGCCTGAACCATCGGGTTCGAACGCCTGGGCGAGGCCAGGCAGATGCGCTTCGTATTCCGCGCCAGCCGCAACCGGGTCGAAGTCCGCGGAATCGAGCGAGCTGTCCGGCGGGAACTGCACGACGAGCAGGCGTGTGCCATGCGGATCGGGCACCACCGACTGGATGCCGACCACCGGGTCCTTGCCGTCATGCGGCAGGGGCGCCATGCCCTGCAGCGTCGCCCATGCGAGCGTGGTCTGGAAGCCGGGCACGGCTGCGTAGTCGTGTGTATTGGCGACGGGGCCATCGGAGACGATGACCGACTTGCCGTCTTTCTCGCCTGTCACGACGCGTCTTACCATGATGTTCTCCTGTTCGATTCGGGCTGTTTCATTGAACGATGACGACGTTGACGAAGCCGCCAGCGCGCTTTTCTGCTTCCGAGAGTGCTTCGTCGGCCTGATCGAGCGTGTAGCGGTGGTGTTCGAACACACCGAGATCGAGCGTGCCGGCCGCAGCCATCTTCGCCAGGTCCTGGCCTTCGGCAACCGAGAACCAGAGCGAGCCGATCACGCTGATCTGCGCGCACATCATCTCGTGCAGGTTCAGCGGCAGCGGGTCGGTCATCGCGCCAATTTCGACGAGCCGGCCACCACGCCTCAGTGCCGCCATGCTGTCGAGCGTGACCTGATGCGAGGCGCCCGGCGCGATCGCGTCGATGACCGCGTCGACGCCCACACCGTCCGTCTGCTCGCGGGCCCAGTCGGCCAGCGAGCCGGTGCCGTACGAAAACGTGCGGATACGCTGCGGATCGAGTGCACGCACACGGGCGAGCAGCGCTTCGTTGCGCGCGACGCACAGGATGCGAGTCGCGCCCATCGCGCGTGCGATCTGCACGGCGCCCAGACCCAGCGTGCCGCTTGCGCCCACGATCAGCACGGTCCGGCCCGCGCCGACGCCTGCCTTGCGCAGACCAGAATACGCGGTGCCGAGGTAGCCGAAACGCGCGGCCTGCTCGAAGCTCACTGCTTCAGGCAGCTTGACGAGGCCGTCGGCGGGCGCCGTTGCGAACTCGCTGAAGCCGCCGTATGGGTATTGCCGGTACATCGCCTTCGATTGCGGGCCAAAGCCGAAGTAGCCCTGAAACGTGAAGGCCACGCAGTTGATCGACTGACCTGTCCGGCACGCGTCGCACGATCCGCACGAGCGGCCCGGATTGATATAGACACGATCGCCCGGCACGAGGCCGGTCACGGCGCTGCCCACCTCGGCAACCACGCCGGCCGCATCCAGCCCGTAGATAGCGGGCAGATCCGGCACGGTGAGGTAAGCACGCTCGCCGTAATTGCTCATTACGTTGCGCAGATTCGGCACGACGCCGGACGCCTTCACGTCGACGAGGACGTCGGTCGGCCGCAGCAGTTCAGGGCGCGGGATCGTGTCGAGCACGAAGCGCCCGCCGGGTTCGTGTACACGCATCGCGCGCATGGTGGAGTGGTTGCTCATGGTGGTATCTCCTGTATGTATTTGGTGGTGGGTCGTGACTGGCTTGCGCCAGTCGAGAAGCGCGGTGCCACAGCCTCGGTGTGTTGAGCGACGGGTTCCGCGTGGTCAGGTCATATCGTCAGAACACGTGCTGCAGACCGATGTCGACCGCCGTCTGCCGGCCGCCCGACGAGGGTCCCGGCACAAGCGAAATCCAGGCGGGACCGCCCGAGGCCTGCTGCAGCGCCAGCGTTGAGTAGATGCTCGTGCGTTTGGAGAGCGAATACAGGACCGACAACGTCTCCTGACTGGCCTTCTGGCCTTTCAAGACGTCGTTGCCTTTCATGTACTGGTAAGCGAGATTCGCGTGCAGGAACGGGGAGACCGTCCACGTCACGTCGGCTTCGTAGACACCGACACGCGCGCCGTTCTGCGTGTTCTGCGTGCTCGTGTACATCGCGGCGAGCTCGGTCGGCCCCACGACCCACGAAGCGGCCAGACCCATGTTGCGGATACCGTCATTGCCGTTGTTCAACTCGGGATACTTGATGTATGTGTACGCGCCATTCAGCGCGACGGCGCCGATGTGATAATTCAGGCCGAAGCTCTGCCCGCTATCCTGACCGAACGAACCAGCCTGTCCGCCGAAGCTGTACTGCGCGCCCATCGAGAGGCCGCCGACTGTCGGGCTCATGTACTTGACCGAGTTCGCGATCGGAGCGCCGAGCGTGCGGTCGAAGTCGAACGAACCGTTGCCCGGTGGCCCGGGAATATTCAGGCCCGAAAACGAGCCTTGCCGCAACCCCAGAGAATTGACGAACGGGAAGGCCGGGCCCCAGTGATCGACCACGAGCGAATAGAACATGAAGTCGATCTGATTGCCGGCGGTCAGCGTGCCCCAACGGTCGTCACGCAATCCCACATAGGTTTCGTGCCCGAACAGCCCGTTGGTGGATTCGCCGTTGTTCAGGCTGAACATGCCTTCGAGCTTGAATATCGCCTTCAGGCCATTGCCGAGATCTTCGGTTCCGCGAAAGCCGAACAAATTCGGCGCCATCGTGTCGGGGTCGGCCAGCCAGTTACTGTGACCGCCCACGTTCGACACATACATCACGCCCGTATCGATGATCCCGTAGATTTCGACGCTGCTTTGCGCATGGGCGTTAGCGACCAGCGCGAGGCCGATCAGTAGTGCAGACTTCTTTATTTTCACCGCGTTCTCCTCTTCCTTTCGTCAAAAGCCTTTGCTGCGCCCGCTGACCGGGCGAGTTGCCAGGCGGCGGCTTTTCAGCACACGTTTCGTGTTGTTTCTTTTGCCCTGCGCGTCGCTCTGCTCGGGTACCGGGTTCTCGTCCGGGACGCATTCTGGGCGGGAGCATCGCTAGGGACAACCCTGGGAAGATCGTCCACAGCGGCACCCGCCTCCAACCAGCACATTGCCCGCTCAGCGCCTTCCCACGGGCGTTCGCCGATTTTTATCGCGTTATGTTCAATCGATTTACGATCAACGTACGACGGAAGATTGATTGAAATTTAATTGACTGTCAATTTCTGTTTCCGTAGTCTTCACTCACAGCATCGGATGAGACGCGCACGGCGAAGCGCATCGAGCCGCGACAAGCTGTACAGAAATCAGCGCTCGTGAGCAGTCACGAGACGCGCCCCAGCCCACACATCAGGAGCACTCCATGAGCGACACGCCCATCGTCCGCCGGCGCAGCACCGGTCAGCGACTCAACGAGATCAGCGATGCCCGCGTCAACGACGCGAAAGTCCAGAGCCAGTACCAGCCGTACAAGGACGCGGCATGGGGCTTTATCAACCACTGGTATCCGGCGCTCTTCAGCCATGAATTGCCGGAAGATGCCGTAGAAGGCATCCAGATCTGCGGGGTTCAGATCGTGTTGCGCCGCGTGAAGGGCAAGATCTACGCGCTGAAGGACCAGTGCATTCACCGCGGCGTGCGGCTCTCCGCCAAGCCGATGTGTCTTACCGAGGACACGATCAGCTGCTGGTACCACGGGTTCACGTTCGACCTGGAAAGCGGCAAGCTCGCGACCATCGCCGGCAATCCGGATGACAAGCTGATCGGCACGACAGGTATCACGACCTATCCGGTCGAGGAAGTCGCGGGCATGATCTTCGTCTTCGTGCGCGAAGACGACTATCCGGATGAAGACGTGCCACCGCTCGCGCACGACCTGCCCATCCGCTTCCCGGAGAACGACGAGCGCTTCCCGCATCCGCTGTGGCCGTCAGCGCCGAGCCTGCTGGACAAGGACGTCGTCGCGTACGGCATGCACCGCACGGGTTTCGCGAACTGGCGCATTGCCTGCGAAAACGGCTTCGATAACGCGCACATCCTCGTGCACAAGGACAACGCGATCATTCACGCGAAGGACTGGGTGCTGCCGCTTGGCATCGTGCCGACCGCGGACGACTGCATCGCGCCGGTCGAAGACGAGAACGGTCCCAAGGGCCTCGTGCAATGGCTCTTCACGGAGAAGTGGAACCCCGTCCTCGAGAACGAGAGAGTCGACCTCAAGGTCGAGAACGTCAATGCCCGCCCGTACCGCACCTCCGTGTTCATGCCTGGCGTGCTGATGGTCGAGAACTGGCCGGAAGAGCATGTCGTCCAGTTCGAATGGTATGTGCCGATCACTGACGACACCTACGAGTACTGGGAAATCCTCGCGCGGGTGTGCCCGACCGACAAGGAGCGCAAGGACTTCAAGTATCGCTACGACTATCTGTTCAAGCCGCTGTGCCTGCATGGCTTCAACAACTGCGACCTGTACGCACGCGAAGCGATGCAGGATTTTTATGCCGATGGCACCGGCTGGGACAACGAACAACTCGTTGCAACCGACGTATCGCCGATCACCTGGCGCAAGATTGCTTCGCGCTGGAATCGAGGCATCGCCAAGCCAGGCAATGGTATCGACGGCACCATCAAGGCGTCGAGCATCCGCATGAAGCGAACCGCAGACGGCAAACGTCCTTCGTACTTCGTCGAGAAGATCGAAGAGGATCATTAATCACAGCAGTACTGAAGGTATCCGTATGTCTTCCGTTAAAAACGTCACATTGAGCTTTCGCGACGGGAAAGCGACATCGGTTGCCGTGCAGCAGGGCGAGAGCGTGCTGGACGCTGCTCTCGCCGCAGGTATCCCGGTCATCCACCAGTGCCGGTCGGGATCCTGTTCGAGCTGTATGGCGAAGCTTGTCGGGGGCCGCGCGGGCATGCGCGCGGGTGCCAGCTCGACGCTTCTGCGCAGCGAATACGAGGCCGGCGACCGGCTGCTGTGCCTGACCGAACCTGAAACCAACTGCACGTTCACGCTGAACTATGCGAGCGATGCGGCCGACGTGCAGGCGGTCAAGGCGCACGCATTCGTCGACAGCGTCGAGAAGGTGGCGTCGAACGTCGTGCGCCTGCGGCTCGAACTTGCCGAAGGCGCGTGGCTCGACTTCAAGCCGGGGCAGTTCATTCAGGTACGCGTGCCGGGGACGAATGTCACGCGCAGCTATTCGCCCGCCAGCACGGCGGCCGATCTGCCGAAGCTCGAACTACTGATTCGTGTGCTTGAAGATGGCGTGATGTCGAAGTGGCTGGAGCAGGAGGCGAAACCCGATGACGTTCTCGAAATCGAAGGTCCGTTCGGCAGTTTCTTCCTGCGTGAGAAGGTGCCTGCGCCGCACATCATGGTGGCGGGCGGGACCGGCCTCGCACCCATCCTGTCGATGATCGACGCCCTGCGTCGCCAGCCCGGACGCAAGCCGCCGATCCTGCTGAGCTTTGGCTGTGCAACGCCCGAGCAGCTTTTCTGCCTCGACGATCTGGAGCTGCGTCGGCAATGGCTGCCGAATCTCAAAACGCGCATCTCGGTAGACCACCACGCGAGCGGCGAACTGCTCGCCGGCAATCCCGTCGATGCGATCGGCCAGGCCGACGTGACGCACGAAAGCGCCGTCGCCTATCTGTGCGGTCCGCCGCGCATGATCGAGGCGGCCACGAAAAAGCTCGTCAATCTCGGCCTGCGCCCGGAAAACATCTACGCCGAACAGTTCGCGCCGTCGAACTGACCACGCATCGCAACGCAATCTGGAGGTATCCATCGTGATCAGCACCACGCCACTGCCCTTTTCTTCCGAGCAACAGGCCTGGTACGACCGGGCCTGCGCAAAGCTCGACGCGCGGCGGCTGCAACAGCTGCTGTTCAAACTCACGGACATTCACAGCCCGACCGGCGCCGCGCGCGACGCGAGCCAGTTCATGGTCGGGCATCTGGCGAGCGTCGGCCTGAGCGCAAGCTATCGGCCCATGAACGAGCACACCGGCAACGTCGTCGCCGAGAAACGCGGCAGCGGCGGCGGTGCCGCGCTGATGCTCTACGCGCCCATCGACACCCATCTCGAGGGCGACGAAAGCGACGACCCGTGGATCGGTCCGCCCGATTTCGCGGACCTCAAGCCGCGCGCACGTATGGAAGGTGACTGGGTCTACGGCCTTGGCGCGTCGAACCCCAAAGGGATGATCGCCACGCTGACCGAAGTCGCGACCGCTCTGATCGAGGCCGACGTGCCGCTGGCCGGCGACCTGATCGTCGCGATGGCGGATGGCGGCATGCCCGTCGATCTCGCCGCGCGCGACCACGCGGGCATGTCCGCAGGCGTCACGCACCTGTTGAGCCGAGGCGTAGCGCCCGACTTCGCGATCGTGATGAAGCCCTGGAACTGGGTCTATCACGAAGAACCCGGCATGGGTTGGTTCAAGCTGAAGGTCAAGGGCACACTCGGTTATGCGGGCGTGCCGCGCGACACGCCGGGCTTTCGCAGCTCGGTCGTGCCGGCCGCGCACGTGATACTCGAACTCGAGCAATGGCTGATCGAGTACGCCGAGCGCAATACGTCCGGCGCGGTCAAGCCGCACGGCTGGATCTCGGGCGTGCGGGCGGGCTGGCCTGAACGGCCGGCGTTTCCTTCGGCCGTCACCGAGATTTTCTTCGACGTGCGCATCAATCCCCGTACCTCACCGGGCGAAGTGAAGGCGCAGTTCGCCGCATTCGTCGCGGCACTATGGGAGCGTCATCCCGATTTCGATCTCGACTGGGAAATGTATGGCTCCGTGCCCGGCGGCACGACGTCCCCGTCGAACTGGATCGTGCAGTCCGCGCGGCGCGGCTGGGAGCATATCGAGCAGCGTGCGCATCCGACGCCCGACCTGCTCGGCGGCCAGACCGACGGTGCCGCGCTGCGCCGCTTCGGCATTCCGACCGCGCGCATCGGCTGGCCATGGCCCGCCGAAGGCTCGCCGGTGCCGGTGGCCGAGGGGCTGGGCGGCATGGGCGCGACCTACATTCCCGACCTGATGCCTTGCGCGCACAAGATCATGTACGCCGTGATCGATACGCTCACGCGGCAGCGCGCAGAGCTCGGACTTTGAGTACGGAGGCAGATTGACCATGTCCCATTCCGGACTGCACTACATGGAGGTGCGCGAGTTGGCGCGCCTGATCGCCACGCGCGAGATCTCCCCCGTGGAAGTCACGACCGCGATGCTGGAACGCATCGAGCGGCTCGACCCCACGCTGCACAGCTACGCGCTCGTAATGCGTGACGAGGCGCTCGCATCCGCGCGCGAAGCCGAACGAAAAGTGCTGAATGGTGAGGCGCTCGGGCCGCTGCACGGCGTACCGCTGGCGGTAAAGGACCTGTACTGGTGCGCGGGTTCGCCGACTGCCGCCGGCACGACCATTCATCGCAACTTCGTGCCGACCGAAGACGCGACCGCCGTCAAGCGGCTGCGCGATGCCGGCGCGATCGTGCTCGGCAAACTTCAGCTCACGGAGGGCGCATTCGCAACGCATCACCCCGAGATCGCCGAGCCGGTCAATCCGTGGCATCCGGGGCACTGGGCGGGCGCGTCGTCGAGTGGCTCCGGCGTCGCGACGGCGGCGGGGCTATGCTACGCGTCGCTCGGTACCGATACGGGCGGCTCGATCCGTTTTCCCTCTGCAGCCAACGGTCTCACCGGCATCAAGCCGACGTGGGGACGCGTGAGCCGTCACGGTGTGTTCGCACTCGGCGCCAGTCTCGATCATCCGGGCCCCATGGCGCGCAGTGCAGCCGATGCCTCGCTGCTGCTTGGTGCGATTGCCGGGCACGATCCACTCGACCCAACCTCGTTGCCCGAGGCCAGACTCGTGTTGCCCGACGACGCGCACGATCTGGGCGGACTGCGAATCGGCATCGATGCCGAGTGGAACAGCAATGGCACCGACGACGTCATCGTGCACGCGCTCGCGCGGGTCGTGGAAGTGGTGAAGTCGCTCGGCGCTCAGGTGGAAGAAGTGCGCGTTCCCGATGTGCGCACGGTAGTCGACGAGTGGCAGGTCAACTGCGGTGTGGAAGTGGCGGTGGCCCATGCCGACACCTATCCGCGGCTCGCGGCGCACTATGGGCCAGCGCTTACACGCCTGATCGAGATTGGTCGCGAAACCAGTGGGATGGCGTATCAGCAGGTCCTGTTGAACCGTGCCGCGCTACGCGGAAAGATCAACCGGCTCATGAGCGGGATCGATCTGCTGATCGTGCCGATGCAGCCGTTCGCCGCGCCCACACATGAACAGCTTGGCGCGCTCGCGCAGGACCCGGAACTCAATGCGCGCCTGATCCAGTTCACGGCACCGTTCAACTCCAGCGGCCATCCCGCGATCGCTCTGCCATGCGGGCTCACGCAGGGCGGCCTGCCAATTGGCTTCCAGTTCGTTTCGGCGCATGGCGCCGAAGCCCTGCTGTGCCGCGCCGGCATGGCGTACCAGAAGGCTAGCGACTGGCACAGGTTGCATCCGGCGCTGTGACTCGCGCGGCTGCGGTTGCCGATTAAGCGGACTTGCGCGAAGCCTTGGGCTTCGGCGGCGGCTCGTCGGTTTGGGGCGTGATGGTCGCCGAATCGCGAGCCGCTTCCTCATAAATGCCGGTCAGGAGAGACATGAAGCGCGCGCCGCGCTCGAACTTCTCGTCGACGTCGCTGATCTCCTCGAAACGCTTGACCAGAATCTCCTGCCGGACCTTGTTGTATTCGTCGGTCAGCCTGACGCCAAGCTCGCTCGCCGTATACGAGTAGGTCTTGCTGTTCTTGTCCTTGAGCTTTTCGATCAGGCCGGCCGATTCCAGCTTGCGCAAGCTGTATTGAATGTTCGGGATGTCATCCCGATTCATCAGCCGCGCGATGGTCGCGCTGTTCTTCGGACGATCCTGCATGCGGATCACGTGCAGGATCACATGCTCCTGATACTTGATATCAACGTCGGCCGCGATCGTGATCATGCCCGTGGTCAGCACAAAACGCGAAAACGACTCGTAAAAGCGGATCAACGCCCACTCGAACTCCGTAGCCTTGTACTCCGTGTCCGATTTGGCCAGGTGCCAGCCGCGGTAAAACTTGGGTTCCATACTTCGCTCAACCTTCCATGGTTTCAACAGCCAGTGCCGCCCGGCAAGGCTGGGAACGCTCCAATACGCGTCAATGTGCTGTGTGCGGCTCCGACAGCGGGCCACGGCCTAACTGCCCGCCACCAAACGCGAAAGATTGGCTGTCGATCTTTTATCAACTACCAATTGGTTTTGAAGCGATAGTATACCAACCCTCGGTTCGGCATGCCGGGGCGTCTGTCGTTACGCGCCTGCATGCGGGGACTCACTGGAGCGGGCAGTTTCGCTGACTCATCGACGAACTCCGCCCAGAGCAAGTGACGACTCTATCCCGGAAACCGCCATCGCAATGGGCGAGGTCCAAATATAGACCTGCTCAGCTAGCGCCTACAGCACCGATCCAGCGCCTGTTTATGAAGAAGGCCCCCCGGAACAGATCTTTGGCAATCCGACGCGCGACAGAACGCGCGCGTTCCTCAAGAGCATTCGGGAAGCCAAGCGTATCTGACCGATATCGCCAAGCCGCTCCATTCAGGCGTCTCTTATGGGGGCTCCGCACCGCGCGTGAAGGTCCCGCTCGTCGATGCAAGCTCCATTCGCTTGCGCTGCAGGAACCGGCGCACGGCCGGATCACGCTCCAGACCGATTGCCAGATCGTACGCGTCGAGTGCTTGCGCAGTCGCGCCGACGCGCGCGAGCAGATTGGCGCGTGCGGCCCAGTAGGGCTGGTAGTCGGCCAGCCGCGGGTCGTCCGCATACGGCGCAAGCGCGTCGAGCGCCGCCTGCGGGCCGTCGCGTTCGGCCACGGCAAGCGCGCGGTTCACAGCCACTACCGGCGACGCAGCAATGGCGAACAGCCCATCGTAGAGCTGCACGATCTCGTCCCAGTTCGGGCGACGCGTGCGGCAGCGATCCACATGCGCCGACTGCAGCGCGGCCTCGAGCTGAAAGCGCCCGATTGCGTTGAGCGCGTTCGCGCGCCGCAGCAGTGCGTTCGCCGCGTCGATCATCGGCGCGTTCCACGTTGCAGGATCCTGGGCCGACAGCGGCACGTAGTCGCCAGCCGCATCGCGTCGCGCATCACGTCGCGCCTGTGCAAACAGCATCAGCGCGAGCAGGCCCAACGTCTCGGGTTCGTCAGGGAGCAGCTCGACGAGCAGTTGCGCGAGATACAGCGCCTCGTCCGCAAGGTCGCGCCGCTCGGTATCGCCGCCGACCGGGTCCGTCCAACCCTCCGCATACGCTGCATAGACCGCTTCGAGCACCGCGTCGAGCCGGCCCGGCAGCTCCTCGCGCTCGGGCACGCTGAACGGAATGCCCGCTTCGCGGATCTTGGTCTTCGCCCGCACGAGGCGTTTGCTCATCGCGGCGGGCGACATCAGGAACGCGGACGCAATCGTCTTCGCTTCCAGCCCCAACACCACTTGCAGCATCAGCGGCGTACGAATCGCGGCCTCGAGCGCAGGGTGCGTGCACGCGAACAGCAGCGCAAGCCGCCGGTCGGGCAACGCGCCTGCCTCACTCTCGTCAATCTCGTCGGCGAGGATCATCAACTGGTTCGCCACGTCGTCGCCAACCTGGCGATGACGCGCGCCGTCGATCGCCCGGCGACGCGCAACCGTCATCAGCCACGCTTCAGGACTCGCGGGACAGCCGTGCTCCGGCCAGTCCGCGAGCGCGGCCGCGAATGCGTCGGCGAGCGCGTCCTCGGCTGCGGCGACGTCGCGCGTGCGCATTGCCAGCAGCGCGACGAGCTTGCCGTAGCTGCGGCGAGCGACCGCCTCGGCAATCGAACGCGCGGCGCCGTCATCGCCAAGGGCGCCGCCGGACGCACTCATGCAGTGGGTGCCTCGTAAGGGGCGGTCCAGACCGGGCGCACCTCCATGACGCCGTGCGCCGCGCCGGGACAACGCGACGCCCACGACATCGCCGCGTCGAGGTTCGGCACGTCGATCAGGTAGTAGCCGGCGAGTTGCTCCTTCGAATCGGAATACGGTCCATCGAGCACCTGCGGCTTGCCGTCGACGAGCCGCACCGTGGTGGCCGTGTTCGTGTGCTGCAGCCGGTTGGCCCCCACCAGGACCCCCGCTTTCTTCAACGATTCGGTGTACGCGTGATAGGCGGCAACGCCTTGCTGCCGCTCGCTGTCGGTCATCTTGTTCCAGCCGTTTTCTTCCGAGTAGATCATCAACAGGTATTCCATTTGAGCCTCCGTCATGGGGTTGAGGCGGATGAATTGCATCGGCCGCCATCACAATGACGCGCGGGCCGCATGCTGACGGACAGCGGGCGTCAAAAAAATCGCGGACGACCGCCTGGGACCCACGCTGCATTGGAAAAAGACGCTGGGATCGCAGCCCGTTCGACCGTGTTTCGCAAAGCATTGTCGGACGGGTCAAGTGCCTTGTCGACCGGGGATTGGCTGCGGCGCGGTAAGGCCGGACCGCGATCCCTGTTCGGCATGATCCGGTGTCGGCGGAATACTCGCTAGGTCCTGACCGGGACAAAGGCCGGACCGGGATCAGACGTGAGAATTTCCGAAACGAAATCGATAAATACGCGGGTCTTGGTCGGCAATCGTCGGCCGGAAGGATGAACGGCGTGAATGGGCATCGGCGCCGGCGCAAAATCCGGCAACAGGCTGACGACCGCACCGCTCGCGATCTCCGGCGCAAAGAGCCACGCCGGCGCTTGAACCAGTCCCATATGGGCGAGCACGGCAGCGCGAATCTGTTCCGCGTCGCCGGTGTGAAAATTGCTGGACGGGACGTGCAAGCCGGGACCGTCGACGTTTTCGAAGCGCCACGCCCGCGGCTCGCGCAGCGGTGCGAAAACGACGCAGGCATGTCGAGCGAGATCCTGTGGCCGTTCGGGGCGCCCGTGTTTTTCGAGGTAATCCGGCGTTGCGACGACAACGACTGGGCTCGATGCCACTTGCCTTGCAATCATCGAAGAGTCGGCAAGCCGCCCGCTTTTGATCGAAAGGTCGAAGCCCTCCTCGACCAGATTGACGGTTCGCTCGGTTGCCGACAGGTCCACGGACACGTTCGGATACCTGGCGAAAAATGCCGGCAGGCGCGGCACCACATGCAGCCGGCCAAAAACCGGCGCCACGGTGACCCGGACCATCCCGGCCGGCGAAACCTGACCGCGCCCTACGAACGATTCGAGCTCCGTGAAATCTCCAATGATGCGCAAACCCGCTTCATAGACCGATTGTCCCGTCTCGGTCAGCGTCATGCTGCGCGACGTGCGCCTGACCAGTTGCGCGCCAAGATGGCGTTCGAGCGATGCGATCTGCTTGCTGACCGCGGGCTGGCCCACGCCTATTTCGCGCGCCGCCGCAGCGAAACTCCCGCTCTCGACGATGCGGACGAAAAGTTTGAGCGCATCCAGACGGTCCACCCCTTGCCTCGCAAAACTTCCAGAATGGAATTGATTGTATTCCGTTCGGCCTTCTTCTGGACGCTGCGTGGAATCGATATCGTCTGCCCATCGACCACCGCTAACTGATGGAGCAAATGATGAGCGTCGTACAGCAGTCCAACCTGATCGAGATGCGGCACCCCTTGAGTGACGACGACCGCGAGGCGGCGATAGCGGTGCTCGATCGTACTCAGCGACTCTTTGCGGAATTCGGCGGAGCCTCGCGTGAGGCCTACGACGCGATGACGGCGCAAACGCCTATAGCGGATGGCGTCGATCTTGAAAGAGTCGAGAGCGCGGACGTAAAAGGTTGGTGGATTCGGCCCGAATCGGCCGTGGCCGGCCGCGCGATCCTCTTTCTGCACGGAGGCGCGTTCGTACTCGGGTCTGCGACCGGTTATCGCGGCCTGGCGAGTCAGATCGCCGTGCGTGCCGGCATCGACACCTTCGTTCTCGACTATCCGCTTGCGCCCGAGCATCCGTTTCCCGCGGCATACGATGCCGTGATCGAAGCGCTGCGGTGGATGGCGACGTCAGGCATTCGCGGCATCGCGTTGGTTGGCGACTCGGCAGGCGGCGGGCTCGCGCTTGCGGCGCTGGGCGCTGATGGAGGCCGGTCGATGAACGTTACTTGTGTGGCCACTTTTTCGCCGTGGCTCGATCTTGCGTTGACGGGCCCGTCGTCGCGCAGTGAAGAGACCCGCGACCCGGTCTTGACACGGCCCATACTCGCCGATGCCGCCGCCGCGTACCTTGGGTCAGCCGATCCCGCGGACCGACGCGCGTCGCCGCTGTACCACGTTCCCGCACATCTGCCGCCGATCGCCATTCAGGTCGGCACGGACGAACTGCTGCTCGACGACGCCCGGCGCTACGCGGCTGCCGCTGCGCAGCGAGGAAACACGGTGCAGTTGGAAATCTACGAGGGACTCCATCACGTGTTCCAGCGCTCGACCGACGAGCTTGCAAGCGCCCGATACGCGTTGGACCAGGTCGCGGGGTTTGTCTTGCGATGCGGATCGGCTATCGCCAGGCCCTGAGATTCATCTGCGATCCCGGCGAGGCTGCCGCGCGCGGACCTCGACTCGAACGCCGCAAAAAAATGGCGCCGCAGGCATTCAGCCCACGGCGCCATTTCGTGGCGCTACGACGCGAACCACACGCCGTAGTCCGACAGCACACTTACATCGTCACGGCGTCGGCGACTTCCTTGAAGTCCTCGATCTGGTCGAAGTTCATGTATTGATAGATCTTGTCGCCGTTGGCGTTGAGCACGCTCATGTCGGCCATGTACTCTTCCTTGGTCGGGATCTTGCCCAGGCGCGAGCAGATCGCCGCCAGTTCCGCCGAGCCGAGGTACACGTTCGTGTTCTTGCCGAGGCGGTTCGGGAAGTTACGGGTCGACGTCGACATGACCGTCGCGCCTTCGCGCACCTGTGCCTGGTTGCCCATGCACAGCGAGCAGCCCGGCATTTCGGTACGCGCACCAGCCGTGCCGAAGACGCCGTAATGGCCTTCCTCGGTCAGTTGCTTCTGGTCCATCTTGGTCGGCGGGGCCACCCACAGCTTGACCGGGATGTCGCGCTTACCTTCCAGCAGCTTCGACGCGGCGCGGAAGTGACCGATGTTGGTCATGCACGAGCCGATGAACACTTCGTCAATCTTCGCGCCCGCTACGTCGGACAGCGTCTTCACGTCGTCCGGATCGTTCGGGCAGGCCACGATCGGCTCGTGGATGTCGGCGAGATCGATCTCGATGACGGCTGCGTATTCGGCGTCGGCATCCGGCGACAGCAGTTGCGGATCGGCCAGCCACTGCTCCATCGCCTTGATGCGGCGCTGCAGGCTGCGCGGATCCTGGTAGCCCTGAGCGATCATCCACTTCAGCAGCGTGACGTTGCTGTTCAGGTATTCGATGATCGGTGCCTTGTTCAGGTGCACCGTGCAACCAGCGGCCGAGCGCTCGGCGGAAGCATCCGACAGTTCGAACGCTTGCTCGACCTTCAGATCGGGCAGGCCTTCGATTTCGAGAATGCGGCCGGAGAAGATGTTCTTCTTGCCTTGCTTGGCAACCGTCAGCGTGCCTTGCTTGATCGCGTACAGCGGAATCGCGTTGACGAGGTCACGCAGGGTCACGCCCGGCTGCATCTTGCCCTTGAAGCGGACCAGCACCGATTCCGGCATGTCCAGCGGCATCGTGCCGGTGGCGGCCGCGAAGGCGACCAGACCCGAACCGGCCGGGAAGCTGATGCCGATCGGGAAGCGCGTGTGCGAGTCGCCGCCGGTGCCCACGGTGTCGGGCAACAGCATGCGGTTCAGCCACGAGTGGATCACGCCGTCGCCCGGGCGCAGCGCGATGCCGCCACGGTTGCTGATGAAGTTCGGCAGCGTCTGGTGGGTCTTGACGTCCACCGGCTTCGGGTAAGCGGCGGTGTGGCAGAACGACTGCATGACGAGATCGGCCGAGAAGCCGAGGCACGCCAGGTCCTTCAGTTCGTCGCGGGTCATCGGGCCCGTGGTGTCCTGCGAGCCGACCGAGGTCATCTTCGGTTCGCAGTACGTGCCCGGACGGACGCCCTGGCCTTCCGGCAGACCGCAAGCGCGGCCGACCATCTTCTGCGCCAGCGAGAAGCCCTTGCCGCTATTGGCGGGCTGCTGCGGCAGGCGGAACAGCGTAGACGGGGCGAGGCCCAGCGCTTCGCGTGCCTTGGCGGTCAGGCCGCGGCCGATGATCAGCGGAATGCGGCCGCCGGCGCGCACTTCATCGAACAGCACGTCGGACTTGACCTGAAACTCGGCGATCACCGCGCCGTTCTTCAGGGCTTTGCCTTCGTACGGGCGCAGTTCGACCACGTCGCCCATTTCCATCTGCGACACGTCGAGTTCGATCGGCAGAGCGCCGGCGTCTTCCATCGTGTTGTAGAAGATCGGGGCGATCTTGCCGCCGAGGCACACGCCGCCGAAGCGCTTGTTCGGGATGAAGGGGATGTCTTCGCCCGTGAACCACAGCACCGAGTTGGTGGCCGACTTGCGCGAGGAGCCGGTGCCGACCACGTCGCCCACGTACGCGACCAGGTGGCCCTTTTCCTTCAGCGACTCGATGAACTTGACCGGGCCGCGCTTGCCGTCCTCTTCCGGGGTGATACCGGGACGCGCGTTCTTCAGCATTGCCAGTGCGTGCAGCGGGATGTCCGGACGGGTGGTCGCATCCGGGGCCGGCGACAGGTCGTCGGTGTTGGTTTCGCCCGTCACCTTGAAGACGGTGATGGTCATGCTTTGCGGCACTTCCGGACGGCTCGTGAACCATTCGGCGTCGGCCCAGCTCTGCATCACGGCCTTCGCATTGGCGTTGCCCTTGTCGGCCAGTTCCTTGACGTCGTGGAACTGGTCGAACATCAGCAGGGTTTTCTTCAGCGCGTCGGCGGCCACGGTGCCCACTTCGGCGTCGGACAGCAGTTCGATCAGCGGCTGGATGTTGTAGCCGCCCAGCATCGTGCCGAGCAGTTCGGTGGCACGGGCGCGCGAGATCAGCGCGCAGGCGCTCTGGCCTTTGGCCACAGCGGCGAGGAAGCCTGCCTTCACGCGGGCGGCTTCGTCCACACCGGCGGGCACGCGGTTGGTGATCAGGTCGAGCAGCGTCTGCTCTTCGCCAGTGGGCGGGTTCGTCAGGAGTTCGACCAGCTCGGCGGTCTGCTGAGCCGTCAGCGGCAGGGGAGGAATGCCGAGCGCGGCGCGTGCGGCCACGTGAGCACGAAAGTTTTCAAGCATGGGGGACCTGCTGGTATTTGCGTTTCAGGGAAAGGCTTTTAAGGCACTCCAAGCTGTGCCGGGCACTGCTTCGATCGCGATTTTAATTGCATTACCCATGCAAGGTCAAATGTCTTATGTCTTATATAAGAGTTGTCCCGCGAAAATCGTCGATGCGCCACGCGCTTCAGGACCGCCAATCTGACTCCGCGGCCCCCTCCTGCACCGCAAAAGCACCGACTGTGTAAGCCGCTTCAATCATTCCCAGTGCCCGGAACGCTTTGATTCCTGCCCGCTTAACGGCTACAACAGAGGATGTCCGGCGATCTTCTTCCCGGCCGGATCCAACCGGCAGCGGAGGCGTGAATGAGCTATCAACTGATGGGCAGCATCCTCGAAGTGTGTGAATGCAAGGTGCTGTGTCCGTGCTGGATCGGAGAAGATCCCGATAACGGCATTTGCCGCAGCGCGCTTGCATACCACTACGAGCAAGGCATGATCGACGGCGTCGATGTATCGGGCCTGACGATCGCGTTCGCGGCATTCATTCCCGGCAACGTGCTCAAAGGCGGGTGGCGCGTCGCGATGTTCGTCGACGAGCGCGCGAGCGACGCGCAATTCGACGCCCTGGTTAGCGTGCACCGTGGCGAGCGCGGTGGCCCCCTCGCGGATCTCGCGCAGTTGATCGGCGAAGTCGTGTCCGTGGAACGCGCGCCGATCGAATACGCGGTCGTCGACGGCAAGGGCAGGATGAAAGTCGGCGAAGCCATCGAGGCCGAGTTGGAGCCCTATCGCGGCCCGACCGGCGAGCCGACCAAACTGGTCGAAAGCATCTTTTCGACGATACCCGGCTCCCCTGCTTTCGTCGGCAAGGCGAACGCATTCCGCCTGCGGCACGAAAAGCTCGATCTCGACCTCGCCTTGACCGGACATAACGCCATTCAGGGATTGTTCAGCTTCGCGTCGTGAAGATGCTCGCACGCTCGCGGCTGTTCGCGCCGCTCTTCGTCGCATTGACGGGCAGCGCGTGGATCGCGTTATGGATATGGGACGCGGGGCCCTATGCGCGTTTTCTGCGTCATGCGAGTTGGGCCGAACTGCCGCTCGTCGGCGCGATATGCCGTGAGGTGCCCGGCGCGAGCCTCACGATTGCGGCATTGCTGCACAGCGTCGCATGGCTGCTGATGATCGCGGCGATGATGCTGCCGACCGCCTTCCCGCTCTTCGACACGTTCCGGCGGATGACCGTCGCGCGCGCCAACCGGCGCACGCTGATGGCGCTTCTGATCGTCGGTTATGCGACGACGTGGGCGCTGTTCGGCGTGCTCGCGCACGGCTTCGACGCGGCGCTCCATCTGGTCGCGGACCAGTCTCCGAGCTTGCTTGCAAACGGCTGGCTGATCGGCGCCGCGATCGTCGCGCTCGCGGGCCTTTATCAGTTCAGCAGCCTCAAGCACCGATGTCTCGACAAATGCCGCTCGCCGCTGATGTTCATCACCGAGCATTGGCGCGGCAGGAGCGCGCGCCGCGAGAGCTTTGTGCTCGGCATCGGTCACGGCGTTTTCTGCATCGGCTGCTGTTGGGCCCTGATGCTGCTGATGTTCGCGGTCGGCACTGGCAGCGTCGGCTGGATGCTGGCGCTCGGCGCGATCATGTCGGCCGAGAAGAATTTCCGCTGGGGCAGCTCCATCGGCAAGCCGCTCGGCATTGCGTTGCTTGTGTGGTCCGCATGGATCGTCGTACAGCACGCCGGCATCGCCTGAGCCATGCGCGGCATGTTGCGCCCACGCAGCCCCGTTACCCCTCTTCGCTTCCAAAGAAAGCAGTGAGTTCGTCGGCGACCGCGCGCGGTTGTTCTTCTGGAATGAAGTGCCCGCAGTGACTGATGGTGCGGCCTTTGACGTCGGTGAAAAAGGCTCTCAAAGGTGTTGCCATATCGGCGATGGAACCTTGATCGGAACCGAGCGTCAGCAGTGGCAGGTCGAGCATGCCTCGTTGCTTCAGTTCTGCATTCTGTTGGGCGGACACATGCGCGGCCCGGTAATACGCAAGGCCCGCGCGTAAGCCGCCGTCTTTCTTGAGAATGCGTAGATATTCATCGATATCGGCGTCAGTGAAAGTATCGGGATTGGCCGCCTTTCGCCGCAAAAACCAGTCGAGGTATTCACGTTCCTTGCCGGCGAGCAGCACTTCCGGCAGGTCCGGTAGCCCGTGAAATGCGAAATGCCAGGTGCGCCATGCACGCTCGGGCGCGCTCGGCAACGCATCAGGCAACGTCACGCCGGGGATCCCCGCATCCAGCAGCGCGAGTCGCCGGACCTCGTCGCCGAACATTACGGCGTAAGGAAAAGCC
The DNA here is from genome assembly GCF_050434085.1 of Paraburkholderia sp. UCT70. NCBI lineage: Bacteria > Pseudomonadati > Pseudomonadota > Betaproteobacteria > Burkholderiales > Burkholderiaceae > Paraburkholderia > Paraburkholderia sp. UCT70. The sequence goes on along the minus strand of NZ_JBNPVZ010000003.1, from coordinate 288,094 downwards.
ACCCACGCTCCAATGTCGTGTGCAGCAAGAAAGTACCGGGTCATCCCCAGTTGCTGGAGCAAACCATGAACATGGCTCGCAAGGGTTTGTGTGTCGTAGCCGTCTATCGGACGATCCGAATCACCTTGTCCGGGAAGGTCCAGTGCGACGACTCGGTAGGTCTTTGCAAGCAGTCCCATCACTTTGCGCCAGGCGAACCAGCTCTCGGGAAAGCCCGCGAGCAACACGACCACGTCGCCCTGTGGGTTTCCACCGGTGACGTAGTGCAGCCTCAGTCCGTCTACGGTTGCGAACTTGTGCTCGAATCCTGCTAGCCCCACCACGGGCCTTGCTACTGGCAACGTGCTTACGATTCCGGAACTCCCTGATGGCATGGGCGAGTGATGTATTTTCACGAACGAAACTCCTCTGGGTTGGGGGATGACACCGTTGAGCGGCTTTTCTCATTGGCGGATCATGTTAGGAAATGGACATTTCCTAATAGGGTGAGCGGCACGCGGAGGTCATGCGATGCTATGTCTTGCTGTGCTTAGTCCAGCAGACGCATGGCCTGATCCGCCGCCGCCATCATGTGTGCCCGGGATCGCCCGACTTTGCCGACGACCCTGAAACCTTGCGTCAGACTCAGCAGTGCGCGGCCGGTAGCGTCCGGATCCACGGCGGACGCGATCGAACCGTCTGTCTGGCCCACTCGGACCAAACGACACAACAGACGCTCCGTTCGCTGCAAAGACGCGACCACGTGACTCGCGACCTCATCATCGAAGGCCAGCAGGTCGACTGCACTTCCGACTATGAGACAGCCTCGCTTGCCCTCTTCGCCAATTGCAGACTCAGCATAAAACCGCAGAATGGCCCGTACCTTGTCGCGGCCGGTCTGCTTCACGTCGAGCAGGCTCTGCAACTGGCCATTTCGTAGGTGGATGTAGCGCTCGAGCGCGGCAAGGAATACCGCTCGCTTATCGGCGAACGCCTTGTAGATACTGCCGGCCGTGAGCCCCATCGCGGACCCAAGGTCGCCAAGAGACGTCCCTTGATAACCGCGCTCGCGAAAAATCTGGATTGCGCCGTCCAGCGCGACGTCCATTTCGAATTCGCGTGGACGACCTGGAGGGCGTGGCTGTCTGGCAGCATGGTTGCGTGTAGTCATACGGCGATTATAGGAAATGATCATTTCCTAATCAAGATGTCCCAACGTGTACAGGCATTCGCGCCAGGCTCGTCCACCGTCTCATCCATTTTTTCCGTGTGCAACTTTTATCTGAAACCACTGGGGACGATCGGCCGTGACGCGGTCCAGCCAATCCGGTGTAGTCTGACAGTCTGGTGCTCATTTCGGAGGCGGCATGGAACGGGAGCTGAAGCTGCGCGTTGCGAACGAAGATCTCGTCAAATTGCGTAACGCGTCGATACTTGCGCAATCAGAAGCCACAGCGGGAACGCCTCACCTGCTGACGAGCACCTATTTCGACACGCCCGATTTTTCATTTCACTGGTGCGGGGCTTCGCTGCGGGTGCGCACCGTCGGCAACGACAAAATCCAGACGCTGAAGCGCGAAGGATCGGCCAAGGCGGGGTTGTTCGACCGGGACGAGTTCGAGATGCCCGTGAATAGCGACGCGCCCGATCTGACGCTGCTGTACGACCAGATCCCCGACGACAGCGACTGCGGAAAACTGATTCGCGACGAGACCGTTGCGGCCCAACTGAAGCCGGTGTTCGTCACGCGGATCAACCGATCAGCGTTTGTGCTGCGCCAGCCGTCCGGAGACGAACTCGAGCTTGCTCTCGACGAAGGAAGCGTCGAGGCGGATTCGGGTTCAGTGCAGATCGCCGCGGTGGAACTGGAACTGAAACAGGGCAATCCGGATGTGCTGTACCGCGTCGCGCTGGAAATGCTCGAAACTGTGCCGCTGCGTATCGATCATCGCAGCAAGGCAGATATCGGGTATGCACTGCTCATTGACGAGCACAGCGAGGCGGTGAAAGCGCAACCAGTGCGACTGAACAAACGCGATTCGGTCGAGGATGCGTTCTGCGTGATTGTGCGCAACTGTCTGGACCAGGTCCACGCGAATGAACGGGGCGTCGTGTCGGGCCACGATCCATCGAGCGTCCATCAGATGCGCGTGGGACTTCGCCGCTTGCGTTCGGCTCTCGACCTGTTTGCGAAGGTCATCCCCGCCTCGTCCGGATTCGACGAGGAGTTGCGCTGGATTGCCTCGGAGCTCGGCGCCGCGCGCGACTGGGAAGTGCTTGCGGCATCGACGCTCGAACACGCCGGAGCCGACGGCAATGCGGACGAGATCCGGCCCGTCAGAGAGGCGTGCGAGCAGATTGCCGTCAACAACCGGCAGCGCGCGGCTGCCGCGGTCGAGTCGGTTCGCTACACGCGGCTCGCGCTCCAGTTCGCGCTCTGGTTGAACTGCAAAGGTTGGCGAGATGAGATGTCCGACGAACAGCGCAACGCAATCAGCGGCCCGGTGAAGTCATTCGCCGCCGATGTCCTGCGTCGTCGGCACAAGAAACTGATCAAACGTGGCAAGGGTTTGGCCGATCTGGACGATCACCGTCGTCACCGCGCCCGCATCGCGGCGAAAAAAGTTCGATACGCCACCGAGTTCTTTGCGTCGCTATGCCCGAAGCAGGCCGTTCGCCATTATGTCGACGCGCTCACCGCGCTTCAGGATGATCTCGGCTGGCGCAACGATGCCGTCGTCGCCGATCAGCTTCTGAAGTCGTTGTTGAAAACGTCGCCGGAAGCAGCCTCGGGCGCGGCCTTCGCACGCGGCTTCCTCGCGTCGCGCGTCGCGGCCGATCATCAGACATTGAAGAAGCTGTGGAAGCGCTTCAAACTGCTTTCGTCACCGCACTGAGGCGAACAATTCACCGCGATCTATCCCGGCACGAACGTGTCACGCGCAACACTCATCGTGAGGTCTCACGATGTTCGAGATCGAAATCTTATTATCCGAACAAACGCGACCACACCGCGCGTATGCGGCGCGCGCGGTCCTCGAACAGGTACGACGCAGCGAGCGCGAACAGGCCTGACATGACCCCCGTCGCGACGTGTTCGAGAACATGAGAGCGGTAGTGGCTCAAATGAGAGTAGGCATCGCCGATAGCGGTCAGGCAACCGACGAGCAGCGCGTTGCTATAGCGATTCCCGTACCACTTCGCCGCCGGCGTGAAGGTGAGCAGCAGGGCGAGCACACCGGTGAGCAGCCCGGTTTTGAATGCGATCGCCCAGTGCGTGAGGCTCATGATGTTGCCCCAGCTCCCCGGCATACAGGTCATGCACGCGCTGGTTGGCTGCCAGAAACGCTGGATAAACAGTTTGAAGCGGCGTTTCCATGCGCTTCCCATGAAGTACTCCACGATATCCAGCGCGAGATTTCACGCAGACATGGTACATCGCGAGCGTGCCGTAGCGTGGCGTGTGATGAGCGTTCCCACCTGATGAATCCGACAGGCAAACGCCAAAGGCTATGACGACCGATCGCGATTACGCGCACGCGTGGCGCCCGTAATCACGGCAATGCCGAGCAGGATCACGGCCACGATTGCGATGATGTGCTGCGCGACATGCAGCGCCATCAATCCCCACGCGACGCCGCCAATGAAAATGATCCATCCGACCAGATAGATGAGCAGGGTCATCGATTTCTCCTTGTGGTTTCGGCCAATGGCGCCGGTTGCCTGCGCTGCAAAAATTACCGTGCGCTCCGATGATCCGTTGACGGCATTTCTAGCGGCGCATGGCGCGGTGCACACGACGCCCTCGCCGCAAAAGCAATCACCGGGTCTATTTCCGAGCACATTGCGCGCCTGGCGCCGTCTCGCGTTATGTGGGGCATAGTCTGTGCACGTCATCCAGATATCCTGAGGTCGATCACTATGCTCAGGAGGCGCAAGAGCGTCACCACAGCGGCCAGAATCGCAGCGAGATGCAACCCTTCGGCAAGATGATTGAGCTCCGGCCGCACCATCGAACCGAACAGCCCACGTTGATCAGAAAAATTGCCGGCCAACCGAAGCGGTCGACAATTCTGAAGCGCTGCGACGGGCGGTGTTGCGCGGCATGGGCATCGCAATGCTGCCCGAGATTCTGGTGGCCGCGGATCTGCGAGCGAAGCGGTCGATCGAAGTGCTGCTGGCGTTTGCCGCGCCCGAGCGGCCACAGAATCTGCTGTATCTGCGTGAGCGACAGACGTCGCCGAAGCTTCGGAGCTTTATCGAAATCATGGTCGAGCGCTTCGGCGCGGAGGCGGCATCGCACAACGGCGATTGACCAAAAGCAGACGAGCCTGAACGCTCGGCACCGAGTCTCAATGCGAATCCCGTTGCCGCCTGCGCAGGTCGTCCCGCACACGACGAGCGACCAGCACCGTCAGGTAGTCCGTGATTCGTGCACCTTCGCTGTATTCAATCCACGTCTGCGCGTACATCTGCGAGACCGTTTCCTCGGGAGTCTCGATAGCGGCGGCAATCTGCCTGATGACATCCTCGACGTTGCGCGTGACCATGGCTTGGTCCGAGCGTGCGGTGATAAAAGACCGTTACACACACGTTACCCGCCTCCGCGCGTCAGTCAATTGACTTCGCCCATGCTCGATCACGAGCTGTTTGAGGCGGGTTGCGCCGAGGCCATCACTGAAACACCGGTTTTCCCGATGCGTCCTTGACCTTGGTCTTCCATTGCGCGCGGATTTCCGACACGACCGAATCCGGCAGCGATATGTAGTCGAGATCGCTGGCGGCCTGCCCGCCGTTCTTGAACGCCCAGTCGAAGAACTTCAGCGTTGCCGCGCCTTGCGCCGGCTTGTCCTGCGTCGCATGCAGCAGCACGAAGGTCGCGCCGACGACCGGCCACGCGTCCTTGCCGGGCTCGTTCGTCAGGATCTGGTAGAAGGACGTCTTCCAGTCCGCGCCCGTGGCGGCCGCCTTGAAGGTTTCGGTCTTCGGCGCAACCACGGTACCGGCCGAATTCTTCAGGCTGGTATAGATCATGTTGTTTTGCTTCGCATATGCCCACTCGACGTAACCGACCGCGCCCGGCAGGCGTTGCACGAACGCGGCAACGCCGTCATTGCCCTTGCCGCCCGTACCGGTCGGCCAGTTCACCGTCGTGCCTTCGCCGATCTTCGACTTCCACTCCGGGTTCACCTTCGACAGAAAGTTCGTCCAGATGAAGCTCGTGCCCGAACCGTCGGCGCGGCGCACCACGGCGATGTCCGAATCTGGCAGCTTCATACCCGGATTCAGCGCGGCGATCGCCGGATCGTTCCATTTCTTGATCTTGTTCAGATAGATGTCGCCAAGCACGGCACCCGACAGAATGAGTTGACCCGGCTTCACGCCGGGCAGGTTCACGACCGGCACGACGCCGCCGACCACGGTCGGGAATTGGAACAGGCCAGTCTTCGCCAGTTCGTCGTCCTTCATCGGCGCATCGGAACCTGCGAAATCAACGGTCTTCGCGAGGATCTGCTTGATGCCGCCCGCTGAACCGATGCCTTGGTAGTTGACCTTGCCGCCTCCCGCCTTTTGGTAGGCGTCAGCCCACTTGTTATAGATCGGGGCCGCAAAAGTGCTGCCCGCGCCGGTGATGTTGACGGTTTGCGCTTGCGCGGCCGCGAGCGGTAGAGCAACGGCAAGAACTGCAATTCCTCGTTTGAACAGCATGGTTTGCCTCCACGAGATTGACTGACCGGTTCAATGGTTACAGCAAGCTACGCGCCGCGATCCCTCACTTGCGCATTCCGCAGGCCCGGCGTGCCTCATCGCCGCGTCGAGCCTTGCCATCGGCTCGAACGTCTAAACTTAGGCGGTTCGAATGACATTTCGTTGACAACTGCGGCGCGGCGTTCAGACGGTCTGATTGCGGCGTCGTTCAGCAATGCGGTTGGCTTTGTCGCGTTGAAGGATGGAATCTCACGGACAGGCTTCGGCTTCTGCATAGTACCGGTTCGGCGCGGGAAAAACTCCGGTGATGACTTCGATCAGAAAGGGGCCGTCATATTGACAAGCTTCACTCAATACGCCATCAAGCTCGTCGATGCGCTCAACCGCGCGCGCGGCCACACCGATCGATGATGCAAAAGCCGACCAGCTATGACAGGGCAACTTGGTGAACTGCTCTGAAATCGAACCACTCCTGATAGCGTCGATATGGATTGCGCCATGCGCGGCGTTATTCAGAACCACGTAGATTACCTTCACGCCGTATCGAGCCGCAGTCTGAATCTCCATGCCGTGCATCATCATGCAGCCATCGCCCGTCACCACGACACACGGGCGTTCTGGGGCCGCGAGCTTGACGCCGATTCCGGCTGCGATGGCCCAGCCCATCGGGGCGAGCGAGCTCGACGAAAAGTAGTTGCCCTTACCTGACGACAGCCAGTAATGGGCCATGAAGATGCGGTGGGCTCCGGAATCCACCACGACGTTGCTGTCCTTCGGCAGCATCCGGCACAAGTGCTTAACTACGTCTCCAGGATATAGCGCTTCGTCACCGCTGGAATCTCGGGCTCCTAACTGCTCGAACCGGTGGTCGTACAGGGGGGTCTCGTTGATCTCGGCAATCCACCCCTTTCTTCTTTGCAGTGCCTGCGGCAGCCCGGGAGGGTTGTCCGCGGCTTTCTGGGCCAGCAACCGGAAGCTCGCGGAAATTCCGGAGAAGATTCCTTGACGCGAAATGTGCCCCATCGCCGGTGAATCGAAGCTGTCATCAAAGATGAATAGCTCCTTCCCCCCTGTCAGCCTCCTGCTCCAGTTCATGCTGTCTCGCTGGTTCAGGTCGCTACCAAACACGACTAGTACATCAAGTTCGTCGGAGTTGATCACCCGTGCAGCGCGCGAATGACTTGAAAATCCGTACACACCTAGTGCAAGGGCATGTTGCTCAGGAAATGCACCTTTTCCCGATAGTGTCGTTGCGACTGGAATGTGAAAGCCTTCGGCAACCTCGAGAAGAAGCTTTGCAGTTTCCGCATCATTGCCGCGACTTCCGACCAGAAACGCGACTCTCTTCGACTGAAACAGATACTGATCGCACAGCGCATCCAGAGCGGCGCGGTTCGCGGGCACTTCGCACGCGTTAAATTCGCGGTGAGCGTAGGGTTGCCGTGCCACGTCCTGACCGGGCAGGACGTCCTGCTTTTGAACGTCTACGGGAATACTGATGAATGACTGCGCTCGACGCATCCAGTTCAACCCTTCGGTCGCACGACGCATCTCGGCCTGAGTATTTTCCTTGTTCTTTAGCTCGACGATATCCGTCACCAGACTTCTGACCACGCCGCTTTCAAAAATGCCTCCGGGCGTGGCATCCTGGAACGCCCCTTTACCTTCAGCATGCGACGAGATCCCGCCGGCAATATAGAGCATCGGAATCCGGTCTGCGTGAGCGGCCGCCATGCCGGGAACGAAATTCATCGTGCCTGGGCCGGAAATCCCTGCGCAAACGCCGAATTTCCGGCTGGCGCGGGCATAGCCATCGGCCATGAAAGCACTGCCAGTCTCATGAGCGCCTACGATTCCGCGAATCAAAGGGGAGTTGTCGATTGCGTCCAGCAGCGGATAGATCAGTTTTCCCGGGACCAGGAACACGTGGTCTATTCCGGCGGACTCCAACGAGTTCACAACCATTGTCGAGACATTGAGCGGAGCGTTTGATCCCATAGTTTTGGTTACGATCTCACGAGTTACCGTTAATCGAATCTCACCGCTGCGCATCTGCCCGTCACGCGCTGCATGTCGGAGCGGCACGAGACGAGATCGGCGATGGCCAGTGCGGAGACGGCGAGACGACATTCAAGGCGCTGCACGTCGAGTGCAGTCGCGCATCACGCTATTTCCTCGAACCCGCTTGACCGGCGGGCCCGGGTGTCTCCGTCCACAATCACACGCCCTGGCTGCACTGTTGATCATCCACGCTGCCTCCGTGCCTGAGGCAGTCGCCGCGGCGAATTGATAGCCGTCCGGCGCACGTGTATCGCGGATCTTCGCCCGCTCGACTCCCGCGGGGCTGGCACGCGCCGACGGTATGAATCGACGTCATCCAGCACCCGGAACCGGTCGGAATCGCTCAGAATTTCTGCCAGTCCGTCTCAGTCGCGGCGGCGACGACTACCGGACCTTCTGAAGAGGGGACTGGTCTCCTCGCAACCTTTGCCGGTGTTACAGCAGAGGACGGGGCGCGGTTCAGGGCCGTCCGTTGCGGTACTGCCGCTTGCGTCGTCGCTCGCGATGAAGCAGCCTTCTCGCCGTTGACCTTGAAAAATGCGACCGTCTTGCGCAGGCTTTCCGCTTGCCGTGCCATTGTCTGGGCTGCCGCCGACGCCTCCTCGACAAGCGCAGCGTTTTGCTGTGTGACCTGGTCCATCTGGTTGACTGCCTGATTGACCTGTTCGATACCCGTGCTTTGCTCGCTCGATGCCGACGAGATTTCGCCCACGATGTCGGTCACGCGCTTCACTGACTGCACGATTTCCTTGATCGCACCGCCCGCTTCTTCGACGAGCATCGAGCCTGCCTCCACCCGGCTGACAGAGTCCGAGATCAACTCCTTGATTTCCTTCGCGGCAGTCGCACTGCGCTGCGCGAGCGTGCGGACTTCGCCCGCAACGACAGCGAAGCCCCGTCCCTGTTCTCCCGCGCGGGCCGCTTCGACCGCTGCGTTCAGCGCGAGGATGTTGGTCTGGAAGGCGATGCCTTCGATGACGCCGATAATCTCGGACATCGTGGCCGAGCTGGTGGAGATGTCACGCATTGTGTCCACCACGCGCCCGACGATCTCGCCGCCATGTTGCGCGACGCTCGAGGCTGTGCCGGCGAGCGTGGCAGCCTGCGTTGCATTGTCCGTGTTGTGGCGGACCGCCGCAGTCAGTTCCTCCATGCTGGAAGCCGTTTCTTCGAGCGACGCCGCCTGTTGCTCCGTGCGACTCGACAGATCCAGATTGCCTTGTGCGATCTGCGCACTCGCAGTCGCAACACCTTCGGCGTTCTCGCGCACCTCTGATACGACCTGCACCAGGGCGTCGCACATGGCTTTCAGCGACGCCATCAGGCTGTTCGTGTCGCCTGGCCGCAGGGCGATACTGATGTTCAGGTCGCCGGCCGCCACGCTTCTGGCCACAGCAGCAGCCGTCGCCGGCTCCGTACCCAGTTGCCGCGTTACGCTACGCATCATCCATATGCCAATTCCCACGCCGATCGACACGGACATCGCCACGAAGATCAGCATCAGATTTCGACCCTGCTCGTACACGGCATCGTTGGATTCAGCTGTCCGTTGCGCGTCGGCCTGTTTCAGGGCAACCAGATTGCCCATCAGCACGAGGGTCTTGAAGCCTTTGTGGTGGTACTCGCCCAGCATGTATTCGGTCAGGCTGTCCCGATCCCCTAACGCCGCCGCGTTGATCTTGCCTTTCATTTCATTGAAGGCCTGGATGTAGTCCTGCCAACCTTGATCGAGGTCGGCGAACGTAGCCTTGCCTTTGTCGGTATAGACGAGCGGCTCCGCCTGATTGAGGTGCTCACGTGCCGAGGCAAGGGCCTTGTCAGCCTGATCGAGCGAGCCAGCCCGCTGTGCGGCCGTCGTGGCCAGAACCGCGTTGCGCAGATAGGTGCCGACTCGCAGTACGTCGGTGTTGGCCTGCTGTATCAGGTTGAGCCCGACAAGGTCCTGCCGATACGTCTTGTCTGCGTTCGCACTGATCTGCGCCATGTTGCGCAGCCCGATCCCGCTGACAACAGCGCTGATGATCGAAACCAGGATGAAAGCGCTGATCAGCTTGGCGCCGAGTTTCATATTGCCGAAAGTCATAGTTCGCTTTGTTGAGAATGTCAGAACCCGAACGGATAAGCCGGTTCATCACCGCTTTGGCGCCCGCTGTAACACAAGGCCATGCCGATGCGAAACGCAGTGCCGGACGTAACTGGTTATCGGCAACACGCTCCATTTCTTCAGATGAATAACGGGGTCATCGCAAAGATTTTTTTACATCCCTGAAAGAGAGCAGGAGTGCTCTATTCTGAGCCGATGAAAGTGCCGATCGGTGCACGCACTCGTGCCGCCCGCACTTGTTTGGTGCGAAGCTTTCGGTCGCCCCTAACATGCACGCTCTATATCTTTAGCTAAATATAATATTTATCGTTTGCATAACGCGGTGATAGCCTGAATTCGTCCCGCAGGCGTGCACCGCATCACGTCTGCTTCCGCTTCCATTTCTCCATCGAAACGAATATCCGGAAAGGAGCTACCGTGAGCGTCGAATTCATCGGCATGATCCAGCAACGCAAGGTCTCGGAGACGCATGCTCCGCAAGGTCCCGCGATCGACACCGATTACGTGCGCGGATTCGCGCAAGCCCACGAAAACGCGGGCTTCGACCGCATCCTCGTGCCCCACAGTTCGACCAGTCCCGACGCGACCATCACGATCGCCTATGCGGCGAGCGTGACGTCGCGCGTGCATTTCATGCTCGCACATCGGCCGGGCTTCGTCGCGCCGACTTTGGCCGCGCGTCAGCTTGCGACGCTCGATCATTTTTCCGGCGGCCGCCTCGCGGTGCACTTCATCTCCGGCGGCAGCGACGAAGAGCAGCGGCGCGACGGTGACTTTCTGAGCCATGACGAGCGTTACGCGCGCACCGACGAGTATCTGCAGATCTTGCGCCGGGTCTGGACCGAAGAGCGCCCGTTCGATCACGAAGGCCGTTTCTACCGCTTCGAAAAAGCCTTCTCCGATGTGAAGCCGAAACAGACGCCCCACGTGCCGATCTTTTTCGGTGGTGCGTCGGAACCCGCGCTCGCAGTCGCGGGCAAATACGCGGACGTCTACGCGCTGTGGGGCGAATCGAAACAGCAGGTCCACGAGCAGATCATGCGCGTGCGAGCCGAAGCCGCGAAACATGGCCGTAGCGTGCGCTTTTCGGTGTCGTTCCGGCCGATCCTCGCGTCGACGGAAAAAGCCGCGTGGGAGCGCGCCGAACACATTCTCGACGAGACGCGCCGGCTGCGCGTCGAGCAAGGCTTCGCGCGCGGCGGCCCGCAGCAAAGCGAAGGCGCGCGGCGTCTGCTAGCGGCGGGCGGCGACGGCGTGCGCGCGGACGAGCGTCTGTGGACCGCGGTCGCCAGGGAGATCGGCGGCCGTTCGAATTCGACGGCGCTCGTCGGCACACCGGCACAGGTCGCACAAACGCTCGCCGAATATCAGGCGCTCGGCGTCACGACGTTCCTGATCCGCGGCTTCGACCCGCTCGAAGACGCGATCGACTACGGCCGCGAACTGATTCCCGCCACGCGCGAACTAACGTCGCGCGCCCGCCATGCGGCGTAACCGGAGCGCGACGACCTCATGAGCACCGTACTCGCCGATACGCCCTCGCTTGCGTTGCGCTCCACCCCGCTGCGCAAATTCTGGTTCGACGACGAAGCCGAGCCGCCCCGCTCGCTCGCGCAGGAGCGCCTGCACCGGCAACAGCGCCTCGCCGGCGCGTTCCGTCTATTCGCGCGTTACGGCTTCGCGCAAGGTCTCGCCGGTCACATCACCGCGCGCGATCCCGAATGGACCGATCATTTCTGGGTCAATCCGCTTGGCCGGCATTTCGGCCGCATTTGCGTGTCGGATCTGTTGCTCGTCAACAGTCACGGCGAGATCGTGATCGGCGACGGTCCCGTCAATCAGGCCGCGTTCGCGATTCATGCGGCGATTCACGACGCACGTCCCGACGTGGTGGCCGCCGCGCACACGCATTCCCTGTATGGCAAGGCATGGTCGACGCTCGGGCGCAAGCTCGATCCATTGACGCAGGATTCCTGCGCGTTCTACGAAGACCATGCGCTGTTCGGCGACTTTCGCGGCGTCGTGCTCGACACCTCCGAAGGCGCGCGCATTGCGGACGCGCTCGGCTCGCACAAGGCCGTGATCCTGAAGAACCACGGCGTCCTGACGGCCGGTCCTTCCGTGGAAGCGGCCGCGTGGTGGTACATCGCGCTCGACAACGCGTGCCATGCCCAACTGCTCGCGCAGGCGGCCGGCACGCCGCAGCCGATCCCGCACGACATGGCGGCCCTCACGCATCAGCAGGTCGGCCGCGCGAACGGCGCGCGACACGCGTTCGACAGCCTGTATGAAGGGCTCGTCGAAGCCGAACCGGAACTGCTCGACTGATGGCCATTCACAAACTGCGGCGCTTTGTCGGCGACATCGCGGCACTCGTCGATTCCGGCGTGAACGAAACCGCATTGCTCGAACAAGGCGCACACGCGCTGCGCGAACTGATCCGAGTCGACGACTGGCTGCCGGACGCATACGTGCAGCCGTCCGTCGAGCGCTATCGACAATTCCTGTTGTATGCCGATGCGCGCCAGCGCTTCAGCGTCGTCAGCTTCGTGTGGGGACCGGGCCAGCAGACGCCGATTCACGACCATACGGTGTGGGGCTTGATCGGCGTGCTGCGCGGCGCTGAACTCGCCGCGCCGTACACCCGCGACGAAGGCACGCTGCGTCAGACGGGCGCCGAAGTGCGCCTTGAAGCCGGCGACGTCGAAGCGGTATCGCCGGCGATTGGCGACATTCATCGCGTGCGCAACGCCTACGACGACCGCACGTCGATCGGCATTCACGTGTACGGCGCGAACATCGGCGCGGTGCGCCGCTCGACGTACACGCCCGATGGCCTGCCGAAGCCTTTCATCTCCGGTTATTCGAACGACACCCTCCCCAACCTGTGGGACCTCAGCAAGGAACAGCATCACTGATGACGACCTATCCGGTTCGCACCTACGAAGACGTGCGCGAAGCGCTGCTCGCGCGCCGTGAGATCGCGCTGCTGGACGTGCGCGAAGAAGACCCGCATGCGCAGGCTCATCCGCTGTTCGCGGCCAATTTTCCGCTGTCGAAACTCGAACTCGACGCCTATACGCGTCTGCCGCGCCGCGACGTGCCGATCGTTCTGCTCGACGCCGGTGAAGGACTTGCCGCGCGCGCCGCCGACAAGCTGACGGCGCTCGGCTATACACAGGTCGCGTTGCTCGCGGGCGGCCTCGACGGCTGGATTCGCGCCGGCGGCGAGGTGTTTCGCGACGTCAACGTGCCGAGCAAGGCGTTTGGCGAATTCGTCGAAGCGCATCGGCACACGCCGTCTTTGTCGGCCGAGGCCGTCGAGACGCTGCTCGCCGATGGCGACGACGTCGTCGTGCTCGATGCACGGCGTTTCGACGAATACCAGACGATGAACATCCCCGGCAGCGTCAGCGTGCCCGGCGCCGAACTCGTGCTGCGCGCGCGTGCGCTCGCGCCGGACCCGAACACGCGCGTGATCGTCAATTGCGCGGGACGCACGCGCAGCATCATCGGCGCGCAGTCGCTCGTCAACGCGGGGTTGCCGAATCCGGTGGCGGCGCTGCGCAACGGCACGATCGGCTGGACGCTCGCGGGACAGTCGCTCGAACATGGCGGCAACCGGCAGTTCGATCCGCAAGCAGGGCTCGACGCGAACAATCTCGCCGCTTCACGTGGCGCGGCGCGCGCGCTCGCGGACCGCGCGGGCGTAAGCCGCACGACACTCGACGAAGCCGCGCGCTGGGCCGCCCGAAGCGTCGGGCACCGTCTATCGCTTCGACGTGCGCACGCCCGCCGAATACGAACGCGCGCATGCGCCCGGCTTTCAGGCCGCACCGGGCGGCCAGCTCGTGCAGGAAACCGAGATGTTCGCCCCCGTGCGCGGCGCGCGCGTCGTGCTGTTCGACGACGACGGCGTGCGCGCGAACATGACGGCCTCATGGCTCGCGCAAATGAACCTCGACGTGTATGTCGTCGAGGGGGCGACGCCGCAAGAACTGAGCGCGAGCGGCGCATGGCGCGGCGCGAAGCCAGAGCCGGCGCCCACACCTACCGTGTCCGCTGAAGAACTGGCCACGCTCCTTGCAGACCCAGCGAGCGGCACTGTCGTGATCGACGTGACAACTAGCGCGAGTCATGTGAAAGCCCATATTCCGGGCGCCTGGTGGCTCGTGCGATCGCGACTGTCCAACACCGTCGACGATCTGCGCACGCTCCCCGATGCGAAACGCTACGTGGTCACGTGCGCGACGAGTACGCTCGCGCCGTTCGCGGCACCGGAGATTGCCGCGCTGACGGGCAAGCCCGTGCAGGTGCTCGAAGGCGGCACGTCCGCGTGGATTCGCGCGGGCCAGCCGACCGAAACCGGCGACGCTCATCTCGCGTCGCCGCGCATCGATCGTTACCGGCGTCCGTACGAGGGTACCGACAACGCGCGTGCGGCGATGAACGCGTATCTGGAATGGGAGTACGGCCTCGTCGCGCAGCTCGAGCGCGATGGCACGCATGGCTTTTTCGTGATCTGATCGACGGATTCAACGCGGGCGCCGCATCAAGCGCGCGCCCGCATCGTCGTTGTTATGCCGCGCGCGACAGGCGCGCTGCCCTGAAGCTCTGCTCGACGCTTTCCGACAGCACGGCGAGCGCCGATTGCATCTTGCCGAGCGCGCGCGACCTGACGATCCACACCGCGATCTCGGGCTTGAAGTCGCTGACCTGAATCACGTCGAGCTGCGCGGCATGCGCACTGATGCGCAACAATGGCAGCGGAACCAGCCCCAACCCGACGCCATCGGCGACGAGGCCCAGTTGCAGTTCCGTGCCGAGCGTTTCGAGGTTGAGCTTCAGGGCGTAGCCTTGCGCGGCAAGCGCCTGCTGCAGCCCCGCCCGAAAACCGCAGCCGTCGGGATTCAGCACCCACCCCTGAGACTGGCATTCGGCCAGTGTATGTATGCGCTTTTTCAGACTCCCCTTTTGCGCGACGACAGCGAGCTTCAGTTCGCCGAGCGTTTCTCCGGCCAACGCATCGGGCAACACGCGATTAGCCGGCAACAGCACGATTGCGGCATCGAGTTCGCCGTCCTCGAGCTTCTGCAGCAACGGACTGCCCCAGCCCGTCGACACGCGCGCCCGCAACTCCGGATGCGCGCCGCGCAGCGCATGCAACGACTTCAGCATCGCGACGTCGGCGACCGTCTGCGCGACGCCGAGGCGCAGCACGCCGGCAAGCGGTGCGTCGTCGGTGACGAGATGCCTGAGCGCATCGACTTCACGGACGATCGCGCGGCACTGCTCGTACACGGCGCGGCCCATCGGCGTGGTCTTCAGCGGCTTGGTGTTGCGGTCGAGCAGTTCGACGCCGAGCGCTTCCTCGAAGTTCTGGATGCGTCGCGTGACGGCGGGCTGCGTCAGCGCGAGAGAATCGGCGGCCTGACTCAGCGACTGGCTGCGCACGACGGCGACGAAGGCCTCGATTTCATCGAGTTTCATGGAATGTTGTGTCCCTGGATGAAACGTTGAACGGTGCGCACACGCATGACCTTTGCATGAGCTTAGCGTGTCGACGCACCGATGTTCAAGCGGCGCGCGCTTTCCTCGCTCGCATATTAACAAAGCAGAACAATGCGTTTGCCCTATAAAACGCGCGTACGTATCGTGTGCTTTTCCACATGGTCCCGCGCGTTCTTCCCATGTCCTCTATTGCGAATCGCTTTCTACTGAAGTTTTCCGGTCTTCTGCTCGGCGCGCTCGGCGCGCTCTTACCCTTTGCGGCGATGGCCGATTCCACGCTCAAGGTCGGCGACCAGCAGTTGCAGACTCGCGGCATTCTCGAAGCGTCTGGACAACTGAACAATCTTCCGTACAAGATCGAATGGTTCAACTTCCCGGCCGCGCAACCGCTCGGCGAAGCGCTCAATGCGGGCGCGATCGACGTCGGCGGTCTCGGCGATGCGCCGCTGATCTTCGCCTACGCCGCGGGCGCGCGGGTGCGCGCGGTGGCGGCGACCCGCTCGATACCGCGCGACCTCGCGATCGTCGTGCCCGACGGCTCGCCGATCAAAACGGCTGCCGATCTGAAGGGCAAGCGCATTGCGACGACGCGCGGCTCGATCGGCCACTACCTCGCGATCGCCACGCTGGAGCGCGCCGGCATCAAGCTGTCCGACGTGTCGCTGCGTTTCATGCAGCCGGCCGATGCGAAAGCGGCGCTCGCGTCGGGCAACGTCGATGCATGGTCCACGTGGGACCCGTACGTCGCGCTCGCCGAGCAAAAGGATCATGACCGCAGCATCGCCAACGGCATCGATCTTTCGTCGGGACTCAGTTTTCAGGCGGCGACGCAGACGTCGATCAAGCACAAGCACGCGGAAATCGCCGATTTCCTGAAACGCGTCGCCGCCGGCCAGCGCTGGGCGCTCGCGCATCCGGACGAAGTCGCCGCGATGCAATCGAAGGTGACCGGCTTGCCGCCCGACGTGCTGAAAACGGTCTACCAGCGCGCGCAACTGCACCCCGTTGCGATCGACGACGGCCTGATCGCCGAGCAGCAAAAGACCGCGGACCTGTATCACCGCGCGGACGTGATCAAGACGCGCCTCGATGTCACGCCAAGCTTCGACCGGCGATTTCCGCTCGACGCGCGATGACATCGCAGGCATCCAGGCAACCCGCAAGCGCAACCCATCCCCTCACGATGACGAGCCGTCCCCCTGATAGCGCGCTTGCCGAAGCCGAGCGCGACGCCGCCGCGCTCGATGCGCTCACCGATCTCGACAGTCCGCAGGCCGGCGCGTGGCTCGACGCGCTGACCCGCGAGTTCGCGGCTGGCGCGGCCGCGCTCGACGCAGGCCCGCTGTTCCCGCACGACAACCTCGCGCGCCTGCGTCGCGCGGGGCTGCTGTCGCTGACCGTGCCGCGCGCGCTCGGCGGACGCGAGGCCACGCTCGCGCAAACGCTGCGCGTGGTCGGCGCGGTCGCGCGCGGGGAGCCGTCGACGGCGTTGATCCTCGTCATGCAATGCCTGTATCACCTGCGTCTACAAGCCAATCCGAACTGGCCTGCCGCGCTGAAGGAGCGCATCGCGCGCGATGCCGTCGAGCGTGGCGCGCTGATCAACTCGCTGCGAGTCGAGCCCGAGCTCGGTTCGCCGTCGCGCGGCGGCCTGCCCGCGACGATCGGACGGCGCGAAGACAATCACTGGCTGCTGAACGGCAGCAAGCTCTATTCGACCGGCAGCCCGGGCCTCACATGGTTTGCGGTTTGGGGCCGCACGGACGAGGCGTCGCCGCGCGTCGGTACATGGCTCGTGCATCGCGACACGCCGGGTATCCGCTTCGGCGAGCCCTGGAATCATCTGGGCATGCGCGCGACCGGCAGCCACGAGGTGATCTTCGACAACGTGCGCGTGCCGCTCGACCACGCGGTCGATTTACAACCGCCGCAACAGGCCGCCGGCATGGACCCGCTAACCGGCGTCTGGATGAACGTGCTGCTGCCGTCGATCTACGACGGCGTCGCGCGGGCCGCGCGCGACTGGTTCGTGCAATGGGCCGCGCAGCGCGCGCCCTCCGGGCTCAACGCGCCGCTGTCGAGCCTCGAGCGGTTTCAGCAGACGGCGGGCCGCATTGACGCGCTGTTGTTCAACAACCGCGCGCTGCTCGATGCGGGCGCGGCCGGTCTCGTCGATGCGGCGCAAGCGCCGGCGATCAAGTATCTGGTCAGCCAGCACGCGATCGAAGCCGTGCAGCTCGCGCTCGAAGCGAGCGGCAATCCGGGGCTGAGCCGCAACAACCCGCTGGAGCGCCACTATCGCGACGTGCTGTGTGCGCGCATTCATACGCCGCAGAACGATACGGTGCTCGGCAATCTCGGGCGCTCCGCCTTTGCGGGTGTTGCCTCTTCTTAGACTCGGCCGTGCGCGAAGCGCGCGTCGTCTTGTCCATTTCATTAGGAGAATCCACGGATGAGCATCGAATTCATCGGCTACGTGAGCCATCAGGAATCTAGCGAAATCCACTTGCCGAAAGGTCCGGCCGTCAATCCGGCCTATATCGCCGCGCTCGCGCAGGCACACGAATATGGCGCCTTCGATCGCGTGCTGATCGCGCATTCGAGCGCATCGCCCGATGGCTTCCAGATCGCGTCGTTCGTCGCGCAACAGACGAAACGCCTCGGCATCCTGCTCGCGCATCGGCCTGGTTTCGTTGCACCGACGCTGGCCGCGCGGCAGTTCGCGACGCTCGATCACTTCAGCGCGGGGCGAACGGCAGTGCACATCATCTCGGGCGGCGACGACGTCGAGCAGCAGCGCGACGGTGACTACCTGTCGCACGACGAACGCTACCGACGCACCAATGAATACCTCGACGTCGTCAAACGTTCATGGACGAGCGACGCGCCGTTCGATCACGCGGGCGCGTTCTACCGCGTGAGCGGCCACAAGTCGCAGATCCGGCCGCTGCAACAGCCTCATTTGCCCGTGTACTTCGGCGGTTCGTCCGATGCGGCGATCGACGTGGCGGGCAAGCATGCGGATGTCTACGCTCTGTGGGGCGAATCGCTCGCGGCCGTCGAGGAGACCATCGCGAAGGTGCGTCAAGCAGCCGCACGTCATGGACGCGACGAGCACATTCGCTTCAGCCTGTCGCTGCGCCCCATCATCGCCACGACCGAAGACGCCGCGTGGAGGCTTGCCGAATCCATACTCGCGCGCGCGAAAGACGTGGTCGCCGCGTCGCCGAATTTCACGCGGCGGCCGAAGGACCCGAAGAATGTCGGCTCGCGGCGGCTCCTGGCCGAGGCAAACAAGGGCAATGTCGTCGATCAACGTCTTTGGACCGGCATCACG
Organism: Paraburkholderia sp. UCT70; assembly: GCF_050434085.1. Lineage (NCBI taxonomy): Bacteria > Pseudomonadati > Pseudomonadota > Betaproteobacteria > Burkholderiales > Burkholderiaceae > Paraburkholderia > Paraburkholderia sp. UCT70. The sequence continues at coordinate 269,393 of NZ_JBNPVZ010000003.1, read as the reverse complement.
GCACTCACGCGCGCGGCGGGCAATTCGACGTCGCTCGTGGGCACGCCTCAACAGGTGTGCGACGCGCTGCTCGAATATCACAAGCTCGGCGTATCGACGTTCCTGATCCGCGGCTTCGACCCACTCGAAGACGCGCTCGCTTATGGCCGCGATCTGCTCCCGCTCGTACGCGGCGCTGTCGCGCAACGACAAGGCGCAGCCGAAGCGATTCCGGCGTAAGCGCTACCCGATTCGTAATACGGCGACGAAAGAGCGCGGCGCGTGAGAAGCTCACTCGCCGCGCAATCATTTGAACCAAAACTCTGTCAAGCCAGCACGTCGGAAAACACGCGAGTTGCGAAGCGTTCCGAACTCGTTCCGGCATTGAGCACACCGACCGATTTCAGATCGTCCGCATAAAGCGCGATTTCCCTTCTGAACGCATCGCCAACCGGATGGTGACGATCGGTGTGACTCTTCAGCATCTCGGTCAGTTGCGCGACGTTCGCACCCGGCGCATTCGGCGCGAAGATCGCCGCCGCCTCGGCCGGATGGTTCGCGGTCCATTCGGTCGCTTCGAGCAGCGCCTGCGTGAGTGCCTGCGCGGTCGCGCGGTCCTTGCGGATCAGCGACCCGCGCACGCCCAGCACGCAGCACACGCGGTTCGCGTACTCGCCGCACAGGTTGTTCGATACCTCCTGCAGATGATCGGTCTCGCGCAGCGTCCAGATGGTTGGATCGCCATCGGCGATTGCCTGCACCTCACCCTTCTTGAGCGCCTCGTCGAGCAGCGGCGCCGGATACTGGCGCCAGCGCACGTCGTTGTCGGGATCGATGCCGAGCTTCTTCAGCGTGATCGCGAAGAAATTCCTGGCCGGGCTCGCCATATCGCTGACGCCGACCGTGCGCCCCTTGAGCCCCTGCAGATCGACGATGCCCGACGCGCGCGTGGCGAGCAGCCGCATGCAGCCGCCGTGGATGCCCGCCGTCAGCTTCACGTCGAAGCCCTGTTCGAGCGGCTTGATCCAGCGCAGCGCCATGCCGACGCCGGCGTCGGACTTGCCCGTCGCGATCGCTTCGAGCAACTGGTCGGTCGAGCCCGCGAAGTTGACGAGTTCCACTTGCAGCCCATGCTTGCGGAAAATGCCCTGCTGCGCGGCGACCGGCACCGGCGCCGTGCAGATCGCGCCCGCATTCCACGACAGTTTGAGCGGCTTCAACGCTTCGTCGGCCGATGCCCGTACGCCCGGCAGCCCGAGTGCTGCACCGCCTAACGCGGCCGCGCCCGCGGCCCGTGCCGCACGGCCGAGCCATGCGCGGCGCGCGAGGTTCGTCGGCGCGCGGTCGTCGTCGAAATGGTTCATTGCTGTGCTTTCCCAGAGGTGTGATGTGGTGATGAATGAGCGGCTCGGAGATACCGGCGCGCGTGTCAGGTGTCGAGGCCCAGTTGCGCCAGCACCTGGCGGCGCAGCGCGACGAGCGCGGGATCGTCGCGATGCCGCGGATACGGCGCGTCGTTGGTCGCTCGCTGAGCACGATCACGCGATTCGCGACATACAGCGCTTCCTCGACATCGTGCGTGACGAGCAGCACCGAAAACCCCTGCGCCTGCCACAGCTGCACGAGTTCGCCCTGCATGCGCATGCGCGTCAGCGAATCGAGCTTGCCGAACGGTTCGTCGAGCACCAGTAGTTGCGGATCGTTGACGAGCGCGCGAGCCAGCGCCGCGCGCTGCGCCATCCCGCCCGACAGCTGATGCGGAAACGCGTTCGCGAATGCGGACAGGCCGACCAGGTCGAGCGCGGCATCGATGCGTCCAGCGGCATCGCGCTTCGTGCGACGCGCCTCGGGGCCGAGCCCGACGTTGTCGCGTACGGTCCGCCACGGGAACAGCGTCGGGTCCTGGAACACGACCACGCGCGAGGGGTCCGGTCCGCTGACGCGCTCGCCGTCGGCGTGGATCGCACCCTGCGCCGGCGCTTCCAAGCCGGCCACGAGACGCAGCAACGTCGATTTGCCGCAGCCGCTCGGTCCTAGCAGCGCAACGAATTCGCCGGGCTCGATCGACAGACTGACGTCGTCGAGAACTGGCAACGCGGCGCCACGCAGCGCGAAGCGATGACTGACGTTGCGCAAGTCGATGCGTGCGCCTTGCCGCGTATTGGCGGCGAAGCGCGCTTCGGTAACGGCTACCATTTCAGCATTCCTTTCTGCCAGACCAGCAGACGGTCGCGCACGCGAAACAGCAACGTGATGAGCCCGGAGCACATCAGCGCCATCACGAGCAGTGCGGCATACATGTTCGGATAGGCCGCCCACCCCTGCGCCCATTGCAGGTACCAGCCAAGCCCCGCCTTGACGCCCATCATCTCGGCGACGATCAACACCGCGAACGACGCGCCGAGCCCCATGAACAGGCCCACGAACACGGACGGCAACGCGGCGGGAATCGCGACGCGCAGAATCAGGAACGACGGCCGCGCGCCAAGTGTGCGGGCCACGTCGTAGTAAGCGGAATTGACGCTCGCGACGCCCGACCATGTCAGCACGGCAACCGGAAACGCCGTGGCGAGCGCGATCAGGAACACGCTCGCGCTGAAGCTCGACGGAAAGAAGAAAAACGCGAGTGGCAGCCACGCGGTGGCGGGCAGCGGCCCGATCAGCCGCAGCACCGGATGCACCCAGTAACCGACCGCCTTCGACCAGCCGATCGCGACACCGATCACGAAGCCAGTCAACGCACCGGTGACATAGCCATAAGCAAGCAGCACGACCGAATGCGCGACGCTCGAGGCAAGCCGCGGCAAATCGTCGGCGTAGACGGCGAGCAGGGCTTGCGGCGGCGCGAAGAATGGCCGCGGCAGCCATTCGAGCTGGGCGGTGGCGATTTCCCATCCGGTGATGCCGAGCGACAGCGCGAGCAGCCACGGCGTCGCATCGAGCCATGCGTCGAGACGCGTGCTTGCCGCGGTAGCCGGGCGGAATTTCGACGTGGCGCCAACGCGCCACCCGGCCGCGCCGATTGCCAGCGACGCCGCCGCGAGCACCAGCTTCAGAATCAGCAGTTCGCGCGTGTACGGCCAATCGTCGAGCGCGGGCCACCATTGCGTGAGCGCCGCCCCAGCCAGCCAGCCAAGCGCGGCCAGCACCGCGACGACACGCTTGCCTCGTTCGCGGGCGGCGGGTGCGGCGGCGTCGGGAAAGCCGGCGTGTTCGACAGCGTGAGATTGAGTCGACCGCGCGTCGCGCTCCGTCAAGGTCAGATCATGCGTTGGCAAGATGAGTCTCCGAAATCGCGCGCACGTCGATGCGGCCTGGCAGGATCGCGTCGCGCTGCGCGCGGTCCGCGACTTTTTGCAGCGCGTCGATGTCGCTGTCATTGACGAAATGCTGCTTCAGCGACGCGCGTTTCGTGATTTTCCGCGCGGCGTCGAACGGCGAGCGCGTGAGCGTCGCATAGATTTGCGCGTAGGCCTCGGGGTTGGCGATCGCCCAGTCGCCCGCGCGTTGATAGCGCAGCAGCAGGTCCGCGATCGCGGCGCGCTTGCGCGGGTCCGCGAGAGCCCCGCCCGATGCCGTGATGAAGCCGAGTCCGCTGTTGATGCCGGTGCCGTCGCGCAGCACGCGGCCGCCGCGCTGCACGGCGATGCCGTAGTACGGATCGAACGTCGCCCAAACCTCGATCGAGCCCGATGCGAAGGCGGCGAACGCATCGACGGGCAGAATGAAGCGCACCGATACGTCGTCTTTCGACAAGCCCGCCTCGGCCAGCGCGCCATACAGCTGGAACTGCGAAATGCTGCCGCGCGCCGACGATACGAACACTGTCTTGCCCCTTAGATCGGAGACCGAACCGATCGTGGAGTGCGGCGCGACCAGAATGCCGAGTTGCGCGCCCGATCCCACTCGCGTCGCGACGATTTTCAGCGATGGGTCGCCGACGGCCGCCGCGAGTACCGGCAAGTCGCCCGCCGGCGCGAGATCGACCGAACCGGCGCGTTGCGCTTCGAACAACGGTGCCGCGCCCTGGAAGTTGGCCCAGCGCCACGCGTACGGCGTGCCGTCGAGCACTTTTGCGGCTTCGACGAGGGCGCGCGTGCCACCGGCCTGATCGCCGAGCACGAGGGTGACGTTTTCCGTGGCGCGGGCATCGCTCGTGCTGGCGAATGCGGATACCGCGGCGATTGGCGTCGCGGCCAGCGCACGCACAAGCGTGCGCCGCCGTGTCGAAATGGACGTTGAAGCAGATGCGGTCATAGGTCCTCGCTGTCGATGTGCAACACAGCGTAGCGACGAACAACCGCGTTGAGAATCATTCTATTTCGATATGTTTATATCGATTCAATATTTATGTTTTGCATCTTCCGGAGCAGCCGCACAGGCATGCAACACGCGACGAAATTTTATCGAGGAGGCCCTATGAGCAATTGGATCGCGCAGCTTTTCCGGCATTTGACTGCGGGTGTGTATGTGATCGGCGTCGCGGACGGCGAGCGCCGCAATGCGTTCACCGCAAGCTCGGTGTTGCAGGTTTCGTTTGCACCATTGCTGATCGCGCTCGGCATCAGTCCCGAGCATGAGTCGTACGAACTCCTGCGCAGCGGCGCGGTGTTCGCGATCAGCGTGTTGCGCGCGGATCAACAGAAGCTCGCCGAGCACTTCGGCACGCAGTCGGGCCGAGCCGTCGACAAGCTCGCGGTGGCTCGCTGGCGTACCGGCGTGACCGGCGCGCCGCTGTTGCTCCATGCGCTCGCGCATTTCGACTGCCGGGTGACCGGCGACATCGAGGCGGGAGATCATCGGCTGATAGTTGGCCGCGTCGTCGATGGCGCGCTCGCCGGCGCGGACGGCGACCCGCTGATCTACGCGCAGACTGGCAATCTCGACATGAGCGGGGATCTTTATCCGGAGACGTTTTCGTAGTTGGCTGGCGTGCTGGCTGCTCAATGCCAGTGCCCGCCATGTCCTCCGTGCCAGTGGCCGTAATAGCCGCCATGGCCATGGCCACCGCCCCAGTAGCCTCCGATCACCACTGACGGTCCCCACCATCCGTAGTAGCCCGGCCATGAATAGCCATAGGGATAGCCGTAATAGCCCGGATAACCGTAATACCCGGGATAGCCGTAATAAGCAGGCGCAGGTACCGCGACGTACGTGCAATTCTGTCCCGACAACGGCAAGTCGTTTGGCGTCGCATTCGCGGCCGCCGTACCGCTCGCCGGCACAGGCGCGTTGCCAGACGATGCTTCCGCGGGGCCAGTGGCAGTGGCGCTGGTGCAGGCGTAATAGCCACCGGCCCCCGGATAGTACGAATAAGGACCGTAATAGACGCAGCCAGACAACACACATACGCCCGCCACACCAGTGCATAGACCAACGATTCCACAACGCATGATCGCTCCCCCTATCCGGGCGCAGCGCAGCCGTCTCGACACGGCGTGTTTTTATTCTAGTCTTCGAATCCGGTATCGGGTACGCGTCTTGCGGACGACAGGTATTCCGTGGAAATCAGGAGTTTCGACATGAACCCGCTCGATCCCCTCGACCCGAACGCCTCCGCGACTCCCGCACAGCCCAGCACCGGCGCACGTATCGCCGGCGGCGGCGTCGGCGACGGTCCCGGACCCGAGGTCATGGCCGCCGCGACGCTCGGCGGCAACAAGGTGATCTCTTCCGATGGCCAGGACCTCGGCAAAATCTCCGACATCATGCTCGACGTGCGCAGCGGCCGCATCGCGTATGCGGTGCTGACGGAGGGCGCTTTTCTCGGCATCGGCGGGACCTTGCACGCGATCCCGTGGCGTTCGCTGACGCTCGACACGGACCGCAAGTGCTTCCAGCTGGACGCCACGGCCGAGCAGGTGAAAAGCTCGCCGGGCTTCGACAAGGACCATTGGCCGGCGATGGCCGATCGCGCATGGGGGACGTCGGTCCATCAGTTCTATCATCGCGAACCGTACTGGGAAGCGACGCGCAGTGTCGTCGAAAGCGATCCCGCGACACGTGTCGATCCGACGAACGGAATCTGAAGACACTCATCGCGACGCTCGAGCACCGCTACCTCGCACGCGTTGCCTGTTACGGCGAGTACGCGAGGCGCGGTGCGCTGTTACACCCCGATGGTCCGCGTCGTCTTCAGCGCGATCCACGTCATGCCTTCGCGCAAGCCTTCGAGTACCGCTTCTCTTTCCACGGCGAACACCTGCGACTGATGAAAGGTGCGTTCGAAGTCACCCTCGGGCGACACATGTTTGACATGGATCGTCGACTGAAACCCGCCTTCCTGCGTCTTCTGCGTCTCGACGCTCACGGACCAGGTTCCTGCCTGCGCGTTTGCTGATATGGTCATTGGATGCTCCTCGGGGTTGTCGCGAGCGACTGCCATCGTCAGCGTAATGACCCGCCACGCCTCTCTCGTTGATCCACGTCAACCGTCAACACGAACCATGAGTCACGCTCGACGTCGTTCGCTTTCCCCGATACTTTCAGCTCCGTTTCAGACGCACGCCATCGAGTGAAAACCCTGCCGGGAAAACGCGCAATGCCTCTTGCACGCGGCGTGCTTGGCGCGCCGCGTGCACCGATTTCGCGCCCCTCGCCCCGACGTTTCGCGGTAAGCTTTGCGACGGTATCCGCGTCACGAGTTCGTGCCGGTGCGGCAACGCTGCCCTCATGATCGACGAACGTCGGAGTTCATCATGTGGTACGCCTTCATCGATGCACAGCAACGCCTCGCGCGCGCGATGGTCGGGGGAGTTCTGTCCGAACCGGAGTCGGGGCCGCGCCCGCAAGCGGGCTGGCTCGGCCCGGAACAGGCGGCCGACGCGCTCAGCAACTGGCTGCTGAGATGCGCCTGCGCTTTCGAACGAACGCCGACATTCGCGATCCACTCCGTTGCCGCCAACGGTAGCCGCGTTACCGTCGACGAAAGCGTCGTCGCCTCCTTGCCGCTCGGCGCGCTGCTCAGGTTCAAGCGCAACCCCTCTACGCCCCCTACCGACGCAAAACGGCCGGTGCTGCTGTGCGCGCCCCTCGCCGGACATCACTCAGTCATGCTGCGCGAGACCGTCGAAACGCTGCTCGAGGAACGTGACGTGTTCGTGACCGATTGGGCCGACGCGCGCGACGTGCCGCGCGAAGCGGGCCCGCTATCGCTCGACGACTACGTGCAGGCGCTCGAAAGCTTCGTCGGCGCCGCCCGCGCGTTCGGTTCGCCGGTTCATGTGATCGCGATCTGTCAGGCGAGCGTGCCTGCGCTCGGCGCCGCGGCGCTGCTCGCCATGGACGAGGCGGCGCCCATCGCGAGCCTCTCGCTACTCGGCGGCCCGATCGATACCCGTTTGAACCCGACCGTCACCGACCGCTTCGCCAGTTCCCATTCGCTCGAGTGGTTTCACGACCATGCGATCGATATCGTTCCACCGCCCTATTGCGGCGCGGGGCGTCTCGTGTATCCGGGCTTCATCCAGCAGACCGCGATTTTTGCCGCGCATCCGGAGCGACAGTTGCGACTCGAAGCGGATTACTGGTCCCGATGGCTCGCCGGCGACATGCCCGGTGCGCAGCAGGCGCTGCGTTCGGCAAACGAATATGCCGCGGTGCTCGACATGGCGGAGTGCTACTTCCTCGACATGCTTCGTGTGGTGTTTCACGAACATCAGTTGCCGCGCGATCTGTGGTCGGTCGCCGGGCGCCGGGTACGAATCGCCGCGCTGCGCGATACCCCGCTGTGCACGATCGAGGGTGACAGCGACGAGATCACGGGCGCGGGGCAAACGCATTGCGCGCATGCGCTGTGCGATGCATCGCCGATGCGATCCGCGCGGCAGCTCACCATCGAGCAGTGCAATCACTACGACCTGTTCATCGGGCCGCGTTGGCGCGATGGGGTTCATCCGGGGCTCTGCGAATTCTGGCGCGATGTCGAGCACGCCGCGTTGAAGGTTTGCCGGCCGCGCCGCGCAGCCAGGGGTTCGGCAAACCGCAGATCGGCGTGAGGTGCCGGGAAAACGTCTGCAGTGCGCATCTGGCGATCGTCGAGCGTCACGTCACGACGCAAGTTCGTCAGTTCCCACGCTCGGTGTCGATCGCTTTTTCGAGGATCATCTCCGCCACATCGAACGCGCGACGGATCGCCGCTTTGGCGTCGTCGTCAGCGCAGTGCGCGACGGGCTTGAGTTCGTGCGCGGGCGTGACCAGATCCAGCCGCACGTCATACATCGGATGCGCCGATCCCGGACGCAACGCCTCGATGGCGAGATGGCAGTGCGACACGAGCGCGCCAAACCGCGCGAGACGCACCAGTTGCGCACCTGCTTCCGCTTCGAGCGGAGCGGCACCCGCAAAGCCAAGGTAGACGATCTGCATGTCGATGCCCATCTTCGCCTCCCCTTGCGAGTGTCGATCGAACCTGTTCCGCGCAGACTCAGGGTCCAGGCGCTTGCTATGGGGCTTATCTTGTTCTTGCCAGAAAGGCGGTCATTGACGTGGGTCAAGCGCGGTGAAGGCGAGCACCCTCACTGCATATGCATACCCCCGTTAATCGCAATGTCCGCACCGGTGATAAAAGCCGCCTCCTCTGAGCATAGAAACGCGATCAACGCCGCCACCTCGTCCGGACGTCCCAGCCGGCCAACCGGAATCTGCGGCAGGATCTTCGTGTCGAGGATCTCGCGCGGCACCGCTTCGACCATCGCGGTCGCGAGATAACCGGGCGACACCGTGTTCACCGTGACGCCGTGCTTCGCGGTTTCGAGCGCAAGTGCCTTCGTGAAGCCGTGCACGCCCGCTTTGGCCGCTGAATAATTGGTTTGCCCGTAGGCGCCGCGCGAACCGTTGACCGACCCCACGTTGACGATGCGGCCGTGGCGCCGCTCGAGCATGCCGGGCAACAGCGGCTTGCTCATGTTGAACAGGCCATCGAGATCCGTGCGCAGCACGGCGTCCCAGTGCTCCTTGCTCATCTTCGCGAAGCTCGTGTCGTGCGTGATGCCCGCGTTGTTGATCAGCACGTCTACCGCGCCCAGTTCGGTCAGCACGAGTTGCGCGCAGCGCGCGCATGAATCGAAGTCGGCGATGTCGGCTTCGTACGCGTGAAACTCGCGCCCCGTGTCGCGCTCGTGCTGCAGCCATGTCGACACGTGATCGTTGTGCGTCGAGTGCGTCACCGCGACCGTCATGCCCGCGTCATGAAGCGCCCGGCTGACCGCCGTGCCCAAACCGCCCATCCCGCCTGTGACCAATGCCACGCGATCCGTTCCCATCTGAACTCCTCCTTGCCGTGTCTGCCATTGACGGTGCGCGCGCCGGCCTTGCCGGCTCGCGCGGCTAAACGACGCCCGCGAACGGCAGCGCGTTCTGCGAGCTCCACCACCATGCGCTCAGGCCGCCCGCGAGCGGCGCGACGCCTGGCGCGATGCCGTACACCGCCTGCCACCACGCATACCAGGCGGCGCAAGCGCGGTTGGCCTCGCCGAACCAGTCCGCCTCGCGCTGCGCGACGAAAGCGATCGACTTGCTCCAGTCGGCGACGCACCGCTCGGCGTACTCGTGTGCCGCGCCCTGTGCGGTCTGATACGCCGCCGCGTAGTCGAGCCAGCCTTCGGGCGGTCCGGATGCCGTCGAGGTCCATGGTGAAGCGGGGCGCCCGAGCGGCGCATCGGATTCGGAAACCATGATCGCTGCCCTCCAGAGCAAAGCATAGGATTGCCAGGCGCAGTTGCAAACCGTCGAGTGCGCCTGCCACTGTATCGAGCGCGCGGCGGCCCGCGCTTGATCTGCATCAACAGCCGCGGCCGCCGGGCCCTTAGACTCCATTCGACGACGGGCTCGAGCCTGCTTGCGCCCGTTTCCCCACGTTCTGTCACGGAGCTTTGGCGATGCGCTACAAAAGCATTCTCGTTCACCTCGATACGAGCGTTCGCGCACATCCGCGTCTCGAAATCGCATTGCAGCTCGCACACCGCTTTCATGCGACGCTGACCGGCCTGTTTTCGACTTACGTGCCGCCGCAGCACGCGTTCTTCGTGATGGCCGGCACCGCCGACTACTACGCGGAGCACGAGCGCCTGCGGCACGAGCGTGCCAGCGCGCTGGAGCGGCTGTTTCGTGCCGAACTCGCGCGCGCGAACGTCGACGGTCATTGGATCGCCGCGAACGGCTACGCGAACGACGTCGTGCCGCCCTATGCCCGTCTCGCCGATCTGATCGTGCTCGGGCAGACCGACCCGACCGATCCCGAGGCGTTCGTCGCCGAACAGTTCGTCGAGCACGTCGTGCTGTCGGCCGGGCGGCCGGTGCTGCTGGTGCCGTCGGGCGGCACCTTCGCGGCGCCCGGCCGCCACGTGCTGATCGCGTGGGACGGCAGCCGCGAAGCCACCCGCGCGATCCACGACGCGCTGCCGTTCCTCGCGCACGCGTCCAAAGTGACGCTGCTGACGGTTCATTCGTCGGGTGATCGTCCGCCGCGCGACACGGTTCCGGGCGACGACATCGCACTCACCGTCGCGCGTCACGGCGTCAAAATCGACGTGCGCGAACTGAGCGTCGCGGACGGCACGCCGGTCGGCGACGCGCTGCTGTCGCAGGCGGCCGACCTCGGCTGCGACATGATCGTGATGGGCGCTTACGCGCATTCGCGTCTGCACGAAGTCGTACTGGGCGGCGCGACGCGCACGATGCTCGAGTCGATGACCGTGCCGGTGCTGTTGTCGCACTGAAGTGCGCGCTTAAGGAGTCCGCCATGTTTCACCGCCTGCTCGACGCGCTCGACGGCAGCGACACCGCCTCCCGTGCGTTCGACGCCGCGCTGACCCTTGCCGCCGAATCGGGCGCCGAGCTGCAGCCGCTGTACGTGATCGACGTGCCCGTCATCGCCTACGACGCGCCAGGCTTCGACCCTTGCGTGATCCAGGACGCCTTCATCGAGGAAGGCAAGCGGATCGCGGCCGATGCCCAGAGCAGGATGACCGCGCGCGGGATCAAGGGCACGGCCCGCACCGTCGAAGCCGCGATCACCGGCGAAGACGTCGCGCATCGCATCGTCGAGGCGGCGCTCGAATGGCACGCCGACGCGATCGTGATGGGCACGCACGGCCGCCATGGTGTTCAACGACTGATGCTCGGCAGCGTCGCCGAGCGCGTGCTGCGCAGCGCCAGCTGCCCGGTGCCGATGATTCCCGCGCACGCGAACGGCGCGACGCGCGACCAGTCAGTCCCGGCCTGCGCCGAAAACGAACTCACCTGAGCCGCGAAAACCAGGCTGCTGCGCGGCCGCTCCGACGCGATCGCGCCACGGCTGCGCGACGCGGCGCTTCAGGGCCGCGCGTGCCCGTGTTCCTCATGCCGCACGATCAGCACCGGCTTGTCGGTCGCACGCACGAGCGACTCCGCGACGCTGCCGAGCAGAAAGCGCTGCACGCCGTGGCGACCGTGCGTGCCCATCACGATCAGGTCGGCTTCGATTTCGTCGGCGACGCGCGCGAGCACCGCGGACACGCTTTCGGCGTACGCGTCGATCACCCGCACGCCGCCGGGCACCTGTGCCTCGCGCATCAGCTCGCGCGGCGCATCGAGCGCGCGGCTGGCGAATTCTTGCGCCGCGGCCGCCGGTTCCGGCTCGAAAGCCACATCGGCATTGTCCGACCACTTGCCGTGCCCTACCACGCAGCAGGCTTCGAGTGTGGCGCCCGTCAGCTTCGCGAGCTTCAGCGCCTCGGCAAAGGCGCGCTGCGCGCTGGGACTGTCGTCGAGCGCAACCAGAATTCGTGCATACATGTTGGACTCCCTGTGAAAGCGCTGCCATGAACCGAAGCGGTGCCGTCGCGTGTCTGCACCGACAGTGTGAAGCGCGCGCCGTCGCGCGGCTTGACGCAGGTCAATGGGTCGCCGCTCGGGGTCGCCGCTTGCGAGCGGCGACAACTCCTTCAACGACCAGTTCCTTGCTGCCGATCATCGAGTCGATGATGTCCTTCATCTGCTCGCGCTCGACGCCATAGCAGCGCGCGAGCACCCGCACGACCTCGACCAGGGCGATCTGCGAAACGTACCCCGGCCGTCCGGCCGACAGGGACTCCATCAGCGCCGTCGCCTTCTTCGATCGCACGGCGTCGTTCTGGGCGAAGTAGCGGACCAGAACGTTCGTATCCAGTCCGATCATCGCGCCAATGCCCCCTGCTCGGCGATGGCCCGGTTCATGTCCTCGATCGACACCTGTTTGGCGGGCTTCTTCACGATGCCCTCGAGCGACGCAAGCGAGTGCGTGGCCGGACAGATCTCATAGCGGCCCGTCGCCTCGTTGAAGCTGAATTCGATCCGGTCTCCCGCCTCCAGGCCAAGCTGGTTGCGCACGTCCACCGGGATCGTGACCTGGCCCTTCGAAGTGATAGTTGCTGCTGCCATAGTGGCACCTCCGATGCTCCTAGCATTAAGGTAAGGAGAAGAAAAAGGCAAGGACGAAATGGCCGCACGCCGATGAGGTTTTTAACAGCAGACAGGCTAGAAACGCCGAGCAGCCTCGGAAGGCAGCGTCCGGACGTTATCGTCTATCGTGCCAGCACGGTCTACGATGAGCAGGAGTGGGAAATATCGATAATTTGCATCGTAGGCACGTCTTCCCCGGCAGTAACAAGCATCAGACACTTACCATTCTTCGAATAAATGAAAATACATAATGGCCGGTCTATCGCACAGCTTTCCACTTCTTTAATACCACTTCGTATTAGTATATTTTTCGACGCCGATATGTTCGCCGGTCACTTTTGATTGAAAAGGATGCCAACCTTTGTGGATTAAAAGCTTCCTGGCGCGCAAAAAATTCATGGCGACTATCCTGCGGAAACCATTCGCCGGTTTCGACGTTCAGCGCCATTGCGGACGGCATGGGCGGGAAGTTTGAGTATATTGAATAGGTGATACATCAAAGCAGGCACTCTTCCTTGCCCCCGGGTTTCATCCTGTTTCTGTTGTTCCATTTGACCTCTTCTGATTTTCCAGAAAACACCGGCAAGCCCGCCCGCGAACTGGAAATCGCCGCAGCCGTAGGCCGCGCCGAGGACGAGGGCTGGCGCGTACGTCGCGACGGCTCGCGTTTCTGGGCCAACGTGGTCGTTTCCGCCGTGCACGACGCGTCGGGCGCACTGCTCGGCTTCGCCAAGATCACGCGCGACCTGACCGAGCGTATGCGCCTCGCGGAACTCGAACGCGCGAATCAGGTATCCACCCACGTGCAAATCGCCCGCGAAAACGAGCAGAAACGTATGGCGCGCGAACTGCACGACGATCTCGGCCAACGGCTGACCGCGCTGAAAATGAGCGTCGCGCTGCTCGAAGCGAAGCTGAAAAGCCAGGCCGACACCGAGCCACTGGCCGCGCAGACGCACGAACTGCAAAAGCAGATCGACTGGATGGCCGCTTCGCTGCGGCGTATCGCCGCCGATCTTCGGCCCCCGCTGCTCGACGACCTCGGACTCGCCGCCGCGCCCGACTGGCTGGCCGAAGACTTCACGAACCGCTACAACGTGCGCTCGAGCGTGCATCTCGAACCGGCCGAGCCGGTGTGCGGCGAATTCGCGGCGACGGCGCTGTTTCGCATCGTTCAGGAGGCGTTGACGAACGTCGCGCGGCACGCCAAGGCCAGCCGCGTACGCATCGACATGACCTGCGCGGGCCCCATCGTATCGCTCGATATCGAGGATGACGGCGTGGGTGTCGCGCTGGATCGGTCGCGGGGAACAGATTCATTCGGTTTGCTCGGCATTCGCGAACGCGTGCGGCAGTTGCGCGGCAACGTGTCGTTCACCAGCTCGCCGGGCCATGGCTTCAGGATCTCGATCCAGATACCGGCCGACGCACTCGCGTAATGTTCACGCGCTGCCGCGCCCCGCTGTCGCGGGTTACTCTGCAGGCGCATCCTCGGTGCTTTGCTCGCGCATGAGCAGCACCGGACAGGTCGAGAAACGCAGCACCCGCTCCGCCACGCTGCCGATCACGAGGCGCCGCACGCCGCGTCGCCCATGCGTGCCCAGCACAAGCAGATCGGCGTGGATCTGCTCGCCGTGGCGCAGCACGATCGCGGCGACGTCGTCGGACAGGCTCTCCGACTCGATCATTTCAGGGCGGCAAGGCACATCGGCGGCGGCGCAGGCCTGTTCGGCCTCCTCCAGCACCGATTGGCCGTCCTGGCGCAACGCGTCGACGAGCGTGAGCGGGTCGTAATAGCCGGCATAGGAAAAGAGCGGCGTCTTGTCGACCACATAAACCGGATGCACGACGCCCTTCGTCAACGCGGCGAGATTCACCGCTTCTTTCAGCGCGCGTTTCGAGAAAGTACTGCCGTCTAGCGCGACGAGGATATGTTGGTACATGCCGATTCTCCACTGAGGTTGGATTTGTCAACGCGCGTGGCGCGCTCCTGCTACAGATAAAAGGGCCCGCCCGCACTGCCCAGATACGGCTCCCGCCACTCGCCGTGCGGCACGTCGTCCGCCCGCAATGACGAGGCGCCGCGCGGACACACGAGCACGGGACACGCCGCGTCGCGCAGCGTGCGCGACGTCACGTGCCCCGGCAACGGGTGCGGCGCGCCGCGCATGCCGTGCGAACCCATCACGATCAGGTCCGCGTGCCAGCGTTGCGCTTCGTCGAGAATCGCGGTCGACGCATCGCCGGAATCATCGTCGAACTCGAGCAACGCGGTTTCGGCCGCGCGCCGGCTTTGTTCGAGCATCGCCGCGCCGCGCCGCAAGACATCGATTCGATGCTGCGACACGACTTCGAACGGCAGCCATTCGCACCACGCGAACCGGTCGTCGGCCGCGTAGACGACCTTGATGCGCGCGTCGGGCGGCGCTACCGCGAGCGCGGTGCGCAGCGCGTCGAGCGCGGTGTCGCTGCCATCGATCGCGACCAGCACGCGGCTCACCGCCGAGGCATCGCTCGCGTCGGTCGACCTCGCCGATATGTACAGCACCGGACGCCCGATCGACGCGACCAGTTCCTCGGGATCGATACGGCTGTCCCAGCGATGTTCACGCGGATGCGCGGCCACCGCGACCAGATCCGCGTCCCATTGCGTCGCCGTGTGGGCGAGCGCTTCGGCCGCGCCCTGATGCAGCGCGGTGAGATCGACGATCTCGGCGTCGGTCGCCGCGACGACGCCGTGCAACGCGATCACCGCGTCGCGCAGCGCGGCCTGCGCGCCATGCAGCATCGCGCGATGCGCCTCGCACCAGTCCGGATAGCTGAGCATCAGCGTCGGATAAAGCGCGGCAGGATTGCAAACGATATCGACGAGACGAAAGCGCGCATCCGCCGCGACCAACTGCCGGGCGACGCGCGTGCCGAGCGGCAGTCCGCTGCCGCCCGCGGACGCGATCATGACGCGGTGGAAGGTGTTGCGCTCGGCAGCAGTGTTCATCGGCTCTCCTCGGATCGTCGCACCGCGAGGCGGCGCGTCAACCGCGTCGCTTCACACTTCGGCCCGTGACGGGGACGCCAACGGTTCGCGCTTACATGATGAACGCCAACGCGGCGCGCGGCTTGATCTGTATCAAGCGCCAACGGCTCGCTAGCGGATCACGGGCGGACCGCGAGCACGGCCGCGCCGGTCAGGTTGCCGTTGCGCAGATCATCGAGCGCGCGGTTCGCGTCGCGCAACGCGTAAGTCGTCGTCTCGATCGCGAGCTGCATCTCGGCGGCGCTGCGCATGAACTGAAGCCCATCGTCGCGGGTCAGATTCGCGACCGACACCACCCGCCGCTCGCCCCACAGAAACGCGTACGGGAACGACGGAATGTCGCTCATATGGATGCCGCCGCACACCACCACGCCGCCTTTCGCGACCGCCTGCAACGCCAGCGGCACCAGTGCGCCGACCGGCGCGAACAGCAGCGCGGCGTCGAGTTCGCCGGGCGGTGCCTCGTCGCTGCCGCCGGCCCATGCCGCGCCGAGGCGCAGCGCGAGTTGCTGGGCCGCGTGGTCGCCGGGACGCGTGAACGCATAGACGGTGCGCTGCTGGTGACGCGCCACCTGCGCGACGAGATGCGCGGCCGCGCCGAAACCGTAGATGCCGATCCGTTCGGCGTCGCCCGCCATGCTCAACGTGCGATAGCCGATCAGACCCGCGCACAGTAGCGGCGCGGCCTCGATATCGCTGTAGTGCGGCGGCAGATGAAAGCAGTAGCGGCTATCGGCGACGGTGCGCTCGGCGTAGCCGCCGTCGATCGTGTAGCCGGTGAAGCCAGGGTCGTCGCAGAGATTTTCGCGGGCGGACAGACAGTAGCGGCAGTGGCCGCAGGTGCGCCCGACCCACGGCACGCCGACCCGCTCGCCCACCGTGAAACCGCTGACGCCCGCGCCCAATTCGGCCACCACGCCGACGATTTCGTGGCCGGGAATCACCGGCCGCTTTGGATGCTCGAGCTCGCGGTCGACCAGATGCAGGTCCGTGCGGCACACGCCGCACGCATGAACGTCGATCAGGATCTCGCCGGCACCGGGCCGCGGATCAGGCACTTCCCGCTCGGTCAGCGTCGCCGAGCCGCCGTCGAACACCATCGCTCGCATCGGGTTCTCCTTCAGATGCTTCGGCGACGACAAGCTGCCGTCATGGCAGACAGCGAGGCGCGCGCCGTTCTCATCAGCGTAGGCGCGCCATTGTGTCGCGCGATCGGCCCGCGCGCCGTAGACCGTTTGATCGAAGTCAATAAGGGCGGTTTCGCCGCCCGTACACTGATCTTATTCCTGATACGGGAGTACGTGCCGTGATTGCGCGAATCCGAAACTGTCTGCTCGGGTGCTCGGCGTCCGCGCTGAGGGCCGGCGTTCCCTATGGCGAGCCCGAGCCGAGCGCGATGGCGCCGGCAATGCGAATCAGTCGTGTACATTGCGGAGACATGTCATGCGTTTGACTGTTCATCTCGACACGTTCGATCGTGTCAACCCGATGGCCTTCGCCATTCTCTGGCTCGACAAGGACACGCGGCAATGGTCGCGCGAAGGTCATTTCGGGCTCGAGTTGCCCGAATGGGGCGCGTTGCATATGGATTGCCCCGCCGAATTCGAACACGTCGCGCTCGGCGAGATCGAGTGCCTGAGCAAGCGACTCGCGCAACATGCTGCGCGCGCGAACATGTCGGCTCCGCACCGTCGCTTCGGGAATGTTCAGACACCGCGCGGTCTCCTCGACGCTCATTTCCTCGATCGAGCGCAGCACGAATACGACGCGAAACAGCTCGGGCAATTCATCGCGTTTGCGTTCGAGCAGCGCGCGCACTTGCGAACGCGCAAACGCCTGGTCGGGGGCATCGTCGTCGTGCGTGGTCATTGCATCGGCATGTTCGATGGATTCGGGCGCGTCGATCACGCTTTCATATCTGCTGCGCGAACGCCTTTACGTCCTTCGATTTCGTTTTGGTTTCCGCGAGCTTGCCCGCGTCGATATCGACCTGATTGGCCGTCACGACGATCGCGGCAATCTGCGGATCGCTCGGCCCGGAGCCTTGCGCATTAGACGCGATGCTCGCTAACGCGAGCGCCGCCGCCAGCACTGTGTGGATGAGTTTCACATGACATCGCCCATACTCCGTTGCGGATACGGGATTGGATGTCACGTCGGAGAAGCGCGTTCCCGAGCGGCTGAAAGCGCCGTGGCTGCGCACGCAGATTCGCGCCGCGCACACTACATCGCGATCACCTTGCCCGGGTTCAGGATATTGTGCGGATCGAGCGCGAGCTTGATCGCCTTCATCGCGGCGAGTTCGGCCGGCGAGCGTGACAGGCCGAGCACGCCCAGCTTCTCCTCGCCGATCCCATGCTCGGCCGATACCGAACCGCCCATTTCCCCCGTCAGTTCATAGACGACGCGCTTGACGTCGTCGATGGCCTCGTCGATCCAGCCAGGTTCTTGCACCACTACGTGCAGATTGCCGTCGCCGAGATGCCCATAGACGAGGATCGTCGCTTGCGGCCAGCGCGCGCGCAATCGCTCGTCGCAACGCTGCGCCGCGTCGCCCGCCTGCGCGACCGCGAAGCTGATGTCGAACGAGATGCGTCCCGGGATCAGGCGCGGATATTCGGCTGGCGCGTCGCGAATCGCCCAGAACGCCGCGGCGTCCGCGTCCGATTGCGCGATGGCGGCGTCGGCGATCACGCCGGCGTTCAACATGTCGGCGAGGAATTCCTCGAAAGCCGCCGACTGCCGTTCCGGGTCCGCGCCGCAAGTCTCGAGCAATACGTAGTAGGCGTGATCGCTCGCGAGCGGCACACGCAGCTCGGGCAGGCGTTGCCGCACGAAGTCGCAATAGCTGGGCCACATGACCTCGAACGCGGACACGCCGGCCGGCAGCCGCTCCTGCGCGCGGCCGAGCAGCGTGGTCACCGCCGCGTAGTCCGGCATGCCGCACCATGCGGTCGAGATCGCGCGCGGCTTGGCCCGCAGGCGCAGCACCGCGCGCGTGATGACCGCGAGCGTGCCCTCGCTGCCCGTCAGCAGGTTGCGCAGGTCGTAGCCGGTATTGTTCTTGATCATCTTGCGCTCGCCGCCGATCACGCTGCCGTCGGCGAGCACCGCTTCGACGTCGAGCACCTGGTCGCGCATCATCCCGTAGCGGATCACGCGATTGCCGCCCGCATTGGTCGCGATGTTGCCGCCGATCGTGCAACTGCCGCGTGCGCCGAGGTCGAGCGCGAACATGAAGCCGGCGTGATCGGCCGCTTCCTGCACGACCTGCAGCGGTGTGCCCGCGAACACGGTCATCGTCGCGCTGACCGGATCGATGTCGATGACGCCGTTCATCCGCTCGACGCTCAGCGCGACCTCCCCGCCAAGCACGCAGGCACCGCCCGCGTGCCCGGTCATGCCGCCTTGCGTGACGACCGGCTGCCGGAATTGATGGCAGATCCTGAGCGCGGTGGCGACCTCTTCGGTCGTGCGCGGGCGGATCAGCGCGATCGGATCGGTCGATGGCGTGCCGCTCCAGTCCGTGAACTGCCGCCCGCCAAATTCGGCCGGCAGGCTCACGATGTCCGCGCCGAGCGCCGCGCGCAGCGCGGCGACGGCTTCGTTACCACGGGTCGCGGAGATCGGTTCGTGCTGCATCGGATATCTCCAGTTCGTCAGACGGGCAGAGCCGCTGCGCGCGCTTCACGTCGCGGCCTGAATAAAGGCGGCGTTCCAATTGCATCCTCCAATGCGTGATCCATTCGGCTATTCGGTTGTGTCGCTGCAATGCACCCGCTCAGGTCACCACGCCGACCTGCCACGGCACGAACTCGCTTTGCCCATAGCCGTGCAGCTCGCTCTTCGTGCGCGTGCCGGACGCGCAGTCGAGCATCATGCGAAAGATCGCTTCGCCGAGTTCGTCGATGCTCGCGCTGCCGTCGATCACACCGCCGCAATTGATATCGATGTCGTCCTGCTGGCGCTCCCACAACGCGGTGTTGGTCGCCAGCTTCAACGACGGCGACGGCGCGCAGCCATAGGCGGAGCCGCGCCCGGTCGTGAAGCAGATCAGGTTCGCGCCCGAGGCGACCTGTCCCGTCGCCGACACCGGATCGTAGCCGGGCGAATCCATGAATACGAAGCCCTTCGCGGCGATCGGCTGCGCGTATTCGTAGACGTCGACCAGATTTGTCGTGCCGCCCTTCGCGACCGCGCCGAGCGATTTTTCGAGGATCGTCGTCAGGCCGCCCACCTTGTTGCCCGCCGATGGGTTGTTGTCCATCGCGCCGCCATTGCGCGCGCAATAGTCCTGCCACCATGCGATGCGCGCGAGCAGCTTGTCGCCGACCGCGGCGCTCACCGCACGCCGCGTCAGCAGATGCTCGGCGCCGTAGATTTCCGGCGTTTCCGACAGGATCGCGGTGCCGCCATGCCGCACCAGCCGATCGACCGCGGCGCCGAGCGCCGGATTCGCGGAGATGCCCGAATAGCCGTCCGAGCCGCCGCATTGCAGACCGACGCATAGATACGAGGCCGGCACCGGCACGCGCCGCACGCGGTTCGCGTCGGCGAGCATCTCGCGCACCGTCGCGATCCCGCGTTCGATCGTCTTGCGAGTACCGCCGCTGTCCTGGATCGTGAAGCTGCGCAGCTTCGTCGTATTGGCGTCGAGCCCGCCCGCCGCGAGCACGCCGGCGATCTGGTTCGTCTCGCAGCCTAGCCCGACGAACAGCACCGACGCGAAGTTCGGATGCACCGCGTAACCGGCAAGCGTGCGGCGCAGGATCGCGATCCCCTCGCCCTGCATGTCGATGCCGCAACCGAGCCCGTGCGTCAAGGCGATCACACCGTCGACGTTCGGATAGTCGGCGAGCGCGTCGGGACGCACGTCGCGCCGGAAATGATCGGCGATCGCGCGCGCGACCGTCGCCGAGCAGTTCACACTGGTCAGAATGCCGATGTAATTGCGCGTCGCGATGCGGCCGTCGTCGCGACGAATGCCCATGAAATGCGCGGGCTCGTCGACATAGACAGTCGGCTGCGCATCGACGCCGAACGCGTGCTCGCGGGAGAACTCGGACATGCCGAGATTGTGCGTGTGAACATGCTGGCCGCGCGCGATCGCTTCACGCGCGACGCCGATGATCTGGTTGTAGCGCTTGACCGGCTCGCCTTGCGCGATGTTGCGCGTCGCGATCTTGTGCCCCGGTGGAATCAGCCCGGCGACGACCAGTTGTTCCGCCTCGATGCGCGTGCCCGGCAACAACTGTCGGGTCGCGATGATGACGTCGTCGCCGGGATGCAGGCGGATGATCGCGGACGTGACGCTAGCTTGAGTCGACATGAGAAGCCTCGATAGCAGGGTTATTCGAATGCGTTGGAAACAGAATACGTCAGATCGTGGAGCCCGCGCCCTTCGGCAGCTCGCGGCTTTCCGATTCCAGCGACAGCGGCTCGATGCGTCCCACGATCACCAGATAGCTGAACGCGCCAAGGAAGAAGAAACCACCTGCCACGACGAGCGGAATCGTGAATGAGCCCTTCGTCATCGCGACCATCACGCCGGTGAACGTCGTGATCACGATCCCCGCCAGATTCGACGCGAAGTTCTGGATGCCGCCGATCGACGCGACATGGCGCGGCGTCGGCGCGACGTCGCAGGGCAACGACCAGATGCTCGCCGCGGCGAACGCGAGGCTGCCATAGGCGATGCCGAAGAACGCGAGCATCAGATACGTGTTCTCCGTGAACGCCGACAGCGTGATCACCGACGACAACAGCATGCCGCCGACCATGCAGGTCTTGCGCGCAGCGGTCAGGCTCCAGCCGCGCCGGAACAGCGCGTCGGACACAAAGCCGCCGAGCCAGCCGCCCGGAATCGCGATCAGCGCCGGAATCATGCCGAGCGTGCCGAGCGATTTCAGCGAGAAGCCGCGCGTCTGCACGAGATAGCTCGGAAACCACGTAATGAAGAAGTAGATCACGAAGTTCAGGCAGAAGAAGCCGAGCATCATGCCCCACAGCGTGCGATGGCGAAACAGCGATGCCCAGGTCACGTTGTCCTGGCCGCCTCTCGCTTGAGCCGCCGGCGCAGCGTTGCGCGCGGTCTCCAGCGCGTCCTGCACGGGATTCCGATAGATCACGAACCAGCCGACGATCCACACCGCGCCGAGCAAGCCAGTGAGGACAAAAGCGGCCTTCCAGCCGAGCGTGCCGATGATCAGCGCGACCACGGGAATCGACAGCGCGGAGCCGACCCGCGAGCCGCTATCGAAGATGCTGGTCGCGATCGCGCGCTCCTTTGGCTCGAACCATTGGCTGACGAGCTTCGTGCAGGACGGATACGCGCCCGCCTCGCCGACGCCGAGCAACAGGCGGCAGCCGAACATGCCCGCGACGCTGGTCGTGACCGCGGTGGCCGCGGTAAACACCGACCACCACCCGACCGCGAGTGGCAACGCGATGCGCGCGCCGACACGATCGACGAACCAGCCGAACGGCATCTGCATCAACGCGTAGGTCCAGAAGAATCCGCTCAGGATGAAGCCCATCTCGGCGGGGCCGATGCCGAGCGCCTTTTCGATTTGCGGCGCGGCGACCGCGAGATTCGCACGATCGATGTAGTTCACCGCGATCGCGAGAAAGCACAGAAAAATCACTACCCAACGCATCTTCTTCATGAAACCGTCTCCTCCTGGGCTGGCATCTACTCTATTTGGATGAACCATGCGGCCTCGTGGCCGCCGGTGTGCTGCCGGGGTCTGCTACAGATCTACTGCGGATTTGCGGCCCGCGTCGTTAGCCGTCGTGCGCGCACGCGGCAAGCGCCGCGTTCAGACGCGGTTGCTCGACACGCACGCCAAGCTCGCGCGCGAGTTCGATCACCGGCTTGAAACGCCGCTCTTTCTTTTGCTCGTGATTGCGCGCGATGTCGGCGAGGCGATGATCGAGGAACCGCCGGCATCGCGCGTTCGGCGAGCGCGAGTTGGCCGGGTTGTTCGCAAATGACAGTCTTCGTCGTCATGGAGAAATTGATCGGGTGTCGGGATGCGGAGCGACCAGCAGGGCTGCACGGCTGGCGTCTCCGTGGCGTCGATCTGGCCTTACCAATTTGCAAAAATAACGGCGCGTGCGATACTGGTCAAGCCAATTCGCACGGAGTTGGGGAAACCCCGAACACTGTCGCCGCGCCGCCCGAGCGGGCACGATTTGCGCGCCGGGCGCTTCGATCTACAATCGGCGCTCGCCTTATGGGGCTTGCACAAGCTACATCGCCGGGAATCGTTTCGTGACCACCAGACCTGCCGACACTCGCCGCCTTTATCTTCAGATCGCGGAAAAATTGCGCGATCTGATCGCTCAGCCGAAGTTCGCGCCGAACGGCCGGCTGCCGTCCGAGCGCGCGCTGGCGGAGACGCTCGGCGTGTCGCGGCCGTCGGTGCGCGAGGCGCTGGTCGCGCTGGAACTGGAAGGGCTCGTCGAGATTCGCATGGGCTCGGGCGTCTATCTGTGCGCGACGCCGTCCGCGCAAAGTGATGCGTCGCTGTCGCAGGCCGAACTCGGCGATAGCCTGCTCGACATCCTCGGCGCGCGCTGCCTGATCGAAGGCTCGATCATCGCGAGCGTCGCACCGTTCTGCAAACCGAAAGACCTGAAGATGCTGCGCGCCATTTACAACGAGATGGAGCGCGAAGTAAAGGCCGGCAGAATTCCGGTCGCGTCCGATCGCGCGTTCCATCTCGCGATCGCGCAAATGTCCGGCAACGAAGTGCTGGTGCGCACCGTCAGCTCGCTATTCGATGCGCGGCATAGTCCGCTGTCGGAAAAGCTGCGCGGCCACTTCGAAAACGAGACGACGTGGGGCGCCGTGCCCGACGAACATCTTGTAATTCTGGAAGCGCTGGAGGCGCATGATGCGATTCAGGCGCAGGCGGCGATGCAGCGTCACTTGAAGCTGTCGTTGGAGCGGGTGATTGCGGGGGGGCAGCGGACGTCTTAGGTGTCGCGGCGGGAATACCGCTGATTCATCAGTGCGCGTCACCCTCACACGTCGGTATAAACCTGCATCGCAATCCGCTTGCTCTGCGGCTCACCCTCCGAGATCTGGATCAGCTCGCAAGCACGGCGCTCCGGCTGCGCCATGACTGGCGTCCACACCCAGTAGTGATTGCCCGGCAAGCCATTGACCGCCACCACGCGGTGATTGCCCGCGGCATCGATCGCATGGATCGTCACGCGGCTGATCAAGCCACCCTTGAGCGCGCGCATATCGTCGACCGCTTCGCTGACCGCGCGCTCGACGCTCATCCCCATTTTCATGTAGAGCACCACCGCGCGCGCCGTGCCGGCGCGGATCGTCATCTCTCCGGCACCCGTGCAGGCGCTGGCGCCGTAACGGCTATCGGCATAGGAACCCGCGCCGATCACGGGACTGTCGCCGAGACGGCCCGGATATTTCCAGCCCCATCCCGATGTACTCGTGCCGGTCGCCCAGGGGGAAAGGTGTTTGCGCCGGAATGGCAAACGCGTTGACCGTCGAGGTGCCTTGTATCAGCGCGCCAACGCTGCCCGTGCCCTGCCCGACTTCACGCGCCAGTTCGCGAGCGCGCCGAGCGCCATCAGCATGCTGGTGCCAAGAAACACCGCGCGCATGCCGACGTGTCCGCCGACGAAACCGCCCAGCAACGGGCCAGCCACCTGCCCCGCGTATTGCGACGACACCGAGTATCCAAGGATCGCGCCCGTCACGCTCGCCGGCACGTTATGGCGGATCACGCTCGCGATGCACGGCAACAGCCCGCCCAGTGCCATCCCCATCAGGAAACGCAGCACGATCAGCTGCCAGCTCGCGGTGACGAACGCCTGCGGAACGAGCAACACCGCCGATACGGCGAGGCAGCCGACGATCACATTCCAGTGCCCGGCGCGATCGGCGAACTTGCCGAGACGCGACGACGAGATCACGCTGCCGAGCGCCGCGCCCGACATCACGAAGCCCGCGATCATCGTCACGCTTTGAGGCTTCGTGAGCTGGGCGACGTAGACGGTGATGATCGGCTCGATCGACATATTCGCGACCATCAGCAGCAGACCCGTGGCAAGCATCGCGATGGCCGGCCCCTTGTCGTCAACCGAGGCCCACGCGCCCTGCTTCGGCGCGCTGTCGGCGCGCTTGCTAACCGGCATTTCGCGAATCAGAAACGCCGTCGCGAGAAAGGCGACGAGGATCGCCGCGCCCGAGGCCCAGAAGGTCGCGCGGATGCCGATCAACGGCGGCAGGAAGCCGCCGATCAGCGGGCCGACCAGATTGCCCGCCATGATCCCCGACGACAGCACGCCGAGCGCCGAGCCCGAACGCGCCTTCGGCGTCTGCGTCGCGACGAGGATCATCGAGCCCGACGCATAGCCGCCAAGCAACCCGGCGAGCAGCCGCAACGCGACCAGCTGCCACGCCGAGTGCGCCATGCCGATCAGCGACATCGCGACCGCCATGCCGAGGCTCGAGCGGATCAGCATCAGCTTGCGGCCGTAGAGGTCCGCAAGCTTGCCCCACAGGGGCGCGACGAGCGCGGCGCTGAAGAAGGTCGCGCCGAACGCGGCGCCGGACCACTGCACGATCGCCGCATGATCCTTTACGCCGAGCTGCTCGACATAGAGCGGCAGGAACGGCAGCAGCAGCGTCATCGCGACGATGGTCGTGAACGAGCCGAACACGCACACGCACAGATTGCGCTGCCAATGCGCGGCGGCTTCATCGCCGGCCGGCGGGGCGACCTTGGCTGTCGCCGTGGCCTGCGCCTGCGGCGGCACCGGTTCGGCCGATGGTACGTCGAGCTTGCGATTCATCTTCGAGGCTTTCCAGGGTGACGAGGGTCTGTTCGAGCTATCCAAAGCATCGTAACGGGCTGCGCCGCCGCCAGGCAGTCAACCCATCATCCTGGTATCGCTACTACCTCTTCGGAACGCGCGGGCCTGGCTGCGCGCCTCCTTTGCAACTAGTGGCCCGCGGGCGACGTGCTGTGCGACGTCTGCGGCGCGGCCGCCGCCGATGCCGCCGCATCCGACACCCCCACCGCGCCGCCCGGCAGATCGGCCGGCTTCGTCGAACTCACCGCATCCGGATAGAGCTGCATCAGCACGCGCAGCACGCCATTGGTCCAGCCAAAGCCGTCCTGCAGCGGATACTCGCCGCCCCCCGCCGACTTGCCGCTCGCGTCGACGTCGTACTTCTCGACCAGCTTGCCGGTGCGCTGGTAGTACGCGACGTCGGTGCGGATCCAGCGTGTCGCGATATCGCGCGCGAGCTCCGGCTCGCTATAGCGGCGCAGCCCGATCACCGCGAGGTACTGCAGCGGCGCCCAGCCGTTCGGTTCGTCCCACTGCTGGCCGGTGTTGGTCCGCGTCGTCGCGAGACCGCCCGGACGCAGCAGATCGCGCCGGATCGTCTGCGCCACTTCGCGCGCGTCGTTGCGTGTCGCGACGCCGGCGTAAAGTGGGTACACCGTCGCGGCAGTAAGCCGGTGCGTGAGCGTGCGGTGCACGAAGTCGTAGTCGCCGAAAGCGTGCAGTTGCGGATCCCACAGCACCCGGCGGATCGCATCGGCGCGCACCCGGGCACGTACTTCGAAATTCTCGGCGCGGCCTGCATCGCCAGTCACACGGTAGGCTTTCGCGAGCGTGCGTTCGAGGTCCACCATCAGGCAGTTCAGGTCCACTGGCACTAGCGAGGTCACGTCGATGCTCGCGAGCGTCCTGCCGTCGGCGAACCAGCGCGAGCTGAAGTCCCAGCCGGTTTCGCCGCCCGCGCGCAGGTTGCGCCACAAATCCTGCGCATCGCGTTGCGGCATCCGCTGCGCCGTCATCACATCCTCGCGGTACGACTCGTCGCGCGGCGCCGCGCGCTCGTCCCAGTAGCGATTGAGCAGCGTGCCGTCGGCGAGGCGCACGAGATGGTGCGCCGCGTTGCCCGGCGCGAGACGGTCGCTGCCGGCCATCCAGTACGCGTATTCACGGCGCAGCTCGGGCAGATAGCGGGCGTAGACCTGATCGCCCTCCTTCCGCGCGACGAGCTGCACCATCTGCGCGAAGAACGGCGGCTGCGAACGGCTCAGGTAATACGTGCGATTGCCGTTGGGGATGTGGCCATAGCGGTCGATCAACGTCGAGAAATTGTTCAGCTCGTCGTCGACGAGCGCGTGCTGGCCGCTCGCGTCGAGCCCCAGCAGGATGAAGTACGAATCCCAGTAGTAGATCTCGTCGAAGCGGTCGCCCGGCACGATGTACGGCGACGGCAGCGGCAACAGCGACGAGTACGGGCTCGCGCTCGCATCCGGTTCGCGACGCAGCACGTTCCACAGCGTATCGATGTGCGCGGTGACGCTCTCGTCAGGATCGGACGCGTAGCGCTTCGGCGCGCGCGGGGGCAGCGTGAAGCGCTGTTCGACAAATTGTTTCAGGTCGAAGCGCGGCTGAGCACGCTGGCTGTCGTAGTCGGCGATGACCTGGGCCGGCGGCTCGCCTGGCGACATATCGGCAAACGTCTTGCTGTCCGGGTAAAGATGCGCGAGTTCGACGTCGCGATACAGCTCGCCGTACAGCTCGGACGGCGGCGTCGGCACGACCGGCGACGGCTGCGCGTGATCCGTGTTTTCGACGTGCCGGTCCGCGGCGCTGCTGGCGGGATTCGCGGCGGCGGCCGATGCGGGCAGCGTAACGGCCGGCACGGCCGGCTGGGTCTGGGCGACCGTCGGCGCGGATTGCGCAATGACGCTGGTGCTTGCGGCGAGCGCCAGCGCGGCGGCCACGTTGGCTACAACGCGGCGGTATGGCCGCTCGCGGGAACACCAAACGGGAAGATCGTAACGAAATGGCATCGGCGGACCCGTTGAGGACGACGCGGTGACGTCGACGTAGGCGGCCCGCCGCGCGCGCCGATGACATGCTGCACGCTACCGCGGGGCTTCGAGACGGTCTCGCCAGCAAGTGCGGGACCCGCTTCGC
The DNA here is from genome assembly GCF_050434085.1 of Paraburkholderia sp. UCT70. Classification (NCBI taxonomy): domain Bacteria; kingdom Pseudomonadati; phylum Pseudomonadota; class Betaproteobacteria; order Burkholderiales; family Burkholderiaceae; genus Paraburkholderia; species Paraburkholderia sp. UCT70. The sequence continues at coordinate 241,975 of NZ_JBNPVZ010000003.1, read as the reverse complement.
AAAACGATGTCGCGCGCAAGCGTTCCTCACCAAACTGCGCTCAAGGCATGAGCCTTCATCAGGCCGTGCATCCCGCCGTGCGCGATGACATTCAGAATCCAGCGCGGCCCGGTCCGGCGCCGGCTTGCGGCCCGCTCATTTTAAGCGGAAACCCAGCTTAGCCTCCGGTCCGGAATCCTGATGAAGCTGCCTTCGCGCGCAGTGCCGCGAAGGGGTCCGCCGCCGGGTTGATCGCGCGCTGTTGCGACTGATCGATCGCCGATACCGAGCTGGACGGCGCAGGCACGATCGCCCCCAGGCACGCGCCGGCGAACGGCCCTTGGGCGATCGTGAACTTTGGGGCGTCGGTGCGCGGCGCGTCGGTGAAATCGAGCGCGTAGGCGAGATTGACCGTCGCCGGATCGCTGCCGCGCACGCCGAGCGGCTGCAGACCAAAGCGCCATTGCAGCAGTGCGTGAATCGAGCTGGGGTCGAACGGATAGCGCGTGACCGAGCCTGCGCGCACGCGCGGGCCAAGCAGCGCGAGCGGCACGCGAAAACCGAGCTTGCCGTCGTTGCCGAGTTTGAACTCGTCATTGCTGATCGGCCTCGTGGGCGGCACCACGTGCTCCAGAAACCCGCCCCATTCGTCATAGACGATGATCATCAGCGTGCGGCTCCATGTCGGGCTCGTGCGCAGCGCCTCGTAGACCTGGCCGAGAAACGCCTCGCCATCGCGGATGTCCGCATGCGGATGATCGTCGGTGGAAACTCCTTCGGGCTCGCCCGTGAAAGACGGCTCGACCATGCAGAATGACGGCAGCGTCCCCGTCGACGCATTCAACAGGAACTCCGCGAATGGGCGCGAAATGCCGAGATACTTCGTGCCATAAAGCGCCGTGAACGGCACGTCGTGGTAGTAGTAGTTGCAATCGACATTCGCGTCGCTCAGCTTGTCCCAGATCGTCGCGAGCGAGGACGTATCGGTGCGGTCATCGAGCCGGTCCGTCGCACCGCTATGCAGGTAGAGGCGATTGGGAAACGTGCTGGTCAGGATGCCGCTGAAGTAGAAATCGCCGATCGTGTAGCTGCTCGCCACGGCTTTGAAGAATGGCAGATCGGCCGAGGTGTAGTAACCGATAGGCAGCAGGTCGCCCGGGATCAGGCTCGTGCCCGGCGTGAGCAGCCAGCCATTCATCGCACCCGATGCCAGTTGCGTGCGCGCCCCCGAGAAGCCGTGATTGGGGTCCTGGTAGGCGCACGCCTGATAGCCGTACGCGGCATTCGCCGCGAGGGAAAACGGCGTTTGTGTCGCGCCGAACGCGTCCTTGAAGTGCTGGTTCGCGGGCATGCCCTCGGCCCCCGGCACCCAGCCGAGGAAATGGTCGAAGGAACGATTTTCCATCGTGACCAGCACGATGAAGTCGATGCCCGAACTGGCCGGCGCGGGCAACGCCGGGCGCGGCAGGCTGTAGCGGTCGGCGGCGTTGGGCGATGGAATGTCGGTAATCGAGGACGCGGGGTCGCCGGCGCTCCCGCCGCCCGGTTGGTCGTCTCCGCCCAATCCACCGCCGCCTCCGCAACCCGATAGCGCAACGCTGCCGGCCACCGCGGCCACGCCCGCAAGAAAGCGGCGGCGGTCGTGTCCATGATTCTGGTGAGTCTCGTCGCCCATGACACGTCTCCTCGTTGGATGCGGCGCGGGCATCCGACCATGCCGGCCTGCCGCGAAGCAAAACGCGCGCGCCGATTCGAGCGACGGGTTGGTCGTGGGCAGCAAGTTTCGAACCCGAGGTATCCGAGGGCCGTTGCGAAGCGGCGCTCAACGGTAGCGTGGGACAAGGGCGATTCGCCTCCGCCTCGCGTGACTGCGCAGGCGCGGCGGTTACGGTGCTCACGCAGCCGGGTCACGCCAACCAGACTTACGAACTTACAGGAGACCACTCCTACTCGATGCCCGAATTGGCCGAGGAGTATCGAAGCAGGCCGGCCGCTTCTCCACGCTTGCTGAACGGCGCGCTCTAGATCTCCACGCGCGCGCCGACTTCGATCACGCGATTGGCCGGTAGTTTGAAGAACGCCGCGATATTGCCCACGTTGTGCAGCATCACCGCGAAAAGCCGCTCGCGCCATAGCGCCATGCCGTGGCCGCGTTTGGGCACGACGTCCGCGCGGCTCAGGAACCACGATGTGTCGTCCAGGTTGAAGGTCAGTTCCGGCGTTTTGTAGGCGGCCAGCGTGCGCGGCAAGTCCACTTCGTCCTTGAATCCGTACTTCACCGTTGCATGCCAGCAGCCCGCGCACAGCGGCTCGATCCGCACGCGCTCGCTGTCGGCCACCCAAGGCACGCTCTTCGTGACCACGCTCAGAAAAACCGTGCGCTCATGCAGCACGCGGTTGTGTCGCAAGTTGTTGACGAGCGCGTGCGGCACCGCTTCGGCATTCGGCGTCAGGAAGATCGCGGTCCCGCCCACGCGCGTCGGCGAGGTGTCGAGCAGCGAAGTCAGATACGGCTTGAGCGGCGTCTTTCCCGCCCGCACGCGCGCTTCGGCCATCATCATTTCCCAGCCGCGTCCCCAAGTCGCCATCACCGTGAACACGATCGCGCCGACCACGAGCGGGAACCAGCCGCCATCGACGATCTTGAGCAGATTTGCCGAGAAGAACAACGCGTCGATCACGAAGAAGAACGCGGTGGACAGCAGGCACAGCAGCCAGTTGTAGCGCCACGCGTAATGCACGACGAAGAACGTCAGGAACGTGGTGATGAGCATCGTGCCGGTCACGGCGATCCCATATGCGGACCCGAGCGCCGTGGACGAGCGGAAGCCCAACACCGCCGCAACCACGGCGATCAACAGGATCCAGTTGATGCCGGGCACGTAGATTTGCCCGATCTCGCGTTCCGACGTATGCACGATGTTCATGCGCGGCAGGAAGGACAACTGCATCGCCTGCATCGTCATCGAATAGGTGCCCGAAATAACGGCCTGCGATGCGATCACCGTGGCGATTGTCGCGAGCACGATCATCGGCACGATGGCCCATTGCGGAAAGAGCCGGTAGAACGGGTTTTGCACCGCGCCGGGGTTCGCCAGCAGCAGCGCGCCCTGGCCCAGATAGTTGAGCGCGAGCGCGGGAAAAACGACGCCGAACCAGGTAAGGCGGATGGGTCGCTTGCCGAAATGGCCCATGTCGGCGTAGAGCGCCTCGGCGCCCGTCAGCGAGAGCACCACGGCGCCGAGCGCGACGAACGCGAGCCAGCGGTGATGCATGACGAAGCCCAGCCCTTCCAGCGGATTGAGCGCATACAGCACGACCGGCGCGGACATGATGTTCGCGACGCCGGCCACGCCGATCACGACGAACCAGAGCACCATCACGGGCCCGAACACGGCGCCGATGCCGCCCGTGCCGTGCTTTTGCGTGACGAACAGAATGATGAGCGCGGCGAGCGTCACTGGAATCACATAGGTCTTGAGTGCGGGCTCGACGACTTCGAGCCCTTCCACGGCGCTCAGCACGGAAATGGCCGGCGTGATCACGCTATCGCCGAAGAACAGCGCCGCGCCCATGACGCCCACCACGAGGAGGCCGCGACGCAAACGCGGCCGCGACGCGATCGACGACGCCGCGAGCGCGAGCAGCGCCATGATGCCGCCTTCGCCATGATTATTCGCCCGCAGGATCAGGACGACGTACTTGAGCGAAACGACGATCATCAGCGACCAGAAGATCAGCGAGACGATGCCGACGATATTGAAAGCATTGAGCGTGAGACCGTTGCTGGGATCGAACACGGTGGCGAGCGTATAGAGCGGGCTCGTGCCGATGTCACCGTAGACCACGCCAAGCGCTGCCAGCGCGAGCGCTGGCAGCGCCGGCGACGCTTCGCCGTGGCCTTCCTTCGCCGGCGCGGCGGATGCGGAATGTGCCATGTCTGCCTCCTCATACGAATCGCGCGTGAGCCGTGAGGGCCGCGCCGCGGGTTCGCTTCGATTCTTTCGTTTCGTTGACGTGAATTCGTTTGGGTCGTACGGGCTGGATCGTGCCAGGTGTGCGCTAGAGAAAGTATAGAAATTTCCGGCGAAAATGCGCTTCGCGCGGGGATGCCAGCTGCCGTCCATTGTCAGCTTGACGTCAGTCGGAACGGCGAAAGCGAAGCTGGTCGCGATAGCGCATTGAGCGTTAGTGACAGTCTGCGAATGGGCACGCCAGATCGAATATTCAGTCAAGGGCTTATTCAGCGAAGCCGTCAAACGACAGAAGGTGCTGCTCACCGAGTCCGGCGCAGCGCGTCAGCAGACCGCCTCGTCGGTCCGCCTCGAAGGCGCCGTGCCGGCCTGCTCGCCGAGTTCCATGATTTCCGCGAGCCGCTGCTGGTAGTGCTCTGGCAGATACTCCGCGAGCGAATACCTTCTGCCCTTGTCCGCCAGATGCATCGCCAGTCGATCCAGTGCCAGCTTGAGGCTCTCCGGCTGCGACCGAAATTTGATCTTGTTGCCCACCGCGTCGCCAGTCGACGCCATGCTGCCGCCGTCGTGGACGAGGGCAGGCAAGCCGAGCATGGCGGCCTCGATAATGACGAGCGGCGCATTTTCGGCTCCCAACGATGGCACGACGACCGCGTCGGCAAATCGCCGCATCTGCGGAAACAATTCTTCTTGCGGCAATCTGCCGAAAAAAACCACTTTGCCGCGCTCGATAAGCGACGTGAAGCGCCGCTCCATGGCACGACGATCCGGACCGTCCCCGTAAACGCCTATTACGTCGATGCGATGAAAGTTCACACTCTCTGCGAGTTCGATAAATTCCGCGAGTCCTTTTTCCTGTGAAATCCTGCCGACAAAGGCAATCTTGAATCTCTGCCTGCCAGCAGCGCTCGAAGGCTGAAGCGCGACCGGTACTGAAGAGGGATTAAAAACGACCCTCGTATTCGTGATGCCACTGCGATGCAGCGCTTCTTCCATGAAAGCGCTTGGACATACGATCGTCTCGAAGATCTCCGTGGGAGGGAATGCCTCGCGTACTGCGTGCCAGTAACACTTCGTCATCAGGTCGTGCACAAGGCCTTTCGTCGTCGACCGATGGGTCAGCGCTGCGCGCGTGCCCAACATCTCCAGCGGCAGAATCACCGGGCGCCTCTTATCGAAGTATTGCAGTGCCGGGTTGTAATAGACGAGATGATAGTCGTGGCTCGTGTGATATGCGCGAAAACCGAGCTTTCGCTTTTGACGCGCGATAACGCTCAGTATCGAATTCGATAGCGCGTTATGGTAGTTGTGCACCATCACTCGATGCGGACGGAAACCGACAATGGTCTCTTCGAGCGCACGCGCGGCCGCGATATTCCAGGACCTGGACCACTTGGTGGTTCCAACCGGAAAGCGGGTGTCGTCGAAGCGTTCAACTTCGACCCCGGGCAATCGACTCAGAAGGTCTGCCGATTGTTGATAAACAACTTCCGCGCCGCCCATCGACGCATAATCGTTGACTACCAATACCCTGCAGCGCTTCATATCGAGGCCCGTTTCTGGTGCACGACTCACGACGTCGAGTACATGCATGATGGTGGTCAATTCGTCGGGAATTTTATGAAGTCATTTTCGACGACTGTGTGTGAGAACGCACCAAGCAAGTAGCCATTCTCTTACCGCGTCTTACAGGCCAGGATCATTTCAGAAGAGTTAATACGCTGCGAAAATTGAGAATGCCAATTAACGGGAAAATGGACAGTAATCGTTAAGCTTTCGGCCAGCGTATGGACGAACCGCAAGCGCTGAAAGATCAGCGTCTATCCAGAGAACAAAGGCCGCCCGCCGCCAGGGTTTCCCCTCCTTCGCCATACCGGAAAATATCCTAGTATCAATGAGTTAAAACTAACTAACTCATCAATTAGTCCAGTGTCCGTGCAGCAACCCGCCCGTTCCCGAATGGGTCGCCGTCCTCATCCGCAGGACTTCGACGCACGCGAACATCTGCTCGATGTCGCGGTGGCGCTGTTCGCCGAGCGCGGTATCGCCAACACGACGGTTGCGCAGATCGCGGCGGCGAGCGGCGTGACGTCCGCGATGGTGCATTACTGGTTCCAGACGCGCGAAAAGCTGCTCGACGCGTTGTTCGAGGAAAGGCTCGTCGCCGCGTTCGGCGCGATCTGGGACCCGGTCGATCCCGAACACGACGAACCGCTCGCGCTGACGCAAGGCATCGTCAAGCGCATGTTCGATGTCACTGAAACCATGCCGTGGCTGCCTTCACTCTGGCTGCGCGAGATCGTCAACGAAGGCGGTTTGCTGCGCGAGCGCGCGTTTGCGCGCATCCCCGTGCAAAAGCTCGCCGCGTTCGGTCAGAACATCGCGCGTGGCTGCGCGTCGGGTCAGTTGAACGCTCAGCTCGAACCGTTGCTGCTGTTCAACTCGGTGCTCGCTCTGGTGATGCTGCCGCAGGCAACCGCGAGGATCTGGCAGCGCCTGAATCCGCACACCTCGTTCGATCGCGCGACGCTCGAACGCCATGTCGTCGCGCTGCTCGCGCAGGGTATGAGCGCAACCACGGCGGTCGAGACCAACGCCAAGGCCGGAACCGGGGCGACGTCCACCGCACGCCGCGCGAAGGGAAAGCCGTCATGATCGTGTTCGCCAGCTCATCCCGACGTGCCGCGTTGCTCGCTCTGTGCATCGCGTGCGCAAGCTGTTCGCGACCACCAGCGAACACGTGGCAAGGCTATGTGGAAGGCGAGTTCCTGTACCTCGCGTCTTCGCAGGCGGGACAGTTGACCGAGCTCGCGGTCTCGCGCGGGCAGACCGTCGCGCAGAACACGCCGCTCTTCGCGCTCGAAGCGCAGAACGAAACCGACGCCGTCGCGCAGGCGGGCGAGCAACTGCGCTCGGCCCGTGCCCAGCTTGCCGACCTTGGAACCGGCAAGCGTCCGCCGGAAGTCGATGTGACGCGCGCGCAACTCGTGCAGGCCGAAGCCGATGCGACGCGCGCCGCGACGCAGTTCCGCCGCGACCAACAGCAATTCGGCGCGGGCGGCATCGCGCAAAGCCAGCTCGACGACTCGCGCGCGACCGCGTTGTCGAGCGCCGCGCGCGTGCGTGAGTTGCAAAGCCAGCTGGCCGTCGCGCGTCTGCCTGGGCGGATCGAACAGATCCGCGCGCAGCAGGCGCAGGTCGACGCGGCGCAGGCCCAGCTCGGCCAGGCCCAATGGAAGCTCGATCAGAAAAGCGTGCACGCGCCGCACGCCGGCCTCGTGTTCGACACGATCTATCGCAGCGGCGAATGGGTGCCGGCCGGCAGCCCCGTCGTGCGCATGCTGCCGCCGGAGAACGTCAAGGTGCGCTTTTTCGTGCCCCAGGGAGTGGTCGGTTCGCTCGCGCCGGGCCGTCGCGTATCGATTCATTGCGACGGTTGCGCGGCCGATGTGCCGGCCGTGCTCAGCTTCATTTCGGACCAGGCGGAGTTCACGCCGCCGGTGATCTTCAGCAACGAAAGCCGCGCGAAACTCGTGTTCATGGTCGAAGCCCGACCTCAGACCGCCGATGCGCCGAAGCTGCGGCCCGGCCAGCCCGTCACGGTCACGCTGCAATGAGTGCGCCCGCGCCCCCCGGCAATGCCAGCGACCCCGTGTACGCGATCGACGTGCAGGGGCTGAACAAGCATTTCGGCACCAAGCACGTGGTCAACGATGTCACGATGCGCGTGCAGCGCGGTGAGATTTTCGGCTTTCTCGGCCCCAACGGCAGTGGCAAGACCACCTGCATCCGCATGATGTGCGGACTGCTGACGCCCGACTCCGGCAGCGGCACGTGTCTCGGCTACGACATCGTGCGGGACAGCGCGCAGATCAAGCGGCGCACCGGTTATATGACGCAGCGCTTCTCCTATTGGGATGATCTGACGATCCGCGAAAACCTCGACTTCGTTGCGCGCATCTACGAAATGAAGAACCGCCGCGAGGCGGTCGATCGCGCGCTCGAACAGCTTGGCCTTCAAAGCCGTGCGAAGCAGTTGGCCGGCGCACTGTCGGGCGGATGGAAGCAGCGTCTCGCGCTGGCCGCGTGCATGCTCCATGAGCCGGAACTGCTGCTGCTCGACGAACCGACCGCAGGTGTCGACCCGAGCGCGCGCCGCGACTTCTGGGAAGAGTTGCATCGCCTCGCGGCGCGCGGCATCTCGGTGCTCGTCAGCACGCACTATATGGACGAAGCGGAACGCTGCCACAAGCTCGCTTATATCGCCTACGGCAAGCTGCTCGCGCAGGGCACGTCGAAACAGGTCATCGATTCGCAAGGGCTCGTGACGTGGGCCGTGTGCGGCCAGAATCTCGTCGAGCTCGGCGACCGGCTGCGCCGCTCGCCCGGCGTCGAGCAGACGGTGGCGTTCGGTTCGTCGCTGCACGTGAGCGGTCCGGACACGCCCGAACTCCACGCCACGATCGACCAGCTGGCTCATTCGGACCCAGCGTTGCGGATCGAAAGACAGGAAACCGGCCTCGAGGATGTGTTCATCTTCATGATGAACCGCTCGACCGACAATTACGCCACCCCTTCGGGCAAAGCATCGTGAATTCCGCGCGCCGACTTCCACGCTTTTCGCTGATGCGTTGGTGGAGCGTCGTGCGCAAGGAGTTTTTGCAACTGAAGCGCGACCGCATCACGTTTGCGATGATGATCGTGCTGCCGATCATGCAGATGGCGCTGTTCGGCTTCGCGATCAATACCGACCCCAAGCATCTGCCGACCGCCGTCATCGCCGCCGATCACAGCGAGTTCACGCGCAGTTTCCTGATGGCGATGCGCAACTCCGATTACTTCGACATCGTATCGACGCTGCCCGACGAAGAATCCGGTCGCCGCGCGCTCGCGCAGGGCAAGGTGCTGTTCGTGCTGAATATCCCCGTCGGTTTCACGCGCGATCTGGCCAAGGGTGCGCGGCCATCGCTGCTCGTCGAAGCCGACGCGACGGACCCCACCGCGGTGGGTACCGCGCTCGGCGCGCTGCCGTCGATCGCGCAGTCGGTGTTGCAGAAGGACCTCAGGGGTCCGCTGTCGACGCTCGCGGTCGGCCCGGCCGCTTTCGACGTTCAATTGCACCGGCTCTACAACCCCGAAAGCCTGACCCAGTACAACGTGGTGCCCGGCCTGATGGGCGTGATCCTGACGATGACGATGGTGATGATGACGGGCCTCGCGATCACGCGTGAACGCGAGCGCGGCACGATGGAAAATCTGCTCGCCACGCCGGTACTGCCGCTCGAAGTGATGACCGGCAAGATCGTGCCTTACGTGGCGATCGGCCTGGTGCAGGTCAGCATCATTCTCGCGGCGGCGCGCTTCGTGTTCAACGTGCCGTTCGAAGGCAGTCTGATCGCGCTGTATCTGTCCGCTCTATTGTTCGTCGCGGCCAATCTGACGATCGGCATTACGCTGTCGTCGCTCGCGCAGAACCAGTTGCAGGCCATGCAACTGACGATGTTCTATTTTCTGCCCAACATCCTGCTGTCGGGTTTCATGTTTCCGTTCGCGGGCATGCCGAAGTGGGCGCAGTACATCGGCAACCTGTTGCCGCTCACCTACTTCAACCGGCTCGTGCGCGGCATTCTGCTCAAGGGCGTCGGTTGGGCCGACATGTGGCCGCATGTATGGCCGCTGCTGATCTTTCTGTTCGTCGTAATGGGTATCGCCGTGAAGTTCTATCGGCGCACGCTCGATTGAGGAAGGCCTGCAATGTGTTCCGCTCCTGGCTTTCGTGACGTGGTTTTTCATCGCGCGGCTTGTTGGTTCCAGCGTTCCGCCATGCGCCGGCTGGCCGCCTTCTGCGCAAGCGCGGCATTGTGCGCGTGCAGCGTCGGTCCGGATTTCCATCGACCCGACGTGACCAGCGTGTCGAGCTATACCGCCGCGCCGCTTGCGGCGAGCACCGTCGGGGCCGATGGTCCCGGCGGCGCCGCGCAACACTTCGTGCCGACCGAGGTGCCCGGCGACGGCTGGTGGCGCGCTTTCGGCTCGCCGGCGCTGGACGCACTCGTGCAACAGGCGCTCGACGACAGCCCGACTCTCGCGCAAGCCCGCGCGAAACTCGACGCAGCGCAGCAGGACTATCGCGCGCAGGCGGGCGGCACGCTATGGCCGCAAGTCGATGCGAACCTGTCGACCACGCGCGAGAAGATCGATCCCGAGGCGCTCGGCTTCGGTCAGCTGACGCAGGGCCGCGCGTTTGCGCCGTTCACGCTGTACAGCGCACAGGTCACGGTGTCGTACACGCTCGATCTGTTCGGCGCGAATCGCCGCGCGCTCGAAGCAGTGGCCGCGCAGGTCGACTATCAGCAATACGAACTCGAGGCCGCGCGTTTGACGGTCGCGGGCAACGTCGTGACGGCGGCGATCCGGCGCGCGTCGCTTGCGCGGCAGATCGCCCTCACCGAAGCGCTGCTCGCCAACCAGATGCAGCAACTCGATATCGCCGAACGCCGCTATGGTGCGGGCGGCATCTCCGAGGTCGATCTGCTGAGCCAGCGCACGCTCGTGCAGCAAACCCGCGCGACGTTACCGCCATTGCGCACGCAGCTTGCGCAGACCGATCATCAACTCGCGATCTATCTGGGACGCGCGCCGGCGGAATTGGCCACCACCCACGACCTCGCCGCGCTCGACCTCGACACGCTAGTGCTGCCGGCCGATCTGCCACTGACCTTGCCGTCGACGCTCGCGCGGCAGCGGCCCGACATTCGCGCGTCCGAGGCGCTGTTGCATCAGGCGAGCGCGAACATCGGCGTCGCGACCGCGAACCTGTATCCGCGCATCACGCTGTCGGGCAGCGCGGCGACCGAACGCGTCAACGTGTCCGATCTGCTGACGGGCTTCAACGTGTGGAATTTTGGTGCGGGTCTCACGCAGCCGCTGTTCCACGGCGGTGAACTGCTGGCGCGCAAGCGCTCGTCGGAGGCGGCCTGGCAAGCGGCGCTCGCCGTCTACAAGCAAACCGTGCTGCAGGGACTGCAACAGGTCGCCGACGCGCTGCGCGCGCTCGATCAGGACGCGATTGCATTGCAGGCGCTCGACGCTGCGCAGCGCAGCGCGCAACACAGCGCAGGGATCGCCAGCCAGCGGTATGCCGCGGGCGGCATCAGTCAACTAACCCTGCTCGATACGCAGCGCCAGGAATTGCAGACCGGACTCGATCGCACCAAAGCCGCCGCGCAGCGTTATGCCGATACCGCCGCGCTCTATCAGGCGCTCGGGGCGCGGCCCTGAGTCATCGGTTTGCAGGCGTCTCGCGCCGCACCTTGTTCAGCACGAGGTACGCGAACGAGCCGATCACGATGCCCCAGAACGCGGAGCCGAGCCCGAGGAACGTCACACCGGATGCGGTCGCGAGAAACGTGATGACGGAGGCCTCGCGATGGTCTTCGTCCTGGATCGCGCCCATCACGTTCGACGTGATCGCACCGATCAACGCGAGGCCCGCCAGAATCGCGACGAACTCCTGCGGCAGCATCGTGAACAGCGCGACGATCGCGCCGGCGAACGTGCCGCCGATCAGATAGAACACGCCGTTCGCAATGCCCGCGATATAGCGCTTGTCCGGGTCGTCGTGCGCATCCTTGCCCGTGCACAACGCCGCCGTGATCGCGGCGATCACGATCGTGATGCCACCGAAAAACGCCACGCCGATCGACGCGATGCTCGTCGCGGTGATGATCGGCCGGGCCGGCGTGTGATAGCCGGACACGCGCAGAATCGCCATCCCCGGCAGAAACTGCCCGGTCAGACTGACGACCACGAGCGGCAACGCAAGACTCAGCGTCGAACTCAGCGTCCATTCGGGTTTGATGAAGATCGGCCGCGTGACTTGCAGCGGCAGCGCGCCCAGGTGCGCGGCGCCGAGCGCGATGGCGAGCACCGTGCCCGTCAACAGCACCAGCACGATGCAATAGCGCGGCAGCAGGCGCCTGAACACGAGGTACGCGCCGATCATGCCGAACGCCAATGCAGGCATCGACGCCGCCGCCTTGAACGCATGCGTGCCGAACTGCAGCAGAATGCCGGCCATCATCCCGCAGGCGATGCCCTTCGGAATGCTGCGCACCATGCGGTCGAAATAGCCCGAGATACCGATCAGCAGAATGATCACGGCGGCGGTCAGATACGCGCCCACCGCCTGATGCAGCGTCAACGCGGGAAACAGTCCGAGCAGCAGCGCGGTGCCGGGCGCCGACCACGCGGTCACGACCGGCACTTTCAGCTTCCAGCTCGCGAAGATGCCGGAGACGGCCGCGCCGATCGAGATGCCCCATACCCACGACGCGACCATCTCGTTGGGCATGTGGGCCGCTTGCGCCGCCTGGAAGAAGATCACGAGCGGGCCCGCGTACGAAATCAGCACGGCCAGAAAGCCGGCCACGACGGCGGACACGGACCAGTCGGCCGCAACGGCGCGCGTGGTCGGCGCCTGGCTAGGGGTGGGATTCATCGTCGATGTGGGTCAGGGCGGCCCGCTGTCGGTGACGCGCGCCTCGCGGCGCAGGTTGCCGCTGGTCGCCGCAAGTCACCGTCAGAGCGCGGAGTCATTCCGGGCCAATAGTATGAAGGACGATCGCCGCGCGGCCTGTCGGCATTGTTCAGCTGCAGCCGCTCGCTAGCCCTGATCGCCGCCGCCGACCGGCAGCACGGTGCCGGTGATATACGACGCTTCATCGGAAGCGAGGAACAGGATCGCGCCGACCTGTTCGTCGATCGTGCCGTAGCGATGCATCAGGCTCGACGCGATCGTCTGATCGACGATGCCCTGATACCACGTCGCTTCCAGCTCGCTTTGCGGTGCCGTATTGCGCGGCACGCGGCGCGGCGGCGCTTCGGTGCCGCCGGTCGCGACCGCGTTGATGCGGATGCCGTGTTCGGCATGCTCGAACGCGAGGCTCGCGGTCAGCGCGTTGACGCCGCCCTTCGAGGCCGCATACGGCACGCGATAGATACTGCGCGTCGCAATCGACGACACATTGACGATCGCGCCGCTCGCGCGCTTCAGCATCGCGGGCAACACCGCGTGGCAGCACCATAGCGTCGGGAACAGCGAACGCCGCACCTCGGCCTCGATCTGGTCTGCTTCATATTCCTCGTACGGCTTCGCCCAGATCGTGCCGCCGACGTTGTTGACGAGCGCGTCGATGCGGCCGAACGCCTCGATCGCGAAGGCCGTCATCGCGGCCGCGCCCGCATAGGTTTCGAGGTCGGCGATGAACGCGCGCGCTTCGCCGCCTGCGCACGTGACCTCTTCGGCCACCTCGTGCACGATCGGCGAACGGTCGACCAGCACCAAAGCCGCGCCCTCGCGCGCCGCGCGCAACGCGACGCCACGGCCGATGCCCTGGCCCGCGCCGGTCACGACGAGCACCTTGCCCTTGAAGCGATCGGTAAAGGTCGAAGTCATGCTACGTTGCTCGCCGAGAATTTTTCGTAGTAGAAGTTCACGGGCTCGACGCTGCTGTCGCGCAGCCAGCCCTGCACCGCTTCGACCATCGCGACCGGGCCGCATAGGTAGACATCGACGTCGCCGTCGTTCAGCCATTCACTATCCACATGCGCGGTCACGTAGCCCTTGCGCTCGTGGCTGCTCGAGGAATCGCCGACACAGGTGCGATAGCTGAAATTCGGCAGCGAGCGCTGCGCCTCTTCGATCTGTTCGAGCGCGACCAGATCGATGTCGTTGGTCACGCCGTACACGAGGCGCACCGGCTGCAGGTTGCCGCTCGCCTTCAGCACGTCGAGCATCGACAGAAACGGTGCGATGCCGGTGCCGCCCGCGAGGAACAGCACCGGACGCTGCGGATCGCGCAGATAGAAGCTGCCATACGGACCCGTGAAGCCGATCCGCTGACCAGGCTGCGCATCGTTGCTCAGAAAGCCGCTCATCTTGCCGTCCGGCACGTTGCGCACGACGAACGCCGCGCGCGTCGCGCCCGGCGCCGAGCTGAACGAATACGACCGGCTCTCGCCGCTCGCGCCCGGAATCTCGACGTTCACGTATTGACCCGCGAGAAAGCTCGGCGCGCTCGCGTCGTCGATATCGATCGAGAAATGGATCGTCGAATCCGACAGCCGTTCGACCGCCGCGAGCGTGCCTTCGAAACGCGACACCCCAGTCTTGCACGCCGCCGACGACGCCTGCACGCGAATCACCAGATCCGAGCGCGGCCGCGTCTGGCACGCGAGGATATAGCCCTGGCTCGCTTCCTCTGGGGTCAACGCATCTTCGACGTAGCTCGACTCGGGCATGTCGTACGCACCCGATTCGCACAGCCCCCGACAGGTGCCGCACGCGCCTTCACGGCAATCGAGCGGAATGTTGATCTTCTGCCGGTAAGCGGCATCCGACAGCGTTTCGTTCTCACGGCAGCTGATGAAGCGCGTGACGCCGTCTTCGAACTGAAGGGCAATAGTGTGTTCCATGACCTGTCTCCTGCAACCGCACCGGCTAGATGTGGTAGATGTCGATGACCTGATTGATGTAGTCGTTCTTCAGCACGACGTACTTGCTCAGGATTTGCGGCTGCGCGCCGTTGAAGTCGATCACGTAGCGCGACATGCCGAAGTAGCTGTAGTTCGTCTTGTAGCGATGGCTCAGCGTGTGCCAGTTGAAGCGCACCGTGTACACGCCGTTGTCCGCGCTCTCCACTTCGACGTTGGCCAGGTTGTGGCTCGTGCGCGTGTCGGGCATCGTCGCGCTCGAACGCTCGGTCTTGATGCGGAACACGCGGTCTTCGAGGCCCTGGCGGTTCGGGTAGTAGATCAGCGAGATCTCGCGCTGCGGATCGGTGACGAGCTTGTCCTCGTCGTCCCACGACGGCATCCAGAACGACGCGTCCGGGTGATAGCAGGCGAGCCACTCGTCCCATTGCTCGTCGTCGAGCAGGCGGCTTTCGCGGAACAGGAAAGCCTGAATATCGGTGATGGCGATGTTGCTCATGCGCGGCTCCCCGGCGCATTCAGCGCCTTTTTCATCGTGTCGATCCAGTAGCGGTGCTGCACCGTGTAGAGGCCCTCGTCCTCGGTCTTCACACCGCTCATCACCGGATTGAGGCCGATCTTTTGCGCGGCTTCGTCCGCGCCGCCGATCCAGTGCTTCGAACCGCGGCACATGTCGTTCCATTCGACCGCGCGGCCCGCATAGCCCAACTGGCAGGCGCGGAATTCCTCGAGGTCGTCGGGGGTGGCCATGCCGCTTACGTTGAAGAAGTCCTCGTATTGACGGATGCGGCGCGAGCGCGCTTCGTCGGACTCGCCCTTCGGCGCGATGCAGTAGATCGTCACCTCGGTCTTGTTGACCGACAGCGGCCGCAGCACCCGAATCTGCGAGCCGAACTGGTCCATCAGATACACGTTCGGGTAGAGGCACAGGTTGCGCGAGTTCTGGATCATCCAGTCCGCGCGCTCGGCGCCGCAGCGCGCGGCGAATTCCTCGCGGCGGCTGAAGTTCGGACGGTCTTCGGGATTCGCCCAGCGCGTCCACAGCAGCATGTGACCGTGCTCGAACGCGTAGAAGCCGCCGCCCTGACGGCCCCAGCTGCCGGCATCCATCGCGCGGATCTGGTCTTCGCGCGCGTTCTCTTCCTTGCGATGATTGGTCGTTGCCGCATAGTTCCAGTGCACGGCCGACACGTGATAACCGTCCGCGCCGTTTTCGGCGGTCAGCTTCCAGTTGCCTTCGTACGTATAGGTCGACGAGCCGCGCAGCACTTCGAGACCGTCTTCCGACTGGTCGACGATCATGTCGATGATGCGCGCGGCTTCGCCGAGGAATGTCTCGAGCGGCGGCACGTCATCGCTCAAGCTGCCGAACAGGAAGCCGCGATAGTTGCCGAAGCGCGCGAGCTTCTTCAGGTCGTGCGAGCCTTCCTTGTTGAAACAGTCGGGATAGCCGGCGTCCGCGGGGTCCTTGACCTTCAGCAGCTTGCCGCTGTTGTTGAAGGTCCAGCCGTGGAACGGGCACGTATAGGTCGCCTTGTTGCCGCGCTTGTGGCGGCACAGCATCGCGCCGCGATGCGTGCACGAGTTGATGAACGCGTTCAGCTCGCCCTGACGATTGCGTGCGATCACGACCGGCTGACGGCCCATGTAGGTCGTGAAGTAATCGTTGTTGTTCGGAATCTGGCTTTCGTGGGCCAGGTAAATCCAGTTGCCCTCGAAAATGTGCTGCATTTCGAGCTCGAACAGACGCTCGTCGGTAAACGCGCTGCGATGCAGGCGGTAATCGCCGCGCTCGCTGTCTTCGACGAGAAAGTCGTCGATGTTCTTCAGTTGCGGAGTGTGATCCGGGTAGATCGGAATCATGCGTGTCTCCTGATTCGGACTGTCGGTATGCGTGCGACGCACGCGTGTAGGGAGCGGCCTGCCTGCCGGGAGGCCGGTGGCCGGTTGGTCTTTCACGTCGGGGAGCGGAGGCGGTGCGCCTCCGTATGGCGTCAGGCCGTGGCGCGCAAGCGCTCGACCTTCGGCACGGGAGGTGGGACCTGGTGCCTGAGGGAATCGGTAGACAACCCTTGCATCGGGGTTGCGATATCAGCATGTCTCATTGCTGCTCCTGAACTCTTTCTAGGTCTTGGATCCCATGCGCGGAGGATTTGCCTGCGCCGTCTCCAGGGGCCGACCGACGCTTCAGACCGGGCCGAGTTATCGATGCTCGGGAGGTATAATTTTGTGGGGCGTCTACGGTAACTGAAGGATAGTTCTACGCCATTTGCATCGTCCAACACTGATTTGGTATTGCGACGATACTTAAAAGGTATTTCTATGGAACTGCGCCATCTGCGCTACTTCGTGGCCGTCGCCGAGGAATGCAATGTCACCAAGGCCGCCAAACGTCTGCATATTGCGCAGCCGCCGCTGAGCCGGCAGATCCAGCAGCTCGAAGACATCCTTGGCGTGCAGTTGTTCGAGCGCAACTCGCGGCCGCTGAAGCTGAGCGAGGCTGGCCGCTTCTTCTATTCGCACGCCGTGCAACTGCTCGCGCAAACGACGGAAATCGAGGCGATGACGCGGCGCGTCGGCAAGATCGAGCGCAGTTTGTCGGTGGGCTTCGTCGGCTCGACGCTGTACGGCATGCTGCCGAAAATCATCCGGCGCTTTCGTACCGAGAACAGCACCGTCGAGCTGAGCCTGCACGAGATGTCGACGATGGATCAGATCAAGGCGCTCAAGGAAGGCCGCATCGACGTCGGCTTCGGCCGCATCCGTCACGAAGACCCGAGCATCCGGCGCGTCGTGCTGCGCGAAGAACGGATGATCGTCGCGCTGCCGCTCGGCCATCCGCTGATCGCCGCGAAGCCGGTGCTGTCGCTGCACGACCTGACCGGCGAAACGCTGATCATCTTCCCGAAGGCGCCACGGCCCAGTTACGCGGACCAGGTGCTCGCCGCGTTTCACGATCGCGGTCTGAAGCCGCAGCGGCTCTACGAGACGCGCGAATTGCAGATCGCGCTCGGCCTCGTCGGCGCGGGCGAAGGCATCTCGATCGTGCCGGCGAGCGTGTACGGCTTGCAGCGCGGCGATGTCGCCTACAAGGACCTCGACGATCAGAACCTCGTGTCGCCGATCATCATGAGCATGCGCATGCTCGACGAATCGGCCGACATCCAGCGCATGCTCGAACTGATCTACGCGCTGTACGACGAAGAGCACATGACCTATCTGCCGCCTTCGCATTCGTAGAGCGGATTGCGCGGTTCGCGACCCGACGCTCAGGCGGGGCGTCGCCGTAACGAAGTTGTATGGACAAGATATCCGCCACGGTATAGACCGCGGGTATGCGCGAAAATTCCGGCTGCGCCCGCAACCCTTCAATTAGCCTTTCAAGCTTGTCCACAAAGGCTTTCACGCCTATTCCCTGTCTCCTTTCCGGGTGCCCGTAAGCACTAACCCCGATTGCCGCTCATCGCTCGTACGGATAATTTGTCTATACAACATCGCACCTCGCAGCATCCCTCCTGGAGACTTTATGAAGAAACTCGCCTTGTCCCTCGCCCTCGCGCTCGCTGCCACCGGCGCCTTCGCCAAAGATTGGTCCACGGTTCGCTTCGGCGTGGATGCGAGCTACGCGCCGTTCGAATCGAAAGCGACCGATGGCAAGCTGGTCGGCTTCGACGTCGACCTCGGCACCGAAATCTGCCGCCGTTTGAACGCGAAGTGCGTGTGGGTCGAGCAGGACTTCGACAGCATGATTCCGGCACTGAAGGCGAAGAAGTTCGACGGCGTGCTGTCGTCGATGTCGATGACGCCGCAACGCGCTGAGCAGATCGTTTTCTCGTCGAAGCTGTTCAACACGCCGACACGTCTCGTCGCGAAGCAGGGCTCGGGCATCCTGCCGACCGCCGATTCGCTGAAGGGCAAGACGGTGGGCGTCGAACAGGGCACGATCCAGGAAACCTACGCGAAGACCTATTGGGAGGCGAAGGGCGTGAAGGTCGTGCCGTATCAGAACCAGGACGCGGTCTATACCGACCTGCAGTCGGGCCGTCTGGACGCAGCGCTGCAGGACGCCGTGCAGGCTGACCAGGGTTTCCTGAAGACGCCGCGCGGCGCGGGCTTCGACTTCGTCGGCAAGACCATCGACGATCCGAAGATCCTCGGCAATGGCGCCGGCATCGGCATGCGCAAGGAAGACGCCGATCTGAAGACGAAGGTCGACAAGGCGATCGCCGACATGATCAAGGACGGCACCTACAAGAAGATCGAGCAGAAGTACTTCAACTTCGACGTGTACGGCAGCTGAGTCCGCCCCCACAAGCCCGCTCCACCCGATCGCCAGGCCCCGCGCGCATGCGCGCGGCTCGCTCCTTCAACAAGGCCCCCCCCATGCTGTTTCAAGGCTTCGGTCCGCTGCTCCTCGCGGGCACGTGGGTAACCATCAAGCTCGCGGTGCTGTCACTCGCGGCATCGTTTGCGCTGGGACTTCTCGGCGCCGCCGCGAAGCTGTCGACGAACCGTGCGATCTCGCGCATCGGCACGATGTACACGACGCTGATCCGCGCCGTGCCCGATCTCGTGCTGATGCTGTTGCTGTTCTACAGCATCCAGATCTGGCTCAATGACCTGACCGACATGTTCAGCATGGAGCAGATCGACATCGATCCGTTTCTCGCCGGTGTGATCACGCTGGGCTTCATTTATGGAGCGTACTTCACCGAAACCTTCCGCGGCGCGTTTCTCTCCGTGCCACGCGGGCAGATCGAAGCGGGCTTCGCGTACGGCATGAGCGCGCGGCGCGTGTTCACCCGCATCCTGTTCCCGCAGATGATGCGCTTCGCGCTGCCCGGCATCGGCAACAACTGGCAGGTGCTCGTGAAGGCCACCGCGCTCGTGTCGATCATCGGTCTCGCGGACGTGGTCAAGGCATCGCAGGACGCCGGCAAGAGCACGCAGTCGTTCTTCTTCTTCACGCTGGCGACCGGGGCCATCTACCTCGCCATCACCACCATTTCGAATCTGGTATTGAACCGCCTCGAGAAGCGCTACTCGATCGGCGTACGGAGGGCCGCGCTGTGATCGAACTGACTCGTCAATACTGGCAGAACTACCTGTTCACGGACGGCTTCAACTACACCGGCCTCGTCATCACGCTGTGGTTGCTGGTTGCGTCGATCCTGCTGGGTTTCGTGTTGGCCGTGCCGCTCGCGATCGCGCGCGCGTCGCGCAACCGCTACATCTCCGGACCCGTCTGGCTTTACACCTACATCTTCCGGGGCACGCCGTTATACGTTCAATTGCTGTTGATCTACACGGGCCTCTACAGTCTGCATTTCGTCCATTCGCACCAGATGCTCGACAGCTTCTTTCGCAATGCGATGAACTGCACGCTGCTCGCGTTCGCGCTGAACGAATGCGCGTATGCCACCGAGATCTTCGCGGGTTCGATCCGGGAGACCTCGCACGGTGAAATCGAGGCGGCCCAGGCTTACGGCATGTCGAAGTTCAAGCTGTACACGCGCATCATCCTGCCTTCGGCGCTGCGCCGGGCACTGCCCTCGTACAGCAACGAGGTGATCCTGATGCTGCACGCGACGACACTCGCGTTCACGGCGACCGTCCCCGACATTCTGAAAGTGGCGCGCGACGTCAACTCCGCGACCTACGCGACGTTCCAGGCGTACGGCATCGCGGCGATCCTGTATGCGGCGATCGTGTTCGCACTGATCTGGGGCTTCCGCAAGATGGAAATCCGATTGCTGGCTTATCTGAAACCGCAAGCGCATTAAACCCGGACGCATTCGCGTCCTGATGGAGCATACGAGCATGTACAAGCTGACGGTCGACGACCTGCACAAGAAGTTCGGCGACAACGAGGTATTGAAGGGCGTCTCGCTGAAGGCGAAGGCGGGCGACGTGATTAGCCTCATCGGGTCGAGCGGCTCCGGGAAAAGCACCTTCCTGCGGTGCATCAACTTTCTCGAATCGCCGTGCTCCGGGCGCATCACGCTGAACGGAGAGGAAATCAACACGAGCAGGGATCGCAACGGCTCCCTACGCGTGACCCATCCGAAGCAGTTGCAAACGATGCGCACGCGTCTGTCGATGGTGTTCCAGCATTTCAATCTGTGGGCGCATATGACGGTGCTCGAGAACATCATCGAGGCGCCGATCAGCGTGCTGGGATTGAGCCGCGCGCAAGCCGAGGAACGCGCTCGGAAGTATCTGACCAAGGTCGGTTTGCCGGCCAGCACGGAGAAAAAATATTCGTCGCATCTGTCCGGTGGTCAGCAGCAGCGCGTCGCGATTGCTCGCGCGCTTGCGATGGAGCCGGAAGTGATGCTGTTCGACGAACCGACTTCGGCGCTCGATCCCGAACTCGTCGGCGAAGTGCTGCGTGTGATGCAGGCGCTCGCCGAAGAAGGCCGCACGATGATCGTCGTCACGCACGAAATGGGCTTTGCGCGCAACGTGTCGAATCATGTCGTATTCCTGCACAAGGGCAAGATCGAGGAGCAAGGGCATCCGCATCAGGTGCTGACGAATCCGCGCAGTGAGCGGTTGCAGCAGTTTTTGGCGGGGCGGTTGAAGTAGCGGCGGCGGGGTATGGCGCGTCGTTCAGCCTCGCGCCTTACCCCGGATCATTTCCAGAACGACTGCGCCACTCACCAGATTGCACTGGTCTCCGCGCGGTTCACAGATACACCGTGTGTTCGCTCTCGCCCTCCGGCAGCACGAGGATCACGCCTGACTCCTGTGACCGCGCCGCGAGGCTGCCCGCATCGCGCAACGCGGGCCCTTGCCGTAAAAGCAGCGGCAATCCTGCTTTGACGCCATGACTTCGGATCCGAAGGACATCGCCGCTGCGCGTCACGCTCACTCTCGTAATCGCCGCACCGTCCGGGCCGCGCAACGTCACGCTCGCCCCTTTGCCCGAATCCAGCTCGAACAGGTGCAACGCGTAGTCGTAATCGGGACGCTGGTTCTCGGTCCCGATCGCAAGCAGCGTATTCGGCCGCACGTACAACGGTAGACTCAGAAATCCGTGCCGTTCGCGCACCCACCTGCCGCCCTCGACCTGCTTGCCGGTGAACAGATGGGTCCAGCGCTGGCTCGCGGTTGAGCGCGAAATGCGGGCCACGGTCGAGCGCGCCGGAAAAGTGTTCGACGCGCACACCGATCACGCCGCTTTGCGGCGAAAAGAAGCGCCACGTAAAGAGCCCGGTATCGAGCTGTCGTTCGCGGTTCGATACGTCACGCGCCGCCACGTGCACGAGCAGTTCGTCGCCGACGATCTCCACGCTGTGCGGTGCCGCCGAATACGACACGTTCAGGCCGTCACGGATCAACCAGTTGCCATCGCGGAGCGAGCCCGATGCGGAAGGCCATAGCCGGTACGTCACCGGAGGGCTGCTGTCGAGACTCGGACGAGACGGCTTGAATGTCCTCGACAGGGTCAGGCGAGCGTCGACTAAGGGTTCAACACGACCCACGCATTCCCGTCGACCGCGATCTTCACCGCATCGAGGTTCGCCCCCGCGCACGGTCCCTCGATACAGCGTCCATCTTCGAAGCGGAAAAGCGCGCTGTGATGCGCGCACATCAACACCTGCGCGCGATAGCACAGCACATCGCCGGGCTCGAAATCGAGCGGCACCGAAAAATGCGGGCAACGGTTCGCGTAAGCCCACGCCTGCTCGCCACGCCGCACGACCACGACGGGCACGCCGGCGGCCGTAGCTTCGACGACCCGCGCGCCGCCATCGGGCACGTCGGCAAGCGGGCACAGCGGTGTTTCGTTCATCGCTCAGACTCTCCGTTCCGGATTGCCGAGGCTCCAGTCCCACGGACGGATCTCGACGCAATCGAACAGCCCCGCCTGCATATACGGATCGTTGCTGACGAACTCCATCACATCGTCGATACGCTCCGCTTCGACGACCAGCAACGTGCCATTCATCGCATCGCATTGCGGCGCGAGCGTCGGACCGCCGAGGCGCACGAACACGCCACGATGCGTATTGCCGCGCAACCACGTCCGATGCACCGGACGCACCCGTTCGCGCACTTCGCGCATGCCGGGCTTGTCGGTCGCGAATACCGCGAAAAAACGTGCCATCGTCGTCAACTCCGATCGAGGATGAAGTCGTAGCGCGCTTCGCGGAACGGTCCATCGAAACCGAAGCGGCGCGCGAGTTCGTGATCCGCGCAGCACTCGCGATAGTCGACCATCAGCGAAGGTTTCACGCCGAACACCGCGTCCGAACCCAGATACGGATCCTCGCGATCGAACACATGCGTGACCAGTGTCCGATGCCCCGGCGCATCTATCATGAAGTGCAGATGCGCGGGTCGCCACGGATGCCGTCCAGTCGCTTCGAGCATGCGGCCGACCGGGCCGTCGGTCGGAATCGGATACCTGACTGGCACGATCGTCGAAATCGCGTAGCGGCCTTCGGCGTCGGTGCGAAAACGTCCGCGCAGATTGCCGTGCGGCTGCTCGGTGTCCTGCCCCGAGTACATGCCGTTATCGGCGGTCTGCCAGACGTCGAGCACCGCGTTGGCAAGCGGCTCACCGTCCGTCGACAGCACGCGCCCATGCACGAGTGCGGGCGTGCCCGGCGTGAACGCGATGTTCTCGCCGTACGCGCGCTCGGGCATGCCGCGAATATAGAACGGACCGAATACGGTGGTGTCGGTCGCGCCCGTCGCGAGACGGTGATTGATCGCGTCGACGAGCATCGATACGCCGAGCGTATCCGACAACAGGATGAATTCCTGACGCACGAGGTCATCGCACATCTTGCCGGTGTCGGTCAGAAAGCGAATGGCCGACATCCATTCGGCCTCGGTCGGCTCGACTTCACGCACGAACGCATGCATGTGCCGCACGAGGCTTTGCATCAGCGTGCGCAGCCGTTCGTCGGGCGTGCCCGCGAAGCTTGCTACCACCTGCTCGGTCAGGGCCTGCTCGGCCTCTTTACTGTCTGTCGACATGTCTTCCTCCATCGATTGTTCTGGCGGCGGTGCGTTGGCCAATGCTCAGGCGGGTTCGGCGCCCTGCCACGCACGTTGCAGCAGCGCGCGGATCGCGTCGCGCTCCACGGGACGCGGGTTCGCATACGGATTCTTGCACGCGAGATCGGCCGCTTCGTCGAGTCCCTGCTCGGGCATGCCGATCTGCGCGAGCGCCATCGGAATGCCGAGCGCGCGGTTCAGTTCGAACAGCAGCGCACCCGCGTCGGCCGCGCGCTTGCCGCCGAGCGCGCGTGCGACGCGCGCAAGCGCATCGGACGCGGCGCCGTGGTTGTAGTGTGCCGTATGCGGCAGCATCGCCGCATGCGTTTGCGCATGCGGCAGGTT
Source organism: Paraburkholderia sp. UCT70 (assembly GCF_050434085.1). Lineage (NCBI taxonomy): Bacteria > Pseudomonadati > Pseudomonadota > Betaproteobacteria > Burkholderiales > Burkholderiaceae > Paraburkholderia > Paraburkholderia sp. UCT70. Next base: position 218,171 of record NZ_JBNPVZ010000003.1, on the reverse strand, counting down.
GAACGTACCGCCCAACGTATGACACAGCTTGTGATGCAGGGCCATCCCGACCGCGCCCAGACAGGTGCCTGCGAGCCACGCGCCGTACAGCGCGCTGCTGCGCGCGGGGGCATCGTCCGGTGCGCGCACGATCGCGGGAAGCGCTTCGCCGAGCGCGCGGATCGCTTCCTCGGCCATCAGGCTGATCACCGGGTTCGCGTCTTCGGCATACAGCGCTTCGACGGCGTGCGCCATCGCGTTGATGCCCGAGGCCGCTGAAATGCCCGCCGGCAACGACAAGGTCAGCGACGGATCGTAGATCACCGTGCGCGGCAGCACGCGCATGTCGCGGCCGGTGCGCTTCAGTCGGCCCTCGGTGAGGCCGTAGATCGGCGTCATCTCGGAGCCTGCATAGGTGGTGGGTACCGCGATGATCGGCAGCGACGATTCGAGCGCAATCGCCTTGCCGAGGCCGACCGTCGAGCCGCCGCCCACCGCGACGCAGCAGTCGGCATCGAGCGCGGCAGCCGCATCGCGCGCTGCTCGTGCGACTCCGATCGGCACGTGCATCACGGCTTGCGCATGCACACCCGCCGCGCGCGCCCCAAGCACCTCCGCGACCCGATCGGCCAGCGCGTGCTGCTCGGGCGTCGCGAGAATCAGCGCGCGCTTCGCGCCGAGCCGCTCGAGCTCCGCGGGCAGCGTCGCGAGGCCGCCCCATTCGAACACCACACGCGACGGCGTGCCCTGATAGACGAAGCGCTCCATGCGGTCCTCAGCGTTTGAAATGCGGCGGCACGTTGCCGTCGACGTTGACCCACACCGAGCGCGCTTCAGTGTAGTCGTGCATCGCCTCGAAGCCCATCTCACGACCGTAGCCCGACTGTCCGACGCCGCCGAACGGGCTGCCCGGATTGACCCGCTTATAGCAGTTGACCCAGCACATGCCCGCCTGGATTCGCGCGGCCATCGAATGCGCGCGCGACAGATCGCGCGTCCACAGGCCGCTGCCGAGGCCGTAGTCGGTGCCGTTGGCGATCGCGAGCGCTTCGTCGTCGGTACGGAAACGCAGCACCGTGACGAACGGGCCGAACACTTCCTCCTGCGCGACGCGGTCGTCCGGACTCGCGGCCTCGACGACGGTCGGACGCACGTAGTAGCCATTCGCGAGCGTTGCGTCGCTCGGCGCGGCGCCGCCGGTCAGCACGCGACCGCCCTGCTGGCGCGCGATGTCGACGAACGCGAGCACGCGCTCCTGATGCTGCTTCGACGTGAGCGGACCCATCTCGGTGTCGGCATCGAGCGGATTGCCGAGCCGGATCGACGACGCAAGCGACACGAAGCGTTCGAGGAACTGATCGGCGATGCGCTCGTGCAGGATCAACCGCGAGCCCGCGATACATGCCTGGCCCTGATTGTGGAAGATCGCCCAGGCGGCGCCGTTGATCGCGGCGTCGAGATTCGCGTCGTCGAACACGATGTTCGCGCCCTTGCCGCCGAGCTCGAGCTGGACGCGCTTCAGATTGCCCTGCGAGGCCTCGACGATGCGCCGTCCGGTCGCGGTCGATCCGGTGAAGGCGATCTTGCCGACGCCCGGATGCCCGGCGAGCCGCTGCCCTGCCGTATGACCATAGCCCGCGACGATGTTGACGACGCCCTCGGGAACACCGACCTCGGCCATCAGCTCGACGATGCGCAGCGTGGACAGCGGCGTGATCTCCGACGGCTTGAGCACGACCGTGTTGCCGGCCGCGAGCGCCGGGCCCATTTTCCAGCTCGTGAACATCAGCGGGAAATTCCACGGCACGATCTGTCCGACCACGCCGATCGGCGCGCGCTGCACGTAGTTCAGAAAGCCCGCTTCGACCGGAATCACCGAGCCTTGCAGCTTGTCGGCCATGCCGCCGAAATAGCGGAAGCATGCTGCCGTACGCGGCACGTCGAGCGAGCGCGAATCGCGGATCGGGTGGCCCGTGTCCAGCGATTCGAGTTGCGCGAGTTCTTCGGCGTTGGCCTCGATCGCGTCCGCAAGCTTGAGCAGCAGGCGGCCGCGTTCGGCGGCGGGCAGCGCGGCCCACTTCGGGAACGCGCGCGCGGCGGCGTCGACAGCGAGATCGACATCGGCGGCGGTGGCCGCGGCGATCCGCGTGATCAGCGAGCCGTCGTGCGGATTGAGCACGTCGATCGTGCCGCCTTCGACGGCGTCCGTGAAGCGGCCGTCGATGAACAGTTGGGTTTGCATGAATGATCCTCGGTGAATGCGGGCGCGGGACTCTTCGATCGAGCCTTCAGAAATCGACGGGGTACGGCTTCAGCTCGCCGCTCTCGTAGCGTTTCGGCAGATTCGGCGTCGCGTTCTCCCATACGAGCAGCATCGAGCGCTTCGTCGAATAACCCTGATGGCGGATATCGGCTGGCATTGCGCAGATGTCGCCCGCGCGCATCGTGATCCGGGCGCGCGGCGCGCCGGTGTTCTTGTCGCCGATATCCCAGACGATTTCATCGGACAGTTGCAGGAACCACTCGACGCGATCGTTGCCGTGAAAAACCGGCAGGATGTATTCCTCGGTGGTCGGGCAGAACAGGCTCTGGCCGCACACCGACGTGACCGACGGATTCCAAGTGACGTCCGAGCGCGACAGATACTTGAACAGGTTGAACGCGTGCAGCTGGCCCTCGAAGCCAGGCTCCACGTGCACCTCCGGATCGTCCTGCGTGACGTCGGCGAACGCTCGGTTCACCGGCAGATCGTCGCGCAGCGGCGAGTCGTCTTCGAGGCCCGGCATGCGGCGCGTCGCGATGCGCGTGCGCTCGATCGCGGCATCGTTGTCGCCATGCTTGCGACCGAACGCGGTGCCGGTTTCCTCCGGGGCGGCGAATGGGTCGAAGCCCTCGTTGGTCCAGTCGTGCAGGATCGCCTTGAAGGTCGCCATGATCGTCGGCGTCTCGAAGGTCTCCACGTAATCGACGCCCGCGTCCTTCATGATGCCGTTGAACGAGCCCGCATACACGTCGACCTTGCCGTAGTGATTGCGCGTGCCGAACACGTGGTCGAAGTTGACCCAGCCGTAGAAGAAGCCCCAGGCGACGTCGCGCATCATCGCGCGCAGGAACGCATCGGCCGGCACCGCGTGGGTGCGGGTCTGGCCTTTCGCGGGCCAGTTGATCTTGACGAAGTACTCGTCGCGCAGGAATTCGAACGCGCCGAGCGTGAAGCGGCGATAGCCGGTGACCGCGTCGGGTTCGCTGGCGCGCACGGTGTCGGCGCCGAAGCCGGCCGGGTGATCGAGAGTTTCGAGGGATGCCATGTTTTGTCTCCTGTGTCGACCAGAGTTGGCGCTTTAGCTGTCGACCGGTGTTGGCGCTTTAGCGCCTACTCCGGTCCCATGCAAAGCTCTTACTCTGGTCCCATGCAAGGTACTTGCTAGGTAGTCTGCGTATCAGTGCAGGCAGATGTCGGCCCACTTCTCTACCGACAATTCCCCGAGCATCGTTTGCACGAGCGCGACGCCGGGTTTCTGCGCGGTGAAGCGATATGCGCAGCCGGCCGGCAGCAATGCCTGATGACCGCGACGCAGCACCACGTGGCCCATCGCGCGGCCGGCGGGTTGCGCTCCCGCTGCGACGGTGCCCGTGCCGCTCTTCGGCGGGTTGTCGAGCTTGATGAAATCGATGCGCACCTCGCCGTCCATCAGAATCGCGAACTCGTCGTGCGCGCAGGCGAACCATTGCGATTGGCCTTCGGTGCGCAGCGCCTCGATCACGTAGTCGAGGTTCTTGCCGACCACGACCTTTTCGTACGGCGCGGCTTCGGATGCGACTTCGAAGATGTTGGAAAACACGTAGTGGCGCGCTTCGCCGCTCGTGATTTCGATTTCGCCTTTGCGGTAGCCGTCGAGCGAGCCAAAGACGGTGTGGAATGACTGTTCGGTCATTGCTGTCTCCTTGTTGGAAGCGGGTGCTGTTGGAATCAACTTTAGAAGCGCAACAGGATGGCAACAACCGGCGATCGGGCGATTACACCATTTGCACTTTGCAAATAATCGCCGCGTGAGCAGCCGCCTTACGTCACCCAGCCACGCTCGATAAGCGGCCGGTCCCACGCGGGTTCGGGACCCAGGTACTCGGCCAGAAACTCGACCAGCGCTTTCACCTTGAGCGCCTGTCGTTGTGTCGCGGGATACACGGCCGCGAAATTCAGCGGCGACAGCGTGTAGTCGGTCAGAATCGGCACCAGCGAACCGTCGAGCAGCGCGGCGCTCGCGACGAGCGTCGGCAGACAGACGACGCCGCCGCCCGTCAACGCATAGTCGCGCAGCAAATGCACCGAATTCGAACGGATCATGCCCGGCAGCTCCATTTCGACGACCTCGTCGCCGTGCGCCATGGTCCAGCGATTGCGCGACGGGTAGCCCGAATACAGGGCCGTGGTGTGTTGCAGCAAATCGCGCGGATGCTGCGGCGCGCCATGCTCGGTCACATATGCGGGCGTCGCGCAGAAAAGGCGCCGCACTTTGAACAGCCGTCGCTCGATCAGCGATTCGGCGATCGGCGGAAAAATCTGGAAGGCGACGTCGAAGCCCTCTTCGATCGGATCGACCACCCGGTCGTTGACGATCACGTCGAGCTGGATGCCCGGATAGCGCCGATTGAACTCGGCGAGCGGCGCCCCGAAATGGCCGAGCGCGAAGCCCGGCAGCATCTGGATGCGCAAGCGGCCCGTCGGTGTAGCGCGCAACTCGCGCATCTGATCGGTCAGTTCGTTGACACGTCCGACCACCTCCGCGCATTCGCGATAGAACGTCTCGCCCACTTCGGACAGGCGCACGACCCGTGTGCTGCGATGAAAGAGCGGCGCGTTGACGAACTTCTCCAGCTGCTGGATGCGCGTCGTGATCACCGAACTCGTCACGCCCAACTGCCGCGCCGCTTCGGCGAAGCTGCTCGTCTCGGCCACGCGTACGAAGGCCTCGATGCTCAGAAAACGGTCCATGCTGCGTCCTTGTCCACTCGTCCAGCCTGTCAGTGTATCTGGGCTGGGGCGCGTGAACGCGCCGCTCGGTCGGCGACAACGGTCTTGTCGTAGAGCTCGGCGCCCACTGCGTTGCCGAGCGCCGCGCCGACCGGTTGCAGCGCATCATTCCGGTTGCTCACCGGCCGGCAGGTCGAGCGATGGCGTGAGCCTCTGACGACGCACTCGGGCCGGCGCGGTTTCCTCGAGCAGCAGGCTCACACCGATGCCGAGCAGCACCGCGCAGATCGGCAGCCACAGGATGTGCTGGATGCCGAAGTGTGTCGCGACGAAGCCCGCCAATGCCGGCGCGATGCCGCCGCCAAAAATCTCGCCCGCGCCGACGACGACGCCGATCGACGTCGAGATCATGCCGATCGGCGCAGCTTCGGTCGCAACCGGACCGGACAGCAGCGACACGAGTCCGAGCGTGAAGAACGACGCAACGAACAGTACCGCGAACAGCTGCACCGGCTGCGCGCCCAGTCCGCGGAACAGGTACAGCATCACCGCGGTGCCCGCAAAGCCGACGATGCTCGCCGCGCGCCGCCCGGTCAGGTCCGACAGCCCCGGCAAACCGAACTGGCCGATAAAGCCGCCAAAGCCGATCGCGGAGACGACGACGCCCATGCGCTGCGTGTCGAGCGACAGATACTCGGTCAGGTACAGCGGCAGCATCGCGCCGAGCACGAACACGCCGGTCATCGCGCAGAACAGCGCGGCCATCGCGATCGGGATGTTGCGGCTCTTCAGCACGTCGCGCCAGTTGCCGTGTTCGGCCGGGCACGTGGCGCGCTTCGGCGTGGCTTGCGGCGCGGCTTTCGGTTCGCGAATCACGAAGAACATCAGCACGCCGAGAATCAGACCCGGCACCGACACCAGCGCGAACACCCAGCGCCACGTGACCACGCTGAGCAGCTGCGTCGCGATGATCGGCGACAGCGCGAGGCCGAACAGCGCGAAGCCGCTTTGCTGCAGGCCGAGATTGAAGCCGCGGCGTTTCGGATGCGATGCATCGGCGGTCGCGGCGAAACTGGTCGGGCAGAACGAGCCTTCGGCGACGCCCATCAGCGCGCGCACCGCGAGCAGGCTCATCAGCCCGCCGGCGAGCCCGGAGAAACCGGACAGCAGCGAGAACGCCAGAATCGCCGGAATCAGCACCTTGCGGCGCCCGATCCTGTCGGAGATGCCGCCCATCAGCGCCGCGAAAATGCCCCACGACAAGCCGAGGATGCCGATGCAGTTGCCGACGTCCTGCGCGGTCAGCTGCAGGTCCTTCATGATGGCCGGAAAGAGCGGCGCGATCAGCCACCGGTCGAGTCCCACGAGGCCGAAGCCGAGGGCCAGCAGCACGACGGCCTTCCATTCGTAGGCCACGTCCCAGTCATTCGATTTCATCTTTGTCTCCATAGGCCGGCCGCTTTGCGCGCGGACGGCATTCGCTGGCGCGGAGGCGCGCCGCCGGGTTCGTCGAATTCAGCAATGGGTGTCGTGCCGCGCGTCGTCGGTGCGGCAGCGACGCGGCCAAGATTGGCGCAAGTGCGGCGGCTCAAGTACGGGACAAGCGGCGAATGCGGTATTCGTGAATCGCAAATAATCGCGATGGATGGCGCGGCAGCGAGCGTGGGCAAGGCTCGGCGGTATGCGGCGGGAGCGAATCGCATGCGCGTGAGGACACCCCAGGACAAGCCCGGGTAGACGCGCGGATGGGCCGCGGGCGGGTGGGGTGCGGGTCACCTGATGTAATACGTTCGGCTACCCGCGTTTGGATCGAATGCCTGTTTGGAGTCGGCTCGCTATTGGTCGGCGAAGACTGCAGCGCGGTGCCTATGCGGCAGACGATTCCCGCGACAGCTCAACAACCGCCTGCAGGATCGCGGCGCGCGCCTGACCGAGAATCAGCCCGAGCCACACGTGGTCCTCGCAGTAGAAGCCGGCGCGGATCTCGGCGCGAATCGCGTCGATCTGTTGCGGGTCAGCGTCGGGATGCCGACGCACCCACGCATCGGCGCGCAGCCGGTGCAGCATGTCGACGAGCTGCACCGCGCCCTACTCGATCGCAATCGCCGTCGTACGCGCGTGCGTGCAGGTGCGGAGCAGCGTATCGAGGACCGGACCCGCGACGTTTGCCGCGACCCACGTCAGCACCCGCAGACGGCGCGCGCTGGCCGGACCGATGCGCGCGACGTCGGTGGCGAGCTCCTCGTTGCCGAGGCCACCCAGACCCGCTATCACGTGACTTTCGACGCGCGCCGCAGCAGCCGCGGCGGACCGCAGACAAAGCCGCCGCGCCTCCCCGTACGACGACGCGAAATACGACGATGGGTTCATCGAAGCTCCGGAAAGTTATGCAGGCGTCAGGAAGGATTCGGTCAGACGCACCCAGTAGGTCGAACCGAGCGACAGCACGTCGTCGTTGAAATCGGTCGATCTCGCCGCGCGCGTCGATTCGGGCGAAATCGACGCGGCCGTGATCATCGACACGCCGGGCCGCCGCCCGGCCAGTGCCCAGTGGACGCCGGTCTATTCGGAGCCGCTCGTGCTGCTCGTCAATGCGAACGTGGCTGAAGCGCCGGTGGTCGAGTTATTGCGCGCGCGGCGCTTTCTGCGTTTCGATCGGACGCAGCGCACCGGTGTGATCATCGACCGTGCGTTGCGCAAGCAGCGCGTGAAGGTCAACGAGTTTCTCGAACTGAATTCGCTGGAAGGGATCGCCGAACTCGTGCGCCAAGGTATCGGTATTGCGGTGGTACCGCTGCTGCGCCGCTGCTCATGGACTCGCGATGACGCATTGCGCGTCGTGCCGCTGCCCGACGCTGGCGTGCGGCGCAACGTGGGAATGCTGGAGCGCGCGCAGCATGGAAAGATGAGCGTGACGGCGGCGATCGTTCGGCAGTTGAAGGAAGTGATCTGAACACGTCAAACCCTCGAGCAACTGCTCTTGCCCGTCGCCAGATCTGCGTTGCGACGCCGAGCCGCATCGGAAACCGGGGATGACTAACCGCGCAGGCTCCCGGCTGGCTTGACAGTTAGTAGCGTTTTACAGCTGTCAGCCGAGCCGGGATAGTTCCGGCCAGTCGCGCCCGATATACTCCGTTCACCCCTGAACGTCTTTCAGCCACGGGCGACCACTCGGACAATGAAAGCAACGGACCTCGAACAGCGCATCCTCAAACAATCGCTGCTGTGCACGGCGCTGATCGCCGGCCTCGGCATCGCGGCCGGGATTCTGAGCGGCTCGCTGGCGATCATCTTCGACGGCATGTTCTCGGCTCTCGACGCCGCGATGTGCAGCCTGTCGCTGCTCGTCACCCGCCTGCTTCGGCAGGAGAGCAGTCGACGCTTCCAGCACGGCTTCTGGCACATCGAGCCGCTCGTGCTCGTGTTCAACGGCAGTCTGCTGTCGGTGCTGTGCTTTTACGCTTTCATCAACGCGGTCAAAGGCCTGCTCGACGGCGGCCACGAGCTCGAGTTCGGCTGGGGTGTCTTCTACGCAGTGGTGGTTGCCACGTTCGCCTTCGTCATGTTCTTGCGCGAGCGGCGCGTGAATCGCGCGATCGACTCCGAACTGATAGCGCTCGACATCAAGAGCTGGCTGATGTCGGCGTGCGTCAGCGCGGCCCTGTTGCTGGCGTTTTCGATTGCATGGCTGCTCGAACGAATCGGGCACGGCCACCTGACACCGTACATCGACCCCGGCGTGCTCGCACTACTGACGCTCGTCCTGATCCCGATGCCGATCGGAACCGTGATCGACGCGGTCAAGGAAGTGTTGCTGATCACGCCGCTGGATCTGGAGCGCGAGTTGCACGACCTGATGCAACAACTGACCGCCGACTACGGCTTCGTCAAGCACTCGCACTACGCGACGCGCGTCGGCCGCGGCCTGTTCGTCGAGGTGCATATCGTGCTGCCCGAAGCGATGGAGCACGCCGGCGTCCGCCAGTTCGATCAGATTCGCGACAGGATCTCGCGCGCAATCGGCGAATCGGGCCCGGACCGCTGGCTGACGGTGGCGTTCACGCGCGACCCGCGCTGGTTGTAACTTTCGCGGCTAGTCCCCGAACGGGTTGCCGGTGTCCTTCACTTCGGTACTGAGGTTGTATTCCGCACGCATGGCCTTGAGTACGCCCTCGATGTCGCGCTCGAAACCAATCGCGTTTCCGAAGTGGGTCATGTTCCAGTTGCAGCCTGTCTTGTCAGCCTCTTGCAATTGCGGCCGCGGCACGCGAATCTTCACGCCATCCTCGACGATTTCCTGCAGTCGATGGATTCGCCGATTGACCTCCTGCTGAAGCTGCGAGGCATTAAGCGTCTTGCGTATCATCCAGGTCTCCTCCCGGTTGCTCGAGCCAGTCTAACGTAAGTGATGCGTTTCGCGACCTGGCGCTGAAATGCGAAGCGCCAGAGAGAAACCAGGCATATCGGTTCGTGGGGGTGCGTCAGCCAGCGCCGACGCGCGCGAAAGTCTGGCGGCTTTAGACGACGATGGTTGTGCATCGCACCACACATTCGTTCGCGTTCTCTGTCGCCGGCCTGGATTGTTTCCCCGATAGCCAGACATACGGATTACGAGGAACATAGGCATGCGCTAAAAGTTGCCAACGTGTAAAACCGGTGGGGGTAAGCATGGGACAACTCGACTTCAGTACCTTCGAGCACGAAGGTTGGGAGCGGGTCGCGCAGGCCTATCATGAGTATTTTGGTGATTTGACCGCCCAGTCGAACCAGGCCATGCTCGAGACCCTCTGCATTCGGCGGGGAGCCCGTTTTCTCGACGTCGCCTGCGGCCCGGGCTACCTCGCGGCGGCCGCCGCGCGCAGCGGCGCGGATGTCACCGGCGTGGATTTCTCGGTCGCGATGGTCGACAAGGCGAGACGCGTCTTTCCGGCACTTGAGTTCCGCGTCGGCGACGCGGAGGATTTGCCATTTCCCAACGCAAGCTTCTCGGCAGTGGGGATCAGCTTCGGAATGTTGCACTTTGCGCACCCCGAGCGCGCACTCGCGGAGGCGTTTCGTGTACTGCAACCTAACGGCAGAATCGCCTTCACGGTATGGGCGACACCGAACAAGGCGGTTGGCTTCGGCATGGTGTTGAAGGCGATCGAGGAGCACGGGACGACCGACGTACCCGTCCCGCCGGGACCACCCTTCTTCCGATTCAGCGATTGGGAGGAATCGAAGCGCCTGTTGCTCGATGCCGGGTTCGTCCAACCGGAGGTGCGGGAGTTGGACCTCACGCTCGTGCTTCGTGCTCCCAATACACCTTTTCATGCACTCCTGCGTGGTGGCGTGCGGGTTTCCGCGTTGCTACACGCGCAGACGCCGGCCGCGCTAGCGTCTATTGAACGGGCCGTCGCACACGACGCGCAGGCGTATCGCAGCGATACTGGGGACCTGCGGCTTCCGATGAGCTGCGTTCTGGCTTCCGCACTCAAGCCTTAGGGCGAGCGGGCTGACTCAACTCACCTAGACCGTCGCGGCGAGCTTGAATTCATCGAACCTGGCTACTGGTGGCGATAGTTCCTGGACTTCCAGACGGTCGACCAGACCTGCATGCGCACCGTCAACCAGCCAATGGCAGATTCGCTCGAGTTCTTCAGCGTGTCCTTGCAACACAGCCTCGACCGAACCGTCCATCCGGTTGCGCACCCAACCCGTGATGCCTCGAGCCGTGGCCTCGTTGATGCAAGCCTGCCGGTAACCTACACCCTGCACGTGGCCATATACCCTGACCAGTCTGGTCCGTAAATCGGTATCGAACTGTGGCGTCATGATGCACGTAACTCCAGGCCGGATAAGACGCAGCGCGGTTGCCTCTGGTCGCTGTCGCTGTCAGTCCGCAAACAAAAGCTCTGCTCGACACGAATCGCGGGTTCGACAGTCAACCTCCGCGCACCTCGTCGCTTTCGCCTGCCGAGTCTGTCGCCTCCCAATCCGCGTTCGTCGTTGCTGCTGGCGTCACCGGCTTGATACGTGTCCACCACGCGGTATTTGCCGGTGCATGGAAGCGGAACTGCGTGCTCCATGCCGCCCAGAACTCCCGCTGTGCGGCCTGGGACGTCGGGAGAACAAAACCTAACTTCTCAGCGAGTGCCGGCAGATAAAGGTCAAACGCTGATTTGACAACGTCGCCCCAGCTTCTTGCCTCAAGAATCGCAAGTCGATACGCAATTGCCGCAATGGCGGCCGCAATCGCAGCGTTCTGAAAAAGATCCGCCAACAGGTAATTACCGGCCAGTCCGTCCGCAAGCCAGAGGTCAATCGCTCGCACAAAGGTAAAGATGGACGTAAAGGTACCCAGAACGACGAGTCCGACCAGAAAGTCAACTGGAGCTCTCGCATCCGCAATGATTGCTTGATAGTCCTTTGGGATGACTGCAAGAAGACGCGGCCATACGAATATGCTGTCAACCTTATAGACTTCGCTCGAGTAACCCTCGAATGCACGCAACGTGTTCCCAAAGGCCGTAGGAAGAACGAGATTTTCATTCCGGGGGAAATCACGGGCGTTCCGCTCCTGGTTGCGGTACAGCCTCGCCCTTACGGTGGCTCGGTTCGATTCAGCCTTTCTGTATTCCAACGATTCCTTTGAGGCTTTAAGCCGCTCGATTGTACTGTTCTCTGTAGCGAGTTCCGTACCGAGGCGTTCTATGAGGTCCAGCTGACGATTGCGGCGATTTCGCTCATCGCGCTTCCAGGCCTCGCGATTGAATGGCCATTTGTATCCTTCGAGGACCTGATAAAACCAGTTGTTCAATACCAACAGGATCAGCGATAGGACCCATACGATTATGAGGAAAGAGAACAGGCTTCCAACCTTGTCGCTGTCCGAGGTCACCTTGTGTAGCAAATCGCAAAATGCCGGGATATCGGCGTTTGCCGCGAGAAAGCCTGTAAAGCCCAGCAGGGCCGGCAAAAAGAAGCCGAGGATAAATGCTTTGTCCAGCAGTTTCGATAGGCCCGAGAGCATCGGAGATTATCCCTTGGCAAATTCAGCGACGCACTGGCGGTGGGTTGTCGTCATCTGGGTCCTGCTGCGACTGTCCCGGAAGACCTCCGAATTGAAGAGCCCGGTGAACGGCATTCAAATCGATGCTTGCAAGTTTGCTCGGAGGCGTTGCTGAGCCGGAGTCGTCCACAAGATGTTGATAGAGGAAATCGACAACCGCACTGAGGGCATTGAGGGCGCTCGCGTAATCTCGTGCAATCGCCAGGTCGTGGACTTCTACGGCCCGCCTCATTACCAATTCGCGTAGCGGTTCCGGTGCTGATTCGTATTGGCGAGCAAACGCGGCGTTCCGTTTGATCTCTTCAAGCCGGTCAATCGCTTTTGAGGCACTGCGGCGGCTCTGCCCCCTAGGTACATGCGTGGCGCTGCGCCCGACCACTTTTGTCAGCAGTTCGACGATTTCACGAGATGAGTTTTCTTTCATCCTGGCTCTCCAAGGGGAAAACACACTCGCCTCCCCGGCCCCGCCCGGTCGTCAATGCTCGAACCGTTACTCTCGATGTTAGTACAGCTGTTCGGTAGGAGGAAACAGTATATCGGTGCGCAGGCCGCAGAAGTGTCACGTGGAATTCGCAACAAGTGAACTATCGCCGGGTTCCTCGCTGCCTCGCACATACGGTTGTTCAAGCGAGCGACACAGGACGATCCCTGAACGCTTGCCGGGCAATGTTCAGGAACGTGCGGGCGCAATTCTCCGCAGCGAAATGTTGGTTTCGGACAGTCGGTGCGCGGTCAAAGTGTAGGGCGAGTCCCACCACCGAGTCCACGTCGCCACTGTCACGCGAGCATTCAACGCCTACGCAGCGGGTTAGCGGCACGCTTGCCTGACAGCCCCTCCATCGGCACGGTCTTTGCGTTCAGAAACTGCGTCAACCGGAGATAGCCATGATGCGATGTTTTGCGGACTTCGCTCCCAAGCAAGCGCTGCGCGGCAGTGCAGCCGTAGTTGCTGCCACCATACTCCTGGCAGCATGCGGGACCGGAATGGCGGCATTCGCCGGACTGCTTCCGAAATCCGACGGCGTAGCGACTGCAGTGACCGCTACGCCGTTGGTCGAACTGCAGACCACGATGACGAATCTAATCCAATCCGGTTTCGAGGACATTTCCGCAGCTGCTGACTAAGCTCGCCCGCAAGCTCGGCGGTGCCGCGCCGCGCCGCGTGATATCACTGTCGGAACCGACTTCACCGTTCATCAGGCGTTGAACACGGTTCGTCTTCAACTCTGTTCTCTGCCATTAGGTATGCTTCTCTCTGTGTCTTGCGCCCACCGCGAAGCACGGCCACCAAACACCGGCACAGTCGCTTGCGCACGACCCAATGATCGGTCCGACAGGTACCGTTACGTCACCAGCGGGCAGGCACGGTCGCATTGATTGCGTTCGAGCAATCCCCAACACCTGGCGGGCCACCGCGTACTGCACGAACATAGGAGCGAAACGTGGCAAGTATTGACTTCGAGAACCTCTGGCAGTTGTTTCCAGTCACCGACGATATTCCCGAGACCGCCCGCCTCGCGGAGCCGATTCATCAGCGCGTCTCGCTCGTCGATGGAGAACTGAAGGCGTGGGATGGCGCCTGCAAGAACGTGCAGTCGCCAGTCTGCGTGCGACAAGCCTCCGGCGACGCTGAACAGGTCGTAATTGGCAGTTATCCGGTCATGGGCGAGGTCGAGAGCGATGCCGCGCTGAACGCGGCCGTGCGAGCCTACGATCACGGCCGCGGCGAGTGGCCAACGATGACAGTCGCGCAGCGCATCGGCTGCATGCAAGACTTCATTCGTCTCATGGCGGCCAGGCGCCATGAGATTGTGAATCTGATCATGTGGGAAATCGGCAAGAGCCTTGCCGATTCGCAGAAGGAGTTCGACCGCACCATCAGCTATATGCAGGACACTATCTCGGCGCTCAAGGAGCTAGACAATAGCAACTCGCGCTTTGTCATCGCCGAGGGAACCATCGGCCAGATTCGCCGCGCCCCGCTGGGCGTCGTACTGTGCATGGGCCCTTACAACTATCCGCTGAACGAAACGTTCGCGACGCTCATTCCCGCATTGCTGATGGGCAACACCGTCGTGTTCAAGCCGCCCCAATATGGCACGCTACTGTTCTTTCCACTGCTCGAGGCTTTCCGCTCTGCTTTCCCGAAAGGCGTCGTCAACACGATTTATGCACCGGGTGCGGTGGTGGTGCCACACATGCTCGCCTCAGGAAAGATCGACGTGCTTGCCCTCATCGGCTCAAGCAAGGTTGCAGACCACCTGAAAAAACAGCACCCAAAGTCGCATCGGCTACGCGCCGTTCTCGGCCTTGACGCCAAAAACGCCGCGATTGTGTTGGCTGACGCCGACATAGACCTCGCCGTGAAGGAATGTCTGCTCGGTACGTTGTCGTTCAATGGTCAGCGGTGCACAGCGCTCAAGATATTGATGGTGCACCGCTCGATCGCCGATACGTTTCTTCAGCGCTTTAACGCAGCGCTCAAAAATCTCAAGGTCGGCATGCCGTGGGAACAGGGTGTGTCCATTACACCGCTGCCGGGCATGCATCGCACGGCCTACATGACCCAGGCAATTGACGATGCGAAAGCGAAAGGCGCGGCGGTCGTGAACGAAGGTGGTGGCGTGTTCTGCAAAACTCTTTTCTATCCGGCCGTGGTGTACCCCGTGAAGGAAGGGATGATGCTCTATCGTGAGGAGCAGTTCGGACCGATCATCCCAGTCGTGCCGTTCGATGACATCGATACACCACTCGAGTATGTCATCACTTCGGACCACGGTCAGCAGGTCAGCATTTTCGGCACCGACGCTGCCCAAATTGGCTCGCTGATCGACCCACTCGTCAATCAGGTGTGCCGCGTCAATCTCAACAGCCAGTGCCAGCGAGGCCCAGACGTCTTTCCGTTTGCCGGCCGCAAGGATTCTGCGGAAGGTACGCTATCGGTCACCGATGCATTGCGCGCGTTCTCGATTCGCTCCATGGTCGCGGCCAAGGAGACCGACCTGAACAAGACGCTGCTCGATACGATGGTCACGAATCATCACTCGAAGTTCGTGAACACCGGTTTTATCTTTTAGCGGCTCGATGGGTATCGAGCTCGAGTCCCGATGCGGAGATTCAGCGCGCGATGCCGTAAAGGTCAGCGCATCGCGCGCATGTTGAGTGAAAGGGTCCATTCTTCAGTTGGCGCGATTTCGCGCGACGTCCGGCCAGTCGATGCCCGTAGAAAAGCATAGGTCTAAAAGCGACGAATATTTGCGACGTCCTATGGCGCTGCTTCATGCATCGACCCAACGCTTTTCCCCGGTGCAGGATGCGCGGAGCGGGTCACTGCGGGTCCGGATGAGCCAAGCCCGCTTGCTCGATAATCTGTTCGTATTGTTCCACACCGACTACGGCTCGGTACTCCTGCATCAGCCGGATGAGCGCCTGCGACGTCCTGGAAATCACACCGTAGACTTCCAACTGCTCAGCGTGCACCAGGGCCTGCCCCAAAGTCATGGCCACGTCAGTCTCCTTATTGCAGTTGAACAGCGAGCAAGTCGTTGGCGAACGCGGGCCGGGCGGAGGCGAACTCCATCAGGTCGAGGAAGCCCTCGCTGACCGCAAATTCATGCAGCGCATCATCGCCGCTGTCAGCTTTGATGCGACCGTAGCTTTCGACCATTTTCAGGTCGGTAATCAAGTACATCATCTCAACCTCTTTCTGTCTGGGAATGCCCCGAGTTGTCGCGCCCATACCTCGACGGAAAGAATGCGCCCCGTCGGGCCGTTGTCGTCTCATGCTTCGGTCCGAAGAGTACGTAGCGTGGCTGAATTCAAGCTTAAACAATGCCAAGATGAGAACGCCTCGCCGGAACGGAGATTCGGCGGCGCCCAATCGGAAAACCTCGCAGAATAGCATTCAATCCGTCGCGAAGCGGTTGAACATTGGACGGTCGTTTGGCGGGATAATAATAAAGTGCCCTCGGGTCACTGCGGTTCACAGCGAATATTGCTGCATCGCACTACGCAACATGTCGGTTGGCACCAACCTAATCGTTAATCAGGTAGTGAAAACGGTTTGACGCGGACTTTCTTGTGTCCCATTAGCCGCGTGAAAATCTGCCTTGTCCTGCATCTCAGCCGGTAAAGTTAACCTACACTCCAGGCGCCTCGGCACCGCGGCCTTGCCCCCGGTGCGTCTGCCGAAATCGCGCGACGCGTGCAACCGGTGAGGACTCGTCGCGGCCCGCGCAGGAGAAGAACATGCGCGCGCTCGACATCATGACTTCTTCGGTCATTACCGCCAGAGCCATCTGGAGTCGCCGAGTGTGATTGCGACGATGTAGCTGGCGCACCGTGTACGTGCCGAACTTTCCCAGCTTGACTGCGGGCGGCGCGGTTTAAAACCGCGCCGAGTTCGACCATTTCCTGATCACGATTTGAAGGTCGCCAATTGAGCAGCAAGTGAGACGAAGGATGCGATCGTCCCCGCTGCGCGTTGCGAGGAGATACTTGCTCCATGGCGGAGAAAGCGGCTGTTATTGAACGTCAGTCCGCAATCTCCGGCTCGACCAGCTTCGCCAGTTGCGCGAGCGACTCCTGCCAGCCGAGGTAACACATCTCGACCGGAATCATCTCGGGGATGCCTTCCTGCACGATGTTCAGTTCGGTCCCGCACGACACCTGCCGCAACGAAACGGTCGTGTGCATCTGACCGGGCAGATTCGGGTCGTCGAAATGGTCCGAATAGCGGATCTTTTCGAACGGCACCAGTTCGATGTACTCGCCGCCGAACGAGTGCCCCTTGCCCGAGCCGAAGTTATGAAACGACATCCTGTAGGTGCCGCCGACGCGCGCATCCATCTGATGCACGTCGCAGGTGAAGCCATACGGCGGTAGCCATTTCGCCATCGCGGCGGGTTCGAGGAACGCGCGATAGATACGCTCGGGCGTCGTGCGCAATACACGGTGGAATTTGACGGTTCCGGTAGCCATGATGAGTATGCCTTTCACTGGAGGGGTTGAACATACTGTCACGACGCGCCCGCGTTGCGGGAATCGACACGCACGAGACCAGGCAAAACCCGTAGACGGTTGACACTCGTTTAGCAGATGTATCGCCACATACGGACTGCGTTGCGGTCGAAGCGTCCCCGGTCGCCATAGCGTCCCCGTCCGTTTTAGATGATCGATGATTGCAACCCGCGCCTTCTTTTCGCCTAGAGAGAATCAAAGGGACTTCCCCGTCCCGAGGCTACGGCGGAAGCCGCGAGTCGGCATCAATGTGCCAAGATGAAGTTGCGAATGTTCATCGACACCAGCGAGAAGGGAGTCCATGCCTATTGTCACCATCGGAATCGATCTTGCCAAGAATGTATTCGCCGTTCACGGTGTGGACGAGACCGGCAAGGCGATGCTGATCAGGCCGCGTGTGCCGCGCGATCAACTGGCGACGTTGATTGCACAGCTGCCAGCGTGCCTCATCGGAATGGAGGCTTGCTCCGGTGCGCATCACTGGGCACCCGTGTTCCAGCAGCACGGCCATACCGTCAAACTCATGGCGCCCAGCCTTGTTGCGCCTTATCGCACGTCCGGCAAGCGCGGCAAGAACGACGCGGCGGATGCTGCTGCCATCTGCGAAGCAGTGACGCGTCCGACCATGCGTTTCGTGCCGCTGACGGACGAACATCTGCAGGCGACGCTTTGCGTGCAACGGACACGACAAGGTTTCGTCCAGGAGAGGACCGCGACTTACAACCGGTTGCGAGGCCTGCTCCCGGAATTTGGCGTGGTGCTGCCACAGAGCCCGGAGAAGTTGCGCAGGTACATCACCGAACATCTGGACACATTGCCAGGCTGGGCGAAGCGCAGCATCAGCGATCTGCTTGAGCATGCCGGCAATATCGAAGATCGCCTGCTCGGATACGACCGTGCGATCGCCAAGATCGCGCGTGAGGATACACGCAGCAAGAGGCCAATGCAGTTGCGCGGCATCGGCCCAACCACGGCCAGTGCGTTGCTCGCCAGTATCGGTGCCGGGCACGACTTCAGAAACGGCCGGCAGGTGGCAGCCTGGATCGGACTGACGCCCGGTCACAATACAGCAGTGGCGGTAAGGCGCGGCTGGGCAGCATTACGAAGGCAGGCGACGTCTGTTTGCGCGGCCTGCCGGTCAACGGCGCCCGCGCCGTCATTGCCAGTCTCGGCGAGAAACAGGATCGCTTCAGCCGGTGGGTCCGAACCTTGGTCGAGCGCCGGGGCTACTGGCGGGCCGCCATCGCGATTGCTGCAAAGAACGCGAGATTGGCGTGGGCCTCACTGAAATATGGAGATGACTTCAAGCTCGAACCAGTGACCGACTGATCTCGATTTGGATTTATCGATCACTCGGCAATTGGACACGGACGCGGACATCACGAGCACGTAGAAACGATCACTTTGCACTGCCAGCGGTGATGTGAAGCGGGTGGGACCCGCGCGGGGTGGACAGCGTCAAGCAGCACGGCCTCCTTCCTGCTACAGCGCAAAGCGCTCCCTCCACGCCCGCAGCGCCGGCATGATGGCAAGGTCGCGGTGGCGAAGAGCAACCAGCGCTGGTGCTTGGACGGCTTTGAGTTTCGTTGCGACAACGGTGAGCCGCTGCGTGTCACGTTCGCTCTGGATTGCTGTGACCGTGAAGCGATGAGCTGGGTGGCGACAACTGGTGACCACAGTGGCGACGTGGTGCGTGACGTCATGCTGGCAGCCATCGAGACGCGCTTTGGCAACGTCTCGAAGGCACTGGCTGAAATTGAATGGCTGACGGACAACGGCTCAGGCTACACGGCGGAGAAAACCAGGACCTTGGCGTCCGACATTGGTTTGAAACCGGTGACCACACCGGTGTGCAGCCCGCAAAGTAACGGCATGGCAGAAAGCTTCGTGACAACGATGAAGCGTGACTATGTCGCCTTCATGCCGAAGCCAGATGCCGCAACCGCCGCGCGCAATCTCGCCGTCGCGTTCGAGCATTACAACGAGCAGCACCCTCATAGCGCGCTGAAGTACCGCTCGCCACGCGAGTTCAGGCGCAGGACCGATTCATCAACTCAAGTGTGAGGCGGTGTCCGGAGGTACAGGGGCAAATCCACGTACGGCCATAAAACATAATTCGTATTACATTTGGACAAGACCCGCTGCATGATGGCCGAAACTGACGGTGTGATGCGCCCCCGAGAGCACCCGTGTCCCACTATTCTCATCGTCATGGCAGCGTTCTCCACATCTCGAATGGGAGAAAAATGATGCAAATGTTCGATGTGTTGACTTATGTTGCTCATACCTTGCGTGCGGGAGAGCGCGTAGCTGCTGCCTCTATTCTCTGCGTCGCCGTCGAGATAATGCTGCCGTATGGCAAGGTGTCGTTTGCATCACGCGCGCGCGGCATTCTATTTCACATTTGTTATTTGTTTATAGGTGGGCTTTTCTTCGAACTTTATCATTCTGTAATCGTCGCACTGCATCTCCGACCGCTTTTCTCGATATCGCTTGACGGCGTATTGGATTCGCCGCAGCCAGTCTGGCGCGCCACCGGCATCGCCCTTGCTATCGCTGGGACGATAATGATTGGTGATTTGCTGTACTACTGGTTCCATCGCGCGCAGCATACGTTCGGTTTCTTATGGCGGTTCCACCAGGTCCACCATTCGATTCGCGAGATGAATGCGTGGAACTGCAATATGCATGTATCGGAGGAGTTGCTCCGTCCCCTCGTTGTCACGCTTCCAATGGCACTACTGATCGACTTCCATCCTCCTTTCCTATGGTCGTTGGTTGGCATGGTGATACTCATTCAAGGCACCTTTGAGCACGCCGATACACGCATCAGCTTTGGCCCGATTTCCTATCTGTTCGCAGACAATCGGTTTCATCGAATTCATCATTCAGTCGAGTTGCGCCATTACAACCGAAATTTCGCTGCAGTCGTGACCTTATGGGACGTATTGTTTGGGACCGCACACTTCCCGAAGAAAGGCGAATGGCCCGAGGTCGGTCTTGACTACACTGATGAACCTGACGGTCTGGTTGATTATCTGCTGATGCCATTCACCGTCAGGCTACC
The DNA here is from genome assembly GCF_050434085.1 of Paraburkholderia sp. UCT70. NCBI lineage: Bacteria > Pseudomonadati > Pseudomonadota > Betaproteobacteria > Burkholderiales > Burkholderiaceae > Paraburkholderia > Paraburkholderia sp. UCT70. The sequence goes on along the minus strand of NZ_JBNPVZ010000003.1, from coordinate 198,083 downwards.
CGCCACCGCTGTACCAGACCCATCCCCACGGAGTACGGAGTGATGTCCCCACTCGCAACGACACTCGGATCGCGGCTTGCCGATGCGAAAAACAGGCCATCGGGTTTCGACTACTTGCGTCTCGTGCTCGCCGTCCTCGTGGTCGCGAGCCACACCATTAACGTCTGTTATGGTCACAAGTTCACTCAAGCGGTATGGTCCGGGCCTGCACGAGCACCGCTCGCGCTAATTTTGCCAATGTTCTTCGCTCTGAGCGGTTTCCTGGTTGCTGGCAGCTTCGAACGTTGCCGCACAATCGTTTCCTTCTGCGGACTGCGGGTGCTGCGGCTGCTACCCGCATTGGCGGTCGACACGCTGATCGCCGCATTGCTGATCGGGCCGTTCTTTACCACGCTTCCACTTCATCAATATTTCACTGATCCCGGGTTCCGGGCGTACTTCCTGAACATTCTCGGAGACGTCCATTTCGCGCTGCCAGGTATGTTCGCCAACAATCCCTGGCCGGATGCAATCAATCAGCAATTGTGGACGTTACCCTACGAACTAGCCTGTTACGTCGCATTGACTATTGCGTCGTATGCCGGCATGGCACAACGACCGCATCTTTTACTCGCCGCATCGATTGGTGCGAACGTCTTACTCGTTGCGCTTGCGAACCGTTCCGGTTCGGCTGGTACGACCGTACACGGACCGATGCTCGTTCTCTGTTTCTTCTATGGCGTTTGCGCGTACCAGTTCCGCAACCGGATCGTCTGGAGTTCATGGCTCTGTGTGCTATCTGGCCTCGTCGCAGTGATTTGCCTATCCGTTCGCGGCGCGGATTACTTCGCGGCGCTGCCCGCCGCCTATCTGACCGTCTTTCTCGGACTCACGCAACCAAGACGCCACCGCTTTGTCGCAAGCGGTGACTACTCATACGGCATCTTTCTTTACGGTTTCCCGATACAGCAAACTGTGGCCGCGATGCTTGCCCCGGCCGCCCTCACCTGGTACGTTCATTTTCCGATTTCCCTCGCCCTCACACTTCTCTTTGCAATGATGTCGTGGCATGGCGTCGAAAAGCGTGCCCTGAAACTGCGCGGCTTGCTAGACCGTATCGAAACCGGTGCGTTGCATATTGCCACCGCCGTGCCGGGGGGGCGATATCTCGTACCGGCGCCCGCGGTCCGAATCACGAAGTCGCCGACCCTCGAATGATCGTCAGAAGGCGGGGAGAGGTAGCCGCAGAGATTCAGGTGGGGCAAGAGAGAACTATTGGAAGGACCGCGAAAGGAGGAGAGCCACAAAGGAAGGTCATGGGCATCGACTCGACACATCAAACTGCAATCAAAGCTTTCGTGTTCGATGTCTTCGGAACCGTGGTTGACTGGCGAAGCGGCGTCGCGCGCGAAGCGCAACCGTTTCTGCAGCGGCACGCGCCGAATCTCGACGCATCCGACTTCGCGGACGCATGGCGACGCGAGTATTCGCCCGCGATGGAAGAAGTACGTAGCGGACGCAGACCGTATGTGCGTCTCGACGTGCTGCACCGGGAAAACCTCGTCAAAGTGCTGGCGCGTTTCGGCATCGCCAACGTTCCCGAGCCGGAGATCGATGAGTTGAACCTGGCCTGGCATCGGCTGGACCCCTGGCCCGATGCCGTCGACGCATTGCAGCGCCTGAAGGCGCGCTTCATCATCGCACCGCTATCCAACGGCAACATTCGCCTGATGGTGGACATGGCAAAGCGTGCCGGTCTGCCCTGGGATGCCATTCTCGGTGCCGAAGTCGTCCGCGCTTATAAACCCTCGCCGCTGGTCTATAGCGAAACGGCGGAAATTCTCGGCATTGCGCCACGCGAATTATGCCTCGTGGCCGCACATAACAACGATCTCGCCGCTGCCCGGCGCGTCGGCTTGAGCACCGCGTTCGTCGTGCGGCCCACCGAGCATGGCCCTCAACAGACGAGCGATCTGAAGGCGGACGAGGCGTGGGACTTCATCGTCGACGATCTGCACGAACTCGCGACGCAACTAGGCTGCGCGCGCTGACGCAAACCCGCGCAAGGCGACGTACTGCAACAGCATGATCGTCTTGCCGTCGATGATTTCCCCTACGTCGACCGCTCGCAACGCGGCTTGCAACGGCATTTCCATCACCTCGAGATCTTCCCCTTCATCCTCGACGCCGCCGCCGTCGTTGACCCGCATCGACGCGTCGTACTCGCCGACATAGAAGTAGAGCTTTTCGGTTACGGATCCCGGGCTCATGTAGGCCTCGAAAATCTTGTGGACCTGACCCACGCGATACCCCGTTTCCTCCTCGACTTCGAGCCGGATGCGTTCTTCCGGCGAAGCGTTGTCGAGCAATCCGCCCGGCGCTTCGATCATCATGCCGTCGTGACCGTTCACGAACGCGGGCATGCGGAATTGTCGCGTGAGTATCACGTTGCCGGTGCGCGGACTGTGCAGCAGGATCGTCGCGCCGTTGCCGCGATCGTAGGTCTCGCGGTTCTGCCGCTGCCATGTGCCATCGCGACGCAGGAAGTCGAACGTCACCTTCTTCAGCGTGTACCAGTCGTCGGATAGCAAGGCCGTTCCGACGATGCGAACCCGGTCTTTCGTTGCGGTCATGGCGCCTCCTGTCGATCATCGACAATGATTCATGGTATCGTGCAACTTCGTGCAATTTCAAGATATTTCGTGCAATGCAATGTTGACGACCCAACGCAAGAAAGCGATCCTCGACGAACTCGCGCGCAACGGGCAGGTCCTGGCAGGCGAGCTGAGCGCGGCGTTTGGCGTGTCGGAAGACACGATCCGCCGCGATCTACGCGAACTGGCCGCGGAGGGGCGCTTGCAGCGGGTCCACGGCGGCGCGTTGCCCGCGTCGGTGGCGCTCGCGTCATTCGAGCAGCGTCAGGACATCGAGACGCTCGCCAAGCGGCGCATCGCTCGGCGAGCGGTCGAGCTGATCGCGCCGGGGCAAACCGTGATCGTCGACGGCGGCACCACGTCGGCGCTATTGGTCCAGGAGTTGCCGTCCGATTTGCACGCGACCATCGTCACGCATAGTCCGAGCGTCGCCACGGCGCTTGCCGCGCATCCTTGTGTCGAGGTGATCCTGATTGGCGGCCGGCTTTACAAACATTCGATCGTGGCCGTCGGCGCCGCGGCGATGGAAGGCATTTCGCGCATCCATGCCGACCTGTACTTCATGGGGGTGACCGGCGTGCATCCCAGCGCTGGGCTGAGCACCGGTGACTTCGAGGAAGCCGCGATCAAGCGCGCGCTCGCCGCACGGGCGGCGGAAACGGTCGTGCTCGCGTCGTCGTCGAAACTGAACGCCGCATCGCGGTTCGTGATCGGCGAGATCAAACTCGCGCAGACCATCGTGGTCGAGAAGAAGACCAGCGCGGAATTGACGAAGCCGATCGAAGCGGCTGGGGTCACTGTGGTGAGAGCGTAGGGGTGGCGAGGTCGCCACCCGGCGCGCTCAATCGTCCATCGGCCGATCGTTAGGCATTACCGAGCTGATCGCGCTGACGTTTCTGCCCCGCCTCGTGCGCGAGATCAGGCTCGCGTATCCGGCGGTGTCGTTCGAGCCGGAAATCGACGTCAGCACGAAACTGACGTCGCGACTCTTCGCCGGCGAAATCGACTTCATCATCACGCCGACCCCGATCCGCACGCCGCGCTTCACATCGATACCGCTGCGCAAAGCTGCATCTCGCGTGGATGGCCAGCCCGTCGCTGGTCGGCGACGCGCGCACGTTCTCGCTCGACGAGATCGCCGCGTGGCCGATCCTGATGCAGGCCGGCACGTCCGGCGTCGATGCGATCTACGAGCGCTGGTTCGAGTCGAACAATGTATCGATACGCCGTGCCTTTGCGGGCAATAGCCTGATCTCGCTGTGTTCGTTGACGATCGCGGGAGTCGGCGTCAGTTATCTGCCCGCGCTTTATTTCGCCGAATTCGTCCGGCAAGGCGAGCTCGCGGTACTGTATTCGCAGCCGGAACTGCCGCCGGTAAGGTACTACGCGGTCTATCGCAACGACGGGCCGCAGCGGCTCTATTCGCACGTCGCAAGCCTCATGCGGGAGTTCTGCGATTTTTCGAAGCCGGCGTTTCATCCGCGCGCGCCCGCTTCCGAACAAAGATAAAACAGGCGACTTTTGAAGTGCTAGGATGACGCGCGCAACCCGGCCTGTTCCACGAAGCGACACTGCCGGGTTGCCGACACGATGGTGAAATCGTTGCGTTGTGCAGCCTGATACTCAAGTACAGAGGAGACACTCAATGAAACTTTCGAAGCTGCTTATAAACGCGTTGGCGCTCTCGGCTCTCAGCTTTACCGCGGTCGCGGCTCATGCCGAAGATCTGCTCGATTCGGTCAAACAGGCCGGAGTCCTGAAGATCGGTCTCGAAGGCACCTATCCGCCGTTCGACTCCCGCAACAAGGACGGCGAGCTCGAAGGCTTCGACGTCGATGTCGCGAAAGCCGTGGCGGCGAAGCTCGGCGTAAAGCCGGTATTCATTCCGACCGAGTGGAGCGGCATTATCGCGGCGCTGCAAGGCGGCAAATTCGACGTGATCATCAATCAGGTCACCATTACCCCGCAACGCAAACAGGTTCTTGATTTCAGCCAGCCGTACACGTACTCGGCCGCGCAGCTGATCCAACGGGCGGACGACAAGCGTGAGTTCAAATCGCTCGACGAATTCAAGGGCGACAAGAAGATCGGCGTGACGCTCGGCACCAACTACGACCAGATGGCGCGCGCGGTACCTGGCATCAACGTGCAAACTTATCCGGGTGCGCCCGAGAAACTGCGCGATCTCGCCGCCAGGCGTATCGATGCGACGATCGACGACCGGCTGATGCTGCCGTACATCATCAAGAACTCGCAGTTGCCGTTGCGTACGGGCGCGGTGCTGAAAGGCGCCGAGCAGGAAATGGGCATCCCGTTCCGCAAGGACAATCCGAAGTTCGCGAAAGCACTCGACGACGCGCTGACTCAAATGAAGCAGGACGGCACGCTCAAGAAAATCTCGATGCACTGGTTCGGCACGGACGTGACTCAGCCTATCGCGCAGTAATTTTCTCGTTGTTCTCGCGTACCCGCGCCGACCTGCCGAATGGTCGACGCGGGTACGCCGCTTGCTCGCTGAGCGGTTTTCTGCCGCGGAATCGCTCGCGATCAACGCTTCCGTTGCTTCGAATCACGAAGCAAGCGCGGGTACGCCATTACGCGCACCTTCTCCCTCGTTCATCACGTTTCATTCTTCATGCTGAATGCATGCACGCTCTGCTGCGCCGCAGTTGCCTGATGCTTCGAAAGCGTGCGATGCTTTCGGAGCCATTGATCCGGCCACCTCGTGTCGGACTCGCATGTCGCCGGGAGACGACCTCGAATGGCACGCGATGAGACCAGTGAAATGCCCACAACCTTGGAGGCATCATGAGCATTCAATCACTGTCTCGCAGCCGCAACGCATCAACCGCCCATCTCTTCCCCAGCTCAAGTAAGTACTTCGTGCCGTGGCGTTCGCCGATCACGCTCGGCGTCGCCTGCATCGCCTCGCTCGTCTTCGCATCCGCGAGCTGTCTGGCCGATACCCAGGTGGGCGCCACGCTGCCGCCGGCGCCCGACATTCTGTACGGCGATCTGTTCGTCGCCGTGCAAACCGCGCAGATCTTCGCCGACCAGAAGACGTTCGTCGACGCGACGCCGAATGGCAATCCCGCCGCGATCGTCCAGCTATACGAAACGCAGAAGAACCAGCCCGGCTTTTCGCTGCAGAAATTCGTCAACCAGTACTTCACGCCGCCGCCCGATCAGAGCATCACGCCGCCGCCGAACCAGAGTCTGCGCGAGCACATCGACTGGCTCTGGAACGGCCTCACGCGCACGACGACGAGCGCGCCCGACTACAGCTCGCTGATCCCGCTGCCCAAACCCTACGTCGTGCCGGGCGGCCGCTTTCGCGAAGGCTACTACTGGGATACCTATTTCACGATGCTGGGGCTGCAGGAGTCCGGACGTGAAGATCTCGTCGACGATATGCTCGACAACTTCGCGTACATGATCGACACGTTCGGCCACATACCGAACGGCAATCGCACGTACTATCTGAGCCGCTCGCAGCCGCCGTTCTACTCGTATATGGTGGAGCTCGCGGCGCAAAGGGAAGGCAACAAGGTTTATCAGAAGTACCTGCCTGTGCTGCGCAAGGAGTACGCGTACTGGATGCAAGGCTCGTCCAGCACGCCGCGCGGCGGCGCTACGCGCAATGTGGTCGTGCTCAACGATGGCACCGTGCTGAACCGCTACTGGGACGATCTGGACACGCCGCGCGACGAGTCGTACCTCGAGGACGTGCAGACCGCGCAGGCGAGCGGCCGGCCGGCCAACCAGGTCTACCGCGATCTGCGCGCGACCGCCGAAAGCGGCTGGGATTTCAGCTCACGCTGGTTCGGCGACAACCAGACGCTCGCAACGGTGCGCACGACATCGATCATCCCGGTCGATCTGAACAGCCTGTTGTTCCATCTGGAGACGACGATCGCGCGCGGCTGCTCGGAGACACGCGACTTCCGTTGCGTCGCGCAGTTCATCGGCTACGCGGCGCGGCGCGCGGAAGGCATCAACCGCTATCTGTGGAATCGCAACGGCTACTACGGCGACTACGACTGGCAACTCGGCAAGTCGCGCGACAACCAGACACCGGCGATGCTGTATCCGCTGATGGCCGGCGTGGCGTGGCCCGATCGCGCGTGGAAGACCGCCCGGACCGTGGAGAATGTGCTGCTCAAGCAGGGCGGCCTCGCGACGTCGACCTATAACACCACGCAGCAATGGGACGCGCCGAACGGCTGGGCGCCGTTGCACTGGATCGCGATTCAGGGCCTCAAGCGCTACGGACGCGCCGACCTCGCGCAGCCGATCGGCACGCGCTTTCTCGCGGACGTCGAGAACGTCTACAACACGCAGCACAAGCTCGTCGAGAAGTACGTCGTGGAAGGCGCGGGCGAAGGCGGCGGCGGGGGTGGCGAGTATCCGTTGCAGGACGGCTTCGGGTGGACCAATGGCGTAACGTTGATGCTGCTCGATCTGTATGGCAATGGGCAGTGAGTCCCCGCGGCATCGTCAAGCGAGTGCCGTGCGGCTAGTCCCAATGGAAGCAGAATGATCTGGCTCGCCAATATTGTTCTCGTGCTGCACGCGCTGATCGTGGTGTTTATCGTCGGCGGACTATTCGCCATCTGGATCGCCCACGGTTTGCGACTTCCGTGGGCGCGCAATCGCACATTCCGGGCGGTACATGTTCTCGCCATCGGTATCGTGGCGAGCCTTGCGGTGCTCAATGTGCCGTGCCCGTTAACCGTTCTGGAGGATCGTCTGCGCACGGGAACGGCCGGTCCGCAAGGCTTCATACAGCGCTGGGTCAGCGCCTGGCTGTATTACGATTTTCCGGGCTGGGTGTTTGTGGTCGCCTATGTCGCGTTCTTGCTGGCGGTGATTGTTACGTGGTACCGAATTCGGCCACGAGCGTGACGGGCGTACCGGCGCCCCGCTCGCCGAAGCGATCGACGCCGCCCGGACGGAAATTCCCCAGCCTGCTCTTTTTTTAATTCTATTGAAGACGCGTTTTCACCGGTTAAATTTACCATTCAGTTATATTTATCGAACGCAATTAATTCCGACAACATAGCCACGAAAATCCGCAGTTCGTCGTCGCCATTCAATGCAATTCGGATAAATCCGCCAGCGTTTTTCTGCCCCCCGTGCGGCGGCGACCGCGCCAGCGCTCGATCGCAAAGCGCTACTCCTCCACAAGATCCAACTTTATTCTGAATCGCATAGTTGCCGCTTGATTCTTGACAAGACCGCATTTCACAACCTATTTTCACTCTTGCTGTAAGCATCGGAAAGATTCAATTTTTAATTTCCCTTGAAATGTCGAGATAAATCGACAGGGAATTCCTTTATCCATTCAATTAGCAATTACAGAAAGCGAATGGAAATATTAATGCAAGTATTTTGAATTAATGCATTGCGAAAAGCTGTCCATGCAACCGCTGCGTGCCATCGAGTGCGGTGCGGGTTATTCGATCTCCAATGCGCGCGACCGGCGAAAAGCGGCCTTTGTGTAGCGGTATCACTCACCAGGGAACGAGATGAAACCAGACAGAAGGAGTACCGAAGATGGTCGCGTCCGTCGTCATGGCCGGCTCGCCGCGCTAAGCGCGCTGACACTCGGAATCGTTATGCTCGCCGGATGCGGCGGCAGCGACGGAGGTTCGTCGGCGTCGGCGGTGCCAAGCGGCATGGCGCAGGTCGCCAATCAGGCGCAAGCGGCGTCGGCGCCGCAGACGCCATCCGCCAATCAGCCCTACACCGATCTCACCACCTATTCGACGAGTGCGACGTCCGGGATAGCCGCGTCGCTGGTCGCGGAGAAAGCGGCGATCATGCATTACCAATGGACGTCCGGCAGCACCACCGTCAATTACACGACGACCACCGGCCACCTGACCGCAATGGATCTGACGAGCGGCGCACCCGAAGCGACGATGTCCTACGTGGCCTACACGGCGCCGAGCACGAATGGCAAACCGCGCCCCGTTACGTTCGTCTATAACGGCGGGCCGGGTTCTTCGTCGATCTGGCTGCGTCTCGGATCGTTCGCGCCGACGCGCGTGGCGACCACCGATCCGCTGCTGAACGGCACCAGCTGGCCGAACTATCCGCTTGTGAACAACACCGAGAGCCTGATCGACACGACCGATCTCGTGTTCATCGATCCGCCGGGCACGGGCCTCTCCGAAGCGATCCTGCCGAACACGAACCAGACCTACTGGAGCACCGATGCCGACGCGAACATCATGCGCGACTTCATCATCCGCTACCTGACGGTCAATTCACGCAGCAGCTCGCCGATCTATCTGTACGGCGAATCGTACGGCACGCCTCGCACCGACATCCTCGCGCTCGCGCTCGAATCGGCCGGCGCGCATCTGACGGGGATCACGCTGCAGTCTTCGATCCTGAACTACTTCGCGGACGCGATCGAGGCGGTGGCAATCACGGGTTCGCCCGACCAGCTCGCGCTCGAAACCGATACGTTGAGCGGCTACATGCCGGGCTATGCCGAGGTCGCGGCGTACTACAACCAGGTATCGCCAGCGCCAGTGAGTCAGGCGACCTACGCGCTTCGCAGCGAGGCGTTCGTGACCGCCAACTACAACCTGTTCAAGAATTATTCGCTGTACTGGACCTTGAGCCAGCTCGGCGCGCCCACCTACGCGGGACCGCCGAACTTCCCGCCGACGTGGCTGGAGAGGGTCTGGGACGCCGAATCCGGTCTCACGTTGCAGGCGATGCAGGGCTACTTCAACATCAATCCGTTCAACATCACGCTGGTGCCGGGCTCGACGATAGGCCGCTACGATGGTCGCGTGTCGTTGCCCAACTCGGACTCGCGTCTGCAGAGCGACGGCGACCCGTCGGACATCCTGATCTCGCTGCCATTCACCAATGCGTTGGCGACACAGATGCCGGATTACCTCGGCTACACGGCGCCGAACGCGGCGTACATGCCGCTGAACGACGCGATCATCCAGGTGTGGGATTTCTCGCACGGCGGCCAGCCGCTGCCCGACACGATCCCCGATCTGCTCGGCGCGCTAAAGCTGAATCCGCAACTAAAGGTGCTGGCGGAAAACGGCTTCCACGATCTCGCCACGCCGTTCTTCAATACCGAGAAGCAGCTCGCGCGGCTCAAGACGGTCCAGGGTCTCAACCCGAATCTGCAGGTCAACTTCTTCCAGGGCGGACATATGATTTATCTGGATGACGTGGCGCGCCCGCAGATGAAGGCGGATCTCGCGGCCTTCTATGGTGGCACGCCGATAGCCGGCGCGCTGACGCTCGCGACGCTGCCTCCGCCATGGGCCGACGAAGCGTCAGCCGCTACGCCGACGAGCGAGGCGGTCGCCGCGGCCGCGCCCTGATCGATGGTGGTTTCGCTTCGCGCGAAACCCTCTGACTACTTTTTATGGCGAATGATCATGTCTTCAATCGATATCTTGCGACGTGCTCTGGCGTTGATCGTCCTCGGTGTGATCGTCGGCAGTGCGCATGCGTTGCCGCCTCAGCCGGTGGCGCCCGTGACGCTACCCAACGGCGGACACGGCGTGGACGGTCCGTTCTTTCCTCATAACCGTGCCAACGCGGTCGCGCCGACCACCGGCTCGACGCTGCAGCAGCAGGCTCAGCAGCGCGTGGAGAACAGACTGGGCGCGAAATCGGTGCTCAGCAACGGCTCGTCGATCACCAAGGCCCAGGCGCAAAGCAATGGGCTCGGCTATATCGCCAGGCATTTTGACGAGATCGATACCGCGCATTCGGGCCGCGTGACGTTGAACGACGTTCGGCAGTATCTGCAGCAGCATCAGCAGTGAGAGTCCAGTAGTCCAGTGGTCCGGGATGACGGCTGGCGGTGCGTCGCGATCGTGCGACGCACCGCCGGCCGTATGCGGCTGCGCGCCGCGCCCGCGCGCGGCGGATCGCTCACGCTCACTTGCCCGTTGCCGCCTGGATCATCTTCCATCCATTGCCCGCCGGATCGCGAAAGCCCGCATCGACGCTGCCGAAACGATCCACCGGCTCCTGCGTGAATTCCACGCCGCGCGCCTTCAACTGCTCGTAGCTCGCGCGACAGTCGGCAACGGACAGCACCAATGGCGGCATCGCCCCCTTCGCGACCATCGCGCGCAGCGTTTGCGCGGTCGCTTCATCGTGGACCGGCGGCCCCGGCGCGAACAGTCCCAACTGGAAAGACGGCTGTTCCGGGTGCTGGACCGTGAGCCAGCGGTAAGCACCGTTGCGCACGTCGGTGTGGACGCGAAAGCCGAGTTTGTCGACGTAGAACGAAAGCGCCGCATCCTGATCATCGACGTACAAACCGACCACATTGATACCCTGATTCATGACTCCTCCCTCGCTGGTTGAGGGTTCGACTGTATCGCGGGCCACGCGGCGGCGCTTCTCCAAAACTGCGATCGGCAGGTTCGGGCGTTTGCCCGGCCTTCGGCACGCCGGCGCGCCGGTTCAATGCAATTCGTTGAATTCGACGCGCCCGCACTTCATAACCAGCGGGATGCGCTCGCCCTGGCCCGTCAGACAAGTCAAGTCGCGCAATGGATCGCCGTCGACTACCAGCACGTCGGCGTAGGCACCCGGCGTCAGGCACCGGCAGCATGAAGGCCAGCACGGCGGCATCCATCGCATCGAAGACGTAGCCGAGTCCTCCCAGCCATAGTAGTTTGCGATGAAAGCTCGAGTACGGCAGGCGCTCTATACGGGCGGGAATCGTCGACATAGCTTGCTTCCAGAAAGGGCAGCGCCGTGGCGCCGGGCATGGTCGAACGAATATAGGAAGTCGGAATGAGCGGGTCTTGGTTGGAAACCGCATCGAACATGCGGATTCCGGCATCAGGGCGCGGCGTGCCGCGAGACGCTAAAGCGCTTCGCAAAGGCAGCGGGGCGTCGGTATCGCGGCGCTCGCGCGTCGAACGCGAGCGCTGCGTCCCTTCAGATCGTCGACGTGCGCGCCGACCACATCGATACCCTCATTCACGACGTCTCGCTGGTAGGAGGCTCGACGGTGTCGCTGACCATGCGGCGGCGCTTTTCCAGAACTGCGGTCGTCAGATCGGGGCGTTGCGCGGCCTTCAGCACGCAGGCGGGCACGCGATCGAGTTCAGCGGGATTGGCGCGTGCCTGCACGCGCATCTCGCTCGGGCTCAGGCCGGTAATGTCGCGAAAGACGCGGCCGAACGTGCCGAGGCTTTCCCAGCCGGTCGCGAACGCAATGTCGGTAATGCCGAGGTCGGTGTCACGCAGAAGCGTGGTGGCCTGTTCGATACGCCGCGTCAACAGATAGCGGTGTGGCGGCACGCCGAAGGCCCGCTTGAACGAACGCGCGAAGTGCGCGTCCGACACGCCGCTGACTTCGGCCAGCCGCCGCACCGGCCAGGCTTCGTGCGAGGCGGCATCGATACGGTCTTTCGCACGCAGCAGGCGACGCAGCAGCGCCGGGTCTTCGAGTGCTTCGGCGCCGCCCGAGACGGGGGTCGGCTGGACTGCAGGGTCGTGTGAGCCGGGCATATGTTCCCGTTAGAACCGATAGCCGATGCCCAGCCGCCGCCGCGGCAAGAACGATCGCGGCCATGAGGAGCGTCCAGGCAGGCTTTGTCATCGAGCGGCAGGCCTCGTGTTGATGGAAAGACGCACAAGCTGCGGCCCCTGGCCCTGGCCGCAACCCGGGGCCATTGTTGCACGGCTTTGCGTGAACCTCGCGTCAAAGGCCGATCGAAAATTTTTCGATTTATTTGAAGAGATGGCAACGGTGCTGTGGACGATACCGCGAAGAACACCGACGCGTTCGACCCGGGTTCGGCCTCGAAGGCGGTCACGCAGGCGCTGGCGACCGGCAGCACCACGACTTCGTCGGCCGGCAAGATCGCGTTCGACGGCTACCTGAAGAACCTCGTGTTCGCCTACAACTACATCAGCACCGGCGGCGACGACATTGCGATCAAGGGTTCGAACAACCCGAGCCCGGCAGGTTCGGGCCTGTATGGTGTCGACGGCGATCGCGACGTCGCGACCGATCGCAAGTATGGTTTTGTCATCGCGCACAACCATATTTACGCGGGTCACGGCGTGTCGGTCGGCAGCGAGACCAATGCGGGCGTGACGAGCGTGCAGGTGTACGACAACTCGTTCGATGGCTCCGAACAGGCGCTACGCATCAAGTCCGACTGGGCGCGCGGCGGTCTCGTGACGAACATCAACTACAACAATATCTGTATCCGCAATAGCGGCCAGGCGCTGTTGTTCACGCCGTACTACAGCACCAAGGCGCTGTCGAATCCGAATTCTCCGCTCTATCCGGACTTCCACGACATCACGCTGTCGAACATCCACATCATCGGTGGCACGTCGGCGATCTTCGAGGGCTTCGAGGCGAACTCGGGCGGCATCGCGCACGCGCGGATTCCGCTCGGCATGACGCTCAACAACGTGCTCGCCTTCGTCGACGACCGGCCAGACGTGGTCGGGTTCTTCGCAGTAAGCAGCAAGAGTTAAACGCTGATGGCAACAGCGTGCGGCGGCGGCAAGCCGCACGCGTCGAGATAGACGTGTTTCATTCGACCGCCCGCGCGGACTATTCCGCAGGGGCCGTTTTCATTTCATGCGCCGGGTCGATCATAGGTCCGCCATGGTGGGCGCTTCACGCGGTCTGTTCGGTCTTGCCGTAAGTGAGCCGGCCGTTTTTCGACAGCAGCACCGCAACCGGCCGCGTCATTTCGAACTCGGAGAAAATGATCGTCATGCTGGCGGTGATCGGCACCGCGAGAAAGGCGCCCGGCACGCCCCACAAAGCCGACCACACGGCCATGCTCGCGAGAATCGCGAACGGGCTCAGGTTCAGGGAGTTGCCCGTCAGATACGGATCGAGAATATTGCCGATCACGAAGTGAATCGCGGTCAGCGACACCAGCACGACCAGGATCGAGTTCAGGTCGCCGAACTGCAGCACCGACATCAGCACCGGGAACACGATCGCGAGCACCGAGCCGATATATGGCACGTAGTTCAGCAGCGCGGTCAGTATCGCCCACAGCCCGGCGAACTCGAGGCCGACGCTGCGCATCGCGAGCCAGCAGATCCCGCCTAGCAGCACGCCGAGAAACGTCTTCAGCGCGAGATAGGCGCCAATGCGCCGGTTGATGTCGGTGACCACGCCCCGGATGCGCGCCGCGTTGGTCGAATTGGCGGTCATGTTCGTCAGCTTGTCGCCGAACGTCCGGCGCTCGACCAGCAGAAAACTCGCATACAGCACGATCACGAACAGGTCGATGATCACTGACGACAACGACGCCAGCATGCCGGTCACCATCGCCTGAATATTCAACTGCGTGAGCATGTTCCGCCGCAGCGATTCCCACGTCGGCTCGCTTTCGAGGTGCAGCAGCGTCGAAATCTTGTGGATCATCAGCAGGACCGAGTCCTGATAGCGCGGCGCGAGCGCGACGAGCGCGTCGTAGTTCTCGACGAGCATGTCGACCGCGAAGAAGATCGCGGCGCCGATCAGGAACATCGAGAGTCCATAGCGCAACTGGACCGGCAGCCGCGGGCCGATCACCGGAATGCGTTGCAGCAGCCGCGTGAAGTCGACCACCACGTATACCGCGATCGCGCCGAACACGATCGGCACGAAAACCGCGCGCCCGATATACAGCACCCAGCCCACAATCAGCAGCAGCACCACTACATATACGGATGCTTGCAATCTGTCGGTCATTGGTCAGTGCTCCATGAATCCGCAAACAGTGCGCCAGAGAGTCACCCCAGGGTCACCCGAGGACGAAGGCGATGGCCGGGCACGCGCCCGCCGTGCGATCCCCTTACCCGCCGGTCGCGCGATGGACAGCACTGATCTTCGCACAGAACGATGACAGCTCACATAAAAAGCGCGCCAGATCGCTCCGCCGGCAAGCTCCGGGCCGACACCTCGAAATGCGCCAGCAGAATGTCGCGAAACGTTGTGATGCGCCGGATTCGCTCGTGAAACCCATCTGCTACGCTGCCCTAATCGGTTTCAATCACCTCAGGTGATCCGAAGCGAGCGCCTGCGTCACGCGGTGGCAGCGCACGGCCGAATCCATGCAGTGAAGCCGCGCCGCGCGTGCCGTGCGATGTCCGCGCTGTATCTGTGCGTGATGTCCGACTGCACGCATCCTCTCACCTCACGACATGGGAGTACGAGATGCTGCAACGGCTGGGGTCGCGATTCGTCGCAGTGGGTCTGATGTGGACATTGTCCGCTTGTGGCGGTGGTGGGGGCGGCAGCGGCGCCGCCCCGGGCAGCACCGGCTCGAACGGCGCGGCTGGCGCGACCACGCCAGCATCGAGTCCCGCGCCCGCGTCGAGTCCGACACCGGCATCGAGTCCGACCCCGGCGTCGAGCCCGTCGAGCGCATCCGACGCGAGCGCTACGACACCGAAGCTCGCCGCCGCGACGCCGATCATCGACGGCACGACACTCGGCGCTGCGATCTGGCCCGCGGGCGCCACGTCATCGGGAGGAACCGGTCAGCCCGTCAGTGGACTGAACTGCGGGTTGCGTAGCACCGCTTACACGTACGCGCACGTCTCGATCTACCAGAACGGGCAGCTACTGACGCTGCCACCCAACATCGGCATGGTCGAGCCGACCATGACCACGCCGACTGGCTGCGCATATCCGGTGCACACGGTCGATTCGAGCGGCAAGATCCATATGGACGCGACGACCGGCGCGACCTATACGCTCGGCCAGTTCTTCTCGATCTGGGGCGAGACGCTGAGTGCGTCGAACGTGGCAGGTTTGACCGCCTCGCCAGTCGCGATCTACGTGAACGACGGCGGCACGCTCACGCAATATACGGGCGACCCCGCGAGCCTCGTGCTGAAGCCGCACACCGAAATCACGGTCATGGTCGGCACGCCTGTCACCCAAGTGCCCACCTACACCTGGACCGATCCGCCGCCGTTCGACCCGAACCCGATCACGCTCGTCTTCGGAGGCGTGGTCGGCTCGTCGTTCTGGCCGAACGGCACGACCTCGACGGGCGGCACCGGCACGCCGGTCGACGGCCTGACCTGCGCGCCGGACATGAGCGTGCTGTACCACGTGCACGCGCACCTCGCGATCATCAAGGACGGGCAGTGGCTCGCGTTGCCGATGAACGTCGGCATCCTGTCGCAATGCACGTATGAGATGCATACGCACGACAACACCGGCATCATCCATATCGAAGCGCCGAACGTGAAGACCTATACGCTCGGCGACTTCTTCGATATCTGGGGCGAGCCGCTGACGAACACGAACGTCGCGGGCATCATGGGCAACGTGGTCGCGTATATCAACGACAACGGCGATTCCCGCCGCTATATGGGCGATTTGCGCAGTATCGAGCTGACGTCGTTGCGCGACATCACGTTGCAAATCGGTACGCCGCCGGTAAGCACGTTGGCGACGTATTCGTGGTACGAACCGCAGTGACGTCGGCCGGAGGCCGCGTCACTTCGCCATGGCGCGGCTTCAACGCGACGTACCCGAATGCCCGATACCGCCCGGCCGGCGCGGCACGATGCCCGCGACGGAGCGCGGCGCCGCGTTCGCGACCAGAATCATCGCCGCGCCGGCGAGACCGCTCGACACGTGCTTCAACGCATGGCCGGCGATCACGTGATGCGTCAGCTCCCATATCTGCCAATCGAGGCTTTCGAAAATCTTCGCGACGCCGTAGAAGACGATCACGAGCGTCCATGCGATCACGCCGTCCACCTTGCGCGTGAACGTCAGGCCGACGATCAGCATGAGCCCGCCGAACTGAAGAATCGCGTAAGGCCACAAGCTGTTGAACACGAGCCAGTAGCCGACGGTGGCGGGCGACACGACCACCATGATCAGCATCTGCGCCCAGCCGACGCGCTGTCCGCTCCACGACGTCCATAGCATGGCGAGGATGCCGGCGAACACGATGGTCATCGGCAGGCGGTCCCAGACGAGCGTCGCATCGTTCGGCGCCATGTGGTAGTAAGCCGAGCCGAACGCGGTGAAGAGCAGCCCGAGCGCGGCGGCGACCATGCCCAGAAATTGCGCCGGCTGGTCGGACGCATGGCGCCGGACCCAACGCAGACAGAACACACCGGCGATCAGAATGACGACGTTCGACAGCACGTCCGCCGCATGGTGCAGCGGCCCCAGCGAGCGTTGATCGGCGAAGTGGTGATACGAGGCCGGCTGCGCGAGCGGCCATATCATCTGCAGCGCGGTGCCCACCACGAAAAGCAGCACGCTAGCAAGCAGCAAGCGGGAGATCTTCACGTTGCTCGACTCCACAGTGGGCGAAACGCTCGAAGGCGCCGTGAACCGGACCCTTTACGCTGACACGGAGCGGATCACGCTCGATTGCATGGAAACCATGCGGTCGACGCGCGGCCGGGTTGGCCCCCTTTCGAATTCGCGCAGCCTGCTCGTATCATCGGACAAAGCGCTTTGCGCAACAAGAGCGTCGGGCGGCGCACCAATGGGCATGCGCTCATAGTATTCTTCTCCACCAATGCAAGTTGCGTGCAAGCATGCGCGCGACACCGTCAGTACAGGCGGTCGAGCGAAGCTTTGTCGAGCAACGCCACGCGATGTTCCGATTCTGGAACCGGCCGGGTCGCGCGACCCAAAGGAAGACCTGGACTCCATGCAAGCGCAGATACACCACCCGTCGTTCCCGCATCGCCGATGGAGAAGCGCGCTGTGCGCGCTGCTGTGCGCAAGCCTGCTGGCCGGCTGCGCGCCGTTACCGTCGCTCGAGGATCGCAAGGAGTCGCATGCGTTGTCGCCCGCGGTGGCCGCCACCACGGATCTCGGTCGCGCGGTCGCGCCGGAGCTGGCCGCGCATGCGGGGCTGGCGGGCATTTATCCGCTGGCGGATGCGCATGTCGCGTTTGCCGCGCGCATGGACCTGATCCGTTCCGCGCAACGCACGCTCGACATCCAGTACTACATCTGGCGCGACGATCTGACCGGCACGCTGCTGCTCGAACAGATCCACGAAGCGGCGGACCGGGGTGTCCGGGTGCGCCTGCTGCTCGACGATCTCGGCATCGCCTCCGCGCTCGACCCGACACTGGCGGCGCTCGACGCGCATCCGAACATCGAGGTGCGCCTGTTCAACCCGTTCGTCGTGCGCAGCCCGAAAATCCTCGGCTTCGTGACCGACTTTTCGCGCGCCAATCGGCGCATGCACAACAAGTCCCTGACCGCCGACGCCACCGCGACTATCCTCGGCGGCCGCAACATCGGCGACGAGTACTTCGATGCCACCGACGGCGTCGTCTTCGCCGACCTCGACGTACTCGCGGTCGGACCGGCCGCGACCGACGTCTCGCGCGATTTCGACCGCTACTGGGCAAGCGCGTCGGCGTATCCGGTCGGGAAGATTCTGCCGCACGAGAGCGTCGATGAGCTGGTCACGCTGGAGCGTAATGCGCAGGCGATCGAGCAGGATCCTGCCGCCGCTGAGTATAAGCAAGCGCTGCGCGGCCCGCGCGTCGTGCAGAACCTGCTCGACGACAAGCTGCCGCTCGACTGGGCCAAAACGAAGATGATCAGCGACGACCCAGCGAAAGGCCTGAACGACGCGCCGCCGGAAGCGCTGATTTCCCACCAGCTCCGCGAAGTGATGGGCCAGCCGACGAAGTCGCTCGACCTCGTCTCCCCGTACTTCGTGCCAGCAAACACGGGCACGCGGTATCTGAGCGGGCTCGCCGCCCAGGGCGTCGACGTGCGTGTGTTGACGAACGCGCTCGAAGCGACCGATGTCGTCGCCGTGCACTCGGGCTATATGAGGCGGCGCGTCGAGTTGCTGCAAAACGGCGTGCACCTGTATGAATTGCGGCGCGTGGCGGGCGCCACCTACAAGAAAGAACAGTCGCCGGGGCCGTTCGGCAGCTCCGGGTCGAGCTTGCATGCGAAGACATTCATCGTGGACTCCCAGCGGGTCTTCGTCGGTTCGTTCAACTTCGATCCGCGCTCCGCGCATCTGAATACCGAGCTTGGACTCGTCATCGACAGCCCCGATCTCGCGACGCGGGTCGATCGCAAGTTTCTCGCGCTGCTGCCGACCGTCGCGTACGCGGTGCATCTCGACAAAAACGGCAAGCTGTACTGGATCGAAACCAACGGCGACGTCGAAACCCGCCACGACACCGAACCGAATACGACGTGGTACGCACGGCTCGGTGTATGGATGCTGTCGCTTATGCCAATTGAGTCGCTGCTATAGCTCGCAGTTCAGAATCGTCGCAAATCGCGATCTCGCAGTGGATCGGGCGTGCGCTGCGTCTCGCGCAACACGCCGTTGGTGTCGAACGCGAAATTGAACAGCATGTGGTGGATGTTGCTTTCGATATAACGGTATGACCAGACTTCGCGTTGCGAGAGCCGGAAGAACTGCGTTTGCACGGGGCGGCCGAAATTGATCAGCACATCGTCGCGCGTCCATTTGCCGATTTCCGCGCGATTGAATTCGCTCAACTGCAAGACCTGACGCACGTTCACGATCTTGCCTGAAGCGTCGATATCGGCGGCGACGGTGGTCGAGCCCATCGGCTGGGTCGGCCACATCAGTCGGCGGCCGCCCCCCGGCAGGTCATAGACTTCGCGCGGCGGACCCATGCGGGCGACGATCGCCGCTTGATCCTGACCCGCCTGGAATTGCTGCCACGGTTGCGCGCAAGCCGCGAGCATCAACGCCGTCGCGCACGTGAGCGCGGCGCGGCGCAATGCCAGCGGGGCGCGCGCGGTTCGCGCGGCAGCGTTCCGAACGTGGGCGAGGCGGGTAAACAAGGGTTCCTCCCGTTACGTTCGATCGCGCGGTCCCTCACCGCGCAAAAGCGGAGGCGACACGGGCTGCGCGCCCGCTCGCCCATGGCTGCAGT
The DNA here is from genome assembly GCF_050434085.1 of Paraburkholderia sp. UCT70. Taxonomy (NCBI): domain Bacteria; kingdom Pseudomonadati; phylum Pseudomonadota; class Betaproteobacteria; order Burkholderiales; family Burkholderiaceae; genus Paraburkholderia; species Paraburkholderia sp. UCT70. Next base: position 178,542 of record NZ_JBNPVZ010000003.1, on the reverse strand, counting down.
CAGGTAACCGACGCTTACTGCACGAGCTTCGCGCGCAGACGCGAGTGCTCTTCCCCGGAAATCGAACCGGACGCTTTCAGCTTGTCGAGCTTCTCGATTTCGTCGGCGACACTGAAGCCCACCACATTGCGCAGATCTTCCCGCACCTGCTTGGCCCGCGCCTGATCGCGTTCCGCCATGCCGCGATGCTGCGTGAGCAGATACGCGAAAATGCCGATATACGGCAGGATGATGAGAAAAATCACCCACAGAACCTTGCCCCATCCGGACACGTCATGGCGGCGGAACAGGTCGCTCGACACCGTGATCAACAGCCAGAACCACAGGATAAAGATGAAGATGGAGAAAACGTCGGCCAGAAAATTCGGGAATGTGAAACCATCATTGAAGAAAAGCATTGTTGTTCTCCAGTCATTCCGGTTGCAATTGAAAGGCTTAACGGATTTCGACCTATGGTTGCCCCGCTATGGATGACGCATACGATCAGCACGGCAGCGCCGAAAACCTACCATGACCGCATGTCGATTGCGCACGCGCATTCATACTGTATGAAAGACATGCATGAGTTTCAATGGCTCATTTAAAGCTGCAAACCCGCTGTTCGTCACGTCTTTCATTTGTGCTCCTCACTTCGGGCGCCGCAAATGCATGATGCGGATCTTTTTTGTCTTTATAGCTTATCCCGATCGTGTAACGCGAGCAATTTTTAAGGATTCCGTTCGATTGACGATTTCTGGTGGTGTGGCGATCATGCCGCGTGGCATTGAACATGCATAAGTGAAAATGATGTCAAAAACCAGCGCTTTTGCCCGGCAAAAAAAATGCCAAAAGAGACGTTTGCGAAGCATCCATGCAGCCCCTGACCGGCCGGCTATGCGCCTCGTCACGCCGCTGCACGATCAACGCGACTCGTCATTCGCGATGCAGGTCACCGAGTGCGAAGCCGACTACACATGGCAGGACGACCGAACCACGAGCGCTTCAACAGGTGCCGCGGCCGGATCGCTCACCTCGATCGTCATATGCGTGAGCGCGCTTTTCGCTGCAAACGCATCGAGCCACTGCCGGGCGAGGCGCGGCAGCACGTGCTGTTCGATGAAGCCGATCAAAAGACGCGCACCGGTCTCCTGCACGAGGCAGCGCCCGACGATGTAGTCGACCACCTCCGCCGCATAACTCAGCGCGATGCGGTTGTTGTCCGCCATCCGCCGAACGACTCGATCGAGATGCAAACGCACGATCCGCGCGAGCGAATCCGAGCCCAGCGGACGATACGGCACCAGCGTCACGCGTCCGAGGAAGGCGGCCGGAAACGCCTTCAGCAATTCCGTCGAAAGCGCGGAACGCAGACCGTCAAAGTCCGGCGCGAGCATTTCGTCCGCGCATAGGCTCGCGGTCAGATCGGAGCCGACATTGCTGGTCATCAGGATGGTCGTATTGCGGAAATCGATATAGCGACCATCGCCGTCTTCCATGTAGCCTTTGTCCAGCACCTGGTAGAACATTTCGTGCACGTCGCCGTGCGCCTTTTCAATCTCATCGAGCAACACGACCGAGTACGGACGTCGGCGCACCGCTTCGGTCAGCACGCCGCCATCGCCATACCCGACGTAGCCAGGCGGCGCGCCCTTGAGTCCCGAGACCGTATGCGCCTCCTGGTACTCGCTCATGTTGATCGTGATGAGGTTCTGCTCGCCGCCATAGAGCGCCTCCGCCAATGCGAGCGCGGTTTCCGTCTTGCCGACGCCGGACGGCCCCGCGAGCAGGAAGACGCCGAGTGGCTTGCGCGGGTCCGCGAGCCCGGCGCGCGCCGTCTGCACGCGCTCGCCGATCTGCTGCAACGCGTCGTGCTGGCCGATCACGCGTGCCGCGAGCGTGGCGGGCAGCACCTGAACGGCGCTGACCTCATCGGTGATCATGCGTCCGACTGGAATACCGGTCCAGTCAGAGACGATGTCGGCGACGATCGCTTCGCCGACTTCCGGGAACACGAATGGCGTCTCCGCCTGCAGGTTCGATAACGTCCGCTCCAGCTCGCGCAACGTCTCCAGCGCGGTCGCCGCGCGATCGCGCGCGTCGGCCTCAGGTCCGGCTGCGGCGGCGCGCTCGCTTTCGACCTCGCGCGCGTGCGCCAGCGCCTTCGCCACATCGGACTGGGCCTGCCAGGCGGCTTCGACAACACTTTCCTCGAGCTCGAGCGTCGCGATGGTCGCCTTGACGTCGGCCAGCGCGGCCTCGCTGCCGAGCCCGATGCGCACCTCGTTACCGAGCAGCTCGGCTTCGACGCGCGCGGCTTGCAAGCGCTCGCGTATCCGCTGCAATTCGCGCGGCGGCGCATGCTGCGATAGCGCGACGCGCGCGCAAGCGGTGTCGAGCAGGCTGATCGCCTTGTCCGGCAACTGACGCGACGGGATGTAGCGATGCGACAGTGACACGGCTGCGCGAATCGCTTCGTCGAGAACCACGACGCCATGATGGCTCGCGAGCGTGCGCGCGAGTCCGCGGACCATATCGATCGCGGACGGCTCCTCGGGCTCGGCGATCTGCAGCACCTGAAAGCGCCGCGTGAGCGCCGGGTCCTTCTCGATGTGCCGCTTGTACTCGGCCCACGTCGTCGCGCCGATCGTGCGCAACGTGCCGCGGGCGAGCGCCGGTTTCAGCAGGTTCGCCGCGTCGCCGGTGCCGGCCTGGCCGCCGGCGCCGACCAGCGTGTGAATCTCATCGACGAACAGCACGACCGGCTCCGACGACTTCGCCGCCTCCTCGAGTACCGACTTCAGCCTGGCCTCGAACTCGCCCTTCATGCTCGCGCCGGCAAGCAGCGCACCGACGTCGAGGCTCAACAGCCGCACGTCGGCAAGTTTCGGCGGGACTTCGCCGGCCGCGATCGCGCGCGCGAGGCCTTCGACTACCGCCGTCTTGCCAACCCCGGCGTCGCCGGTCAGACGAACGATGCTCTGACCTTTGTCATTTGCCTCGACATGCCACTTCAGCTGGGCCCGCCCCGCCGTTGGGTCATCGAGCAACGATACCGGCCGGTAGAACATCTTGATACGCGTTCGGAACGCGAGCTGAATCATGTTCCGGTCATCAGCGTCCTTAGGCTTCGGGGGAATTTCGAGAACGTTCAGCCAATAGACAGCCTCACGGTCCTTCGGCATGTCGCCGCCTGTGAACATGATGCGCAAAGCCTGCCCTCTGTGAGGCTCGACCCGAAATACCGCCGGCAGTAACGTGAACGGCACCTTGATTTCATTCGGGGCAGCTGCCGCATCGCCGTCGTCCAGCCACGCCTGGACCAGGACCGGACGGCTGTCAACATTGTTCAAACGAACATTGACTTCACGGTTTTGCGCCGGATAAATAACTCGGGTACCGGTAATGGTGATAGCAGCTTGTGCAGCAAACGAGGTCACACTTAAGGCGACAGCTGCGGCGAACAACATTGGAAACTTCATTGAAGACACTCGCTCCTCCACGCGACAGATAAGCGGAATGCCACTTCGGGTTGCCTTCGAACTAGAAGAGCAACCCGATGCCATTCGGCTTAGATTCGCTTACTGGTATGCCAACGTGTAGCGAACAACAGCCGTCACGTTACCGGCCGTGGCTTTGTCTGTTGCATAGTACTGGCCGGCGTAGTACATCGTTGCCGTACCGTCGCTCCCAACATCAACGAACTCGCCCGTGCTGCCCAGCGGAAGCACCGACATCGTGCCATTCGCGCCATTGTGGTCAAGCAATTGCACTTCGACGTGCTGGGCCGGCGAGGTAGTTGCCTGGTTAATGGCATTACGCGTAACCGGGTCCATGTTCGTGGTCTCGAAATGCGCCGCGACCTGTTTCAGCGTTGCCGGGCACTGCGACACCGAAATGTTGAAAGGCGTGGACCCGCCGACTACGCCAGCCGCAGGCAGCGTCTGCGAAGACACCCGAGGCAGCGTGACCGTTTGGTCCTCGTCACCCGAGTTGATCACACAGGTGTCGTCATACAGTTCTCCATTGAACGTTACCTGACCTGTGCCCGGTGCAGCTTGGGCGAAAACCATCGGCGCGACGGACAGGCCCATCAGCGCGATCATGAGTTGCGTTACTTGTTTTTTCATGAGATTCCTCTTTGTTGCCATTTCAGAACTACAAACCCTTGTGAAGCCGGGACGTCCAGCGATCGTCAAGGCAGAGGAATGATGTCATTGAAGAAGATCGGTGTTAATGGGCCGATACCCAAAATGAAAGACCAAATAGGTCAGTCGAGAAACGGCGTGTCGATTCCTCGAACTGAACAGGTCACAGGACCACCATACGATAGGGAGAAGGCGTCACGAGAACTACGGAATCCGCCTGAGAATCGAGGCAATTGCTACGAGCAGGACCACTCGCGCACGATCGTGACGAGTTCTACGTCGTTTCTGGCACCGAGCTTCTTCATGCCAGCGTTCTTCTGATTGCTCACGGTCTTGGGGCTGCGATTGAGCCGCTCGGCAATTGTTGCGATCGACATCCCGTCGCAGATCATTCGCACGACCGTCGATTCTTTTTCAGATAGCAAATTGAGAGAAGATCCGCCTTGCGCTGCGCGCCCCGTTGCGCGCAACATCTTGTCCGCAATGGAATCAGGCAGAAACACGCTTTTATTTTTTGCAACGCGAACGGCAGCGGTAAGGCTGACAAAGCCCTCGGGACCCTTACCGACGAAGCCGGCCGCCCCCGCGTTGAGCGCAGCTGAAATGATGTGCGTGGAAGAATGCGTGCTCAGAAAAACTACTCGTATGGATGGGGCGACACGCCGGATCCGGTCAAGAAGATTGAGACCGTCGGCATACGGATCGCCTTCGAATTCGTAGTCGCACACAAGAACATCGACTGGCACTTCAACCAGCCGCTGGAGAAGCAGGCCGATACTTTCGCTTTTGAAGCAGACCTGGATGTCAGGACAACGCTGAAGAAGATGCTCGACGCCGAGGAGAATAAATGGATGATCGTCGGCGATACCCACTCTTATTTTGTTCACTCACACTCCATACCACGCAGGTGAATACCTTTTTCTTGCCGAAACGCCCTGCATGATTTGTCACCAAAGTACCATGTCATTTCACGCCGTTACATGATGAGAAAGGCGCAGGGCATCTCGTCCCATGCCACTCGTCGACTTCCCTGATCCTGTGTGTCGCCACGGGACGCTGCGTTTGCGTGGGCCTAGACGCACACCTCAGCAGCAAGATCGAGAGCCGCAACCTTCCTGCTTCTAATGAAGCGAACGGCGTCGGGAACGCCTATCATCTAAGCGCACCAGTCGGTGCAGTCCAAATAGCGCATATCAAATTGGCTTGATCAATCCACAAAAGCATTTTGCACCACGCAAATAGAAGTTTTCGAACCACTATTAGTTAAAACGATGCAAAATCGGTGAGAAAGCCGGTGTGCTTTGGTAAAGACAAAGCAATTTTTCGGCATACAACCTGGCATGGATCAATCATGAAGATGGGATAGCGCAACGCACCCCAACTCGTCGGCGAGGAATTAAAACATCCCCGCCTTGCACAGAGGCGGATTGTACGATGCGCTAACAAGAAAAAAGTCAGCAGAGTCCTATATGCGTCATAGGTGCAAGAAGTGCTTTCAACATCCAGCCCAGTCGGCCCGTCGCAATGCCCCATCGCCGCCGGCGTCGCCGCCGTGTTTCTTCTAGCGGACCCCGCGCGACAGCAGGTCCGCCCTCGCGGGCCCATTTGAACCGAAACCGCTAGTTGCTGCCCCGCGTGCTGGCGAGACTGCATCTAATGCAGCGCGAAGGCGCGATTCACACGCGCCCGGCCGACTATTTCATCCGCTGCATTCGCCAGGCCGCGATCATGTGAGCCGCGCGGCGCGCGAGCGCGAGCCTTAAGCCGCAAAATGATTGCGCACAAGATCGACGAACGCGACCAGCCCGGTAAGCAGAACCACGATGAACAGCCAGCGTTCGAGCAGCGTAAACACAGGCCGTTTCCCCTTGCGACGCTCGGCGATGTAAAACCACACGGTCGCCGCCGTATAAAGCACGGTCGACATCAACAGATAATGCAGGCCGCCCGCGTACACGAGAAAGAGCGCGTAGCCGCAGCCCAGCAGCGCGAGCATGAAATCGATGCGCCGTGACCACGGCTGCCCCGCATACGATTCGCCGCTCGCTGCGAGCTTCAACCCATAGCCGGCGACGAGCAGATACGGGATCAGGTTCATCGACGTCGTGAACTCCTTGGCCAGCGTGAACGCTTCTTTCGAAAACAGCGTCACGAGCAGAAAAGCCTGAATCACGAGGCTCGTCATCCACAGTGCGGCGACCGGTACGTGGTTGCGGTTTTCTCGCCCGAGAAACGCGGGCATCGTGCGGCTCTTGCCCGCCGCGTGCAGAATTTCGGCGGCGAGCAACGTCCATGCAAGATAAGAACCGAGTACCGATATCAACAGGCCGAGCTTGACCACGACCGCGCCCCAGGCGCCGACCGCGGCGCTCAGCACGCCAGCCATCGACGGATTTTTCAGCGTGCCCAACTGCTCGAGCGGCAACACGCCATACGACAACAACGTGACCATGACCATCAACGCAAGCACGCAGAGAAAGCCGAGTACGGTCGCGACCCCGACGTCGCGCCGTTCGCGTGCATGCCGTGAATAGACACTCGCACCTTCGACGCCGAGAAACACGAATACCGTGCCCAACATCGTCTTGCGCACCTCGCCGAACAGACCGGTCGCCGACGGCTCGGGAATGGTCCACAGATTCGCGACGAACAACTGCCACTTGACACTCGATAGCACGAGCACCGCGAACAGTCCAAGCGCGAACAACTTGGCGGCCGTCATCGACGCATTCACTACCGACGAGCCCTTCACGCCGCGCAGTATCAGAAAGTGAAACACCCAGATCATCAGCGAGGAACTGACGATCGCGCTAAACGTATTGCCAGCGCCGAATGAAGGCGCGACGATCGCGAGCGCGGACTTGATCAGCACGAGATACGCCACGTTGCCGAGACAGCTGGCGCACCAGTAGCCGAACGCCGACAGAAAATCCGGTGTAGCGTCCAAACCCGACGCGCGCATACGTGTAGACGCCAGCGTCGAGTTCCGGCTTGCGCCATGCGAGCCGTTGAAAGATCAGCGCGAGTATCAGCATGCCGGAGCCGGTGATGGTCCAGCTGATCAACGAACCGACTACGCCGGTATATTTGCCGAGCGCCTGCGGCAACGAAAAGACGCCCACCCCGACCATCGAGCCGATCACCATCGCCATCAGGCCCGGCGCTGAAAGTCTGACGCGCTTGTCCATGGCTGCGATCGCTCTCCCGCGAACACGTTCCGATCGAGCCGCGCTCGTGCGACTACGATGATCGACCGCTCAGATGACGATCGTGCCGGTCGCGAGGCCGATCAGCGCGCCAATCGCGCCGCAGGCCGCGACGGCAACGATGACCCACTCGACTTTCGAAAACACCCGCTGGCCGCGCTCGCGTTTGGCCACCACATACAGCACCGTACCGGGCGCATAAAGCAGCGCCGATAGCATCAGGAACTTCAGGCCGCCCGCGAACAGCAGAAAGGCCGTGTACAACGTCGCGAACATCGCGACGAAATACTCGGTGCGCAACGCGCCGCTCAAGGTGCCGCCATTCTGCCCACTATCGTAACGCGCGGCCTTGATGCCGTATGCGGCCACGAGAAAATAGGGAATCAGCGCCATCGAGCTCGTGAGATTGAGCATCAGCGCAAACGCATCGGTCGACCAGTACGTGCTGATTACGAAACACTGCACCACGGTACTCGTGAGCCAGATCGCGGCGACCGGCAGCCTGCGCTCGTTTTGTCGCGCGAAGATACGCGGCATCGTCTCGAGACGCGCGGCGGCGAACAGCACCTCGGCACAGATCAGCGACCATGCGAGGTACGCGCCGAGGATCGAAATGATCAGACCGGCGCTGACGAACACGACACCGAATGGGCCGAGCAGCGCGCCGAGTACCGCGGCCATCGACGGCTGGCGCATCACCGCGATATCGGCGCGCAGCAAGGTCGCGTAAGGCAGCAGCGTCACCAGCACCAGCAGACACAGCACGGCGACGAAGCCGGTGATCGTCGCGGCGCCGACGTCCGAGCGCTTTTTCGCATAGCGCGAGTACACGCTCGCACCTTCGATACCGACGAACACGAAGACGGTGACGAGCATCGTCGCGCGAACCTGCGAGAACAAGCCCTTGCCGATCTGATCGCTGCGTTCCCACAGATTCGCGCGAAACATGTCGGCGCGAAACAACGCGATCAGCATCACGATGAACAGCACGATTGGAATCAACTTCGCGACCGTGACGATCGTGTTGATCATCGTGGCCTGCTGGACGCCGCGCAGCATCACCAGATGAAACAGCCAGATGCCCACCGACGACACGATGATCGCGGTCGCCGTATTGCCGTTGCCGAAGACGGGCACGAAAGCGCCAAGCGTCGATTTGATCAGCACCCAGTACGACACGTTGCCGAAGCAGCCGGCCATCCAGTAGCCGAATGCGGATAGAAAGCCCGCATAATCGCCGTAGCCCGCTCGCGCGTATGCGAACACGCCCGCATCGAGCTCGGGCCGTCGCTGCGCGAGCGCCTGAAAGACGCGCGCCAGCGCATACATGCCGATGCCCGCCACGCACCATGCAATGACCGCGCCGAACGGTCCGGTCGCGCGCGCGAAATTGCGCGGCAGCGAGAAAATCCCTGCGCCCACCATTGAGCCTACGACCATCGCGGTCAATGCGGGCAACGACAGTTTCGTCTCGACCTGGGTTGCCATCGTCCACCCTTCAGAGAAGCTGATTTCCTCCAGAAAGGGACTTACGCGGAGCAGGTACGCGTGAATTGCGCATCTCCTGTTAGTCCTCCCCGACTGAAGCCCACGGCCTTGCGAGTACCGGACCGCACTCGTCCTGGTCGTTCACTGTGCGGCCGGTGCCGGTGCGGTGGCGGGCGCGGGTTCCGTCGGCGATCGTGTATTCGAGGCCACTGGCGGATTGGCCAACCAGCCGCCTCCCAACGCCCTGAACAGTGCGAACTGTGCCTGCAGTTCGCCGACCTCTTCCCTCGCCTGCGACGACTGGCTTTCGAGCAGCGCAACCCGCACCTGATCGATATCAACGCGGCCGGTATCGCCGAGTTCGTAGCGACGTCGCACCTGGCTCAACTGCGTGGTGCGACGCGTGACTTCTTCATTGCGTGCCTTGAACAACTCGTCCTGCCGGTTCAAACGCGCCAGTGCACGGTCGACGTCATAGAACGCGCCGAGCGCGGTCTTTTCGTAGTTCAACATGGCCTGCTGCGCCTGCGCATCCGACGACTCCACCTGCGAGCGCCGCGCGCCAAAGTCGATCAGCGGCATCGCCATCGCCGCGCCGAACAGCCAGAACGTGCTGGCCCCGAGGCTTTGACCCGCGATCTCCCAACCATTGCGTGCAAGCAAACCGCTCAACGACATGGTCGGCCAGTAGTTGAGCCGCGCGACATCCGACTGCCTGACCGCCGCATTCACGCGTGCCTGCGCCGCGATCAGATCCGGGCGCCGCATCAGCAGGTCGACCGGCTGGCCGGGCTCGATATGCGGCAGCGCGGTCATCAGCGTGTCGCTTTCATCGAGAATTCCCGCGAATTCCGCGGGCTGCACGCCGCATAGATTCTGCAAATTGAGTCGTGCCTGCGCGATGCCGTTCTCCACGTCCTGCAAACGCGCATCGACCTGCGCGCGGCCGGCGCGCGCTGCTTCGATGTCCGTACTCAGCACGAGGCCCGCGTTAAAGCTCTTCTCGGCGATGTCGACGAAGTCGTCCGCGATCGCGCGGCTCTGCAGCAAAATCGTGCGCTGACGCAGCAGCCCGCGATAGGTGACGTACAGATCCGCAACACCCGACACCACGCTCAGGCGTACCGCCTCCGCGTCGCCCGCGGCCGCGCGTGCCTGTTCGCGTGCCGCCGAGAGCCTTGCGCGTCCCTGACCGAACAGGTCGATCTCCCATTGCGCCTGCAAGCCGACACGCCAGAACTGCGCATCGGTATTGTTGATGCCGAGGAATTCCGCGAATTCGAGCTGCGTCTCGCCGCCGTGGTACTTCGCAGCGCTCACGCCAGCACCGACCGACGGCAGCAGTTGCGAGCGAGCCAGCCGGATCCCGGCCTGCACCTGATCGACGCGTGCGTAAGCGGTCGCGATGTCGAAGTTGTGCGCGAGCGCGAGATCAATCAGTTTGTTCAGCGTCGGGTCGTTGTACTGGGTCCACCATGCCGCGAGCTGCTGCTCGGACATCGGTGTCGCCACGCCCGGTTGCGCCTCCGAATACTGCGGCGGAAACGCGGCGGGCTTTTGCAGCTGCAATGAACCCGTACAGCCGGCTTCGAGCAGCAGGGCCGCGATGGCGAGCAGATAAGGGCGCGCGCGGATCATTTTGCTTCCGGGTGTCGACCCGGCTCCCATTCCGCCTGCCTGATCGAGAACAGCATCGCATACAGCGCCGGCACGGCGACCAACGTCAGCACGGTGGCAAAAACAAGGCCCGCCATAATCGTGATCGCCATGTCCTTGAAGAAAGGATCCCACAACAACGGCGCCATGCCGAGCGCCGTCGTACCGCCCCCCAGTATCACCGGCCGCAGTCGGTTCATCGCGCCGTGGGTCACCGCCTGCATGCGCGGCACGCCCGCGGCGATCTGCGAATCCATCTCTTCGACGAGCACCACGCCGTTCTTGATCAGCATGCCGATCAGACTCAATAGACCGAGCAACGCCATGAAGCCGAACGCGCCGCGAAATAGCAGCAGACCGAGCGTGACGCCGACGATCGACATCGGCACGACGAGCAGCACGACGAGCGCCGGCTTCAGGCGTCCGAACATCATCAGCACGAGCAGCGCCATGCCGATGAAGCCGAGCGGCAGTTGACGGAACAGGCTCTGCTGCGCGCGCGTCGACGATTCGTGCTCGCCGCCCCATTCGAAGCTATAGCCCGATGGCAGCTTGATGTTCTCGATGCTGGAGCGTATGCGGTTGAACGCGTCGACACTGTTCTGCCCATAGATCGGGTTGGCCGAAACCGTCAGCGTGCGAATCCGGTTTTCGCGCGCGATCTGGCCTTCCTCGGTACCGACCGTGAAGCCGTTGACCACGTCGCCGAGCGGCACGTAACGGCGCAGCCCCGCGCTGAACACCTGCAGGTCCTGCAGACCCGCGACGCCACGCGTGTAGTCGGGCGAACGCAGCACGATCGGCAGTAGCTGATCGCCTTCGCGATAGATGCCCGCCCGCAGGCCTTCGGTTGCATAAGCCATCGTGTCGCTAACCTGACGGCGCGTCACACCGAGCGAGCGCGCCCGCGATTCGTCGAATTCCGGCCGCACGATGCTGATCGGGTTCTCCCAGTCGTCGCGGATCGCGATGATGCGGCCGTCGGCCTTCAGCACGTTCTGTGCTTCCTGAGACAAGCGACGCAGCACGATCGGGTCGGGTCCGGAGAAACGTGCCTGAATGGCCGCGCCACCGCCAGGGCCGAAGTTCGGCCGCGTGACCGTCCAATGCTGTTCGGGGAAGCGCTTCTTCAGATCCGCTTCGATCTCCGGAATCATGTCGTCGATCAGGCCCTGGTCCTTCACGCCGACGATGAACTGCGCGTACGACGGATCACGCCCTTCCGGATCGTAGACGAGGAAGAAACGCGTCGCGCCCGAGCCGATATAGGTCTGCACGTTGGTGACGTCCGCATGCTTGAGCAGCACTTTCTCCACCTCGCGGCTCTTTTCGACGACCGCGCGGATATCGGCGCCGCGCTGCAAGCGCATGTCGACATAGAAGATCGGCGTGGTCGACGCGGGGAAGAAGCTCTGCTCGACGAAACGGAACGCCCACCCGGCCAGCACGGTCAGCGCGACGAGGCCGATGACCACGAGCACACGCCGTCTCGTGACCCATGACAACAGCTCGCCGTAGCGCTGGTACAGCTTCGACTTGAACGGGTCTTCATCGATGATGTCCGCGGGCTTGAAAAGATACGTGCCGAACAGCGGTGTCAGGGCGATGGCGATCACCCAGCTGAATAGCAGCGAAATCGCAGCGACGGCGAACAACGACGCACAGAATTCGCCGACCGCATCCGGCGACAGGCCGATGCCCGAGAAAGCCAGAATCCCCACAATGGTCGACGCGAGCAGAAGCCATTGGCTTTGTTTGAGAATCTCGGTCGCCGCCTGGAGATGCGACGTGCCTCGTTGAACCTTCACGAGCATCCCCTCGACCACCACGATGCTGTTGTCGGTCAGCATGCCCATCACGATGATCAGCGCGCCGAGTGAGATACGCTGCAGCTCGATGCCTGCCGCGTACATGACCAGCAGCGTGCCGAGGATCGACAGGAACAGCTCGACGCCCAGCACGACGCCCGCGCGCCAGCCGAGCGCAATGCCCAGCGCGACACCGACGATCGCCACGGACAGGAACACGTCGAAGATAAAACCGCGCACGCTCTCGTCGACGACCTGCGGCTGATCGTAAAGCGAGTGCAGCTTGATGCCGATCGGGCGGTCACGCTCGAGTTCGGCGAGCTTCGCCTTGATCTCCTCGCCGACCCTCACCACATTGACGCGCGGCCGCGCGCTGATACCGATCGTAACCGCGGGCTGGCCGTTATAGTGAATGACGTGGTTCGGAATCGTGGCGTAGCCGTGGCTTACGCGCGCGATGTCGCCGAGCAGCAGCGGGCCGGGCGTATTGTTGACAGGCAGCGAACGAATGGCCTGCAACGAATCGAGCGAGCCGGACGGCGCAATCCGCAACGACAGGTCGCCGACACGTTCGCGGCCCGCGGGCCGAACCTCGTTCTGCACGAACAGCGTCTGCGCAAGATCGTCGGTGGACAGATTGTTGGCGATCAGTTGCGCCTGGTCGACGTCGACCGAGACCTGCTCCTGCTGCTCACCGGCGATCACGATGTCGGACACGTCGCCGAGTGTCAGCAGTTGGCGGCGCAGTTCGCGCGCGTACTCATACAGTTGCGCCTGCGTGTAGCCCTCGCCGGTCAGCGCGTAGAACATCCCGTAGACGTCGCCGAAACGGTCGACCACGAGTGACGGTCCCGCGCCCGGCGGAAGCCGGGGCTGTGCATCCGATACCGACTTGCGCACCTCGTCCCACACCTGCGGCAATTGCGCCGACGTGTACTGGTCGCGAATCTCGACGCGGACTTCAGAGTAGCCCGGTGTCGAACGCGAGGTCAGCTTGTCGACCTGCGGCATCTGCTGGATCGCGCTTTCGAGCCGGTCCGTCACTTCCTGCTCGACTTCGTGCGCACTCGCGCCCGGATACAGCGTCACGACGACCGCAGTCTTGATCGTGAACTTCGGGTCTTCGAGCCGCCCGATGTTGTAGTACGCGAAGATGCCGCCCAACAGCGAGATGAGCGTCAGAACCCACGCGATCAGCGGCTTTTCGATAAGGGGGCGCGCGAGATTCATTGAGGCGCATCCATTGGACGGACCGCCATTCCCTCTTTCATGAACTGCGAGCCGCCGGCCACCACGCGCTCGCCCGCCGCAACCGCCCCCGCGACGACCACATCGTCATTGCGAATTTCGCGCACGCTGACCGGCACCGCATGCACACGGCCGGACGCGGCGTCGTAGCGCCAAAGACTGCGCTGACCGTCCGCGCCGATCGACACCGCGGCGATCGGAATCGCGAAGTACCCTTTGTTGTCGTTTTGCGCGACCTGACGCGCCGTGTCGGAAATCTGTACGCGCAGCGCCATGCCGGGGAACAGCATCGCGCTTTGCGGTCCTTCGATCGAGAACACGAGCCGGTAGGCCGCCGAAGTCGGCGAGGTCTGCGTGGTCCGTTCCCGGAACACGAGCGGGAAGCGGTTCTGCGGCCGCTCGGGCAGCCACGCCTCGGCTCTCAGCGTCTTGTCGACGAACAGCCGTTCGGCAATGCTCTGAGGCAGATCGACGCCGACATCGACACGGCCGATGTTTTCCAGATTGAACGCGGGCGCCCCAGCCTGCACGACCTGCTGGATCTCGATGTTGCGGCGAGCGATCCGGCCGTCGAATGGCGCGACGAGCTGGGTATTGCGCAGGTCGCGGCTCGCCAGGTCGCGTGCCGCGCGTGCGGCATCGGTGGAAGCCGACAACTGCTCATAGGCAGCCTGAGACAGAATCCCGTCCTGGCGCAATACCGCCTGGCGCTTCAGGTTGTCGCTCAGCTGCTGATACTGCGCGTTCGCGCGTTGCATTTGCAGCTTGTAGGGTTCCTCGTCGATCCGCGCGATCAGTTGCCCGCGTTTCACCGACGCGCCTTCGAGCACCGCGATCTGCACGACGCGGCCCGATACTTCGAAGGCGAGCGGCGAGATGCTGGTCTGCTCGACCCGCCCGGTAAAAATGCGAATGGCGGAAGCGTCGGCCGGTTCGACCCTGGTGAGCTGCACGGCTGGCCTCGTATCGCCACTCTGTGTTTCGGTCTGCCGTTGGCAGCCCGACAGTGAAACGACAAGCGCGCAAGTCAGCGCGCACGACACTGCGCCGGTCAGTGCGATTCCGGCTGGTCGGCGAGGCCGCGGTGCATCGGAGCGGTTTGCATTCATGACGTTCTCGGCTGACTGCTGGCGCAACCCATGTCGTAAGCCCGGCGGCAACGTAGCTCACGGCCCGGCGAATACGAGACCCTACAGGTTGCTCAGCAATTCATAGGGGCCCATAACAGTGGACCGACGGGTGCATCCGATGCGACTTCCACGGCCAGCTCAGACTCGAGGAACAGCGGCATCCCTTCTGTCGGACCGGCAACGTCGTTCAAACCAGTCTATCGGCGACAATGGTGTTGTGGCCGTCGGGACTACAGCCGCGACCCATGTGTCGTCATTCCGGCTCCGTTCATCAGGCATCCTGTCTAAGTGCCAAACTGCTTCGCCATGTCGAAGCAAGACTGAGGAAATTGACGAATCCGCCCTGTACGGAATGCACGACGATTCCGCAAAACCTGAAGACGAATTGCGGGCGGATTGCAGCGTTGAATCAGATCCCTTCGATTGAACCTTGCTGCAAAATTATTAAAGTTCCCAAACAATTCGTTGTCAAGAGCCTCACAGGCGCAGCACGATCGTATCGATCGCTTACCTTAAGCGGTATATCAAAGCCATCATAGGCGTTCATGACTTCGCGCAGTTCACTGGTGGTTTGCCCGGATCATGCGTGCGTCATTGCCCCTTTCAGTTCGTCACAGGCATCATGGCCGAACAATGCGCAAGCCGTCAATCGATTCGCGACTTACTACGGCCATACAGACTTGTTCTATGGTTGCTTCGGCTTCTGTTGACGAAAAATAAGCATGGCTATTCTGCTGTACTAGTGACGAAATGCCATGGGGAAAAAATGCTATAGGTTTCATGGAATTTTTGTTTCGCCGATGGAGCAGCCGTGATCGTTAGATCGGAATACTCTCTCATTGAAGCCAAGGCGCGCTGTGGGGGACGGCGTTGGTTGCATCAGCAATTCGCCGGGCGTAGAGTACTCAGCGGACAGGTAATTCGTTCTCAGCGATATCGATTCGATGCGCGAGGCAACCGCCTTGTGACCCAACTCTGCATGAAAGAAAGTTGGCAATTGCAACGTCGCGGGCCGCCGCCAGCATTCATCGCTTGCATCGGCGTAGCGCGGCTGCCGTCTCGGACGAACCGGTTCGACGCATCATGACGCGCTCGCTCGCATCGTGGACATCGCGGTGCGCGGCACTCGCGCTGCTTACCAGCAGTCTTCTGTGCGGTTGCGCGATGGTGACCGTCAGCTCGCAAGGCCCGGAGCAGTACATCGCGATGCGTCGCGGCGACATTCTGTCGACCGGCCGTCTGAGCGCCGCGACGCGAGACACACTGCACATTGCGGCACTCGACGGGAACACCTGCCAACGTGAGCCGCTCGATTGCATCAATACGATCTCGACCGTCGGCGGAATCAATACCGACCGGCGATTGTCGAGCCTCGCCGAACTGTCGTTGCAGATGGCCATCACCAACACGCCGGCCAGCGCCAGCGATTGGAGCGACGCGCAATTCGATCTGTGGCTCAGGGCCGCGCGATTCGCGTATGCGTTTCTGTTCCTCGGTGAACGCACTGCTGGCGAACGTGCATTCGAAGATCGTCAGACCCAGGTCCGTGACTACTACAACTACGCGGTGCAGGAGCTCGCCCACGCGCTGTTTCTGCGTGGCGCGCTCGCTACCGATGCCGGCAACGGCGTGCCGGGCACGCAGTACATCGCAGGCTGGTCCATTCATCTCGACCTGAGCCGAACCCGGCTACCCGAAGGCGTGCGCGAACCGCGCGAAGTCATCCCGGCGTCGCGGCTGTCGTTCGCGGGGATACGTAGCATTTATCGACGCGATGGTTTGGGGGCGGAACTCGTTGCTGTGATGAACGTGCCGCCGCCTGAAGATGACGTCGATGCGGGTGGCAATGCCAGCGCCGACACGCGTGTGTCCGCCCGCGTCGATGGTCCCGCGAGCGCACCGTTCAACCCCGGCGTGTCGTCAGCAGCCGCGGATCGGCCAAGGCCGGCGTCGCGCTTTTTCCGCGAGATGCCGTCGCCGAACGTCACCGCGTTGATCTGGTTCAGCCAGGGCACGCTCGAACAGGTGCTTGCCTCGCATGAGGTCGTGCTGTCCGTCTATGATCCGTATCGCGAAGACAGTGTCGAGCGACACGGCCAGACTGTGCCACTTTCGGCCAACTTCAGCGCGGGCTACGGCATCTGGCTCGCGCGCTCGGGCTTCGCCGGGCAATCGTTGCGCACGCTGTTTGGACGCGCACACGGTATCGATACGCCCCGCATCTACATGATGCAACCGTTCGATCCCAATCGACGGATCATTCTGATGCTGCACGGCCTCGCGAGCAGCCCCGAGGCATGGGTCAACGTCGCCAACGATATTCAGGGCGATGAAGTGCTTCGCCAGCATTTCCAGGTGTGGCAGGTCTACTACCCGACCAACGTGCCGATTCTGGTCAACCTCGCGCGTATCCGCCGCGCCACGCAACAGACGCTCGCGCACTTCGATCCAGACGGTACGGCGCCGGCGTCGCATGGCATGGTGTTGATTGGTCATAGCATGGGCGGCGTTCTGGCGCGGCTGCTCGTGTCGACTTCCGGCGACGCGCTTTGGGCGACGTTCGAGGACAAGTACGTGCCCGAGGGCACCGATATCGATCGCGAGGACGAGCGGCTCGATCGGCTACTGAACTTCACGCCGATGCCGCAAATCGAGCGCGCCATATTTATCGCGGCCCCCCATCGAGGCACGCCGTTCGCGAGCAACCGGCTGTCGCGCTGGGCGGCCAACCTCGTGCGTCTGCCGCTTGCCCTGCTGAACGAGATCGAGGAAGTGATGCAGACGGCGACGAACATCGAGCCGCAGGGACGGACCTTCCATGTGCCTAATAGCATCGAACAGCTGCGCGAAACCGATCCGTTGATTCGCGCGACGTCGCGGTTGCCGATCAGCCCCCAGGTTTGCTTCCATTCGATCATCGCACGGCGCCGCGAAAACGGGCCGCTCGAAGATTCCGATGATGGCGTGGTCCCTTATCGCAGCGCGCATCTCGTGGGCGCGCTGTCGGAGAAGGTGATTGTTGCTGGACACAGTGTGCAGGAGACGCCGCGGGCGATCCTCGAGATTCGGCGGAT
Source organism: Paraburkholderia sp. UCT70 (assembly GCF_050434085.1). Taxonomy (NCBI): domain Bacteria; kingdom Pseudomonadati; phylum Pseudomonadota; class Betaproteobacteria; order Burkholderiales; family Burkholderiaceae; genus Paraburkholderia; species Paraburkholderia sp. UCT70. The sequence continues at coordinate 160,808 of NZ_JBNPVZ010000003.1, read as the reverse complement.
CTTGCATGAGGATATTGCGCAGATCGATCAGCGCGGGGAGGTTTGCGGGGAGGCTGGGATAGCGAAGTGATGGCGGAGGGGCCAGCTGTCTTTTGCGGCGGCTCGGACTTGGGCTTGGGCTTGACATGCTTGCTGTTGCTGGGCTCTGTTCGAATCACTGGTACAGCGTTCCGAATCAAGCCAGCGTGATCGAGGCAGGCGCGGAAGATTGGTTCGGATGAGCGGTCAGGTCAGCGGAACGCTCGAAAGATCGCGATAGCCACTCGAGATTTTTTCGCTACAAATTACGTATTGAATGTTACGGATCGGCGGGGCACGTGTGTTCATTCTGGCGTGTTGTCGCCGTTTGGGGGGAGTGATGGGGTATCGTGCACCAATTTGACTGATTGGCGTGAAACAATGGGATGCATTGGTGAAAAAAGTCTTTTAAAACAATAGGTTGACATGCATAGAAGAGGTTTAGTTATGTTTCACGCCGTGTCGGTTGGCGAGATTGGCCGAAGAATCGAAAATTCTCGCTCGTATTGGCTAAGAGTCATTCGTTTTTCGATATTTAGTTCGCAAAAGTTGACCGTATGTTCAGTCCCCGTATATTGCTAGGTTGCAGATGCGCGACTGCTGCATCTGCTGAAGTTCAAGTTGGCCACACGCGTGGCGACTGACAGTCGCTCGAATTGCGGATGCGCGATCGTCTTGCTAGTCAATATCACAGGGCGGGGCGGGAGAGACTCTTTACGTTCGCGAGAATTGCGCGCTTGCCCTCACCTATCCTGCCGTCCATCGTCCGACGGATTTCTTGCGGATGATCTGAGAGCAGCGATGTTGATTTCGCGCTGAACGAGTGGTCTGACGCAGGCCTATCCGGGCGGCGTGACATACGATCGGACGGAAATCATTCGTTGCGGTCGAGTCACTCATTACTCCAGTACTTGCCCAAAAAATGATCGGGGCGGTCGCGATGCATCCCATCGAATACATCTATCTGGGTGTCACCCCAGCGGGTGGGTAGATCGGTAGGCCTGACGGCCGACATCAACTATCTTTAAAGTGCCCTCTCACTGACGACGGTGGGATGTTGGCTTAGCGCGATTACAGCCAAATTCATCGCGGCCGGCAGGCGTTCGCGATTGACTTTCTGGTGTTCGATCGAGACGCTGAATCAGCGACGGGATCTGATTTGAGGACAAGCTTGCGCCGTGGCGAACACTGTTTGCGGGACGGCGACTGCTTCGTTTGAGAGAACGCGCGATACATGATTCGGGATCCCTTAACGCGACGTTCCAGTAATAACTGGCTCCCGCCGGATCTTGACGCATGTCGTCTGTTCGCTGAGGCAAGCCCCATTCACAGCCTTCCTTGGCGCGTTTGTTCATGCCGCTTTCATTGCTAATCGTACGGAACAGCTTTTCCGGCAGAACGACTGTTGACTTTGCGGTCGATAAGCGGTGGCCTCAACGCTGCGCGCGTTCATTGCCTGAGGTACACCGGGAGTGTGAAGCATCCTTGCGAGACGTCGACGATCTTCGCCGAGGTTTGCTGCGGCCGACAGCGCCATCATGAACACAGCTGTTCATGGACAACCATGTGCAATGCACGTCGCGCACTAAGAATCGCGGCCTTTCTCATTGAGAAGATTGGGACCGACGATAGCGGAGTCGAGTCGTCTCGGGGAAATGCGCTGATGCGGCGTTGGGTTGAGAATGACCGTGGATGGTCTGCCGGAATAGAGTTTACGTTTATAGGACAGAGGGCTGGCCCTCCATCCCGTCCGTCATATGTCGCCTGTGCGATTTTGTATGTGCTCCGGGTAATGCGACCGTCAGCGAAGCAGCCGAACCCCGGCTCAATGGATGCATCAGAAATTCCCAGTCATTGGCTGTCTCGCTCATGGCGAGCGGCTGACCCGCAGCGGGTGCCTGCGAGATCGCTGCGAACGCAATACCGCGCGAATCGCTCCACGGGTCGTGCAAGGCACGAAGGATGTGCGTTCGCCCGGACGCGGCACGCTTTCATCGGCATCGGGGGTGCGTCGTCAAGAGTGTCTAGAGTCTAGACACCGGATGGCGCAAAGGTAGGGCTACGGAGTGAGTGTCTAGACTCTAGACACTCTTCGAGGTGGACCGAATTGATTGACCCAAAAAAAAGCCCGCACTAAGCGGGACTTTTAACACTACAACCGAACCACCGATTAGCTCGTCTTCGGCTGCGATTGGAACATCTGTCCGATCAACTGTCGTATCTGAACTTCTTGCGCCTCGGTGATCACTCCGGTCTTGATCTTGATCGTGAAGTTACTAACATCCTTGGTGATGCTCCCAGCGTGCTCTCGTCCCGCGAAAAATTTCTCGATGCTGCGTCCGCCGGTACTACCCGACGTCGTCTGCCGGGTCGCCAGGGCGGTGATTCCCGCCGCGACCTTGCCCTGATCCATTTCGCCTCTCACCAGCAGAGGCCAAATTTCGCGAGCGGCTTTAACGCCATCCTCGCCATGCTTTTTGATAGCCGCTGCAATTGCTTGCGCCGCAGTCCCGCCCAATAGTCGCGGTTGAATATCGAGATCTTTCTTGATGAAGTCCGGCAGATTGTCGAACGACAAGAACTGATACAGACCTGCCCGCGACAATCCCATCGCTTCCGCCAGTCGCTTGCGATTCGGGAACTCTGTTTCCGATCGACGAATCGCCACGCCGATTTCATAGTCAGCAAGGTCGTCGCGGCTAATGTTTTCGACCATTGCGAGCACGGCCATATCCGAGTCGGAGCAATCCGCAACCACGGCCTTGATCGTGTCCAGCCCCAACATCTTGTGCGCACGCCAGCGTCGTTCGCCGGCGACGATCTGATAGTCGTCCGCAACACGACGGACCACGATCGGCTGCATCAGTCCAACTTCCCGGATCGACTCCGCAAGCTCGGCTAACTTTGCTTCGTTGAACACGCGACGCGGCTGCCAAGGGTTTGGCAAGATGCCAGCAACCGCCAGTTGCGATGCGACGCCAGTCGATTCCAGTTCCTGCACGCGAAGTTGCGCAACGGCCAGCGCGCCGGCAAGGCCGGGCGCCGTTTGCGTGCGGTTGCTGCGCTTCACCTCGTCCTCGTTGATCGACGAAGTTTTGCGAATGCCGGACGTCTTGGCCAGCAACTGTTCTCGCATATTGCTCATTGCGCGTTCCTCCATTTTTCCGAATAGATCTCGTCGATCCAGCGACAGTAGTCGACGAGAGGTTGCCGCACGCGTTGCAGCGACTTGGCCGCGCTGTGATTGCTGCTGATGTCGAAGACAGTCGAGAACGCCAACGCCCCGGTGCTCATCACCGAGCTCGCCGGTACCTCGATCGAATGCAGCCAGTTTTCGTACGCGCTTTGCGCCCACGCGCGCACGATTGGCGCCGACGAGTTCCGCCCATAATCGACCCGCGACAACACCAGCGACACGAAGTCGTACTTCTTGTCCGTCTCGAATTTGATAAAGCTTTTGGACACGTCCGAGAAAAGTCGCCAGAACGACAGCGAGCTGATGAAGTCCAGGTTTTCCGGCACCATCGGCATCACCATGGCATCCGCGGCCATCAGCGCGTTCAGATTGAGGTACGACAGCGACGGCGACGTATCCATGAGAATGTAGTCGTACTTCTTGCGCAGCGGCTCGAGCCCTTGACGAAGCACGGTCCAGAAGCGAAAACCCGGTCGCATCTTTTGCATCGCCGGCAGATGGAACTCTGCTCCAATCAGTTCCGTGTGCGCAGGAATCACGTCGATGCCATCCCAGTACGTCGACTGGACCCGCCCCTCGAGGCCACCTTCGATGTCCTGGTCGTAGACGTACGGCAATACTGTGTCTTCAGGCGTCACGTCTTTTTCCGCGTACAGTCCACACAGTTCCGAAAGCGACGCCTGCGGGTCGAGATCAACCACCAACACTTTGCGTCCCCGCAGCGACAGCCCTTGGGCGAGGCACATCGTCGTCGTCGTCTTGGCGGAGCCACCTTTGAGCTGCGCGGTGATAATGATCTTCCCGTCTGGCTCCTTCAGGCGCGTGACCAGTGGAGTCTGGTAGATGTCGGAAATCTTTTGTACCCAGATCCGCGCCTCTTCCAGCGTGAAGGTCCGGGTACGGCCCGTGCCTGCCGCCGTGCCCGAAGGCAGTTCTCCGTCGCCTTTTGTCGCGAGATACTGAACCTGCGAGTGTGAGACGTTGCACATCTCGGCAATCTCGCCGGTCTTGAAAACAGGAGCCGTTTTTCGAGGACGCGGAGCCAGAATCGTGTCACGCAGCTCATTAGTGAAAATGGTGACTTTTTCTGCGAACTCACTGATCTGCTCAAAGTGAACGGTTCGGTCTACGGCAGGAAGTTGGCTCGTTCTGACCATTCTGAGGTTTTTCCATAAAATTCCAGAAACCTCAGAATACAGGAAATACTTGAAAATAGCTTTTTAAATTACTGTTTTTATGCGGATTTTCTGCAAATTTCTGTATTTCCAGACCGTTTTCGGTTGCAGAATCGCCGTGGAAACTAAACGACCCTCGAAACACTGCATCCTCGAAGGCACAAATGACCTCACCTTTCTTCGCAATCTGGGTAGCGGAGTCGGCACTCCTGCTCGAGACTTAGGCACTTGGTGAGGTCATTTGTGCACTTTCTCATTTCCTGAAAGACCGGTCCGGCGAACTTCTGCACAACCGACCTCACCATTGTTAGATTTTCGCCACCTCCCTGCGAGCGCTCCCCGCGCTTAGAACACAAATGCGCAATCAACCTCACCCACAGAAGCGGCGACGCACCGGCGCCAGGCCGTCAGCCAGAGGCTCAGCTCATCACCAAGGATTGCCAATCACCGTAGCAGCACAACCAACCTCACCTTGGCAGCAGCCCTCCCAAACTCGCTCCACGTTTCGCACAATCAACCTCACCATGCTGCATCGCGCAATCTTAAGCCGCATTTATTGTGTGAGCCAGGTTGGTAGGTTTTTTTAAAACCGAGAACGAACCCACAAACCAACGCAATCAAACACTATTCAATGCGTTCAACCACTTAAGTTCCAAAAGGTGAGGTGCGTTGTGTCGAAGGTGAGGTTCGCTGTGCTCAGAGGTGCGGTTGGTTGTGCAGCAAGGTGAGACCGATTCCCCACCAAGGTGTGGTTCGATGTGTTTGCCACTGCGTCAAATCACGAGGGTGAGGTGGGTTGTGCAGCTACTGGGAACGAGGTTGAAAGGGCCGTCGCATAAGGCCTTGCCGCGCGAACGCCCGCCCGCAAGGTGAGGTTCTTTGTGAACATGGTGAGGTTCGTTGTGCCGAAACGCGGAAGGGACGCCGAAACGGCCTCCGCCGCGGTCGTTTGATGGTGAGGTTCTGTGTGTTGACAGCTCACCACCGCATGCTTACAGTCCCGGGAGCGAAAAAGTGGATGAAGAACATGGCCGCGGACAATCCGGAAGAGGGCAGGTCGAAAGCGACGTCACGCCAGATGGCGCTCGCGCTGTTCGAAGACATGTTCGATCAGGGATTGCGCATCAACGAGGCCAATCGCGAGATCGGTTATCAGCGCAACGATTTCTTCACCGAAATCGTCAATATGGGGCTGCCGGCGCGGCGCTTTCTCGATGCCGCGTACTTCATCGTCGCGCAGGAGCCCGAGCAGCGCGATCAGTACGACGTCGAACTCAACTACTTCAAGTGGCTGATGCGTTACGACAGCCGCAACCTGAAGCACTTGCGCACGATCGCCGACGAAGCTCAGAACGCGAAAGTTCGCGTGACGAATACGCCCGCGGACCGCGATCCCAACGAAGACGATCTGTGGGTGCAGGTTCAGTTGATCGGCATGGTCGGCTTTCATCGCGGACGTATGCGTTTCGACGTCCATCCGCGGCTGGTGCCGCATATCCGCGATCCGCAGAAATCGCATTGGCTGAGCTTGCGCATTTCCACCGCGTTCACGCGCAGTCTCGCGCGCGCGATCTACGACAAAGTTTTGCCCAACGTGCCCGCGGGACGCACCGACTGGATCCAGCTCGAGGAAATGCGCAACTGGCCCGGCAAAATGGGCGCGAATGCCGCCATCTTCAAATACTTCAAGCGCGACTGGCTCGAGCCGGCGGTGCGCGAGATCAACGAAGTGTCGGACGTCGAGATGTCCTATGAGACGCGGACTGCATCTACGACGTCGAAGAAAATCGACCGCATCCGCTTCCTGCTCAAGCGCAAGGACACAGCCGACGCGGTACTCGCGAGCCTCGCCGACGCGAGCCATCTGTACAAGATTCTCACCGACGAATTCGGGCTCTCGACCAAGCAGTTCAGCGAGATTTCGGAGAACCGCGAACTCTGGACCGACGAACGCATCCAGCAGGCAGTCGAATACACGCGCTTCAGGGTCAAGCGCGGCCAGGTCAAGAAGAGCCCCGCGGGCTACCTGATGCGCGCGCTACGCGACAACTGGAAGATCTCCGACGCCGAGCGCACGATGGTCGACGTACAGGCCAAACTGCTCGCCGACGAAGCGCAGGAACAGGCGGTCAAGACCGAAACGAGAAAGACCGTGGCGCACAGCATCGCGACGCGCGAAGAAGAAGTGCGCGCGCGCATGAACGAGGATTCGCGCAAGGGCCGCGACCATTTCAACGCCGCCGATGCGAAGACGCGCAAGGAACTGATGCATGCGTGGACGACGTCGCGCGAAGGCAAGCTGATGCTGCGCCGGATGAAGCTCGAACCGTCGACGGTCACCGAAGATGCCATTTTCGCGAATACCGAGCTGGTCTGGTATCTGGGGCAGTTCGTGTTCGGCCGGATGAATGCGGCGCGCGCGGCGGCGTGAAGTGAGCCGGAAATCGGCTGCAAAGCAGCCCAAACTGAGCCGATCGGCAAATAGAAAGGGGTCTTGCACTGACGGATAGCAACGTCAGTGCAAGACCCCTTGCTACTTCAGCCGCTCAGAACGCTCAGAACGACCCGAACAGCGAGCCCAGCACGATCACCACCACCAGCGCGAGTAACGCGCCGAGAATCGCGACGATCACGATGTCGCGATAGCTTTCGCGGTGGTTCGACCCACACACGGCAAGCAGCGTCACGACCGCGCCGTTATGCGGCAGGCTGTCGAGTGTGCCTGAGGAAATCACTGCGACCCGATGCAGCAGCGCCGGGTCGATGCCGTATTGCGCAGCCAGTTGCAGATAGGTGCTGCCGAGCGCGTCGAGCGCAATGGTGAGACCGCCCGAGGCCGAGCCGGTCAGCGCCGCGAGCAGATTGGTGGCGACCGCGAGCGATACGAGCGGACCACCGCCGATACCCAGCACCCATTCGCGCACGAGCGCGAACGCTGGCAGTGCGGCGATCACCGCGCCATAGCCGACCAGACTGCCGACGCTGAGCACCGGGAGCACCGATGCATTCGCGCCCGCATCGATCGTCTCGCGCAGCGCTGCCAGGCGATGCCGATTGAGCAGCACGAGCACGACGATCGCGACGGTGAGCGCCACGCACACGCCCCACACACCGCCGACCGCCGCAAGCGACGTCTCGCCCCAACGGACCTCGGCCAGATAGTCGGCGTCGATGCGCGGCAGCACGATCACGTTCATCACGAAGTTCGTCAGCACGACGAGCACGAGCGGCGTGAGCGCGACGCCGAACGAGGGCAGACTCTCGCTGACATGCCCGCGCTTCGCTTCCTCCGGATCGAAACTCTGCGATACGCTTGCGCGCTCGCGCACGAGGTTGTCGCTGGCCGGCGCCCCGGTGGATTTCACCGCCGCCTTGAGTCCGTCGAATCCTTCATTGGCCGCCTTCGCGCGCGATTGCTGCAAGGACAAACCACCAGAGCCCGAACACCGCCATCACGATACTCGCGATGATGCCAAGCCCGGGCGCCGCAAACGGCGTCGTACCAAAGAACGGCATCGGGATCGCGTTCTGGATAGCCGGTGTGCCGGGCAGCGCGGACATCGTGAACGTCGACGTGCCGAGCGCGATCGCGGCCGGCATCAGACGGCGCGGAATATTGGCGGCCTGGAAGAGGGCGGTGGCCATCGGCGCGAGCACGAAGAACGCCACGAAGAGGCTGACGCCGCCATAGGTGACGAGTGCGCCACCGATCACGACCGCGAGAATCGCCCGATGCGAGCCGAGCTTCTCCGTCATGTAACTGGCGATCGCCTTCACGGAGCCGCTGTCTTCCATCAGCTTGCCGAACAGCGCGCCGAGCAGGAACAACGGAAAGAACTGCGCGAGAAAGCGCGCGGCGCTGAGCATGAAGGTCTGGGTCCAATGCGCGAGAATCGGTTCGCCCGAAATCGCGGCGGCCAGCATCGCGGCGAACGGCGCGAGCAGCAGCACGGTCCAGCCGCGGTACGCGAAGCCGATCAGCAGCGCGAGACTCGCGAGCATGCCGAAAAGCCCTAGACCGATCGCGAGCGGCGACAGGGTGATGACTTCCATGGTCAGACTCCGTCGAGCAACGCGTCGAGATCCAGCGAGGAGCGCACGCCGATCGAATCGCCGTGCTCGGCGAGGAACGCGTCGGCGGCACGCCGGCCTTCGTCGCGCAGCATCGTCAGAAAGCTCCACTCGGCGTTCAGCTTCGACGAGTAGCCGAGTTCGGTCATCAGCTCGCTCGCGATCCGATGGATGCGCATCGCCGCCCAATGGCGGCCTTCGTCGCTGCCGGGGTCCGCCGCGCGGCGCAGCAGTGCGATCATGCGCAGCTCTTTCAGCAGCGGCGCGTTGAAGGCAACTTCGTTCAGGCGACTGATGATGTCGCGCGCGGTGCGCGGGGTTTCGTCCCGCACGACGGGATTGACCTGGATCAGCAGCGTGTCGCTCGACGTGCATTCGCGTACCAGCGGCGTCATGGTCGGATTACCGGCATAGCCGCCGTCCCAGTAGTCTTCACCGTCGATCTGCACGGCCTGAAACAGCGTGGGCAGGCAGCCGGAGGCGAGCAGCACGTCAGGCGTCAGGTCGCCATTGCGAAACACACGCGCCTGGCCCGTGCGCACGCGCGTCGCGGTGATGAACAGCTTGATCGGCGCGTCGCGCAGATGCGCGAAATCGATCGAGTCCTGCAGAATCTTCGCCAGCGGATGTACGCCGCGCGGGTTCAGGTCGTATGGAGAAAACACGCGCGCCGCGAGGTCCATCGCGATGAAGAGCGGCGAGTAGTCGAGCGTCCAGCGGCCCATCAACACGTCGAACGGGGTACGGCGAAACGGGCTGTACACCGATGCTTCGAATACTCGCCGCCAGAAGGCTTCGAGCGCGGCGCGCGCGCCGGCCGCGCCGTCTGCCTGATAGCCGCTCACCAGCACCGCGGCGTTCATCGCGCCAGCCGACGTACCCGATATGCCTTCGATCCGCAGCCACGACTCTTCGAGCAAACGGTCGAGGACGCCCCATGTAAATGCACCGTGCGATCCGCCGCCTTGCAATGCGAGGTCGATAAGGGCGGGTTCGCGGTGGGTGGGTTGGTTTTTTGTTGCAGCCAAGACGACTCCGGTAGTGAGGAGTGCTCCATTTCGCGAGCTGACGCCGCATGCACGGCGGACGAATGAACTGCTGGCCAATGCTGTGAACTACCGAATGCGGTGAGGCGTGTTTCAAAGGCGAAACATCGCACTGCACCATTGGTATTGGAAGTGGCCGGTGACTAAAAGTCAAGCGTATTCAACCTGATTCACAAAGCTTGCGAGCAACCGGCTCGTGGCCGTCATCGCCCGCTTGCTGGTCACGCGCGATTGTGCCTGGCAATGCCGGCCATTCAAGCGGACTATAGAAAAGCCGGTTGGTCACGCCGAGGTCAAAAACAGCGTGTAGGGAGGCCGGCCGGCGCGCCCCGTCGCGCCGCTTACGTAAGCCGCTCACATAATCATGGATAGGCGGAGTATCTTTGCACGGTTGGCGCGATAATGCGGTGGCAATCATGCAATCTGCGTTATCCGATTGCGCGTGCCGCTTAAATGCTAACTCGCGTGTATATCGTCGCTGTTTCGCCTTGCGCTAATCGCCGCGGCGTATTGCAATGTAATGTATCGTCTCGGCCGCCGGATACATTACGACATAATTCGACTGATGAACCAGGCTATAAAGCAGGCATCTTCAAATCACGGAGAGCATGATGAACGCCGAGTTCCTGCAAGGGTCCTGTCACTGCGGGGCCGTCAAGTTCGAAGTTCGCACCGAAATCGTTCCGGCTGGTCGTTGCAACTGCAGCCTGTGCCGCCGCAAGGGCGCGCTGATGACGCCGCTCTTTCCCGCCAGTCAGCTGAAGATTCTGAGTGGCGAGGATTCGCTGACGCTATACCAGTTCAACACGAAGGTCGCGAAACACTACTTCTGCAAGCATTGCGGCATCTATCCTTTTCATCAGACGCGCAAGGATCCGCAGCAATGGCGCGTCAATATCGGCTGCCTCGACGGGGTCGATCCTTACGCGCTCGAAGCCGGCGTGGCCGATGGCGCGAGTCTTTCCGTGCTGGAGGACGCATGAAACGCCTGTTTGCCATCGCTGTGTTCGTGGCGGGCGGGTTCGCGGCCGAACTCGCCCATCCGTTGCAGTGTTCATTGATCCAATCGAGCGGCGTGCAACTCAATCGCCGCAGCAGATAATCCGTCGATGGAAACCTCCGACCACGTACTGATCGTCGATGACGATCGCGGTATCCGTGAACTGCTCGCGGGATACCTCGAGAAAAACGGCGTGCGTGTCTCGCTCGCGGCCAATGGCCGCCAGATGCGCGCCGCGCTCGAGAACGGCGCGCCCGACCTGATCGTGCTCGACCTGATGCTGCCCGGCGAAGACGGCCTCGTGCTGTGCCGTGAGTTGCGCGCGGGCAAGTTCCGCACAGTGCCGATCCTGATGCTGACGGCGCGCAGCGAGGAAGCGGACCGGATCGTCGGCCTCGAAATGGGCGCCGACGATTACCTGACCAAACCGTTCGCCGCACGCGAGTTGCTCGCGCGAATCCGTTCGGTGCTGCGCCGCGCGCGCATGCTGCCGCCCGGCATGGAGGTGACGGAGTCGGCGCCGATGCTGTGCTTCGGCGACTGGCGGCTCGACACGACCGCGCGCCATCTGCTCGACGCGGACGGAACCGAGGTGGCGTTGAGCGGCGCGGAGTACCGTCTGTTGCGTGTGTTTCTCGATCATCCGCAGCGCGTGCTCACGCGCGATCAGTTGCTGAACCTCACCCAGGGACGCCAGGCCGATCCGTTCGACCGCTCGATCGATCTGATGGTGAGCCGCCTGCGTCAACGCCTGCGGGACGGCGCGCGCGAGCCGCGCTACATCAAGACGCTGCGTAGCGAGGGCTATGTGTTTTCAGCGGCCGTGACCGCGATCGGAGATCCGGAATGAGCGCATCTCCATCATCACCGTCGTTGCTGCGCTGGCCGCATTGGCCGCGCACGCTGTTCGCGCGGCTCGCGGTGATTTTGTTCGTCGGGCTCGCGCTCGCGCAGGCGCTGTCGTTCTGGCTCACGATGACCGAGCGCGACCAGACGATGACCAATATCATGATGGGCTACATCGAGCGCGAGGTGGCGAGCTCGGTCGCGCTGCTCGATCATCTGCCTCCCGACGAGCGCGCCCAGTGGCTGCCGCGGCTCGCGCGGCGCAGCTATGAGTTCGTGCTCGGCCCCGGCGTGCCAGGCACCCCGGTCGACGCGAGCCTGTCGGCGCGCGTCGCGCAGTCGATCGGCGATGGCATCGGCACGCGTTATCCGTTGACCGTCAACGCAGTGCCGGGCGATCGCGAGCGTCTGCAAGTGCACCTGAAACTGAGCGACGGCACGCCGCTCACCATCGACCTGCGGCCGATGCCCGGCGCCCCGTTGTCGCGCTGGCTGCCGCTCGTGCTGACGCTGCAGCTGCTCGTGCTCGCGGCCTGCTGCTGGCTGGCGGTACGGCTCGCGACGCGCCCGCTCAATCAGCTCGCAGTCGCGGCCGACACGCTCGGCCCCGACCTGAAGGCCGCGCGTCTGCGCGAAGCCGGTCCGTCCGAAGTGGCGCGCGCCGCGCGCGCGTTCAACGCGATGCAGGACCGGATCGCCACTTACATGACCGAGCGCATGCAGATTCTCGCGGCGATTTCGCACGATTTGCAGACGCCGATCACGCGCATGCGTCTGCGTGTCGACACGATGGACAACGACAGCGAGGCCGCGAAGCTGCGCCAGGATCTGCAGGAAATGGAGGCGCTGGTCAAGGAAGGGATCACCTATGCGCGCACGATGCATGGCACGACCGAGGTGCCGCGCCGCATCGATCCCGATGCGCTGTTCGACAGCCTGGTGTGCGATTACGTCGACGCGGGTCAGCGAGTGTCACTGCAGGGCCACTTCGGCCAGTCGCTGACGATGCGTCCGCAGGCGTTGAAACGCATCGTCGGCAATCTGGTCGATAACGCGCTGAGGTACGGCGGCGCCGCGCAGATCGATATCGGGGCGTTGCACGATGGCGAGGCTACCGTGTCGGTGCTCGATCGCGGTCCCGGCATTCCGGTCGAGTCGCTGGAGACGGTGTTCGAGCCGTTCGTGCGGCTCGAAGGGTCGCGCAATCGTCAAACGGGCGGCACGGGGCTGGGGCTCGCGATCGCGCGGCAACTCGCGCTCGCGATGGACGCGACGCTCACGCTGCACAACCGCGTCGGCGGCGGTCTCGAAGCGCGGCTGACGTTGAGGAAGTTGCGCGAGTCATAGTTGGACCTCTTGCGGCGCGGACACGCGGACGATTCCGTCAGAAAAATTCACAAAGCCCGCCAATACGAAATCGTCATCGGGTTTGGACTATTAATGACCCCCGCGCGCCATTTCGAGCTGTGGCTCTGGTGCTTCTCAGTAGTTCTGAATGACCACCGGTTCAGCTCGCTTCAGCGATTCCCCATCATTTGAGAAAACCGCTGCGGTGATGCGGCAGGTCGCATCATTGTTAAATCATCGATATTCAAAGCGACTTATCGATGCGAGCAATTCAGATGCGTGGTGAATTGTTAATTCGCAAATTCAACCAAATTCGGCAACGCAGCATCGATGGATTCGATCGCATAGCGAGCCACAGTCCGTTACCTTGTCTTCGATAAATTGACAAACGCCAACGGACAGACCATTCTTTTCGTGTGGTGGCTGCAGAGTAGCACGGCTGATCAACAGCAAGATTGGCCGAGAGACACGTTTCGTTCGAATCTGATTAAAGATCCTTGTTAAAAAGGTAACTAAAAGGAATCCGAATGGCGTCCACTCCACAAAAGATGTCAAAAATGCAACTCACCGGGATGGTGGTGGGCGGCATGGTCGGAGCCGGGATCTTTTCCCTGCCGCGCACTTTTGCCAATGCCACCGGTCCGGTGGGTGCCGTGATTGCCTGGCTGATTGCGGGCACGGGCATGTATATGCTGGCGCGCGTGTTTCAGGCGCTGGCGGAACGCAAGCCCGAACTGGACGCCGGCGTGTTTGCGTATGCGAAAGCGGGCTTTGGCGACTATCCGGGCTTTCTGTCCGCATTTGGCTATTGGATCGGTAGCTGTATCGGCAACGTTTCTTACTGGGTGCTGATCAAGTCGACACTCGGCGCGTTCTTCCCCGTGTTCGGCGACGGCAATACGGTCGTCGCGATCGTCGTTGCATCGATCGGCATCTGGCTATTTCATTTCATGATCCTGAAGGGGGTGCAGCAGGCGGCCTTCATCAACAGTATCGTCACGGTCGCCAAGGTCATTCCGATTCTGGTGTTCATCTTGATCCTGATCTTCGGTTTCCGGTTGGACCTGTTCCAGGCCAACCTCTACGGCGGAGGACTCGAAGGCAATATCCTCGAGCAGGTGCGGGCCACGATGCTGGTCACGGTGTTCGTGTTCATCGGTATCGAAGGGGCGAGCGTTTATTCCCGTTATGCGAAGAAGCGCTCCGATGTCGGCCAGTCGACGATTCTCGGCTTCGTCGTCGTGACCTCGCTGATGGTGCTCGTGACGATGCTGCCTTACGCAGTGCTCCAGCGCGCCGACATCGCGGCCATGCGGCAGCCGTCGATGGCGGCGGTGCTCGAAGCGGTGGTCGGTCATTGGGGCGCGGTTTTCGTCAGCATAGGTTTGCTGATTTCGGTACTGGGCGCTTATCTCGCCTGGTCGCTGATCTGCGCGGAAGTGTTGTTCACGGCGGCAAAGACCGAAGACATGCCCGCCGTATTCGCGAGGGAAAACGCTAACAAGGTACCTGCCAATGCATTGTGGCTGACCAACATCGTGGTGCAGCTGCTCGTCATCAGCACCTACTTCTCGCGCGATGCGTTCGCGCTGATGCTGAATCTGACGAGCGCGATGTCGTTGATTCCGTACCTCTTCGTCGCGGTGTTCGGCTGCATGAACGCGAACCGCGGCGACGGTTACGACGTGCGCGCCGACGAGCGCCGGCGCGACTTCATCATGGCCGCAATCGCCTCGATCTATACGGTCTTCATGATCTGGGCGGGTGGCCTGAAATTCATTCTGCTTTCCGCCGTGCTGTATGCGCCAGGAACCGCGCTTTATATCTGGGCTCGGCGCGAGCAGAACAAGAATGTCTTCATCGTTTCCGACTGGATCATTTTTATCGTTGCGATCATTGGCGCGATCATCGGCATCTATGGCCTCGTAACCGGAAGGATCGCGATTTAGCTTTAATGAAATCCGATTGAACAGAGCGGGCCAACATTGGCATTCAGGAGATCATCATGGCGAACACGGACGCGAAAGCGGGTGAATTGGGTGTCTACTCGGAAGTCGGGCAGCTGCGCAAAGTGATGGTCTGCGCACCGGGGCTCGCGCATCAGCGTCTTACCCCGAGCAATTGCGATGAACTGCTGTTCGACGACGTGCTGTGGGTAGAGAACGCGAAGCGCGACCACTTCGACTTCGTCACGAAGATGCGCGACCGCGGCGTCGAAGTGGTGGAGATGCACAATCTGCTCGCCGAAACGGTCGCGGTGCCCGAAGGCAAGAAGTGGATTCTCGACAACCAGGTGGTGCCGAATCAGGTCGGCCTCGGCTTTATCGATGAATTGAGAAGCTATCTGGAAGGGCTCGACAATCGCAAGCTGGCCGAAACGCTGATTGGCGGGCTATCCACTCACGATTTCCCGGAAGCGCACGGCGGCAAGGCGCTGGAGGTCGCGAAAGAAGCGGCGGGCGGCACCGAATATCTGCTGCCGCCGCTGCCGAACACGCTGTACACGCGCGACACGACGTGCTGGATCTATGGCGGCGTCACGCTGAATGCGCTGTACTGGCCGGCCCGCCACGAGGAGACGATCCTGACCACGGCGATCTACAAGTTCCACCCCGATTTCGCGGGCAAGGTCAACGTGTGGTGGGGCGACCCGACTCAGGACCACGGTCTCGCCACGCTGGAAGGCGGCGACGTGATGCCGATCGGCAAGGGCGTCGTGCTGATCGGCATGAGCGAGCGCACCTCGCGGCAGGCCATCAGTCAACTGGCTGCAATGCTGTTCAAGAAGGGTGCGGCCGAGCGCGTGATCGTCGCGGCGATGCCGAAGATTCGCGCGGCAATGCACCTCGATACCGTGTTCACGTTCGCCGATCGCGATTGCGTGCTGGTCGCCCCGGACTTCATGGCGAAGACGCGCACCTATTCGTATCGGCCGAGCAGCCATCCGAGCGGCGTCGAGTTGCACGCCGAAAACAAGCCGTTCACCGACGTCGTCGCCGAGGCGCTCGGGCTGAAGCATCTGCGCGTGGTCGAGGCGGGCGGCAGCGACTATCAACGCGAGCGCACGCAGTGGGATAGCGGTGCGAACCTCGTGTGCGCGTCCCCGGGCGTCGTCTATGCATACGACCGCAACACGTACACGAACACGCTGTTGCGCAAGCAGGGCATCGAAGTGATTACGATCGTCGGTGCGGAGCTGGGCCGTGGACGTGGCGGCGGTCACTGCATGACCTGCCCGATCATCCGCGATGCGGTCGACTATTGATCGGTCAAGCGAATCAATCTGGCCGGTGACTGGCAAAGTGTCGCCCGCTCGCTGAAGTGGCGAACGGGCGACAGCGCCGCGCGCGCGTCCGCCGCCGCCAGGAACGGCGCGATCCGTCCAGACGATCGACGCGACGAATCGGATCGCCCCGCTAATCGCCGGTTGACGCACGCCGTAGTGGTGGGCAGGTCCGGCTTGAAGTCGAACTTCCTTTTACTATACTTTTTAACGACTTCGCGCCTGAATTATCGAATTTGATATCTCGCGATTTGCAAAGATTACATTCGATAGACCAGCGATCGCTGCAATGAAGTTCGAGTTAATGAATCTGCGAGTAGCTGGACGATCACTTTTCACGTCAATCGCGTGAATGCTCGGAGCTTTCTTCCACCGCACGGAGGTTCGAATATGAATAATCGCTTTGTTGCGCAACTCGTCGCCTTGTCATTTGCCGGTATGTCCGCGCTCGCGATTGCGGCTGGGCCCATGAAGGACGAGGGCGGCGGCCAGATGGCCGGTACGGGCCGTCAGCAGGTGATGCCGTCGATTCCGCACCGTGACTGGCATAAAGGTCAACGTGTGCCGGCCGAATACCGTCACTACAACTTCATGATGGACGACTGGCGCGGACACGGCCTCAATGCGCCGCCGCGCGGGCACAAATGGCTGGGTGTCAACGGCGACTATGTGCTCGTAACGACGAACAACTGGACCATTTCAGACATTGTCGCCGGAACCCAGTAATGCTTCCTCGTGGTGCCCGGGCTATCCGGCGGCCAGTTTTAGCGCCGGAACCTGGGCCATTCATCGACACGACATGATTTCGTCATTTTCGTGTCGATTTAATGCTGCGTGTCGTATAGCCGGTCGGGAACGAACAATGCAGTCACGCCGCTCAAAAAGAACACCGCGCCGACCACGAGAAAGCCAAGTCCGATCGAGAACTGCGTCGCGATAAAACCGATGACGATCGGCGCCGCTCCCGAACAGAAGCGCCCGAGATTATACGAGCCGCCCACCGCGGTGCCGCGCACCGACGTCGCAAAACTCTCCGACATGAACGTGCCGATCGTGCCGAGCGGCACGCCGTACAGAAAGCCGAAGAAAAGCATCAGCGTGGAAATGTTGTCGTGGGTGTGCCAGAAAATGATCACGGGCAGAAAGAGTGCCGCACCGATACAGCCGATCACGTACACGCCGCGCCGGCTCCAGCGGTCACCGAGCCAGCCCGCGAAGATCTTGCCGATGAAGGCGACCACGTATGTGCCGATCATATAGCCGGTCAGCGAGCTGAACTTGATGTGCAATTCCTTCTCGAGATACGTCGGCAGCCAGTTGTTCAGGCCGTAAAAGCCGGACAGCACGAAGATCGACGCGAAGGTCCACAGGATGAACATCGTGCGCGCCTGGCGGTCGCGGAAAATCTGCGCGTAGCGATTGTCGACGAGCCGCGTTTTGCTCGCACGGTCGGCAGCCCGGCTAGCGAGCCATGCCGCCGGTTCGGGCACCGCGAACTTGATCGCGAATGCGAGCAGCACCGGCACGGCAGACACGTAGTACAGCGTGCGCCAGCCGTACTGCGGCAGGATCCAGTTGCTGAGTGCGATCACGACGATATATCCAGCCGAAATGCCAGTTTGCAGCATGCCGAGTACCAGCGAGCGCCGTTCTGTCGGCACATATTCGGCCACAAGCGTGGTGACCAGCACCATGCAGCCAATGCCGAGCGAACTGATAAAGCGCACCGCCGCGAATTCGACGAAGCTGTGCGTGAACCCGAGCATCCCCGCGCCGAGCGAGAACAGCGCGAGCGCCCATGCGATGACCCGCACGCGGCCGAGACGATCGCTCGCCCAGCCGCCGACAATGCCGCCGATCGCCATGCCGAGCAAGGTCAGACTGCCGAGCGCGCCCGCTTCGACATTGGTCAGCCCGAAGTCGTCCTTGATGCGCGACAGGGTGAGACCGTACATCATCACGTCGGCGCCATCGGCGATCAGCGCGAGGTAGGCGAGCACGAAGACCAGCACCCAGCGGCCTTGCGAGACGGCGGGATGGGTCACCGCTCGATAGTTTTGCAGGTCGGATGGTGTTTTCATGAACGGGCGGCGCAAGCGGCGGATGCCGTATTCTGCCTGAGCAGAGCAGGGACAAGGAAGGCGCCGATCAGGAGGCCTATGCTTTCATGACGGCTGGTGTACCAGCCTTCCTTGTGGGTCAGGTTCATCGTACCGATGCACACGCCATCATAGGCGATCGGAATGTTGAGGATCGAGCCGAGACCGATACCTGTCATCACCGCATGATCGTCGAAGGCCTCGCGAATGCCTTGCGACGTGGCGGCACGAAACGGCTTCAGATCCTGAAGTATCTGTCGCGCCCACGCGGTGCCTTGCTTGTTTTTGCGGCCGCCCAGTGGATAGACGTCCGGCATGTTCGTGTAGACCCGTTCGACCTCGTGACGCCGCGCATCGTAGGACATGATCGTGAACAGGCTTAGGCCTATCGCCTTTGCCGCCACCGCGTGAACCGCGCGGAACAGCTCGAGCGGTTGGTTCTTCAGGCGCATCGCCAGCGCGAGACGCTCGAGGTCTGCGATATCCAGCATCTGCGTATCGTGCGGTGCGGGTTCGGTCAGGTTGCCTTGCATCATTTGCATCGCGTTTGCATCGGAAAGTGTGAAAAGTCGCAGTGCGTTCAGCCGTGCATGCGGGTGGAGTTCAGTTGGCCTCGCGCGTCGCGAGCCGGTTCGAGTTCGCTCGCCTCGATATCTTCGAGCGAGCGGTTGCGCGTTTCGATGCCGAGGAAGAACACCACGCATGCGCCGATCACCAGCACCGTCGTGGTAATCGCGAACACACCGAGGAAACCGGACAGCGGATAAACGAGACCGACGAGGATCGGCGCGCTGACCGAGCCGATGCGGCCGAACGATGACGACGAGCCCGTGCCCGTCGTGCGTACCGCGGTGGGAAACACTTCCGGCGTGTAAGCGTAGACGCCGGCGAATGCGCCGTTCATGAAGAACGACAGCGCGATGCCCGCGGTCATGATCTGTATGCCGGTGTGAGAAAACGCGAGCGTGATCGCGGCGATGCCGCCGAACAGCATGTAGGAAGCGACCACCGCCTTGCGGCCGATCTTTTCGTTGAGCCACGCCGCCGAGAAGTAACCGGGAATCTGCGCGCCATAGATTGCAATCGAATAGCCGAAGCTCTTCGTCATCGTCAGCCCTTCCTTGACGAGCAGGCTCGGGATCCACGAGAAGAACGAGTAGTACGCGAACGCGACCGAGAACCACATCAGCCAGCTGACCGCGGTCGTGCGCGCGAGTCGCGGCGACCACAGCGTGAGCACGTTGCGCCACGCGTTGCCGCGCGCCGGCGTCGAGGCCGGCGTGGGCACCGCGTGAAGCGCGTGGTTCGCAGTCACGGGCGCAAGCGCAATGCCGCGCTCGACGAACGCCGCTTCGATGCGGCCGACGATGCCGTTCGCTTCGGCCGCGCGGCCCTGGCTTTCGAGCCAGCGCGGCGATTCCGGCAGCGTCCGGCGCCACCACAGCAGCATCACGACGGGCAGCGACGTGATCACGGCCAGATAGCGCCAGCCGTCGACGAAGTTGCGCACCACCGCGAAGCCGAGAATCGACGAGGTCAGATAGCCGAACGACATGAAGCCGACCAGCGCGCCGCAGAAAATGCCGCGATAGCGGCGCGGCACGAACTCGGCGAGAAACGGCGCGATCACGACCGTCTCCGCGCCCGAACCGAAGCCCGCGACGACGCGCAGCGCGAAGAACGTGTGCCAGTCGTGCGCGGTCGCGCTCGCAAGAGACGCGACGCAATAGATGGCGAGCGCGCTCATCATGATGCGGCGCCGGCCGATCACGTCGGCGAGCACACCCGACAGGAACGCGCCGAAAAAGTAGCCGATATAGGTGCTGCTCGCGACGAGCCCGGTCTCAGCGCTCGTCAATTGCCACAGCTTGCTGACGACCGGCAGCAGGAACGCGAGCGACGACGAATCGAGTCCGTCGAACATGTACCCGAGCCCGCCGATCAGCAGCAGTCTGCGGTGAAAGCTCGACAGGGGAAGTCTTTCAAGACGGGCGGCGACGGCGGACACGGCAACTTCTCCTGAAGGAAATGGCGCGGCGAGACCGCGCGTTCTGCGCTGATGGCTGCTTCGGGCCGCTTATCGGCCGATTGCGTAGGCCTGCATCTGACGCGGTGTAGCGGCGCCTCGCATCAAACCGTTGCGGATCGCGACCGCGCAGACCCGGCCGAGCGCCCACGGTTCCGCGACGGTGAGGTCGTGGCCCCGCGCGTGCAGTTCGGCGAGCGTGCTGTCCGGAAAGCGCGACTCGACCGACATCTTGCCGAGCTGCATCGTGCGCGGATAGAACGAGCCGGGGAAG
Organism: Paraburkholderia sp. UCT70; assembly: GCF_050434085.1. Taxonomy (NCBI): domain Bacteria; kingdom Pseudomonadati; phylum Pseudomonadota; class Betaproteobacteria; order Burkholderiales; family Burkholderiaceae; genus Paraburkholderia; species Paraburkholderia sp. UCT70. Next base: position 140,427 of record NZ_JBNPVZ010000003.1, on the reverse strand, counting down.
TGCGCGGTCTGGAACGAGGGCGCATCGGCGGCGGCCTGGAAGTTCATGCCGCCATGCACGTGCTTGAGGAACAGCTGCAGCGACCACTGATCCTGCTGGTCGCCACCCGGCGTGCCGAAGGCCGCGTACGGTTTGCCGTCGCGCGTGACGAGCGTCGGCGACAGCGTGGTGCGCGGCCGGCGGCCCGGGCCGAGTGACGAAGGCAGGCCTTCTTCCATCCAGAACATCTGCGCGCGCGTGGTGACGTTGAAGCCAAGACCCGGCACCGCCGGCGACGCCTGCAGCCAGCCGCCCGACGGCGTAGCCGACACCATGTTGCCCCAGCGGTCGACCACGTCGAGATGCACGGTATCGCCGCGCAATTCGGGCAGCGGCGCGAAGGTCGGCTCACCCTGGCCAAAGCCGCCGGTCTGCTCGCGCCCGGCATTCGCGACGATGCGCGCGGCGCGTTGCTCGCTGTCGCCGAGCAGCCCGGGGCGGAATTCGAACGACGCGCGGCGCGGATCGATGAGGCGGCGCCGCTCGTCGTTGTACGCGTCGCTGAGCAGCGCGTCCATCGGCACATGCGAAAACGCCGGGTCGCCGTAGAACACTTCGCGATCGGCGAAGGCGAGCTTCGAGCACTCGATCACCGTGTGCACGAAATCGGGCCCGAGGGGGTCCATCGCGCCGAGATCGAAACCCTTCAGCAGCGCGAGCTGTTGCAGGAACATCGGGCCCTGGCCCCACGGGCCGGTTTTGTGCACGCGCATGCCCGCGTAGTCGTAAGACACCGGGTCTTCGTAGGTTGGCTCCCAGCGCGCGAGATCGCCCGCATCGAGCAGACCGCTGTTGCGCAGGCCCGAGGTGTCGAGCACGGCGGTCGAACGGAAGTACTGGTCGATCGCGTCGGCGACGAAGCCGCGATAGAAGACATCACGCGCGCGTTCGCACTGCTCGGCGCGATCGCTGCGCGTATTTGCCTCGCGCAGGATGCGCTTGTAGGTTTCGGCGATCGCGGGATTCGCGAACAACTGGTTCGGCATCGGCGCCTCGCCGTTGCGCAGCCATTGCTCGGCCGAGGTCGTCCATTCGGTGCGGAAGAAGTCCTGAATCGCGAGAATCGACGATGCCATGCGTGGCAGCACCGGATAGCCGTTTTCCGCGTAGCCGATCGCATAGCTCAGCACTTCTTCGAGCGGCAACTGGCCATAGTCGCGCAGCAGCGCCATCCACGCGCCGAATGCGCCCGGCACGACCGCGGGCAGCAGGCCCGTGCCCGGCACCACGTCGAGCCCCATCTTGCGCATCCGCTCGATCGTCATGCGCGCGGGCGTCACGCCTTGTCCGCACAGCACGCGCACGCGTTCTTCGCGCGCGCTGTAGAACACCACCGGCAGCTCGCCACCCGGACCGTTCAGATGCGGCTCGACGATCTGCAGGACGAAGCCGGCCGCGGCGGCGGCGTCGAACGCATTGCCGCCTTTTTCGAGGACCGCCATCGCCGATGCGCTCGCGAGCCAGTGCGTCGAGGCCACCATGCCGAAGGTGCCGATCAGTTCTGGACGGGTTGTAAACGACATGCGCGACTCCGTGGCGACGACGGTCCGAATGGAAGAACCAATATGGAATGGTTCAATTGGAGAAAATGAAAGCGTAAAACTAACGAAGCCGGGCTGCACCCGGTGTTAACCATCAACATGCGACCCAGTATAGCGAATCAAAAATCACCGGGTGCTGCTATGTCATGCCGCCTCGATTCTGGTATCGTTGGAACCAATACAAATTGGTTCGGCGGACAACATGGACAAACCGGTACTGGATGCGCTGCTCGACTACATCGCCGATCATCAGTTGAAGGACGGCGACGCGCTGCCGCCCGAACGAAAGCTCGCCGAGGAACTGGACGTGAGCCGCCGCGAGCTGCGCGCGGCGCTCGCTTCGCTCGAGGCGTCGGGGCGCGTGTGGCGCGGCGTCGGCCGCGGCACCTATCTGGGCGCGCGGCCGCTGAAGTTTGCGCCGACGCTGCGCGGCTTGCGCGCCGGCACCAGTCCCGCGGATATCGCCGAAATGCGGCTGCTGTTCGAGCCGGCGCTGGCCGCGCTGGCCGCGACGAAAGCGAGTGGCGACGATCTGCAGGAACTGGAGAAATGCGCACGCAAAAATGCCGCCGCAAAAAACGACGACGAGTGGCAGCAATGGGATCATCGCTTTCATTTGCTGATCGGACATGCCACGCGTAATCCCGCGTTGATTGCGTTGATGGAGGTGATCAACGGTATGCGGGTGAAGCCGGAGGTGCGCGAGAAAACGTCCGCGCAGGAGACGCGGCAGTTTTTCGCGCAACAGCATCAGGCGATCGTCAATGCGCTGAAAGCGCGCGATGCGGATGCGGCCGCGCAATGCATGCGCGAGCATCTGCTGAGCGTGCAGTGGCGTGCGTCGGCGAAGACCGATGGTGCGGCGGCGCGGCGTGCGTGAGGTTGCCGTGGTGCCGCGCGTCGATCAGGATGGCGGAGCTTTACTGCGCAAGCTTCCGGTTCAGCCGGCGCATGCCGTCGAAGACCGCATCGGCCACGTCCAGCGGAAAGTCGGCGGGCAGTTGCGACGAGACTGTGTCGATCACCGTCTCCGTTTGCGCGGTCAACTGATCGATCAGCGTATCGACGTCGGCGGCGGAAAAACCGACGCGCTGTCCTTCGGCCACCCAATGCCGGCGCTGGATCTGATTGAGCAGGTAGTGGACGTTCTTGCCGCGAACCGCCATCGCCAGTTTCACTTTTTGCGCCGCGAGGCGCCCCGCGCCGCTGCCGATGATCGGATGCGCGGACAACACGTCATAAAGCGGCGTGGATTCGTAGCGATTGCCGGGCAGATGCGCAATGCTGAAGTTCTTCGCGTGGCCATCGGTCGCGGCGAGCAGCCAGAAAACCAGCTGCGTCGCGAAGAAGTTGCGCCGGTCCGTCGTCGCGCGTGTGGACCTCGCGAGTATCTCCATGATCGCCTCGATGCCCGGACCGCCGTCGGACTCATACTTGTGCAGCGCCGACGTGCCAGTGGCCTGGCACATGTCCTCTTGCGGCAGACGCACGATCCACGTGGCGTCGCTCGACAAACGGCGATCGAAGCGCTCGACGATCAATACCTTCTGCTCATCGAATCGCGCGATTTCGCAACGCGCGACGGGCAGCCCGTAGGCCGCGACGATCTGCGAGCACAGCCATTCGTTTTCCACCGACGTGCGCATATCGGCGCGCATGTTGCCGACGAGCCCGAGCGGCAGCTTGAAGATGTGCGTGGTCGGCGTGCTGCGTTCGGGCAGCAGCCAGCGATTGCGATGACGGAGCAGCGCGGTTTTTTCCTGCGCGCCGGCGATCGACAGACGCAGGTCTTCGAGCGGATCGTGCTGCCCGAGCGGCGCCGCCGTCGTCGTGCCGCGTAGCAACGCCGCGATGTCGCTGTCGCTGAGTTCGCGACCGTGGATGCTCGTCAGATCGCTCGGCTCTTCGTCCGGCGACAGCAGTTGCAATGCGCCGACGCAGTCTCGTCCGAGCGCGGTGAGCAACGCAAACGGCGCGGCGCTGCCGGTCCGGTAGCGCGCGGCGATGCGGCGCCGGATCGGTTCGCTGTCGGGCAGCAGGTTGTCGAAATAGTCGGCGACGATCTGGCCGCGATACGCCTGATTGCCCGGTGTGAACGGCAGCGACAGCGATAGCGGACGTCCTTGCGGATCGTCGATCCATTCGTCGGCATAGCTCAGACGTTCGCCGCTGCGTGTCGTTTCCCAGGCGCCGACCCGCAGGCCGTTCATCCACAGATTCAGACGGTTCGGTGTGCTGCGCGCCATGCTTACCAGTCCTCCCGTTTCTTGCTGGTGCTGGCCGCTTTGGTTGCCTTGGCGGGTTTGACCGCTTTGGGCTTTTGCGCCGACGGTCCCGGTTTGAGCGGCAAGCGCGTGGCGCGTTTAGCGTTGCCTTTGGCCTCGACCGGCGCTCCGGCGACCGGCGTTCCGCTCCGGGCGCGGCGGGAGCGGTTCGGCGCCGGCGCGGCGTCTTCCACGGCCACGCTTTGCGTCGATCCGCTCTGCGCGAGCTTCAGATCGACCTGCAAGACCCGCAACACCCTGAAGAGTCGTTCGACGCTGACGGTCGCCGGATTCGCTTCGAGTTGCGCGTAGGTCTGTTGCGTGACCCCGAGATGCGCGGCCATCGCGGCCTGAGTGAGGCCGGCGGCCTTCCTGAAGCCCTGCAGGATCGGTCTGAGCTGGCTCAGTGTCTTGATGGCGTAGTCCACGGTCGATCTCCGGTTCGGCTGCGGCGGCGTAACAGGCCAAAACCTGTAAATAACAGATACAGTCTATACGCTGTATTTAGCAAATACAAGCTAGAGACTGTTAATGACGAGCACGGACGCATTTGAAACGGCGTCCCCTCACGCTACTCATCACGCAACTAACGGTCAACCGCGCACCGCCAACCCCTTCGCTGCTGCGCAGCCACTCCGCCGCAGGCAACATGTGATCGACCGAAAATAAAGATGATGGACAAACGCATCCATAAAATCGCATCTGTTTCACTGCTGGCTGGTGCTGCCATCAGAAAGAAGCAACGCCTCGACCGGAAATAGATAAATCCGAATCGTTTTCGATTGACGATCTAATCAGGAAGCCGACATTCAGGCAAAACAAAAGCTGTTTTCGCATTGCGTGGCTAGAACACTGAATGGCCGTCGATAACGAATCGCTAGCAATATCACGGGCGCTCAAATCGAGCGCAGGATAACCGACGAGTGTTGACGCGCATTGCATCGTATCCTTTCGCTTGCCGAATGAAATTTGACACAAATGTCACGCGCCGCGCATCGAGCGGAAACGGGCTTGGAAATTACAGAAAAGGCTGTAGACTCTATAGCGTGTCTTACGCGGCGAGGCCAACACGAGTCCAATCGTTGCGCGCACCCAGCATGTGTGCAAATCACTCCAATCCGCCACGAGATTTTCTGCCATCAAGGTGTCTATTCGCTGATACGACCCAACGCCAATAGAACCCGAACCGGCGAACCACGCCGACCGGTGAACCTGAAAGGAGATTCGACGAGACACACAGACCATTCTTCCAAATAACGTGATCGACGCCGCCGGATGCGGTCGTCGCCGGCGGGCCGCTGGAGAACATAACTTCTTTGGAGTATGTGATGGCAAGCAAACCACAATGGCGAACGCTGTTATCTCTGACTTTTCTATCGCTGGCAATGATGGGCAACGTCGCGCGTGCGGAGAGCATTCCAATTGTCACAGGCCAGCAATGGATGCAGTCGACCGATGAGCAGAAGAAAGCGTATCTGGTCGGCATCTCGAATGTGATCGACGTCGAGCGCGCCTATGCCGGCAACACGGCGAACAGCAATGACATCGCACAGCGCTTCGGCAAGGGCATGCAAGGCCAGACACTCGACAGCGTGCGTCAAGGCCTCGACGGCTACTACGCCGCCAATCCCACGATGATCCAACACCCGGTGATCGAGACCCTCTGGTTCCAGATGGTCGTGCCCGGCCTGAAGAAAAATCAGTAAGGAGAACGATCATGAAACGACTTGGGTGGATCGTCAGTATTGGCGCACTGGCCGCGATGATCGGTTGCACGGACATGAGCCCGCAGACGCAGGGAACGGTGAGCGGCGCGGCACTTGGCGCGGGCGCAGGTGCGGGCATCGCGGCGATCGCCGGCGGCGATGCGTGGACCGGCGCGATCATCGGCGGCGCGGCGGGCGGCGTGGCCGGCAATATCCGCGGCCGTCAGTAATTACCGGCGAGCAGGCAAGGCTGGGGCGCGACCTGGGTCACGTCCCGGTTTCGTTACTGAAGCGCACGGCCCGATCAGGCCTTGATCAGGTATTCCACGGCCGTCGAGTGAAGCGATTTCCGAGGCGTCGCTGAAGGACCGTTCTTCCATGGGGCACCTCTCCCTTCCCCGCGACGCCGTATGCATTCCGTGCCATTTTCCTCACGTCGAATGTCAAGTAACGAAGCGAATGGGGCGAATTCATTCGCGCTCGCGACATCGCGCATCCCCAGTTCGTCATGAAAATCATCCGTTCATACACGAGCCGCTGTCGACGTCGCGTTGCGCGCCCGGCCGACAAAGTTTGAACCGGTGCTTAAAAGCCCTTAGGATATCCACACCGGAAGCCGCCGCGATGGCGGCATGCGCACACCGCGCAGAGAGCAGCCTGCCCGCGGTGCAACCTTCATCTCATCAAGAGAACACGAATGCTGCGCACGTCACTGAAGGTAATAAAGATAAGTGCATGGGTTCTGGTGCTGCTGGCGGTGCTCGCATTGGGGCTACGCGCGTGGTATTCGCAGCGCGGGCCGGAGTTGTCGGTATGGCACACCTATGTGCCGCGCGAAATGACCGTCGAGGAAATGGACACCGCCGACTGGAACGCATACATCGAGGCGGAAAATCGGATTTTCGAGGACGTGCGCGTCAATGTCGTCGAAAAGCTGCGGCCGTCCGAGCGCATTCCGGCGAACCGCTATTACGAGGGCTCGCCGATCTTTCCGTGGCATTTCGCCGAAAACTGGAATCACTCGTACATTCTCGAGCCGTCGGGGCCACCCGTCGGCGCGGTCGTGCTGCTGCACGGCATGACGGATGCACCGTACAGCATGCGGCATATCGCGCGTCGATATCGTGATCGCGGTTTCGTCGCAATCGGCATCCGCTTACCAGGACATGGCACGGTGCCGGCGGGGCTCGTCGACGTGCACTGGCAGGACTGGACCGCGGCCACTCGGCTCGCGGTGCGTGAAGCGCGCCGTCGCGTGGGGCCGGACAAGCCGATCGAGCTGGTCGGGTTTTCGAACGGCGGCGCGCTCGCACTGCAATATGCGCTCGACGCGATCGAGAATCCCGCGCTCGCGCGTCCGACGCGCGTCGTGCTGATCTCGCCGATGATCGGCGTCACGCGTTACGCACGCTTTGCCGGTCTCGCCGGATTGCCCGCGGTGCTGCCGGCCTTCGCGCGCGCCGCGTGGCTCGGCGTCGTGCCGGAGTTCAACCCGTTCAAGTACAACTCGTTTCCTGTGAATGGCGCGCGACAGTCCTTTCTCCTCACGAGCGTGATTCAGGAACAGATTGCGCGGCTCGAGCGCGAGAACCGGCTCGATACGTTGCCGCCTATCCTGACGTTCCAGTCGGTGACGGATTTCACGGTCAGCACGCCAGCGGTGATGTCGGCGCTCTACGACAAGCTGCCTGAGAACGGCAGCGAGGTCGTGCTGTTCGACGTGAACCGCAGCGTGCGCTTCAGAACCTTCCTGCGCTCCGCGTCGTACATGGCGCTCTCGCGCCTACTGCGCATCGGTCCGCAGAACTATCGCACGACGGTGATCGCCAACGTGTCGTCGGATTCAGCGCATACTGTCGAGCGCAGTGTTTATGCGGGTGAAGTGCAAACGCGTGTCAAGCCGTTGGATATCGACTATCCGCAGGATATTTTCTCGTTGTCGCACGTCGCGATTCCATTCCCGATCACCGACGCGCTGTACGGCATCGCGCCGGACGATTCGGAGAACTTCAACGAGAACCTCGGCACGCTCGCGCCGCGCGGCGAACGCGGCACACTGATTCTGACGCTCGATTCGATGTTCCGCATCGCGTCGAATCCGTTCTTCCCGTATCTGCTGCAGCGTATCGACGAAGGCATCGGCAAGATGCCGCCGCCGGTCGTCAACTCACCGCCGCGCACGCATGAAACCGCCGACGGTCCGCCCGACGATTTCGCCGAAGATCTGAATGCGCTCGAGCAGGTTGGCTCGGACGAGCCTTGAAATCTCGATGTTTTGAATCAAGCTGACGGCAAATGCACTGCCACCCTCGCGAGATGTGACCAGACGGCCCGCACCTACCGCGGGCCGCCTGCTTTTCGGCTCGAAGATCGACGTTACGGCTGATACGACGAATCGACGATCGTCCACAGCGCCGCTTTCGGCTGCAGGTTCGCATCGAACGGCAGCGGCAGGTTGTTGCGCGGCACCGGCGTCGACGTCAGCCACGTGTGCTTGTCCGAATAGCCCCAGAACGTGACCGCCTTGATGCTCGGCTCCTGCTCGAACAGAGCGAACACGGCGCGATAACGCTCGGCCTGCGCGCGCATGATCTCGTTCGGCACTGGATGCCCGAGGTCCGGCAGACATGCATGCGGATCGCTCCAGCATTCACCGGGATCGGCATAGAGACTCACGTCGAGTTCGGTCACGTGGTTTTCGAGGCCGAGCGCGGCGACGTCGTCGAACGCCTGCTTGATGTTCGGCAGCGGCGGCCAATTTACGCTGATATGCATCTGATGCCCGACACCGTCGATCGGCACGCCCTGCGCGCGCAAATCGCGGATCACCGCGAGCAGCTTTGCGCGCTTGCGCGGATCGTCGGTGTTGTACTCGTTGATATAGAGCTTCATGTTTGGGTCCGCCGCGCGCGCCGCGCGGAAGGCGATCGCGATGTAGTCCTTGCCGAGCGTCCGATACCACGGACTGTCTTCGCGATACACCTGATGCGGATCGTCGCTGATCACTTCGTTGACTACGTCCCACGCGTAGACCTTGCCTCGGAAGTGTGTGACGACGTCGGTTACATATCGATAGAGCCGCTTCGCGACGATGTCGTGATAGAGCGGATCTTTCGGATCGCCGGCGAAGAACCAGTCCGGCGCCTCGGTCCAGTCGCCGGCCTTGAAGTGCCACAAGAGCGTGTGCCCGCGCACCGCAATGCCGTGCGCTTGCGCGAACGCGACGATCCTGTCGGCCGGTTCGAAGTTGTACTTGCCTTCCGCGACGCCGATCGTGCCCGGCTTCATCTTGTTCTCGGCGGTCAGGCTCGAGAACTGGGCGGCGACTAGCGCCGCGTCGGCGGGACTGTCGATTGAATCAGGTTCAATCGCCGCGCCGACCTTGAAGTGCACGGCCATCACACTGCGCAATGACGGCAGCGCCTCAGCGGGCGCCGCGGCGAGCGGCTGGCCGTCACGAGCGACGGCGGCCCGGTTGTGCGCGCAGCCTGCGGTTGCGAGCGCGCAAACGGCGACGGCTGCGCAGAGCATGCGCATTGAAGTCCTCAAAGGACGCACTCCTGGTCTCCTTATGACGGAATGCCGGTTCGGATGTCTTCTCTAACTATGTTTACCGTTACCGGTAACAGTGAAGATGTTAAGCAGCCTCTGTCAGCCCCGCTATGAGGGATTTACCTGACATATCGACGAGACATGGATGGTGAATCAGCGTTGAGTCGACCGGCTTGACACGGCGTGGGTTGAAAGCGCTTTCAGATGGGGATTGCACGGAACCGACGCGCGGCTAACGGCGCGAAACAGGGCGCCAGTCACTGAATTCCAACTGGCGAGCAGGAAAACCGAATCCGTTGAACGCGCGGGTCTGCTTCAATCGTCGTCCGCGCCGCGATTCAGTTTGATTTCAATGCCCGTTCAGCGAGCCAGCGTCGGGCGAGAGCCAGTTGTCCACCGAGGTGACACCCGGTACCGACATCGCACTCTGCTCGGCACGCGCGACATGGTCCCGCTCTGGCACCCATCCGACCAGCGTGATCCGCCCCGAGTGGGCAAAGACGAACACATGTGACATCCCGACTCCGCTGTGCGCCTCCGCGACCCGCACGCTATGGGCGAGTTGTTGGTCGGTGGCTTGCGGATCCTGGGCATGGGCCGCTGGCGCTATTGCGCTTGAAATCAGCAGCGCGAGTGTAGAAACAAGGGCTGTTTTCACGATACCTCCTTAGAGTGCCAAGGTGTGCCGGCAAAATCCGCCGGCAAATCTTCCGGTTCGACTCGATGCGAGGCGTCGGAAGTGCACTGGACAAAATCCTCTTTCCACTGCATGCGTCGCGGATATCGCGGTTGCGCGCCGAGGTTTTGCCAGTCGGGGCGATGGGCGATCGTGCCTTCGCCCGCAGAAAAGTTGCAAGGGCAGCGTGTTCGACCGGGACGTCGCATGTGCGGCGTGGCGGGGGAACAGCGAGAGCCGAGGGATGGGAACTGGTTGGAGCGTTCGTGATGGAGCGCGAGAGCCAGACAGATGCGCCGACAATCCCGCACTCAGCCGGCTACGCCGCTGAGCCCGGCTCGTTGCCTAGCATCGTATGCATTGATGATAGTCGCTAATGTCCACCACTGCTGGCGGCTCCTGCGCCAGTTCGTCAAGCCCAAACCGGCAATGCAAGCGAGGCGGCTCGTTGCATCTTCGCAACATCAAGGGCGAAATTTTTCTTGCATTCGAGCGCGTCTTCCTCGTTAAGCAAGCGCTGAGCGACGCGCGAGACGGATTCGCGCATCGTTTCGGTGCATGAGTTCAAACGGATTTCCGACGCTTGTGACCATCACGTAATGGTCACAAAGCAGGGCGCTACTGCGGGATCGTCCGGCGCGCAACTGTTATCGATAACAGCGTTTTCCCTGAGCAGTTAGTTTGATGCGCGGCGCAAGGTCATCCCTATAATCGCCTCGAAATGTGAAGCAAATAAGTAGCGAGCATTTCGGCAAGAGGGGAAACGTGTGAGAACGCGTGCGACCTGTGCGGCTTGGAGACGCCAAAATATATATAGGATATCTAAATGAAGAAGAAGCTTATTGCTGTGTCGGTGATGGCAGCCGCGACGACGGTGGCCCATGCGCAGAGCAGCGTCACGTTGTACGGCCGTATCGACAACGGCATCCAGTTTGAAACCGGCCTCCCGGGCGGCCACGCGTGGTCAGCCCAAAGCGGCGACTGGGGTTGCTCGTGGTTCGGCCTGCAGGGCGCCGAAGATATCGGCGGCGGCACAAAGACGGTCTTCCAGCTCGAAGGACAGCTCAACACGATGACCGGTGCATCGGCCGGCAATCTGTTCGGCCGTCACGCGACGGTGGGCCTGACGAACGACCACTGGGGTTTGTTCAAGATCGGTAACCTCGGCGCCGGCGAACTGGCGCAGGACAGCTGGGGCACCGACCCGCAGGTGATGCAGCGCTACGCGATCTCGACACTGGTGCGCGGCCGCAACTGGACGAGCACCAGCAACGGCGCGGAGTACAACTCGCCGGTGCTGTTCGGCGGCCTCGTGCTGAAGGGCCAGTATTCGCTGACCAACAACACGAGCTGGAACTCGGCGCCTGTCAACTCGGCTGGCGTGCCGACCGGTCAGGGTCGTACGAACGCGGTCGAAGGTGTGTACACGTGGGGCAACGGCGACGTCCGCGTGATCTATGACGAAGTGCGCGGCGCCAACGGCTCGTTCAACAACGTCTACTCTGCTTCGCGGATGGCCCTTGTCGGCGGCACGTACGTGCTAGGTCCGGTCAAGCTGTACGCGGGCTACCAGCACCTGAGCGCGCCTGACGCGACCAACGCGAGCGTGGGCGTAACCGATGCGTCGCAGCCTCTCGGCGTGAGCGCGCCGACCAGTGTGAACCACGAATGGGTCGGCGCTGCATGGCAGGTCACGGCGCCCACGCTGTTGACGGCTGCGGTCTACCACGCGAACGCGAACAACGGCAACGGCAATGGAACGCTGTTCACGCTCGCCGCGACGTACGCGCTGTCGAAGCGCACGTTCCTGTACACGGAAGCCGGCTACGTGCACAACAGCTCGACGTCGAACCTGAACCTCGGCAACGGGCCGTACGGCAACAACAACTTCGATGCGGTGACGGGCACGTCGTCGAACAGCAATCCGAACTATGGTCATAGCCAGACCGGCGTCTTCGCCGGGATCATGACCTCGTTCTGAGTTGAGGTTGCCTGATCAGCAATCGCAGTGATCTCTTTGTTTCAAGGACTGTTTATTTCTCTTTCATAGAGAGGCCGGTGCGACGCCTCCTCCACCCTCGTCGCATCGGCTGCTTTTTCTTTTTTTCGAATTCATCACCGGACGTAGTGCGCCCCTTCATATCTGAAAGCGCTTTCATCACAGGATTCAGGCAGAACTCATGACCCACGACGGCTCCAACGACAAACCCGGCGCGCCCAAGGTATCCGACGTACCCGCTGCGACCAACGTGACGCTCGAAGCCATCGCGCGCGCGGCCGGTGTTTCTCCGAGCACCGTATCGCGGATCCTGAACGGTTCTGCGCGCGTGCTTCCCGCCAAGCAGCAGGCGGTGGAAGCGGCGATCGCGCGTTTCAACTATCGGCCGAACGTGCTCGCGCGCAGTCTCGCGAGCGGGCGGACCGAAACGATCGGCGTATTGACGCAGGCGGTGTCGAGCCCGTTTTACGCCGAGTGGCTGCGCGGCATCGAGGAGTCGTTGTACGAGCCGGGCTTTACGCCGATCTTCGTGAGCAGCCGCTGGAACATCGACGACGAAAAGGCGCGCCTCGAGCAGTTCATCGCGCGGCGTGTCGATGGAATCATCTTGCTGCACGCGCAACTCGATGAGTCGACGTTGACCGACTACTCGCGGCACGCGCCAATGCTCGTACTCGGCCGCTCGGTACAAAACAGCGCGACGCTCGCTGGCCTGCCGATCGACAACATGCAGGGCGCACGCGACGCGACCCATCATCTGATCGAGCAAGGCCATCGCGAGATCGCCTTCATCGCCGGGCCGGCAAGTCACGAGGATGCGATCGAGCGCCTCGTCGGCTACCGGACCGCGCTCGAGGAAGCGGGCATCGGTTTCAATGCCGATCTCGTCGAGCAGGGCGATTACCTCGAAACGGGCGGCGTCGCCGCGATGGAGCGCCTGATGGCGCGTCATCCGTCGTTCAGCGCGGTGTTCTGCGCAAACGATCAAACCGCGTACGGCGCGCGCCTCGCGATGTTCCGCCGCGGCGTGCGGGTGCCGGACGACGTGTCGCTGGTCGGCTTCGACGATTTGCCGACTTCGTCGTACATGACGCCGCCTTTGACGACGGTCCGCCAGCCGACTTACGAAATCGGCCGCCTCGCCGCACAGGGCATCGTGCAGATGATCCGCAAGCAGTCGATCGCGCTAAGCCCGATTCCGCTCACGCTCGTGACGCGTGAAACCACGCGGCGAATCACGCCGCCGGTAAAACGGGGGGATACGCCTACGTAGCGGCTGTTTTTTCGCCTCAACGTGAAAGCGCTTTCATGTATCGGCAGTCAAGCAGAAATTCAGCAGCGCATTCAGCACCAAGCAGAGCAGCACCATGCAAAGCAGCAACAAAGACAACAGGGGAAGTAGGTCGCAGCAACCGGATATTCATCGAATGCAATTCAAACAGGGTTCTTCAGGAGACGAGTAATGAAATTCCGCTTTTCAGGCTCTGCCACCGCCGTTCTGCTCAGCCTGGCCGCAGTCGGCGCGCACGCCAACACCACGTTGACGGTCGCGGTCTTTCCGAAGCTGGATCAGGAAATCAAGGACGCGCTTCCGGCGTGGAAGAAGCTGCATCCGGACGTCGACATCAAGGTGTCGTCGCTCGCGATCGCCGATCACCACAACGCAATGACCACCGCACTCGCGACGAGCTCCAATCTGCCCGACGTGATGGCGGTCGAGGTCGGCTTTATCGGCCGCTTCGCCTCGGGCGGCGGTCTCGAGGATCTGTCGAAGGCGCCGTATAGCGCGGGCCAGTACAAGAGCGAGTTCATCAACTACACGTTCGCGCAGGCGGCCACGCAGGACGGCACGATCGTCGGCATGCCGGCCGATATCGGTCCGGGCACGCTGTTCTATCGCAAGGACATTCTCGACAAGGCGGGCGTGACCGAAGCCGACCTGACGAAGTCGTGGGACTCGTATCTGGCGGCCGGCGTGAAGATCAAGAAGGCGACGGGCGCGTACCTGATGGCATCGTCGCGCGATATCGAGGACATCTACATTCGCGCCGACCTGAAGGAAGGCAATGGCGTGTACTTCGACAAGGCCGGCAATCCGGTCGTCACGTCGCCGCGCTTCGTGAAGGCGTTCGAACTCGCGAAGAAAGCACGCGACCTCGGTCTCGACGCGAAGATCACGCCCTGGTCGAACGAATGGGCCGAAAGCTTCAAGCGCGGGACCGTCTCGACGCAGATGATGGGCGCGTGGCTCGGTGGTCACCTGTCGTCGTGGATCGCCCCGGACACGAAGGGTCTGTGGCGCGCGGCCAATCTGCCGAACAACGCGTACGCATCGTTCGGCGGCACGTTTTACTCGATTCCGGCGAAGGCGACGCAAAAGCCGATGTCGTGGGAATTCATCAAGTTCCTGACGACGCGTCAGGACACGCAGCTCGCATCGTTCCGTTCGATCGACGCATTCCCCGCGCTGCTCGCCGCGCAGAACGACACGTTTTTCGCGGAGCCGGTCGCATTCCTCGGCAACGAGAAAGCGCGTCTGATCTGGCGTGACGCAGCCTCGCACATCCCGGCGATCCAGCGTAGCAAGTACGACCAGGTCGCCGAGGAAGCGGTGCACTCGGCGCTCGACAAGGTCGTCGACGACGGCGCAGACGTGCATACGGCGCTCCAGGAAGCGCAGGACCAGATCGCGCATCGGGTCCGCCGTTAAAGCGGTATCGATGCAAGGTCGCGGCACGCTGCGTGCCGCGACCGAAGTGTGTCGCAGTGCGCTGCAAGTCTGCTGCAAACAGCGCGGCCGGTCATCGATCCCGGCCACGCCCGACTGGACGGAACTATTGATGAACACCCCGCTGCCCTCGACCCAAGAGGTCGCCCGCGATGCGCGCGCGAGCGATGTGCTGAGCTCGACCGCGCCGTTCGCCGCGCCGCGCAGAACTTCGCGGCTCGATCCGGTGAAAGTCGCACCCTACCTGTTTCTCGGTCCATTTTTCCTGCTGTTCGCGCTATTCATGGCGTTCCCGCTGCTGTTTTCGCTGTACCTGTCGTTCCAAAGCTGGGACGCGACGGCGGGGCTCGCGAGCATGAAGTGGGTGGGTCTGTCGAACTTCACGTTCACGCTGACCGACCCGTGGTACTGGAAGTCGCTGTACAACACCGCGTCGATGGCGATCATGTCCGGCGTGCCGCAGCATCTGGTGGCGCTGCCGCTCGCATTCTTTCTGCAAACCGCGTTTCGCCGCTGGCGCAACCTGGTGGTCGGCCTGTACTTCCTGCCGTTCATCACGTCGAGCGTCGCGATCGCGCTGATCTTCTCGTCGCTGTATTCGACCGACTTCGGCATGATCAACCTCGCGATCGCCGAGCTCGGCAAGCTGGCCGGCCTGCACTGGATCGTCCCTGCGCATCCGATCGAGTGGCTCTATAACCCGAAGAACGTCAAGCCGGCGGTGTCGGTGGTGATCTTCTGGCGCTATGTCGGCTGGAACACGGTGCTGTATCTGTCGGCGCTGCAAACCATTCCGAAAGACCTTTACGAGGCCGCGCGCATCGACGGCGCGAGCGGCTGGCAACAGTTCACCCGCATCACGATTCCGCTGATCAAGCCGATGATTTTCTTCGCGGTCACGCTGTCGATCATCGGTGGGCTGCAACTGTTCGAAGAACCGTTCATCCTGCTGCCGAACGAAGGCATGGGTACCAGCCAGTCCGGTCTGACGACGGCCGTCTATATGTATCGCACCGCATTCCACGACGGCGATTTCGGCACCGCGAGTTCGATCGCATGGCTGCTGTTCATTTCGATCGGCGCGTTGATGTGGTTGAACACGCGGATCTTTCACCGCAGCGGCATGAACGAGGAGACACAGCGATGAAATCGTCGAGCAACAAGGGCCGTTATATTGGCTACGCGATCGTGGTGGTCGGCGCGCTGCTGATGTTCTCGCCGTTCTACTTCATGTTCGTGTTCGCGACGCACACGAGTTCCGAGATTTTCTCGATGCCGCCCCCGCTGTGGTTCGGCAGCGCGTTTCTCGACAACATGGCCTCGCTGATGCGGCACATTCCGTTCTGGCGCAATCTCGGCTGGAGCTTCTATACGGCCACGATGCAAACCGTGCTGACGCTGCTCGTCACGTCGATGGCCGGCTACGCGTTCGCGATGTACGAATTCCGCTTCAAGAAGACGCTGTTCGCGATCGCGCTGACCGCGATGCTGGTGCCGCCGTTCCTCGGCATGATTCCGACCTTCATGACGATGAACCTGCTCGGCTGGATCGATCAGCCGCGCGCGCTGTACGTACCTGGCGCGGCCGCCGCGCTCGGCGTGTTCCTGATGCGCCAGTACGTCGCGGCGGCGATTCCGTCCGAGCTGATCGAGGCGGCGCGCATCGACGGCTGCGGTGAATTCCGCATCTACTGGAGCATCGTGATGCCGCTGCTGGGACCGGCGCTGGGCACGCTTGGACTGATCAGCTTCATTCAGGCGTGGAACAACTTCCTGTCGGCGCTCGTCGTGCTGCGTTCGCCGTCGATGTACACGCTGCCGCTCGCTCTGCGCATTCTGCAAAGTCCGACCAATTCGGATTGGGGCGCGGTGATGGCGGGCTCCGCGGTCGCGGTGCTGCCGTTGCTGGTGCTGTTCGCATTCACCTCGCGGCGTTTGATCGACGGTCTGACGACCGGCGCGGTCAAGGCTTGAGATTCTTTCTTTCATTTTTCACGCCCGCGCGGGCGTGACATTCAGGACAACATCATCTATGTCGACGTATCGATTCAACGATGACTTCGTCTGGGGCGTCGCCACCAGTTCCTACCAGATCGAAGGCGCAGCGCATGAGGACGGCCGCGGCCCGTCGATCTGGGACGCGTTCTGCAACGTGCCGGGCAAGGTCGTGAACGGCGAGAACGGCGATGTCGCATGCGATCACTATCACCTGGTCGAGGAAGACCTCGACCTGATGGCCGAACTCGGGGTCAAGGCTTATCGCTTTTCGATCGCCTGGCCGCGCGTGCAGCCGACTGGCCGCGGCGCATTCAACGACAAGGGCCTCGCGTTTTACGAGCGCCTCGTCGACGGTTTGCTCGAGCGCGACATCCAGCCATTCGCAACGCTGTATCACTGGGACCTGCCGTTGTCGCTGCAGCATACGCAAAACGGCTGGGAAAGCCGCGACACCGCTTATCGCTTCGCGGACTACGCGCGCAAGATCGGCAGCGTGCTCGGCGATCGCATTGCATCGATCGCGACGCACAACGAACCGTGGTGCACCGCGTGGCTCGGCAACGCAACCGGCTATTTCGCGCCGGGCAACGCCGATCTGAAGAAGGCCGCGCATGTCGCGCACCATCTGCTGCTGTCGCACGGTCTCGCGTTGCAGGCACTGCGCGCCGATGGCGTGAAGGCGCCGCTCGGCATCGTGCTGAACCAGTCGCCGGCGCATGGCGCGACGGATGCGCCCGAAGATCAGGCCGCCGCGTCGCTCGAATACGCGAAGTTCGTGCGCTGGTACATGGACCCGCTGTTCAAGGGCGAGTATCCGGCCGAGGCGCTGGAATGGTATGGCGCGAACGGTCCGCAAGACGTGATCCGGAGCGGCGATTTCGACGTGATCGGCACGCCGATGGACTTCCTCGGCGTCAACTACTACACGCGGATCTTCGCGAGCGCATCGGGCGACAAGCGTCCGCCGGGCGCGCTCGGCTTCACCGACATGGATTGGGAAGTCTATCCGCAAGGTCTCACCGAATTGCTGACGCGCATCAACGCCGACTACAAGTTGCCGCCGATCTACATCACCGAGAACGGCTGCGCGGCGAAAGACGTGCTCGATAACGGCCGCGTGCACGACGCCGAGCGCGTGCGCTTCTACGACCTGCATCTCGCCGCCTTGTCGGACGCGGTGAAACAGGGCGTCGACGTGGCCGGCTATTTCGCCTGGAGCCTGATGGACAACTTCGAATGGGCGTCGGGCTACGACAAGCGCTTCGGCATGGTCTACGTCGACTACGCGAGCCAGCAGCGCACGCTGAAGGACAGCGCGTGGTGGTATCGCGACGTGATCGCGCAACACGCCGGCGTCGCGGCTGGGCGCTGAGGCGCACGCCCGGCGACGGGCGCGTCGAACCTCGCGTGGCGCGACAGTAGTGCGGCAGTGCGATAGCGTCACGCGGGGTCTGCAAGTACAAGGATTGAGGAGGAGGCATCAAATGGGCGAACTCGTATTGCGCAACGTCACGAAGACGTATGGCGAAGGACCGCAGGTGATCCAGGGCATCGACCTGCACATCCCGGACGGTCAGTTCACGGTGTTCGTGGGACCGTCGGGCTGCGGCAAGTCGACGATGCTGCGCATGATCGCGGGGCTCGAGTCGGTGACGGGCGGCGACATTCTGATCGACGGCGTACGCGTCAACGATCTGCAGCCCACGGACCGCGGCATCTCGATGGTGTTCCAGAGCTACGCGCTCTACCCACACATGACGGTAGCGGAAAACATGGGCTTTTCGCTGAAGCTGTCGGGCAAGTCGAAAACGGAAGTGCGCGAGGCGGTGGGCCGTACCGCCGAGATCCTGCAGATCACACATCTGCTGGAGCGCAAACCGAAGGCGCTGTCGGGCGGCCAGCGCCAGCGCGTCGCGATCGGACGGGCGATCGTGCGCAAGCCGCGCGTGTTCCTGTTCGACGAACCGCTGTCG
This sequence comes from Paraburkholderia sp. UCT70, assembly GCF_050434085.1. Lineage (NCBI taxonomy): Bacteria > Pseudomonadati > Pseudomonadota > Betaproteobacteria > Burkholderiales > Burkholderiaceae > Paraburkholderia > Paraburkholderia sp. UCT70. Next base: position 121,951 of record NZ_JBNPVZ010000003.1, on the reverse strand, counting down.
AATCTCGACGCTGCGCTGCGCGTGCAGATGCGTATCGAACTCGCGAAGCTGCATCGCGAACTCGGCACGACGATGATCTACGTCACGCACGATCAGATCGAGGCGATGACGCTGGGCCAGCAGATCGTCGTGTTCAACAAAGGCTGCATCGAGCAGACCGGCGCGCCGCTCGATCTGTATGAGCGGCCGGCGAACCGCTTCGTCGGCGGCTTCATCGGCTCGCCGCAGATGAACATGCTGACCGCAACGCTGGTGTCGCGAAGCGATGCGCAAACCGTCGTGGCGCTTGCCGGCGCGAGCCAGCGCATCGTGCTGCCCGGCCGGCTGGCGCAGCCGGTCAGTGGCGAGTTGACGCTCGGGGTGCGCGCCGAGCATCTGGGCATCGGCTCGCTCGACGAAGGTCTCGCCGCGCGTGTCGAACTGGTCGAGCATCTCGGCGACGTCTCAATCCTGCATGCTCGACTCGATGGCATGGCGCACGCGATCGCGCTGAAGCTCGGCAAGAAGGACGCGCAGCACGCGGTCAGCGCGCGTGTCGGGATCAAGGTGGCGTCGTCGTCGGTCACGCTGTTCGATGCGAACGGCGTCGCGGTGAGCCTCGCGCGACCCGAAGTCGGCGAGGACGTCGGCGCGGTGGTTTGACAGGCCGATGTCGGCGAGTGAGCAACGGTACACCGATGGCGGATAGTGCGATGGAGAAAAATGTAGCGAACAACGATGGCAAGGCCGCGACTAGCAATCCGTCCGGGCACCGGTCTGACCGGACGTCTGGTGAAACCGCCGCTGCCCCGAACCGCGGGCAACCGGCTACCGAACGAGAGCCGCAGCAGCGCGGCAGGCTGAAGAAGCCGCGCGAATCGTTGCATGCGTGGATCGTGCATTTCGATGCGGAGCCTTCATCAGGGCCCCCTGCATCGAACGACGAAGACTGACGCAAGCAGCGATGATGTTAGCCAGTTCGCATTAAATATTACGCGTTACTTTCGACGCCTTGCATCGAGCTTTCTCCTTGCCGGGCTTGATTTAGAGGGTCCAGTCGAGGGGTCGGATAGTGGTTCGGAGCTTAGGTAAACTCCGCATGGCGGCCGCGAACATGCGCCATTAACATCCGCTAACGTTAAGGGTAACGTTCAGCAAGTTTGCATCTATTCGAAGATCTATAACACGGGGCAAAACATTGCAAGCCAAGACGCGCCGCGCCGCTATCCGGCACGACCCGGTATGGCCAGAGCGGTCTGTGTAAAACCAATTGATTAGATGAACGTGCATCGGTTGCGCGCAGGAATTGGCGCTACCGATGCAGGCTGTGTCGCGGTTACGGTAGTTGTCGCCGCGAGTTGGATTGGAGCTCGAGGGAGCTCCTGGCAGTAGGCTGGGAAGCAACGACTGAGAGCAAGGTTGATAAAGAATGTCGGGCACGCATCGCTGGTGTTCGCCTGCGGGCGCACTGCCCGATACAAAAAATACCGTTGGATTTTTGCTGGGTGGAGAGCGTCATGGAAAAGCGAGTGTCTAAAGCCATTTTCAAGTCCCGGGCCTGCGAGCTGTTCCGTCAGGTCGAGGCATTGGGCGAAACCGTGGTCGTCACCGACCGCGGGCAACCCACCATCGAAATCCGGCCGTATCGCAGCAAGCAGGAAAATCCGCTCGAGCTGCTGCGCGCGTCGATTACGCATTTCAACCTGAAGCACGCGTTGCAGCCTGTCACTGCCGAGCAGGACGAGTAATGATCACGCTCGACACGCTTGCGCTCGTGTGCTGGCTCGGCAGGCAGAAAGCGCTGAGCCAGGCCGCGCACGATGCGATCGATCGGGAGCTCGCCGGCGGCGAGATCCTGATTTCGGCAATCAGTGCGTTCGAAATCGCGGAGTTCGTGAAGGTCGGCAGTCTCGGGCTGTCGATGGACGCGCGCAGTTGGATGTCGACGTTTCTGTCGCTCGACGGCGTGCGGATGATCCCGGTCGACACCGAGATCGCGTTTCGCGCGGCCACGCTGCCGCCCACGCTCGCCTTGCATCAACGCCTGATCGTCGCGACCGCGCGCACGCATGGCGGCGCGCTCGTGACTTCGGATGCGAAAGTGCGCGCGTCGACTTACGTCGAAACGATCTGGTGACGGCCGCGGCGCTGCCTGGTGCGGACGGGGCCGGTGGAATCGCGCACCACCAGTTCCGCCGGCAGCGTGATGCGTTGCGAAGCGGCGTCGATCCCGGCGATCTGCGCGAGCAGCGTGTTGACCGCCGAGCGCGCCATTTGCTGGAACGGTTGGCGGATCGTGGTGAGCGCCGGGTGAAACTGCTCGGACATCGGGATGTCGTCGAAGCCGATCACCGAGATGTCGTCCGGCACGCGCAGACCCGCTTCGCGGATCGCGGCGATCACGCCGAACGCGCTCTGGTCGTTGGCCGTGAAGATCGCGGTGGGCGGCTCGGCGAGATTCAGCAGGTCGAACGTGACGTCGAACGCCATCATTTGCGACAGGTCGCCCGCGGCGACCAGCGCGTTTTCGCGTGGCAGGCCGAGGCGAGCCAGCGTGTCGTGATAGCCGCGTTGCCGGTCGCGCACGCCTTCGATCGTTTCGTCGCCGGCCAGAAACGCGATGCGCTTGTGACCGAGCTCGGCGAGGTGCTCGACCGCGAGACAGGCGCCGCCGTAGTTGTCGACCGACACCGACGGGAAGCCCGTCAGCGTGCCGCGCTGATCGACGACGACGACCGGTACCTTCGCGGTGGCGAGCGCCTCGAGGCACAGCGACTCGCGCGGAAGAATGGCGAGGATACCGTCGGAGAATTGCTGGATGAGCCCAAGCAGGTCGTGATGCGTATGACGATCTTCGTCGAACACCGTGTAGACCAGCATCTCGCAGCCCGCGCCACGCGCCGCACGGCCCGCGCCGAGAATCAGTTCGCTGGAGAATTGCGTGTCGAGTGTTGGCGTGATGATGCCGATGATGCCGTTGCGGCCGCCCGATAGTTTCTGTGCGGTGCGGTTGACGACGTAACCGATGTCCGACGCGATTCTCAGTACTTCGTCGCGGGTTTCGCGCGACACGCCGGGACGGCCGTTGAGGGCGCGCGACGCGGTCATCTGGGACACCCCGGCAAGCTTGGCAACGTGCTCAAGCGTTGGGGTCTGTCTTGCCATGCGGGTCGAAGGTGTGCGAGAGGTCATTGGATGGGGCGACTCGCTAATCGCGTTAGCGATACCGTTTATGTAGTCGTTATTCTAGCAGAACCCTTTATATTTCAGCTTTCCCACAATCGGTCCATCTTATCCGGCAGTTGCGTCGCAGCCCGCCGGGACCAGGTAAAATCCCGCATAGCCTTACTTCACGCATCGACCTAACATTCACTAACGTTAAGGCTAACGTTAATGTTTTGGTGATTTCTTATAAATCCAGAAGAGGGGACACACCCATGGCGTACCCGGCTTTGTTTAAAGCGCGGTCCATCATCGGCGCGACGGCGCTGCTGTTTTCGTTGTCTGCAGTTGTTTCGAACGCCGTAGCGGCGGACTCCAAAACGATCACGGTATGGGACCAGCAGACCAATGCGTCGTCGAGCAAGATCATTCGCGACGCGTCGGATCGATTCGAAAAGGCGGTTCCGGGCTACAAGGTCGAGAATTCGCACGTCCTGAACGAGGCATACAAGACTAAGCTGAAGGTCGCCTTCGGCGCGAACCAGCCGCCGTGCGTGTTCGAGAACTGGGGCGGCGGCGGGCTGCACGAGTACGTGAGATCCGGCCAGATCGCCGACCTCACGCCGTACCTGGAGAAGGATCCGGCGTACCGCAGCCGCTTCATGCAAGCGTCGTGGAATGTCACGACGTTCGACGGCAAGACCTACGGTGTTGCCGCCGAAAACGCGGCGGCCGCGGTGATCTTCTACAACAAGGAAGTCTTCAAGAAGTACGGCATCACGCCGCCGAAGACGTGGGATGAACTGATGCACGTCGTTGAAGTGCTGAAGTCGCACAACGTTGCAGCGTTCTCGCTCGCGAACAAGAACAAGTGGACCGGTTCGATGTACTACATGTACCTCGTCGACCGTATCGGAGGTCCGCAAGTCGTGAAGGACGCGATCGAAGGCAAGGGCAAGGGCTTCGAAGATCCGGCGTTCGTCGAAGCCGGCAAGCGCATTCAGGAACTCGTGAAGGCTGGCGCGTTCGCACCGGGCATCAACGGTCTCGATTACGACTCGGGCGCCTCGCGCCGCCTGCTGTACACGGGCAAGGCTGCCATGGAGCTGATGGGCGCCTGGGAAGCTTCGACGATCGCGAACGAAAATCCGACGTTCTCGAAGGATCTGGACTTCTTCGCGTTCCCGAGCGTGCCGGGTGGCAAGGGTGATCCGCGCGACCTGATCGGGACGGTCGGCGACGGCTTCCTCAGCATCTCGACCGAGTGCAAGACGCCGGACGCAGCGTTCAAGCTGATCCAGGCACTGACCGACGAGCAGGCGATGCAGGCTCGCGCGTCGGATGACCACAAGCTCCCGCCGGTCAATAACGTCAAGATCGACGATCCGTTCACGCAGCGTCTGCAGCAAATGCTTGCCGCCGCTCCGAGCGTGCAGCTCTGGTACGACCAGGCACTGCCGCCGGCCCTCGGTGAAATGCACAAGGACACGACGCAAGCACTGTTCGGTCTGTCGCTGACGCCTGAGGCTGCTACGCAGCAAATGGAAGCCGCTTCGAAGAAGGGCGGCTGATCTCCAGTCTTAAAGAAAAGTCCGACCGGCACCGCGAGGTGCCGGTCGGCATACAAGCCCGTGAATATCGCACTTTCCGCTACACCAGAACGCCGGCTGAGATTTTCATCGCAAACGCTCGTCACGGTTGTGTTTCTTGCGCCGTCGCTGCTGCTGCTGGCCGTGTTCCTGCTTTATCCGCTCGTCTCCAGCCTGCGGCTGTCGCTGCTCGACTGGAACGGCCTCGGCAACACTGCCCGTTATATCGGGCTCGCGAACTGGGCGCGGCTCGCGCACGACACGGTGTTCTGGCAATCGCTGAAGAACAACGTGATTCTTGCTGTCGCGTCGATCGTCGTCCAGCTTCCGATCGCGCTCGCGCTCGCCGTGCTGCTGGAGAAGGCCGGTCGTGGCTCGCGCTTGCTCAAGGTTCTCTATTTCCTGCCGCTGCTGATGTCGAGCGTGGCGATCGGTGTGCTGTTCAAGCAAATCTACGATCCGAATTTCGGTCCCATCAACGTCGCGCTGCAGGCATTCGGGCTTGATGGCCTCGCGAAGGACTGGCTGGGCGATCCGCATTTTTCGCTGGCTGCGACCATCACCGTGATCATCTGGCAGAACGCGCCTTTCTACATGATTCTGTTCCTCGCCGGCCTCTCGTCGATGCCGGCCGAGGTCAACGAGGCTGCGCTCCTCGACGGCGCATCCGAGTGGACCATTTTCTGGCGCATCAAGCTGCCGCACCTGCAAGGCACGGTGCGCACCGCTGTGCTGCTGTCGGTGCTCGGGTCGCTGCGTTACTTCGATCTCGTCTTCGTCATGACCGGTGGCGGCCCCGAAGGCTCGTCCGAGGTGATGGCCACCTACATGTATCGCACAGTGTTCAGTTCGTTCCAACTCGGCTACGGCAGCACCATCGGCTCGGCGATGTTCCTTATCGTCATCACAGTGGCGGCGGTGTCGATGTACTTCACCCGCCGTTATGCAACCGAGGTCTGAACCATGAACAAGAAACTACGCTTCCCCCGCGTGGGGGTTCCTCTGCTGGCACTGATTTGGCTGGCCGTCACGACGATTCCGTTTCTCTTCATGGTCGCATCGAGTTTCAAGAGCCAGGAAGAGACCTTTGCGACGTCAGTGTGGGCGCCGCCGAGCCACCTGTATTGGGGTAACTACGCGGCTGTGCTGCAGGGGCCGTTTTTCACTTATTTCCGTAACAGCGTGTTCACGGTGGGCGTGTCGGTGCTGCTGATCGTCATCATCAGTGCGATGGCGGCCTACGTGTTTGCGCGCTTGCGCTTCTCGCTGAACAAGACGCTGTTCGGTCTGGTGGTCGCCGGCATGATCGTGCCGCTGCATGCGACGCTCGTGCCGATCTATCTGCTCACGCGCAACCTCGGCCTTTACGACACCGCGTTCGCGCTGCTCGGCCCTTATGTGGCCCTCAGTCTGCCGGTGTCGATCTTCATCCTGACCGAGTTCATGCGCCAGATTCCGCGCGAGCTCGAAGAAGCGGCGCAGCTCGACGGCTGCAGTCCGTTCCGCATCTTCTGGCGTATTTTCTTCCCGCTTTCGGCACCGGGGCTCGCCACCGTGACGATCTTCAACGGCATTGGTCTGTGGAACGAGTTCATCTTCGCGTACATGCTCACGTCGACGGCCGAACACCGTACGCTGCCGCTCGCGATTTGGGACTTCATGGGGCAATACGCGTCGAACATACCCTCGATGCTGTCTGTCCTCGTGCTCACGTCGTTGCCGCTGATCGTTGCCTACGCGTTCGGTCAGGAGCGCGTGATCAAGGGGATGATGGCCGGCTCGCTCAAGGGCTGATCCGCATCGCACCTCACCTCGAATCGTGTGGGCCAAAGTTGGCCCGCACACCGAACTTCGCATAAACGATATGGCAAGCATCTCTCTCACTAACGTACAGAAGTCCTATACGAGCGGTAACTCGGTGATCCGCGACGCCAACCTCGAAGTCGGCAAGGACGAATTCTGCGTGTTCCTCGGGCCGTCGGGCTGCGGCAAGTCCACGCTGCTGCGCATGATCGCCGGTCTCGAATCGATCACCGACGGCGAACTGCGCATCGACGGTCAACTGATGAACAACGTCGAACCCGCGAAGCGCCAGGTCGCGATGGTGTTCCAGAACTATGCGCTCTATCCGCATATGAGCGTGTACGAGAACATGGCATTCGGCCTGCGTCAGGCGAAGGTCGATAAGGCCACCATCGACAGGAAGGTGCGCAGCGCCGCTGCCGCGCTGCAACTCGACAGCTACCTCGAACGCCGCCCCGCCGCGCTGTCCGGCGGCCAGCGCCAACGCGTGGCGATCGGGCGCGCAATCGTGCGCGAGCCGGGCGTGTTCCTGTTCGACGAGCCGCTGTCGAATCTCGACGCCGCGCTGCGCGTGCAGACGCGTACCGAAATCGCCCGTTTGCATCGCGAGTTCAACCGCGCGAGCGCGGTGTACGTCACCCACGACCAGATCGAAGCGATGGCGCTCGCCGACAAGATCGTGCTGCTGCACGCCGGCGCGGACATGGAAAAACACGGCAGCATCGCGCAGATCGGCGCGCCGCTCGATCTGTACCACCGGCCGAAGAGCCGCTTCGTCGCAGGCTTCATCGGTTCGCCGAAGATGAACTTCATGCCGGCCACGGTGCTCGCGGTCGACGCCAAGGGCATTCAGGTCGAGCTGACCACGGGCGAGCGCGTGCGCGCCGAGGTCGACGGCCGCAGGCAGCGCGTCGGTTCGCAGGTCACGCTCGGCATCCGGCCGGAGCACCTCGCCCTGCCATCGGCGCAGGCCGGCGTGCAGACAATCCGCTGCGCCGTGCGCCTGGTCGAACGGATGGGCGAGCACAGCTACGTGCATGTGGACGGTGGCGGGCGCGACGGCAACACGATGATCGCCAAGCTGCCCGGCGACGGTGGCGTGACGCACGACGAACGCGTCGAACTGGCGTTCGCACCGCACGCGTGCCACGTGTTCGACGACAAGGATTTCGCGCTGCCGCGTCTGCACTGATCCGCTTGCGATCGCGGTACTCGGACGACGCGAGCAGGCGCAGTCCCACCGCATCGTGTCGCTAGAGCCAAACGAATGACCCGTAGTCGATCAAACACGGCGAATACGAGTTGCGGCTGCGTTCGATCGATTAGCAGGACTGCGAAGTGCGGAAAGGTATCTGAAATAGAAGGGGATGGCATCCGGCCTGAAGCAACGCCATGCCGCACGCTTGTCAGGAACAACGGATTTGTCGGCGCTTCATGCGCTTCGTACACCAGGATAAAAAAAAGGAGTTTTCGATGTTGCTTCGCCAAAGTGAGGTCCAGCTCTACCGCAATCCAGCGGCAGCCGTGGAAGAGCGCGTGGCCGATCTGCTCGCGCGCATGACACTCGACGAAAAGATTGCGCAGCTTCACGCCGCGTGGCTGAAGCTGTCGGCCGATGGCAATCACAAGGCGCGTAGCATCGATTTCGCGCAGAGCGCCAACCAGATCACGGTCGACGAGATCCTGCAGCATGGCCTCGGCCAGATCACGCGTCCGCTCGGCACGCATACGGTCGATCCGAAAGAAGGCGTACGCGCGCTCAACGAGCTGCAGCGTAAGATGGTCGAAGACACGCGCCTCGGCATTCCGGTGATGTCACACGAGGAATGCCTCGTCGGGCTCATGATCAAGGACGCGACGCTGTTCCCGTCGCCGTTGAACTATGCGGCGACGTGGAATCCGCAACTGGTCGGCGAAGTGGGCACGATCATCGGCGAGCAGGCACGCTCGATCGGCTGTCATCAGGGGCTCGCGCCGGTGCTCGACGTGTCGCGCGACCCGCGTTGGGGCCGCACTGAGGAGACGCTCGGCGAAGACCCGTATCTGGTTGGCGTGCTCGCGTGTCATTACGTGAAGGGCCTGCAGGGCGAACAGCGCGATCTGCTCGCGACGCTCAAGCATTTTGTCGGTCATTCGGCGAGCGAAGGCGGCCGCAATCATGCGCCGGTGCATGTCGGTCCGCGTGAGCTCAACGACGTGTTCATGCTGCCTTTCGAAATGGCCGTGAAGCTCGCGAACGCGGGTTCGGTGATGCCCGCCTATCACGACGTCGACGGCGTACCCTGTCATGGCGATCGCGCGCTGCTGCACGACACGCTGCGAGAGAAATGGGGCTTCGACGGTCTCGTCGTCGCCGATTACGCGGGCGTCGACCTGCTGTTCAGCCATCATGCCGTGGCGCGCGACAGCGCGTCGGCCGCAGCCCTCGCGTTCAACTCCGGCCTCGACGTCGAGCTGCCGGGTCACGAGTGCGCGGTGCATCTGAAGGAAGCGCTCGAGCGCAACGAGATCAGCGAAGCGACGATCGACACCGCCGTCTCGCGCGTGCTGCGCGTGAAATTCCAGCTCGGCCTGTTCGAGAATCCGTACGTCGATCCCGAACGCGTCGACGTGAAAAGCGCGACCGCGGGCGATACCGCGTATCAGGTCGCGCTCGAATCGGCGGTGCTGCTGCGCAATCAAGGCGACGTGCTGCCGCTCGACGCGCACGGCTCCGAAAAGATCGCGGTGATCGGCCCGACCGCCGACGATCCGCTCGCGCTGCTCGCCGGCTACAGCTTCCCGGTGCACCTGATCAACAGTGGCGAGCAGTCCACTGCTTCGATCGCGACGCCGCTGCGTTCGCTGCGCGCGTTGCTCGGCGACGAGCGCGTAATTCACGCGCAGGGTTGCGACATCATCAAGGAGCGCCGCGCGGGCGCGCCGGTGTTCCCGGGCGACGTGTCGCTCGATCTGACCGGCGACGCGCATTGCGACGAGCTGATCAGCAAGGACACCGACGGCATCGCGGCCGCGGTCGAAGCCGCGCGGCAAGCGGGCGTCGCGCTGGTGTTCGTCGGCGATCTGGCGGGCCTGTTCCAGTCCGGCACGGTCGGCGAAGGGTCCGATACCGACAGCCTCGACCTGCCTGGCGTACAGCAGGCGTTGCTGCAGGCGGTGGTCGACAGCGGCACGCCGACGGTCGTCGTGATGACGGGCGGCCGTCCGTACAATCTCGGCGGCCTCGAAGACCGCATCGCCGCGCAGATCATGGCGTTCGCGCCGGGCGAGCGTGGCGCCGAGGCGCTCGCCGATCTGCTGGTGGGCCGCGCCAATTTCAGTGGCCGTCTGCCGCTGTCGGTGCCGAAGAGCGCGGGCGCCGTGCCGTACGTGTATAACCATCGTCTGAAGAGCGCGGGAACGCCGATTGCATACCATTTCGGCTGCCGCTATCCGTTCGGCTTCGGTCTGGGCTATACGCAGTTCCGTTACGGCGATCTCGCGCTCGCGCACAGCGAAGTGCCGATCGAAAACGGTACGATCGAGTTGAGCTTCGCGGTCGACAATATCGGCGCGCGCGACGGCACCGAGATCGTGCAGATCTATGCGCGCGACCGGCACGCGTCGGTCGCGCGGCCGGTCCGCGAGCTGAAGGCGTTTGCACGCGTGCCGCTCGCGGCCGGTGCGTCGGCGCGTGTGCGCGTGAAACTGCCGGTCGACATGCTGAACTTCACCGACGCGTGCGGCGAGCGTATCGTCGAGCCCGGTGACTTCGATCTGCTGGTCGGCAGCTCGAGCCGCGACATTCATCTGAGCGGCACGGTCGCCGTCGCGGGCTCCGCGACGAGAACGCTCGAACGCAACTGGCGCATGCTGAGCGAGGTCGAGATCGTGGCCTAAGCGGCGGGTCAGGGCGGCGAGCGCCGTCCTGTGTGTGGTCCTACTCGTAACAAGTGGAAAATCTGATGTCGTATGCAACCTATCCAAGTCTGTCGGACAAAACCATCGTCGTGACCGGCGGCGGCAGCGGGATCGGCGCCGCGACCGTCGAGGCCTTCGCGCAGCAAGGCGCGCGCGTGTTCTTCCTCGACGTCGCCGAGCACGATTCGCTCGCGCTGCAGGAAACGCTTCGCCACGCGAAGCATCCGCCGCTGTTCCGCCGCTGCGACCTGAAAAATGTCGACGCGATCGAACACACCTTCAACGAAATCGTCGATGCGGCCGGCCCGATCGACGTTCTCGTCAACAACGCCGGCAACGACGACCGGCACGAAATCGGCGAGCTTACCGCGAGCTACTGGGACGACCGTATCGCGGTGAATCTGCGCCACCAGTTCTTCTGCGCTCAGGCCGCCGCGAACGGTATGCGTCGCGCGGGGCGCGGCGTGATCCTGAATCTGGGCTCGGTGTCGTGGCATGTCGCGCTGCCGAACCTGGCGATCTATATGACCGCCAAGGCCGGCATCGAAGGGCTCACGCGTGGTCTCGCGCGTGATCTGGGCAGCGCGGGCATCCGCGTGAATTGCATCATCCCCGGGGCGGTGAAGACACCCCGGCAGATGCAGCTGTGGCAATCGGCGGAAAGCGAAGCGAAGGTCGTCGCGAGTCAGTGTCTGCAACTGCGCATCGAGCCCGAGCACGTCGCGCGTATGGCGCTGTTCCTCGCCTCCGACGACGCGTCACGCTGCTCCGGCCGCGATTACTTCGTCGACGCAGGGTGGTACGGAGAATGAGCATGCCGGTTCCTGTGTGCGTATGGGCGGTCGGCGCCGAGCTGGCCGAAGGGCCGCTATGGCAGGCCGCCGAAAACGCGGTGTATTTCGTCGATATCAAGGGGCGCCGGATTCATCGGCTGTCCGTCGCGACCGGCGAGCAGCGGACGTGGCAGGCGCCCGACCAGCCCGGTTTTCTGGCGCCGCTCGCGGACGGCACGTTCGTATGCGGGCTGCCATCCGGCTTGCATCGCTTCGATCCGGCGAGCGGCGAGTTCAGCAATCTCGCCGACGTCGAACCGCATCTGCCGGGCAACCGCCTCAACGACGGTTTCGTCGATGCACGGGGACGCCTGTGGTTCGGCTCGATGGACGATGCGGAAGAGGCGCCGAGCGGCACGCTGTATCGCGTGAACGAGCAAGGCGCGGCAATCGCGCAGGACGACGACTACGTGATCACGAACGGCCCGGCAACGAGCCCGGACGGCCGCACGCTGTATCACAACGACACGATGCGGCGGGTGGTTTATGCCTTCGACGTCGCCGCGGACGGCACGCTGTCGGGCAAGCGCATCTTCGCCGCCATCTCCGGCGACGGCCATCCCGACGGCATGGCAGTCGATGCCGACGGCTTCGTGTGGATCGCGCTGTTCGGCGGCTGGCGGATCGAGCGTTACTCGCCGGCGGGCGAGCTGGTCGATCAGGTGCCGTTGCCGTGCGCGAACGTGACGAAGCTCGCGTTCGGCGGCGACGATCTGCAAACCGTCTATGTGTCCACCGCATGGAAGGGACTGACGGCGGTCGAGCGCCAGCATCAACCGCAGGCGGGCGGGCTGTTCTCGTTCCGCGCGCCGGTGGCGGGGCAGGCTCAGGCGCGCTGCACGGTGGGCTTCGAGCGCTAGACGACAACAACACAGCGACAGGACAAGCCGCAAAACGCAACCCTGACGTTGCCTGGTCGCTCCGCAAGGAGCGGCCCGCTATCATGTGCGTTCCATGACTTTCGCGCATTCGCCCCGATACCTATCATGACGTCCAGGCCGCCAGTCCCGCCCCGCATGTCCGATGTTGCCGAACGCGCGGGCGTCTCGAAGATGACCGTGTCGCGCGTGCTCGCCGGCCGCAACGTGTCGCAGGCGACTCGCGAACGCGTGCAGAAGGTCATCGACGAACTCGGCTACGTCGCCGATGCGGCGGCGGGCGCGCTGTCGTCGGGACGCTCGGCGTTCGTCGCGGTGCTGGTGCCGTCGCTGTCCAGCTCGAACTTCTCCGACACCGTGCGCGGACTGAATGCCGTGCTGGGCCCGCACGGTCTGCAACTGCTGCTCGGCGACACGGACTACCGTCTGGAACAGGAAGAACTGCTGGTGCGCTCGATGCTGCGCCACCAGCCGCGCTGCGTCGCGTTGACGGGCGGCCGGCACACCGAGGCGACGCGCATGCTGTTGCAGCGCGCCGGTATTCCGGTCGTCGAAATGTGGGATCTGCCCAGCGATCCAATCGATACGGTCGTCGGCTTTTCGAACTCGGCGGCGGCGCGCGCGATGGTCCGGCATCTGCACGAGCGCGGTTATCGGCGGATCGGCTTCATCGCGGGTGCCAGCGAGCGCGACCGGCGCGGACACGACCGGATGCGCGGCTACGTTGCCGAAATCAAGGCGCTCGGTCTCGGCGATCCGCGCGTGATCCGGCTCGGCGATTCGCCGATCACGATGAGCCACGGCGCACCGGCGATCGGCGCATTGCTCGACACGTGGCCCGATACCGAGGCCGTGATGTGCGTGAGCGACATGTCGGCGTTCGGCGCGATCATGGAGTGTCACCGGCGCGGGCTGTCGGTGCCGGGCGACATCGCGGTCGCCGGGTTCGGCAACTTCGAGGTGTCGTGGTGCTGTCAGCCGAGCATCACGACGGTGTCGGTCGACGCGTACGGCATCGGCCTGCGCGCTGGCGAAACGCTGCTTGCGGCGCTCGCCGATCGCGAAGCGGGCGAGGTGCATCGCAGGAAAGCGGTGAAGATCGATTTCACGGTGATTGCACGCGATAGCGCGTAGAGGACACGCTGCGAGCATCAGCGGCGCGACGCTGAATTCGCAAGCCGCGAACACCTCGAACTACCCTTAATTAAACAGATCAGGGATATCCCTTGGTTGCCCGGATGGTAAGCCGGGCGTAACATCCACAGCCAGAAATGTTACCGGTAACTTATCGGCGAGGTTCGTCGGCTCGAATCGCACGAGCGGCGAAGCAACGGCATTTCCCACGAAAAACAGGCTGATGGAGATACGAATGACCGCTGTGCCGTCCGCAATCGCCGCGCCCGCCGCGCGCGTCGACGAGTTCGAGGAAAGGACCTATCGCAAGGTCGTGCGCCGGCTGCTGCCGGTACTGTTGCTGTGCTATGTGGTTGCGTATCTGGATCGCGTGAACGTCGGCTTCGCGAAGTTGCAGATGCTCGACGATCTCGGCCTGTCCGACACGATGTACGCGATCGGCGCGAGCGTGTTCTTCTGGGGCTATTTCATCTTCGAAGTGCCCAGCAACGTGTTCCTGCATCGCTACGGTGCGCGCTTCTGGATCGCGCGGATCATGTTCACGTGGGGGCTCGTGTCGATGGCGCTCGCGTTCGTCGCGCCGCTCGCGCGCGTCGCGCACGTCGAAACCGCGACGATGTTCTACATCCTGCGCTTCCTGCTCGGGCTCTGCGAGGCCGGCTTCTTCCCCGGCGTGATTCTGTACCTGAACTTCTGGTTTCCGTCGCAGCGCCAAAGTCGCGTGATGTCAGGCTTTCTGATCGCAATGCCGGTCAGCCTGATGCTCGGCGGCGTCGTGTCGGGCTGGCTGATGAACCATACGGCCGGCCTGCTCGGCTATCAGGGCTGGCAATGGATGCTGCTGATCGAAGGCGTGCCGTCGCTGCTGACCGCGTTCGTGGTGTACTTCTCGCTCGACGACGGCATTGACCGCGCGCGCTGGCTCACGCCGCAGGAGAAGAGCCTGCTCGCGGCGAATCTGCAGCGCGAAAGCGCGCACAAGACAGCGCGCTTCGGCTCGGCGGTGCGCGATCCGCGCGTCTGGCTGCTGGTCGCGATTTTGCTCACGTTCAATACCGGCTTCTACGGCCTCGCGTTCTGGCTGCCGTCGATCATCAAGGCGACCGGCGTGCAGGATCCGCTGCATATCGGCCTGTTGACCGCGATTCCGTACGGCGTGGCGATCGTCGCGACGCTCGCGAACGCCGCGCATTCGAAGAAAACCGGCGAGCGGCGCCTGCATGCGGCGATTCCGGCGCTGATCGGCGGAATCGCTCTGATCATGAGCGCGGCTTTGGCGCATCATGTGGTGTGGGCGATCACGTTTCTGACGATCGCCACCGCCGGCATCCTTGCGCTGATGCCGATTTACTGGACGTTCCCGGGACAGCTGCTGTCGGGCGCCGCGGCCGCGGCCGGCATCGCGATGATCAACGCGATCGGCAATCTGTCCGGCTTTACCGGTTCGATGATCACCGCCGTGGCGAAAGATTTGACCGGCGACATCAACAACGGCACTTACGCACTCGGTGCGTGTCTGCTGGTCAGTTGCGTGCTGATCCTGCTCGTGCCGCGCACGATGCTGACGCGGGCCGCCTCGAATGAAGGCAGCGGCCCCGGCCGCGAGACAGCGCGGGCACAGAAACACGCGGAGCACGCATAAGAAACCCTCACCCAGACAGAGAGACAAGCATCATGTCAGCATCCACCCCGCGCCGGCTGCGCAGCCAGGAATGGTTCGACGAACCCTCGCATGCGGATATGACGGCACTGTACGTCGAGCGTTTCATGAACTACGGTCTGACGCGCGAAGAGCTGCAGTCGGGCCGGCCGATCATCGGCATCGCGCAGACCGGCAGCGATCTCGCACCGTGCAACCGGCATCACATCGAGCTCGCGGCGCGCACGAAGGCCGGTATTCGCGACGCGGGCGGCATTCCGATGGAGTTTCCGGTGCATCCGCTCGCCGAGCAGAGCCGCCGGCCGACCGCAGCGCTCGATCGCAATCTCGCGTATCTGGGCCTCGTCGAAATCCTGCACGGCTTCCCGCTCGACGGCGTGGTGCTGACCACCGGCTGCGACAAGACCACGCCCGCGTGCCTGATGGCGGCGGCCACCGTCGATATGCCAGCGATCGTGCTGTCCGGCGGTCCCATGCTCGACGGCTGGCACGACGGCAAGCGCGTCGGGTCGGGCACCGTGATCTGGCATGCACGCAATCTGCTGGCAGCCGGCGAGATCGACTACGAAGGCTTCATGGAGCTGACTACCGCGTCGTCGCCGTCGATCGGTCACTGCAACACGATGGGCACCGCGCTGTCGATGAACAGCCTCGCCGAAGCGCTCGGCATGTCGCTGCCCGGCTGCGCGAGCATTCCGGCCGCTTACCGCGAGCGCGGCCAGATGGCCTACGCGACCGGCAAGCGCATCGTCGACCTCGTGCGCGAGGACCTGCGGCCGTCGAAGATCATGACGAAAGAAGCGTTCGAAAACGCGATCGTCGTCGCATCGGCGCTCGGCGCGTCGACCAATTGTCCGCCGCATCTGATCGCGATTGCGCGGCACATGGGCGTCGAGCTGAGTCTCGAAGACTGGCAGCGCGTCGGCGAGCAGGTGCCGCTGATCGTCAACTGCATGCCCGCCGGCGAATATCTCGGCGAGAGCTTCCATCGCGCGGGCGGCGTACCGGCCGTGATGCGCGAGCTCGCGAAAGGCGGCCTCGTGCACGAGGATTGCCTGACCGTGTCGGGCCGCACGATGGGCGAAATCGCGGCCGCCGCACCCGCGCCGGATCGCGAGGTCATCAAGACGACCGACGATCCGCTGAAGCACGGCGCGGGCTTCATGGTGCTGTCCGGCAACTTCTTCGACAGCGCGATCATGAAGATGTCGGTGGTCGGCGATGCGTTCCGCAAGACCTACCTGAGCGAGCCCGGTGCGGAAAACAGCTTCGAAGCACGCGCCATCGTGTTCGACGGCCCCGAGGACTATCACGCGCGCATCAACGACCCGTCGCTTGAAATCGACGAGCATTGCATCCTCGTGATTCGCGGCACGGGCACGGTCGGCTATCCGGGCAGCGCCGAGGTCGTCAACATGGCGCCGCCGGCGGCGCTCGTGCGCCAGGGCATCACGTCGCTGCCGACGCTCGGCGACGGCCGTCAGAGCGGCACGTCGGCGAGCCCGTCGATTCTGAACATGTCGCCGGAAGCGGCGGTGGGCGGCGGCCTTGCGCTGTTGCGCACGAACGACCGCATCCGCGTCGATCTGAATTCGCGCAGCGTCAAAGTGCTGGTCGACGAAGCGGAACTCGCGCGACGTCGCGAAACCGTGCACTTCGAGATTCCGCCCGCGCAAACGCCGTGGCAGGAGCTGTATCGCAAGACGGTCGGCCAGCTTTCGACCGGCGGCTGCCTCGAACCGGCGACGCTGTATCTGAAGGTGATTGCCGAGCGCGGCAACCCACGGCATTCGCATTGACCTGCAGGTGACAAGGCCGGGCTTCGCACGCAACGCGACGCCCGGCGTTGGCCGTTTTCCCACTTATCCGAAAGAGCCCATCCCATGTCCGCAACTTCCCCCTCCAGCTTTCTTCCCGGCGATCTGAACGACGCACTGCTGATCGGCCGCGTGTGGCGCAAGACCGAGCAGCATGAAGGACCGTGCGTGGTCGTCGTGCGCGGCGGCGAGGTGTTCGACATTACCGCGGCCGTGCCGACTACCGCCGACCTGTTCGAGCGCGACGATGCCGCGCAATTTGCGCGCAGCGCGCCGGGCGTGCCGCTCGGGCCGGTCGCGCAGCTGATCGAGGCGAATCTGCCGGGCGCGAGCGCACCGGCCGCGCGCGTGCTCGCGCCGTGCGACGTGCAGGCGATCAAGGCCTGCGGCGTCACGTTCGCGGTGAGTCTGATCGAGCGCGTGATCGAGGAGCAGGCCGGCGGCGATCCGGCGAAGGCGAAGGAAGTGCGCGAGACGATCGCGTCGACGATCGGCACCGATCTGTCGAAAATCAAGCCGGGATCGGAGGCGGCGATGAAGCTGAAGGCCGAGCTCGAGCGTCGCGATGCGTGGTCGCAATACATGGAAGTCGGCATCGGTCCGGACGCCGAAGTATTTTCGAAATCGCAGCCGATGTCGGCAGTCGGCTTCGGCGCGGACGTCGGTCTGCTCGCCGCGTCGGTGTGGAACAACCCGGAGCCGGAGATCGTGCTCGCGGTGAATAGCCGCGGCGGCATCGTCGGCGCGACGCTCGGCAACGACGTGAACCTGCGCGACATCGAAGGCCGCTCGGCGCTGTTGCTCGGCAAGTGCAAGGACAACAACGGCTCGTGCGCGATCGGCCCATTCGTGCGGCTGTTCGACGACACCTTCTCGCTCGACTCGGTACGCAGCGCGAGCGTGTCGCTGCGCGTCGAAGGCGCCGACGACGACTTCGTGCTCGACGGCGTGAGCCACATGAGCGAGATCAGCCGCGACCCGGCCGACCTCGTCGCGCAGACCTGCGGCCGCCACCACCAGTACCCGGACGGCTTCATGCTGTTCCTCGGCACGATGTTCTCGCCGATCAAGGACCGCGACGCGCCCGGCGGCGGCTTCACCCACCACCTCGGCGATCGCGTGACGATTTCGACGCCGCAGCTCGGCGCGCTGACCAACACGGTGCGCCTGTCCGCCGAAATCGAGCCGTGGACGTTCGGCGTGCGCGCGCTCTATCGCAATCTCGCGGCCCGTGGCCTGCTCGTTGCTGAATAACCGGATTGTCGTTGCAATTTTCGAAAGGAGAATCAGGACATGAGTCAGTTCGCAAACTACATCGACGGACAGTGGGTCGACGGCGCGAGCGTGTCGCGCAACGTCAATCCGTCGAATCTCGACGACGTGATCGGCGAATTCGCGCAAGCCGACGCCGAGCAGACGCATCGCGCGATCAGCGCCGCGCGCAAGGCCTTCGCGCAATGGTCGTTGTCCACGCCGCAGCAGCGCTTCGACGTGCTGGACCAGGCGGGCAGCGCGATCCTCGCGCGCAAGGCGGAGCTCGGCAAGGTGCTCGCGCGTGAAGAGGGCAAGACGCTGCCCGAGGCGATCGGCGAAGTGGGTCGCGCCGGGCAGATCTTCAAGTTCTTCGCGGGCGAAGCGCTGCGCGTCGGCGGCGAAGTGATGCCGTCGGTGCGGCCGGGCATGACGGTCGAAATGACGCGTGAGCCGGTTGGCGTGGTCGGCCTGATTACGCCGTGGAATTTTCCGATTGCGATTCCGGCGTGGAAGATCGCGCCGGCGCTTGCGTACGGCAACACGGTCGTGATCAAGCCGGCCGATCTGGTGCCGGGCAGCACGTGGGAGCTGATCAAGATCATCGCCGAGGCGGGCGCGCCGGCGGGGGTGATCAACCTCGTGATGGGGCGCGGTTCGGTGGTTGGCGAGGCGCTCGTGTCGTCGCCGGATGTCGATGCGATCAGCTTCACCGGTTCCGTTTCGACGGGCCGCGCGATCGGCGCGAAGTGCTTCGATTCGGGCAAGAAATTCCAGCTGGAAATGGGCGGCAAGAACCCGATGGTCGTGCTCGACGACGCCGATCTCAATGTCGCGATCGAAGCGTGCATCAACGGCGCGTTCTACTCGACGGGCCAGCGTTGCACGGCATCGAGCCGGCTGATCGTGACCGCGGGGATCTATGACCGCTTCATCGACGGCATGAAGGCGCGCATGCGCGCGCTGAAGGTCGGCGATGCGCTCGCGGACGGCACGCACATCGGCCCGGTCGTCGACGACAAGCAGTTGGCACAGGACGAGCGCTATCTGGCGATCGCGCGCGAAGAGGGCGGCACGGTGTTCGGCGGCGAGCGCGTCGAAGGCTCGACGCGCGGCTATTTCTTCGCGCCGGCGCTGGTCACGGAGACGACCCCGGCTATGCGCATCAACCGTGAAGAGGTGTTCGGGCCGGTGGCGTCGGTCATCAAGGTCAAGGACTACCAGGAAGCGCTCGCGGTTGCCAACGACACCGAGTTCGGGTTGTCGGCCGGCATCTGCACGACATCGCTGAAGTACGCGAGTCATTTCCGCCGCCATGTGCAGGCCGGCATGGTGATGGTCAACACCGCGACGGCGGGGGTCGATTATCACGTGCCGTTTGGCGGGCGGAAGGGGTCGAGCTACGGTCCGCGCGAGCAGGGCGCCTACGCCCGCGAGTTCTATACGTCGGTGAAGACCGCGTATATCAACCCGGGCGCGGTCTGACGCAGAACTAACAACAGAGCTCCCCAAAACGGAACTGGCCCGCCATCGCATTCAGTCGCGATGGCGGGCCAGTAGGGGAAGCTGCGAGAGCGCCAAGCCGAGCGCTCCGGCAGGTACAGCTACATCAACAGCAACTTTCCAACCTGCAACGCCTTACTGCGGCGCTGCGTGACCTTGCTGCGACGAACCGCTGGTCACGCCGCCGACCGCGGTGTTTTGCGCCGCGACTCGGGCTTCGGCAGCCTGAATGTTCGACGGATATTCGTTCGGGTTCGAACGTGCCGGGTTGTAGCCGGCTTTTTCGATCTGAGCCAGCTCTTCACGGACTTGCGCGCGGGTCAGCGGCTGGTTCGATTGAGCGAAAACGGCAACCGGAGCAGCGAGGGTAGCGGCGATAACGACAGCTTGAACGAGCGATTTCATTTTTACTACCTCCAGGTTTTGTCTTTCTAGGCTGCGAAACCATTTGTTTGCAGCAGTGATGACAGTCTAGGGGGAGCGGAAAGTAGGGTAAATACCTAATTTCTGAAATCACTGTTTCCGAAACCAAAACAATAATGAGACAGCAAGGCCATCGAGCATCGATTTGCGAAGCGATCCGCGACAGCTGGCGCGCATGAGTCAGCCGGCTGATATGGCCTTGATGAGCAGCAAGCCCGCGCCGGCGACGGCTATGGCGCCGCTCGCCCGGGCGACGAGTGCGCCGTCCGGCGCAAGTCGCTCGGCCGTAATGGCGGCCGTCACGGCGGCCATCAAGCGCAAATCCGTCATGCCGACGACCAGCAGAATTGCCGTGAGACCCCCGCAGCAACCGGCGCAATCGATGCCGATGCGCAGACCGTATCTCCACGCGCTCGGCGCATCGGCGGGAAGGCTGGGCGTCGTGCGGCTGCAGGCGAGGCGGCGGGCTTTCCATGTGCTGAACTGCAACGCGCCCGCGAGCAATGCGACCACGCTGACCGCCAGCGGCATCGAACGCGCGAGCGCTGGCCACCGCAACTCGAGCGCCGCGAGCGACGCGCCCAGCGCAAACACGGCCACGCCGAGCGCCGTCCATACGACCGCATACGCGCCACTCACGAGCATCGTCAGCAGGGCCAGTCGCTCCGCACTTGCGCGCGAGCCGATCGCGTCGCGATAGCGCAGCAGCGTCGGCATCAACGACGGCAGCATCATCGCCGCCATCATCACGATCCACATGCCGATGAACGATGCCGCGGCGCGGGCCCACGTGCGCCCGCAGGTCGGCATCCACAGCGTCGACATCGACCAGCCGCCGGGCATCGGCAACGCGCCCATCGCCGACATCGACGCGCCGTGGGCCAGTGTCGCCGCGACGCTCGCGGCGAATATCAGCACGCAGACGCCGACGAACACGCGCTGCGATGAGCGCGCCGCGCGCCGTGTGGCAAGGCGCTGCCGGCTCGTGCAAACAGCGCGCACGAGCGGACTCATGACCGCTCGTACTCGTCGTGACGGCGCCACCAGATGCCCGTCTCGTTGCGCCCCTTCGGCGCGCGATCGAGCCACTGGTACATGCCCCACAGCGCATCGACACCGCGCGCGTAAGTCGAGTACGTGTGATAGACGACGTCGTCTTCGAGCACGAACGCGCTCATGCCTGGCCGGTCGCGCGAATAGGTGGCCGCGTCGGTGCCGCAGGTCGCCGCGAACTGCGCGACCGGTTCGGGCGCGGGACTCACGTCCATCGCGTGACTGTTGCGTGCGTAGTTGTACTCGATATCGCCATCGCGCTGCTGTGCCTCGGTGAACGAGACGTTGAAGTCGAAATTGAAATCGCCGCTTGCCGACGAGGCCCATGGAAACGTCCAGCCCATGCGCCGCTTGTACGTCTGCAGCTTGTCGAGCGGCGCGCGCGACACCGCCGTCAGCATCACGTCGTGATGCGCGAGATGCACGGCGAAGCCGGCGAAGCCGTCCGCGATCGACGAGCACGATGGGCAGCCCGCCTTGTAGTCGGGGCCGAACATGAAGTGGTAGACGAGCAGCTGCGAACGTCCTTTGAACAGATCGGCGAGCGACGCGCTGCCTTGGTCGGTATCGAAGCGGTAGGCCTTGTCGACCCTGACCCACGGCAGCGCCTGGCGTTGCCGCGCGAGCTCGTCGCCGTGTCGCGTGTGGGCTTTTTCCGCGTCGAGCAGCGCGCGTCGCGCGGCGAGCCACTGTTCGCGTGTTCCGATCGGATGCGTAGTCATCGTGGGTACCTCCGTGAGTCGTGCCGCGCCGCGCGAGCCCTTGCCCGACGGCGTCGGTGACGGTTGATGGTCGTGCTAGATTAGGGCCGGGCATCGATCGGGTGGGAGTGACAAGTGTGGCGGGATTCGCTTGATGCATTGACGTGCTACTCGCGGACTCGCACGCCGTGGACGCGCTGATTTCCGCGGCGGCGCGCGCGCTCGCGGCCGGCGATCCGCTTGGCGCGCTCGACCGCGTCGCGTTGCGCGACGACGCGCCGGCGCTCGCGCTGCGCGGCATCGCGATGGCGCAGCTCGGCGATTTCGGGCGCGCCAAGGCGTTGGTGCGCGACGCCGCGCGCGCGTTCGGCGCGCAGCATGCGGTGGCGCGCGCGAGATGCGTGGTCGCCGAAGCGGAGATCGCGCTGGCGTCGCGCGATCTCGCATGGCCCGTCAAAACACTCGACGCTGCGACCGCCACGCTCGACGCGTACGGCGATCGCGTCAATGCCGCGCATGCGCGGTATCTCGCGGCGCGGCGTCTGCTGCTGATCGGCCGTCTCGACGAAGCGGAGCGCAAGCTTGCCGCGCTCGATCCCCGGCCGTTTCCGCCCGCACTGCGTGCCGCGCATGAACTGGTCGTCGCGGGAGTCGCGCTGCGGCGTTTGCGCAGCGGCGCCGCCCGTGCCGCGCTGGCGCGGGCCGGACGCGCGGCACGCGAGGCCGGCATTCCGGCGTTGATCGCGGAAGTCGAAAGCGCATCGGTGGCACTGGGCAAACCGGCGGCGCGCATGATCGCGCATGGCGAAGAAGAACCGATCCCGCTCGATGAAGTCGAGAAGCTATTGACCTCGAATCGCGCTGGCGGCGCGTTGATCGTCGACGCTTGCCGCTACGCGATCCGCGATGCGAACGCGGCGGTTGCGCTCGCGAGCCGACCGGTGCTGTTTGCGCTCGCCCGCATGCTCGGCGAGGCATGGCCCGACGACGTGCCGCGCGACGCGCTCGTCGCACGGGCGTTCCGCGCCAAACGCGCTGACGAATCGCATCGCGCGCGGCTGCGCGTCGAGATCGGCCGGCTGCGCACGGCGCTCGGCACGCTCGCGAGCGTCAGCGCGACGACGCGCGGCTTCGCGCTCGCGCCGCGTCACGCCCGCGAGGTCGTCGTGCTGGCGCCGCCGGTCGAAGGCGAGCATGCGGCGCTGCTCGCGTTTCTGTCGGATGGCCAAGCGTGGTCGAGTTCCGCGCTTGCCCTCGTGCTCGGCGCGAGTCAGCGCACCGTGCAGCGCTCGCTCGACTCGCTCGCCGCGGCCGGCAAGGTGCAGCCAGTGGGCGAGGGGCGCGCGCGCCGCTGGATGACGCCGCCCCTGGCCGGATTCGCGACGGCTTTGTTACTCCCTTCCCCGTTCCCTTCATGATTAGGATGGCCACCATGAACCGCTCTGCCGCCAGAATCGTCCGTGAATATGGGCCCTTTACGGGCGTCGACAAAGTGCATGGCGTCACCTACGACGGCCGACTGGTGTGGATCGCGACCGGCGAACGGCTCGACGCGTTCGATCCGGCGAGCGGCGAGACGCTGCGCTCGATCGCGGTGCCCGCCGACGCGGGCACGGCCTTCGACGGCGAACACCTGTTCCAGATCGCGCACGGCCGCATCCAGAAGATCGACCCGCAGAGCGGCCGCGTGCTGTCGACGATCGCGGCGCCCGGCGACGGCGGCCAGTCGGGGCTGACATGGGCCGAAGGTTCGCTATGGGTCGGTCAGTATCCCGAACGAAAAATCTATCAGGTCGATCCGGACACTGGCGCGGTGCTGCGCACGATCGAGTCGAATCGCTTCGTGACCGGGATCACGTGGGTCGACGGCGAGCTATGGCATGGCACGTGGGAAGGTGACGAGAGCGAGCTGCGGCATCTCGATCCGCGCAGCGGCGAGGTGCTCGAGCGCGTCGAGATGCCGGCCGGCGCGGGCATTTCCGGACTCGAATCGAACGGCGCGGATCTGTTCTTCTGCGGAGGCGGCAGCAGCGGGCTCGTTCGCGCCGTGCAGCGTCCCGTGCGAGAGAGCGACTCGCAATTGCCGGTCGATTCGACGAGCGAGTGATTCATCATGCAAGCAGCGCGTCCTCGTTATCGGCGCTGGTATTTGGCTTACTTGTACTCGCCGATAACGTAAGTCATCGTTGGTAAACGAAGTATTCCATTGCGTTACTCTTATCGCGAGACTACTCCCCATACGCGGGCCGCCTGCAGCGACTTCTAGCAGGCCGTGGCAAAGCACCCAGCCACCGCCGGATAGCGGTCCCGTCATCTCGCTTCTTCAGCCTCGCCCCACCAGTGCTCGCATCAGACCCACCGACGCGGCGCATGCGCCACCACCCGGTACTCGAATAGCGGTGGAACGTACATCACGTCGCTTCCCGGCTACAAATAGACGATCGACGCTCAAGGAGCTTGTCGTCCCTCTTCCTGCGGGGCGTCCAGTCCAAACCGCAACACCCTCGGATGCTGCACCGCACACGCGAAGCATTCCGAGTGTTTTTCAACAGTAGCGGGGAATTGAGAGCATTTTCGCTGCGCCCGCAACAACTACGACGGTTGGTTCTCAGCTTTATTTTCGTCTTCGTTGCTTGCCCGTGCATTGCGGCTGTTCGAACAGATGTGATCAGAACCAAGCCAGGTTCACGCTCCAATCCTTATCGTTAGCAGACATACGCCTTACACAAACCCTTCATATTATTCGCTCGTTTTACTAAGTCTTGCCCCACACAAGCGGTTGCCGATACAACTAACAAAGGGTCCCCAAATGTCATCGCATCACAAAATGCGCCCAGCGCTTTGTCTAACGTCCGTTGCCGCTGCCTGCGTGCTCGCAGCTTGCGGCGGAAATTCGGATAGCCCCTCTGCCAGCAACAACAACGGTGGCACGACCGCCGGCACGACTTACTCGGGCGTGGTCGCCGCAGCCGCCTTCGTCCCGGGCAGCTCGAGCGGCAACCCAACCTTGAAGGCCGGCTACTACTCTGGTGCCACCGTGTTCGTCGATGCCAATGGCAACGGTGTGCTCGACAGCGGCGAAGCCTCCGCGAAGACCGACAGCAACGGCCATTTCTCGTTGACCACGACCGCCACCGGTCCGCTCGTCGCTGACATCACGACCTCGGCCACCAACACGGCAACGGCCGCCAAGGTCGCCAGCCACCTGATCCTGCGTGCTTCGGCCGACCAGATCGCCGACCAGGGCGCCACCAAAGTCGTGATCAGCCCGATGTCGAGCGAAGTGCAGCGCCTCGTCGAAGCCAATGGCAGCAAGTACGCGACCGAGAAGGCTAATCTGTCGACCCGTCTGTCCGGCCCGGCATTCAACAACGCCTCCGTGACGGTTTCCGCCGGCGACGTCCTGGCCGACGCCAACACCCTGTCCGGCGCCGAGCAGTACGCGGTGCTGTTCGAAGAAAACGCACTGACGAACCGCTACACGTACGCCACCGCGAAGCTCGATCGTGGCGACAAGTACCCCGATGCGCTGGCCGTTGCCGGTGGCGACCCCACCCTGACCGGCGTTTCCGGCATCACCGCTGGCGAAACCATCCCGACGGATACGCGCAAGGCGATCACCTTCGCACAAGCCCAGCAGGCTGCGTTCAACGTCGAAGCGATTCCGCGTTACGACAACGTCTTCGTGATCATGCTGGAGAACAGCAGCACGAACCGCATCAAGGGTTCGGCGTACATGCCGGCGGTCAACTCGATGATCACCAACGGCAACTACTTCTCGACCTACTTCGCGACCGGCAACCCGTCCGAGCCGAACTACACCGCCCTGGGCGGCGCCGACGACTTCGGTATCGGCGACGACAACTGGTGGGGTTGCGCCGCCGCCGGCGCCAACGCCCCGACGGACAAGGCTTTCGCCGGCGGCACGGCTTCCGACGGCCAGCCCCTGCCGTCCCACGTCGCGCTGCCGCCGAACGACCCGATCATCGGTACCACCGCCGGCGGCGCCACCGTGGCCGTTGGATCGCTGCTGTCCAATTACACCGCGGCCACCAACCAGACGTGCTCGACGGACGGCACCGGTTCCGTCGCCAACCACAACATCATGAACGCGCCGAACCTGTTCACGCAGATTTCGAGCGCGGGCCTGACGTGGCGTACCTACAGCGAATCCTTGAACCCGGGTCAGGATCCGCGCGCCGACAGCCTCGGTGACACGGGTGTATCGCAGGCCTACAACCAGACCGACGGTAGCATCACCGTGACGGGCACGCCGTTCGCCATGCCCGGTTCGCTCTACAAGACCAAGCACCATCCGGGCATGGCCTATCAGAACGTGCGTAGCCTGCCGGAGTTCTTCGCGAACAACCGCACGATCTTCGGTACCCAGTACTACACGAATGCGGCCGACCTGACCAACACCACGCTCTACAAGGTTCCGACCGGCTACAACGTCGACCAGTTCAGCACCGACCTGGCCAAGGGCGACGTCGGTACGCTGAACTTCATCATGCCTGACCAGTGTGATGACCTGCACGGCGCCGGCAGCGACGGCACCTGTAAGGACAGCACGACCGCCTCGGGTACCGTTCCGGCTCATGCGCTGCTGACCCGCGCCGACTATTACACCAACGCCGTGGTGCAGAAGATCAAGGCCTCGCCGCTGTGGCAGAACAAGCAGCGCAACGTTGCCATCGTGGTCATGTTCGACGAAGGCAATGGCATGTCCAACGGTGCCGGCAGCTCGTGCTGCGGCTGGGACGTGGGTGGCAAGGCTACGCAGATGCAGAACGCGGACGGCAGCTGGACTCCGGTTCAGGCGAAGTACGGCAACGGCAACAAGGGCCATGGCAACTCGATCTTCGTCCTGATGACCAACCAGCAAGACGTGGGCGCCGCGCCGAAGGGCGTCGCCGACAGCGATACGTACAGCCACTTCTCGTTCGTGCGCACATTGCAGGACATGTTCCAGCTGGCCGACCCGGCTGTTCCGACCTCGTACGCCAACCGTTCGAAGTACACGGAGTCGTACATTGCGCAGAACATCGCCAACCTGCCTGAGTACGCTGGCAGCGCCGACACGCACTACGACGCGGTTCGTCCGATGAACCACGCCTACGTGATTCCGGCCGGCTACACGCAGAAGTTCCAGACGGGTGACGTGAGCGATCCGGCGCAAGTTGGTCCGGACGCGACCCAGAAGAACCTGTGGGCGACGAAGTAATAAAAAGCACTAAACGGTAAGCACGCGCAAGCGTGCCATTCATCAAGCAGTAGCCTGCGCGGGAGAGCGGTTCGGCCGCTCCCCCGCCAGCTGTTTTATCGAACAAAGCCGGGGGAGTAGCGATGCGCAAGGTTTATGCGGGGGCGCTGTATGTCATCTTGTCGACACTGGCCGCTTGCGGGGGCGGGGGCTCGTCACAGTCTGCTTCGACAGACGCAGGCACGGGCTCCTCGGGCTCCACGGGGTCGGCGCCCACGAGCAAGCTGAGCGCTGCGGCCCAGGTCGGCGAGAAAATGTTCTTCGACAAGAACCTGTCCGGCGGCAAGAACCAGGCATGCGCGAGCTGCCACGATCCGGCGTATGCCTATGGCCCGCCCAACAGCCTGGCGGTGCAGCTGGGTTCCGATGGCGTATCGGAAGGCCAGCGCGCGGTTCCCTCGCTGCGCTACAAGTCCATGACGCCCGCCTACGACGACAACGCCTCGAACCCGGACGGCATCACGGCGAACGCGCCGGGCGGCGGATTCATGTGGGACGGCCGCGGCAAGACGCTGGCCGACCAGGTGGCGCTGCCCCTGCTCAATCCCATCGAGATGAACAACGCCTCCAAGGACGCGGTGGTGCAGGCGGTAAAGAGCTCCTCGTATGCCGCACAGTTCACGGCGGTGTACGGCCCGGCCGTGTTCGGCGATACGGACACGGCGTTCCAGGACATCGGACTCGCGCTGCAGGCCTACCAGAACGAGGACCCGAGCTTTGCGCCGTATTCCAGCAAGTTCGACCTGTATGCGAACAACAAGATCGGCGGCACGTTGACGCCGGCCGAATTGCGCGGGATGAACCTGTTCAACGATACCGATCGCGGGGCCGGCTGCGTGGCCTGCCATTTCATGGGCGCCAACTTCAACGGCTCGAACGCGCTGGGGACCGACTTCACCTATCAGGCGATCGGTGCGCCGCGCAACGACACGTCGATCCCGGACAATCCGAACCCCATCGCGGCCAACCTGAAGGCGAGCTACTACGACATGGGGCTGTGCGGCCCGATCAATAACGGCAGCTATGACAGCCACACGCCGCTTTCGGCCACCAGCGGCGCCGGTCCGGACCCCTTTACGGGCGTGAACAACCCGGATCCGTATTGCGGCCGCTTCAAGGTGCCGACGCTGCGCAACGTCGCCGCGCGCAGCGCCTTCTTCCACAACGGCGTGTTCCACTCGCTGGAGCAGGTGGTGCGCTTCTACAACACGCGCGACACCAACCCCGAGTACTGGTATCCGTCCACGGGTGGCGATTCCACCAGGCTGACCAGCAACCCGAGCTATGCGCTGCAACCCACCTATGCAGCGGGCGCGACGGTGAACATGTTCAACGATCTGCCGGCCGCCTACCAGGGCAATATCGACGAGGAACTGCCGCTGGGGCAGGGCCAGACCGACGCGGGCGGCACCACCGCGTTGAACGGTGCGCAGCCGCGTGCTGTCCATTCGGCGCCGCAACTGTCGGATCAGGACGTGCAGGACGTGATCTGCTTCCTGAATACTTTGAGCGACGGCTACCAGCCTGCCGCGACCCAGCCCACGAGCGGTAGCTGCGTGAATTGATCTTTTTGAATACTTGAACTATCCACGATGATGCATTTTTCGAATCCGGTGCGCGGCACTGCCATTGCGGTTTCCCTGACGGCGTTGTTCCTGCTGGGCGGTTGCCAGAACAAGGCCGAGCCTACCGCGGAGAACTTTACCAACACGATCACGCACTACCTGGCCGATCGCGGCCACCTGTGCGTGGCGAAATACGATTGGCCCATCCACGTGGCCGATCAGGACATCGTGGTCACGCATTCCCGCGATGCGCTGCAATTGCCGGTGATGGAAAAGCTGGGCCTCGTCAAGAGCACCGTCATGACGCTCGAGCGCACTGGCGAGGACGGGGCCAGGATCGAGGCGCCGGGACGCGAGTATGTGCTGACCGACGAAGGCAAGCAGTTCTACCTGCACAAGCCGGTGGTGGTGGCGACGCCCGGCAAGACGGTCACGCACGACGCCGATTTTTGCGTGGCCACGCTGACCCTGGACAAGGTGGTGGGCTGGGAGCCGCCCCAGACTCACGACGGCGAGACCAGGACCTCGGTGCTCTACACCTATAAGATCGACCCGGCGCCTTTTGCCAGGACTCCCGAGTTCCAGCGAGCGTTTCCCATGGTGGCGCGCGTGATCGAAGGCGCGGGCACCATGCAACTGCGCGAAGGCGTGCGCTTGACCAAGGACGGCTGGGTAGCGGAAGAATATCTCGTTCGATGATCGTTGAGTTCGCCGACGCCGTATTCCAAGGCGATCGTTCCCGCACGTGGGCCGGTCCATGCCGCTGCGCCAGGACCAGGTGCACCCTTACGGTGTCCCCGCTGGACTCAGCCCCGTGCTCGCAAAATAAATCACGAGAAAATACAGCAGCACATAGAGCGCGTAGGTCTGCCCGTTGCCGGTATAGACGCGGCGTATCCGAGCCGCCGCCACGAGCGCGAAGTGCGATATGCCGCGCCAGAACATCTGCGCGACCGGCGGCACCGTGCGGCTCAGGATCGGCCGGTAGAAGTGGTAAAAATCCGGGGCGTTGCGCGCATTGCCGCGGCGGCTGCGGTAGTACAGCACACTGAGCCCGAACACGATCGCCGTGACGATCAGTACGACGATCACGACCGGCGTCGGATTCCAGAACCCGTAGATGCTTTCGAGCGACATGCCGCCCCACACCAGTGTCGCCGCGAACTGCGGATCGATCGCGGCCGACACCGGTTCGAGCAACACCTTCGGAAAGAACGACAGGACCACGATACCGACCACGAACAGCAACTGCGGCACCAGCAGCATCACAGGCGCTTCGCGCACCTGCGGCCGCTGCGGCGGGCGCGGTTTGAGGAAGACGCCGTTCAGCAGGCGCAGCATGTACAGAAAGCCGGCGCAGGTCGCGATCAGCCCGCACACGGCGAGCCCGTACCAACCCTTGTCGGTCATTGCGCTCAGTAGCAGCCATTTGCCGCCGAAGCCCATCAGCGGCGGCAGGCCCGACATCGAGACGAGCGCGATCACGACCATCGCGAACGTGAGCGGCATCTCGCGCGCGAGGCCGCCCACATCGGCGAAGTTGCGCGTGCCGGTGCGCGAGATCACGCCTGCGAGCGCGAGGAACAGGATGCCCTTCACGAACATGTGATTGGCGACCAGATACAGCGCGGTGACCCAGCCGAGATGGCTCATCAGGCCGATCGCGGCGACGATATAGCCGGTCTGGCTCATGCTCGACAACGCGAGCATCCGTTTGAAGTCGTTCTGCCGCAACGCCATCAGCGCGCCGAACAGGGTCGTCAGCATGCCTATCCAGGTCATCGCGTGCGCGAGTTCGAGGCCGACCTCCGAGCGTATCGTCAGATAGGTGCCGATCAACAGGCCGAACATCGCGACCTTGCTGACCACTGCCGACAGCATCGCGGTCACGTCGTCTTCCGCTTCGGTGTAGGCGCCCGGCAGCCATACGTGCACGCCGATCGCGCCGGCCTTGATCAGGAAGCCCGCCGCGAGCAGCACGAACGCGCGGTTCGCCTCCGGTCCCGAATGGATCAAAGCTGACAGCGCGATGCTATCGTCGATCGCCGCGACGTTGGCGAAGCCCGCCAGGAGGAAGAACGCCGCCAGCAGCGAAAACAGCAGGAAGGTCAGCACATGCGGTCCCGCGCGCCGGCACTTCGCGATCAGGAAGCACGACGACAGCGTGATGATTTCCCAGCTATAGAAGAACTCGAGCGAGGTGGATGAGCGCAGCAGCGCCGGAATCGACAGCGATAGCACGACGAGCATCGGATAGAAGCCGGCGCGCACGTCGTCGCGATAGAGACTCGCCGCTGCGATCACGAGGCTGCCCGCGAGCAGCAGCCAGGCGAACAGTCCGGCGATACCGCGCGAGCCCTCGCAGAGGAGACTGCCGATCAATCCAATCGCGATCACCGCGAGCACGCCTTTCACGCGCCCCGGCAGACGATCGGCCGCATAGAACAGCGCACCCGCCGCGAGCGGCGAGAAGATCCACGCCGACGCGACGCCCGAGAACACGGCTGCCATATAGGCCGCCGCGATCAGCAGCACGGCGACGCCGAACAGCGGCAACAGCGCGGCGATGTTCGGCCGGGCTTTGGCCTCGACGTCGGACGGAGCCAGCGCGCGCACGAACCAGTGGAACATATAACCCGCTTCGAGCAGCGAGCCGGTCAGGATCAACACGATCCAGTACGGCTTGTCGGCGGCGGTCAGGCGCATCACGAGTTCCCACTTCGCCCAGAAGCCGGGGAATGGCGGCAGTCCCGCGATCGCGACCAGGAAGAGGCCGAGCAGGCCGATCAGCAACGGGCTGCGCGACAGGATCGCGCGAGCATCGTCGCCGTGCCGCCGCAGCACGCCGATCAGCCAGAACAGCCCCGCCTTCGCGAACAGATGGTTGATGAAGAGCCCGCCGACGACGAGCGGGATCGATGCGTCCGCGCCGATCTGGCGCAACAACGCGAGCGACAGCATCAACAGCGCCATCTGCCCGATCGACGAATAGCCGAGCAAGCGTTGCGGCTTCGTCTGCTTGATCGCGAGCAGGTTCGAGAACAGGAACGTGACGCCGCCCGAGACGGCGAGCAGCGTCAGCAGGCCGTCGAACAGCGGCAGCAATTTCAGCAGCGCGAAAAACACGCCCGCCGATACGCCGACCGATACCATCGCGCCGACGCCGCTCGGCGCGGTCTCGTAGACGTCAAGCCCCCAGCCGTTGGCTGGAAACGGCTTCAGCTCGATCACGAGACCCGCGAACACGAGCAGGATCGCGGTCGTGCCGATCGGGCCGCCGAACTGGTCGCGCAGCGACAGCAGTTCGTCGATGTTCAGCGTGCCGCTCACGTAGTAGAGCAGCACCGCGCCGAGCAGAAAGAGCGTCGACGCGATCACGGTCGCAAAGATGTACTTGAATGCGGCGGCGAGCGCGGCGGGCGTGCGCTCGAGCCCGAACAGGCCGTATGTCGCGATCGACACGATCTCGAGAAACACGAACAGGTTGAACAGATCGCGGGTCATCACCATGCCGTCGATGCCCATCACCAGAATCAGGTACAGCAGCAACGCCGCGTAGTTGCCGCGCAGACGGTCCCACAGATGCAATGCGCCGAGCAGCGCGACCACATTGACGCTGAACGTGAAGAAGCCTTCCCACAAGCCGAAGCGCAGATTGATCGACACCGGCGGCAACGCGCCCGCGGTCAGCACCTCGATCGTGTCGCCGCCGTCGAGCAGGCCGTAGAACGACACGCCGGAGACGAGCACGATGCCGCACAGCGCGATGAAAAAGCCGAGCGTGAGCCATGGCTTGCCGAGCCGGTACAGCAGCGGAATGACGAAGCCGCCGCCGAGCCCGAGAATGAAGATGTGCAGCGGATGAAACAGCGCGGCTACCATTTCGACTCGGTGAAGGCGTCGATGGAAAGCGTCTTTCTGGCGGCATGAAGACGGATCGCGAACGACAGCATGATGGCGGTGACCGATAGCCCGATCACGATCGCCGTGACGACGAGTGCCGATGGAATCGGATCGATCGCGCGGTGCGCGGCGGCGGATTTGCTGAGCGCCGCGTCGATGATCGGCGCGGTGCCGCCCGTGACGTAACCGGTCGCGACCATCACGATGTGCAGGCCCGTGTCGATCACCGCGAAGCCGATGATGATGCGCAGGATGTTGCGGTGGGTCAGCATGCCCCACAGGCCGATCAAGGAAAGGCAGAAGCCTGTGATCAGCAGGATCTTCGAAACCGGGATGCCCGTGCTCATGCGCTCTCCTTCTCGTTCAGCTTCTGAACCGGTCGATGATGACGCTAAGCTCCGCGCCGACCTTGACGCCGAGCAGCGTGGAAATCAGCGGGATCGCGCCGGCGCTGAAGAACGCGCCGAACTCGCCGCGCGGCAGAAAGCGCGGGTCGAGAAAACCGCCCGCGAGCACGAGGCCGAGAATGCCGATGCACACGTAGATCACGCCCGCGAGCGACTCGACGACGCTCAGCAGCGCGACGTTCAGCGTCGAGCGGGGCCGCGCGAGCAGCATCAGCATCACGGCGGACGCGACGATCGCGCCGCCCTGGAAACCGCCGCCCGCCGACAGATGCCCGTTGACGATCACGTAGCCGCCGAAGGTGAGGATCATCGGCAGCAGCACCTGCTTGCCGGTATGTACGATCTCGCCGGCTGGGCGGCGCGCGGGCGCGGATTCGTCCGCCGCAGCGGCGGAAGTCGCGTTGCTTTCCTCTTTCAGCAGCACGCCGACGCTCGCCGCGACCATGAATAGCACCGCGACTTCGCCGAGTGTGTCGAAGCCGCGAAAGGTGATCAGAATGCCGGTCACGATGTTCGGCGCGCCGAGTTCGAGCGGCCCTCTGACGACGTAGTACCAGGCGAGCGGGCGCAGCGCCTGCAACTCCGTGTAGCCGCCGACCAGCCGCCAGAACACGACCGCGAACAGCAGCACCGTCAGCAGCGCAAACGCGCGACGCATCATGATTCGGCCTCCCCCGCGGTGCGCCCGCCTTCGTCGGCGAGTGCGTCGGTGATCGTGGACGAGGTCATCGGCGTGCGGATCAGCCAGGCGGCGCGCGATAGCGCATGCGAGGACACCGGGTTGGTCACGAGCACGAAGTAGATCAACAGGATCAGACGGAAGGTCCAGTTCGGGTGATAGAACGCGAGGCCGATCAGCACGAGCATGTTGCCGAGCGTCGACGCCTTGGTGCCGGCCTGAATGCGCGTATACGCATCCGGCATGCGCAGCAGCCCGAGGCCGGCGGAGAACAGAAAGACGGCGCCCACCAGGATGAACACGCTGCCGATCAGTTCGAACATGCGCTAGCCCTTCTGATAACCGGTTTTGCGGATCGCGTACAGAAAGATGAAGGTCGCGAGTCCGGAACCGATCGCGGCTTCGGCCATCGCGACGTCGGGCGCGGCGAGCAGCAGGAAGGCTATCGCGGCGAACAGGCTCGCGAGCCCCGAGCTCACCATCGCGGCCAGCAGATTCTTCAGGCAGACGGCCAGTACGCCGCTCACGAGGATGCTCGCGCACATCAGCAGCAGGAGCAGTTCGAGCATGGCTCACAGCCCCCTTTCGAGAAAGCGCGCAATCGCGAGCACCGCGAGAAAGCTCAGCAGTGCATAGACAAGTGCGACGTCGATATAGACGAAACGACCGGAGACTTGCGCGTACAGCGCGATCAGCGACAGCGAGACGACGGTCAGCATGTCGATCGCGACGATGCGGTCGACGAGGGTCTTGCCGATCACGAGACGGATCACGCCGAACAGGATCGCGAAGAAGATCAGCACGGCGGCGATCCGGAGCATGATCTCAGCCAAAGATTTTCTCCAGATGCTTTTCGAACGGTGCGACGAGTGCCTCGGTCGCTTCGTCGATATCGGTCGTCTTCACGTCGAGCCAGTGAATGAATAGTATGTCGTCCCGAATATCCATGACGAGCGAGCCCGGCGTGAGCGCAATAGAATTGGCGAGCGCGAGACGGCCAAGCGGTGTTTGGAGGCGCGTGCGAACCTTGACGATGCCGGGCTTGATGTCGATACGCGGCGAGTACACCAGCGCCATCACGTTCAGATTGGCGCGTACGAGCTCGACGACGAAGGTCGCGCTATACGCGGCGAAGTGATACGGTGCGCCTGGCGTTAGACGTAGGCGCTGCCATGCTTCGCTCGACGATACGAAGACACGCGCGATGACGAAGGTAATGGCGAGACCGACGAGTGCGGGTTCGACGGCGAGCGATGCATTGGCGATCATCCAGATGACGAACAGGACGACCCAGAGGCCAGGCATTCCCCGAGGAACGAACGACGACATCGGTTTTCCGTTGTTCGCAGCCATGTCATCGGTTCCTCAGGAGCCCTTGCGGAAAATTCTAAGTGACAATTTGTGGCAAATCAACCGGCGCACGGTTGTCTGCCGGTGGTCGTTTTGCGAGCGTCAATGCGCGCGGCGCTTATCGGCTGCTCATCGAGTGAATCAGTGTCATTGCGATCTTTTCAATAAAATGGCGCGCGAAATGCCGACGCCGATCGGCGCGCATTTATTTTGAAACAGACTGCGTTGCCGCGATAAGACGCGACGTTGAATCTCTAAGCGGCGCCGTTCCGTTTTTAATCACCTGTGACTGATCGGAATCTGGAAGTCTAGTCGCCAGTCTATGCGCGCGCTGCATAAATTGATTTTTTTAATGAATTTGCGCCGGTGACCAGATCACGGTCGAATGTCGGGTTTCGCGCGGTCCGCGTGTGTCGCCGTGCCGCCTGTTTGACTTCTTCAAATGACCAATAAGGAGCAACAATGAAAGCCATGCTGGCAACCCTGACGATTGCGCTGCTGGCCGTCTCGTCCGGAAGCGCAATCGCCAAGGATTGGTCGACCGTGCGGTTCGGGGTCGACGCGAGCTACCCACCGTTCGAATCGAAAGCGGCCGACGGCAAGCTCGTCGGCTTCGATATCGATCTCGGCAATGAGATCTGCCGCCGGCTCAACGCGAAATGCGTGTGGATCGAGAATTCGTTCGACGGCATGATTCCCGCGCTGAAAGGCCGCAAATTCGACGGCGTGCTGTCGACGATGTCGATGACGCCCGCGCGCCAGGCGCAGATCGCGTTCTCGTCGAAGGTGTTCCGCATTCCGACGCGTCTGGTCGCGAAGAAGGGCTCGCCGATCGAGCCGACGCCGGAAGCGCTGAAGGGCAAGCGCATCGGCGTCGAGCAGGGCTCGATTCAGGAAACCTACGCGAAGACGTATTGGGAGCCGGCCGGCGCCGCGATCGTGCCGTATCAGGATCAGGATCTGGTGTATTCGGATCTGCTTGCCGGCCGTATCGACGCGTCACTGCAAAACGCGGTGCAAGCCGATATCGGCTTTTTGCGCACCGCGCGCGGCAAGGGCTTTGGATTTGCCGGTAATCCGCTTTACGACGCGAAAACGCTCGGCAGCGGCACAGCGATTGGTTTGCGTAAAGAAGATACCGATCTGCAGGAAAAGATCGACCAAGCCATTGCCGACATCCGCGCCGATGGCACTTACGACCGCATTGCGAAAAAGTATTTCGATTTCGACGTGTACGGTCAGTGAGCCGAGGCCGCGCCGCACGTGACCAGTTTCGACCTGGCACTCGCGCGGCCCGACACCTAAACTTGTGTCATGACCGTCCTGAGCCGTGCTACGGCAAGCCGGGATGCCCGAATCGGTTGCAACCGGCGCCTCACGCGGCGCTGCAGGTTTCCGCTTACAAAAGTGAGCGGGCAGGGGGCGGCGCAATGCGGCCACCGGCTCGCATGCGGATCGCCTTGCGCACGGCGCGATCCGCATCGGGGAGGCACCGACATGCACGGCTTTCAGATCACGTTCTTCACCCAGCAGGGGCGCAGCCATCATGGCAAGCCACTTGCCGACTGGCTCGTGCGTCTCGCGAGCGAACTCGGCCTGCGCGGCGCGACCCTGATCCCGGCTTGCGAAGGCATCGGCCATCATCATCGCATTCACTCCGCGCACTTCTTCGAGCTTGCCGATCAGCCGTTGTCCGTCGTGATGGCGGTGACGAGTGACGAAGCCGATCGGCTGTTCGATCGACTGCGCGCGGAGGGTTTGCATCTGTTCTACGTGAAGACGACCGCCGAGTTCGGCGTCGTCGGCGAGGCCGACGGGGCTTGAACGACCGGGCCTCGCTGGCAAGCCCCACGCCTCGCTCGTCCAGGCGACGAAGTCGGCCGCCATGTCGGAGTCCACGGGCCGATCGCAGTCTCGTCGAAATCGTTGATGTCGAATACGAGCGCGCGCTCGGGGGTTGCGAAGCCACCGAAATGCATCAGGTGGCAGTCGCCGCAGATCTGGAAGTGAAAGCCGCTGTTCGCGGTCTTCGCAAGATCGTGCGCCTGGATGATCGCGCTGCCGCGATAGAACGTGAACGGCGACGCGAGCATGCGGCCGCAGCGCAGCGGCACGAGGGATTCGACGCGCCCGCGACTGCTTTCGCGCAGCACGCGAATCGGATCACGATGGATGTTGCCGATGTCGGAGTGGGCGCTGCGCGGCGTGTTCTTGCGTGCATGGCGGCCGACTTCGCGGCGCTCCGCGAGCGTTTCGGGTGGCTTCATCGTTTGCCCCGTGGAAATGCGGCGTTATTCGCCTCGTTTTGCGGTGCGGGCCCCGAGAAAAGCGGTGAACGACGGTCTTGCCTGCTCGCACCCTAGCGTGTCCGCGCGGTGATTGCCAGAGAGGGAGCCCGCTATGTGCCCGCGGATGTCAGGCGCCGCGCATGCGCCCGCTGGGCGTACGCGCGCCCGGTGTGGCCATTGGGCATGTCGCATGCTTCGCTGCAAGAGCCGAGTCATCCCAGGGAGAGCGAATCATGCGGCAGGTTTCGGCAAACATGCTGATCGCGCTGTCGGCCGTTGCGTTGCTGGCGGGCGCGTCCGGCTGCAAGCGGACGGCCGGGAATGGCGGTATCTCGACCGGCCAAGTGAGCAGCGGTGTCATGAGCAATTCGGCGAGCCCGCGCGGCACACCGGGCGATAGCGACGCGGCAAATCGTGCGAACGGCGAGGCGGGCGCGGCGGCGAGCGCAGCGCCCGCCGCGAGCGACGCCGCGCCGGTCCGCAGCACGCCGGCGAGCACGGCGTCCGCGACGCAGTAAGCGTCGCTTAGGCGCGGCGGCGCATTGGTCGCCGTTCCGTGCGCGCAGGCTTGCTCTCGGTCGCGCGCATGGCGACGCGATGAGACGAGATGGGTGTCGTCAGCAACTCCGGAACACTGCCAGGGGTCATCGAATCGGTTTCGCCGCAATAGAACGAGACGCGGAACCGCGCGCAGCAGGCGCCGCCTTCCTGGCAGACATGACTCATGGAAAGACGGAACGGACAGGTATTTGCGCCGCGGCGAAGCGGCGCTCGCGTGTGCGTGTGATATGGAACGCCGGCCCGCTTCAATGCTATGCCGTGGGCTCGTCGTGCCGCACATTGACCATCCACGGCACGCCGAAGCGGTCGACCAACGTGCCGAAGCCGCTGGTCCAGAAGGTCTGCTGGAATGGCAGCGTGATCTGTCCGCCGTCCGCCAGCGCGTTGAAGTACTTTTCGCCGGACGCCTGGTCGTCGGCGGTGACCGACAGGCTGAAGCCCGCATGCACAGCATTGCCGCCGCGGCAATCGCCATCCGACATCAGCACGTGCGTGTTACCGATGACGAGCGTCGCGTGCAGGATCTTGTCGGCGTGTTCGGGCGCCACCGGGCGAGCGGGATCGGGCGGCGCGTCTTTCGCGCGCAGCTTCAGCAACTCCTGCGCGCCGAGCGCCGAACGATAGAACTCAATGGCTTCCTCGCAACGGCCATTGAAGAGCAGATAGGGCCGGATTTCCATGCTGATTTCCTGAGACGGGCGAGGGTCGGGCAGACGATTCTATCAGCGTGATCTCGCGGACGAACGGCTGTCGAACTTGCGATGCATCGATCGGCCCCACGATGAAGCCATCCTGATGCTCTACAGCGTATCCCCGCATCAGGCCTTCCCGGCATGACTCCCGCCATTGGCCGGATAAGCCTCCTGCAACGCGATCGAGCCTGTCTCCAGCAGCGATTTGAGGTTGGACATGATCTTCGGCCAGCCACCCGACACCGCCTCGATGAATTTCGACGGATCGCGCTCGATCGTATGCGTGAGCGTCAACTTGACCGCCGTTCCGCTCGGTTCGAGCTCCATCGTGCAGCGCGAGTCGCCTTCGGCCTGCAACTCGGGACGAATCTGGTGCTGCCAGCGGATCACCAGACGCCGCG
The DNA here is from genome assembly GCF_050434085.1 of Paraburkholderia sp. UCT70. NCBI lineage: Bacteria > Pseudomonadati > Pseudomonadota > Betaproteobacteria > Burkholderiales > Burkholderiaceae > Paraburkholderia > Paraburkholderia sp. UCT70. The sequence goes on along the minus strand of NZ_JBNPVZ010000003.1, from coordinate 83,156 downwards.
GCGGATCGGCCTCGACGATCTCGCCCGCGTCGAAGATCTGGCCGCCGCTCGACACGAGTTTCCATGACGAGCCCGCCGTCCATTCGCTTTCGCAGTGCATGCCGAACCAGTACTGCTTGATGAACTCCGCGTCGGTGAGCGCCGACCACAACTGTTCCGGCGTAGTGCGGATATAGGTCACATAGACGAACGTCGATCTAGTCATTGCCTTTCTCCAGGCGTCGTTTCAGGGTCGAGAGCGCCTTCAGGCGCGGCTTTTCGAACTTGGCAATCCAGCGCTCGTAGATCTGCTGCAGCGGCACCGGATTGAGGAAGTGCAACTTTTCGCGCCCGCTGCGTACGGTAACGACGAGGTTCGCCGCTTCCAGCAGGCCCAGATGCTGGGTCACGCCTTGCCGCGTCATGTCGAGGTGGTCGCACAGGTCGTTCAGGGTCTGGCCGTCGTGCGCGTGCAGCACATCCAGCAGCTTGCGCCGGCTCGGATCGGCGAGGGCTTTGAATAGCAGGTCGGTGTCGTCGGGGCGCTCGGCCATGAACGGCTACAGGCAAGTAATTTGTTGCGTTTACTATAGGCAAGAGATTGCTTGCATGTCAAGCAGGCGTGAGGGACACTCCGCAGGTCCGACACATGCGCCGACTACCGCTTACGAGCCGCTCAAGTCCGTTTCGGAATGTTGCCGCCATGCAAAGGACCGAACAGCCGCGCACAGAGCATGCCCGTCGCCAGGATACCGAGGCCGAATGGCACGGCATCACCCGTTGCCTCGATCCGAAAGTCGCCAACACGAAAAATCAGAAGATAGCCGACGACCATATTGAAGAAGCCCCACAGTACATTGACGGTCGATGACGACAGCCCTTTTCCGGACGGCTTCGCGAACGGGCTCTGAAACGGCTCGCCCATCACACCGCAGACGAAATGCGGCACGGCATTCGCGAACAGGACACCGCCGAAAAAATAAGAGACGACATGCGGCCAATCCATTTCAGTTGCTCCTTGAATCGAGTAAATCGATGAGGTCGCGGGCTGTGCCCGTTTCGATGCCGTTTCGGATGAAGTACCTGCAAACGTTCAGGAGTCAGCGAGCCGCTGCAGCAGTCCCACCGCGGCGGCGAGCGTGGCCTGTTCTCGCGGCGATAGCTGCGCTTGCAAGGCACGGATCAGCCAGTCCTCTTTGGCCGCCCGACTCGCCTTGAGCGTTCGTCTGAACGTGGGGGTGAGATCGATAAGGGTTTTGCGTCCGTCGGTTGGATCCGCTTCGCCTTTGACGACGCCCAGCGTCTCCAGACCGGCAACGGTAATGCGCATGGACTGGGGTTTTACGCGCTGCGCTCGCGCTAGCGCGGAAACTGTGGCTGGGCCGTCGCGCTCCAGATGAAACAGCACCGACTTCTGCGCCGACGTAAAGTCGCTCGATTGCGAATGTTCCCGCGCGCGGCGAATCAGTTTGCTCACGGCAATGCGCAGTTCGCCCGCAAGGGCGGCTAGATCGGTAGATTGGGAAGACGGTGATTGTCGTGACATGCCGAAAACATAGCATATGTACAGTTTAACTGTACATATAAACTGAATATATTTTCGCCGTCGAGTCCCCACGAACCCAGCATAAACAAGCGCCTGTGAGATACTTTCTCATTCACGCATGATCCCTGAGTCCACCACGTCTCAACCGGCCCAGGCATGCAAGCTCATCCCCTCCGACTCGCGCCCGGCGACGACCTTCGCGTCGCCGTCGAAGACGCGCTTCGTCAACGCGACCTGCAAGCGGCCTTCGACGTCCAGGGCATCGGCAGCCTCCACGTTGCGGCATTGAGGTTCGCTGGCGCGCAAGCGCCGACAGAAATTCGCGGCGACCTCGAAATATTGACCCTCGCAGGCTCCGTCTCGCCCGATGGCGCTCATCTGCACATGTCGATCGCGGATGCGCGCGGGCAGGTGTTCGGCGGTCATGTGGCGCGCGGCTGCACGGTACGCACGACCGTCGAGTTGCTGCTCGTGTCGGTTCCGGGCTATTCGTTCGCGCGGGAACCTGATCCGCAGACGGGTTTTATGGAACTCGTGATTCGCGGCGGCGGCGCTCCGCAATCCGGCTCCGCCTGATCACGCAAAGGCGCTATCGCTTCGCGCGCCGGAAGTCGCTCAACGCCCCGCCAACATCCGCCCGCCGACCCCCACCAACAGCACACCCGCTGCCGTATCCAGCACGGCCTTGCGCCGAACCAGCGTGCGCCGAACCGACGGATGCGAGGCAAGCAACGCCATCGCGCAGTACCACGCGCACGAAATGCCGATCGACAGCGCCACGACCGTGATATCGAGCCACAACGGCGCATGCGCGGGCACCATCAACGCAAAGATGCTGCCGTAGAACGCGATCGACTTCGGGTTCGTCATGCTGACGAAATAGCCTTTCTTCGTCGCAGCCCAGCCGGACGCGGCGCTGCCGACGTGCGCGGACAACGGCCGCCGCGCGGTCACGATCAACTTGATGCCGAGCCAGATCAGGTAAAGCGCGCCGGCGATCCGCAGCACGGCGCTGAGCCACGCCACGTGCGTGACGATCAGGCCCAGTCCCGCGATCGCGATCAAGGCCCACGTGCCGGATGCGGCGGCGAGCCCAAGGTCGGTCATCATGCCGGCGCTGCGCGACGCGACGGCCGTCGACGTGACGATAAGAAAGTTGGGTCCCGGGCTCGCGACGCTTAGCAACAGAACGCCCGCAAGCGCAAGCAGGATGTTGACGGAACGCAAGATGAATCCTCCGTGGCGGGCCGGCATGGGTCCGAGCGATCGCTCCGACGCCTTCATCATACCGGCGCGCTTCGGGCCCGCTGACCGTGTCCCTGATATTGGGAGGTCGGGTTTACTGTAATTGAAAGAGCGTGCCTTTCCGAAGCATGATCCGTCGTACGTTGTACGATGAATTTCAACGTTGCCCGACAACTTGGTTCGCGAGCTCGCGGAGTCGGTTGCCGGCGAGGCTGCGGCATGGTCGGCTCGCAGACAGAAAATAACCTTCGAGACGCAGTCCCATGCTGGCAAAGCATTTCTCTTGCAATGCGTCCTCGAGATCCGGCCGGGGGCCGGGTCGTTGCGTCGACATAAGTTGGGCGATGTGTGGGTTTTCTGCCGTCGCACGTCGAAGTGGAAGCTCCCGATTTCAGGTTGTACCTTATACGATGTCTTATAACAAATATTGATGCTCCACATGCCCTGACGCTTTCCGCGCCGCATCCGCGCGAAGAGAGCGAGGCCTGCCAGGAACACGCGGTGGATCCACTTCCAAGGAGATAACTTATGAAGATGCGCTCAGTCCGAGAGCTTGCGGTACTCGGCCTGTTTGTTCTGACCGTCGCCGGTTGCGGTGAAGGTAATAACATTTCAGGTCCAGGTAGCTCGACCACGCCACCCACCAACCCGACTTCGCCGACCTCCCCGGTCTGGACGCCCGGCCGCTACGCTGGCGACACGAACCTGCCGGATTCGCCGTCTTTGCCGGCGGACACCCAGGTTTGCTCGACGCTTCAGGCAAGCAACAACCTGGTGAAGAACGCGGACGGCTCGCTGCCGGTCAGCTCGGATCCGACGCCGGTCACCTACGGCGGCGCAACCACGGCGCTGAACAACCCCGACCAGGCGCGTATCCAGGCCGCGCTCGACGCGTGCGGCGCCGCCGTGGACGCGGAAGTCGGCGCGAAGATTACGCAGGCCGATCAGCAGGCTGCCGCTACGCAACAGGCGGCCAATAATCCGAACGTCAACATCGCGGGTGCATCGAGCGAAACGCTGTCGAACCCGACCTATAAGGCCACCAAGTTCGCGGTGCGTCTCGTCAAGAACAGCAGCGGCGCCGGCAATGCATTCCTGAGCGGTCCGCTCGTTCTGCCGTCGGGCGTCACGCTGTGGATCGACGACGGCGTCACGCTGTTCGCGAGCCGCGACGTGGTCGTGTACGACAAAACCGCGCAGGATCGGCCGAACGCGATCACCTGCGGCGCCGCGATCAACAACCCGGCCGGGCTTCCCGCGCCTGTCGGCACCGCCAACGCGGGCGCGGCGACCATCGCGGGCACGAGCGGCATGCAGAACTGCTATCCGCTGATCCGCGGCACGCATACGGTCAACGCGTCGATCATGGGCACGGGCTCGATCGATGCGCGTGGCTACATGCCGCTGATCAGCTCGTCGCCGCAATATCCGACGATCCGCTGGGCAACCGGCGTCATCGAGGCGTTCACGTATTCGGGCAACAACATCACGGGCGTGACGACGCCGAAGTTCAGCTGCACGAACACGATCGCCGCTTACCGTGCGGGCACGCTCGCGCCGGAAGGCACCGCTTGCGACGTGGTCACCGCGATGGGCAAGACGACGCTGACCACGCCGGCCGTCACCTATGTGGTGAACCGCCAGGCAACCAGCATCCCAGGCGGCTACACGGTTACGGGCGGCGGCTGTACCGCTGGCACGGGCGGTTGCGCACGCTGGGTGCCGGCAAGCTGGTGGGATATCTCGTACCACGGCAACAAGGACATCGGCGGCGGCCCGTACAGCTTCCAGGGCAACCCCGGCATGCTGTGGATGCAGCAGTCGAAGAACCTGTCGCTGTATCAGATCACGTTGCGCAACAGCACGTTCTTCACCGTCGAAGCCGACGGCGTGGACGGCTTCACCGTGTGGGGTATCAAGATCATCACGCCGTTGCTGCCGGATGCGGCGAACCAGGCGAGCGTCGGCATGAACAACGACGGCTTCGACGGCGTCAGCGGTTCGTACGCGCACCTCTATACGGGCGCGACGATCGATGCCAGCTCGACGGGCGTGAAGAACACCGACGGCGTCGACCCGAGCGTTGCAGCGGGTCCGGAACACGCGGCTCTCGGCACGGGCAGCAAGACGACGTCAGCAGGCCAGGTGTACTTCGACGGCTACGTGAAGAACGTCGCGATCGTGTACAACTTCCTGAGCCCGTCCGACGACAACGTCGCGTTCAAGGGCGGCCTGCAGGATCCGCGTCCGGCGGCGGCACAGGGCGCGACGACGCCGGCCAACATGCTGTGGTCCATCGACGGTAACCGCGGCGTTTCGTCGAACCGTACGTACGGCATCACGGTGGCGCACAACCACAACTACAACGGCCATGGTCTGTCGATCGGCAGCCCGACGAATGCAGGTGTCCGGAACATTCACTTCTACGACAACTACTTCGACAATATCTACGACGGCACCAATTCGTCGACGGATATGGGCGTCGTGGGGCTGCGTATCAAAAGCGGTCAGGCACGCGGCGGCGACGTCAGCAACATCTACTATGACGGCGCATGTATGCGTGGTGTGAAGGATTTCCTCGTGTTCGACATGTACTACACGGGCCCGAGTGCCGATCCGATCTCGTACACGGGGTTGGGATGGCTGGTGCCGAACTTCCACGACATCAACCTCAGCAACATCCGCATGATGAACATCCCGGCCAACAAGACCGCGGGCAAGAACGGCGGCGGCGGCCTGACCTTCCGTGGCCTGCATGCCGATACGGCATACGCCAATACGCAGAGCGTGATCCAGCTGAACCTGGATAACGTGGTCGCGGACAAGGACGTCACGATGTCGATTGCGAACCTGAGCAAGCCCGTCGTGAACATTGGTGCGCTCGATGGCTCGACGCAATCGAAAGCCGCCAACGCCACGCTGAACCTGGGCGCGAACGTGAGCCTGATTGGCTCGTCGATGGCTCACGGCACGGGCGGTATCCTGACGAACACGTCGAGCGGCGCGGGCAAGTACACGACCCCGACGAACACGTTGAACCTGACCGTCAATGGCAGCGACGACGCTGGCGCCGCGGGCGACACGAATCCGGCGGCCACGATCGTCTCGCAGAATGCGAAGCTGTCGCTGTGCGATGAGGCTTCGTCCTGGCCGGTCTTCCCGAATGTGAAGTAAGCGTGGTTGCTTGAAAGACCGGGACTCGCGGTGTCAGGCTGCGGGTCTTTTTGAAGCCTCACGGGTGACTGTGGGGCTTATTTTCTTTTGGGCTGGCGCGGGAAGTCATCATTCCGCGGTATTGCCATGCGCCCGAACCAGCTTGTGCAGCAGGTTGGCCGGATCGTCGGCGCAGCCCGCATTGGTGCGTTCGCGAAAACGCGTCATCGATACCGACGAGCCGAGGCCGAATAACAGCAGCCCCAACACCGCTACGCATCCGAGAGCAATGGCGTTCATGGCATTGCGGCTCCTTGTCAGGCAATCGACGCACGCCTGTTTGGCGAGAATCAGGCGGCTCCCATTCTCGCACGGGCCGGCACGCGAGGTCCGCGCGGCTGGACCCCGCAAAAACGACTGCGCCGCGATCGTTCCAACACCGATCGCGGCGCAGCTTACTACTCAAATACGTGGACTACGGCCAGGCTTAGTCTTCGTGATCGAATTCCGGCAGCGCACGCGTTCCTTCAATCGCGACCGAATGCAGCAGCTCAGGCTTCAGATCGAGCAGACGCAAGATCGTCGGCGCGACCTGCGTGGTCAGCACCGGCTCGTCGTTGACCTGCCCGGCGTGATGCGCGTGAGGCACGTACATCACGAGGCCGAGATGACTGTCGTCGGGCGCGTTGCCGCCATGCTCTTCGTCCTTGGACTTGCTCGACGTATAGATGACGCCCGGGTTCGGTTGAACGATGATGTCGGGCGTACGGCCGCGCGACGGGTCACCGAACCGGTTAGCCAGTTGCGGGCCGGACAGGATGTACGCCTGAGGGCCGTCCGCGCAAATGCCGGGTGCGTTGCAGCTCAGATTGGCTTTCAGCGTCTTCACGACCGACGACACCTGGCTTTGATCGCGCAGCCAGATCAGGCCGACGTCGTCGGTCTGCACGAAACCCGTGCCGACAAGTCCGGTGCCGTCGTTGAGGTTGCCGCTCTTCGTAGCGGCCTGCCCAATATTGCCGCCCGAATCCAGGTAGTTGTTGGCTTCGAGCAAGTTGGTCAGCGTATCGCCGTTCTTCACGAGCTTCGAATGATCGGTCGGCGACTGGCCATGCTTCGCGGTCACGATGATCGCCGTCGACGAATAGAGATTGCGTTGCTTCAGTTCGGACACGACGCGTCCCAACGCGTCGTCGATATACGCGATCGCGCCCGCGACTTGCGGACCCGGCGTGAAGCTCGCATCCAGATAGCCGCCGCCCGACGCGACCGTGGCCTTCTGCGCGACGCTCAGCGTCTGGAAGTTGGCGCCGAACACGGTCGGCACCGCGACGTTCTTTTGACCTGTCGAATCCTTGCCATCGATTTCATTGATCAGCGATTGCACGTGATAGTTGTCGAACTTCTTCGTGTGCGTGTACGTGTCGAGGTAGTAGGTCTTGGTATCCGGATCGATCGAATTTATTTCGGTGCGCGAAAGGTCGTCGACGCCCGCGCCCGACGGTCCATTGAGCCAGTCGTAGCCCCACGCGTGCTTGTCCGCCCACGCGGTGCGCGCGCCGTTGACGTTGCCCTTGATCACTTCGAAAACCGTGTTGGTCTTCAGATAGTTGTGCGGATAGACGGGCGTACAGACGCCATTGACGAGCGCATTCGGAATCGCCTGCGGATTGAACGCGCCGCCGCCGTCGAGATGGATCAGCGCGCCGCCGTTCTCGCCGTCGATGCCGGTCGTTTCATCGAAGACGACATTCCAGCCGGTCGGGCCCGTGCAATGGGTATCGGACGGCGCATAGAGCGTGCGGTCGTAGGAGACGTCGTAGAACAGCCCCGCGGACTTCGGCGAGCCGCCGGTCACGAGCGCGGCGAGGCCAGGAAACGAATCCGACAGTCCCGGTGTATGCGCGTTCGTATAGGTGGTGCCTGACTTCGCGAGCAGCGCCAGGTTAGGGCACGTATTCGCGCCGATGCAACGCGCGACGTCCTGCTCATGCAGACCGTCGAAGCTGATCAGCAGCACATGCTTGACGGACGCGCGATCGCGATCGTGATCGCGGCCGTGGTCGTGATCGTCGCCGGCTGTCGCGACTGCCGAGTACAACCCGGCGAGCAGTGCGACGGCGGCGCACATTGCGCTTTGCTTACGCTTCCATTTCGTGATCGGTTTCATGTCTCGTCCTTTTGTTTGACAACAAATTTGGGTAGTGCGGGACGAATTTGAACCGTAAAAAAAGTCATTTGCGTGACCTGAAATTAATACTTTGCAATACTGAGGTGTTAAGGTTTTGTTAAGGTTGGGGTGATCCATTCGACGCGCATGCGCTGTGAACCTGATTCGATTCGGCGCGTGATTTTTCGCGAGTCGTCAAGCATAAAAAACGGCGCGGGCTATTGCAGCCCCTGCCGTTTCGCCGGTCCTCGGTAGTCGAATACCGCCAGGCGTCATCCCAGTGAATGAATCAAGGCCTGATCCGTCACCTGCACCGGCCTGACCTTGATCGATTGACTTTAAAGCGGCGGCAGCGTCGAGCAAAACTCGTCGAGGTCTCCTTGTGGCATGCCGGGCTTAACGTATTGCAAAGGCGACGGGTTTACGCGGGGCAGTGGACCTTCCATCGTCGAACCGTACGCGCCGAATTCAAGCAGGCCTTGCGAACCGCTGTCGGGGCCGAGCGCCATCACGAACGTGCAGTATTTCGGGTGGCCGAGATACTTGAGGAGTTCCGGGACGTTCTGGCTCAGCAGCTTGCTGCGAAGCCGCGCGTGACGTCGAGAAAGGCGCGCCGAATTTTCGACAGCCCCTCGATGCCCGGCAGACACAGCAGCAGATAGCCGCGGTTGTCGAGCATTGCGACCGCGTGCCCCGTGCCGCCGTTCTTCAGGTCCTCGGCCACCGCTTCCTTCAGGAAATGGCGCGAGCCCCACGTCCGGCGCGCAGGGTCTCGCTCCCCGGTATTGCAACGCTTTGCCGTAATGCGTTTTGAGTTGCTCAATGATCGGACTCGCCGGCGGCAGGGTGCGGACGTCGAGCAACTGATCGAGCGGCAGATCGTTGTTGATCTTGTCCCTGATCTCGCTGAGCGTCGCGGCGAAGAGGCTGCCGCAAAGCGCGAGGGTTTTGCCGTCGAGTTTGCTGCCATCCGGCAGCGGCGGAATGTTCAGCGGACCTTGTCGCGCGCGATTGAAGCAGTCGCCGTTTTCCACTTCGGGATAGGCGAACGTGCTGAGGGCCTGCGTGCGCGCGAAACCGCGCAGCGACGGAAACGTGAACTTCTGGTCGTAGTTGATGCCGGCGTAGGTATCCAGCGCACCGACCGCGACCTTGAAGCCCGCAGTCAGCATCGCGCCGGTGCACATGCAGCAGGGATCGAGCGACGTCACGACCGTCACCTGTTCCGGTGGCGGCAGACCTAATGCTCGCCTGTTCGCGTAGTACCAGTCGACAAGTTGACGCTCGCCGTGCGCGGTCGGATCGTTCGTGCGGCCGTTCTGGATGACCCGCTTCGACATCTTGTTCAGCACGTTGCCGTTATCGTCGACCAGCGCGCCGCCAACGCTGAACGAGCCGGCGCAGTTCGCCGTCATCGCCTGGAGCGCGGCCAGTGTCATCGCGGATTCCGTCGATGTAACTTTTTCAGCCATGTTGTTCACCTCTGTAGCGCGGATTGAATACCGACTGCAAAGAGAATGAGCGGCACCGGCGGTCGGATGTGCGCCCATCTGGGTGGTACCGGCATGAAAGCCGAGTGAGGGAGCAGGCGTGACGGTAGATTCTGTTACTTCGAACGCGAGAGGGAAACCTGCTCGGATTGATAGCTTGCGTGGTGGGAGCAGCGGCCGCCGTGCGGCGCCGCCGCCGTCCGTGCCGCTCGCGCCATGCCGGTCGCCGCGATCGCCGCGCCCGCACGCGGCATGACGCGCGCGCGTTCGCCTAGTGCGCGGCCGGCTCCCGCGTGATGGAATCCACGCGGTCGGGATAGAACGCAAGGTGCTCGCGGATCGACGCGACAGCGTCGTATGGGTGCTCGTAGGTCCACACCGCGTTGGTGCCGCGCTCGCCGGCCGAAGGAATCGAGAAGTATGCGCATTCGCCCTTGTACGGACAATAAGTGGCGTGCGCCGTGCGTTCGAGCCGGGTCATGTCGACGTCCTTGCGCGGGATGTACAGCACGGCCGGATAGCGGGCTTCGAGCAGCGTCAATGCGTCGTGCGTATCGGCAATCACGTGACCGCCTGCCATGACGATCACGCGCGCCTGGTGGTGCTCGACCGTGATTGGATGATCCGGGCCGGGGATCTTGACGGGTTTGTCGTTCGGGACCGAATGAGTGGACATAACGAGGCTCCCTGCGAAAGTGGGGCTGCGAGGTTTCGTGAGTCGACGGCGATGTTCGTCGCCGAACGCCATGCAAGCGACTGAACATTGCCCGTATTGCCGTACTACTTCCTTTCAGGTATTTCTATCACATACTAACGCAGACCTTCCAGGTGCTGTGAGCGGCGCAATGCCCGTCGGAATTGCATCAGTTGCGTGCGCGTGCTTTTGTGCAACGGGATGGCGACTTCGCGGAAGACGAACACGATCAGCCGACTGACAGGAGCGCGTCATGCTCGTTGGATATCCCGTGTATGACCCTGCAAGTGAGCCTGCAATCTCGTCGACAAATGGCGAGGTTGTTTGACTATGCCGGCACTTCGGAAGCGTTGGTCACTTCGCGCATTTGAGGCGTGTGCCGCTCTAACCTTGAACCTGTTGTCCTGCCCTTCGCACGCACAGGTCGTGCCGGGGCAATTGTCGAGCAATACCGTGATTGGCGGCAATGTAAAGCAGCACGCAGACGCTGTGCTGGCGATCATGACCTACACGACAGTCCCGGACGTTACGACCAGTAACCTGTCGGTCAATAACGGCCTGACGGGTAATCCCGGCTTCGGGCAGACTCAATTTGGCGGCGGCTTCACGCTCAGCAGGTCGTTTCCGTTGTACATGGAGGGCACGCTCGCCTACAGCCGCTACGATCCGATCTTCATTGCCACGGATGGCGCCCAGCAGCGTGCGGTGCCGACGAAGTGGAATACCTTCAGTGGCACGGTCGGCCTGGGGTGGGATTTCCGCATCACGGACGAACTGGCGTTCCGTCCGATCTTGAACGGCACGATTGGGCGTGTCTCGAGTGACCTGAAGGTAGGGCAGTCCCTCTTCAATCGTGTCACCGACAGCAACCTGCAGTTCCTCGAAAACGGCTCGCTGAACGCCTACGGCTATGGCGGCTCCCTGATGCTCGACTACGAGCATTACCGCGAAAACTACGAAATCGACGCCGAACTGCGGGCAACCGATATTTACCTGCGCAGCTTCGGCGGTTCTTCGGAGGCCGTTCAGGGCTCGGCCATGGCGCAACAAGTGAGCCTCTGGACGCGCTGGCGCGCGCCTACCGGCTGGCACGCGCTGGACCGGCCGGTCCGCTATGTGCTCGAAGCCGCTTACTCGCACTATTTCGGCGACAGTGCAGGCGTGCTGGGTTTCAACGACCTCACGTCGTTGGGAGTCGGCCTCGAACTCGACAGCAGCAGGTATCCCGTCATCGTCGCCCGTACGCGCGCGATGGTGCGCTATGTGTTCGGTCGCAACGTGCACGGGGTGTCGTTCGGATTCGCGATGAGTTTCTAGCCGGGCCAGCTTGCCGGTCCGGCAACGAGGCTCGAACCCATGCGCGCGATCCAATGCTTCTGGTTCCCGCGCGGCCACGCGGTATAGCGCTTGCTCGGCCCAGACATGAATCGATCAAGGGAGCCGTGATGAACGACAAACCGAAACAGCCCGATGCCGGCGGCAATCTGCCGGGCACGTTGTAGCAGAACCAGGCCCTGAACGAAGGGCCAAAACGAAGGACCTCGTGCCATGCGTACATTCGAACAGAGCCGGTCGACGAAGTGGATCGACAGCGAGCCGGACATGCGCTTGCAGAAGATAGAGATTGCCGACTTCCTCGTAAGCTGGACCGTCATCCGGGATTCGGAAGGCGCTTTCCAGTGGGTCGTGGTCGTGACGGAGCGTGGCGGCGAGCATCACACGATCTTCGAGCGACGCGGGACGTGCGGCCACGTGTCATGGGACGACGCGCTCGACATCGCGGCCGAAACCGCGCGCCGCGTCGCGGCCGGGCTCGTCGAGCCGGGTGAACCGGCGAAGACGAAACAGCGGCGCGGGCGCACGCCGGGTGCATCGCGCCCGAATCATTGATGCGCGATCGCGGGCGGCGCCCCGTGGTGTCAGTAGTATGTGCTAGCGCGTCTGTGCCGCGCGACGCGACCTCGGCAGCCAATGCCGCAATGCGAGCAATACAGTCGATCCCAGCAGCAGCGTGGCGATCGGAAACGTGCCTGCGGCATTCACCGCAATGTCCATCGGGCGCTCTCCGAGCAACTGCATCCGGCTGCGCGTCATCGCGGCGCCAAGCGACTGCAGTTCGTTCTTCAGCACGCGCTCAGCGTCGGGCAGCAGGATGGTTTCCTCGTCGGCGACATGATGAGCGACTTCGCGGATCAGTTGATAAAAGAGCCCGTCGTAGGCGGCGTTTTCGGGGCCCATCCCGCGCAGCTTCGCGATCGTTGCGCGCATCTCGTCGTGCTCGGGACGGCTTTTTCTCAGTGCCTCGTCATTGCCGAGCGCGCGGTCGAGCGCCGGGTAGAAAATTTCCTCCTCGAGTTGCGCGTGGATATCGAGCGCGTCGCACACGCCGTTGACGATCGCGCGTTTGCGCCACCACGGCGTGGACGCGTGGTATCGGTGCGAAGCGGCGAGCACGTGCATATGGTCGAGGCGGATCATCGACGTAATCGACGGCGACAGCGATGAGGCGTCATTGGACATGGCGTTTCTCCAGGGAAAGGGTGCCGGCGGTTACCGCATGCGCCATTCCCGCTGCCCAGCAATCGATCAACGCGGTGCCGGCTGCCGCGAGCGCACTGCTTTGCTGCTCGTGAGGGCGCTCAACGCGGAGTCCGCGGCATCCGCCGCACGGGCGAACAGGTCGTCGACGATTCGGCGCGCCGCGCTATATCCGCCCATCAACGCATCGGCCTCGGTGTCGAACGGCCGGCTGCCCGCAATGTCGACGCGCAGCGGCGAGAACGTTGCGACCGCAGCACCCGCCTGATAGATGTGAACTACCGCCGCGTAGCGCGTGCGTACCGCCGCGCGCCCGGCGGGGCGCAACGTGAAATCCGCCTCGACGGTCACCTCGATCGTGAACCCGTGGTATTCGTAGGTCCGCATCATCATGTCCTTCGTCGCGTGAGTGTGTGATCGTGCCGGTGCGCGATGATAATGCGCGACGGGCGCGGCGCTAGTTGGCGCCCTGCGCGCTCGAGCGGCGCTGGCTCCGTGCTTCGAGCGTAGCGAGCCGCGCGAGCAGCAGGCGCGCTTGCGGCTGCAGCGCCGGCGGCAGTTCGGCGTTGGCCTCGATGCGCGCGCGCCAGTAAGCCGGCTTCGCAATTCCCGTGGCCTGCCAGTCGACGCGGTCGCCTTGAACGAGTTGTTCGAGGCGCTGGACAATCGCGCTGACGTGCGTCAATTGCCTTGTGACTTTTTTGTAATTACGCGCGGCTTTCACAGGTTCTCTCCCCGTTTGGTTATCTCCAGCTTACTCGTCGTTCACAGTAAGTCATACCGGCTTGATGACATGTCCGAAAACGCCGGATTCAGCATACGCTGACATTCGCAAAAAAAAAAATCGCAATGAGTTGTCCGAGACAGCCGCATTGTGGACAGCCCTGTCCACTCTCGCGCCGCAGTTTGCGGGACCCACATTCGACGGATCGACGCGCCGGATTGCTTCTACGCTCGACTGTTGGTGTGACGTCGTGATGACAGCGTGTGCAAATGAAGTTCGCGCCGTCGTCGGTTAGTCGGTCAACTTCTGATCTGGATCAAAATAGCAAAAGGCGGTGCGCTGATCGCGCCAACGCTCGGGTACCCTCGTTGGAAATCCCTTTGTGCGTGGCACGATGAACGTGGTGACTATCGCGAGGGAGGGCGAAATGCCTGATGTCGGACAAGGCTCGTGCGCTACCGATGCACGCAAGCGCGGCGCATCCGCGCGTTGCGATTGTGATCGCACCACGACTCACGCTGCGAAGAATCGGCACGCGGCAGCGCTGCGCGGAACGCTCGTGATGACATTTGCCGTCGCCATGATGGGTGGATGCGCGACGTCGGCCGAGCGCACCAATGTGCGGCCTTCCGGTCAACAGACGTGCAATGTGGCCGGCAAATTCTGCAACACGTTTTTCGGACCTTGACGGAAACGCTTCCAGCGCGTGCCGGCGGCCACGGCACGTTCCTGACCGACCCGCGTTCGTCTGCAATCGGACGACCGATGTTGGACGTGTCGCGGCGCGCGCGTTTGCTCGGGCGTGTCCATTGCCTTCAGCTTGTGGACAGCCAGCATCGGTTGGAGGAGCATGGTCGCCTGGATACGCTTGAAGGCGTATGCGCGATCGGACAATTCCACCCGCCACTTACGCGCACGAGCGAGGCAACCAGTCGTCCTGTTGCAGGAGGAAAGAAATGCTCACGCAGAAAACCAAGGACATCGTCAAGGCCACGGCGCCGGTTCTGGCAGCGCACGGCTATACGATCATTCAACGTTTCTACAGGCGGCTCTTCGAGGCGCGCCCCGAACTGAAGAACGTGTTCAACATGGCCCACCAGGAGCAGGGGCAGCAGCAGGAAGCGCTCGCGCGCGCCGTGTACGCATACGCCGAGAACATCGAGGACCCGGGCAGTCTCGCCGCGGTGCTGCGCAATATCGCCAACAAGCACGCGAGCCTCGACGTGAAGGCGGAGCACTATCCGATCGTCGGCGAACATCTGCTTGGCGCGATCAAGGACGTGCTCGGCGACGCCGCGACCGACGACATCATCTCCGCGTGGGCGCAGGCATACGGCAATCTCGCGGACATGCTGATGGGCATGGAAGCCGAATTGCGCGAAACGCGCGCATCGCAGCCGGGCGGCTGGACCGGATGGCGCACGTTCGTCGTCAAGGAGAAGCGGCCCGAGAGCAGCGTCATCACGTCGTTCATTCTCGAACCGAAGGACGGACAGCCGGTCGCGAACTTCGAGCCGGGTCAGTACATCGGCATTGCCGTCGATGTGCTCGCGCTCGGCCTGCAGCAGATCCGGCAATACAGCTTGTCCGACGTGCCGAATGGCCATACATATCGGATCTCCGTCAAGCGCGAGAGCGGCGAGGCCGGGCGACCGCCGGGCTATGTGTCCTCGCTGCTGCACGATCACGTGAACGTCGGCGACGAAGTCAAACTGGCGGCACCGTACGGCACGTTCTACATCGATGTTCATGCGAAGACGCCGATCGTGCTGATCAGCGGCGGTGTCGGTCTGACGCCGATGGTCAGCATGTTGAAGCGCGCGATTCAGAACTCGCAGCGGCGCGTGGTGTTCATTCACGGTGCGCGCAACGGCGCCGTGCACGCGATGCGCGACCGTTTGCAGCAGACCGCCGCCACCCAGTCGAATTTCCGCGCGACGGTGTTCTACGACGCGCCGCTCGATACCGACGTGCAGGGCCGCGACTATTCGATTACGCGGGTTTCATCGGCCTCAGCAAGCTGCGCGACGAGATCCTGTTGCCCGACGCCGACTACTACATCTGCGGTCCTGTTCCTTTCATGCGGATGCAGCACGACGCGCTGAAAAACCTGGACATTCACGAGTCGAAGATTCACTACGAGGTGTTCGGACCGGATCTGTTCGCCGAATGACGCAGACGGTCGTGCAGCGACGGCTGCCGTGGAAGCGACCAGCAGGAATGCAGTCACCGTGACCGGGAGCGCGGCATGAAAGTGCATCATCTGAACTGCATTTCGACTTGCCCGCTGTGCGGCAAGCTGTTCAACGGGCACCCCGATTCGTTGATCCGCCGCGGGCATCTGACCTGCCATTGCCTGCTCGTCGAAAGTCCGGCGGGGCTCGTGCTCGTCGATACCGGTTTCGGTCTGCGCGATGTCGCCGATCCCTATTCGCGCCTCGGCAAATTCTTCCTGAGACTGCTGAAGCCTGAGTTCCGAAATGAAATGACGGCGATCAGGCAGATCGAGCGGCTCGGTTTCGACCCGGCCGATGTGCGCCACATCGTGATGACGCACCTCGATTTCGACCATGCGGGCGGACTCGACGACTTTCCGCACGCGACGGTGCACATGCTCGCGAGCGAGCGCCAATACGCGGCGCAGCAGAAGACGTGGCTGGACCGGCAGCGCTTCAGGCCGCAGCAGTGGTCGTATCAGAACATGTGGCGCGTGCATTCGCCGCAGTACACCGAGCGTTGGGAGGGCTTCGCCAAGGTCCATCCGATCGAAGAACTCGCGAGCGAGATCGCGCTCGTACCGTTGCGAGGCCATACCTATGGTCACGCGGGCGTCGCGGTACACGGCGATGGCGGCTGGTTGCTGCTCGCGGGCGACGCCTATTTCGACAACGGCGAACTCGACCCGGTGCGTCCGCATTGCGCACCCGGTTTGCGCTTCTATCAGTGGATGCTCGAAAAGGATCGCGCGGCGCGACTGTACAACCAGCGCCGCCTGCGTGATCTGGCGAAGACGGCGAGCCCCGCGCTGACGATTTTTTGCAGCCACGACGTCGACGAATTCGAGCGGCTCGCGGGCCGTTCGGTGGCGGTGCCGGCGGAGCAGATGGCGTGACGCTCGCAGGCTTGCGAGCGCGCCCGGTGCTTCGCGGATCGCTCACGTCTTGCGCCTGGCGGGTGCCCGACCGGGTGCGCACCGAACCGGCGTGGGCCGCGCTCGGGTTGACTGTCAACGTGGCGACCAAGCTCAATCGCAGCCATCTGGTGCACGGCCAGCGCTCGTATCTGCTGCCGTGTCTGAGCCGCATCGAGATCGACCGGCAGGCGGGCGGCGCGCAGGCGGTGTCGATGGAAGACAGCACGGCGCACTTTCATGGCTCGCGTGGCATGGCCGAACCGGCCGCGCCGACGATCCGCTCGGAGCCGTTCATCGTCGCGGGCATCGCGAAGGCGACGCTCGGCGAGCGCTCTAGCGTCGACTGGGATGCATGGCGCGACGACTATTCGCGCGTGCGTCTGGAGATGTCGAAGACATGGCCCGAGATGTTCGGTGATTTCGAGGCGCGCATGTGGACACCCGGCGGCGTGATCCGGCCGCTGCCGGCGCGGGAGCGCAAGTGGAAGACCAAAAGCGGCAAGGCCGAATTCATGGTGCCGACTTCGATCGGCGAAGATCCGGACATGCCCGCGCGTGAGCCCGATTCGCTGCGGTTGATGACCTTGCGCAGCGACAGCCAGTTCAACACGACCATCTATGGCCTCGACGACCGCTTCAGAGGCATCAAGGGTTCGCGCATGGTGATTCTGATGAATCGGGCCGACATGGAGAAGCGCGGACTCGCGCACGGCGACCGCATCTGTCTCGAGACGATCGCGGACGACGGCGTCGAGCGGCACGTCGACGGACTGACCGTCGTGCCGTTCGACGTGCCGCAGGGATGCATCGGCGGCTATTACCCGGAATGCAATCCGCTGCTGCCGCTATGGCACTACGCGAAAGAGAGCAAGGTGCCGGGCGCGAAGTCGATTCCGGTGCGCGTACTGGCGGCCACGCGGTGATCAGTGCTTCGTAGATACAAAGAGGCCGGCATCGTTACCTGAGCCGGCCGCTGAATTACACCCGGGCAGCGCGTGAAGGGCATGATAAGCGCGTGCCCATCTCCATCATAGTCGCGCCAGCGGCCCTTAACGGGCGCGCAGGGTGTTGGTAATGCATGAGTTGCGTACAAAGCCGAACCGGCAAGCTGGCAAAGGACGAGAACCAAAGGTCTCGCACCGGCTGTGGCGCGCGCAGCGCTTTCCGTGATGTCCGTTACCCATTGAAGGACAGCGCACGACGCCACATAGTGTTCGGATACTGCGACGTCCCCTACGGATTCGGGGACAGCGTTTCTCCAGAAGCGCTCATGGCGTTCCATCGCTGCCTCCGGGCCGCGGTTCGATTTGCCGGCAACCCGGCATCGTCCGTTTCATCGCGTCGGCAGCCCCCGCACGCGACACGCAGTCCATGCGCGATGTCCGCGACCTGTGCGCGTGGCTGCACGCGTCATCCCGTGCAGCATTGCCAGGATCGCAGCGATGCGTGCCGCCGTTGCGCGGACGCCTGCCGCGCGTTATGACGGAACGCGCGTCCACAGGCGACCCGCGAAACGCAGCGTTCAGCGCCGCGGCTTCGAGCCCTTCCAGCTCGACTTGCGCGCGAACTCCACGAACGAATGCAGATAGTCGAGCGACGCGTCCGCCTCGCGCGTGCCGAGAAAAATCTGCCTGGCGATGCCGGTCTTGCCTAGCTTCACGCTGACCACCGGCATACGGTCCGCGTATTCCTCGGCGAGCCAGCGCGGCAGCGCGGCGACGCCGCGATCGCTCGCGACCATCTACAGCATGATGTCGGTGGTTTCGATGGCGTGCCACAACAGGTAGGGCTCGCCGCGCAACGTCACAAATAATTCGTCAAGGTGCCACGTGGTGCCGGGCTCGTGACGCGCCGCTCTGACACGGCGCGCGAAGCACCCACCGAACTTGTCGCACAAGCGACGGATCGTCTCGTAACTGACGATAACCCCGCGCTCGAACAACAGTTCTTCGATATCACGCAGGCAACTGATGACCGCTGCCGGAAAGCGATGGCCGTGGTAAAGCGATTCGGCGAATTGGGGTTCGAGCAGGCGTCGATGTCCGAGATTGCGGCGCGGGCAGGCGTGTCAAAGGCCACGCTCTACAACTACTTCGAGTCGAAAGAGGAGATGTTCGCCGAGTTCATGGGCGCCGCCGCGCAACAAGGAGTAGGAGCTGCATTCGAGCGACTGAAGACCACCGTGCCGGTTCGCGACGCACTGTTGAGCTTCGGCAAGCACTGTCCGGTTGTGGTCCTGACACCGCAACTGCTCGCGGTGCGCCGTCTCGCGCATCTTGAGGGTGGCCGGTCGAAGGTCGGCGCTCTGTTCTATGAGCGCGGGCCGAAGCCCGGCTGGGGAGTGGTGACCGACTTGCGGCAGCAATTGATTGACGCCGGGAAGCTGCGCAGCTGTAACGCAGCCATCGCGACAGCGCATTTGCGTGGGCTGTACGAGGCGGAGTTGCTGGAACTCCGCCTGCTGGGCGTGCCGGCGGATACCAGTGCGCGCAATATCGCCAAGGTCGTTCAAAGAACGGCCGACATGTTCCTGGCCGCATATGGGCCAACGGACGGGACTGACGCCGCATAGGCTGGCGCCTGGACGCTCGCGGACCGTGGGAGACGGCAAGCGAAGCACCACCGTGTCGCTAGGTGGACGGTTCACCCTACACAGCGTCGGCGAAATCCGCCGTTTGCAACGCCTGACATGGGTATCAACCTGTTGCGGAGCCAATCGTCACGATGAATGGGCCAGTGGACGGCTACTCCGGATCATGCCCGGATGGCGGGGCACGCCGATGGCGGTCCATGCGATCGCCGAAACCCGCAGGCAGCCGACGAAGATGCAGCGCCTCATCAAATTGCTGACGAAGCGTTGAGGGCAGTCCATTGTTCACCCATCCAGGGTCTCGCGGCCAGCGATTTGCCGACGTCATGAACGAATCGCCGCAAACGCCGTCGTGCATCACATGCGCCTACTGCGATGAACAGAATCCGGGTAGCCGCGACAATCGCCGGTCTCTCAGGTATGGCTGCGCGGGTTGCGCAGCCATACGGGGTTATTTCGAAAGCTGGGTCGGCACTTGCGTCGACGCTTGTGTCGGAAGTTGCGGAATCTGCGGAAGCTGTGGAGGTTGCGGAAGCTGCGACCCACCCTGTGAAAGCTGCTTCGTGGACGGTTGCCCGGCGGACGCTGTCTGCTGCGACGGCAATTGCTGCGGCAGATTGTTTTGCGCAAGAACGGATGTGCTGGTAAGGAAGGCGAACAGTACGAGGAAGATCTTTTTCATTTCAATTCTCTACAGTTGGTTGTATTGATCTTGATGCGATTAGCAGCCGCGGGCCGTATCAACGCGCGGCCAAGGTTGCCTTGTAACGCCAGGACGCTGTTGCGGTACTGAAGTCGACGGGTTTATCCGACGCTACGTTGTCTGACGGGAGGGAAGCCGACGAACTAGTCACCCCGCCGTAGTTGTTGAACGCCTGTCGTTGGGCTTCCACGCGGGCTAACACTGCCTGAAAGTCCATTGCATGTTGCGTATCGGCGCTTGCGCGTTCGTGGTAGCCGACCGTTTGACGCTGAACCGCTTGAGAAGCCGCTTGCTCATACGTTTGGGGACCATTGCTGTTAGCGAATGCGGCGGTCGAGAAGGACAAGATCGACGCGACAACAGGGACGGGGATGAAGGTCTTCGACTTTGGCATGATCAGACTCCATATCGAGCGTCGGATGGAGACGCGGTGTTTGGGGAACAACGGTCTGGCGAGGCCTTGAGTGCTGTTTGCCAGTTCGTTGAGTGCCAGTTTAGTCACTTACTATCTACTTACAAGCATCCCCAGGGCAACGGATAGTTGTCGTCGCTGCAAGGTTGTAGCGCGACTGCGCTGAAGCGGTTGCGCGCTTCTTTAGTGTGTCCGGAGGCAAGGGCGGTGCGGACCGTCTGAATGACACGCAGCACATTTGCTTCGACGCTATCCAGCCGGGCGTTACGCAAGCGGGATCAGCCGTCGAGCATGCTTGCTGTTCTTATGTCAGCGATTCGCGATTCACGCAAACCGTGTATTGAAGATCTCGCAACTCATAATTGCGCGCGTCGAATGGCGGCGCGCTTTGCTTATACTGCGTCCACATGAAAAAGGCTTCGTTTTTACGCAGGAATACTTATGGCACACCAACTTACGTTCCACGCCGGTTCATCGAACACGGACGTCATTCACGACATCGTTCAGCACGCGTTGCGCAGCGCTGCTACTGCCTCCACCACGAATGGAGCTATCGATGTGCTGGGTCAGGCGCTACTCGAGGTCGAGCGCCTCGCCGCGCACACGACCGTCCTGACGCACTGAGCCCACTGCGCGTCTGCGAACTGACCGGGAGTCGGACCGGCAGCGCAGCGCATGGCGTACCGGCGATGGGGGATGCAGCGCGGATCGATCTTTATAATCAATATTGACCAAGCGCGCGAATGTGATAATATTATCACATATCGGCCCGTCCGCGAAGTTGCTGTAGGCGAGTCGCCGCAATGCCAGCGCACGCTGAATCAACCGTGGAGATGTCACCCATGACTGCTCAACCAGACCTGAACGATTCGCTGCATCGGTGGCAGGAATGACGCGCCGACCGCGCATCTTTTTCGCCTTGCTGTGCTCGTTCCCGCTTGCTGCGACGCTCTGCGGTTGTTCCACGACCGTGATGCCCACGCCGCGCGTCATCGCGATTGTCGTTCCCGCGATGCCAGCACCGGCAACGATGTCGCCGCCCGATCCGATGGCGCGTCCATTGTGGATCGAAGTCACCGGGCAACCCGGCGGCCAATCGCAGACAGGCACCAGCAAACCGGCGACGCCGCAAGACCCGTCGCGCCAGCACGGTGATGACAGGCGTACCCACAGCGCGGCTAGCGGCGCGACGCCGATCTGACGGATGCGCCGCGCGGCGACCCGGCATCGCCGGCTCCTGCGGTTAAGACGGATACTTCCGCCGATGCTTCGGCCCAACGACGAAAGCCACTCGATCACTCGCCCAGTGGGGGCGCTTATGACTGTATACCATCGTCAATCTCTGTTTTGGGGCGCCGTTGCGTTAGCGGCCGGCGTGTTGCTGTGGAACCTGCGTGCCGTTCTCACGCCGTTTCTGCTCGGTGCGCTCGTCGCATACATTTTGCAGCCGGGCGTGGAGTGGCTGGTACGCCATCGCATTCCGCGCGGCCTTGCGGCGCTGGTGATGATGTCTTTGTTTGCTCTGTCCGTCGCACTCGTCATGCTGCTCATGTGCGTAGTTGTCCAGAAGGAAGGGCCGGAACTCATCAGGCAAATTCCCTTTATCGTCGCAAAGCTCGATGGATGGCTGAAGCCCCGTCTGGCTTTTCTGGGACTGGATTATTCGCTCGATGTGACGAATATCCGCGATGTGCTGGCGGCCCGTCTCAAAGCGGACGGGCAGGGCGCGATGCTTGCCGTATGGCAGTACCTGCGCACCAGCAGCAACGTGATGATCAATGTCGTGAGCAATGCGGTGCTGATGCCACTCGTCCTGTTCTATCTGCTCTACGACAGGCACGAGGCGTTCGCGCGCATGGCGAGCTTCGTGCCGCGGCGCTGGCTCGGCAAGACACGGGAATTCGTCGGAGAGATCGATCGCATGATGTCGCAGTACCTGCGCGGGCAATTGCTGGTGATTGCAGTGCTCGCCGTCTTCTACCCGACTGTGCTGACGATTGCAGGGTTGGATCTGGCGGTGCCCGTCGGCTTGTTTAGCGCGCTTGCAGTATTCGTCCCTTACATCGGCTTTGCGACCGGCCTCGCGTTCGCGCTGCTGGCGGCGCTGCTGCAATTCGGTGACTGGTATGGCCTGGCCGTGGTGGTCGCGGTGTATGGCGTCGGCCAGATTCTCGAAAGCTTTGTGCTGTTGCCGAGACTGGTTGGCGAGCGCATCGGCCTTCATCCGCTCGCGGTCATCTTTGCGTTGCTGGCTTTTGGGCGGCTATTCGGATTCTTCGGCGTGCTGCTCGCGTTGCCGGTCAGCGCCATCCTCGCATCGGCATTGCGGGAACTGCGCCACCGCTATCTCGCGAGTGCGCTTTACCAGGGCTGACCGGCATCGCGATCGCCCGATTCGATGTCCGGGCACCTGCCCCGCCTACCCACCAACCCGACACCGCACCGGGCGGCCGCACCTGCGATGGCGCGGAAACGCCGCGCTAGTTGCACTGTCACGGCAAGGTCGGAGCATCGGGAACGGTGGGCAGTGGACGTCGCGCGATCCGCTCGGCCTCTACACGTGTGAGACCGAACGCCTGCAACACAATGGCGGCGGTTCGCTGGGCAAACTTCTCCTCCTTCGAGCGAAGCACCTTTCGCGCACGAACGGTCCGCTTCGACGAGATGGCCAGTTGCATTTCGGCGGCAATTCCCGCGAGCACCGTCCCAATCACGGTGATAACGGACATGAGCCGGTCCGCGATCACAAAGCGCCTTTCTGAAATGCCCTTCTCGCTATCGCGCAGCAGGCGCAGGCCGAGACCCCTGCTGAGCAGGCGCGGCGACAAACCTTCGCGAATGAGAAGTTGCCCCCAAACTGGCTCGCGGTAGGCCCGCAGGAGCGTGTGACGGACTGAGACGGCGATCACTTCCGCTGGATCGGACAACCCCGCGGCGAGGCGATCGAGCGTATCCGCAAATTCCTCGAACAGCCATTCGATGAGCGCCGTGAAGATGCCTTCCTTGGATTCGAAGTGGTTATAGAAGGAGCCGAACCCGACGTCGGCTGCCTCGGTGATTTCGTTAATGGTGACGGAGCTCAAACCCTTGGCCGCCACCAGTTTCAGCGCAGCGTCGAGCAGGCGCGCGCGCGTCTCGCGTTTGCGACGGGCACCGCGCGGATAGCTTCGATTGATCGCGTCGTGGGACGCACTTGGCGCCTTGAGAGAGCGTCCGCGGCTCGCGCGCGGTTGGGGGGCTTGTGGCATGTCGGCTCCGTAGTCGTGGTTATTCGATATCCGGATTCTAGATATATATGTCATAGTTGACAATATACTCAGTATTGGGTCTAATGTCACCCGCGTCGCCGACAACCGGACGTACGAAGGACCCGACGATGCCGACGGAGCGAAAAAAATCCGTTAGCGGTCGATCCCGAGTCCTCGGCCGGAACTGACAGACCAGACAGACCAGCAGATCACCGGGCGGTAGGCATGAACGGGCGCTGCCCCACGTACTGGTTGCGTGGAGGCACATCGAGCTGGCAAGTACCGACATGCACGTCGATAAGTAGCACTAACGTATCAACGAAGCTTGTTTTATGCGTCCGCGCTGATAGCGAACCGTGCTTGCTGGCACTCGGGTTTGCACGGCATCGGGAAACTTTCTTACCAGGGTTATCACCCGTCTTGTGAACATCGTGAAACATTCCGGCCCTATCGCGCAGGCGCCTGCGCGTCGCTTCTTACCTTCCCTCGTCCAATCGCCGCAGTGCGCACGCGTGGTGCTTGCGGCTTGCTGCGCGGTCATGCTCGCGGCATGCCACCAGCGCGAAGCCGCCGCTCCAGAGCCAAAGCCCGTGGTCGCCCTGGCCGTCCACGCTGACGGGCGCACGGCAAGTGCGTCGCTGCCGGCTCAGGTGCAGGCGCGCTACTCCACGGCGCTTTCGTTCAGAGTGGGCGGCAAGATCATCGAACGGCGCGTTCGCCTCGGCGACGCCGTCAAGGCGGGACAGGTTGTTGCGCTGCTCGACCCGACCGACCTGCGCAGTAACCTTGCTAACGCGCGAGCGCAGCTCGATGCCGCCGAACACCGGTTCGTCTACGCGAAGCAGCAGCTCGATCGCGATCAGGCGCAGGCGCAGGCAAACCTGATTGCACCGGCGCAGCTCGAACAGACGCAGGACGCGTACGCATCCGCTGTTGCGCAGCGCGACTCGGCGCGCGCACAGATGGCGCTCGCCTCGGACAATCTTCGCTATGCGACGCTGACTGCGGATCACGACGGCGTGATTACCTCGGAGGACGCCGACACGGGCCAGAACGTTCAGGCAACCCAATCCATCTATCACCTCGACTGGACGGGCGACGTAGACATCGTCTGCGACGCGCCCGAGCGCACGCTGAGCTCGCTGACAGTCGGCAGCATGGCGCGCGTAACGCTGCCGGCGCTACCCGGCAAGACCTTCGAGGCCCGCGTGCGCGAGGTGTCGCCTAGCGCGGATCCGCAAAGCCGTACTTGGCGCGTCAAGCTCAGCCTGAACGCGCCCGGCCCTGAAGTGCGCCTCGGCATGACGGCCACCGTTGCGTTCGATGCCGTCGGTGACGCGTCGGACGCACAGCCGTTCACCGTGCCGGTGACGGCGCTCTTTCATCAGGGCGAGAAGCCTGCTGTGTGGGTGGTGCGTACCGGCACCGACACACTCGAACTGCGTCCTGTGACGGTGCAACGATACGACGAGCGCACGGTCTCGATCGCATCGGGCCTCCGCGACGGCGACCGCGTCATGGTGCAGGGCGTACACGCCGTGAGCGCAGGCCAGCATGTGCAGGTGGTGGCGCCCTTGCATCCGGAGGATTTCCCGTCATGAATTCACGCGACGATGAATCCGTGCGCGAGAGCGCGCCTGTCCCGTCTTCCGGGGCAGACAAATCTGGCGAAGGCGGCTTCAATCTTTCCGCCTGGGCGTTGCGTCATCAGCAGCTCGTGATCTTTCTGATCGGGCTCGCCACGCTTTTCGGCGTAATCGGCTATACGAAACTCGCGCAGTCGGAGGATCCGCCGTTCACCTTCCGCACGATGGTGATCAAGACCTACTGGCCTGGTGCGACTGCGCGCGAGGTGCAGGAACAGATCACGGACCGGATCGGCCGCCAGCTACAGGCCGCGCCGAACATCGACAACATCAAGAGCTACTCGCGGCCTGGCGAGTCGATGATCTTCTTCGCCATGAAGGACTCCGCGCCCGTCAAGGAAGTGCCGGATACCTGGTATCAGGTGCGCAAGAAGGTCGGCGACATTGCCGCGACGCTGCCGAAGGGAACCGTCGGCCCGTTTTTCAACGACGAATTCGGTGACGTCTACACCAACATCTATGCGCTTGAAGGCGACGGCTTTTCGCCGGCGCAACTGCACGACTACGCTGACAGGCTGCGCACAGTCCTGCTGCGCATACCCGGTGTGGCGAAGGTCGACTATTTTGGCGACCCCGATCAGCACATCTTCGTCGAGATACCGAATGCGCAGCTCACGCGGCTTTCGATCACGCCGCAACAGCTCGCGCAGGCGATCGACGCACAGAATGCCGTGGCGCCCGTCGGCACCATCACGACCGCGGACGACCGCGTGTTCGTGCGGCCGAGCGGCGCGCTCAAGGATGTGCAGGCGCTCTCCGACATGCTGATCACCATCAACAAGCGCACGTTCCGGCTGGGCGACATCGCGAAGGTCACACGCGGTTATGACGACCCGCCGGCGACCCAGATGCGCGTCGGCGGCCAGGCGGTGCTCGGCATCGGCGTGACGATGCAAAAGGGCGGCGACGTGATCGACCTCGGCAAGGCGCTCGACGCAAAAGCCGCCGAACTGCAGGCCACGCTGCCGGCGGGTCTGAAACTCGCGCCGGTTTCGAGCATGCCGCACGCGGTCAAGCACTCGGTGGACGAGTTCGTGAAATCGGTTGGCGAAGCGGTGGCGATCGTGCTGGTCGTGAGCCTCGTCTCGCTCGGCCTGCGCACCGGCATGGTCGTCGTGATCACGATTCCGATCGTGCTGGCGGTGACGGCGCTTTGCATGCACATGTTCAATATCGGGCTCGATAAGGTCTCGCTCGGTACGCTCGTGCTCGCGCTGGGCCTGCTCGTCGACGACGCGATCATCGCCGTCGAAATGATGGCGGTGAAGCTGGAACAGGGCTGGAGCCGGGCGCGCTCGGCAGCGTTCGCGTATACCAGCACGGCATTCCCGATGCTCACCGGCACGCTCGTCACCGTATGCGGCTTCCTGCCGATTGCGCTCGCCAAATCGAGCACGGGCGAATACACGCGTTCGATCTTCGAAGTGTCGGCCATCGCGCTGATCGTTTCGTGGTTCGCGGCCGTCGTGCTGGTGCCGTTGCTGGGTTATTACCTGCTGCCGGAACGCAAGCCTGAACCCGGCGGTGCACACCATGATCCGCATGAAATCGGCAACACCGGCTTCTACCGGCACCTGTCGGGATGGGTTGGGTGGTGCGTCGAGCGTCGATGGGTCGTGCTCGGCGTCACCGTCGTGCTTTTCGCGATTTCCATGCTGGCCTTCACGCGCGTGCCGCAGCAGTTCTTCCCGAACTCGGAACGGCCGGAACTGCTGGTCGATCTGCGGTTGCCGGAAGGCGCCTCGTTCGAAGCGACGCTGCGTGAAGCGAAGCGTCTGGAAAAGGTACTCGACGGCAAAGCCGAAATCGACCACTTCGTCGACTTCGTCGGCACCGGCGCGCCGCGTTTCTACCTGACGCTCGACCAGCAGCTTCAACAGCCGAATTTCGCGCAGTTCGTGATTACGGCTAAAAGCGTGGAAAACCGCGAGGAACTGATGCGTTGGCTGGACGGCAAGCTCGAGAAGGATTTCTCCGGCGTGCGAGCGCGCGTCTCCCGGCTCGAGAATGGTCCGCCGGTCGGCTTCCCGATCAAGTTCCGGGTGAGCGGCGACGATATCGCGACCGTCCGATCGATTGCGCAGACGGTGGCGGACAAGACCCGCGCCGATCCCCGCACGCGCAACGTCCAGTTCGACTGGGACGAGCCGGCGGAGCGCTCGATCTCGTTCGAGATCGATCAGAACCGTGCGCGCCAGCTTGGTGTCACGTCGGAAGACGTGTCGAACTTCCTCGCGATGACGCTATCGGGCTACACGGTGACGCAGTACCGCGAGCGCGACAAGCTGATCAACGTCGATCTGCGTGCGCCCAGGAGCGAACGTGTCAATCCGGCGCAGCTCACGAGCCTCGCGATTCCGACGCCGAACGGCCCGGTGCCGCTCGGTTCGCTCGGACACGTGCGCAATACGCTCGAGTACGGCGTCATCTGGCAACGTGACCGCCAGCCGACCATCACGGTGCAGGCGGACGTGCGCGGCGACGCGCAGGGCATCGACGTGACCCACGACATCGAACGTGCGCTCGCGGCGGAAACCGCCAGGCTGCCGGTCGGCTATCGCATTCAGGTGGGCGGCGCGGTCGAAGAAAGCGTGAAGGGCCAGACGTCGATCAATGCCGAAATGCCGTTGATGATCATCGCCGTGCTGCTGTTGCTGATGATCCAGCTCAAGAACTTCGCGCGGACCTTCATCGTCGTGCTGACGGCACCGCTCGGTCTGATTGGCGTCGTGGCCGCGCTGCTGCTGTTCGGCAAGCCCTTTGGTTTCGTCGCGTTGCTGGGCGTGATAGCCATGTTCGGCATCATCATGCGCAACTCCGTGATTCTGGTCGACCAGATCGATCAGGATATCGCGGCAGGGCAGCCGCGCTTCGACGCGATTATCGGCGCAACGATAAGGCGTTTCAGGCCGATCATGCTGACGGCCGCCGCCGCCGTCCTCGCGCTGATTCCGCTGCTGCGCTCGGGCTTCTTCGGTCCGATGGCGACCGCACTGATGGGCGGTATCACGATTGCGACGGTACTGACCGTGTTCTTCCTGCCCGCGCTGTACGCGGCGTGCTTCAGGGTCCGGCGCGACGAGCGCGGAACGCAACCGGTCGTCGCCGAGCAGATGGAGGTTTGATGATGAGTTTCGCCTACAAGACATCCGTGATGGCCGTGGCTGTGGCCATCGCACTGACGGCCTGCACGTTCGGCCCGAACGGCGCGCCCCCGGCCATGCCTTCGCCTGCGCACTACGGTGCCGGGGCACAGCCGGCGAAGACCGTCGCAGCGGGCGGCGTGGCGCAGCAGTTCGATATCGGCGCAGTGGGCGTTCCGCAATGGTGGCAGCTTTACCGGTCGGACGCGCTGAGTGCACTGGTCGAGGAAGGCTTGCGCAACAGCCCCACGCTCGGGGCTGCGCAGCGGACGCTCGCGGCCGCGCAGCAGGAACTGCGCGCCCAGGTCGGCGCATCGACGCTGCCTTCAATCGATGCTGCCGCACAGGTCGATCGCGGGCGTTCACCGCTTGTGCCCGGCATTGGCCCCAGCGAGGTTAGCTATAACTTTTTTGCCGGACAGGTTCTCGCGTCCTACACCTTTGACCTGTTCGGTGCGACGCGTTCGGCGAATGCGGCCAGCGCCGCTCGCGTAGACGTGCAGGCGTATCAACTGGAGGCGGCGCGGCGCGCGCTGGCGGCAAACATCGTCGGTACGACGATCAGCGTGGCGGCACTCGATCGCCAGATCGCGCTCACCGAACGGCTCGTCGCCGTGGCCAGGACGGTCGCGAACGAGGACCAGCAGCGGTACGCACTCGGGTCAGTTTCCCGTGCGCAGGCGCTCGCATCGACGCAGGATGCGGCTTCGGCTGCGGCGAGTCTTCCTGCGTTACGCCAGCAGCGCGCCACAGCCCTCCATGCGCTCGCGGTGCTGATGGGCCGCACGCCGGACAACGCCCCGGCCGTTCCCGACCTCGACAGCCTGACGTTGCCCGAACACGTGCCCGTCGTGGTGCCGTCGGACCTGCTGCGTTCGCGCCCCGACATTCAGGCAGCCGACGCCGCCGTGAAGGCCGCCGCCGCCGACGTCGGCGCGGCGACCGCGCAGCTCTTTCCGAGCCTGTCGCTGACGGCCTCGATGGGCCGCGGCGGCTTTAGCTGGCCGGCGGTGCTCTCAGGCGCGGGCGGGCTGTGGGCCATTGGTGCAAGCCTGTCGCAACCGATCTTCCATGGCGGGGCGCTGTTCGCGCACCGCAAGGCCTCGATCGATGCTTACGATGCGGCGGTGCTGAACTACAAGTCCACCGTACTGTCGGCGTTCCAGAATGTCGCGGATTCGCTTGCCGCGCTGGATAACGACGCACAGACACTCGCGTCGACTGAAGCAGCGGCACAGGCAGCGCAGGCGGGATTCGACGATACCGCGTCGCGCTGCCGCATGGGTTCGCTGCCGTCAACGGCGGAGCATGCCAGCGAGCAGCGCTTTCTCAGCGCACAGATCGGCGCCGTGCGCGCGGCAAGCCAGCGCATGAACGATACCGTTGCACTGTTCCAGTCGATGGGCGAACTGCCGCCGGGCCAGCCGCAAACAGCGTCGGCGCAATGATCGCGTGTCGATGAAGACGGAAAGAGCGACCTGCCGATCAGGCCGCTCTTCCTCGACTGCACCAGCGGGTATCGGAGCAGTCGTTTCATATCCGAAATAAGAATGCGCCCACGTGCAGGAAGGTCAAGACGGACTTCACGTGCATCGAACGCGCCAGAACTTCAGGTTGTCCGGTTCCCTGTATGGACTATAAGAAACTGATCGCCTGTCACGAGTGCGATCTGCTGTTTCGCAAGCCTTTGCTGCGGGGCGGGCAGACTGCGAGCTGCTCGCGCTGCCGTGCGAGCCTGGAAGGAACGCAGGCATCGAGCGTGCCCCTCGACCGGATTGGTGCGCTCACCGTTGCAGCTTTGATCACATTCTGTATTGCGCAGGCTTTCCCGGTCATACAACTGCAGACCAACGGTATGACGTCGGAGGCGACGCTATTCGGCGCGGTGCAGTCGTTGTGGACGGGGCACATGCGCATCGTCGCAACGATGGTCTTATGTTCGGCGATCCTGTTTCCGCTGATCGAACTCCTCGCCCTTCTCTATGTGCTCGTTCCGCTGCGCCTTGGCAAAGTAGTACTTCATTTCAATCGAATGCTTCGCGTCGTGCAGCTCATCCGTCCATGGGGCATGGTCGAAGTGTTCATGCTCGGCGTGGTCATCACGATCGTGAAAATGGTCAGCATGGCGCGGGTGATCCCTGGGCCAGGACTGTTTGCATTCGGCGCACTCACGTTGATGTTGGCGTTTCTCGCCACTTTCGACCCGCGCGTGCTCTGGTCGACGCGGGACGAAATAAAGTTTCGACAACCCGCTGAGATCCGCTGGACCAGAGTGAAGCGCAGGTGCGCCCCGCGAGCCCCGAGGTTCTTCGGCCTGAAGCCCGCGCCGACGGCGCATATGACGGCGCGCAGCGCCGGGCTCATAGCCTGTCATACCTGTGGACTGGTGCAGAAGCACATCGCGGCGTCGTCAGAGCAGCGCTGCTCGCGGTGCGAATCGGTGCTGCACACGCGCCATCCCGATAGCGTGACGCGCACGTCGAGTCTGGTTCTTGCCGCCGCGCTCGCCTACATACCCGCGAATCTGTTGCCGATCATGCACGCGTCATCCCTCGGCCACTCGGAGGAGGACACGATCCTCGGCGGCGTGGCGTACTTCTGGACTTCAGGCGACTGGCCACTCGCCGTCGTCGTGTTCGTAGCCAGCGTCGTGGTGCCGATGCTCAAACTCGCCATTCTCACGCTGCAGATCGTAGCGGCCCGTCGCAGTCCGGACTGGCAGCCGCTCGAACGCGCTAGGCTGCATCGGCTCGTCGAGTGCGTGGGCCGGTGGTCGATGCTCGATGTCTTCGTTGTCGCACTGACGGTCGCGCTGGTGCATTTCGGTTCGTTCGCGGTTGTCACTGCCGGTCCGGGCGCGCTGGCTTTCGGCGCGGTGGTGATTCTCACCATGCTCGCGTCGCATCAATTCGATCCGCGGCTGATCTGGGACAACGTCCGCTGCGGGCCAGCGCGTGGTTCACGGCGATGAACGAATACCGTTCTAGCGGCGTCCGCACTCCTAAATAACCTCATATTTGCGAACTACTCTCCGAGCGATGCATCTTCCCACGCCACCCAGACCTGACATCAAGCCGCGGAAACGCTGGATTCCCTCCCTCATCTGGTTAGTGCCGCTCATCTGTGCGCTGATCGGTGTGGCGCTGGTAGTCAAATCCGTCACCGACAAGGGACCGACAGTGACGGTCACGTTCAGCAACGCTGAGGGCATGGAGGCGGGCAAAACGAAGGTCAAATACAAGGACGTGGAGATCGGTTCGGTACAGGCGGTCGCGCTGTCAAAGGACCTGCAGCACGTCATCGTCACGATCGAGCTGACCAAACAGGCAGAAAAATTCGCAAGCCGCGGCACGCGCTTCTGGGTGGTTCGCCCGCGCGTGGGCGCTAACGGCATCTCGGGCCTCGGTACGCTGCTCTCCGGCGCGTATATCGGTGTCGACGTCGGGCAGTCTTCGGAAAGGCAAACCGCATTTGTCGGCCTCGAAAGTCCGCCGATCGTCACGTCCGGGCAGCCGGGGCATCAATATACGCTGAGGGGCGACTCCTTGGGCTCCGTCGATATCGGCGCGCCGATCTTCTACCGTCGCATCCAGGTGGGCCAGGTGGTCGGCTTCTCGCTCGATCCGACCGGCGCGGGCGTGGTTGTCAATGTTTTCGTCAATGCCCCGTTTGACCGGTATGTCGGCACCAATACACGGTGGTGGCACGCAAGCGGTGTTGACCTCCGTCTCGATTCGAATGGATTGAAGCTCAATACACAATCTCTGGCGACGGTGGTCGTCGGAGGCCTGGCGTTCCAGTCGCCGCCGGGTCAGGACGCCGGACAACCGGCCGCTGACAAGGCGGCGTTCCGACTCGCATCGGACGAGTCGGACGCGATGCGCGAGCCCGATGGCGCGCCGCTCAATGTCGTGATGCGGTTCAACCAGTCGCTGCGCGGCCTGTCTGTCGGCGCTCCCGTCGACCTTCGAGGCATCGCGCTGGGGCAGGTGACGGACATCGGTATCGAATATAACGAAAAGGAGAAGAGTTTCAGCATGAAGGTATCGCTGGCGCTGTATCCCGACCGGCTCAGCCGGCGCTCCAACGAAGCGCTACCGGCTCCCAACTCGCAGGGTGGTCATGAGTTGCTGGAAAACCTCGTCATGGAGGGAATGCGCGGTCAGTTGCGAACCGGCAACCTGCTGACAGGCCAGCTATTCGTGGCGCTCGACATGTTTCCGAAAGCGCCTCGGGCGACCGTCGATGTTCATCGCAATCCTATTGAACTGCCGACTGTGCCTAACACCCTTGACGAACTTCAGGTGCAGATTGCCGATATTGCGAGGAAGCTGAATCAGGTGCCGTTCGACAAGATCGGAGCCAACCTTAACGGCGCACTTGAAAACGCCAACAAGCTGTTCGGGCACATGGACACAGAGGTCGTTCCGCAAGCCCGCGACACACTGGCGGCCGCGCAGAAAACCTTCAGTACCGCCGAAACGACGCTCCGGCAGACCGCGCCCCTGCAATCGGACATCCAGGATGCGATGCAGGAATTGACACGCACCCTGCAATCCCTCAATGCGCTCGCCGATTATCTGGAACGTCATCCCCAGGCGCTCCTGTTCGGCAAGAAAGGAGACCAACGGTGAAACTGATCCAATCCCGCGCGCGGCGCGCGATCGCCCGTATCGCGACCGTCATGGGTCTGGCCGCGCTGTGCGCCTGTGCTTCCCCGCCGGCTCGCTTCTATACCCTCGGCACTGACAGCGAACCGACGCGTGCAAATGTTACGGTCAGTCCGGCCTTCTGGATCGACATGCGCATGGTGAAGGTGCCTGTTTCAGTGGCAAGGAGCCAGCTCGTCGTACAGGTCGATGCGGCGCGCGTCAGGATTCTGGAAGACGAGCGCTGGGCATCGCCGCTTGCAGACGAGATCCGCAATGCGCTGCTCGCGGCCGCGACTCGACAGGCGGGCGGCCCCGACACATACCGGGCTGGTCACGCTGAGGACGCTCGCACGTATCAGGTCTCCGTCGACGTGCAGCGTTTTGAATCGTGGCCGGGCTCACACGCGCTGCTTGACGTCACCTGGAGTGTACGCAAGTCGAACGACTCACGAACATTGACCTGCCGCAGCATAGTCAGCCAGCCCGTATCGGCCGGTTACGATGCACTCGTCAACGGCCATCGAGTCGCAGTGAGAAGGATAGGCGCTCAAATTGGCGAAGTCGTCCGGGAATTTTCGGCGTTGCCTACCGTGTCCGCCGTTGCACCGGCGCGCATCCCTGCGAGTACGAGAAGTTCGGCGTTGTTATGCCCGGCTCTAGCAGGCTGAACCGATACAGGAATTGGTGCATCACGCACCGGGAGGGAAGTGGAACGAAACCGCCGCCGCAACTATGTGGGAACATTCAAGATCGTCGGGACCGATGCTTGCAACAGCAGCGGGAACGACGATTCCTGCTTGCGCAAGGAGGTCGATGACCTGTGCATCGCGCTCTTGATCGCTGGCGCGAACGCCGCGAGATCACGCCACTCATGTACCTGCTCCATGCGTGGCCGTTTTTGACGTCGGCGCCTCATCCGGTCAGAGCTGTGTCGCGAGCGCTCCACGCCGTTTCGAGGTTCCACAGCGAAGCTCTCGACGACAAGGAGCCCGAGCTGATTGCTAGCGTCGAGGCTTTAGCAGGTGATTGAGTTTAATCGCTAGCGGCCCGACCGGGCTTCTCCGCCGGGCCGCACCCGGCTGACTTCAGGCCGATCAGACCGATGGCGCCGGACCTCTTGATTCAATCGGCGTCGACAGTCTCCTCCACGACCGGCAGCGGACGCGCTGCAATCTTCTCCGCCTCCGCGCGCTTGAGCCCGAGTGTCTGCAGCAGCATTGCTGCAGTACGCTCAGGGAAGCGCTCCCCGCTAAAGCCAAGCTCCTTGAGTACGCTTGCCGCGGGCGCGCCCGGTGCGACGAAGTTCAGCTCGGCGGCGATTGCACAGAGGACCGTACCGGCTACCGCAAGAAATCCGATGAACGGGTCGGCGACCACAAAGCGCTTCGCGGCAATGCCATTCACAATGTCGCGCAGCAGCCGCTGGCCCAGTCCGCGGCTCATCGCATGCGTCGGAATAAACCCTTCACGTATCAGGAAACGTCCCCACACGGGGTCTTGCTGCGCACGCAGGACCGTATGACGCACGGCGACAGCGATCACTTCGGCCGGGTCGGAAAGGCCAGCGGCGAGGCGATCCATCATGTTAGCGAAATCCTCGAACACCTCGTCGACAAGCGTCGCGTAAATCGCCTCCTTCGATTCAAAGTGGTTGTAGAACGAGCCAAAGCCGACATCAGCGGCTTCGGTGATTTCATTGATCGCCACGCCCTCCATGCCTTTTTCGGCCATCAGCCTGAGGGCGGCGTCGAGCAGACGGGCACGCGTCTCGCGCTTGCGACGCGCACCGCGCGGCTCGCGTTGTTCGGGAACGGCAACCGGGGCGACTGGCGCCGCACGGGTAGGACGCTTTGTAGTGTTCGGCATGATGGATCCAAGCTTGGTTATGCCTAAGTATAGATCGTAATGTCTATGTTGACAAAACACTCATGAATGACTTTAATGTCATTAAAGGCGACCCGAAGGCCGGCCTTACATACAAGTACAACAGACAACATCTGGAGTGACTGTGGAGACAGCAGCAAAGGACGGCGCCGCGCCGTGGAGCCGGCATGGACAGGTTCGTCCGCCGATTGGCGCATTACCGTCGGTGGTTGACGTCTTACTGGTGGGTTGCGGACCTGTCGGTGCAACGATTGCCAATCTACTGGCGCACTACGGCGTGCATGTATTGATTGTCGACAAGTCGCCCGAGGTTTCCATCGCGCGCCGGGCAATCGGGCTGGATAGCGACGCGCTGCGCATCCTTCAGCTTGCGGGCATTGGCGATCACGATTTCGAGACCAGCACCATTCCATATGTGCGGATGAGGTCGCCCATGCTGGGGCAGGTCGGCCAAATCAGTTCGGCGAGCCGCCTGGATGGCTATCCGAAGCCCGTCACGTTGTACCAGCACGAACTCGAGCGGTGCCTGCGGGCCCGGCTCGAGAAATACGACTGTGTGCATATCGCGCCAGGTGTCGAACTGGGGAGCTTCACGGAAGAAGGCGACCATGTGCTCGCGTCGCTGGAGCTTGATCACGGCCGCCCTCACATCGTCCGGGCGCGCTACGTGGTCGGTGCAGACGGGGCGTATTCACTGGTTCGGCAGACTATCGGGCCGCACTTCTGGGGTAAGACATTCGCCGAGGAAGCCGAGGTCCGCATACGCGAGATGGTCGCTCCATCGGGCAACCCGGAAGACACGATGATCGAGCGCAAGGCGGTGTATCGCTTCCGAACGCGAACCCTTAATGCATCCAGCCGGGGGCGTGTGTTCTTCGCGGGCGACGCCGCGCACATTATTCCTCCATCCGTCGGCCGAGGGTTGGCCGCGGGACTGCGAGATGCCGCCAACCTGTGCTGGAAGCTTGCATGCGTAGTGCAGGGGCGAGCGGATTCACGCATTCTCGACACTTACGGCGAGGAGAGGCGGCCTCACGGGAAGGCGATAACAAAGCTCGCAAGGTTCATGAGAAAGCTCGTCACGCCGCGCAATGGCGGCAATGCCTTGTGGGCTCATGGGCTGATGCAATTGTCGCCACCGGTGCTCCCGCTGCGTGCGCAGCCCGACGAATCGCAGATCCAGCCGAAAAAAACAACTAGAAGAGGTGTGGTTGTCAAAGGCCGCTCGCCGACGAAGCTTGTGCGCGGCGCAGTCATTGGGCAGGGGCGGGTACGTGGTTTGGATGGCAAGGCGCGTCCGAGCGACGAGGTGTTCGGGCAGGGCCTGGCGCTGATTGGATTTGGCACAGATGCCCGAGCCTCGCTTGATTCTTCTGAGGCAGCAGCCTTCGCGCGTGCCGGCGGAAGCACTGTGCAGATCGCACACCGTGGAGAGCGGCCGCATCTCGCTCGGCATGACAGCTGGGAGGACCTCGACGGTGTGTTCCTTCCGCGTCTCGTACCGGTTGGTTGGGCCGCCGTGGTGCGGCCCGACAAGACCGTCGTTCACGATGGCCCGGCGACCGATGCGTCGCGGCTCGTGCGCGAGAGTCTTTCCTTGCCAGGTCAGCACTGCTGGGTCATGCAGTGATCGCGAAGCCGCATGCCATCTCGAAACCCCATTCACACCGTGTGATCTCTTATCGCCATGAACCTGACCACTGTACAACCAGCCCGTCACCCCGATCCTACGACGAAAGCGTCGGCATTGGCCTATCTGATATTCGACCGGCCAGATCTCGAGAAGGCCGAGCAATTTCTCAGTGACTTCGGGCTCCGAACGGTATCGCGCGGTGAAGCGCTCCTGCTGCTGCGGGGAACGGGCGCTTCACACTTCTGCTATGTCGTCCGGAAGGCCTCGAAATCCCGGTTCGTTGGTTTTGGGCTACAGGTCGACAACAGGGCCGAGCTTGATGCACTTGCAAAACTGCCGGGCGCCTCGGACGTCGAACGCTCGCCCCTGCCCGGCGGCGGCTATACGGTACGGCTGACCGATCCTTCGGGCTTTCGCGTCGACGCGATATGGGGCCAGCTGCCAGCTTCGACGTTGTCTCATCGGCCGCCCTTGCCGTTCAACTCCGTGGATGCGGCGGTCAGGATCAACGGGACGCAGCGACCACCCGAAGGCGCGCCGGAAATTATCCGGCTCGGACACGTCGTGCTCGAACTCGTTGACTATCAGGAAACCTGCGCGTGGTATACGCGGCATTTCGGCTTCATCCCCAGCGATGTGCAGGTGCTTCCCGATGGTTCGCCCGCCGTCGCGTTCATGCGGCTCGATCTCGGCGACAAGCCAGCCGATCACCATACGCTCGCGCTTGCACAAGGCTTCGTGCCCACCTATAGCCATAGCGCGTACGAAGTCGTTGACGCCGACGCGGTTGGCATGGGCCAACGCATTCTGCGCGACAAAGGTTGGACGCACGCGTGGGGGATCGGCCGACATATCCTGGGCAGCCAGGTGTTCGACTACTGGCAGGATCCGTGGGGCGACAAGCACGAGCACTATTGCGACGGCGACCTCTTTACGGCGGACGCGCCGACGGGTGTCCATGCGGTGAGCCGCGAGGCGATGGCCCAATGGGGACCGACGATGCCACGCAGCTTCACGAAGCCCAGGTTCACACCCGCGAGCGTCGTGGCACTTTTCAGAAACCTGCGCCGCAGCCCCGACCTGACGTTGAGCAAGCTGCGCACGTTGGCGAAGCTTTTCGCCTGAACCACCCTACTTTCATAGAATCCGGAGATCGATAAATGGCACTTCACGTTCTGCATTACCTTCATGATGGCCGCGCCCAGTGGGGCGTAGTCGCTAATGGCGCCATCACGCCGATTCATGGCGAATTCAAGTCGACCGCCGAGTTTATTGAAGCCAATCCCGTCGAACGGCTGGCGGTACTGGACGGTTCTCCGATTCCCGAATCGGATGTGCAATGGCTGTCACCCGTGACCGCCAACCAGCAGTTTATCTGTCAGGGCGCGAATTATCGCCAGCATATGATCGACTCCGGCATGGACCCGGATGTGAAGAAATTCAACATGATCTTCACGAAGGCGACGAGCTGCATCGTTCCTGCCGACTCGCCCCTCGTAAAGCCCAGGGAGGTGCAGTTGCTCGACTACGAGATCGAACTCGGTCTTGTGCTCAAACGCGACGTCACTTCCCGCGAAACGGTCACCGACGAGAACCTGCATGACTACATTGCTGGCGCCGTGATCGTCAACGACTACTCCGCGCGCGATATCCAGATTCCGCAGATGCAGTTCTACAAGGGCAAGAGCTACCGCACGTTTGGCCCTGTCGGCCCTTACCTTTGCCTCCTTGAGAAACATGATATTCCGAAGTTGAAGGAGCTCGTGCTGACACTGACGGTCAATGGATCCGTCCGCCAGAATGACACGACTGCGGGTCTCGTCTATGGACCGGCAGAGACCTTGACGGAGCTTTCCGGCGTGCATGATCTGCGCATCGGTGACCTGCTCGCGACGGGCACGCCATCTGGCTGTGCACTGAGCATTCCATCGCCCGAAAAGCAACGCGCCGCGGCGCAGCTGCCTGAAGCGGAAAAATGGCGTCTTTTCCTGAAGATGCAGGCGGACAGGCCGCAGTACCTGAAGGTGGGGGACGTCGTGGAGGCGCATATCGTCAGCCACGATCGCTCGATCAATCTGGGCGTGCAGCATAACGTCGTTGTGGAAGAGGCAGCATGAACGGCATCGCAAACGTAGACGAAGTCCTTGCCATCGAAACGCAAGGGCTGCCGGCGGATCTCCCGTCGAGCACCTACGAGATGATCTGCCGGGGCGCGGCGATTAATCCATCGGCACCGGCACTTTCGTTCTTTGCAACGGCCGACGACTATCGGAACGCCGAGTGCTGGACGTATAGTGAACTCGTCCGAGATATCACGCGCACCGCGAACATGTTCTCGCGCCTCGGAGTACAACGCGACTCAGTCGTCGCATATGTTTTGCCCAACCTCCCTGAAACGCACTTCGTGATCTGGGGTGGGGAGGCCGCCGGAATTGTCTGCGCGATCAATCCATTGCTTGAGCAGGAAGCCATCGGCCAACTCCTCAACGCTGCAGGCGCCAGCGTGCTGGTAACGCTGGCGCCGTTTCCCGGAACTGATCTTTGGCAAAAGGTACAAGCGGTGCTGCACAAGGTTTCTTCGCTGAAGGATCTGGTGCTCGTGAATCCGGCCGAACGTGTGACGGGTTCAAAACAGTCCGCGACGCGGATGCTGCAGCGTAACGAGTGCTCAAGGCTGCACGGCGAGGGCGGCGTGCGGGGCGCGGTTCCTGCGCATATCGAGATCCACGACTTCGGCGTTGCCATCGCGCAGGAGTCGGGAACGGCACTTCAAGGCGCGCGGCACTTTGGCGCCGACGACGTGTCGTCGTACTTCTGCACGGGCGGGACGACCGGTCTGCCGAAAATTGCGATGCGCCGCCACGGCAATGAGGTGGCTAATGCCTGGAGCACGGGTCAATTCTTCGGCGACAGCGTCGGGCCAGGCAAGACGCTTTTCTGCGGACTGCCACTCTTCCACGTGAATGCCGTCATGGCAACGGGTCTCCTGCCTTTTTCCAAAGGCGCCCAGGTCGTGCTCGGCACGCCACAAGGCTATCGCGGCGATGGCGTCGTCAAACGTTTCTGGGAAATCGTCGAGCATCACCGCATCAATTTCTTCAGCGGTGTCCCGACGCTTTATGCGGCGTTACTCGATATTCCTGTCGGCGAGCACGATGTGAGTTCGCTGGAGTACGGACTGTGCGGTGCGGCTCCCATGCCGGTCGAAGTTTTCCGGACCTTTCAGGAAAGGACGCGCATCCGGATTCTCGAGGGCTATGGCCTGACCGAGGGGACCTGCGTGAGCAGCGTCAATCCGCCGCTGGGGGAGCGCAGGCTGGGCTCAATCGGGCTCCGCATTCCGGGCCAGGCGATGAAAGCCGTCATCGTCGACGCTGACGGGCGATATGTACGGGATTGCGAGATCGATGAGGTCGGCCTGCTGACTATTTCCGGCTCGAACATTTTCCTCGGGTATATCGTGCCAGAGCAGAACAAGGGGCTCTGGCTGGACCTCGGCGATGGCAGGTGCTGGCTCAATACCGGCGACCTCGCTCGATGCGATGTCGATGGTTATTTCTGGCTTACTGGTCGCAAAAAGGAAGTGATCATTCGTGGCGGTCACAACATCGATCCGGCAGCGATCGAGGAACCGCTCTATCGCCATCCCGCCGTCAAGATCGCGGCGGCGGTCGGTCGTCCCGATGCACACGCCGGGGAGTTGCCGATTGCCTATGTCCAGCTCAAACCGGGTGCAACCGCGACTGAGGACGAACTCGCCGAGTTCGTGCGACTCGAGATAGGCGAGCGCGCGGCACTGCCTAAACGGATCAGAATCCTGGATGCGATGCCGTTGACAGGCGTGGGCAAGATTTTCAAGCCGGGGCTGAAACAGCGCGAAACGGTAGACGCGTTACAGTCGGCACTCGTGGAGGCTGGCGTCGAGGGAGCAACCGTTAGGATCATTGAAGATACTTCGCGCGGGCTTTCGCTTCACGTCGAACTTCCCGACCCCGCGCTCGAAGCATTGGCGACTTCCGCGCTCGGGCGCTTTCCGTTCGCATTTTCGCTTTCGGTTGCCGCGAGGCCATCACGGAAAGAGCAATGTTGATGTACCAGCGGCGATAGAGACGCACACCAGGCCAAGGTGATAGGAGCCTGACATCAGCGGGGGCCTTCAGTCACGCGCACGCGGCTCGATGCGGCGTTTCAAACGCCAGTGTCATGAGTTAAACGCTCGCGTCGGTTTAGAGGAAAGAGGATGAATACTGCTTCAGAAAGGTCCTTGCGTTCGCTTGTTGAAAAATGGCTCGGGCCAATATCGGCGACTGCGGTTCGGATTACCCGGTTCGGTCGTGCCGGCTCAAACCAGAGCCCCTATGTGCATATCGAGCTACTGCTGCCGACAGGACCGGTTGGGTTATTTTTCTTCCGGCACCGCGACGGTGCGTGGTGCGTATTCCCGCCCGAGACTGAACGTTTGGCGATGCGCGCTTACTAGCGTGCAGGGCGATGGAGGCATGCTGTACCAGCAACTATTCCAAAGGCAGAGAACGAATAATTGGACGGTTTAAAGTCTCGACACCAGGAGGTACGAAGAATAGAAAGAATGGTAAGGATAACGCGAAAGCGTATTTCCACATAACGTGTACGAGGCAGTAGCGGTGTTCTAAACATTCGTGCCTGTTTCATGTCATTTAGTAAAACTACCTAATCATAAATAACCGGCGGACCTGATAAGCGGTCGAAGCCTATGAGGAACGACGCAACGACCCCAGACGGAGCGCCGCATCGGTTCCACAGGAAGCACCACGGGTTCACAAAAATGCCCGGGCAACGAGACAGGAGAAGACACGTGAGGAATTACAGGCGAATGATCAGCTCTGCCGGTATGGCGGCTTGCCTCTGCTCGGCTGCGCTGACCGACAATGCAAACGCCCAGTCGGCGGGAAGCATTACGCTGTCCACAGGATGGCTTCACATCGCGCCACAGGGCGACGCAACGCCACTCACCGTGGAGAGTATTGGCGGCGAAACGGTGAATCGCCAGCTAGCCGGTAGCGGGGCGCATGCGACGTCAACGAATACGGTGGGAATTACCACCGAGTACTACGTCACGGACAACATTGGCGTCGCTATGCTTCTGGGACTGCCATTGACAGTAAATCTGGTTGGCGATGGGACGCTGGAGAAGTATGGCAACCTCGGCTCGACGAGGCCAATGCCGCCCGCCGTCGAACTTCGATATCACCTCTTTTCGGCCGGCTCGAAATTCCGTCCATTCATCGGTTTGGGCGTGAACTACACATGGTTCACCCAGGTTCGGACAACCAATAGCCAGTTTGTCACTGATAGCGTTGGTCCCGGTGGTTCGGCACACGCAACACTCAGTTCATCGTGGAATCCGGTATTCGAGATCGGGGCAAGTTACGCGATTACAAAACACTGGGCTGTCGGAACCTCCGTCAACTACATGCCGGTGAAGACGATGCTTACGTTAGATGGTCAGACCGCGACTGGAACGCAGATCGTTTCCAAATCGACGCTCCGACTCAATTCCCTTAGCGTCTTCGTGAACGTCGCCTATACGTCCTAGCGCGCACGACTCGCTGATGCACCGATCGAGAGATTTGAATGCCCATCGAAGAGATCGACTACGTTATTTTTCGCGCCCCGGGCCTGGCTGCGGTCCGCGACGTCATGCCACCGCTAGCGCACCCCGCTTCCCTTTGGATCGAACAATGAAACGACAGGTCCTCAAGACTATTCTTTTTGCTTTGCCCAAGGCTCTTGAGCTGACGGCACGCCGCTTTCCCGCTTATCGTGATCGTCTGACGGAGCGCGATCTCGTCGCCTGGATCGGACTCGCGGATCAAAGCATCGGTCGCGTCATCAGGTTAAGGAACGGACGTGTTCGGTCCAGCGCCGGCAGGCATCCGCGGCCCGACGTGAGCATGGTCTTCAAGGACGTCGCCACCGCCCTGAAGTTCCTTTCTCCCAATCCGGACCAGGGCGAAATCATCCACGCTGCCAAGAACTTCAAGGTGGTCACCGAGGGCGAGGACGAACTGTTGGTTTGGCTAATGCAGACCCTGAGCATGATGCGGACCGTCGGCCTGCCGATGGGCACGCCTTTGCGCGACGGCACCCGCCGCTTCACCACCTGCACCAACGGCGGGCCTCTGTTCGTCTACGTCAAGGATGGCCGCGTCGTTCGGGTGACGCCCATCGAGCTGGACGGCACGGATGCGCCAAGTTATGTGATCGAGGCGCGCGGCCGCCGTTTCAGCCCGCCACGGCGTGGCCTGGTCGCGCCCCACGCGTTGACGCTCAAGTCGCTGGTCTATTCCGACAAGCGCATCCTTCACCCCATGAAGCGGGTCGACTTCGACCCTGACGGCGAACGCAATCCCCAGAACCGGGGCAAATCCGGCTATGTGCGTATCAGTTGGGACGAGGCCCTGGACATTGTCGCCAGGGAAATCAACCGGCAGAAGCGCGTTCACGGTCCCGGTTCCATCACCTTCCCGATGTCGTCCCATCACCAGTGGGGCAACGTGGGTTACTACCTCAGCGCGCTGACGCGCTTTGCCAACCTGATCGGCTTTACCCGGGTCGCGGCCAATCCGGATAGCTGGGAAGGCTGGTACTGGGGTGCCATGCATCATTTCGGCAACTCGATGCGCGTCGGCGTGCCATCCGGCTATGGTGGCGTCGAGGATTGCCTGAAGGAAGCCGACATGATCGCGTTCTGGTCCTGCGACCCCGAAAGTACCAACGGGGCCTATGCGGGATTCGAGGGGACTCCGCGGCGCCTGTGGGCCAAGGAACTCGGCATTGAGTTCGTTCATATCGACCCGCACTGCAACCCGACCGCGCAGTTGCTGGGCGGGCGCTGGATTCCGGTCCGACCGCAAACCGATGCTGCTCTCGCCACCGCCATCATGTACGTGTGGGCCGTGGAGGGCCTGTACGACGAGGATTACATCGCCACCCGCACGACCGGTTTCGACGAGTGGAGGGCCTATCTTCTGGGCGAAACCGACGGCGTTCCCAAGACGCCCGAGTGGCAGGAGGGCGAAACGGGCGTGCCCGCCAAGGACGTCCGTGCGCTTGCGCGCCGATGGGGGAACAGGAAGGTCCATCTCGCGGTCGGGATGACCGGCGCGGGATTCGGCGGCGCGGGCCGCGGCGCGACCGGAGCGCAATGGGCGCGCTGCATGATCATGATGATGGCGATGCAGGGCTGGGGCAAACCGGGGGTCAATTTCGGCTGCCTTGAAGCCGGGGTGCCCCACGACCTCCATTTCTATTTTCCCGGCTACGCGGACGGCGGCATATCCGGCGACCTGGCGTGGACCGCCAATGCGGTGAACAATTACCAGCGCATGCCGCACATTCTGTCCATGAATCCGGTCAAGCAAATGGTCCCGCGGCAGCAACTGCCCGACGCCATCATCAACGGCCATGCGACGGGCTACCTCTGGGACGGCATGTCCCAGGAAGCCCAGTTCGCGCCGTTCAGCTACCCCATGCCCGGATATTCGCCGATCCACATGATCTACCGCTACGGCGGGTCCGCCTTCAGCACGGTGACGAATTCCGGACGCTGGGCTGAAGCCTACCGGCACCCGAGCATCGAGTTCGTGGTCAACCAGTCGATCTGGATGGAGGGCGAGGCCCAGTTCGCCGACATCATCCTGCCGGCGTGCACCGCGCTGGAGCGCTGGGACATCGGCGAATGGGCGAATTCCGGCGGCTACGCCCATCATGGGTTTAGCACGGTCAATCATCGCGTGATGACGCTGCAGCACAAGTGCATCGAGCCTTTGGGCGAATCCCGTTCCGACTACGACATCTTCACTGCCATCCTGACCCGGCTGGGCCTTGGCGGGGTGTTCACCGAGGGATGCAGCGAGCTGGACTGGGTCAAGCGGGTCTTCGACTCGTCGGATCTGCCCGATC
Source organism: Paraburkholderia sp. UCT70 (assembly GCF_050434085.1). Classification (NCBI taxonomy): domain Bacteria; kingdom Pseudomonadati; phylum Pseudomonadota; class Betaproteobacteria; order Burkholderiales; family Burkholderiaceae; genus Paraburkholderia; species Paraburkholderia sp. UCT70. The sequence continues at coordinate 38,629 of NZ_JBNPVZ010000003.1, read as the reverse complement.
GCATTTCGTGGCGCGAGTTCTGCCGCAAGGGCTATTTCGTTGTGCCGCCCGAAAAGCCCGAGTTGCGCCATCCGGTGGACATGCGCTGGTTCGCGGAGGGACGGCGCAAGGACCTGCAGGAACCCCATCCGCTGCCGTCCCAGTTCGCCGAAAAATTCGGCATGGGCCTGCAGACACCGAGCGGCAAGCTGGAGTTCGTGCCCGAGCTGCTGAAGCGGCACACTGCGGACAATCCCGAGCGGCCGCCGCTCAACCGCTATATCCCCTCGTGGGAGGGGCGGCGCTCGGACCTGGCTCAGCGCTATCCGCTGCAGCTGATCGCCACCCACAGCCGTTACAGCTTCCATACCCATTGTGACGGCAAGAACTCCTCGGTCAACAGTGTTGAGGATCATCGCGCGCTGATTGGCGGGCACCGCTTCTGGCTACTGAGGCTTGGTCCGGCCGACGCGGCTATTCGAGACATTGCCCATCGCGACCTCGTCAAGGTGTACAACGACCGCGGCGCGGTGATCTGCGCGGCCGACGTCTCGGCGCTGGTCACCGCGGGAGTGGTCAAGTCGTACGAGGCGAGCGCCGAGTTTCAAATGATCGAAATAGATGGCGAGCGAGTCGAGATAGGCGGTTGTATGAACGTGCTCACCCCCGACCGGCCGCAAACCGCCGGAACCAGCAGTATGAGCCCGAACTCCTGCCTGGTGCAGGTCGAGAAGTGGCGAAGCGCCGAGGCGTTCGTGCTCGGTCGCGCAGCGTGAGGACTACAGAATGAGCAAGTTGAACCTGGTTATCAAAGTCGGGCGTTGCGAGAACTGCCAGAACTGCGTCATTGCCGCCCGGGACGAGCACGTCGGCAACGACTTCCCCGGTTATGCCGCGCCCGCCGCCGCCAATGCCGACAGCCCCATCCGGATCCTGCGGCGCGTTCAGGGCGACTCGCATATGGTTGAGACCACGTATCTGCCGGTCATGTGCAACCACTGCGACGAAGCGCCTTGCATGCGGGTGGGCGGCGACGCCATTCGCAAGCGCGCCGACGGCGTGGTCATCATCGATCCGGACAAGGCGCGGGGCCGGAAGGACATCGTGAAGTCCTGCCCGTACAAGGCGATCGTCTGGAACGATGAGTTGCAACTGCCGCAGACCTGGATCTTCGATGCCCATCTGCTCGACCAGGGCTGGCCGCAGCCGCGTTGCCAGCAGTCGTGCCCCACCGACGTCTTCGAGACGGTCAGGCTCGATGACGCTGCGATGGCCGAGAAGGCCCAGCGCGAGGGGCTCAAGGTCTTGCGGCCTAACCTGGGCACGAAACCGCGCGTGTGGTACAGCGGCCTCGAACGCTGGGAAACCTGCTTCATCGGCGGAAGTGTCAGCGCGCGGATGGGAGATGTGGTCGAGTGCGTCACGGATGCGGCGGTCGCCCTGTACCTCGGCAATCAGAAGGTGGCCGAAACCGTCTCGGACGGCTTCGGCGATTTCCGGTTCGGCGGTCTGGCCAAAGGAAGTGGCATGTACCGGGTCGAAATCCGTCATGCCCTCGGCAGCGCCTGGCGCAAATGCGAATTAGGGGGCGAGAGCGTTTACCTGGGCGAGGTCAGCCTCGCACAGTCGACAAACGGTATGGAAGTCGCGTGATCATGGGCACCGCAACGAAGCTGCTTGGCATGAGACGGGCGGACCGCTCACGCTTCAGGATGGGCGACGTATGCAGTCGCCGGCCGACTCAAAGTCGCACGCTATCGCCCGAAAATCTTCCAACCGGACGAAGGAGCTCATGACGTCCTCGCGAAGCGCGCCTCTGCGCTTTTCCGAAGGGCTTTGGATGCCTTGGTCCGGAATACCAGTGCGCGGTATGACGGTTCCGATTTCCTCTCACGTGTGCCAGATTTCGTTAACTTTGTTGACAACAAAATCAGATATGAGTCTAATGTCACATAAACCGCGAGGCGGCCTGATCGGGCGTCGACGGATCATTGCGAAAACCGTCATCTGACAAGCATGCCGATCTGGCGGCACCGCAGATGTCGGCCTGACCGGTACTTTATGCCATGAAGCGGGAACGCCTGACACGGGCACAGCGCAGAGAGCAGACGCGCGAATGCCTGCTTGAGGCTGCGCGGAAGATGTTCATTAAAAAGGGATTCGCCGCGACGAGCGTGGAGGACATCGCTGAGGCGGCTGGCTATACGCGCGGCGCGTTCTACTCAAACTTCGGCGGCAAGCCGGATCTGCTGATCAGGTTGTTGCGCCGCGACGACGATAGGGCGCGGACGAATCTCCTGACGATGATGGAGAAGGGCGGCACGCCCGATGAAATGAAGGACCGCGCCATCGCGTACTACAGCCAATCTTTTGTTGAACACGATTGCTTTCCACTTTGGGTCGAGGCCCAGTTGCTCGCGTGCCGGGACACCCCGTTTCGGGAGCGCATTAACGCCTTCCGGCAGGAGAAGCTGGAACAGATCAGCGTGTACATCCGCATGTTTTCGGCGCGCAACGGCAGGCCGTTGCCCCTGCAGGCCGAGGCTCTCGCGGTTGGCCTGGTGAGCCTGTGCGAGGGCGTGCAGTTCTTCAGGATGTGCAGTCCGCAAACGGTGAGCGACAAGGTGCTTCAGACAGTGCTTGCCGGATTTTTTTCGTGCGTGTTGTCGCGACAGCCGGAAGAAACAGTCTACGACAATCATCGCCTGGACGTACCCGCCTGAACCGTGAAAGTCAGAGGGCTACTGCGTACGAGGGCCAGTTCCGCTACGAAGGCCTGACACGATAAAGGTGAAGCGGCAACCGCTCGGGCAAGGGACTGTCCCGAGAGAACATGCCGGTCTCTAGCGGTTCGCGCGGATCTTGATGTATTTCAAGCTGTTAAAGACGATGGCCATGAATTACGACCACACGAATTCCCTAAATACCACGGTCGGGAGCAGCACAAATGACCGGAATGAACCGGGTTCGGTGTCGAACCACCTCGTCGAGGCAACCAGTACCCATTACAGCAAGGAACTGGGCATGGGCGCACCATAGCGACTCATATGACAGGATGGACTGGCACAGCCCAATTCCCGCGGCAGCCCCTTCCGAGTGAACGCGGCATGGCGGCGCCGAGCTGTCGCCAAGGCGACGCAACCGCTCGATAAGTTACCGCGGGCATCAGTCGGAGGCATCGACAGGTGCCACTCCACCCCCGCTCGCCACAACAGCACATTGGCCGCACCTCAAGCGCCTTCGGCTGTTGATCGAGACGACCCGAAAGACACGGCGTCAAGCCTTGCTGTAGCCGGCTAGACGTACCGCTACCTCCACTTTCAGGCAGCGCACAGCATTTCAATTCCCGACGTGCAAGAAAGAACCGGATGAGCTCGGGGCCAACCCGCCGTTCGCGCTTTTTGAATCTGTCACTCATATCTGACACGCGAACCATATATGATTGCATTGTCAGTAGTGACGCGAAGGCGTACAATGCACGCGTCGATGAAACGTGCGATCCGAAAGTCGTTATGACTGACGGCGCGCGGGTCGTCAACGCTACTCGTGATGGGCGCGGCGGTCTCGATACGTGGGGGAATCAGTGAAGGATATAGTCTCCGGACAGGCGCTCGGGTTGCGCCAGATGTTCGCCAAGAGTGCTACGCGTGTGGTCGCTGTCACAGGCGGCTCGAAAGGAGTCGGCCGTACGAATGCCGTTGTCAACCTCGCGATGGCGCTGACCAGACAGGGTATGGACGTGCTGGTGGTGGACGAATGTCCTGGCGCGCGGTCGGCGAGCACAATGCTTCAAGACATTCACGCCGCAGGCGTGTTCGCTCCCGCGATACATCGCAACTTGCCGCGCGTGCTGGCCGTTGACCGTGGTCGACGTCAGTTCCACTCGACTGGCACAGGCCATACGGATCACGAAAACTTCGCTGGCCTGCAGTACGACGCGGTGCTCACGAGCCCGCCGAACATCGTGCTGATTGACGCCGCGCTTGCTGGCAACGGCGCGTTTTCACCGCTTGCGTTGCAAGCCCACCACGTCATCGTCGTCATGCAGCTGTCGGCCGCTGCAGTAGCAGACACTTACGTTTGCATGAAGCGCCTGCGTCTCGCACAGGGCATCGAGGAATTCCGCATCATTGTGAATCTGTTCGATGGTGAAGCGGACACTCACGCGCTGCTGGAAAATCTCGGAGCCATTGCCCGCGATTATCTGGCTGTCTCGGTTCTCAAGGCAGGCTGCATCTCAATCGATCCGTGTATCGCGCAAGCGGCAGAGCTTTCGCGCTGTGTCGTCGATGCATTTCCTGGGTCCCCGGCGGCGAGCGATTTTGCACGCGTTGCTGCCGATATGCAGTCCTGGTCGAGGCGGCCCGCAGCGTCCTGGCTGCCACCTGCGACAACGCACATGGCGGCACGGGGGCAGCGCACGCATAGGACTTTGGGCCCGGCAGCAGCATACCGGTAAAGCCTCGAAGAACGATCTCCCCGACCCAGGGGACTTGCCGGGGTCACGGTGTTTTTCGGGTAGGCGCGGTTCGTGAAAGCGTGACTATGGTCGCAGGGGCAAAGACATCAAAAAGGTCTTTGCCGACGCAATCGGACCGGTAATTATCGACGGAAGAGAGCAGCTATGGTGGGCAGCGCTCACGCGAAGCGCACGCGTTCGAGCTTGCACAGAGGGAGCCGGGTTATGAATCGCGCTGTTGATCCGTGGAGTATGACCGTCACAAGGCTTGGCGATTGGAGACTTAACGAACGAGCCACTGCGCATGGATCTGCCTTGAACGGTTCCTCTGTTCGACAGTCGATCGCTTCGACCGATAAGCCAATCATACGGGTACTCGACCAACCGACCGCGCAAACACTGATCGTTTCATGGTGCGATGTGCGCTCCGGACACTATGGATACCAGACATGGCGCGAAGTCGTCGCGCGGGTGCCAGGCATCTGTGCGCTGACCGGTCGGCTAATCGAAGTCGGAGATGCCATCTACAGGCCGCGCCTCACTGGGCCCACACCGGCTAATGCTCACGCAATGATCTGTGCGAGAAGCGTTAGCCTGATAGAACAGCCGATCTGATGTGATTCGGTTCTCTGGTGTCTTTACGGCAGAATGCTCAGCGCTTTCATGTGCGGCGGTGACACCAGGCGCATCCACGCGCGTCAGGCGTGACCGGACAGTACCCCTGGTCGCGGTTGCACGGCATTGGACTATGTTCCACAGCGTGCGGTGCGGTACAGGTCCACGAACAGGACTGGTATCCAAAGGATATCCACACAAGTCGTCAGATAGCAGATGGGACGTTAACCATGGAATACATTGAAAGCTTGCGCCTGTTCCGGACTATTGTCGAAGTCAAACACTTCAGACGTGCCGGGGAAATGATGGATCTCTCGCCATCGGTCGTTTCGCGGGCGATCTCATCGCTGGAAGAGCGCCTGGGCACGCGACTTTTCCATCGCTCGACCCGACAGTTTTCGCTGACGGAAGCCGCGGAGCGCTTTTACGATGGATGTTGTCGCATCCTGGATGACCTTGATTGCCTGGAAGCCAGTGCGGCGGGCCACGGTCGACTGCCGGCGGGCGTACTGCGACTGGTCGCACATACGACCACCGCATTGACGTGGCTCGCACCGCTGATTGCGTCCTTTAAACGCAAGCATCCGAACGTCACCCTGGATATCACATTGACCGAGCGGCCCGTGGACCTGACGGCCGACGGTTACGATCTGGGTATCGTCCTGCCTTTCATGCTGGCGACGGATCTGGCTGTGACGCGGCTGCTCCAGCGGTTGCCGCTGGTCATTGTCACAACGGAAGCTTATCTGGGCAGGCGTCCTCGGCCCCGGCATCCGGCTGAGCTGGCCGACCATGTATTCGTCACGGTCCCTCCTTCGATGCACAAACCATGCGTCACCTTTCGAATGGATCAGGAAAGCATCGCGGTCCCGATCAGCTACGAAATTGCGTCGAACAATCCCATATTCAATCGCGACATCGTACTCGAAGGATTCGGTGTTGGTCTGCTTCCAATCGCCCTTGTTGAGGAGGACATAAAGGCCGGACGGCTCGTTCGTCTGCTGGAAGACTTCGAGATCGCCGATACTGTGGCCGAGGTCCGCCTGGCATACATCGGACGCGCACTGTTGCCCGCGAAAGTCAGGGCGTTTATCGACCATACCGCGGAGTTCTTCGAACAGGGCATGGGACCTTCCGCTGCTGGTTAGGTGGCGCCGCATTGCTGCCGCATGTGGTCGAAGCATGAAAGAAACGCCTGCGTGCGACGTGTGCTGCGATAGGGGGCGTTTGACGAAAGGGGTGACAAAGTACGTTAAGGCAACAAGGGCTTCCCCATTGAGCGCAAGCACAAATGTGGTTTTCTGTTGTTGCCATGCTGCCTTGCCGGCGTCGCCTGAGAAGGTGAAGGACTGCTGTACTACAACGGCGTGGTTCGAAAAGCGCCGATTTTGGGTAACACGGACGAACTGAGCCGCACCGCTCGTGGAGGGCGGTGTGTTGATTTGTGGTGAGTATCCCGATGGATTTGGAGGTCTTGGGTATCGACCTCCCGCGCTCAGACTTGCCGCGGTTGAAGCGGTCCGAGTCCCAGCATCGTGAGCCAGTGCGGGTGGTCCCGCCCCGTCATCAACTCACACGGAATTTTGCCTTGACGCTCGGTCCGGCGGCTGCGCACGAAGCGCCGATGATTCAGGAAGAAGCGCAGTAGGTCGAGGTAAGGGGCGCCCAGATGGCGACGCAGCGTGAAATAGTTGCGCAAGCGCGAGTTCAGATTTTCGACGAGCGCGCTGCTGCGCGGCGTGTGGGCCATGGCCTCGGACACCGCGGCCAGCACGGCGTGGAACTGGCGAACGCGAGCAGGTCATCGCGCTGGTTCTGCAGCGCGATGCGCACCGGGCGGATGCGGCGCGCATCCAGCGCTTCGAGCACGCCCAATTCCTCGACGATGAAGTCGAACAGCGCTTGCCGCGTGGCGAGTTGCGGACCCGCCAGCGACACGATGTCATGACTGAGCCACTGGGCCAGCGTGCGGATGTCGCAGGCTAACTGATGCGCCTGCGCTTCCGTCGGACGTGCCCGCCTCGGCTGGGCAGCGAAGCCGCCGGCGCGCCGCCGCGAGCGGGGCTGGTTGAGGCTTGGCTTGTAGCTTCTCGCGCCGCGACCGGGCGCTGACGAAGTTGCCCAGCGTGTTGGTCAGTCCTTCGCACTGGCGCTGGATGTTTCGTGACGACGCCCGATAGTTTTCCCAGGCAGTTTTCCCACGCTGCGGCGAAACGACGCGATCCGCTGAACTCAACCGTTGTGTCATCGACTGGATTTATAATGACCATATTGTCATAAATGACATATGTGTCAGTTGACGGATTGTTTGTGCTTGGTGCTGCCCGTAATCCAGTCGGCATCTAAGCTTCTCTGCAACCAGGCAACGGAATGAGCGGTTGTGCCGGGTTAAGTCGCTTCGCTTAAGGAGATTCATGAGATGGACCAGGTTACACAGCTGACACGCAATCACGAGATCGCATTGAAAATCCTGCGCCTGTTGCACAATCGCCTGGAAGAGGCCCGGCAACGGTTCGGGCAGAGGACGAGCGACGCAATCAAGGGGAGCGACGGCACGTCCGCGCTCACCATTCCCAACCTGGCGCAGTTCACACCATGGGGTGCCTGGCACTATACGGCCGATTTCGCGCAGCGCTCCGTCCTGTTCTGGGATGCCTTGCGTCAACGCGGCAACGAGTTCATCGAGCGCAACAAGGCCGGGATCAAGCCGGCGTTGCATTTCGACTATGACGTAGTGCTCGACGCGAGGCACTTTGAGCGGCCCGTCAACTACGCTCTGCTGTCGATACGGCCGCCGGAGGGTGTCGTGGTCGACGTGAAGAAGCGCCCGTATCTGATCATCGATCCGCGCGCCGGGCACGGTCCCGGCATCGGGGGCTTCAAGGACGATTCGCAGGTCGGCGTTGCCCTGCGCGCCGGTCATCCCGTCTATTTCGTCGTGTTCTTCCAGGAGCCAGAGCCCGGCCAGACCCTGCTCGACGTGTGCGCGGCCGAGCAGCAGTTCGTACGGAAGGTGCGCGAACTGCATTCAGACAGCCCAAAGCCCGCGATTGTCGGAAATTGCCAGGGCGGCTGGGCCGCGATGATGCTTGCCAGTTCGTCGCCGGAAGACACCGGTCCCATCCTGGTCAACGGCGCGCCCATGTCTTACTGGAGCGGGGCGTGGAGCGAGAGCGAGGTGCCCAATCCAATGCGTTATGCCGGAGGCATTCTGGGCGGCACGTGGCTCTCGTCCCTGGCGGCCGATCTTGGCAACGGCAAGTTCGACGGCGCGCATCTCGTGAACAACTTCGAGTATTTGAACCCCGCCAACACGTTCTGGGACAAGTACTACAACGTGTTCGCCAACATCGATACGGAACCGGCGCGCTTTATCGAGTTCGAGCGGTGGTGGGGCAGCTACTACCTGATGAACCGGGAAGAGATCGAGTGGATCACCCGTAACCTCTTCATCGGCAACAAGCTGTGGTCCGGCGAAGTGTCCGGCCCGTCGGGCAAATCCTTCGATCTGCGTGCCATCCGCTCGCCCATCATCCTTTTCGCATCGATGGGCGACAACATCACGCCGCCGCAACAGGCGTTCAACTGGGTCGCTGACATATACAGCAGCACCGAGGAGATCAAGGCGCGCGGCCAGGTCATCGTCGCCCTGACGCACGAGGACGTCGGCCATCTCGGCATCTTTGTTTCCGGCAAGGTGGCGAAGAAGGAATACACGCAAATCTTCAACGTGCTGGAGACAATCGAGACGCTCGCGCCGGGCCTCTACGGCATGTCGATCAAGGAGGGAAAGGGCGCAGACGGCAAAACGGAATACGAGGTCTCGCTCACCGAACACCGGCTGGAAGAAGCCGTCGAGCATTTCAACGAGTTGCGGCGCGAGGACGAAAAGCCGTTCAAGGCCGTGGCGGTGGTGTCGGAGTTCAACCAGCGAGCCTACGAGCTGTTCGTTCAACCCTTTGTGCAGCATGCGTCGAACGAGATGACCGCGCGGTTGCTGCGCGATTTTCATCCGTTGCGTCTCCAGCGCTGGGCATTCTCGGATCTGAATCCGTGGGTGGCCGCGCTGCGTCCGATGGCCGATGCTGTCAGAGCCAGCCGGCAGCCCTCGAGCGACCTCGAACCCTGGCGCAAGGTGGAGCAGCGCGGCTCAGAACTGATCAGCGCCTCGCTCGATCAGCTCCGGGCGGTAAGAGACGCCAGCATTGAAGCACTGTTCTTCTCCATCTACGCGAATCTTTTCGCAATGTACGACCCGGACCGCCTCGGCGAGCATGGGGCCGGCACGTCCGCCGCCGCCGATCCTCGCAGCCTGCCGTTCGTCCAGGCGGCGCTCGCCTCGCTGAGGCAGGGCGGCTACAACGAGGCGGTCGCGCGCACCGCGTTCCTGCTCGCGCCAAAGGGCGAGCCGCTGCCGCTATCGCGCATCGAGACAGTCAAGCAACTGGTCGATGAATATGCCGACGACCTGCCGCATTTGCCTCCTGCCGACTGGCGGCGCATTCGCGGGGAGCAGGAACTCATCGCGACTTTTGAGCCGCAACAGGCTATCCAGACGTTGCCCGATCTGCTCGCCAGCCCGGAAGACCGAAACCGGCTCCTGACCTTGCTCGACAAGCTGCTGGCCGACCGGCGGGTGCTGCGCATCCCGCCGACACCCGCGCAGGAAGAGGCGCTGCGCGCCATCCGGTCAGTGCTCGGCGCGACAACCGCGCTCGAGTCGCAGCCCCAAAAGGCCCACGCACCGCGCGTTCGGGCCACGGCATCGTGAATGCCGCCAACCCGTCAGTGAGGGCTCCCGGCGGCAATCACGGACCTCGGCGTGCGCCGCTATGGCTTTCACGGGCTGTCGTACGAGTACATCGCCAGCGTGTTGCCCCACGTCGCACCCGGAGCAGCCGCCGGGCGCACTGTGGTTGCGCATCTCGGCAACGGCGCGAGCATGTGCGCCCTCGTGGCGGGCGCGAGCGTGGCCAGCTCGATGGGCTTTACTGCCCTTGATGGCCTCCCGATGGGCACCCGCTGCGGCAATCTCGATCCCGGCGTGGTGCTGTACCTGATGGAAGAACAGGGCATGGATGTGCGTGCTGTGGAGGTTCTCCTGTATCGCAAGTCTGGATTGCTCGGCGTATCGGGCGTCTCCGCGGACATGCGCACGCTGCTCGAAAGCGACGATCCTCGCGCCCGCTTCGCGGTCGATCTTTTCGTCTATCGCATCTCGCGCGAGCTGGGCTCGCTTGCCCGCCGCCATAGAAGGCATCGACGCGCTCGTGTTTACCGGCGCCATAGGCGAGCACGCGGCGGCGGTCCGCGAGGCTGTCGTGCAGCGAGCGAAGTGGCTCGGTGCTGAACTGGACGGCGCTGCTATCTCAAGGGCGGACCGCTCGTGACCACCGCTTCAAGCCGCATACCCGGTGTGGGTCATTCCGACCAACGAAGAACTGATGATTGCGCGCCATACGCGCGCTGTCGTGGAGTAAAGCGATGTCAACGGAAAACAGCGGACAGGCAGGTCCACTGCTGAAGGGCATGAAGGCGCTCGTCACGGGCATAGCCAACGAACACTCAATTGCATAGGGGTGGGCGAAGGCGTTTCGCGAACTCGGCGCTGACCTTGCGATCACGTATGCCACGGAAAAGACCAAAGCCTGGGTCGAGCCAATCGCGCAGGAATTGGATACTCACATGCTCCTGCCGCTCGACGTCGCCGATGCGAACCAGCTCAACGCGGTGTTTGCCGAAATAGGCCAGCGTTGGGGACGCCTCGACATCGTGCTGCACTCGATTGCGTGGGCACCGAAGGACGACCTTCAGGGCGGGCTGTTGCACTGCTCGAGCGAGGGCTTCGCGCAAGCAATGGACATTTCGTGCCATTCCTTCGTGCGTATGGCCGCGCTTGCCGCGCCCCTCATGGATAAAGGTGGCACGCTGCTCACCATGAGCTATCACGGCGCAAGCAAGGTCGTGCCGAACTATAGCGTCATGGGACCCGTGAAGGCCGCGCTCGAAGCGTGCGCGCGTTACCTCGCCCATGAACTGGGTCCGCAGGGCATCCGCGTTCACGCCATCTCACCGGGTCCGCTAATGACGCGCGCCGCTTCCGGACTCAAGGACTTTGGTCTGCTGCTCAACGAAGCAGCCCACCGTGCGCCGCTCGGCGAACTCGTCGACATCATGGACGTTGGCTACACCTGCGCTTTCCTCTCCACGCCGTACGCACGGAAAGTGTCCGGGGAAACGCTGTACGTCGATGGCGGCGTCAACATCATGGCGTGACACTGCACAGGAGAAGGACGTCGTGACTGAGCTATTGCTGCAAACCGTCGAAGACACTGTTTCCGACGAAGACATCCGGGGTTTTTTGAGCCGCTATGGCTTCCCGCCGTTTATTTCCATCGAGCGCGTGGCAGGTACCGGAATCCCGCCTGCTGGGCTGCTTGCGTTCCATGATCTGCAGCCGGAAACGCTGCGACTGCTTCAGGCCAGGATTCACCGCGTGTTCTGGAACGACCACGTGATCGAAGCGATCATTGCAGCGCCCAACAGAATGACCGGCATGGGGTGGCGGCGGCGCATTGCGCCGCGCTCACGCGCTGCTTGCGGTCCACGTGCAAGCCTTCCAGCATGCACAGTGGCGCATCCGTGTTCGGCGCACAGAGCGTGGTCACGCCGTCTTCGTCGCGCAACTCTCCCCACGGGGGTAAGCGGGCCGCGACGGCCGTTTCCTATTCCGCGAGCGCGTTGGGCATGATGTGAGCACTCCGTGGACATCCGGGTGAACGATTCTCGGTCATGGACGGGATCTATCTGCATGCCGATTAACACGGGCAACAAGGTTGGCCACCCCCACCGTACATACTCGCTGACGTTCAAGCAACAAGTCATCAGAGAAACTCGTTGGCACCGGGCAGTCCCCGATCCTGTCGTGGCTGAGCGTGCCAATGGAAAGCCTCTGTCCAATCTCGCGATACGACTGTCCCGTCGCAACGAGTGTCAGAACTTTTGGCGCGAGCTTGTCGGCCTTGACACGCTGCCCGGGTTGCCGGCCAAATGCAATCCCACGAGCCTGAGCGGCGGCAATCCCGGAGCGGACGCGCTCACGCAGCAGATCCCTTTCGCGTTCAGGCAGCGCCGCCCCAAAGCTACCATCGCGAGTTTCCGAAAACCGTCATTCCCGTCACGACAGCGGACACGCCGGGCGCCCGGCGAGGGCAACCTCGATGTCGAGTCGAAGTCAGCATGCAAGTGCCTTCACAACCTCGAACAACTGACCGCGGCCGCCTTGCTTCGTCAGTCGCTGCGGCCGATTGGACTGGCGTCAATCAGAAGGCCTTGGTCGAAAATCGTGGACCTCGATCGCGACGAGAGTCGGAGCTGGCAATGGAGCATTGCCAACCGGCAGCGGCTTTACCGTCCTGCGAGTCGGTACCAGGAATCCATCGAATTCGCGAAAGTCCTCGCAGATGTGAGCGGCCCGCGCCCAGCGTCCGATAACCATGGCGGTGTAATCGATCCTGCAAAGGCGATGTTGCCTATCGAAATAGAAATCCTGGACCCGGCTGTGCGTTGGAATGTCGCTGGGAAAGGTCGCCCGGATTCTTGGCCATATCCCGGCCGAAGTCGCCAGTGGCGGAAGTTCTTTGAACGTAAAGCCGCCGCGCAAGAATAAGAAAGGTGCTGTCAGATAGTTCCAGAACGCGTAGGCGCCGAAATAGACAAAGTCGAGGTCGTCCCAGTAGATTTGCCGTCGCCAGCCACGAAATGCTGTTCGCGGTCCGTCGCGGCGAGCCAGGATAGCCCCGTCTCGCCCGACGACGCGAACAAGTTCCTCTCCTTGAAGTTCACTCGTTTCGCCAACATGCGGAAAATCGTTGAAAGCGAAACGAGGCTCGTGTGTCGACGCGCGAACCTGCACTTGTCGCAGTATTGGCCGTCGCTTTGCGGTGAACAGAAGGCCGCAGGCGGAAACCGTCGCCTCGATCTCCGCCAGTTCGGCCCATCGCGCTGCACCGCCGTGCGCCTCAATCGCTGCTCGGATCGAATCCGGCAATGCGTTGCTCCGTTCCATGTCGATGCTCCCGATGCTCGTCATTTGCAACCAATTCGTGCAGGCGGCGATGGAATGCAAGCGCGCGTGGCTGAATGCAAGCACACTTGCCGATAATCCGAGCACGCGCGTTCCGTCAGCTGCAGCTATTTCGAGTCGGAAAACGGGTCGATCGCAAGCACGCCCGGTTTCAAACGCAAGTCGCTACACCCTCGGGTCCAGACGGTAACCGCCTACGGCCAATGTACGTCCCAAATAAATGGAAATGGTCGCCATCCGCCTGGCCGGTCATCCAGACGCCGTGGTAACCCTGAGCTCCGACCAGTAGCGGCCCCCATCGCACATCAGCGGGCCAAGCGCTGACCGTGCACCCACCCTTCATATTTGCCGTATCGATCATATATGATATTATAATCACGTATGATTCATTAAGCTTGCTCTCTTATCGCAGTGCGGCTCCCTCATTTCACGCCCGGCCGCGACCGAATGCAACACCGCTTACATAGGTATCGCGTGCATGAGCCAGGTCTCTCAAATGCATACTCTTTGCCGCGCTTCCGCCGCGCGACAAATAGTTGCAGTCATTTTTCACCTTATCGCGCTGACGATGTTCGGCCTGATTCCGGTTGCCTCCAACGCAGCGACGCTGCCGCCCCTTAGCATAGATGCTCCTGCTGATTCTTCGCCATCCATGGGCGCGGGCTCCGAGGCATTACAAAGGCTCGGTGCGCTTCAGGAAAAACAGGACCAGATCCGGCAGGGTGCTTCGACGGCAACAAGCGACGCGCAACTGTCCGGGCTGGACGCATTGAGCCGGCGCGTCGCCGAAGACGTCGACAGGCTGATAACCACGTCGCTGGAGCCCGATCGCGCGAAAACGCACGCCCAGCTCGACGTACTCGGAACAGCACCCGCTTCCGAATCCGCCGCGGAAACTCCCGCGGTCGCCCAACAGCGCAGCGTTCTCGCTGCTCAGCAATTGCAACTCGATGCCGAACTCAAGCAGGCGGCAACGATCAAGGAGAACCTTGCCAACCTGAGCGCCCAGATCACGCGACTGCTGCAAAACCATCTGAAAGATCAACTGGCCCTTCGTTCCGACAGCGTAGTCAGCGCCGCGTTCTGGGCGTCGGCGCTCCGCCCGGACACGGCTGACTATCAACGTCTGCGAGACTTCAATGCGCAGATCGACAGGCAGATTCAAACGACATGGCAACCGGGGCAGCGGGTTGCAACCGCCCTGCTTGTGCTGCTCGCCCTGGCAGTTGCAACGATTGGAACGCGGCTTCTTGACAGAGCATCAGAACGGTTCTGCCTACGCCGCCTTCCGGAAGGCCGGCTACGGCGCAGCGCGATGGCGATCTCGACCGTGTTCGCGTCTGTGGTGACCACCATATGTGCCGTTGATCTGCTCTACTTCGCGTTGACCCGTCAGCAGGCGCTGCCTCCTGCGCTGCAAGGCTTCGCGAGCGAAATCATCAAACATGTTGTGACTTGCGCGCTGGTCGCTGCTCTCGGCCGGGCATTGCTTTGCACACGACATCCGTCATGGCGGTTGCCGGCCATCGCGGATCCCGTCGCTCGCGCGCTACGCCCTTTCCCATGGACACTGGCCGCATTGCTGCTGTTTTCAGGAGCCATCGAGCAGATCAACCGGGCCGTCGACACCAGCGTGCAACTTACGCTCTTTACTCGCGGCGTGGTGGCGTTGGTGGTCGCTCTGACCATCGGGATGTCGCTTTTACGCGCAAACCGGGTACTCACTGCGCTCGCCGCTGCCGGAGAATCGCCTGAGGCGCGTTCTACCCTCGCTGGCATTATTCATGCCGCCGTCAGCCTTGCCGTCGGAGCTTCTCTGATTGCATTGCTCTGTGGTTATGTTTCGTTCGCGCGGTTCCTGACTTACGAACTGGTCTGGTTCGATCTCGTACTGAGCAGCGTTTATCTGCTGACGAAGCTCGCTCATGATGTTTGCGAAACCGTATTTTCGCCATGCCACGCCAGCGGCAAAACAATCAGGCATCTATTCGGCCTGCAAGATGTTCATCTCGAACAGGTGGCAACGGTACTCTCCGCCATTCTTCGCAGCGCATTGATGCTCGCCGCAGTCATCGCACTGCTAACGGGCGGCCTCGGGACAACGCCCCGAGATCTGGTCGATAGCATTCTCGACGTATTCGTTGGCGAGCGATTACATGCGCTCAATATTGTTCCCGCCCATATCTTCAGCGCTATCTTTACCTGTGCAGTCTGCCTGTATCTGGTTGGGCTCATGCGCAAATGGCTGGACGCCGAGTTTCTGCCCAAGACGCAAATGAGTTCGGGTATGCGCGCGTCGCTGGTGACGGTCTTCGCCAACGTCTGCTATGTCCTCGTCGCGCTGCAAACCTTGGCCGTACTCGGCGTGAAATGGCATAACCTGGCGTGGATCGTCAGCGCATTGTCGGTAGGCATCGGCTTTGGTCTGCAGGAAATCGTTAAAAACTTCATTTCCGGGCTGATATTGCTTGCTGAACGGCCGGTCAAAGTAGGCGACATGATCAGTATCACCGGCATTGAAGGCGATATCCGGCGCATCAGTGTACGTGCGACCGAAATACAGCTTGCAGACAGATCAACGGTGATCGTTCCGAATTCGCACCTGATTTCTCAGAATGTGCGCAACGTGACAATGGGAAACAAAACACAGGGGGTTGTCACACTGGCCCTTACTTTTGCGCTGGACGTCGATCCGGAGCAGGTGCGCGATGTTCTTCTGCAAGCTTATCTGGATCACCCATCGGTTCTCGATCGTCCCGCGCCATCGGTGATCTTTAGCCAGTTGACGCCTGACGGTATGACATTGACTGTTACCGGCTATGTCGGTAGCCCGAGAATCGCCGGGGATACCAGAAGCGATCTGCTATTTGCAATCCTGAAGCGACTACGTGCTGCAGAAATACCGCTGTCGATCTCTCGAACCGTCGTCGTCCGAAGTATGAGCGATATCATCTCGAACCAGGAACCCACCGATCGCAATTCCGGTCCGGTAGAGCTCCGTGTCCTGTCTGCAATCAGCGAAAATAGATAGTCGTCGAAGTGATTTCTCGCGGTCATGGGACTGGTAAAAGCCGTTATCGGTGGCTTGCTGGCCCTCGTTACACCGGTGATCGCAGCTCTACGCTATCGCCCACGCGGAACCGCTTTCCGCCGGGCGAATCCAGCGAAACGCGTTCCCTGGTATAGGTTCCGTTCGCTTGCAGGCATTCCGAGTAACTGATAACTGTCATCCAGTCATAGACTTTTCCGTCCTGGATCAGTGCAGCGATGTTCTCTGCCATGCCACGCGGCGCACGAGCAGTCTGCTGCAGTACACCGTAATAACGGCACTTGCTGTCCGCTGACCGTAGCACGACGAAGCCGCCGACCTGATTCGTACCTGCGACGCTTTCAACCGTTGCGTTCATCGAGGAATCGCCGGCTGCATGCGAACTCGCTGCGAATAAAATCAGCAGCGCGGCAAACCACTTTTTCATTAAAGACTCCTATGGGTTAAAGGAAGGGTAGCGGCTTTGTATTTGCGACCAGGCGCTCGACTTCGAGCTGCGCGTCGCCGAGCACATCTATAGCCCCGCTTGCAGTGGATGCCGTAGCTGCGCTGCGCAACGCGTGCTGCACGATCTCGTGAATAACTTCAGTGTCCGATTGTCTGCGCTTGGACGTGAATCGTTGTGCTGGCTAATCCTTTGTAAATAATGGAGCCGGTATCCACCGCAAAACTGAGCACATGCTGTGTCGGATGTGGGTTGCAGTATAACGACAGCGCGTCGTTATTCGACGCGCGCAATTGTGAGTTGCCATTTCATACATTCGCCGTCCGCTCGCAAATTACGCCGGTTGGGCGGCCGTCATCAAATGCACGTCGCAGCACGAGGGCTCCGCGCCCCGAGATCGCCGTTCGGTCCGGCGCCCTGTCGTTTCGCGACCGCTGCGCGCGGATAGATGCCTCTCGACGTTGCAAGCTCGGAAACAATGTATTGAAGAGAGCTATTTGTGATTAAACGATAAGAAAATGACGGACCTCAACGGAACGGGCACACGGGCTTCAAGGACCTTGCCTGGTCGTTGTTTCGTTAACCCGGCGTCTGTTGTTCCTGGCGCTCGAGACTGGAAGCTTCATCATGGCTAAAGCGTTCATGCCCGTTCTCACTGTCGTGTCAGTCATCGCTCTCCCCACGGGCACCTCTGCTCAGGGCAACGGTCCTCTGACGCGTGAGCTAGTGCACGAAGAAGTCATCCGACTGCAGCTAACGGGCTCTGACCACCCCAACGGTGACGCACACTATCCGGCGAACATCCACGCGGCCCTGGCGAGCGTGGCGGCTCAACAGCAGGCGTTCAGTGGGCACGGTGGCGTGAAACTGGGCTCCGCAGTTTCGGGGGTACCGGCAATGGCTCAGCTGGCCTCGTATCGTTCTATCTACAACGAAAGTTGATTGGACATCACGGCGGGGCAAGCCGCAGCCTTGTCTGGCTTTCCATAGCGACGTCGGCGTACCCCTCCGGACGCGAGGTTCAGCGGAAGGCGTAGATGTCGGGAATCTGCATTCGGGGTCGGCCGACCCCGGAATCACCAGGTTCGGCCACGCGGGGATTCACTTCAACCAGCACCAACGAGATTCCCTTTTTTGTCGCGCAGCGGAATTCGCCCAGGTTGAACCCGTTCGGTTTTTTGCGCCATGGCCTTACCGTTTTGCGCCGGATCGCGGCAGGCCCGCTTCATCGAATAGGAGAAAGTTTGTGAGATTCAGGATAGTTTTGCTTGCGCTGACCGCGACTACGGCCGTATGCCTGAATAGCACCGCGCAAGCGCATGTGAGGGTCGGTGTCCTTGTGGGTATCCCGCCCCCCATGATGATGGCGCCACCCGCCGTCGTCTACGCTGCGCCCGCCCCACTCGTCGTCCAGTCGGTCCAGCCAACCCCGAGCACCGTCTACGTCGAAAAAACGCAGACGAGTCCGCCGTCGGGTACCTGGTGGTATTGCCCGCGTGACAAAAAAATATTACCCGTACGTGAAGGGGTGTTCGAGCGGCTGGGTGGAAGTGCCGGTGAGGCCAACCGGGCCGAAATGACATGAGCAAAATGAATTCCCTCTCTCTGGCAATGCGCACGAAACGGGGCGTATCCGCGCTAGTCACCGCCGCGGTCAGCCTGAGCTGCATCATCGCGCTCGACGGCTGTGCTGGCATGCCGACAGGTCCCACAGTGATGGCCCTGCCCGGCACCGGCAAGTCCTTCGATCAATTCCGCGCCGACGACGCGACGTGCCAGCAATTTGCTTCTCAGCAGACCGGCGGCGTGAGCACCCAACAGGCCGCAGCGACAGGCGCCCGAGGCGGTACGGTCGTCGGCACCGCGCTCGGCGCGGCGGCCGGTGCGGCGTTCAACGGCCGCCGCGGCGCAGCGGTCGGCGCAGGCGCAGGTCTGCTCGGCGGCAGCATGATCGGCGCCGGCATGGCGCAAAGCTCGGCCGCCAGCCTTCAACACCGCTACGACCAGGCGTACGTTCAGTGCATGTACGCAAATGGCGAACGTGTGCCGGTCCCGCGCAGCGCCGCCAATGTGTATCGGACGCACGACGAAGCGACGCCTCCGCCGCCGGCCTACGATACGGCGCCTCCGCCAGGTTACTGAGCCAGGCACGCCGACCACGCTCGCGTTGTCGACGGGGAGCGAGCGCTTGAGCGCTTACTCCCGTCAGGTGGCCTGTGGAAAAGCCGAGAGTTGTTCTCTCATCCTGCACGACGACTCTTGCAGTACGAGCTTTCCGCTCAACCAGAGTCGGTCTGACACGGCAGAAGGGCAGGGCCGTCGTTCACGCCGCGGTCGCCTGTTGTGATTTGAGACAAACGGCTTGGCCGACGGCAACAATTCTTACTTCGAATGCGATCTTACATTCATACATGATATTTAAGTCATAGTTGACAAAGCGGGCGTATTTGACTTAAATGATGGTTGTGCGACGACTGCAGATAGAAAGTCCGGATATCCGGCGGCCAACCCAGATGCTCACGAGTGCTCGGTCCGATCAGCCGTCGTATTTGCCCGGGCGTGTGACGCATGAACATTGGGCTGCTGTCTCGGCCAGCCGCAAGCACCTCGCGCTGGGAACGAAACTGAAGGAAAGGGCTATGAGGGTGGCAGCACATAGAGACCGATTCATAGGCAACGTCCTCGGCAGTTGGGTGATCGCCTGCTGTGCGATGGATGCAGTGTGCTACTTCCTGCCTGACACGCAGCAGCTAGCACCGCTGCCGTTGGTTTTTGAACTGGTGATGGCGACAGGCGTGGCGGCGTTGGCCGCACTGTTCGTGCCATCGCTATGCAGTCGTTTCGTGGCACGTCAGGCTGGCTTGCCCGGTCATGAGGGCACGCATTACGCGGCATGGTGTGGGCGTCTGGCCGGGCTGCTTTTCGGTGTATTGGGCGATATCGCGTTGCAGGGGATCTGAGAGAAGAGGTATCGAGGGTCGGCCGGGATTCGTTAATATCTGAAGCTTAAGATATTCACGATTACCCCCGACGGGAAATCAGGCGAAGCGCCATGCAGACGACGGCGCTACCGCCATTTTGCAGGCGGGATCGCGCGAACCGAACCGGGTTGCAACAGTTCGCATCATCCTGCACTTTTCCTACCGGTCGTGGTGGCCGGTAAGGAGAAGTTCATGGCACAGTCTGAACTGACGTGCGGCAAGCAACGTACCGCGACGCGCGCACGTTCGATTTCGTGCGCGGCCGAATTCCTCAGCGAGTTTGACGCGTATCTGGGCACCGTCAAGGGCCTCGCAGAGGGCACCCGCCGGAAGTACGGCCGGTTTGTCCGAGGCTTCCAGGACGTCTGGTGCTGCGACGACCCACCGAATTGGCAAGACCTGTCAATCGAAGATCTCCGCGGATATCTGCACCGCGAACTTTCGAGCAAGAGGCGCCGACCATCGAATTCGCCAATCGTCGCGCTGCGCGCGATGCTGCGGTTTCTCACCGCGATGGGTCTTGTGCCGTCCGGTCTCGAGGAAGCACTACCTCGAATCCGAGATGGCGTCACGCGACGCTTCCAGCCAGCCTGACGAACGATGATGTGGAACGGCTCAATCAAGTGCGGGTCGACGCTGCTACGTTTCAGCCGCTGCGGAACACAGCAATCATATTGTTGCTCGCCAGGACCGGGATGCGGGCTGCTGAAGTCATGCACCTCGGTCCGGATGCGTAAAACGAAGCGATGTTGTCACCGCATAATGCCCACAAGGGAAGGGCGTCAGCCCGGCCGCCGGTTGTCCGGCACGGGAAGCTTCGATGGTAGTAATAGAACGGATAACGATGACGATGCGCGAGCTGGACGAAAACGCGTCAGTGGGCGGAAGTGATTCCCGCGCTCACGAACATGTTCGCCGCCGCGAAGACGCTGCGCAGCCGGCTTCAGTAATGAGGCGAGCGAGCCGTCGCGTTCTTCGCGTCGGCTCGTATCTGCGGCCGCTCTGTCGCCGAGCTTTGAGCAGGGCGCCACATGCCTTCCCGTCAGACGGATTCCGCGGTCATCCCCGATTGCGGTTCCCCGATTGCGGTTCCCCGACACGCGGCCGTCACTTGCCGCGCCTCCACCGCCCACGCAATGACAGTTCAATCGCGCCAATACCGACGCCAACCGTATTGGACGTTCAACGCGATTGATACACTTTGAAAATTCCTCCACCGGGCTGCTTGCATCGCCAGCGGAAGCGTCATAGCCTGGCGCTTGCATGCCCGCGCCGCAACGCTCTGGCGCGGGCAGGACCGGGAACGCTGGTTGCGGGTTGATCACGATGGCCGCGGTTAGCCACGGTCACCCGCAATCTCACATAGGAGAGCGTCATGACTTTGGACAAGAACTCGAATCGTCAGCCGTCGAATCCGGCGCAGCCCGGCCGCGACAGCGGACAGCAGCAACAGAACCAGACTCCTCCGACGCATCAGGGCGGCCAGCGGCAGCCCTGAGCGCGATGAGTGACGGCGTGTCCAGGCGTCGTCGCTCGAAAAACCGGAACCCCGACGTAACAGCGCCGCTAATGGCGGATCGTGACTACGAAGGCGAAGTGGAAAAACTACACATCTATCTGTTCGGCGCGCACGATGCGGTTCGGCATGAGCAGGCGCTGATCCGGCTCGACAAGGCCGGCTACATGGTCACGCTCGCGCGGGTCGTGGTCGAAGATCTGCCGACCTATGCGCAGGCGCGCGACCGCCCCGAGCTGCAGAGTCTGATCCGACGACTCGCGCCGCGCGACACGCTCGTCGTGCTCGAGCTGGCCGCGCTGGGCTGCAACGCGCGCGACATCCTCGCCACCGTGATGCAGTGCCGGAAGGCCGGCGTGGCGCTGCGGTGCGTCGAAGTCGGCCACCCCGATCTGGCCGGGCGCCCCGAGCCCTCGGCGGTGAAGGCATTGCGCGCGCTGGTGCGGCTCGACGCCGCGTGCCGCAGCCTGCGCAGCCGCGACAGTCTTGCGGCCGTTCGCGCGAGCGGCAAGCATACGGGCAGGCCGCCGTCGCTTTCCGAGCAGCAGCGTCAACGCGTGCTGCAATCGCTCGGCAGAGGACAGTCGGTCAGCGAGGTCGCGCGGCGCTTCGGCACGTCGCGTCAGACCGTGATGCGCATTCGCGCGGACACGCCAGCCGTGTAGAAATTGCGTGCCGGAGCCGTTTGCGTCACCTTCTTACCGCATCGCTGATCGTGCAGCCCGCGCGGCGCGTTTCGCACGACTCATCGCGTGAAACGCGCCATTCCGTTCTGACATGTGCGCAGATGCTCCTGTCCGTAACGTAATTGTTACGGTCAGGGGCATCTGCTTTGCTTTGAAAGTTCATACGTCTAACCTCAACGTACAACAAACCATATCAATGCCTGAGATCCGAATCCGAGGCGCGGCGCGATGCCGTGTGAACGCCATGAACGTAAAACGTCTGACTGTTTATGCAAGCCCGGGATCACTGCGAGTCGTCGAGGTCTGGAAAAGCCTGATCGAACATCGTGCGCAAGTGTGCGGCTGGTCCGCCCACGTGAACAACGCGGGCGGACGCGAGTCGCTGAGCGTCGATCTGGTCGATTGCCCTGCGGATCGCCTCGCGATTATCTCGGCCGCGTTGAGCTCGGGACCGATGACCGTGCTGGCGACCGACACTGAGTCGACCATCCGTTCCTCCTGAATGCGCAAGACCGCTGCGCCAGAGCTTTACCCTATGCCATTGCGCACTCGCCCTTCGCGGCACGGCTTTTGAGCGGCCTTCATGGCACTGCTCCCCAAGCGGCCCTGGTGGCCGCTTCTTTTTTTGCGCGTCGCGAGGTTTGCAAGGCCGCCCGCTTTCAACGGTATGGCGCGCGCCACGCCTGCTTACGCAAGCGTCGGAAATGAAACGCATTGAAGGGTAGATGCCTTGCTCGGTCGTCGGCAGCTCGATGAAGGAGAAGCCGATGTCCAACGATCGATCGACGAGCGCGCCGGATCGCGAGTCGCAAGCGGAAAACGACACGCCCGCGGACCACGTGTCGCAAACGCACCGCAAGATGGTGCAAAGCGCCGCGGCTGGGCTGGCCGCTGCCTTCGCGGGCACCGCTGATCACCGGCGGCGATTCCGGCATCGGCCGCGCGGCGGCGACCGCGTTCGCGCGCGAGCTATGTGACGGGACAGGTGGATGGCGCGACGGGCGGCGAGGGGCCGCCGTGATCGCGTGAAGAACGGCGCCGCGACGGCGGCAGCGCTGCGCCGCTGGCTCAATGAAGGCGAGCGGACGTGACTCCGGCGCCGTCCGTGCCCGCACTCGGCGGCGTCTGCTGACTCGCCTCGATGCGCGCGCGGAAATAACGCGCGGTGCGCGGTAGCCCTTCGTCAAGCGACGTGCCCGGCTGCCAGCCGAGCAGTTTTGTCGCCAACGAGATGTCCGGCTGTCGATGCCACGGATCGTCGGCCGGCAGCGGCTGTGATTCGAGCGGCGACGCGGAGCCGGTCACCGCGACGATGCGCCGCGCGACCTCGCGCATCGACACTTCGTGCGGATTGCCCAGGTTGACCGGGCCGCCTGGATCGTCGGCGCTGTTCATCAGCAGGATGAAGGCGTCGATCATGTCGTCGACATAGCAGAACGAACGCGTCTGCGAGCCGTCGCCATAGACGGTCAGCGGCTCGCCGCGCAGCGCCTGCATCATGAAGTTCGACACCACCCGGCCGTCGGACGGATGCATGCGCGGACCGTAGGTGTTGAAGATGCGCGCGATGCGGATCGACAGACCATGCTGGCGGCGATAGTCCATGAACAGCGTTTCCGCGCAGCGCTTGCCTTCGTCGTAGCACGAGCGCGGACCGATCGGATTCACGTGGCCCCAGTAGTCTTCTTTCTGCGGATGGACGAGCGCGTCGCCATACACCTCGCTCGTCGACGCCTGGAAAATCCGCGCTTTCATGCGTTTGGCGAGCCCGAGCATATTGATCGCGCCGTGCACGCTGGTCTTCGTAGTCTGCACCGGATCGTGCTGGTAGTGGATCGGTGACGCGGGGCACGCGAGGTTATAAATTTCATCGACTTCCACATACAACGGGAACGTAACGTCGTGACGCATCAGTTCGAAGTTCGCGCAGTCGAGCAGATGCGCGATGTTGTCCTTTGTACCGGTATAGAAGTTGTCGACGCATAGCACGTCGTGTCCTTGCGCGACGAGCCGTTCGCACAGGTGCGAGCCGAGAAAGCCGGCGCCGCCGGTGACCAGAATGCGCTTGCGGGTAAGTTCTTTCATGGTGCGTGATCCTGTGGTTGGACCGCATGAACGTTGAAAAGCAGCGTGGCATCACGCCGTGACGTGCAGCAGCGCGTCGTGCCAGTCCTGCGCGAAACGGTCGATATGAAAGCGTTCGAGCGCCGTGCGCCGCGCGCCTTCGCCGAGCCGCCGCGCTTCGCCGGGATCGCGCAGCAGCCCGAGCATGGCGTCGACGAGCGCGTCGACGTCGGTATGCACGAAGCCGTTTTCGCCGTTGCGGATCACGGTGGCGAGCTCGGCCGTAGCGAGACCGACGATCGGCATGCCGATCGTCATCGCCTCGACGATCGCGAGGCCGAGGCTGGTCCAGCGGATCGGATTGAAAAAGAAGCGGTAGCGCGCGCTGAACGCGGCCAGATCGAGGTTGCCGATTTCACCGATGCCGTCCAGCCGCTGTGCGTCCATGCCGACCAGATCGAGCGGCACGCGCGTGCGCGTTTCGCTGAAGACATCCGCGCCGAGGCGCCGGCCGCGCTGCGCGAGATGATTGACGACCACGATGCCGCGCTGCAGTTCGCCGCTGTAGCGCACGCCGTCGGGCACCACGACGCCATGTTCGATCACGCGCGTCGGCGTGACGCCGCTGTCCCACATCAGCTGGTTGAAGTGCGTGACGTGGACCAGCAGCGTTCCGGGATCGTCGACCCAATGCCATTGCTCGAACGGGTTTTCCTGCGGCGGGTCGTGCTCGACATAGACGCGTGGCAGACGTTGCTGCGCGGTGCTCAGCACGCGCTCGCGGTCGTGGTTCCAGTGGGCGCGATGCTGGTACAGCACCACGTCGAACTCGTGGTTGGCCACGTCGTCGATTGCGATCTCGTGCACGTTGTCGCCCCACGGCAATACGCCGACCTTGCCGGCATAGCCGGGCGGATGACCGGGTCTCGTCACCAGATAGAAATCGTGCGGCGTCTGGCTCAGGTAATACATGTAGTTGCCGTGCACGTGCCAGGTCAGCACGCGCAGCCGGCGGCAATTACGCAACATGGTGCAGGTCCTCGAAAGACAGCGAAACGGTCCCCTCATGCAGGCTGCAGGGCGCGCCTGGTTGCGCGCCGGGCGCGCGCGCAAGCTGCTCGCGGGCGGTCTCGACCACCTGTTCGACCTGCACGTTCAGCGCGCACGGATGACCGTATGGGCAGTCGCGGAACATGCACGGCCGGCACGCCGGATAGTCGGCCAGCACGCGATGCCGCGCATGATCGAGCGGCGCCCAGCGCCGCGTGTCGCTGCCGCATGCGATCACGACCGACGCGCTCGCCATCGCCGCGGCGATGTGCGAGATGCCGGTGTCGTTGCAGACCACGAGCCGCGCATGCGCGACCAGCGCGGCGAGTCCGCCGAGCGACGTCGCACCCGCCAGATGCAGCGCGGGCGCGCTCATCGCGCCGAGCACCGCGCAGGTCAGCGGCGCTTCGGCGGCCGTGCCGGTGATCGCGATCTGCCAGCCGTCGGCGGCGAGGTGGTCGGCGACGGCCGCGAAGCGCTCGGCGGGCCAGCGGCGCGACGGCAATTGCGAACCGGGGTGAACCAGCACGAGCCGCTCGTCTTCGATGCCGTGATGCGTGCGCAGCGCGGTGTACTCGTCGAGGTCGAGCTCGGTGAGCGGGAACGTCAGACGCCGGTCGTGCGCCGGCGCGCCGAGTGCGCTCATCAGCGCGAGATAGCGCTCGGGCTCCGGCAGCGCATCGGGCCAATCGATGAAGCAACCCTCGCGCGGTACCTCGTCGGGCTGCACGAAGCCGGCGTCGGCACACGCGCCGAGTTGATGCAGCAGATGGTTGGCGATGCCGCCGCTGCCGTGCAGCTGGATCGCCAGATCGAAACGCCGCTCGCGCATCCGCGCGAAGAACGCGGGCAAGCCATCGTTCGATTCTGGCTGCTCGGGAAAACCGACCGCGCCCGGAAACACGATCAGCTCGTCGACGAGCGCCGCATAGCGCTCGACGAACGCGCGTGCCCACGGCAGTCCGATCAGCGCGATATGCGCATCCGGCGCGGCCGCGCGCAGTGCGCGCAAGGCGGGCACCGCGCACAGCATGTCGCCGAGCTGCAGCGCGCGAAATACGGCGATACGGCGCGGCGCGAGCGCCGCCAGCAGCGAGGGTGGGGTCATGGAAAGAACACCTTGAAACGGATGGCGCCATAGAGCCGCCAGTAGATCGATAGAAACGGAATGGGGATCGACGTCCAGAGCATTTCGGCGACGTGACGCCAGCCATGGTTGCGCCCGCGCAGCCGGCGCGCGCAGAAATAGCCGGTCAATCCGCACCACGCGATCAAACCCGCGCCCGCGAGCATCGGCTGATCCGCGAACGAACCGCCGATCGCCAGCAACGCGGCGGAGAGAATCGCGTAGTACAGTAGCGGCGGCCGCGAGCGGATGCGCGTTCGAAACAGTTCGGGATGCTTGCGATAAAGCAGCGCATCGAACTGGCTCTTTTTCTGCTGCGCGATGCTGACGCCCCAGCGCGCGGGCCGCACCGGATGCACGACCACCGCGTCGCGGGCGCGCACGATCTGGCCGCCCGCGGTAAGCAGCGTGAACTGCAGGTCCGAATCCTCGCGCCACGCCGACGTGAACCGTTCGTCGAAGCCGCCGGTCGCGACGAGCGCCGCACGCGTGACGAACACGTTCGCGGTCGCGAATTCGGCGCGCGCGAGGCCGCTCGCGTCGGCTTCGTAATCGGTCGGTAGATCGGGCGGCGAGGGCAGCGGCACGACGATCGTGCCGGCGGCCGCCGTCGCGCCTTGCGCGAGCGCCGCGACGCCAGCCGTCAGCCAGTGCGGATCGGGCAGCGTGTCGTCGTCGGTGAAGGCGATCAGCGAAGCGCGCGCATACTGCCAGCCCGCGTTGCGCGCGCCGGCCGGCCCCTGGGTGCGCGTGACCGGGAGATAGTGCAGTTCCAGCCCGCGCGGCGCCTTCTCGCGTGCGAATCGTTCGACGCAGGCGCGCGTGGCGTCGCCGGGACCGTCGTCGCAGACCACGATCTCGTAGCGGTGCGGCGTGAACTGCTGCGCGCATAGCGCGGCAAGGCAGTTCGCGAGCATCGCGGGACGGCGGTAGGTGGGCACCACCACCGACACGTCGGGCCACGACTGCGTGCGCAACGTGCGGCCGGTTTCCTCGGCATCTTCGCTGCTGTAGCGCGCGGCCACGCCGCCATGCAGGGGCGACGGACACATGACCGAGGCGTTCATGCGCGGCCCCCCGCCTTGTCGACGAGGAACGGGCCGATCACGAGCGCGTCGAGCGGCGAGGTCCAGAACGACTCGACCGCGTCGCGCGGCGAATTCACCATCGGCTCGCCGCGCGTGTTGAACGACGTATTGACGAGAATCGGCACGCCCGTGCGCTGCTTGAACGCCGCCAGCAAGTCGTAGTACAGCGGCTGCTGCGCGCGGTTGATGGTCTGCACGCGCGCGGTGCCGTCCACATGCCGCACGGCCGGAATACGCGCGGCCTTGTCGGCGCGCACGTCGAACACGAATAGCATGAACGGCGCGGTTTGGCCGTTCACGAACCATTCGTTGGCTTCCTCTTCCATCACGACCGGCGCGACCGGGCGGAAGTCCTCGCGATCCTTGATCTCGTTGAGCTTCGCCTGCATTCGCGGATCGACCGGCGACGCGAGGATCGAGCGCGCGCCGAGCGCGCGCGGCCCGAATTCGGTGCGCCCCTGATACCAGCCGATCACCTTGCCTTGCGCGAGCAGATCGGCGGTCTCGCCGGCGATATCGGCGAGTCGCCGGTACGGTACTTTCGACCAGCGCAGGAACTGCTCGATTTCCGCTTCGCTGTATTCGGGCCCGAGATACGCATGATCCATTCTCCAGTGACGTTCGCGGTCGCCGCGCGCGGCACGCTCGCGATAGTCGGTCCACAGTGCCGCGCCAAGCGCGGTGCCAGCGTCGCCGGCCGCCGGTTGCACCCACACTTCGCTGAATGGCCCGGCGTCGCGCACCTTCGAGTTCATCACGCAGTTCAGCGCGACGCCGCCCGCCATGCAGAGCCGGCTCAAGTCGGTCTGCCGATGCAGCCAGTGCGCGAGTTCCAGCACGGTCTCCTCGAGCACGCGCTGCAACGAATTGGCGATATCGAAATGGCGTTGTTCGAGCGGCCCGCCGCGTTCGCGCGCGGGACCGAAGCGTTCGGTCAGCCGCGGAGCGTCGACGGTATAGCTGCCGTCCTGCCGATAGCGGACGATCTCGCGGAACACCTCGACATAAGCCGGCTTGCCGTACGACGCGAGCGCCATCACCTTGTACTCGTCCGACGAGTGCAGGAAGCCGAGCCAGTCGGTGACCTCTTCGTACAGCAGCCCGAGCGAGTGCGGCAGCTCGACCTGTTTCAGACGCTTGTACTCGCCGCCGACGAATTGCCCCATGCTGGTCGTCACGCCCTCGCCGCGGCCGTCCATCGTCAGCACGGCGGTGTCGTCGAACGGCGCGGCGAGAAACGCGCTCGCCTCGTGCGCGAGATGGTGCTCGACGAAGTGCCATGCGAAGCCGTGCTCGCGGTCCACGCCCTGGAAGCGCTTGCGCAGATGATGCGGCGCGCCGTCGAGCAGTTGGCCCTTCGCGTTGGCGATATAGCTGAGGAACAGCGGGTCCCACGGCGACGCGGACGGGTTGTCCGGGCGCGTGCCGGCCGGATCGAACGGCAGCTCGATCGTCGCGCCCGGCATCTTCGGCATGCCGCCGAATAGCGTGGGGTCGTACGAGTAAGCGACGCGATCGATCGCGGCGAGCGTAATGCCGGCGGCCTTCAGGCAGTAGTCGATCGCATCGAACGGGAGCTGCCAGGTCGAGAACGGCACCGGACGTTTCGCGTGCTTGACGTGCGTGAAGCGTTCGTCTTCGGCGGCGGCGAGCACCACGCCGTCGCGCAGCAGCGCGGCGGCGCTGTCGTGATAGACCGCATTGATTCCGAGTGTGTACATGGCATTAGCAGTGGAAGTGGGTTCAGCGGACGGTTGGCTGATCGATCAGCGACGGCGTGCTCGTGTTTTCGGCGTGACCGGCGCGCTCCGATACACCACGACGCGGCGCATGCGCATGCGCTTGCCGCAATTCGAGTGCCGCGTGCACGACCTCGTCGGTCGGAACGCCGAGCAGGCAGGCGTGATGCCCGTGCGGACACACGCTGCGATAGCACCAGCGGCATTCGACGTCGCGATACAGCACGCGTTGCGGCGTTTGCCACGGCGTGTGCTGCGGGTTGGTCAGCGCGTAAAGATCGACGACCGGCGTGCCGAGCGCGGACGCGACATGCACGGGTCCGCTGTTGTTGGACACGAGCACGCTCGCGCGTTCGAGCAGCGCGGCGAGTTCGGCGAGCGTCAGCGCACCGCTCAGGTCGTATAGCTGCGCGCGCGCGCCGGGCGCGGCCGTGCGCATCACGGTCTCGACGAGCGCTCGCTCGCTCGCGCCGCCGGTCACGAGCACCGAGGCGCCGGTTTCGCGCGCGAGCTGCGTGGCGACCTCGCCGAAGCGCTCGGGCGGATAGCGGCGCGACGCAGCGGTCGCACCTGGATGCAGCACGAGGCACTCGGTGTGGCGGCAGATGCCGAGCGTCCTCAGTTTCGCGTCGAGCGACTGGCGCGCGGCCGGCGGCACGCGAAAGCGCATGCCGGTGTCGCCCGTCTGCGCGC
This sequence comes from Paraburkholderia sp. UCT70, assembly GCF_050434085.1. Lineage (NCBI taxonomy): Bacteria > Pseudomonadati > Pseudomonadota > Betaproteobacteria > Burkholderiales > Burkholderiaceae > Paraburkholderia > Paraburkholderia sp. UCT70. The sequence continues at coordinate 9,053 of NZ_JBNPVZ010000003.1, read as the reverse complement.
CGACGTGATGCACCAGATCGAGCTGGCGTTGCACCTCGTGCCGTGTGTGCTGCTGCGGCTCCGGCTCGCGCAGCCAGTCGGTCAACAGCGCGTACGGATTTTCACGGCAATGCGCGAGGCGGCGCGGAATCCCCGCGAGATAGCACAGCATCGCGGCCGGCAACGGGCTCTGGCTATAGACGGTGAAAATCACCGCCGCGTCGAAGCCGCCGCGCCGCAGCCGCTGCTGCATGCGGTGATCGTCGAGCAGATCGCGCGTCACGGTCGACGCGGGCGCGACCCACGGCGCGTCGTATTCGATCACATCATCGACGTCGTCGAGAAACGGCGCGAGCGCGACGCCGCTGCGCGACGCCAGCAGCGTGATATGGCGGTCATCGGCGGACTCGCGCAGCGCGTGCAACGCGGGCGTGGTCATCAGCACGTCGCCCAGATTGTCGAGGCGCACGCACAGAATCCGTTTGACCTCGCCGCCCCAGCACACCGGCTGCGACGTATCGGGCGCGCGCGCGTGAGCCAGCCTGGGCGGCGCAAGTGGCAGAGGTGCGTTCACCGCGGCGCCTCCTTGCGGCGCGCCGCGGTGCCCGGCGGCAGGCCGTGCAATACGACGCGTTGCGCGGCCTCGTGGAGACCGGCGGCGCGCGCGCTCGGCGTGCGCTGCGGGCCGGTTCGCCATTCGGTCTCGTGGCCGTTGTCAAGCAGGATCGTACGGCAGCCGGCGCGATTGCCCGCTTCGACGTCGTCGAGAATGTCGCCGATGAACCAGCTGTTGGCGAGATCGAGCTCATGCTCTTCGGCCGCGCGCAGCAGCATGCCGGGCGCGGGCTTGCGGCAGTCGCAGACGATCGCGTAACGCGCGACGCTGCCCTCGGGGTGATGCGGACACCAGTACGCGCCGGCGAGCGTGGCGCCGCACTCGGCGAACATCTGCCGCAGCCGGCGTTCGACGTCGAACAGCGCTCTGTCTTCGAACTTGCCGAGCGCGATGCCGGACTGATTGCTGATCACGAACAGCGCGTACGGGTACGCGGCGAGCAGCGCGAGCGCTTCGCGCGCGCCCGGCGCGAAACGCATCAGCGCGGGATCGGCGTTGTAGGGCACGTCTTCGAGCAGCGTGCCGTCCTTGTCGATGAACACAGCGGGTAGCGTCATGATGGTTCGTATGCGCGAGCTTGGGTCAAAAGTCGGAAAAAGGCGCGCCGCAGCCGCTGGACCGGCCGCGGCGTGTTCCAAATGCGCACACCGTGCGGGTTCGCGCGGCGTGCGCCGTCGTCAACGGGACGACGCTCCGGCTGCTGCTCGCAGCGGTAGCTGCGCCGGCTCGGACGCGGTGTCGAGCGATGTTTTGGTCGGTGCGAGCCTTGCCGCGCGTGCATAGATTTGCGCGAGCGCATCGCTGACGCCGCGCCAGGTGAAGCCGGCCCGCGCCCGTTCGAGGCCCGCTTCGCCCATCCGGCGCGCAAGCGCGGGGTCGCGCCGCAAGCGGTCGAGACGCGCGGCGAGCGCATGCGGATCGCGCGGCGGCACGAGAAAGCCGGTCACGCCATCGAGGATCGAATAGCGGATGCCGCCGACATCGGCGCCGATCACCGGCGTCGCGCAGGCCATCGCCTCGATCGGCGTGATGCCGAACGGCTCGTACCAGGGCGTCGTCACGAACACGTCGGCGGCGCTGTAGAAGTAGCGCAGCCGCGGGCGACCACACCGGCCGACGAAGCTCGTCTGCTCCGCGACGCCGCATTCGCGTGCGATCTCGCGCAGGCGCGCGATCTCCGGCGTCGCGATTTCGTTGGGCGCGTCCGAATTGCCGCCGACTATGTACAGCTGCGCCGACGCGTTGAACGTGTGCTTCAGCACGCCGACGCCGCGCACCACATTGTCGATGCCTTTGCGCTGCACGAGCCGCCCCACTTGCAGCACGATGAAGTCGTGCTGGCGCCAGCCGAGCGCATCGCGGGCGGCTTCGCGCTCGACGGGCAGGAACTCCTCGGCATCGAAACCGCACGGCACGATCTGGATGCGCGCTGGATCGGCGCGATAGTGTTCGAGCAGATCGGCTTCGTCCTGCGGACATTCGGCGACGAGCACGTCCGAACCTGCGACCAGTTCGTCTTCGATCGCGAAGCGCTCGTCGGGGAAGCCGTCATCCGTTCCCTGATGGATACGCCGCACGCGGCCGAGCGCGTGAAAGGTCGTGACCAGCGGCACGCCGAGCGCAGCTTTCACTTGCAGCGCGGCGAGGCCGGACATGAAGAAGTTCGCGTGCATCACGTCGTAGGACTGCGGTTCGCGGCGAAAGAACGCGCTCAGAAACGCGGCGAACTCGTCCATGAACGGCAGCAGTCGTTCCTTTGGCAATTGCCGCGGCGGTCCCGCGGGCACATGAATCACGCGCACGCCGTCCATGTCGACGCGCTCGGGCAGCAGTGCGCGATCGCGGCGCGTAAACACGTCGACCTGATGGCCCATTTCCACCAGTTGACGCGCGACGTTCGCGACGTAGATGTTCTGTCCGCCGCTGTCGACGCCACCGGCGACAGCAAGTGGCGACGCGTGTTCGCTGATCAGGGCGATCTTCATTGGCATTCCTTCTTGCGATGAGCGGCAATTGATGTTGACTTTCGTAAGCGGCGCACAGCATGTGGTGTGCCATTCGCATCCTGCGGTGCGGACAAACGACGCAAACGTCGCGCGGAACCGTACGAAGCGCTGTAGCGTGCCCTTTTCCGTGGGTAGAGAAGCGCTGTGGCGTCCCCTGTTTCTACATACGGTCATGTAACTTCGAACCGCTTGCGCCGCGCCGGTACTAGGATGGGCGAAGGACCCCGCCCATTTAATAAGTAAGAAGTGCGCGGAAAAGGGCTGGAGCCAGCGCCTTTTTTGCTTGCGCCCGGGCGCGCCGCTTGCGCGACGCCACACTTGTGCGACGTTTCTTCCGGGTGCCCCCACCACGACCTCATGCCGAATTCCGCCCCGCCGCCTCGCTCCGAACTGACGCGCCGAATCGTCGGCGATCTCGCGCATGCGGTATGGCGTTATCGCTGGCAGACCAGCGGGGCGCTCGCGCTGATGATCGCCGCGCGGCTCGCGACCGTGCTGATGCCGCTCACGCTGAAGCACATCGTCGACGAACTGAGCCATCCGCTCGCGCATGTGGCGTTTCCAGTGTTCCTCGTGCTCGCCTATGCGCTGCTACGATTTTTCGGCGACGCGCTGAACGAGGCGCGCGACGTCGTGTTCAGCATGGTCGTGCAACGCACGGTCGCGGCGCTGACCGAGCGGACCTTCGCGCATCTGCATCGGTTGAGCGCGCGCTTTCATGCGCGGCGCGAGACTGGCGCGATCGTGCGCGACGTGCAGAAAGGCGCCGACGGCATCGGCTTTCTGCTCGGCACCGCGCTGTTTACGATCGTGCCGACCTTCTTCGAGATCGCGGTGATCGTCGCGATCATGGTGCATAGCTACGCGCGCGAATTCATGCTCGCGATCGTCGTGACCTTCGTGCTGTATGCGGGCTATACGTTCGTGTTCACGCGGCGGCGCGTCGCATTCCAGCGCGCGGTCAATCTGCTCGAAGCGCAATCGGACGGGCGGCTCGTCGACAGTCTGCTGAACTACGACACGGTCAAATACTTCGCGACCGAAGAGAGCGAGACGCAACGGCTCGGCAACGTGCTGGAGAAGTGGGTGCACGCGCGCATCGCCAACCAGAACGCATTGACCGCATTGCACGTGGGACAGAGCGCGGTGATCGCGCTCGGGGTAGCGGCGGTCATGCTGCTCGCCGCGCAGCACGTGGTGGCCGGCAGCATGAGCGTCGGCGATCTGATTCTGGTGAACGCCTACCTGATCCAGATCTGCATGCCGCTGAACACGCTCGGCTTCGTGTTTCGAGAGACCAACGACGCGCTCGTCAACGTCGAGCGCATGTTCGTGATTCTGGCGGCGCGCGGCCGCGTCGGCGAGGATATCGATGCGCGCGACGCGCAGCCGCTGAAGGTCGGCGCGGGGCTGATCGAGTTCGAACACGTCGATTTCGGCTACGACACAACGCGTCAGGTGCTGCGCGATGTCGACTTTCACGCGTATCCGGGCAAGACGCTCGCGGTGGTCGGCGGCAGCGGCTCGGGCAAATCGACGCTCGTGAAGCTGCTGTTTCGCCTCTATCGGCCCGAGCGCGGCATGATCCGCATCGACGGGCAAGACATCAGCATGGTCACGCAGCGCAGTCTGCGCGAGGCCATCGGCATCGTGCCGCAGGACACCGTGCTGTTCAATGAAACGATCGCCTACAACATTGCCTATGGACGTCCGTCGGCGACGCGCGCGGACGTCGTGCGGGCGGCGCGGGCGGCGCAGCTCGACGAGTTCATCGAGCGCTTGCCCGACCATTACGACACGCGCGTCGGCGAGCGGGGCGTGCGGCTATCGGGCGGCGAGCGGCAGCGCATCGCGATTGCGCGCGCGATTCTGAAGGACCCGCGCATCATCGTGTTCGACGAGGCGACCTCGGCGCTCGACACGCGCTCCGAGCGCGCGATCCAGACCGAGCTGACGCGCCTCGCGCAAGGCCGCACCTCGATCGTGATCGCGCATCGACTTTCTACCGTCGTCGACGCGGACTGGATTCTGGTGATGGAGCACGGCCAGGTGGTCGAGCAGGGCACGCATCGGGAACTGCTCGCGCGCGAGGGCGTGTACGCGAAGATGTGGTCGCTGCAATGGCAGCAGGGTGAACTCGAACACGCGCAGCGCCGGCTGACCGCGCGATCGGTCAGCGTCAGCGCATTGACGGCGGGTGTGATCGATGCATTGCACGACGAGATCGCCGAGCAGCGCGTCGTCGTCTACGCGGAGCCGTCCGACAACGAGCTGCGGGTGACCGGCGATCCGAGCGTGCTGCAACCGTTGATCGCCGAGTTGTGCCGCAATGAGATCGCGCAGGCGAGCCTGGGGCAGCGCATCGCGTTGCGCGCGGAGCGGCACGGCAATCACGTGTGGTTCAGCGTGCTCGGCATGGGCGACAAGCCGGCCGAGCTATCGCAGGCGGCGGCGCGGCAGATGGAAAGCGCGCTGGCGGCCGTGGGCGGCAGCTTCACGCTGACGCCGCTGAACGGGCGGCTCGCCTATGTGGCGATGCTGCCGCTGCGGCCGGTCGCGGACGCGCAACCGCCACTGGCGTCGGCGTCCACGGCGCCGGATTCGGCGGAGCCCGCTCCGCTCGATGGCCTCTTCGTGCTCGCGATCGACGACCAGGAAGAAGCGCGCGACGCGCTCGAAGCGGTGCTGAGCACGAGCGGCGCACGCGTACGGCTATGTGCAGCGGGCACCGAAGCGCTGGACTGGCTGCGCGCGACGGACCCGGCGCAATGGCCGCACGTGCTGCTCTGCGATCTGATGCTGGCCGGCGAAGATGGCTATGACGTGCTGAGCCGTTTGCGCGCACTGGAAGGCGGGCGGCCGTCGATACGGGGCAGCCCACTGCCCGCGATCGCGCTGACCGGCTACACGGACGCACTCGACGAACAGCGTGCGCGCACCGCGGGTTTCGACGCGCACTTGCACAAGCCCGTGGCGCCCGCGGAACTGATCGCCGCGATCCGGCGGCTCGCGCAGGCGCCGTCGCGCACGGACACGGCGTTGCCGCGATAATGATGCGCGCGATTCAGGTCTGAGCGAGGTCTCAGATCGGCGCGTCGAACTTGCCACCAACAGTCGTCGTTGCGGACGCCTCGAGATTGCGCTCGGCGGCGCGCACGCGGTCGCGCATCGCGAGGATCGACCGCGGGACCACCCGACGTTCTCGCACGGTCCACGCCAGCCCGGCCAGCAATCCGGTGCCGTCGCGCATCAGCGTGCCTTCCCGCGCGAATACGTCGAGGGCGCGCAGAGTCGCGCTCAACGCTTCGCCCAACGGCAGACGCAGCCACGCGACCCACGCGGCGTTGCGCGCGAGCATGCGACGGCGCAACGCGCTGTCGCGCACCGGCGACGGATGGTGATGGAGCGTCAACTGCTCGCAGTAGACGATCGCATGTCCCGACGCGAGCACGTCGAGCGAAACGAGTGCTTCCTCACCGCCGATGAAAAGACGCGGCTCATAGCCGCCGATCTCGCGATACAGCGCCGCGCGAAACACGCACGCGCCCGCCATATAGCCGATCAAGGAGGGCCCCGGCAGACCGACACGGCCGAGCGGGCTTGCGCGCATCAACGCGCAGGTCGGATCCGTCGTGTTGTCCGCGCCGACCGCGACACGCGCATTCAGCACGCCGACGCACGGCCATGCATCGAGCAATTGCACCGCGCGTTCGAGCGAGCCCGGGCCCCACCAGGTGTCGTCATCGCAGAACGCGACATAGTCGGTCTCGACGCACGCGACCGCGTGGTTGCGCCCTGCCGCGCCGAGATTGCCGTTGCATTCGACGACGCGAACGCTCGGATAGCGCGCTGAGACGAGTGCGACCGTGTTGTCGGTGGAACCGTTGTCGGCGACGATGATCGGCGGGTTCTCGGGTAACGCGAGCAGACGTTCCAAGGTGGTGAGCAATTCGCCCGCGCGGTTATACGTGAGAACGACGACCGAAATGCGCGGGTGGGAGGCGTTGGTTTGCATGCTGTGCAATCGTTCAACGTTGGACTGCGACGACGCAGCAAACCTCGTGCCGTACGTCACGCGTTTTGCGTAGCTGGAGCCGATTCGTCGCGGCCAAGCTGCCAATAGCGTTCGGACGAAAAAAGGCTTGCCTGTCCTTCGGGACCGAATGCGCGCAATTGACTGCGATAAGCGTCGAGTGCCGCGCGCTTCATGCGCTCGTGTTGCGTGGTGCCTGGCACGTCCAACGCATGCGGCGTGTCAGCGGCGTAGCCGCGCTTCGCGAGGTCGGACAGGCGCGCTTGCACGACGCCGGACATGCGCCAGTAGGGCACATCTTCATAGGCGATGAACGGAGTGGCTGGCTGACGCCGCATCAGGGCGAGACAGGCATTGGACACGAGAACGTGATCCGAATGGAACAGGCCCAACGGCATCACGATCAGCGTGGGTTTTGTTTCGGAAACAGCGTGGTTCAACGCGGTGATCAGCCCGTCCGCATCAGGCGATGCGTGGTATTGCGCGTCGCGAAACTGCAGATGCATGGGAATCGCCGACAGCAACCCCAGCGCCTCCCGGTCTTCCGCCTGACGCGCCCGCATCGCTTCGAACGCGTCGGCGAAACCGGCGGCGCGGTCCCAATCGGTCGTCATGTTGTCGGCGGGCGGCGCGGTGAAAACTGTGCAGACGACCGTGCCGGGATGAGCGGCGATCACCAGTCCGCAGCTGAGGACCGCATCGTCGAGATGCGGTGAGATGACGAGCAAGCGCTGGTTCGATTCCATACCGGCAATTAGCAAGCTGCATTCCGCCGGCGCGGTGCGCGAAGGGTCGGTGCGGGAATAGCACTTGCTGCCATTGCGGTTCTACTATCGCTTGCCACTTCAACTATGAGCCCCCTGCAAAACCGCCCGACCACGTTCGCACCGTCGAAGTTCGCAAAGGTCAGGTTACCGAATCGATGTCGCGCGACGCGTTTCACGAACGCGTTTTATCGGCTATTACGAGCCCTATGCGACCAGCCATGAATCGCTCGATCGCGACGAGGACGTGCAGCAGGAAGTGGCCAACGCGGCCGAAGCCGTCGCGAGTTGCGTCGAGCAGATCCGCGGCGGGCGCAAGGAACCGGGCGAAAGCCTCGGCACTCCGCGCGCCAAATGATCCGCAATTCACTTAAGAAGGGCGAAGCATGACGAACGACGAAGTGGCGAGCCCGCGCACGCAACGGCGGCGGCTTGGAGGATGGCTGCCGCGCGAGGAAGCGCATCTCACGCGCTACCGGACCATGCTGGTCGCCAAAGCACGCGAACGTGCGCGCACGGCGCCACGCACGCGTGCCGTTGAAGAACTCGCGGCGCTGATCGAAGGCGATCCGGTGCTGCGCATGGATATGACGCGGGCCATCATTCAGGCGCAACAGGCGGGCTACGTGCTCGGCTATACATCGATCGACGAGCTGATGACGATCGTCGATTACCTGATGACCTACGCGCCGCCGTTCAGCGAATCGGATCTGATTCATTGTCCGCTGAACGCGGTGCTCGACTGGCCGATGTGCATGCCGTCCGGCTATGCGCTGTTTCGCGACCCGGCGCTCAACGCGCAACTCAAGCACGTGCTGAACTGCTGGTGTGGCTTCCTGAGCGGCCCGCATTCACGCGCGCATTTAAATACGTCGTCGCCCGACGGCTGGTTCAGCCCTGAGGCCGACAAACGGATCGGCCTCGCGCAATTCGTGTGCGATCCCGAGCAACCGTATTGGGGCTTTACGTCGTGGAACGACTTTTTCACACGGCGCTTCCGTCCCGGCATGCGGCCCATCGAGGAGCCGGACAACGACAAGCTGATCGTCAGCGCGTGCGAGGCGACGCCGTACAACGTGCAGCACGGCGTGAAGCTGCGCGACACGTTCTGGATCAAGTCGCAGCCGTATTCGCTCGAAGACATGCTGAGCTCGCGCGAGCGCGGACTGGCGCGGCGCTTCGAGGGCGGCTCGGTGTATCAGGCCTTTCTGAGCGCGTTCAACTACCACCGCTGGCATGCGCCGGTCAGTGGCGTGATCTCGCGCGCGTACGCGGTGGACGGCAGCTACTATTCGACCGCCGATAGCGAAGGCGAAGACCCGAGCGGCCTCAACGATTCTCAGGGCTACATCACGGCACTGGCGGCGCGCGCGGTGATCGTGATCGAGTGCGACGATCCGGCGGTGGGGCAGGTGGCGTGCGTGTTCGTCGGCATGGCGGACGTGTCGTCGTGCATGATCGAGGCGTTGCCTGGTCAGCGCGTCAGAAAGGGCGATGAGTTGGGGTTTTTCCAGTACGGCGGATCGACCTGCTGCCTGGTGTTCGAGCCGGGCGTGATAGACCGCTTCGTCGTGGAACCGCCGTTCGGCGACAGGCAGCCACCGATCGAGGTCAACGCGGCCGTTGCGAGGGCCGCGTCGCGCAACGCGTCGTCG